>CAVYWT010000001.1:0-1167500 GCA_963772405.1 uncultured Acidobacteriota bacterium | reverse complement strand
CGGCTAGTAGATGTCACAGGCAAGGTTAAATGATAATTGAGCCGAAGCGAAAGCGAGTCTTAATAGGGCGTTTAGTCTGTGGTATCTGGACGTGAAACGGGATGATCTAGGCATGGGCAGGATGAAGCGTGGGTAACACCACGTGGAGGTCCGAACCAGTTAAGGTTGAAAACTTTTTGGATGACCTGTGCCTGGGGGTGAAAGGCTAATCAAATTCCGTGATAGCTCGTTCTCGCCGAAATATCTTTAGGGATAGCCTCGGATTTATCATTGTGGTGGTAAAGCACTGACTGGACTAGGGGCCTCACAAGGTTACCGAATTCAATCAAACTCTGAATGCCATAAATGACTGTCCGGGAGTCAGACTGCGGGTGCTAAGATTCGTAGTCGAGAGGGAAAGAACCCAGACCAACAGCTAAGGTCCCGAAGTGATAGTTAAGTGGAAAAGGAAGTGGGGAAGCACTGACAGCCAGGAGGTTTGCTTAGAAGCAGCAATCCTTTAAAGAAAGCGTAATAGCTCACTGGTCAAGTAGCCCTGCACCGACAATATAACGGGGCTTAAACTATCCACCGAAGCTTTGGATGAATTTATTCATGGTAGGCGAGCATTCTGTAGCTGTGAAGCGGTTCCGTAAGGTCCGTTGGAGCAATCAGAAAAGACTTTGTCGGCATTAGTAGCGATAACGTATGTGAGAACCATACGCACCGAAAACCTAAGGTTTCCTGCGTCAAGTTAATCTGCCGCAGGGTTAGTCTGTACCTAAGGCGAGGCCGAGAGGCGTAGTCGATGGAAATCCGGTTAATATTCCGGAACCATGGGTATGTGATGTGGGTTGACGCAACAGGGTAGTCAAGACAGCCTGATGGATGCTGTTGAAGTAAATAGGCCGTCGCTTAGGCAAATCCGGGCGACACAAGGCTAAATACACGGACGAAAGTACGAACCTTCGGGTTCGGAACAAGTTGATGACCCCAGTTGCCAAGAAAATTCCCGTTCATCTATACATACTCCACTGGCAGTACCGCAAACCGACACAGGTAGGTGGGATGAGAATTCTAAGGTGCTTGTGAGAACCCTCGTTCAGGAACTCGGCAAAATGTATCCGTAACTTCGGGAGAAGGATAGCCGTGTTCACCAAGAACACGGTCGCAGAGAAATGTTTCAGGCGACTGTTTAACAAAAACACAGGTCTCCGCAAAGTTGTAAAGACAACGTATGGGGGCTGACGCCTGCCCAATGCTGGAAGGTTAAAAGGAGTGGTTAGGAGCAAGCCGAAGCTGCGAATTGAAGCCCCAGTGAATGGCGGCCGTAACTATAACGGTCCTAAGGTAGCGAAATTCCTTGTCGGGTAAGTTCCGACCTGCACGAATGGCGTAACGATCTGAAAGCTGTCTTAACGAGGGACACAGCGAACTTGTAGTACCGGTGAAGATGCCGGTTTCCCGCATCTAGACGGAAAGACCCCGTGCACCTTGACTACAACTTGATAGTGATTTCGGGCAAATGATGCGCAGCATAGGTGGGAGGCTTTGATGTCAGGCTTTTGGGCTTGGCGGAGCCACAGTGTGAGATACCACCCTTCATTTGTTTGGACTCTAACCTCGAGCCGTAATCCGGCTCAGGGACATTATCAGGCGGGTAGTTTGACTGGGGCGGTCGCCTCCTAAAGAGTAACGGAGGCGCTCGAAGGTTGGCTCAGGCTGTTTGGAAATCAGCCGTAGAGTGTAAACGCATAAGCCAGCTTAACTGCGAGACATACACGTCGAGCAGGTACGAAAGTAGGAGTTAGTGATCCGGCGGTCGCTTATGGAAGTGCCGTCGCTCAACGGATAAAAGGTACGCCGGGGATAACAGGCTGATCCTGCCCAAGAGTTCACATCGACGGCAGGGTTTGGCACCTCGATGTCGGCTCATCACATCCTGGGGCTGAAGAAGGTCCCAAGGGTTCGGCTGTTCGCCGATTAAAGTGGTACGTGAGCTGGGTTCAGAACGTCGCGAGACAGTTCGGTCCCTATCTGGTGTGGGCGTAGCAGAATTGAAGGAATCTGTCCTTAGTACGAGAGGACCGGGATGGATCCACCTCTAGTGTACGTGTTATCGCGCCAGCGGTATCGCACGGTAGCTATGTGGAGCATGGATAAACGCTGAATGCATCTAAGCGTGAAGCCAGACCTAAGATTAGTTTTGCCAGTGAGACTCGTGGAAGACCACCACGTTGATAGGCTGGAGATGTAAGTGCAGTAATGTACTTAGTTGACCAGTACTAATTGTCCCAAGGCTTGACCATAAAATTTGTTGACAAGCAAATTTATGTAAAGCAACTCGTAGTAAGTAAACTGCATGTATTCAGTTGTCAGATCATCAAGATCTGATCTTTAAAGTATTTTGGAGCAGAGCTGACCGCCAGGTTGGCCGCGATATGCGAGGTTTTAGGACTGACGCACGACGATAACTGCTTCACCTCAGTTTTCCGGTGATTGTATCGGTAGGGTCACACCCGTTCCCATCCCGAACACGGTAGTTAAGCCTGCTTGAGCCGATGATACTGCAGCTTTCAGTTGTGGGAAAGTAGGAAGTCGCCGGGATTATATTAAAAAAGCCCGCTCAGAAATGAGCGGGCTTTTTGTTCATGATCATGTAAACCTGGAATGTTCTCGGTCGGCATAGGTTAGAGCTTACTTTAACCTTTGTTCTATTTGCACTACGTCGCTGGTTCTCACGCCCCGGACAAGTGCGAGTTGAAGCCCGTCGCGTGACCAGTCAAAGGCGAGGATCGGTTCTCCCCTAAAATCGGTTAGTCGCTCTGGCTCCCGACCGTCAAGCGGTTGGAGCCAAACGTCCGAGAGGCCGTCCTGATTATTAGCGAAGGCGATCGATCGACCGTTTGGTGACCATCGGACGTTTCGGTAGATCACCGTTGGCGGGAAATCGAATCGTTGAAGACGTCGACCTCCTGTGAATGGAACCATGCCAATACCCCAACGGGGTTCGTCGAGCTCAACGTCGAGATACGAGTAGGCTATCATCTTTCCGTCGGGACTAACGACCGGGCGGGTCGCTCGCGTCGTGATTAACTGAACTGGCTCACCTCCGTCGATCGGGACCTTCCACGCACGCGGATCAACTTCACCGCTCTGGAAAACCACCCACTTGCTGTCGGGTGAGCACTGCGGATAGAACTCACCCTCGCCGGCTGTCAACTGCCTGAGATTGCCGCCATCGGTGTCCACGCGCCAAAGATTAAAGTGACCGGAGCGGTCCGATACGAAAATTATGTAGCGACCATCGGGCGAAACCGTCAGTCCTCGGCTCGCCTGAGCTCCCACCGTCAGCTGTCTGGCGTCTGAGCCGTCTGAGTTAATGGTCCATATGTCCGAGCCGCCGCCGGCACTCGAACGATAAACAACCCGTCCCCCCGGTGTCCATGCAAGCATATCCAGAAATCCGACTTCGGAAGCGATCCGCTTGGCGCGAGACGCATCCGCGTTCGGAGCGACCCATATGCTTGAGATCCGATGAACCTGCACCGCTGTCACGCGGCTTGAGTCGGCAGTAAGACTGAGGTCGTAATAATTATTCAGATCGTTGGTGATCCGCGTGGCCGAGCCGTCAGGCAAACTGACGTGCCACACTTGCATAGGTGAACCCGCTTCCCGGCTCGCAGAAAGCAACAATCCGCGTCCGTTATCTAACCAAACCGCCTGCCCGACGTAGTTCCAGCGTTCGAGTGTAAGCGAGAACTGGGTTCCGTCAAGCGTGTTTACACCGATGATCGTTTCGTAATAGCCACCTTGGTCGTTGAGCCGTACAGGGCAAGCAAGGGTCGCTCCGTCGGGAGACCACGCCGGCACGTTCCATTCCCCCTCAAAAAAATCCGGTTTATGCCGCGTCGCCAGAACGCGCTCCTCCGTGCCATCGGCATTCGCGATCACGATGTGACTTTCGGACCGCCGCATCCTCATGAAAGCGATTCGGTTGCCTTCCGGGGAAAATGCTATCGGGTAAATGTTACCCGCGACAACGCTTGACGCCCCCCCCAGTGCGGGTACCCGATAAAGCGTACTTTCGCCTTTGTCGTGATCAAGAGCTATGTAGTAAACGCTCCGTCCATCCGGTGAAAATCGAACCGAGACATATTCGGTAACCTCGGGTCCTGCAATCCGCACGTTGCTCGGCGCATCGACATGTTTTATCCAAACGCTGCTACCGCCGGCGTCTGTCACTGTATTCGCCACGTACTTGCCGTCCGGCGATATGGCTGCATGCGTGATTCGCGCCCGAAGTAGTCAGACGACGCGTTACTATTTCATTGAACGGTACGATCGCTGCCGGATCACGTTGCGATCGGAACAAATAAAGGCCGACCGCGATCGCCGAACCGAAAATAATCATGAGGCCCATCGCGACGAGAACTGATCGTCCATATCCGCGCGAATGCGGGCTTCCGTTCGCAGGAAACGCCGACGTTACGTTCGTGACTTGCTCACGTTCCTCAATAGTGACCCGCACGAGATCGATCTGGTCCATGAAGCCGGCCATGCCGATTTCCGTACGGCGTCCAATGTCTGTATCGAGAATGTAACCGCGGCCCCTCACGTTGCGAAGGTACTGCTTTGCCCCTTCGCCCAGAGCACCCCGCAGCTCCTCGATGCATTTGCCAAGAGAACCGTCGGTGACTGCGCGGCTTTGCCAGACATCCTCGATCAGTTTGTCTTTACTAATGAGGTGACCGCGGTTTTCAACCAGGTATGCGAGAACTTCGTAGGTTCGCGGCCGCAGATGGATCGCCTCGCCTGATCTCGTTACACAGCCGCGCGCGAGGTCGAGCGTCAGATCGTCGAACAGATGGATTCGGTCATTATCGTCAACGGTCGACATTGTGGCTATCCCGTTTGTGCGCGGTAAAAATTCCGTCGGCTACACATCAGTAAATGGCTATTTGCTAAAAGTTTCGCACAATTTTCCGCAAACTTTCGAATAACTTTCGTTACAAACTACATTCGTTCCGGTTAATCTCCCGTGTGCATTGACATTAAAGTCGGAAGCCATGGCGGCGTAGAGCAGAAACTGTAACTGCATTATATGCGCGGAGTGGAGTACTTGCCACAAAACAGAGAGGCACATGTTGAAACAGATCCGTCGGATAGAAGTCATCAGATACAGCCTCCGCACCGCTGCGGATGCCGGGAGTGACGCGGCTCGCGTTGACGAATTGCTGGCCGTCGCCGCCGAGGTGTCCCTTGCTTTCGAACCAGAGGAACTGCCGCGGGTACCCGAACGGGAAGAACGAATTGGATTCAGGCCTCGCCTTCGCAAGCTGTTGCGGCTGCCCGATGCAAAATAAGGGATTTTCGCAAAAGGAGGATTAGATCATGGTTCGTCGAAGTAATATGAATAGACGTTTTAGGTTTCTGAGCCGGTTGCTGGCCGCATTCTTGCTGGTAAATCTGCTCGCATTCGGGCCGCTGCCGCCGGCGGCGAAGCGGGTGGCCGCCGCGCCTCCGGTGCCTTCACTCTTTGTCACTTTCGGTCTTGCCGCCAGTAGCTCAACGGCGATCCCGGAAGGAACCGGCGCCTTCACGAGCTTTCCATTCGCGCCGTCGATCGACGCCGGGAACGTCGCGCTTGTGGGGACGGGAATGGGCGGGCAGCAGGGTGTTTACCGCTTTGTCCCGCCAAATCCGACCGTCCCGCCTAATCCGACCAGAGTCGCCGATCTCTTCACGGCGATCCCGGGCGGCACAGGTAACTTCACGGGGTTCGCCGGGGCGCCAACGATCAGCGGCGACGCGGTGGCCTTTCTCGGCACGGGCACGGGCGGGCAACAAGGAGTCTATTTCAGGACATCCCCGGTCGATTCCTGCAGAGTGCTCGCCAACCTGAACACGCCGATCCCCGGCGGCATCGGCAACTTCACAAGCCTTCAATTCGACCCGTCCGTCAGCGGCGATTCGATGGTCTTCATCGGCAGCGGATCTGACAGTCAGCAGGGCCTTTACCTCGCCAACATGGTCCCGATACCGCCGCCGATATCGCCCATCGTCGACACGAACACCGAGGTGGCTGGCGGCTCCGGCAACTTCAGCGGCTTTCAGCCAATCCCGCCGCCCATCGTGCCGCCTAACCCCGTCGCACCGAACATCAGCGGCCGTTACGCCGTCTTTTTCGGCGCCGGGATCGACGACCAGCAGGGCATCTATATAGTCGACATCCTGCTTCCCACACCGCCGCCGATCGTCCCGGTTGCCGATATAACAACCGCGATCCCGGGCGGCTTGGGCAACTTCACGTTCTTCAAAGCGCTGGCGTCGGAAAACAATGACGTCGCTTTCGTAGGTGGTGCCGCCGGAGTTGATCTGGTGAATGTTGGGGTTTACAAGGCTCTCAACGTGCTCCAGCCGCAGCCGCCGCCGATCAAGGTGGCCGATCTCTTCACGGCGGTGCCCGCGGGCATCGGCAATTTCACCGCTTTCGGCAGCCTCGCGATCGACCCCGGCACGGTTGTCTTTGAAGGCTTCAGCAATGACGGTGTCGGCGGTACACACAAAGGGCTTTACACGGACTTCGGCGGCGAGCTGTCGAAGATCGTCGCCACCGGCGATACTCTTGGCGGCAAAACGGTGAGCGGATTGCGCTTTGGCCCGCGCGGCTTTAGCAACCATCAGGCGGTGTTCGCGGTGGACTTCAGCGACGGCACGCACGCGGTCTATATCGCGACGCTGTCGTTATGCTCGATCGGCTTCGGCGGCTTTCATTCGCCTATCGGCGGTGCGGACGCGACGGGCGGGACGTACGGCGACCCGGTTCGCGGATTCAGGCTAAAGAGCACCGTACCGGTGAAGATGACGCTAGCTTCGTGCGACGGACAGCCCCTCACGACCGGCGTGCACACTATCCAGGTCGTCAAATTCAGCAACTCTACGACGTCCGATCCGCCCGTTGACGCGACGCCGACCGACGCGGCGACGACCGGCAACCAGTTTCGCCTGACCGACGCTGCGACGGGCGAGTGGCACTTCAACTTGGCAACAACATCGCTCAGCAAGGGCATCTGGCAGATCAAGGCCACGCTCTCCGACGGCGGCATGCACACGGCGTTTATTGAGTTGAAGTAGTGAGCGGCAAATTTGAAAAATTTGGAATGATGAATATCGAATGATGAATTGAGGATGTAGGAAATTCATCACCCTGCATTCATAGTTCATCATTCTAAACAGTTTCCCGCTGATATTGTCGGCAGGGTTACACCCGTTCCCATCCCGAACACGGTAGTTAAGCCTGCTTGAGCCGATGATACTGCAGCTTTCAGTTGTGGGAAAGTAGGTAGTCGCCGGGATTATTTAAGAGAGCCCGCTCAGAAATGAGCGGGCTTTTTATTGTTTTGTTGACACTGCTACCGAAGATTTCAGGGTGAGTACGATCCTGCCGCTCCAGACGATTGTCACGACTGAGTTCCTTGCCGAGCTATCTCCAACCAACGCCGGATCAATCATTCCCCAGAGCATCTCGATAAGGTTAGGCCAACGGTATTTTTCGTCGACTCATTGACGTGGAGAGCAGTTCGGCCACCAAAGACGTACAGTGAATTGTTTGCCGTGACACTGGAATGGTGGATTCGTGGTGTTGATGAACTTGCGATCGTGGACCACGAATTGGCTGACGGATCGTACGCGTCCACCGTAAGTACGGCCGTTTTTTCATTTTCGCCGCCGACCACTATGAGCAAGCCGTCCAGAACGCCGACGGCCGGGAAGTTTCGGGGCGTCGGCAGGGAGGTCATTGTGGTCCAGGTATCCCGGGCCGGATCGTAGGCCTCCACCACATCGAGCGTTCCGTCCTGAGTCAGAGCGGGATTCCACCCGCCGATGGCATAAATAATTCCGTTCGCCGAGCCGGCGCCGATATAGTGCCGGCTCGTGGGCATTGGAGCACCGGTCTTCCACTCGTCCGTCGACGGATCATAGATCTCGAGAACCGAATAGCGGATCGAGCCGTTCGTGTTGGTTCCCCCGAACGCATAGATCAACCCATTCAGCGCGACGACGGCTCCGTGACACCTGGCAGTGGGCATGGACGCCCGAGTAGCCCACGTATCGGTCGCCGGATCATAAGCTTCGTTTACGCTGCTACAATATCCCTTCGCATTGCCTCCGATCACATAAAACTTTCCGCCCGAGATCGCCGTATTCGTGCCCATCACCTCTCTCGCTGTCGGCATCGGGGATTTGATCCTCCATTCGTCGGCGACGGGATCATAGGCCTCGTTAGTTGCCAGATGACCGGCCTCGGGGTCATAACCTCCGACGACATAGATGATCCCGTCTATTTCACCGACCGCCATTCCACCGCGCCTAGTCGGCATCGAAGCTTTGTTCGTCTCTTGCACGCTCGGACATTTATCCGAGACTTGTTTCGAGACGGCTACGGGCGTGAACACCATCGTGCTTGAAAGATAATTCACTCCGTCGGAGCCGCCGACGTAAAAGATCGACTCGCCAAGCGTTACGGTGTGAAACTGAGAGCGGCGTGCCGGCATTGTCCCCGCCACATCCCAAGTATCCGTAGCCGGATCGTAAACCTCGACCTCATCGGTTTCGTTTCCGCCGAACACATAAATAAGTCCTCCCACTGCCGATGCCGAGTGAAATGCTCGCGGGGTGCGCATCGGTGTTCGAGTAGTCCAGGTATCGCTGCGAGGATTGTAGGCTTCGACCGTCGCCAACGGACGATGGCCGAAACTCCCGCCGATGACGTAGATGATCTCGTCCTGCACCGCCACTGCGGATGACTTTCGAGCCGTGGGCACCGCCGCACGCTCGGTCCATCGGTCGGCGATGGGATCGTACTCCATGTTCAAGGAAGTGTTATTATCGCGAACAGTCTGTCCCCCGAATGCGTAGAGCTTTCCGTTTGCAACGGCCACGACATGCCCAGCAGCGCTCAATCGGAAGCGAAGATCTTGTCGACCAAGTATTCGTCGCCGGATCGTAGGCCTCGACGCTGGCGGTGTACACTCCGCAATCCACGCTGCCGCCCACGGCATAGAGCAAGCCGTTCAGTACGCCGACACCATGAGCTCCTCGGGCCGTTTTCATTGGCGCGTGTTGTGTCCAGCTGTCGAGGCCCTGATCATACGATTCCAAAATCGCAAACGGAGTGCATACATTCCAGCCTCCGACTGCGTAGAGCTTGCCGTTCAAGACAGCCGGTTCGACATGGTAGCGAGCAGATTCTATCGGAGCCTTCGTTGTCCAGTTCCCGCGGCTAACTGCACTGCTATCGTCGGGTGTAACTGCCGAAGTTTGCTGGAGAAAGTTGTTGAAGGCGAATCCTATCAGAAAAATCGTGGACAAGAGAGCGATCAGAATTACGGCGGCGCCGGTCTTACCGTTAAACGATCGCAGGCCTGCCGCAGCCGCGGCGCCTCTGGAGAGCTTCGCCTCATCATCCAGTTTGTCCTTAAGAAGCTTCAGGTCGAGCAGCAGGCTACCCGCATCTTGATAGCGGCTTTTCGGATCCTTCTCCAGAGCTTTCGAGATTATTTCAGCAAGTTTAGACTGTCCCTGCTCCGATGTATCCGGTAACGAAGCCGGATCATCGTTCAAAATAGATTCCACTAGCTTTGCCGCGTTTTTGTTTTCGAAAGGAGGGTGACCGGCCACCATCTCGTAAAGCACCACCCCCAAACTGAAAATGTCGCTGCGCACATCGACGGCCGAACCGCTGGCCTGTTCGGGAGACATATACCGAAGTGTTCCCATAAGAATCCCGGAGGATATGTCGAGCGGTTCCTCGTCGAGCTCGTCGCTCCGTTCAGGTTCGGCCTGTACTGCTAGCTTGGCCAAGCCAAAATCGAGCACCTTCACGTATCCATCGGGCCGCAGCATTATATTCTCGGGCTTGACGTCGCGATGCACGATTCCGGCTTGGTGAGCCGCGGCGAGCGCACTCGCGATCTGGATCGCGATGTCGACCGCGTCGGAAAGCGGTAGCGGCCCGCGTGCGACTTGCTGCCGGAGCGTCTCGCCCTCGATAAACTCCGTCGCGATGAACTGCTGATCATTCACCAGTCCGAGCTCGTAGATCGTGACGATGTTTGGATGATTCAGGGCGGATACGGCTTGTGCTTCTCGTTGAAAGCGACGCAGGCGATCGTCATTCTGCGTGTAGTAAAAAGGCAGCAGCTTGAGCGCGATGTTGCGATTCAATATCAGATCGCGGGCGAGATAGACTTCGCCCATTCCGCCCGTACCGGCAAGTCTGAGGATTTGGTAATGTCCAACTTCGTCGCCGGGCGTTAGTCGCACCGCCGCGTCGTCGAGCAGAACGGCAGCCGACTCCAACGCCGGAGTATCGATGAGGTTCCACTCTTGAGAATCTGCGGTGAGGAGCGATTCGACCTCGCTTCGGAGCATCTGATCTTCTGCGCAGGCGACATCCAGAAAGGCGGCACGTCGAACGGCATCCAGCTCGACTGTGGCCTGAAAAACTTTATCGACTTCTTGCCAATCCGGTGCGTTCATCGAAGCAACCACATCTTTTTTGAGTCCTATTTGGATAGCGAGAAACCTTCATACGATGGATCAGACTATTTGACGACGCCGTTGGAATCTCCGCCGATCTCTCGAAGCAGCCACGCCCTCGCCGCGCGCCATTCCCGCTTGATCGTGATCGGCGAAAGCTTCATCACCTCAGCTGTTTCGTCGACGGTCAACCCGCCGAAAAACCTTAGCTCGACGATACGGCTCTTCCGTTGGTCGACCTCGGCAAGCCGATCAAGCGCACCATCGAGCGCGACGAACTCCGCCGCGCGTTCCTGGATAATAACCGCAGCCGTCATCTAGGGCGATGTGCGTCGCTCCCGCTCCGCGCTTGCCCGAGCGATGCCGGCGAGCGTGATCGATCAGTATGTGTCGCATCACCTGCGCCGACACGGCGAAAAAATGTGCGCGGTCCTTCCATTCGACCGCGTGCTGATCGACCAAACGCAGATAAGCCTCATTGATAAGTGCGGACGTCTGCAGCGTGTGCTCGCCATTCTCCCGGCCCATATAGCGCCGAGCTATCCGCCGCAGTTCCGGATAAACGAGCGGGATCAATTGATCGAGCGCGGCACTGTCGCCCTCACTCCATTGGAGCAGAAGTCCAGTAATCTCCTTCGGAATCGTGGCCATATTTTAGATTCGTTGTTTCGGGAGGGAGAAAGTTCAGGGCGATGATACCACTGAGCGATTTTTCTCGCTATAGCAGATAGAAACACCCATTCAAGACAATTTCGAAGGTATCTTCGGCATCTGCGACTTATCGCGTTTTGCCCTGGCTGCAACTCGATTAGGAGGAACTGAAAATGAAAAACGTGCTGACCCTTGTTCTTTCAATGATAGTCATCGGTGTGCCCGCGGCGTTCGGTGCGACGATCTATGTTTCAACTGCGGGTAACGATGCGAACGCCTGCAATTCGCCTGCAATGCCGTGTGCAACGATACAGACGGCAGTGAACAAAGCCGCCGACGGCGATACTGTCAGTATCGGGGCGGGCACGTTTGCGGGAGCCGTTCAGGTTAACAACAGGACCGGCTTAAGATTTGTTGGAGCTGGTCCGACAACTATCGTTCAGCCCGGATCGAGCGCGGTCTTCGCTGTTACAAATTCGAAGCTGATAGACTTCAGCGATCTGCGTCTCTCGGGCCTTAACAACTCCGACGGGTTTCTCGTCTTCTACAGCACTTCCGTTACGTTTACTCGTGTGACCGTCGATAATAACGCCTCCGGGTTCTTCTTCGCAGGTTCGATCGGCGTGATTAACGACTCGACTATCGAAAACAACGGGAATGGAATTCGAGTCGATCACTCATCCGAGGTCGCCCTGAACAGTGCGCCGTTCTCAGCCGGAACTTCAATTGTCCAGAATAATGGCAACGGTGTGCTCGCGCGTAGTGGAAACTTTGTGTGGCAAGGAGCGGGAATCATCCAGAACAACGGCACGGGTATCAACGGAGCCGGCGGAACGATAAAATTCTGCTGCGGCGACGGCGGTACGAAGAAGCTGATAAACAATAACACCGGCCTGCTCGTGAGAATGACCGCGAGCGTTGACCTTCGCGGGCCGATTGAAATTTCAGGTAACGCGTTCACCGGCATCCGGCAATTTGGCGGCGTGATCGTAATCGGGGATCGGGTACTGATGACTGGCAACAGTTCCGGTGGCGGGCTTGCGGCCATTCATATGAACTCTGGGCATATGCAGTTGAACGGACTTGCCGCCAACGATATACGCATCGTCGACAACACCGGATTCGGTGTGTTCGCGCGTAGAAAACGCAACGGTGCGAGTGCAAAACACGACGATCAGCGGAAACGGAAACCACGGGGTTCGAGTCCAGGCGCTTGGCCACTCTACAGTTGATAGCCGGCGTGTCTATCTCAGGCAATCAGCTATTTGACATCTCCTGCTCGACCGGTGCGTTTGGCCAGGGCGACAACACGGGAGTGGCGACGGCGGATTTCCCCGGTTTTGGTGTAAGTCCGTGCGGGCCGGCAGGACCTGCGGGTCCGACGGGTCCTTCAGGGCCAGCGGGACCGGCAGGCGCCACAACGGCCCAACGGGTGCGACAGGAGCGACCGGTCCGCAGGGCCCACCTGGGCCAGCCGGCGCGACAATGGGCACCTGGAGCCCGAAGGCGCCGATGTCGACGTCGCGATGAGTTCTTGACCGTCGGGGAGATCAACGGGGTGCTATATGCAATAGGAGGTTCGGCCTTTCCGACCTTTTACAATTCCAACGAAGCATACGATCCCGCCACTAACACTTGGACTCCCAGGGCACCGATGCCGACCTCTCGATCTGTGCGAAGCTCCAATGCGGCGGCGGTTGGCGGCAAGCTTTACCGTTATCGGCGGCAACCCGTCCGGCTTCTGCACAAACGCCAACGAAGCCTATGATCCGGCGACCAACTCGTGGACGACCCGCGGCATCGATGCCGACGCCGAGATGTCATCTGTCAGTGGTCGCACTTAACGGTTTGATCTACGCCATTGGAGGAACGAACACGAGCGGCTCGATCAAGTACACGCTGGTCGAAGTTTACAACCCGACCACGGATACCTGGACGACCGCGGCGTCTATGCCGACCGGGCGGCAAGATATCGGCGCCGCAGTTCTCAACGGCCATTTGTATGCGGTCGGCGGTTGGAATCCGGCGCTTACCGCAAGTGGCGAGCTTGCCGTTGTAGAGGTTTACGATCCGGGCACAAACACGTGGACGACAAAAGCTCCGATGCCTACGGCGCGGTCTTTGTTCGGGGCGGCCGTCAACGGTGGACTTTTTTACGCGATCGGTGGCGTTGACGCGGACGACACCGTCCTCGGAACCGTTGAAAAATACGATCCGGCGACGAATACGTGGAGCACCGGCCCTCCGTTGCCGACGCCCCGTGTGGGGTTCGCAGCCCACACTGCTAACGGAGTCATCTATGCGATCGGCGGAAGAACTAGCAATGGTTCCGTCTCAGCAGTTAATGAAGCATTGACCCCTTGTTGCACTCAGGGGCCTCCGGGACCACAAGGACCTGCCGGAGCCACCGGACCACAAGGGCCGCAGGGCGAAACGGGCAGCGCCAGGGGCGCAAGGGCCAGCCGGTCCTGCGGGAGCAACTGGACCAACTGGACCACAAGGGCCGCAGGGAGTTCCCGGTATGTCAGGGCTACAGCATGTCATGGGAACTCCGTCGACGATCTTAAAGAGCACGTCGGGTTCTGCGACGGCTGGTTGTCCTGCGGGGAAAACCGTGATCGGAGGGGGTTTCACAACCTCTGTCCCTGCGGGCAGTTCGGCTTTACCGGTTTTTATGCAGGTTGACAGCTCGTACTATGACTCAGTCCTCGCTCTCTGGAGCGTATCTGGCACTAATGCTGCCTCGGGTAACGGGAATCGAAGCCTTGTGCTCATGGCATATGCGGTATGTGCAGTAGTTCAGTAACTATGGGCACGCTAGTTAAACCGGAAGCCCGTTCAGAAATGAGCGGGCTTCTTCTTTAGTGCGGTCGGTACTGTCCTAATGGAGTATTAATGCGGTCGGTACGGTAGTAAGGGAGCATTTCTCACGCAACTAATTCTTGATCCCTCGAAACAAAAGACTTCGTGGACTGCCCGATTTCGCATCTATTCGACTATAATTGGCGTTTGCGTTCTATATGAAGAAAGTTGGATTTGTCAGCCTTGGATGCCCAAAGAACCTCGTCGACAGCGAAGTGATGATGGGTACGCTCCAGCAGGCCGGCTACGAGATAACTAATAACGCCGAAGAAGCCGATACCGTAGTTGTCAATACATGCGGGTTCATCGAGACGGCGAAGCAGGAGTCGATCGACGCGATCCTCGATGCTACGCGCTCGAAAGAGAACGGCGTGACGAAACGCGTCATTGTCGCGGGATGTTTGGTCGAACGATATCGCGACGACCTGATGATGGAGCTGCCGGACGTCGACGCCTTTATCGGCACCTCTCAGGTCGGCGAGATCCTGAAAGCGGCTGACGACAGGTTCGACGCGACGCAATTAACGCTTTCTCCGATCGGCAACAAGACCGCGACGTATCTTTATGACTTTGATACGCCCCGCTATCGTGCCACCGAATCACACACCGCATTCATAAAGATCGCCGAGGGCTGCGATCGACCCTGCGCGTTTTGCTCGATCCCCGGGATGCGCGGGTCATTTCGATCGAGAAGATTCGGTTCGATCATTGAGGAAGCACGCAACCTTTCGAAGCAGGGCGTCAAAGAAATTGTTTTGATCGCGCAGGACTCGTCGCGATACGGCGAAGATCTCGGTGAGGTCGATGCTCTCGCGGCGTTGATCCGAGCACTTGGCGAGATCGATGACATCGAATGGGTCCGCGTGATGTATGCGTATCCGACTCACATCTCCGACGCGTTTCTCGCGGCGATCGCGGAAACACCAAAGGCGGTAAAGTATCTTGATATGCCTCTGCAGCACGCATCGCGAAATGTGCTGAAATTGATGAAGCGGGGCGGCACGCGCGATTCGCTTGAAAAGTTGATCAGACGCGTACGTGAAAAAGTACCCGGCATCGCTATCCGGACAACATTTATCACAGGCTTTCCCGGCGAAACGGTTGAGGATTTCGAAGAGCTGATGGAGTTCGTTCGTAACTGCCGGTTCGACAATCTCGGCGTGTTTACCTACTCCGACGAAGAGGGGACACCGGCGTACGATTTGTCGAACAAAGTAGATCCGAAGATCGCGAAGCAGAGACGCAACCGGCTGATGAAAGAGCAGGCGAAGATAAGCAAGCAGCTTAACAAGGCGAAGATCGGTTCTACCTACAGGGTTCTGTTCGAAGGGCTGTCTGCCGAATCCGACCTCCTCTTTCAGGGGCGGTTGCCGGGCCAGGCTCAGGAGATCGACGGGCATATTCTGATCAACGACATGCCTGAGGATTTCGAGCCGCGTGTCGGAGCCCTTTATAATGTTGAGATCACGGAAGCGTTGGATTACGATCTTATTGGACGGATAACCGGTCAAGAGGCCGCTTACCAATAGAATTCAGCCTTATGAAACACGTTCCATTAATCGCCTTTCTTATCGCATTGATCGGTTCGCCGATCTACGGCCAGAAGTTCCTGCAAAAACCTTACAAAGAGTGGAGTCGGGAGGAAGCTCTCAAGATCGTCTCGGATTCGCCATGGACGACTCAGTACCAATCCGAGCGCGGGTTGGACGAAGCGGCCATTCAGCAGCAAAGACGAGAACAGGCGGACACCCGTCTGTCCGGATCCGATAGAGGCAAGCAGACTAGGCCGGACGTTCCAGTTCCTATTATTATTCGTTTGCATTCCGGTCTTCCCGTCCGCCAGGCAATGGTCCGCTTGCAGCAGATTACTGCGGGTTACGACAAGATGTCGGCGGACGACAAAGCAAAATTCGATGAGTCGACGGCGAAATTTCTCAGCTGTGCGATATGCCAGGATTTTTATGTCGTGACACTCACGAAATGGCGGGACACTTCGACGGTCGGGATGAGCGATGGAATGTTTCACTCATTTTCTCTCAACGACCTGAAGGGCAAGGTCTGGCTCTCCAATGATAAGGACGAACGCTTGGAACTGACGGAGTTTACCCCGCCTAAGAACGCATCAGACTCCGCCGTATTGTTCTTCAAACGTACCGATGAAAAAGGAGTGCCCTTCTTTTCCGCGTCGGATAAGGAGATACGGTTGATGTTCGGGAACGAACTCCGGGACAACACCAGCGCTTACAGCAAGCTGATACCTAAGGTCCTTGAATTTAAGATCGGGAAAATGCTGACGCCGGACGGAAAGTTGGAGTTCTAACCGGGCAGCTTGAAAAAGATGCAGACCCCGGGATGGCCTGGGGTCTTTTTGTGGCCGCAACGGTAGGTGGAGACAAAAGGTGACCGGACACGTGACGGATCGACAATAAAACCTGTCACGCTTCTCTGTCGGTTCATCACTTTATTGAGCGAGAGGATGCGTTCCTGTTATATAAAATGAAGAGCGATGAATAGGCCGCCGTTAAGAAAATATTGAGAGCCAGTCGCGCGTTTTTAAGAAATAAGATGAAAAGATCAACAAGTGTCATTGCGTTATTTTTACTGTACACGATCGTTTTGCCGATCGCCTCATTTGGCCAGACGGCGGACATAAACGCTCAGATCCGACGGGAAGGAATGGAGAATTCCAGGATAATGCGTACTATGCACTATCTGAGCGACATTTATGGCCCGCGACTGACGGGATCGCCGAATCATAAAGCTGCGGCCGAATGGGCGGCAAAGGAAATGACGTCATGGGGATTCGCGAACGCGGCGCTCGAACCTTGGGATTTCGGAAGCCCCGGCTGGGTCACTGATCGGGCTTCCGGATTTATTACAGCGCCGGTTCGCGACTCTCTTGTATTCGAGGTGCTGGCATGGACACCGGGCACCGATCGAGCAATAACGGCGGACGCCTTCCAAATAATTTTGCCTGAGCGGCCCACGCAGGACGAGTTGACATCATACTTTGATAGCATCCGTCAGCAAGTCAAAGGAAAGATCGTATTGGTCGGCAAGCCCGGGGTAGTGCCGGTGAATTTTAGTCCGGCGCTTATGCGTATTGATCCTAATCCGACGCCGTCTCCGACACCGTCCCCGACACCGGCTTCTACTCCAACGCCCGTCCCAGCCAAACCCGGAGTCCTAAGCTTTGGCGAGATCGGAACGCAATTGGGTGCGTTTCTCATTGCGAGCGGAGCTTTGATCCGGATCAATGACGCCGGACGCGAACATGGTCAGATCCGGGCATTTGGAAATCGTAATGCGGATCCTAAGGTAACGCTCCCGACGGTCATCCTTCGAAATGAAGACTTCGGCCGGATCGCGAGACTCCTCAAAGGGGATACGCCCGTCACACTGGAATTCGATATTCGAAATCGTTTCTTTCCGGAAGGGGTTACTTCATATAACGTAGTCGCCGAAATTCCCGGTTCGGACAAGAAGGATGAGGTTGTAATGCTGGGTGGGCATCTCGATTCGTGGCACGCGGCGACCGGAGCAACCGATAATGCGATCGGATGTGCGGTCATGATGGAGGCTGCCCGAATATTAAAGGTCATAGGCGTCACACCAAGGCGTACGATTCGCGTTGCTCTTTGGAGCGGAGAAGAGCAAGGGCTCCTTGGATCTCAGGCATATGTGAAAAAGCATTTCGGATCGGTCGAGGCACCGACGGCAAATTTCTCGAAGT
This sequence comes from uncultured Acidobacteriota bacterium, assembly GCA_963772405.1. Classification (GTDB taxonomy): domain Bacteria; phylum Acidobacteriota; class Blastocatellia; order Pyrinomonadales; family Pyrinomonadaceae; genus OLB17. The sequence goes on along the minus strand of CAVYWT010000001.1, from coordinate 1,149,730 downwards.
TTGCCGGATACTTCAACATTGATATGGGAACCGGCCAGGCTCGAAGATTTTCGGTGTTCGGCCCGCCGGAGGCGGCAACAGTTCTAAAAGGCATTGGGGAGCCGTTCACCGATATTGGTTTTATCGGTTCAACTGCTACGAGGAGCCGCGGACTCGGGGGCTCGGACCATACGTCGTTCAATAATGCAGGATTGCCTGGAATCAGCGTCAATCAGGACCCGATCGAGTACTTCACTCACACATGGCACACAAACCTTGACACCTACGAGCGAATAATCGAAGACGATGTAAAGAGGTCGGCGATCATTGTCGCAGCTGCCGTATATCAGTTGGCGATGCGTGACGAAATGCTGCCGAGATTTAAGGCTGGCGAGATGCCAGCGGCGCCGGCCAATTGAGGAAGACAGGAGACTGGAGACGGGAGACGGGAGACAAGAGACAAGAGACAATCTCCCGTCTCCCGTCTCCCGTCTCCCGTCTCCCGTCTCCCGTCTCCCGTCTCCGTCTCCCGTCTCCCGTCTTCTTTTACTTCCCATCACCATTCGCAAACAGCTTACGGGACGGGCACAGATCGGCCAGGACACATTCGCTGCACTTTGGTTTTCTCGCCTGGCAGATCTGTCGGCCGTGAAATATCAGCCAGTGTGAAAAAATAACCCAGTGCTTTTTTGGAACAAGCGTCTGAAGATCGAGTTCGATCTTTTCAGGTGTTTTTTCTTTTGTAAGCCCGAGGCGCTGCGACAGTCGGGAAACGTGAGTGTCGACAACGACGCCGGATGCAATGCCAAACGCATTTCCCAGAACGACGTTCCCGGTTTTCCTCGCGACACCAGCGAGCGAAAGGATCTCGGGCATCGTACTTGGCACCTCGCCGCCGAACTCGTCGAGAATTCGCTGCGAAGCGGAGCGGATGTTCTTAGCTTTGTTTCGAAAGAACCCCGTCGAGTGAACGTCGCGCTCCAATTCTTCCTGCGATGCCGCCGCGAAATCACGCGGGCCCCGGTATTTTCGAAATAGGTTCGCAGTCACAATATTAACGCGTTCGTCCGTGCACTGTGCGGAGAGGATCGTTGCGACGAGAAGCTCGAAGGCGCTCGTGTGATTCAGCAGCGCAGTGGGCTGTCGGATAAGCTTTCTTCAGGCGTTTGATTATCTCGAGGGTGCGAGCAGTCTTGTCGCGGATCATTGAATTCAGGCTAAAAAAGAAGCGGCGAAAATGCAAATACTCGTCGATTTGGTTAGAATCTAGCCCCAGAGCACACAGAGACTTTTTCATATCGTCTTTGTGTGCTCTGTGGCAAGTACATGAAAGTTCCTTTACTCGACCTCGCCGAACAAAATACTGCACTGCGCCCCGAGATTGAAGCGGCGCTCGGTCGCGTCCTAGACACTAATGCGTTCATTCTCGGCGGGGAAGTAAAAGCTCTGGAAGACGAGTTGGCCGAGTATTGCGGGACCAAGTATGCGATCGGGTGCGCCTCCGGCAGCGACGCGTTGCTTCTCGCCCTAATGGCGGTCGGTGTTGAAGCCGGTGACGAAGTCATTACTACCCCGTACAGCTTTTTCGCGACGGTTAGCGCGATCACGCGTCTCGGTGCGAGGCCTGTGTTTGTCGATATCGATCCGGCAACTTATAACCTTGATGTGTCGCAGGTCGAGGCCGCAATAACCGAACGCACAAAGGCGATACAACCCGTACATCTCTATGGTCAGTGCGCCGACATGACGGCTCTGAATCCGCTGATGAAAAAACACGGTATCCCGATCGTCGAGGATGCGGCGCAGGCGATCGGCGCCGAAGAGAACGGCGTGCGTGCCGGTGCGATGAGTGATGTAGGATGTTTTAGTTTTTATCCTTCCAAGAACCTCGGCGGTATGGGCGATGGCGGTTTCATGACAACCGACGACTCCGAGATCGCCCGCAAGCTTTTTGCACTGCGTGTCCATGGTTCCGAAGAGCGGTATTACCATAAATGGATCGGGCTGAACTCGCGTCTCGATGGTTTCCAAGGCGCGGTTTTGCGGGTTAAGCTTCCGTATCTTGATTCGTGGACCAGCAAGCGAAATGAAAATGCCGACCGTTATCGCGCCCTTTTCACTGATGCGGGATTGACCGAGCAGATCGAGCTGCCGTTTGAACGTGAGAACTGCCGGCACATCTACAACCAGTTCGTGATCAGAGTGCCGCAGGCTCGAGACGAACTCCGCAAGTTCCTCGTGGATGCCGACATCGGTACCGACGTCTATTATCCGGTACCGCTCCACATGCAGGAATGTTTCGAGTATCTTAGTTACCGCGAAGGACAGTTTCCCGAATCGGAACGAGCCGCTCGCGAGACCTTGGCATTACCTGTCTATCCCGAGCTTAAAGTTGAACAGCAGGAATTTGTAGTCAAAAAAATCGGAGAGTTTTTCGAAAACGCGTGAAAATACCTTTGATCGTTTTGGATTCTAAAAGCACGACTGGAAGGCTGATGCTTATCACAGCAATTTTGGCGGCGATCCTGTTTGGGTGGTTTTCCGTGCGATGGCAGCTTGGAAATATGCTTGCGTCGCTTGCCCAGCCGACTCAGCAGAATGCGGGTGAAATAGCGGAACTTGCCAGGAGTTTTGCTCCATCAGATGCGCTACCGATGTGGCTCATCGCTACGCGCGAGAAAGAGACCTTTTCACCCGAGAGCCTGGAAAAGTCTGTCGGGATGTTCGAACAGGTCGTACGTTTATCGCCACATGATTTTCGCTATTGGATCGAGCTCGGTCGACGCTTACGAGCAAGCCGAACAACCCGACAAAGCGGAGATGGCGCTCGGCCGTGCCGTTGAACTTGCGCCGACCTATACATTTCCTCACTGGCAATTCGGTAACTTTTATCTCAGGCAGAATCGGAGTGAGGAAGCGTTTGCCGAGCTCAGAAAAACGACTGAACGCAGTTTGGTCTACCGCGAACAGGTCTTCTCGCTTGCCTGGGATTATTTCGATAAAGATCCTCAAAAGGTGGAAGCCCTTGCGGCGGACACGCCGGACATCCGCTCCACGCTCGCACTTTTTTATGCGGCTCGGGGAAGTGCTGATAACGCTCTTCGTATATGGAACACTTTGAGCGACGACGAGAAGCCTAACTATATCGACACCGCCAAGCGTATTGCTCGAGGATTATTCGAGAAGCAGCGCTTTCGCGAATCGCTCGAATTTTCACGTCAGACCGGGATCGATCCTGAAGCACAGTTTGAAACGGTAACCAACGGCGGATTCGAAAAATTTATTGGCCCGCCGGATGACACGCTTTTCGGATGGCGAGTTTACCGGAACGACGCGAAGATCGATGTACTTCCAGACGCGAGCGTTAAGTCCGAAGGCGCTCGCAGTTTGAAAGTCAGCTTCAAGGGCTATTCGAAGGTGGATCTACATAACGTTGTTCAATCGGTTGCCGTCCAGCCCGGTGCTCGATATCAGCTTTCGTTCATGATTCGAACGGACAATCTTCGAAGCGGTGGCCCGCCCGTCCTGCAGATCATCAGCGGACTAGAGAACAAGGGCATAGCAACGTCGGAACCGTTCGAGGCCGGCTCCGCAGATTGGAAACCGGTGACCATCGAGTTTACCGCTCCAGAAGACTTTGACAGCGTATTGATCCGGACGGGGCGGGTCTCGTGCGGCGAAGAATGCCCGATATCGGGGACGATCTGGTACGACGACTTCCGCATCACCAAGTTATGACCTGGCCAAACAAGATCGCATTCTTTTTGATCGCTGTGATCATCGTCTTTACGACGGTCGCCTATGGAACGGTCCATCAGCCGATCCTCGCAACGTTTTACCTTCTCGTGGTGCTCACAACATTGCTGTGGGCAGCAGACGGATTCCTAAGCGGCGCGGTCAGATTTAATTCAGATCCGCTGCAACTGACACTTCTCGCCGCCGGCATTTACGGCTTTATTCAGATCATTCCGTTCGGCAGATTTGGGGAAGTCGCCGGCGTTTCCTCCATATCCAGAACGATCTCGCTCGATCCATTCGCAACAGAAGTTTCAGCTGCGCACTTTATTGCGCTATTTTTCCTGCTGGCCGTTCTGCTGGTTCTTCTCGATTCAGCCACTCGAATCAAGCGGCTTGCGACAATTATCACGGTCTTCGGATTTGTCTATGCTTTTTTTGCGATCCTGCAATCGGTTCTGAGCCCTTTGAAGATCTATGGCATTTACGAAGCTCTGTCGCCGTTCGGTTCGTTCGTCAACCGCCATAATTTCGCGGCATATATGGAGATGGTGTTAGCGGTTCCGCTGGGGCTTATCTTCACGGGAGCGATCAGCAAGGACAAGAGATTACTCTATATTACGGCGATCGCCTTGATGGGCGTCTCGCTTCTTTTGAGTGGTTCACGCGGCGGCCTGATCGCCTTTCTGGCGCAAGTTATCTTCCTCGTACTTCTAACGACCGGTACGAAGAGCCGCTCGAATCTGGCGCTCAAGCTTTCTTTGGCGGTTTTGCTTTTTGTCGCTGTCGTTGGCGGAGCCATCTTTGTCGGAGGCGAGACGTCTCTCACGCGGGTCGCCGAAACGGCCGCGACCGGCGATCTGACGACAGGCCGTAGCAACATCTGGAGTGTTACGCTCGACGTCATTAAGGCGAATCTTCCTTTCGGTGCAGGTCTGGGTGCGTTTGGTGTCGCATACACGCCGCACGATGCAATGAGCGGGCTCGAAAGAGTTGAACAGGCTCATAATGACTATCTGCAGGTCCTCGCGGACGCCGGACTGGTTGGACTACTGATCGGCGGATTCTTTCTCTATCGGATCTTCGTATCCGGGCGAGCCGCAACTAAAATACGAAATACTTATCGTCGGGGGATTGCGTATGGAGCTCTGGCCGGCATATTTGCGATCCTCGTTCACAGCATTTTTGATTTCGTATTGCATACGACGGCGGTCTCGGTCATGTTTTTGGTGCTTATATCTCTGCTGATCGCCAGTCGAAGTTCTTATGCGGACGATGTAGAAGACGCTCCGCATGAGCCGCTCGGTTAGAAACCCATCGGGACGCATTGCGTCGATATCTTCAGGACGCAAGCGTAGCAGGAGCTGATTCAATATTGATCTTGTGAAACTAGTCGACAACCGGGTCCTCGGTTTGGCGACTACTGCGCGACTGTACCGAGCTCAGCACGTACCAAACGATTCCGTGTGCGACGTAGCCCCCGGAAATGATCAATAAAACGTATCGTGAGTAGAGCCAGATGAGCATACCCATTGCCGCGATGACGAGTAAGAGGTATAAATTCCGACGGCCGGTTCCCACCGTTTTCATGCTCGAATATCGAAGTGTGCTAACCATCAGTACACCGAGGATAGCGATAAGGATCATTACGAGGTACGTATAAAATCGCGCCAAGCCCTCGCCGTGAAAGTTCAATGGATGCGGAGAAAAATGAACAAATGATGCAAGCAGTCCGGCGGCCGGCGGTATCGGGAGTCCAACGAAATTTTTCTTATCGACCTTTGCAGAACCTTCCTGAAGCACCCTCGGCCTTGTAGCCTGAAGATTGAAACGAGCCAGCCGAAACGCTCCACACATCAAGTACATGAATAGCAGAAAGACACCCAGAGCGTGTTCCGAACTATTCTCGTTAAAGGATGCACCGATCGCCCAACTATAAATCAAAGCAATGGGAGCGATCCCGAAAGTGAGCACGTCCGCCAGCGAGTCGAACTGGACGCCGATCTCGGTCGCTGTCTTTGTCATTCGGGCGACGCGACCATCGAGAGTATCGAACAGGATTGCGAGACCGATCGCGACCGCGGCGTAATCGAAATATCCTGCCGCGGCTGCCGGGTCCGTGATAACAAGTTGAAAGCCGCGAATTGAATAGAGGACCGCGAGAAATCCCATCGCGACATTTGCGGCGGTAAATGCCGTAGGGATGACGTAGAGGCCTTTCTTGATTCCCCGATGGACCGTTTTTCTTTCTTCCGTTTCCATAGGTTAAGGCAATGTTGCGATGATGGTTTCACCTCCGGTGACACGGTCGCCGACTGAGACCTTGACCTCGACCTCGTTAGGCATCAGCAGATCTGTCCGCGAGCTAAACTTGATCAAGCCATATTTCTGACCCCGTTCAAGTTCGTCACCCTCTTTATTCCAACAAACTATTCGTCGTGCGAGAATGCCTGCGATCTGCGTGCAAACAACCGTCATCTTTTCGCCCACTATCGTAATTGAATTGCGTTCATTGACAAGACTAGCCTCGTTGCTCGTTGCCGGGATCTTTTTTCCGGTGACATAGTCGACCTTTGTAATCCGACCCGCAATCGGGTGCTCGATTGATGTGTACATCGAGTGGCGACAGGAACACGCTGACTAATTTACCGTCCTTGCTCTCGTCTATGCGAGTCACTCGGCCATCCGCGGCCGATACGATCAAGTTATCTCCATCAGGTACGCTCCGGTGCGGGTCACGAAAGAAATAAGCCATGAAAAGCGCGACAGCGACAAAGATAGCCGCCACGGGCCAGATCTGCAAAAATGCAAAAACTAACGCAATGATCGCTGGAACAATGACAAACGGGAATCCCTCTTTAACCATAAAAGAAAACCGGAGCGGGATACTGGAGGTCAGTGAAAACCAGCATCCAACATCCGGTGTCTCAGGCTATATTACGTGAAATCCACCCATTTGCGAAACACGAAAAAAGCCCGATGTTGTCGAACATCGGGCGAAAGGAGGATTGTATGAAGAAACTCTAGCTTCTTATCGGATTGTCTTTTGCGTAACTATACGCACACCACGCGGAGATCAGATGAACTACCCAGCCGAGCAGGCCTGCCGATCCGATCCACGAAACGCCTGTTATAACCAGCCAGATAATACCGATCAAGATCCTGCCGTTGTAAATCTGTCCAACGCCCGGAATCAAAAGACTCAGTATTGCTGCGACCAAAGGTTCACGCATTGTTCAAAATCACCTCCGCAGTTAATAACGATGACTGCAAAGATTTTGTTGCAAAAAAAGTCGTGCACACAGGTTCGGTCTGAACTAGAGTTCACCAAACACCTGGTGAACAAGGAGATGGATCGCGAAAAACAGAGCGACGCCGGCAAATACGGAAATAGAAACGAGAGGACGCTTGCCTCCATGATGATTGACCTCGGGGATAAGATCCGTCGCGGCGACGTAAAGCGTCACCCCGCTTGCGAGGGGAAGAGCGTAAGCAATTGAAGACTCGAATTGAGTACCGATGAACGAGAAGAGTAGGACGCCGAGCGTTGTCGCAGCCCCGATCACGGATGTTGCAATGACGACTTCGCGAAATCCTTTCCCCGCGGCGAGGAGCATCGACGCGATCGTTAAGCCCTCGGGAAATTTATGAAGGAAAACTCCGATGAAGACGAGAAAACCTATTCGAACATCGATCTGCGACGCAGCGGCGATTGAGACGCCGTCGAAGAACGAATGAACAAGCAGGCCACCGACCCCGGTATACGCGGAGGATGTCGAGAGCGTGTTTTCGGCCTGTGTTTCCTCACCTAGGTGAAAATGCGGAGCGATCGTATGTTCGAAAAACTGGGTCAAAAGATAACCGGCCAATAGGAGCAACATCGGCAGATAAAGATTATCGTCCGCCCCTTCAGTTTTCTGCCAGATCAGAATCGTCTTCGGAATGATCTCAAAGAACGTCACCGCAAGCATAAATCCTGCACCGAGGGCGAGCAGATACTTCAAGCTCTTCTTGTATCGAGTGTGTAGTTTTCCTGGAAAAAGCGTGAGGCCGCCAAGAACGGTTCCCAACGCAGCGAAAACACCAAATAGAAGGAGTTGAAAGGATACGAATTCCATATTGACGAAAGGAATTCTAAACTTTAGCTTATGCAGTTCGAAAGTGGAAAGACGGGGCACTATCGGTTCCGGACGCGCAGCGAGAACTTAAACACGTGATTAATAAGATTAGGGAAATTATCTCTTGACAAGGATTCTGAGATGGACGTAAGATGCTTATCAGTGTTCAGCCCCGCTACGACGGGATGCGATTCGGGGCCGATCAAAATAATGTAAGTGTTTAAGAATTTAAGCACTGTGCGACCTTCAACCCAGACATTCACACCGGAAGTTTCTGATGACCTCAGACAGGTAGGTTTGTTTATGGTTGAAAATTCTACGATCTGAATCCCTAACAATCTGGTTGAAATAGACAAAGCGGCATTTATGCCGTCGCGGTGAAGGTGTGTCTCCGTTTCCGGTTCTTTGAAGATGCCTGAAAACAAAGCTGCAAACATTCACTTGTCCGTTCTGCCCTCGGAAACGGTTGAGCTTTTGAACGCGGCCAAAGGTGGAACCTTCGTCGACGCGACCCTCGGGCTCGGGGGGCACGCGGAATCGATTCTGAACGCGGCTGAAACAAGTCTCGTCATTGGTTTGGATCAGGATCAGGAAGCGATCAAGCTCGCGAAGGGCCGGTTGGCAGCGTATGGTGACCGTGTTCGATACTCGCATTCAAATTTCTCACGGTTACGAACTGTCCTCGGAGCTTTCCGGATTGAAAAGGTCGAGGGTATTTTGGCTGATCTTGGGGTTTCCTCACTCCAGCTGGACAGTCAGGAGCGCGGGTTTAGCTTCCGTTTCGATGCTCCCCTTGATATGCGGATGGACGCAGAGTCTGACGAACCTACGGCCAGTGACTTGTTGGCTACTCTCTCCGAAACCGAGATTGCCAACCTTATATATAACTTTGGCGAGGAGCGGGCGTCGCGACGCATTGCCAGACGGATAGTTGAAAGAAGGGAAGCGGGCACCCCGATCAAGAGCACCAGGGAGTTGGCTGAGCTGCTCGAACGGACGGTGAAGCGAAGTCCAAAGGACAAAATACATCCGGCAACCCGGACGTTTCAGGCGCTGAGAATCGCGGTGAATCACGAGACCGAGATCCTTGAGCAGTTTATTACAGACGCAACAGATCTTTTGAAAATCGATGGAAGGCTAGCGATTATCACGTTCCACTCTTTAGAGGACAGGATCGTCAAGCAGACCTTTCAAAAGTTGTCCGGTAAATGTTTTTGTCCGCCTCGGATACCGCAGTGCAGCTGCGGAGCGAAAAAAACAGTCGAGATCCTTACTCGCAAACCGGCCGTGCCAGGTTCGGATGAAATTGAATTAAACCCACGAGCTCGAAGCGCGAAAGCTACGGGCGATAAGAAAATTAGAAGCAGAGTAGTTGCCGTTTAACGGAGCATCCAATGCAGAACTCAAACGCAATCAGAACCAGACCGAGGACCGCAGCCATCCCGGCACGCGAACTTACCTGGAGCTTTATGCTCCTTGTCGTCATCTGTGCCGGCGTCGTTGCCGCAGGCTTCTTTTTCGCAGCCCGCCAGCATTTTACATCGATGGATTTCGGGATAAAGAATTCCAATCTTCGGGAACAGCTTCAGAATCTCGAAACTGAGAAGCGTCGACTGATCCTGGCTCGCGAAGTGGCTCTATCGCCGATGGCGATTCGGAAGGCTGCAGATGCAATGGGAATGCGCGAGGTCACGGAAACCGCGGCCGTCCAGATCACGAATAATAATAAGGCCATCACCAAGAACAATTCTCCGTCGATCGAGATGGCTAAGCCCGTCGTAGCGACATCCGGAGACGCACGCGCCGTCGTGCGAACTGTAATGACGGCACCGGTAAAGACAAAGCCGGCCGGCGAAACGCGCGGTCGAATCGTCGATCCGCCGAAGGACAGAAAGGAAAAGACTGAACTCGCCACACTGCTAAAACTCAGATAAGAACAAAATGCGCCAACCCGCAAAACGGAAGAAAAAAATAAACCTAAAACAGACCGCGTTCACGCGATTCATGCTGATCATTGCCGTTTTTGTGTTGTGGATCGGCGGGATCAGCGCGCGGCTGGTTCATCTGCAGGTAAAGCAGCACGAGTGGTTAACAGAAAAAGCCAAAGACAATCGCACGGATAAAAAGAGCAGCAAGTTTCTCCGCGGAACGATCTATGACCGCAACGGTCGAACATTGGCGATCAGTGTAAATGTCAAAACGCTTTTCGCGGATGCCACTGAGATCGCGGACGTTAAGGCGGCCGCGAAGTCGATCGCCAAGGTTCTGGGAATCAACGAGACTAAACTCGCGCAGCAGCTCAGCCAGGCTAAATCAGATGAACGCAAGTTTACTCCGATCGCGAAAGGGTTGGATGCAGAAGCCGCAGAGCGTGTAAACGACCTTCTAGAAGATCCCAGGGTCGTAAAGGCTGATCTGCCCAAGTTTGTGGGCCTGCACTGGCGCGAAGATCAAAAGCGAAGATATCCGTACGAAACGCTCGCTGCTCATGTGATCGGCTTTAGCAATGCCGAAGGCAACGGCCAAGCCGGAATCGAGCAGTCGATGAACGGTGAACTATACGGCGCCGTAATCAAAAAGCTGCAGGAGCGCGACCGGCTTGGACGTGTATACGACGAGACGGTCACCGAGAAAGAGCCGCCGAAGGATATCGTGCTCACGATCGATGTTCCGATCCAGTACGCGACTGACCAGGCTCTCGAGCGGCGTGTCAAAGAAAGTGGTTCAAAGTCTGGAATGGCTGTTGTCATCGATAACAAGACCGGAGCGATTCTTGCGCTGTCGAATTACCCGGCTTACGATCCGAATAGACTTAACGACATCCGTCCCGATAATCTCGCCAATGGTGCGATTCAAAGTATCTACTCACCCGGCTCGGTATTTAAGCTTGTCACTTACGGCTCGGCTCTCGACAAGAAACTGATCACGCCTGATGGTGAGATCGACAGCGGCAATGGCACGATCGAGATCGCGAGACATAAGTTCACGGACTCGCATGCTATCGGGCGTGTTTCGTATAAGAAAGCTCTTGCTCATTCCAGTAATGTTTGCGCGATAAAAACGAGCCTACTTGTCGGCAAGGAAAGTTTCCATAATTACATTCAAAAGTTCGGATTCGGCACGCCAACCGGGATCGAGCTTCCGGCGGAAACGGGCGGTATTGTTCGTGCCCCGGAACGCTGGAACGGAGACTCGCTTGCTTCGATGTCGATCGGTTATGAAATTGGCGTATCGGCGTTGCAAATGGCAACTGCTTTTGCGACGATAGCCAATGACGGCGTCAGAATTCGACCACATATCGTCAAAGAAATACGACAATCGGATGAAACCACGGTTCCGCTTCCCGTACCCGAACGAACGCAAGTTGTTAGTACGGAAACCGCGCGAAGTTTGCGGACGATGTTGCGCGAAGTCGTTCTCGCAGGGACGGGCCGGCGTGCGCAGCTCGACGGATATTCGTCCGCTGGAAAGACGGGTACCGCATGGAAGTTCGATCCGGCTATCAAGGGGATCAATAGTTCGAAATATGTATCGTCATTTATCGGATATGCCCCAGCCGAAAATCCTGCGATCACGATCGCGGTGGTAATGGACGAGCCTAAGTTGGGCGGACGGGACGGTGGAGGAGCGGCGGCTCCGGCCTTTCGCGAGATCGCGGAGACTGTCCTTCCTGAAATGAATGTCCCACGCGATCTGGAGAGCGGACCAACCGTCGCGGAAGCGGAGGAGATTCCAGAGAGTCCGGACGCGGGCGACATGAATGAGGCGACGGTGATCCCGCAATCGGGCGGGCCCAAAATGAATGATGGATCGGTCGAAAGACCAAAAGCCGCACTACCCAAAGCGGATGCCATAAACAGACCGAAGGAAAAATTATCGGTACCGGCCCGGGCGAACAAGGCAAGAGATGCGAATCCGAAACAAAAGGAAAAAGTGATCGAGTCCCCAACAAAACAAATAAAGAACAAGTCGTCGTCGGCGAGGATGGAATATAGAACTTGAAGCTTTCGACCGTAATTGAATATATGAACGCCGCGGAGCCGAAAATGAGACCCGCCCTGCCGGAACGTGAGATAACGAATTTCGCAATCGACTCACGCGACGTAAAGGCGGGCGATGTCTTTTTTGCGCTTTCGCAACCCGATTACAGGAACAACGGATTCAACGGAGATTTCGAGGACGCTACGCCGTTCGTTCCGTCCGCTTTCGAAAAAGGCGCCGCGGCGTGTGTCGTTCGCGGCGATCGATTTGAAGAACATCGCGGCATCCTCGCGGAATATGAAGATCGATTGATCTTTGTCGATGACGCTATCAAAGCGCTGCAGGATCTCGCGCACGGAGTTTATCGCGAATGGAATCGACCGGTCGTCGCGATCACGGGAAGCGCCGGTAAGACGACGGCAAAAGAATTGACCGCCCACGTTCTGCGATCGAGCGGGCGAAAGGTTCTCCGCAACATCAAAAACTACAATAACGGACTCGGTCATCCGCTGACAGTTCTGAATCTTGCCGCGGACCCGACGTATGACGTCGCGGTGCTCGAGATGGGAATGTCGACACCGATGAATGAGATTCGGCGCCTCTGCCGGATCACACCGCCGGATGTCGCCGTCGAGCTCAACGTATTGCCTGTTCACGTCGAACATCTTGGATCTATCGAGAATGTCGCGAAGGCCAAAGCCGAACTCGTCGAAGGGATGAAAGAAAGCGGTACTGCGGTACTGAACGCGGACGATTGGCGCGTGTTGGAGATGCAGGAATTGAGTCGCGGTTCGGCGATCACCTACGGTATCGATTCCGTCGCCGATGTTACTGCATCCGAGATAGTGTTCGAAAACTTCGGAGACACTCGGTTTGTTTTGACAACCCCGGAGGGACGGGTGGAGACCGCATTTCCCCTGAACGGGCGCCACAACATCCTCAACGCGTTGGCCGCGGCAGCAGTGGGGCATACATTTGGTATGACGGCGTCGGCGATCGCGTCGAGTCTTGCCAGCGTCGCCGCACCGCCACAGCGGGGCGAGATATTGAGATTCGCAAAAGGCTTCACTGTCATTAATGATTCTTACAACTCTAATCCCGCCGCCTTGATCTCGATGGTTCAAACTCTGGTAGACGGAGCGATTGCGGCTAAACGCAAGATCGTCGTTGCGGGAGAGATGCTCGAGCTAGGCGACGCCGCGCATTCTATACACCGGCAAACCGGCGAGACGATCGCGGCCATGAACGTCGACATGTTGATCGGTGTTCGCGGTCTCGCGGCCGATCTGGTGCGCGGTGCTGAAACACAGGGATTGTCGAATGTACATTTTGCGGCAGATTCGGATGAGGCCGCCGACTTGCTGGCCGCCGAGATCATGGATGGCGATGTAGTACTCGTAAAGGGTTCGCGGGGAGTGCGAACCGAGAAGGTGGTCGAAAGATTACTGAAGGAATTCGCATTGGAGGAGAAGGCGCTTTGAGTCCCGCCTTTGGGCGGCGTACTAACGCAAATGAGAGTCCGCCGAAAGGCGGGACTCAAAACACCATGCTTTATTACTTCCTTTATCAATTGATATTCCGGGAGTACGGCGCTGGGTCCAGCGACTCGTACCTCTTTAAAGGATTGAACGTTTTTCAGTATGTTACGTTCCGGACCGCGTGGGCGACCATCACCGCCCTTTTGATCACCTTGTTCTTTGGTAAACCGGTGATCCGTAAACTTGCCGAATTGAAATTCGGTCAGGAAATTCGCGAAGAGGGTCCCGCCTCTCATCAGGAGAAACGGGGCACTCCGACGATGGGCGGAATTTTGATAATCGGTGCGGTCTTCATTTCGACGGTGCTCTGGTCACGGCTCGATAATTTGTTCCTTTGGCTTGCGCTCGGAGCAACGATGCTCTTTGCTGCCGTCGGATTTGCCGACGACTACATAAAGATCGTCAAGAAGCGCAGTCTCGGCCTAACCGGGAAGCAAAAGCTCGCAGGTCAGCTCGTCACGGCAGTCGCCGTTTGGGCGGTACTTTATTTTTTGACAAATTATTCCTGGAACCTCAGCATTCCCTTCCTGAAGGCGACCGCCGACGCAAATCCCGTAACAAGCGTCAGTTATGTCGGACCGTTCGTTTATCTCGGGTTTGTCATATTTGTTCTCCTCGGTTCGTCGAATGCCGTGAACCTGACCGACGGCCTCGACGGGCTTGCGACGAGTGTCACATTCGTGGCGATGGCGGCGCTGACCGCGTTGACCTACGTCGCGAGCGACAAGCGTTGGGCCGAGTATCTTGACATCACATTTAATCCCGCGTCTGCAGAGCTTACGGTCTTCTGCGGGGCGATGGTTGGAGCGAGCCTGGGCTTCCTTTGGTATAACTCGCCACCGGCCGAAGTCTTCATGGGAGATGTTGGCTCTCTCGCCATCGGCGGGGCGCTCGGAACCGTTGCTATTCTGACAAAGCAAGAGTTTCTATTGCCGTTCATCGGCGGCGTGTTCATTCTCGAGGTGATGTCGGTTGTATTGCAGGTTTCAGTCTTCAAGCTAACGAAGCGGGGCGGCCAGCCGGGGCGACGTATCTTTAAGATGACGCCCCTGCACCACCACTTCGAAATGACGGGGTGGAAGGAGCCGAAAATAGTATTCAGGTTTCTGATCGTCGCGGTGTTATTCGCGTTGTTGAGTTTGTCGACATTGAAATTGAGGTAAGGAACGGTGTTTGGTTTTTGGTCGTGGGTTTTTTGGTCTTTGGTTTTCGGTCTTTGGTCTTTGGCCTTGGATCTTCGATCTTGGTGATCAGGCCACTCGAATACCAAAGACCAAAAACCAAAGGCCAAAGGCCAAAGGCCAAAGACCAAAGACCAAAGACCAAAGACCAAAGACCAAAGACCGATGGACCTAACCGGAAAAAAATCTCTTGTCCTCGGTGCCGGGAAATCCGGCGTTGCCTCATCGCAATTCCTCGCCGAACGCGGTGCTGTCGTCGCTCTTCATGATCAGAAGCCGGTCGAAGAATGGAGTGACGCGGCAAGATCTTTGAAAGATGTTCACAATATTGGACTGATCTCCGGCGATCTTCCGTCCTGGCTTTTGGACCAGATCGACCTTGTCGTCATCTCGCCCGGTGTTCCGACGAATACGATCCCGGCGCGTTATGTCGACCGGAAGGACGGCGAGGTCATCGGCGAGATCGAGCTCGCATATCGTTTTACGAAAGGCCGGATCGTCGGAATCACCGGATCGAACGGCAAGACCACCACAACCACGCTGATCGGTGAGCTTTTGAAGAATGCCGGGATCGCAACACAGGTTGGAGGCAACATTGGTACTCCGCTGCTCAGCCTGGCGACACGCTCGACCGACGAAACTTGGACGGTGGCGGAGCTTTCGAGCTTTCAACTTGAGACGATAAAAGATTTTCGGGCGAGTGTTGCGATCTGTCTGAACGTCACGCCAAATCATCTCGATCGATACGAATCATTTGCGGACTACGCCGCTGCAAAACATCGGATCTTTCTCAATCAAACCGCGGAGGACGTTGCCGTGCTGAACGCGGACGACGAGATCACTTCGAAATGGGGGAGCGGGTTGCGAGCACATCTGGTTTTTTTCAGTGTAAGGCGGGAGCTGGACGAAGGCTTGTTTCTACGCGGACGTGAACTCATATGCCGGGCCAACGGCAAAGAGAAGGTGATGACATCGCGTGACGACATTTTCCTTCGCGGCCTGCACAATGTCGAGAATGTTCTGGCGAGCTTTGCGGCTGGTCTCGCGTGCGGAGCCGATCCTGAGTCGATGAGCGAAACGGTTGCGAATTTCAAGGGTGTCGAACATAGGATCGAGTTTGTCGCAGAGATCGGCGGTGTAAAGTTCTACAACGATTCGAAAGCGACGTCGGTCGACGCAACTCAGAAGGCCCTCGAAGCTATGATGGAGGGCGGTGGCAGAACGGTTCTGATACTTGGCGGTCGCGGAAAGAAAGCTCCGTACACGCCGCTGGTTGAGCTTATCGAAAGATCCGTGCGTGCGATCGTCGTGATCGGCGAAGATGCCGACAACATCGAAGATCAGCTGCGTGGGCATGGGGACATAATTCGAGCAGCTTCGATGGAGGAGGCGGTCGAGAAGGGCTTTGAAAATGCACTGTCGGGCGATGTCGTGCTTCTTGCGCCGGCATGTGCAAGCTTTGATATGTTCAAGAGCTTTGAAGAACGCGGGGAGATTTTTAAGAAAGCGGTGTTGGGAATGCGGAGTGCGGAAGGCGGAATGCGGAACGAAAAAAATGCCGCGTATTAATGCGGACGTGGATATAAGGATTCCGCATTCCGCACTCCACAATCCGCATTAGAGAAAGGGATGACGACTCGAATTCGAATGGACTGGTTTATGTTTGCCATCGCGGCGGGGCTTGCCCTGTTCGGCACGATGATGGTTTACAGCGCGTCGGCTATGATCGCTCATCGCGAAACCGGGGCGCAAGCCAGTTCACATACTTCTACAAGCAGTTCGCATTTACCGCGGTAGGCCTTGCCGCAATGTTCGTCGCGAGCCGGATCGATTACCGCCGATACCAGGCCCCGTGGTTCGTGTACGGTGCTCTAGCCTTTACCGTCGTTTGTCTTGTCGCTGTCTTCGCGTTCCCGGAGATCAACGGCGCGAGCCGCTGGATAAGATTTGGCGGATTCTCATTTCAGCCCTCTGAGATGGCGAAGATAACGCTACCGCTATTTCTCGCCTACTTTCTGACGAAAAATGAAACGTCGGTCGGCGAACTACGATCGACGGTCGTGCCATGTATCGGGGCTCTTGTCCTGCTCGGCGGTTTGATATTTCTCGAACCTGATCTCGGAACCGCCATCGTGTTATGTGCCATCTTTTCCGCTGTCTATTTTGCCGCGGGAGCAAAGATAGTTCATATCACATCGGTCGCGGCTCTAATGGTGGTCGCGGGCAGCCGGTGCGATCCTTCTTGCACCGTGGCGTGTGGAGCGATTGATGGCGTTTCTCGATCCGTTCAAACATTCGGACGACGCTGGCTACCAGGTTGTCCAGTCGCTCTACGCGATCGGTTCGGGTGGGGTTCTCGGCGAGGGTTTTGCGAAAGGCACCCAAAAGCTTTTCTATTTGCCGTACCCGTACTCCGATTTTATCTTTTCGGTCGTCGGGGAAGAATTTGGATTAGTCGGCACGCTCGCGGTCGTGCTCGCGTTTGGATTGTTGCTATGGCGGGGAAGTCGTGCGGCGCTGAATGGCTCCGGACAGGTTCGGAACGCTGCTTGGGATCGGGCTGATAACCGGAATCATCGTGCAGGCGCTATTTAACATTAGTGTCGTCATCTCGATCTTGCCGGCGAAGGGAATTCCGCTCCCCTTCATTTCCTACGGCGGATCGTCGGTCATCGTTACAATGACCGCGGTCGGTGTTCTGCTGAACATTTCGCAGAGATCGAGCGGACCGGTCGACTCTCAAGACGACTCGGTCGTGCATCGGAGGAAGAACAGAAATCAACGGTGAACGAGATCGTTGGATCGATGGTGCATTATTACTTGTGATCTGGAGTATGAATGTCCGATGCCTTGCTCAGGTACAGGCTTTTACATTAAGTAATGAAAGTACTCATTGCCGCCGGCGGAACGGGCGGACATATTTATCCCGGGATCGCCGTCGCAAAAGAGATAATGCGGCGGGACAGTTCTTCGGAAGTTTTATTTGTCGGTACGGCACGTGGACTTGAAACACGGATAGTTCCGGAGAACGGTTTTCAGCTTTCTTTGATAAATAGTGCCGGACTGAAAAACGTCGGACTCGTCGGGAAGATAAAGGGGCTCGCGGTCCTGCCCCGGAGCTTTCTGGAGGCTCGGCAATTGATCAGGGAATTTGATCCGGACGTCGTCGTGGGAGCAGGTGGATACGTTTCCGGCCCTGTTTTGTTGACAGCAAGTTTGATGCGGGTGCCGACGCTGGTCATGGACTCGAACGCCCTGCCCGGTTTTACAAACCGACGGCTCGCGATGTTCGTCGATAAAGCAGCACTAACGTTTGCAGAAGCATTGCCGTTCTTTGGAAAAAAAGGTGTCGTGACGGGCAATCCGGTTCGGAAGGAGTTTTTCGAGATCGCCGAACCAGAATCCAGTAACAAATTGCGGTTACTCGTCTTTGGCGGGTCACAGGGTTCACGGGCGATAAATAATGCGATGGTGGATGCGTTATCGAAGTTGAGGATCGATCGTGAAAGTTTGGAGATCACCCACCAGACGGGTGACTTCGATTTTGAAGTGGTGCGTGAAAGTTACAACCGCGCGGGCTGGGCGGCCGCAGATGTGCGGCGATATATTTTCGACATGGTGTCGGAATTTGCGAAGACTGATCTGATAGTTTGCAGGGCAGGTGCGACGACATGTGCCGAGCTCGCTGCCGCCGGTAAAGCTTCGATCATGATACCGCTGCCAACGGCGGCCGACGATCACCAGAGGAAAAATGCAGAAGCGATGCAGAATGCTGGGGCCTCAAGGATGATATTGCAGCGGGATCTGAGCGGCGAAAGCCTCGCGAACGAAATTTCGGATCTAGTGGCGTCACCAGATGCGATCGCGGAGATGGAGGGTTCGGCAAAACAAATGGCTCGGAGCGACGCAGCGGAAGCGACGGTCGACTTAATAGAAGAACTTGGGCGAAAGACGAGATAGAGGAAAGGGAGAAGGGGAGAAAGGGAGAAGGGGAGACAGGGAGACAGGGAGACAGGGAGACAGGGAGACAGGGAGAAGGGGAGACCTCGACACCAGGAAGCAGCTTTGCCAACTCCTGACCAAAACCCCGCAACAACAATTAACGATCCACGATCCACGATCAACGATCCACGATCAACGATCAACGATCAACGATCAACGATCAACGATCCACGATCCACGATCCACGATCAACGAACCACGATCCACGATCCACGATCAACGATCAACGATCCACGAACCAGAATGTTCAGACACGTAAAAAGAATTCATTTCATCGGCATCGGCGGCATTGGCATGAGTGGCATCGCTGAGGTGCTGGGCAATCTCGGTTTCGTTGTAACTGGTTCGGATATTAAAAAATCGAAGAACACCGATCGGCTTGAGGCGATGGGCATGAAGATAAGTGCGAGCCACGCCGCGGAGAATGTCGGGGACGCCCAGGTCGTCGTCTATTCATCGGCCGTAAAGCCGGATAATCCCGAGGTTGTGCTGGCTAAGGAAAAGGGAATACCGGTTATTCCGCGAGCTGAGATGCTTGCCGAACTGATGACACTGAAGCCGTATGCCGTTGCCATCGCGGGAACGCACGGTAAAACATCGACTACGTCTATGGTTGCAACGCTGCTTGTGCACGCTGGCGTCGATCCGACGACGGTGGTCGGCGGTGTTGTCGATACACTCGGGTCGAACGCAAAGCTCGGCGCGTCGGAATGGTTCGTTACCGAAGCCGACGAGAGTGACCGCAGTTTTCTGATGCTCTACCCGACGATCGCCGTGGTGACCAATATCGACAAGGAACACATGGAGTCGTACAAGGGTATGGCCGATGTCGTTCAATGCTTCACGGATTTTGTTAATAAGGTCCCTTTTTTTGGTGCGGCGATAATTTGCCTCGACGATCCGAACGTTCAGTTGATAATTCCGAATATCAAACGTCGGCGCGTGACCTACGGGCTGACGGCCCAGGCGGATATTTCTGCTCACGATATTCGCTACAACGACTCGTTCGGATCGACATTCACGGTTTGGCGCGGAGCCGAAATTCTGGGCGAGATCGCACTTCCGGTTCCGGGCAAACACAATGTCTATAACGCGCTCGCGGCGACCGCGGTCGCCCTCGAGCTTGAGATACCGTTCGGTAAGATCGCTGAGGCATTTGCGACTTTTAAGAATGCAAACCGGCGCTTCCAGTTTAAGGGTGAGGAAAATGATATTACTGTCGTCGATGATTACGGACATCACCCGACGGAGATACTGGCGACGCTTTCAGCCGCGAAGAATAGTTCAGGAGGCCGGCGGACGGTCGTCGTCTTTCAGCCGCATCGGTTTAGCCGGACACAAGAGCTGATGGACGAGTTCGCGCTCTCCTTTAATAATGCGGACGTTCTTTACGTACTCGATATTTACGCCGCCAGCGAAACTCCGATCGAAGGGATTACGGCGGAAGTATTGACGGAGAACATTCGCAAGTACGGCCATAAAAATGCTAACTACATCGGAGATGTCGAAACAGCGGCACAAAAAGTTGTCTCGAAGTTACAACCAGGTGATCTTGTCATCACGCTCGGAGCGGGCAGCGTAACGAAGCTCTCCGACGAGATCTTGGAGCAATTGAGAGGATAATGATCAATGGCAATTACGAAAACTAATAGGACCAGGAATTCGGCTCGGGTGAAAGTAAAGCGTCCGCTAAGTCAGCGGCGAAACTCCGGGGCGTCGCGCCGAAGCGGGCAGGCGGGTGCGAGCCGCTTTCGCTCGATGGGGCTTCCTCTGTTTTTGAGTTTTTGCATTCTCGTGTGCCTCGGGGCTCTCGGTTTTCTTGGATACCAGACCGTTACGGCGTCAGATTTCTTTTCAGTCGCCAAGATAGATATTCGAGGAACCGATCGCTCGTCTGCAGCTGATATCAGGCGTACTGTAGAAATGCAGACTGAGAAGACCGGTGTGTGGAACGCCGACCTGCCCGGGATAAAGGAAAAGCTGGAGAGGGCCACTTGGGTGAAGACCGCGGCCGTGTCGAGAGTATTGCCGAACGGGATTCGAGTCCAGATATTCGAACGTCAACCTCAGGGCCTGATCCGGACGGTCGAGGGAAACTTTCTAGTAGATGGTGATGCTGTCGTGATCGCACCTGCTCGTGAGAAGGAAACAGAATTTCCATTCGTTATGACGGGGTGGAACCAGGTTAAAAGCGAGGTGGCCGGCAAGGAGAATCTCGAAAGGGTGAAGATGTACCAAAAGATGCTGTCCGAGTGGAAAGAGTTCAACCTGTCCGCACGCGTGTTGTCGGTAAACCTCGCAGATATTCGCGAACCGCGGGTGGTGATCGAAGACTCGGGTAATGTGGTTTCAATCGCGCTCGGCCGCGACAAATTCGGTGAGTACCTTAAGCGAGGCATCAATGCGATCGTCGGTAAAGGCGAAATGTTCGAAGCAGTGAACCTGGTCGGCCAGAACATGATCCTGGCTCCGCGGAAGAACACAAAGGACTAAACTAACGTCGCTCCGCAGCGTTTTTAACCGCGGATGACGCAGATAATGCTGATATTAAAGCTGAGCAAAAATTCTTATCCGCGTCTTCTGCGTTTATCTGCGGTTAGGTCAGTGGGAAAAAGGGGCCTCAAGTAGGAACTCAAAGCGCCTTATTTATGAATCGAGACATAAAAGCAATCGGATTGGATATCGGCACTAGCAAGGTAAGGTGTGTCGTCGGTGAAGCCTCTGACAAGGGCAAAATGAACATCGTCGGGATCGGCCAGGCAGAGTCGAAGGGATTGCGGAGAGGCATCGTGACGGGAGCCGAAGCGGTCTCGGAAGCCGTCCGCCGAGCTGTTGGCGAAGCCGAGCGCGTCAGCGGTCTGGACATAATGTCGGCGGTCGTAAACCTCTCGGGCGAACATTTTCGTGGCGAGAACAAGAACGGTGTCGTCGCCGTCGCAGGTGCCGGTCGTGAGATCAGCGAAGAAGACGTCGAACGGGCGATCGAATCCGCGAGTGCGATGCCTCTGCCACCCGGTTGGGAGATCTTCAGTCGTCTGCCGCAGGAATTTATCGTTGACGGGCAGGACGGAATTACAGAACCCGTCGGAATGAGCGGAGCTCGCCTGGAATGCCTGGTTCATATTGTCACGGGACCAAGTGCCGGACGTCAAAATTTGGAAAAGGCGGTGCGCCGAGCAGGACTCGACGTTGAGCGGATGATGCTCGAACCCCTTGCGGCGGCCGAGAGCTCGCTTACCGACGACGACAAGGAGTATGGCTGCGCCCTGGTCAACATAGGTGCAGAGATCACAAGCCTGATGATCTTTGGCCGCGGTGCGGTGCAGCACACTGCCGTGTTTCCGTTCGGCAGCATGCACTTCACAAAGGACATTGCGATGGGGTTGCGTGTTTCGATCCAGGAGGCGAACAAGATCAAACATAACTTCGGTTGCGTAGCATCATTCCTGATGAACGATGACGAGCGCGCGGAAGTTATCGAAATAGTTCCGGTCGGACGAAGCGAAACACGCGGTCTGTCGAAAGAGATTCTATGCGACATAATGCAGCCGCGGGCGGTCGAGCTGTTGCAGCACATCGCGCAGGAAACAGCGCGAACCCGGGCGCAGATATCGAGTGGCGTGATCCTGACCGGCGGCGGATCGATGGCGCGTGGAATGGTTGACATCGCAGAGCAGGTATTCGACGCACCGACGCGGCTCGGATTCCTAGAGCAGGAGTTCTTCGGCGGATTGGCAGGCGAGGTCCAAACTCCGGAATGGGCAGTCGCTTGCGGACTCGCGCTATCGTCCATGCGATCGCAAGTTCGTGCGATGAGCTCGGGCGGAAAATCGCCGACACGAAAGGTTGCCGAGTGGTTTGAAAATTTTCGAGAAAAATTTCGATAAAATGCTATCGCACGGTTGGAGTTTTGTCGCAAATGATGTATTCTCTGTCGCCAACAGCACAAGATATTGTTGCGGGCTCATCTGTCGCTGCGAAACTTCACCTTAATTCCAAAACACCTTCCCTAGGGCAGGGAACTTATTTGACAGGTAAGGTCTGACATGAAAAACAGCGGAATCAAAATGTTCATAGACGAGCCTCCGATCACCGGAGCTCGGATCAAAGTGATCGGTGTCGGTGGCGGCGGCGGCAACGCCGTCAATCGGATGATCGAAGCAAACATCAAGGGCGTCGAGTTCATCGTGGCGAACACCGATCTCCAAGCCCTCAATGCGTCGAAGGCGCCGATCAAGATACAGCTCGGCAGTAAATCAACACGTGGACTCGGTGCCGGATCTAATCCAGAGGTCGGACGCGAAGCGGCGCTCGAAGATCACGAGAAACTACTCGACGTTCTTGAGGGCTCCGACATGGTCTTTGTTACCGCCGGGCTCGGCGGTGGGACCGGCACGGGAGCGGCACCGGTCGTCGCGTCGCTGGCCATCGAATTGGGTGCACTAACCGTCGCGGTTGTGACGAAGCCGTTTAGTGTCGAAGGCAAAAAGAGAATGGCGCAAGCGGAGAACGGTTTGGCCGAACTTCGTGGATGTGTCGACACGATCATCACTATTCCGAATTCGAAACTTCGCGAAGTCGAAGAGAAAATCACGTTGATGGATGCCTTTCGCCGTGCAGACGACATTCTGCTCCAGGCTGTGCAGGGCATCACCGATCTCATCACGACACCCGGGATAATTAATCTCGACTTTGCCGACGTGACGACCGTCATGCGCGGCGGCGGGGTAGCATTGATGGGGATCGGTACTGCGAGCGGTGAAGACGCAGCGTCTAAAGCGATGCGGGCGGCTCTCGATTATAAGCTCTTGGAAGAGAACTCGATCACGGGAGCCAAGGCTGCCTTGATCAACGTCACCGGCGGAGAAAGCATGCCGCTTGGAGAGATCGAGGACGCGATCGGCATGATCGAAGGCGAGGCAGACGACAACGCCGACATAATCTGGGGAAATGTTATCAAGTCCGGCATGGATGACGAGATCAAGGTCACGGTCATTGCGACGGGTTTCGACAGTGCTGTGCAATCAAAACTGCCTCAGCCGCGCGTTCTAGAAGCTGTTGCCAACGGCGGTCCGCAGTCGATGCATTTTCTGGCTCAGGACGGTCGCGCGAAGAGGACCTCGAAGTCCCGACATTTATCCGGCGACAGGCTGACTAAGCGATTGCGGATTTCGGATTTCGGATTGCGGATTGCGGACGTGCGAGCCGTAAGCCGCGGCAGAACACAAGCAAAGCGATATCCGGAAGCCAAATCCAAAATCCCAAATCCCAAATCCAAATCCCAAATCGAATATATGGCTAACTTTCCCCGTAAGCAATCAACAACCGAGCCCCGCAGGAAGCCTCCGCCGGTCGAAACGCTGGCAGAGGTTTTTTACTATCGAAAGCAGATCGACGCGAGGACCGAAATGGTGATCGTGCTGGAGGATGGAGAGCGGATCACGGGTACGATCGAGTGGTACGATCTCGACGCTCTTAAGATAAATCGAAAGGACGCACCAAATATTCTTTTGCCCAAGCATAGTATAAAATACATGTTCAAGGCGGAAGACCGGGACGAGCAGCGGCCGCCTGTCGTTGCGGATGTCGGCTAACAAAAAAACGCTCAACACCATTCCCAGGATCGGAATCACGGTCGGAGATGTCGCCGGAATCGGACCGGAGATCGTTCTCAAAACCCTTTCAGACAATCACGCCCGCCGAGCCTACGAGGCCATCGTCATATGTGACGAGGCCTTTTTGCGTTCGCAAGCAGAAGCATTCGATATAGATCCGGCGACCTTCGATTCTGTTGAGTTCATTGACCTGAAAAATTTGCGCGACGAGGTTCGGCCGGGCGAAGAATCGGCTGAAACCGGACGGGCATCTGGCGAATACATCGAGAAAGCCGTTGACCTATGGCGAACGGGAACGATCGACGCTATTGCGACCGCACCGATCAGTAAGAAGGCTCTCAATGCCGGCGGCTATGATTTCCCCGGGCACACCGAGTTTTTAGCGGCCCTGACCGACACACGCGAGTTCGCGATGAGCTTTTTTGCCGAGCAGCTCCGGGTTGTTCTACTTTCTACTCATTTGCCTCTGACGGAAGCGATCGGACTCGTACAAAGAGACAACCTCATAAATGTGATCGACTTTTCGAAAAAGCAACTCACAGCGCTTTTGAAGAAAGAAGTGCGGATCGCGGTCGCCGGTTTAAATCCGCACGCGTCCGAGGGCGGAATGTTCGGATCGCAGGAAGCCGACGAGATCGCACCGGCGATCGAGCACTGCCGTACGAAACTCGGTGTCGACGTTTCCGGCCCCTACTCCCCTGATACCATTTTCCTGCGCGGGTTTCGAGGCGAATTTGACGCTGTCATCGCGTGTTACCACGATCAGGCGACGATTGCGGTAAAGGCTCTTGCCTTCGGTTCCGCTGTAAACGTCACACTCGGGCTTCCACTTATAAGGACCTCGGTCGATCACGGAACGGCGCTCGATATCGCGGGAAAAAATATCGGTGACCCCTCGAGCATGATGGCCGCGGTAGCACTAGCTGCAGAACTGGTTAACTATGGCCGAAGCTGAGAAAAAGGAAACAGGCCGTATTTTGATCGCGGATGATGATCCCGCGATCTTATGGTTAGTTCGAACCCTTGTCGAGGGCGAAGGTTTCTCCGTGGTGACTGCAGCGGACGGAAAACAAGCGTATCACCTTTTAAAATCCGAGCCGACGATCATCGCGGCGATCGTCGATGTCATGATGCCCTATATTCAAGGCACCGAACTTGTCAGATTCATGCAGTCGGACGAGCGGTTTAAGAAAATTCCCGTGATTATTATGACGGCGGAGCAGAGCCCTAAACTTCCCTCAAAGAGTTTTGCCGCCGGAGCCGTGGCGTTCCTTCCAAAGCCGTTCACAAACACGCAGCTCCGCATGATGATTAGGACATTTACACAGAACGCCAAGTGAGGATAGGGATCCCGCCCCCTAAACCTGTTGTCGATAACGTCGATTGATCCCGAAAAGTGTAGTTTCTTGACCTGCGGCAAGACTAATGTTAGTTTCAAAAATCATTCGACGATTCATTTGTAAGGAGCTAGCTCACCCGTGTCAAAACGAACGCTTTTACTGGCAGACGACTCTATAACCATCCAGAAGGTTGTTAATTTAACATTCGCCGACGAAGGGATCGAGGTCATCACGGTGGGTGACGGTGACTCGGCGATGGAGAAGATCTCGGAAATATCGCCGGACGTCGTTCTTGCGGACGTGCATATGCCGGGCCTCAACGGCTATCAGATCTGTGAAATACTGCGAGAGAATCCGGCGACGAAGCACACGCCGGTGGTTCTGCTCGTCGGTTCGTTCGAACCATTTGACGAAGGCGAAGCTGCCCGAGTTGGGGCTAGTGCATATCTCACGAAGCCTTTTCAATCGATCAGACAGTTGGTTTCTCAGGTTACCGACCTTATGGATGCCTCGACCGCGAGCGATCCCGAGCCGTTCGTGGCCGAGTCGGAGCCCGTTGAAGAGGAAATCCCGGAGACTCGCGACATCGACTCGCTTTATCATCACAGCTTTTCCGAAGAATCAGCCAGCGGTGGCGAAGTGGAAGCTGGTGCTACATCTCGATACGTGGACGCGGGGATGGACGATGAAATGATCGAGACTAGTTTCGCCGACCTTATGGACGAGGCTGCGGCATCGTCCGTCGATGCGACGACGGATGGTGATACCGCCTTACGAGCCTTTGAAGCACACGCCGGCTCTCCTGATCCTTTTCCGGCACCTGAAACCGGTGAAGATGTGTTGGCTTTCGAGACCCTTGCGGATGACAGCGGTAAGATCGTCATTGCCGCGATAGCGGTAGACGAATCGTCGGAGTTTGATGAATTCTCGCGCACCACCCCGGCCCTTGAATTGATGCCAACGTCGTCAGGGAGCGAATCTGGAATGGACGAGATAGAGCTTTTGGAACTGCCTCCGATCGAAAACGGTAAGACGCTCGAGTTTACGACGACGCAACGGATGCACGCCGAGGGCGGTCTAAAGCAGGTAGTGAGCCTGTCGCCTGAGCTAATAGACATGATCGTCGAAAAAGTCGTCGAGAAACTTTCTGAGAAAAACTAACGTCCGTTTCGCCTTCCGCGTCTCAAACGTGACCAGTTTTCAGCCTAAGGTGAAAGCTGGCCGTTTTTGTTTTATCATCTAACTTTTCCCGAGATATGGAAATACCAAAGGCCTACGATCCGAGCCAGGCTGAAGAACATCATTATGCCCGCTGGGAAGCGAGCGGTTTTTTTGCTCCGGAGATCAACCAAGATCCGAACGCCGAGGCGTTTTCGATCGTCATCCCACCGCCGAACGTCACCGGCACCTTGCACATGGGTCACGCGCTTCAGCACACGCTGATGGACGTACTCACGCGCTGGAAGCGAATGCTCGGACATCGCACCTTGTTCCTGGTCGGTGTGGATCACGCTGGGATCTCGACTCAGTTGATGGTGACCCGCCAGCTGAAGAAGGATGAACACAAGACTCCGCGCGATATCGGCCGCGAAGCATTCACCGCAAAAGTTTGGGAATGGAAGAACAAGTATGGCGGCGAGATCACGCGTCAGATCCGCCGCGAAGGTTTGTCTGTCGATTGGACCCGCGAGCGGTTCACGATGGAGGACGATCTTTCGCGCGCCGTCCGTGAAGTTTTCGTCCGGTTGTATGAGGAAGGCTGGATCTATCGCGGAACACGCATCGTAAATTGGTGCCCGAAGGACAAGACGGTGCTGTCCGATCTTGAGGTAAAGGAAGAGAAGGCGAAGGACGGGAAGCTTTATTACTTGAAGTATCCCGTACTGTCAGAACCGCCTGCGGTAGCGGGCGGTTTAAGTTTGGATCACGATGGCGCTGCAGAGACGGGTCACGTTCAACCGTCCGCTACCGCAGGCGGTTCTGACTACGTAATAGTCGCCACGACACGTCCCGAGACAATGCTCGGGGACACTGCCGTCGCAGTGAGCCCCGAAGACGAACGTTACAAGCATTTGATAGGCAAGACGATCGCGTTACCGCTAACCGGCCGCGAGATCCCGATCATCGCCGATGAGTATGTCGAAACGGAATTCGGCACCGGTGCGGTCAAGATCACGCCGGCCCACGACGCGAACGACTGGGAGATCGGCGAGCGCCACGGGCTGGAGAAACTGGTGGTGATGAACGCCGACGCGACAATGAACGCGGCAGCCGGGAAAGAATTCGATGGGCTAGACCGTTTTGAAGCGCGAGCGAAGGTCGTCGAGAATGTTGAAGAGCTCGGATTGCTCGAGAAGGTCGAGGACTACGAACTGACTCTGCCGCATTGCGAGCGGTGCAAGACGATCATCGAGCCTCTGTTGTCGGAACAATGGTTCGTAAAGATGGAAGAGATGCGGGATCTGGCGCTGAAGCTGATGCGCGAAGAAAATTCGCCGCGATTCTTCCCGGAGATTCCGCATAAGAAGGTTTACACAACGTGGCTCGAGAATCTGAGGCACTGGACCATCTCGCGCCAGCTCTGGTGGGGACATCAGATCCCGGCGTGGTACGACGCGGACGGAAATGTCTTTGTCGCGCGAACGAAAGAAGAAGCAGTCTGAACAGGCCGGCACGAATGAGTTAACTCAGGACGAAGACGTTCTCGATACGTGGTTCTCATCCGCTCTCTGGCCGTTCTCGACATTGGGATGGAACGGAGCAGAGTCCCAAGTCCCTGATCGCAAGTCTCAAGACTCGGAAAACTCTGGGACTCTGGGACTTGGGACTAGGGACCTGGACGTGTTTTATCCGACCGACGTTCTCGTAACCGGTCGTGACATTATTTTTCTTTGGGTTTCGCGGATGGTGATGACGGGAATGAAGTTTATGGGCGAACGCCCATTCGATGACGTCATCATCCACGGCACCGTCCTCGACAAAAACGGCCAGCGGATGTCGAAGACAAAGAATAACGGCATAGACCCGCTTGTTGTGTTCGAGAAGTATGGTGTTGACGCGACGCGTATGACGCTGGCCGGTTCGGCGACGGGCGTTGACTTCGCATGGCGCGACGAACGTGTCGATTCGTTTCGAAATTTTGCGAACAAGATCTGGAACGCGACGCGGTTCTGTTTGATGAATTCGGAAGGAGCGACGGTCTTGTCGGAACCCGGACCGGTGGCTACCGGGTCACCCGTGAAAACAGAGACAACGAGGGGAAACCCGGTCGCTACCGCTTCCGGTTCTGACCTGGCCGATCGCTGGATCGTTTCTCGATTAAACAAAACTGCGAAGGCCGTCAACAGGGCGCTCGAGACATATCAGTTTCACGAAGCAGTTCAACTGCTCTACCACTTCTTCTGGGACGATTTCTGTGATTGGTACATCGAGCTTGTGAAGGACGATATCACTTCCCGCGACACGGAGACAGAGGGACACGGCGACGCGGAGTTCGGAAATCCGCAATTCACAACCCGCAATCCGCAATCTGACGCGCGAAGCCGCATTCTCACTATCCTTGAACAAGCGTTGCGACTTCTGCATCCATTCATGCCGTTTTTGACCGAAGAGCTATGGCAGAAGCTGCCTGGTATTTCGAACCGGTTGCACAACACTGCTTATTCGTCAGCGGAACAGACGATCATGCTGACTACGTTTCCGACAGGTGACGATTTGTTGATCGACGAGAAGGCCGAAACCGAGATGGCTTCCGTAATCGAACTGATAACGAAGGTGCGAAATATTCGCGCCGAGATGAATATCAAAGCAAGCGATCCATTATCGATCCATATTGCTGCGGATGCGAAGATGCAAAATGTCTTTGCTTCGAACGAAGCGCAGATCAAAAAGCTTGCACGGGCTGATAGGATAGTTCTCGCAGATTCACTCGATGTTCCTAAAGCTTCGGCCCGCTCGGTTCTGACCGGCAACGCCGAGATCGCCGTGCCGCTCGAGGGACTGATCGATTTCGAAAAGGAACGAGCCCGTTTGCAGGGGCAGATCGAGAAACTCGACATCGAGTTACAGCGGCTTAACGGTCAGCTTTCGAATCAGAGTTTCGTAGAGAAAGCACCGGCTGACAAGGTTCAGGAATTGAGGGACCGGCAGTCCGAGATCGACACACAGATAAGAACGCTGATGCTGAACCTGGAGGCTCTCCAAAACTAATGAACTGGCTTGACAATGGTGAAGTTCTCTCCGCGATCGGCGATTTCCTGACCGAGGATATCGGCCGTGGCGATATTACGACGCAGGCGACTGTCCCGTCTGATCTTCGTGCGATGGGCCGGTTCCTCGCAAAGGAATATCTCGTGATTTGCGGACTCGAAGTCGCCGAAGCGGTGTTCCTACATCTCGATGCCGAGATACCCGAGATTGAAACTGCTTACGCCGAGGGCGACGAGGTCGAAGAGGGAACGGTGTTCGCTACCTTAAAGGGTTACGCCGACGTTTTATTGACCGGCGAGCGTGTTGCCTTGAATATACTCCAGCGAATGTGCGGCGTCGCGACCCTTACGCGAGCGTACGTAAAGGCAGTTGAGGGAACGAATGCACAGATCGTCGACACGCGGAAGACGACACCCGGCCTAAGGCTGCTTGAGAAATATGCAGTGACGGTGGGCGGCGGAAAGAATCATCGCATGGGCCTCGATGACGGAGTACTCATCAAGGACAATCACATCACGCTTGCCGGCGGCATCACGGAAGCGGTTGTTGCGGCGAAACAGAAGGTCGGGCATCTTCATAAGATCGAGGTCGAGATCACGAACTGGGCCCAGCTACGTGAGGCGATCGAAGCGGGTGCCGACATCATTATGCTCGACAATCAGACGCCCGATGAGGCGGCAAAGCTGGTGGAAATGTCCCGCAATCTGAACCCTACGGTGATGATCGAAGCATCCGGCGGGATGGATCTTGAGCGGGTGCGGTTATTTGCCGAGGCAGGTGTCGATCTGATATCAGTCGGCCGTCTGACGCACTCGGCCCGAGCAGTTGATATTTCTTTTAAGATACAAACTGTGTGAAATGAGTGGTGAGTGGTGAGTGGTGAGTGGTGAGTGGTGAGTGGTGAGTGGTGAGTGGTGAGTGGTGAGTGGTGAGTGGTGAGTGGTGAGTGGGTAATGTGATTGTCGTGCTTAGCTCCCCTCCTTGTTTAGGAGGGGTGCCGAGGCTTTGCGAGGCGGGGTGGTAGTTAAGAAGAATCAGATTCTTGAAGGACTACCACCCCGTCAGCCGAAGCGGCTGCCACCTCTCCTAAACAAGGAGGGGAGTTTTCTCATCGCTACAGCTCCCCGTTCTGACACTCGTCAATCGCATCATCTCCTCACTGGGTTTCAGAAATGGGATGAAGTAGATCGCGACTATCGAGAAGGTCAACGCGATCGTCGCCGCGATTCCGCCTTCGATGCCGTAAGTTTCCCCCGTCAGCCACGTCGGACCACTATCGATCTCTTTCAACAGCGGGGCGGAAACCAGATCAGTCAGACCGCTTACTTCAATTCCAAAAAATGATCCCTGCATCCAGTTCCACATGAGGTGGATTCCCCACACGAACCACAGATCGCGAGTTTTTAGATAGGCAACACCGAACCATACGCCGGCGAGGATCGTGTTGAGTGTCGAGATGAGCATTTGCGTTGGGGTTACCCCAGTGAACAAATCCAAAAAAGATCGATGTCAGCGTGATGCCGAGCCATGCAAGGCCCGAACGGCTAAGTGTTTGTAGAATGTATCCGCGAAACAGAGCTTCCTCCCAAGCTGCGCCGAGGGAGAAGATAAGGAACGAGATGCCAAGCGATCGGACGATAGTCGCTGGTTCGACCGTAGCCGATGTGAATCGAAGTCCGCCAAACACATATGCAACGGATACAGCGAGCGTCAAAGAGGCAGCACCTGCAAAGATTCCCAGAGCGAGATGCTTGAACCAGTAGTTATTAAAGGATGCTCCTAAGGCCTTAAAGGGGACACCCTCCAGCACCTTTCCCGCAAGCCAGCCACTCAAAACAGCCGCCATGAGCGATATGAGGCTCGTAAATACGAGCAGGGCTGACTCCGATAGTTCGGGTATTAGACCGAATGCGGCAAGTGCTGACTGTCCCGCCAGGCCAAGGAACGACGCAGTAAACATGAACGCTGTCACGAAGACAGCGACGCGATAGCCACTGCGAAGACGACCATCGGACCCTGTAAATATTCCTCGAATGTTCATTGGTTCAGAAGAGTTTAGCGGAACTATGCCAGCCGAACAACGGAGGCGTCGTATGCTAAACTTACAGCCGTGACCGACAGCCGCCCGCCGAAACAGAGCAGGATATCGCCTTGGATACTGGGTACGTTTGTCCTGGTCTCGTTGACGCTTCTCATCCTTCTTCAAACCTCAAATCTCTGGAAGGACTTTGCTGTCGAAACGGCGAGCGACACGCTGCTGCTATACGCGCTTTCGTCGCTCAATTTCATCGCATTCGTAATTTTCGGATTCATCTTCCTCCGGAGCATCATTAAGCTGATGCGCGAGCGGCGCACGCTGCAACTCGGGTCTAAGATCAAGTCTCGTTTGCTGCTCTACTTTGCCGCGATCAGCCTGCTTCCGATCATTGCTATGGCCGGATTCTCGTATCTGTTTATGAACCGCGCCCTCGAACGCTGGTTTGCACAGTTCCCGGAGAATGTCGTTCTCGAAGCCCGCGATGTTCAAAGAAGGGCGATCGAAGAAGAAGGGCGACGCCTGAATGAGACGGCGGCAATCATTGCGTCGATTCTTGATGAAAGGTCGATCTCGGATCGGGAACTGGATTCGATTGCCGAGGCGGGCAACATGACACGTATCGAGTTGCTCTCAGAAGACGATCGGATCATCGCATCGGGAGGAACACAGGTCGGTGTGGAAAAAAGAGTCGAGCTTGAGACACTTCTTACAAATATTCGAAATCGAACCTCTGTTGAAGCCTCGCTCGCGGATGGCAGAGGGTTTGACGCAGCCGTTGTTCCGATGGCCGCAGGCCAGAGGCTTATCGTCGTGCCGAGCGTGCGGGTGAATTCCGGCGTGATCGAGATGACGGACGAATCTCTCCGCCAATTTGATCTTCTCAAACAGAGGCAGATCACGGTTCGCCAGATCGGGCTCTTGACGCTCGGCGTGTTGACGTTTCTTTTGATATTCGCTTCGACGTGGACGGCGTTCTATATCGCTCGCGGATTGACTGTGCCGATCAAAGCGCTCGCCGAAGGAGCGGATGAGATCGCCCGCGGAAATTTCGGCCATCGTGTTGATGTTTTCGCCGAGGACGAACTGGGCCTTCTTGTTGCGGCGTTCAACCAGATGACATCGCGGCTCGAGGCAAATTCGGCCGAGCTCCGCGATCGTCGACGTTACATCGAGACCGTGCTTGAGTCCCTTCCGACCGGCGTCATCTCGTTCGACGGCAAGAACGAGATCGGAACCATCAACGAGCGCCGCCGTCACTATCCTTCGACTCGGTTCGGAAGATGTTCTCGGCAGGCAGCTGGCCGATGTCGTTTCAGAAGAGAACCGTTCGATCATTGAACGCATGATCTCCCGAGCCAAGCGAATCGGAAAGGCCGCCGAACAGACGGTCCTTCGGTCCGAAGACGGGGAGTTGCCGGTTGCTCTGACCGCTACGGCTCTGCCGAGTGAGAATGGTGCTGTCGTGGTGATCGAAGATCTGTCCGAGTTGATCGCGGCACAGCGTGCATCGGCATGGCAGGAAGTCGCACGTCGGATGGCGCATGAGATAAAAAATCCGCTGACGCCGATACAGCTTGCTGCGGAAAGGATAGCTAAGCGCTTTGAAGAGAGTGGCCAGTGGTCCGTAGTCAGTGGGCGGCCCGACGGCATCAGTTCGTCGACATCGCTGCCCGACCGAATGCAGAACGTTGTCGAAGATGGGACTGCTACGATCATTCGAGAAGTGCAAAGCCTGAAGTCCATGGTCGACGAGTTCTCGAGATTTGCGCGGCTGCCGAATGCAAATCCTGAGGCGGGCGATCTAAACGACGTCATTGTTCAGGTCGTCGCTCTTTATAAGGATCGACTGGATGACGTAGTGCTTGAAAGCAAGCTCTCTGCTGAATTGCCACCGACGATGATCGACACCGAG
Organism: uncultured Acidobacteriota bacterium; assembly: GCA_963772405.1. GTDB lineage: Bacteria > Acidobacteriota > Blastocatellia > Pyrinomonadales > Pyrinomonadaceae > OLB17. The sequence goes on along the minus strand of CAVYWT010000001.1, from coordinate 1,116,082 downwards.
CAGATGAAACGTGTATTTGTAAATCTGATCGACAACGCGGTTGAGGCTTTTGATAAATTGCAGGAAGAAAAGATCGTCACGATCACGAGCCGTTACGACGTCGCGCGGGATCTTATCGTGGCCGAAATATCCGACAACGGCCGAGGAATCGCACCGGCTGATTTGCAGAAATTATTCCAACCTTATTTTTCTACTAAAGGCCGCGGCACAGGGCTCGGCCTGGCGATCGTAAACAGGATAATCACTGAGCACAACGGCAAGATAAAGGCTGTTGCGAATCAACCACGCGGCGCAAGGTTCATTGTCGAGCTGCCTGCGATCGATAAGACCTGACATTCGTTTTCGATTAACTACAATAGATACGTAATTACTCCGAGAAAGAATCGTTGAAGACGTTTCAATGACAAAAGAAATTCTAATCGTTGATGATGAACCGGGGATTCGCGACACGCTGCGCGGAGTGCTCGAGGATGAAGGCTTTACGGTTGATGCCGTGGCCTCGGGTGAGGCGTGTCTGAACGCGGTTCACAAGAAAGGTTACGCATGTATTCTGCTCGACATATGGCTTGGAAAGGGAATCGACGGCCTCGAAACTCTAAAGCGCCTTCGCGAGAACGGTAACGACTCCGCTGTTGTGATGATTTCCGGTCATGGAAATATCGAGACGGCAGTGAAATCGACAAAGTTAGGTGCGTTCGATTTTATTGAAAAGCCGCTAAGTCTGGAGAAGACCGTCGTCACGGTCAAGAACTCAGTTCGGCAACGGGATCTTGAGCGGTCGAACCGGCAGATGATCGACGAGCTTGCTGAGAAGTATGCGATGGTCGGCGAATCGGTCGCGATGCGTGCTCTCAGAAAGCAGATATCGATCGTTGCGCCTTCTGATGGCCGTGTATTGATCTCAGGTGAGAGCGGCACAGGGAAGGAGCTTGTAGCGCGGGCGATTCATGCTCAATCTAAACGAAAGGCATCGCCGTTCGTCGAGATAAACTCGGCTGCGATACCCGAAGATCTTGTCGAATCGGAACTCTTCGGACACGCCAAGGGCGCGTTTTCCGGTGCAAACACTTCGAAAAAGGGAAAGTTCGAGATCGCAGACGGCGCGACGATATTTTTGGATGAGATCGGGGATATGTCGCCACGTGTTCAGGCAAAGATGCTTCGAGTCCTCGAAGAGCAGCGGTTCGAACCTGTCGGCAGCAATACGCCGGTATCGGTGGATGTTCGCGTGATCTCGGCGACGAATAAGCGGCTCGAAGATCTGATCGAGAACGGCAATTTTCGCCCCGATCTTTTTTACCGTCTGAATGTGATCCCGTTTCAGATCCCGCCGCTCCGCGAGCGTTTGGAAGATGTGCCGTTACTTGTCGAGCACTTTAATCGACGATTTTCCAACGACTACGGAAAGAAGGCGAAGACATTTACCGAGGACGCGATCGAAGCACTCCAAAAACATCAGTGGTTCGGGAATGTTCGCGAGCTCAAGAACACGATCGAACGCGTTGTGATCATGTCGTCAAAGACAAAGATTACCGTCGGTGATCTGCCCGAGCTCGGCACGTCCGATGAGAAACCTTCATCCAGCTTCCGGTTTCCTTCTTTTAAGGCGGCGACCGATGCATATCACCGCGAGTTCATCCTTCACAAGCTGGCGGAATATGACGGGAACGTCAGCCGAGCTGCCGAAGAGATGGGTGTCGACCGAAGCCATCTGTATCGACGGATGAGAAATTTGGGGATCGCTGGAGAAGACAAGAGACAAGAGACAAGAGACAAGAGATAGTAAAAGAGACGGGATACTTGTCTCCCGTCTCCTGTCTCCTGTCTCCTGTCTCCTGTCTCCTGTCTCCTGTCTCCTGTCTCCTGTCTCCTGTCTCCTGTCTCCTGTCTCCTGTCTCCTGTCTCCTGTCTCCTGTCTCCTGTCTCCTGTCTCCTGTCTCCTGTCTCCTGTCTCCTGTCTCTTGTCTAGTTACCCGCCCGAGTGACCGGAAACCCGCGCTTCTTCATCAACGCCTCGACTTTCGGATCACGGCCTCGGAAATTCCGATACGCATCCGCCGGGTCGATGGTGTTTCCCACCGAGAAAATGTTCTTCACCAGTCGGGCACCAACGGCCTTGTCATATGGACCTTTGCCCTCGACGAACGCACCGAATGAATCCGCCGTTATGACATCCGACCAAAGATAGCTGTAGTAGCCGGCGGAATAACCGTCGCTCGAAAAGGCATGCCCGAACTGAGGCGTCCGGTGACGCATAACCAGTTCTTTCGGCATCTTCAACGCGGCAAGAGTTTCGCGTTCGAATTTGTCCGGATCGATCTTCTGATCTCCAGCCAGGTGAAGCTTCATGTCGACAAGAGCGCTCGCGAGATACTCGGTTGTGTCGAAACCCTCGTTGAATGTCGCTGCTTTCTCGATCTTGTCCACCAACGCCTGCGGGATCGGCTTACCGGTCTGATAGTGAACCGCAAACTTCTGCAGAACTTCCGGTGTCGAGAGCCAGTGCTCAAGAAGCTGCGAGGGAAACTCTACGTAATCTCGAGACACGGCCGTGCCGGAGAGGGTCGGATACGTAACGTTCGATGAAAGACCGTGCAAGGCATGTCCGAATTCATGGAACATCGTCGTTGCATCGTCCCAGGAGATAAGCACCGGCTCGCCCGCTTTTCCTTTTACGAAGTTGGAATTGTTCGAAACGATCGTCGTGATATCACCATCGACTCGTTCCTGATTGCGATATGCGTTCATCCAGGCTCCCGATCGTTTTCCGTCCCGTGCGTAAGGGTCGAAATACCAGAGCCCGACGTGCTTGCCGCTGGTTTTGTCCTTTACTTCCCAAACGGTCACATCAGGATGGAAGACCGGAACATTCGTCACCGGTGTGAAATTGAAATTAAAAACCTCACCGGCGACCCAGAACATCGCGTCCCGGATCTTATCCAACTGCAGATACTGCTTGACCTCATTCTGGTCGAGATCGTATTTCGATTTCCGCACCTTCTCGGCATAGTAACGATAATCCCACGGTTCGATCGCGATCTTCGCACCTTCCTTATCGGCGAGGGCCTGCATATCGGCGACCTCTTCGGCAACACGGGCGATCGCGGCCGGCCATACGGCCTCCATAAGTTCCATCGCACGCTCGGGCGTTTTCGCCATTGCATTTTCAAGCCGCCAGTGAGCGTGGGTAGGGAAGCCGAGAAGCTTTGCCCGCTCGGCACGAAGCTGAAGGATCTGGGCGATCGTGGCGTTGTTGTCTTTCTTGTCGCCGTTATCACCCCGGTTCACGAACATTTTCCAGACCTTTTCACGCAGATCGCGACGGTCGGAGTAGGTGAGGAAGGGATCGACCGATGAGCGGGTGTTGGAAATTATCCCGACCGCTCCCGCGACCTTCTTCGACGCAGCAGCTGCAGCGGCGGAGTCCTTCAGGGATTGCGACAAGCCCGCGAGGTCGGCTTCGTCCTTTAGGACCAGCCACTGATCATTCTCTTCAGAAAGCAGATTCTGTCCGAATGTAGTGAAAAGTTTTGCGAGCTCCTGGTTGATAGCTGAGAGTCGCGATTTCTGCTCGACATTCAACCGGGCTCCCGCACGAACGAAATTCGTATAGTAAAGCCACGTCAGTCGTTGTTGTTCAGCGGTAAGTGTTTTCTTGTCGGGCGAATTGTACACAGCTTCGATACGCTTGAATAGTGCAGCATTTTGCGTGATCTGGTCGGAAACCGCTGACAGCTTTGGCGCCATCTCGCGCTGGACCGTTTGATAATCGGGGGTTGCCATGTTCCCGCCCCAGACAAAGTAGATCGTCGTCACTCGATCGAGCGTCGCCGCCTGTTTTCTCCATGGCCACGATCGTGTTCTCAAACGTCGGTGCCGCAGGGTTCGATGCGATTTTGTCGATCTCGGCAAGATTCTCCGCCATCGCGGCTTCGAGCGCGGGCTTAAAGTCCTCGATCTTGACTTTGTCGAACGGCGGTATCCCGCCATACGGACCAACCCATTTTTCCAAAAGCGGATTTGCGGCCGGCGCCTTTGTGGCACTCGTCGACTCAGAATGTGAAATTGTCATAAAAACTAACGCACCGGCACACACCAGCAACGCGAAACGAACAAGATTGTTACTGAACATTATTTTCGGACTCCTCGGGGTCATTGGATTTTAGCGTGTTGCCAAAGGTTGGACAAATCTTTTGGGGCGAGGTGTTTCCGTATCGGGACGAAATGAAAAGGGCAGTCATTCAAGCTGCCCTCTCCGTTGGCTTATGGTACACCCGGCATGATTCGAACATGCGACCCCTTGATTCGTAGTCAAGTACTCTATCCAGCTGAGCTACGGGTGCGTAAAACGCGAATAGCTAGACTACAAACCCTACGCAACCATGTCAAGGATTGGTCTCAGCTTCGGACAGTTTCCGGAGTTGTTGAGAGTTGCAGGGTTATCCATTTCTGTAAACGTTCGGTAACTCTGCAAACTCCTGGAAACTTTAAAGCAGCTTACTTCGCAAAATATCCTTGCCGTGAGCGCGGGATCAGATCCGGACGATCGACTTCGATCTTTATCTCGCGCCATTTACCGTCCCGTCTGTCATTTGTAGGCGCGTACTCGATCGTGTACAGCGTTCGAAGATCGGCGGCGACGAGAGCGTACAGGGTTCCCATATCTTCAAGGCGCCTGATCGAGTTCAGGGTACCGCCTGAGCGGTCGGCAACGAGTTTGAGACGAGTGCGGGCGGCGGTATACATTGCGACCTGCCGAGGCGTCGGGTCGGCGAGGCGCGCGGGATCACCTGTCGGAAGAGCAAGAGGATATATCGTCACGGCCTGGGCGTCCGAGCGATCGAGAACACGCCGAAGTACTTCGTTCATCTCAGGTTTGATCGCGTCCGCAAGCTGTTCGTCCTTCAGATTCGCAAGCAATTTTCGATCTGCATCCTGCGCTCCCGTATCGACGCCATCCGTCAAGACAACGATCGCCTTTCGGCGATTCTTTTCTCGTGAGAGCTTATCGAGCGCAAACAAAAGCCCTTTGTAAAAATTGGTTTCTCCCGATCCATTCGCGACCGAGATCGAGTGAAATGCAGTTCGACGATCGGTTGTAAAATCGTTAAGCAGATTCACTTTGCTGTAAAACTCGACAACCGCTAACCGATCGTCCGGTGCCAATGCATCCAGAAATCGAGCCGCTGCCATTTGAATGTTCTGACGAAAGCTACGCGTCGAGCCGCTCATATCGAGCATCATCACAACGCTGAACGGAGCCGGCGCGGCAACGAAGCGCGAAATATCCTGTTTAACCCCGTCCTCGTAAACGGTAAAGCTCGATCGGCCGAGGGTTGCAATTGGCCGTCCGCGATCATCAACGACGCCGACATTGACGCGTACGATGGACGAATCGACTCGCACCGGGTCGTCGTCCTGTGCGTAGCAAAGGAAAGTCGACAAGAATATGAGAAACAGGAGAATGAGGGATCGGCGAATCGGCATAGGTAAAATTCTAACTTGTCAGACGCGCGTTGTCGTAACGCGGTTGCACAGGTCACGGCTCACGCCCGCCTTAACAACCGGGTAGAATTCCATTATACTTAGCCACTCTTTTGCGGTTCCCGGCCAGCTTTCGATATAGATAAACGCTGCTCATGTTTTATCACCCACATTTCTGCTGCCATTGCGGGGAGAAGATCGTACGAGCGAAGTGGACGCCGTTAACAAGCAGGCGCTTTTGCGAGTTTTGCGCGATCGAGCAGAAGCAGCACGATTTGATTCCGCGAGCCGCTGCAGTGGTCCTTGTTCTTTTTGGAGCAGCCGGAATAATGGCGTACCTCGGCGGCGGATCATCCCCACGTGATCCATCACGGGCAAAGATACGTCAACCAAAGAATGAGCCAGTTCCAGAGGCTGGCCGGCCTCAGACCCCAGACTCGACGCGCCCAAATGTTTCACCATTGCCCGTTACGACCGCCGGGGATCCGCCCTCGGAGACGCCTGCGTCAAATACCAAGCAACGAGGGGGACAACGAGATTCATCTACCGAACCGGTTTACCACTGCGGAGCGATGACAAAAAAGGGGACCCCGTGTACGCGGCGGGTGAAGCTCCCTGGCCGATGCTGGCAGCATCCTGGCCAGCCAGCGATGAATGCTCGAGGGAATTGATCTGTAGACTTAGTTCTCCTATTTCCCTATTGATGTTTGGACTCATTTATTAGAAAATAAGGGCCAGATCGTCTTCTGTCCTTGTTTTCACCCTTTATTCAAACATGAAAGCGCTTGCCCAGAACACATTGATCCAAAACCGTTACCTGGTCGTGCACCTTATTGGGAAAGGTGGCATGGGAGAGGTCTACCTTGCGGTCGATCAGCGTCTTGGGAGCGCGGTCGCCCTTAAAAGAACCTTTTTTGCGGGTGATGAAATACTTGCAAGTGCATTTGAGCGGGAGGCGCGGACGTTGGCTCGAATGCGCCATGCGGTCTTGCCCAAGGTAAGTGACCATTTTGGCGAGGGTGATGAGCAGTATCTGGTTATGGAGCACATAGCTGGAGACGATCTTTGCAAGCGCCTTGAGATCGCACAAAAGCCCTTTCCGGTAAGCTGGGTAATGTTCTGGGCCGATCAGCTCCTGGACGCCCTGTCTTATCTGCACTCGCATGAGCCGCCGATCATTCATCGTGATATCAAGCCGCAGAATCTCAAGCTAACGGACGAGAACCACATAATACTCTTGGATTTTGGCTTATCAAAAATAACGACCGGTCAGACTCATATCTCGAGTTCGGGCAGTACCGGCAGCGTCGTGGGCTACACCCCGCACTACGCTCCGATGGAGCAGATCCGAGGGGTGGGGACCAATCCGCGGAGTGATATCTATTCACTTTCCGCAACGCTATACCAACTGATGACAAACGTCGTCCCGCCTGACGCGTTGAGTCGTGCGGACGCGATGTTGAACGGGTCGGCAGACCCGATCGAACCGCCTCACATGTTGAATCCGGAGATTCCAACTACTGTTTCAGCGGTCATCTTAGCCGGCATGGAGGTAAGTCAGGAGAAGCGCTTCAATCATGCTCGCGAAATGCAAAAAGCGCTTCGCCGCTCGTTTACCCAAATGCAGGAAGCGATGTCGGCCCAAACTGTCGCCTTTAACATCGGAGATGTCCTTCCCGCAGCTCCACCGTCTGTTGGCGAGAAGACAGAGTTGATGCCGTCGGAACCGCCCGAAGCTTCCTTTGCGGATGCGGCAGCGATTTCTGAGACTGGAAACGGAGAGATCGATCTCGATGCAACCCTTGCTTTTGATCCTTCCGAGAACGTGGAATACATCGAACAGTTTGGATCAGAGTCTGAATCGGCTTCTCCTATATCGGAGACAAATGGAAGAATTGAAGAACCCATTCCGCCGGCTGACTCGTACGCCTCAGGCGAGGAAGTCCAGGATTCGTTTGTGACGGTGGCCGCGGCAGGCGGATCGGCATTTGCCGACTTTCAGACTCCCGCTGAAGGGGAGCCAAAAACGGAGCAGAAACCTCCTCCGGCGGAAAAATCGTCTAGCAGGACCTTTGCGGTAGCAGGTGGGGTTGTCGCCGTTCTGGTTCTCGCACTCGGGGCCGCAGGCTCGGCTTGGTATTTTTACAACAATTACTTTGCGGGGACGGCGGTCGCGGAACCGGTTCCCTCGGCCGAGCCCACAATTGTTCCGAGTCCGATACCTTCAGCTACGATGGAAACCGTCGTCGATACTAATGCCGAAACGGAATCGGGTTCAGGGTCGAGTACTATTTCCGAACCGGAGACCAGCTCTGCGATCCCTGAATCACCTGCGCGGAGCAATCCAAGGACACCGACGTCGAGGCCGAGCCCGCCCGCTGGGAGATCCGTTTCTAATGCTCCGGGTACGACTGTACAGAAAGCGACACCAAAACCTAAAGTAAATCCCGGACGAACCGATATTCAGCAGTAAGAAAGAGGGGTAGAAAATGATTGCGAACAGATCCGTACTTAGTTTGACCGTTCTCGGGTTGGTTTTGTCCGCCCTCCTCGTGCTTGCGCAAGACGGCACGGCACAATCGAAGAAGGACGCAAAAAAGGCCAAGCAGATGGCGGATAAGGCGGCTGCCTCGTTTGTAAAGCGTGACTATCGGGCCGCTATAGATGGTTACGCCCAGGCAATCTCCCTCGATGAGAGCAACGTTGAATATCACTTTTGGAAAGGCGTTGCTCATCACTATGTCGACGAGAATCAACTCGCACTGCCGGAGCTCAATCTGGCGATGGAAAAGGGTTACAGGAAGCCACTCGAGATCTTTCGCATTCGGTGGCGGGTGCATTTCGCGAACAAGGAATTTAATGCGGCATTGACGGACATCAGAAAGGGGCTGGCACTTGATCCGAACAATTTGGAGCTCTTGCAGGGCCTTGGCGATGTCAGCTATGCGCTCACCAATTACCGCGAGGCTGTAGACGCGTATCAGCGGGTAGTTTTGAAGAATCCCTCGAATTCGGCTGAGTTGTTTCTTAACATCGCTAGAGCTCAAGCTGGATTGGGCAATCTGGACGGACAGATCGCGGCCGCCGCAGAAGCGATCCGGCGGGGAACTCCGATGCTGGGCGAAGCCCACCTGATAATGGCAGATGCGTTTCGAAAACAGCGAAAATCGGATGACGCTATCGCATCGTATCTTAAGGCGATCGCTGCAAAGCCCAATACGTACTCGGCATACGAGAATCTCGCTGAGATTTACCGCGACCAGAATCGCTTTACCGAGGCGATCGATATTTCGCGGAAGTCACTTCGCGTATTCCCAAATGACGGGCACATATACACCAATCTGAGCTGGTTCTATAGTCTTGCCGACCGTAATGATGAGGCGATCCAAGCTGCCGCAGGCAGGAATCAGATTCTTGCCCGAGCGTTATCTGGCTTACACGTATCTGTGCCGAGCATATAACGATTCGAAGAAACCCGACATGGCTATACGCGAGTGCAACAATGCACTTAGACGTAATCCGAATGACGGTGAAACGTATTTTTATCTAGCCCGCGCCTACGACCTTACGGGAAAACCGGATGAGGCGACGAAGCATTACAAGCAGGCAGTCGTTGGCCTGATCGAGCATACAAAAAAGAATCCGGAATCACCTGACGGATTCTACCTGCTCGGAAATGCTTACTTCGCCGACAACCAGCGCGAAAAAGCAATCGAGGCTTATGAGAAATGCCTTGCATTGAGCCCGAGGTTTGGTAAGGTGCGATACAACATCGCAATTATCCAGCTTCGGCAGAAGAACAAGACGGCGGCGCTCGAACAATATAATCGATTGCGCGAGCTTGATCCGGAGCTTGCCGGAAAACTTAAGGCTGAAATCGACAAGTCCTAGGGTTCTCAATTCGAATGCTGCAATAAGGAGAGGCTCTTATGAGAATAAGGGCCTTTTTTGTTAGCGTGACGCGTCGTCAGACGAGAGATCCACTCTGAGCCCGATCCAATTGGCGCGCCTAACACTTTCGTTTGCGGTGTTGAATCAAAATACATAGCGCGGGTCTTTTCAGACACCCTCGTTTTCCGTCGGATAGGTGTTAGCGGTGGGATCGTCTCGATCCGGCCTTTGGGGAGAGGGACGAGGTACTTACGTTAACGTTTTGAATCTTGAGGATCACACGAACAGGCTCGGGCGACCGTTGGTCCATACTGGCGGGAACAAACGGGGCAAATGACGGATCCGAACCCAAGGCTTTTTGAAGTTCCTCCACGGCTTTTCGATCACGGGAGGGCTCAACGACTTCGGCTATTTGGGCAAGTCCGTTGCTGAAAACATCCGCAACGACGACTACTTCATCGTCCCGCATCTCGCCGCGTACGAGAGATCGTGTAAGAGCAACGAGCGCTCCGTGCGGATTAACGCTCGGCGAAACGCCCGAGACCGCAAAGCGGCCTCGAACGTAGTCATCCGGCGATACGTCAGGGTTGCTTGCAAGGAACACGGGAGTTTTCAGCTGGCTGCTTGAACTTTCACGGGCCGAGAGCGGAACCGGCGACGACGATAGCGTTAGTGACAGCAATGTAAAGCCGATCACCAGAGTCGCAATTGCGCCGGTGGCCGAAGGCATCAGCCAAATATCCGTCCATCGGCGTCGCCGTTCGATCAGGCGAAACGAGGGATGTCCGGTTGAGAGAGCGAGCTGGGCACCGACTGATGCTCGAATAGCTTCGATCAGGTCCCTGGGGGCTGAATGACGCGGGATCGATCTTAACCCAAGGGATAATTCTTCAAACTCGGAAAGTTTTTGACGGCAGAGAGGGCACTCGGGGAGATGCTCGTCGATAGTCGAGCGCTCGTCCACGTTCAAACTTCCGTCGAAATACAGCGGCAGATCGAATTGTAGCTCCTCACATTTATTCATAATCTCTGGTTTGAGCGAATAACTCACTGACCCCGGCTGTTTCCTGCTCGCAGAAAACAACGCGTTGATGTTCTTCCATCTTGCGTATGCCCGACGACGTTGTTGCCGGTCTTGTCAAAGCCGCCGCCGTCCTGCATATCGCATGATGAATGAACCTCACCCGTCCTCTTCGACCTCGTTTGGCACCGATAATTTCGTCTTCAAAGATAAAACCGGGGCGAGTCAATCATTCGCTCAATTTTCAAAAATCACTCAGCTTCTTTCTCAGCAACTCACGACCTCTTGCGAGACGGGACTTGACCGTTCCGATATTGATGTTCAAGGTCCTCGCCGTTTCTTCGTAGCCGAAGCCCTCGATATCGCACAGGACAATGGTTTCGCGAAAGATCTCTGGTAAGGCAGTGAGCGCCTTCATTAGCCGCTCGCGACGTTCCCGTCTCAGCACGACCTGTTCCGGGCTCTCGCCATCATCCGCGATCGTATCTCCGATCGTTGCCGTCCCTTCGCCGATCGGCTTGTCCAGCGAGACCGTTTCGCTTCTCTTTCGCCGCTTCCACCATCGAAACCGATTTCGAGAGTGGTTCAGGGCAATGCGAAACAACCAGGTTTTCAATTCGGCTTCACCGCGAAATGACTTGATGGACTTCAATGCACTTAAGAATGTTTCCTGAGTCAGATCGCGTGCTTCTTCGGGATCCTCGGTCATTCGGTAGAGTAGCGAGTAAATACCGCCGGAGTAACGAGTTATCAAAGTATCAAATGCTTCGGAATCGCCGTTCCGAAGGCGATCGACAAAATCCGAATCGGTCGCCGCAAACGCGGAAGAAACACCGACCGCCACGGCGACCTTTCCCACGTCTTCCTCGTCAAAAGCAATTGACTTCCCGAAGATCATCTCGTGCGCTTGCCTTTCTCCGGTGCGGAGAGAACTAACATTTCACGGTTCGCAGCTTAGGCGAACGATTACTTAGACACCCTACTCCGAGGAATGTTCCCGTCGCTCCGCAAAAATCCTCGATAACTTTGGAGCTTTGATATTTTATGTTCACAAGGTTCTTCATATTTGCCCTCGATCCGTATTTAAGCTACATTAACTCTTTTGGAAAAGGGCCGTTTTCCTGCAATTATACAACGGCTAACTATCAGGAACTTGCAATATTTACGATGGCACGGAAAAAGAGACGCGTTGAACCAATAGCGGTTCAGACGAACGAACCAAAGGACAAACCCCGGTATAAGGACCCATTTCAACAGCGAATCGGCGGAAAGATCGAGGAAGCAGGGAAGATCTTCGAGGGTCACGGTAGGAATATTCTCTACGGCCTCGCAGCTATCGCTGTTCTCGCCATAATAGTCTGGATAATCTATTCATGGAGCGGCCGATCCAACGCCACGGCACAGACGGCGCTTGGCAAAGCGATCGAGATCTCGCAAACGCGTGTGACAGACCAGCCGGTTCCTGCAGGCTCCACGGAGAAGACGTTCAAGACAGAGAAGGAGCGTGCCGAGGCTGCGGTCGGAGAATTCGAAAAGGTCGCGGAAAAGTTCGGGGGCGAAGTCGGTGAGAAAGCAAAATACTTTGCTGCGGCGAACCGCCTTGGGTTAGACCGGGCAGCCGCGATCAAGTCTTTTGAGGAATTGTCGGCATCCAGTGGCGAGGTCGGAAAACTTTCCAAGTTTGCCGCTCGCTCAAACGAGGGTTGACGACGGAAGGATCGATGATGCTGTCGCGCTTTATCAAGAATTGTCCGGAATGTCCGATCCCATAATTTCAAAGGAGACGGTCAATTTCGAGCTAGCAAAGCTGTACGAAAAACAGGGAAAAAATGCTGAAGCGGTCGATATCCTTTTCAACCTTGTGAAAGCCGCGAGCGAAGTTAAAGATCCGGACGGGTCACCTGTCCCGCTTTCCCCGGCGGCCCAAAACGCAAAGGATAAACTTCGCGAACTCGATCCCGAGAAGGCAAAGGAAATTCAGGAGCCGGCGCCGGAACCACCATTGGGCGGAATCCCGTTCGGGCAATAGATCAGTGTGCGGAAATGGCCGTTGTTCAAGAGGGTAGTTTTCTCTTTCGAACGCCGGCCTTTTTAAATTTGCATTATCATTGATTGTTTCTTGGGATATAGAGCAAGACGCCGTGTCGCTTGGAGAATCATCACCGCCAGGATGTTTGAGAGAGGTTCGCTCCACAAGAAGAATAAATTAGTCTCCGTCCGATCTCTGGCGGGTGGATATCTCTCAGGATTGTTTGTCATTTCCTTTTTCTCGGCACTGGCGGGTTACCTTGGGTATCTCGACTTTGCAATTCCCCTCCTCTTCGTCGCCTGGATAATAGTTCCGCTCCTGTGGATCGGCGATAAGCTCACTTTTGACGGAAGGAGAATTCGACGAACGGGCCTTATTCCTTACCTGTTGGCGCGAGCCACCGGAACTCGCGACCGGCTGAAAATCTCGGACATCGAACAGGTTGAAACTGTCGCTTTTCCCGGGATCAAACGCGGCCGGAATATCTACTTCACATATCGAACGACGGTAAGGGGCAAGAACGTTAGATTCTCTCTCTCGTCGCGTCACCGCGGCTTCGGAGAGATCATCAGAAGCCTGCTGCCCCACATCGATGAGGACTGTCTCGATAACACGTCCATCGATCTTCGAGATTATTTTGCCGATAAGCGGGACGCGGGACAGCGGGCGAAGGAGTCAGATATTCCATCGAGCGATGTATTGGATAGTTCGTTTCGTGACATACATCTGAATTCCTCTGTCGTGGCGACGCTCCCCGATGATGGAAATGATCTTGACAAAGGAAACCAGCTTCGCCGGCTCGCCAACGAGCTGCGGATCTCCGGCCTATTGCTCCAGGCCTTAGAGGCGTTCCGGCGGGCGGCGATATTAAGGCCGCGTGACGCAAAACTCCTTTTTGAATTCGCCGAATGTATCAGATCTGTGGCGGGCTCTGAAAGCGACCAAAAATTGGAGCGTCGTTCACGGGCGATGATGCGGCTTGCAGAACGCTATGCCGGCGATGACGAACGGCTCCTCTCGCGGATAGGTGAATCCTATTTCCAGATAGGCGAATGGCGCCGCGCCGGTATCGTTTTCAACCGAGTCCTAAATGCGGTAGGTGAGAATTTTCGGACACTTCGCGGCCAGGCTGAACTGGCGTTACGCGAAGGAAAGATCGCACATGTCATTCATAACTTCGCTGCCGCCGAACAGGTGGCTGCGACAAATTCGTTGCGCCGGTGGACCAAGACGGAGGTCGATTATTTCTCGCACTTGAATGAGGACGAGGAATACATGGAGCTTGAGATCAGCCGCGTGAATCTACTTGACACGCTCGATCGCACAAAGCGGCTCTAGCTTTCGCCTTAACATGGTTGGCTTCGTGGCGATAGCATTGGGACTCGCTCTTGGCGACGATCTCGTGGCAAACATAGGCTGGGCGGTCTCGGGTGTCAGCCTGGCAATTTGGACGGCTACGATCGTATTGACGCGAATGCTCTCGCCTCGCATTCCGTTCGAGCTTATGGAGACGGAAGACTAAGAAAGTGAAAAGGTGAAAAGGTGAAAAGGTGAAAAGTAGAATCTGGAAAGCAGAAGGCAGAAAGCAGAAGGCAGAAGGCAGAAGCAGAAAGCGGATAGCAGAAAGCAGAAAGTAGAAAGTAGAAAGTAGAAAGTTAGAAAATAGAAAGTAGAAAGTAGAAAGTAGAAAGTAGAAAGCGGACGTCACATCGACATCCGCTTTTACTTTTTACTTTCGGGTGTTTTTCCGCTTTCTTGGACGTTACTTGTTTTGCTGTCGGTTTCGCCATCGGAGTTTTTATCCCGGCTTGCTTCACTGGTGGGTTGAGCATTTCAGACCACCGATAGCTGGGTGTCTCAAATCCCTCTTCTAATTTCTTTAAGATAAAATCCGTCATGTGATCGACGATCCATCGGTGGTTGTACTCGCCTACCGACGCGATCTCCGCATCTGGAGCCGGATTCATAAAATCGATCGCATACGGAATGCCGTCCTTGATTGCGAACTCGACCGTATTAAGATCGTAACCAAGGGCTTTGCAGATCGTGATCACATCTCGCTCGACGCGCTCGTGCAGTTCGGGCGTCAAGTAATTTTCAACGTTCACATACTGCATCCCGCTCAAATACGGCTTCGACGGATCGTACGGCATGATGAGAACTTTCTCTTTTCCAACGCAATAGCAACGGACAAACTGGTCATACTCAATACCTTCCTGCAAAGTCATACAAAGCGTACCCGACTGGTTGTATTCGGACCACAGCTCTTCCAGCGAATGGATCTTTGACACATTCTTCCATCCTCCCCCGTCATGCGGTTTCAAGAAGGCCGGGAAGCCGACGTAGTCGACGATGCCCTCCCAATCGATCGGAAATTCGAGATTGCGAAGGGACTCACTCGTAATGTCTTTTATATAACCGTGCTGAGGAAGCAAAACGGTTTTGGGAATGGCCACACCGATCTTTGCTGCAAGCGAAAAGTTAAAGAACTTGTCGTCGGCCGACCACCAGAATGGGTTGTTGATGACATATGTTCCCTCGAGCGCGCATCCGCTTGAGCATCGCACGATAGTATGGGACTTCGTGCGAGATACGATCGATGATGACATCGTACTTTTTCGATTCATCGAGACGGATACCGCCGACCGAAACCATCTCGGCGACGACCTCGCCGCTGCCTTTCCCGTTAATGCTATTGATCATCGACTCCGGAAACGTCACTTCGCGTCCCATCAAAATTCCAACTCGTTTCATTTATCTCTTCCTCTCGAGTAGTTAGCTCAATTTTATCTCCACCCAGTCGCTACCGGTGTCGATGTGAAATCCAAGATTTTAAATGATAATGGCGGCGCGAGCAAGGACACCAAAATCGTTGCGTTGTATGGCAGTAAAGTAGTAGGCTTAAGTGTGCCGATCCTTACGGGCGGCCCC
Organism: uncultured Acidobacteriota bacterium; assembly: GCA_963772405.1. Taxonomy (GTDB): domain Bacteria; phylum Acidobacteriota; class Blastocatellia; order Pyrinomonadales; family Pyrinomonadaceae; genus OLB17. Next base: position 1,100,726 of record CAVYWT010000001.1, on the reverse strand, counting down.
CGCCTTGCGTCCTAAATTCAAACTTAGTCAAAACAACTCCACACATGTACGAACAATCAACCGCTTCGGTAGGAACTGAGAACGGTTCTTCAGCAGAGGACCACTACAGGTCATTTCACGGCGTGCTTCAGCGAATGCTTGCCGTCGACAGCAAGGTCAGCGATCTGATCTTCTCGCCGGGCCGAGCGCCTCAGGTCGAACTGACGGGTGAATTGCAGAGTGTTCCGATAGCTGGCCTTGAAGTCCTAAAGCCGTTGCAGATAAAAGCCATGGTCGATCTCATGCTCGCCGGAAACGAGCAGGGTCTGGAGACACTCGATAAAAAAGGCTCCTCAGACATTTCATATAGCGTACCGGGACTTTGCCGTTTCCGCGTCAATATATTTCGTCAACGGGGGACACATGCGGTCGTGATGCGCGTGATACCGACTCGGCCGCCGGACTGGAAGGAGCTGAACCTACCTGAGGCCGTTATGAACGTCGCCCAACTGAAGAATGGCCTTGTTCTGGTGACGGGGCCGACCGGATCGGGAAAATCGACAACCTTAGCCGCTATCATCGATCTGATCAATGCAACAAAAAAATATCACATCGTGACGATCGAGGACCCTATTGAATTCATTCACGACCACAAGCTCGGCACCGTTCACCAGCGCGAATTACATTCCGATACACCGGACTTCGCGCTTGCTTTGCGTGCCGCGCTTCGACAAGCACCGAAGGTGATCCTTGTTGGAGAAATGCGCGACCGTGAAACCATCGAGGTCGCTTTGGAAGCTGCCGAAACGGGTCACCTGGTTCTCTCGACACTTCACACGATCGATGCGGCAAAAACGATCGATCGCATCATCGGGGTCTTTCCAAAGAACGAAGAGGCTCCGATTCGAACTCGCCTGTCGCAGTCTTTCCGACGAATAATCTCGCAGCGGCTTATGCCGAAAATTGGCGGCGGACGGATCGCAGCGATCGAGATCCTTGTATCGAATTCGCGGACCCGCGAGTACATTGAAAAGGGTGAGAAGGAGGGACGTTCGATCACCGACGCGATGAATGATGGCGAGATGGAGGGTATGCAAACCTTTGACACGGTGCTCGAGAACATGATCCGCACCGGCCAGATAACGAGGGAGGTCGGCCTGTCATACGCATCGAACGCGAACAACCTAACGCTTCAAATAAGTGATATGCAGGCGCCGCGGCCAGCAGACCCTGTTAGCGGTCAGGTCGAAGCGGCCAGTGTAGGGTTGCCTGAGGTCGCAATTCCGAAGCGTTCCGTAGACATGCCGCAGATCGAAGGCTTTGAACGGTGAGCTAATGACAGTTGATCGGTGAGTAAGTGAAAGACCTTCAGGCGTGATCTTCGGAAGCAGGAATTAGTGCAGAATTTCGCGTAAACGTGTAACTCCTGATCGACCCCCGAGAATGCGTAACCCTTATGAATTTGAGCCGGGCAGGAGTTCGTAGTTGCCCATTTGACGATTGTACGAATCGAGAGCTCCAACCTCATCCGCCGTTGCATCCAGCATTTGCTTCGTCATCGCGATCGAATCTGAAAGTTGTTCGAAGTCGAGAAGCGAGAATTTCTCCGGCGTCGACATCGTGACGATCTCGTCGTTGAGATAGCTGAAAAAGTTCTCGATCGACTGAAGCTGGCCCTCGACGAGTTTGACGCTGCGTTCGATCTCGTCAAACGATGCGATACGGCGCTTCAGTATCTCAACGTTTGTTTGCTGAATGCGTTTTGTCTTCTCATCCGAACCGGCATTTTCGGCGGCACGATAAGCCTGCGAAAGCTGGTTGTGAACGGCCTGACGGTTGATCGATTTCAGATGCTGCTTGCGGCGACGATAGACGTCGAGCAAGTCGACGAAATCTTCCCACCGATGATCGAGCGTTCTCAGGTTTGATGGCAGAGTCGCCGCACCGGTGAACTTCTTGTAATTGTCCTGGATCTTTTCTTTCAGCCACCGTAGGTATTCCACGGCCTCGCGTTCCCGCGGCGTGAATGTCTTGATCAACTTCTCGCGTGCGGATTTTCCGGCGAGGAAGAGGCGCTCCTTCTCACGTCTCTGAACAAGCTGGCGATAATACGGAAGATTCGGAACGATCATCACGTAGATAACTTCAGCGATCAGCGCCAACAAGAGCGGCCATACACTCTGCGTATAAGCCGCAGCGACCGCAAAACCAGCGAGACCCCAGAAATTGAAGGGTTCCTTAACCGCTTCCTTCATGTAGCTCGTTTGAAATCGTTGGAGGTCCCGCTCGTATTTCGCCAAGTCTGCCATAAGTTACTAGATGCCGATCTAGTTTGACGCGTTCGATGGTAAGTATGAAGGCCGTCTCTAATTCGAGCGGTTTGAGTCCGTCGTATCGTTTACGATGATCGGATCGAGAACGTCTTCGCTTTTGGTTTCGGCTCCCGCGGCGATCTGTTTGCTCCCGGCAGACGAACCCGGGCCCAGCAATCCCATCTGCTGCTTGTATTCGAGAAGCTTGTCCTGAAGCTGGATGTCCATCGCTTCACGCTCGATGTCCTGCATCTGCGAATCGACCGAGCTGGTGCCCAATTGGAGTTTTGCTTCGGCAGCAGCGACACGGCGATCGATCTTTTCGCGCATCTCGTTGAAGGTCGAGGCGTCGTCGCCGATGTTGAAAGTCTCCATCGTCTGGGCGAGTTGTTCCTGAAGCTTGGCCTGCTTTGCGGCAGAGATGAGCTGCATCGCCTCGGCGGTGCGCTTCTTCATATTCAGGACGTAATTGTCGCGGGCTTTAAGAGCCTGTTTCGATGCGAGCGAAGCGTGCTCCAATTGCGCTCCGGTCCGGTCGAGATCCATCTGAGCCTGTTGAAGCTGGCCGATGTACGCCGTTGCGATATCGTCGCGGCCCATTTTGACGGAGGCTTTGATCTTTGAATCAAGATCCACAACCTGCTTCTCGAGGTTTTCCGTATTCTTGATCAACAGCCGCTCGGTGGCCATTACCTGAGCTACCGAATTATTAAGCTCCGGTACGCGGTCCCGCATATCACGGATGGTCTGCTGGAGCACCAATTCCGGATTCTCGATCTTATCCAAAGCGGCACCAGTACTAGCAAAAAATACTCGTTTCAATCTTGCCCACAATCCCATTTTATCAACCTGCTCCTACAGAATATGCTAATCGATTCTCGCCAAAAAATCTCTACGATGGTGTATGTATAGAAGTTGCAATTCCCGAAATCAGTATATCAGGAAAGTCAATTGTATGAGTAGCATCCGGGAGCGGCAGCGACCGCGGGTCTTGCAACTGATTTGTGAAGGTGCAGAATCAAAGAATGCGTCGGGTACGCAAGTTATCTAATCCACTGCGTTCAGAATAACGAGTGACTCGGAGCGAAAATAGTCGCTTCGGTTGTTTTTGAAGTAGCATGGTCTCACATCACGTCAGGAACAGCTTGGTATTACACGGTTTGGACAATAGGGCGCAAATGAAAAGAATTGTTTCAGGGTTGTTGCTTTTCTCGGTTTACTGGTCGATGTTTCTGCCGTTCGCAAGATCTGCGAACGCTCAGGCGGTTGTAAATGCACGGAGCAGCAGGATGAAGGGATCACCAGACGGATTAACGTTTCGGCTTAGCGAGGGGGCGGATGGCTCGGAGACCCGTGTGAAGCAGCAACTCGCGCCAGCTGATCCTTTGTCAGATGCCGAAGCCGGGAACGTCTTGAAACGTCTCCCGCCAATCAAATCTGATCCGAACGACAAGACGGAATTTGCAAAACGGGTCGGCACATTGCCGGCGCCGAAGACGGGTAAGCAAAGCTCGGTCAAGTTTCCCTCTGATGAAGAGCGTGGAACTCCAAAGGTAGATCCGGGATCCTCACTGCAAGTTGTGCGATTTTCGCCAGAGGGCGAAGTCACGCTTGCCCCCGATCTGAGCGTCACTTTCTCGCAGCCGATGGTCGCCGTGACCTCGCAGGATGAAGCCGCGAAATACACACCGGTCGAGTTGACTCCGCAAGTCGAAGGCCGCTGGCGATGGCTCGGCACGAAGACGCTGATGTTCGACACGGACAAGCGTTTTCCGATGGCGACCAAATTTACGGCACGTGTGCCGGCGGGGACGAAAGCCGCAAACGGACAGACTCTCGCGAAGGATGTTGTTTGGACGTTTACTACCCCACCGCCGAAGGTCGAGCAGATGATTCCGAACGGGCAAGTAGTGCGGCGTGACGCGCTGATATTTATCTCCTTCGATCAGGCGATCAGCCCGGAGTCGGTATTGAAGACTACCAGCGTCAGTAGCGGCGGGCGCAAGTATCGCGATCCGCCTTGCTACCCAGGAAGAGATCGACGCCGACGGGACGATCGGCTATTACGCGAAGCAAGCTCAGCCTGGTCGATGGATAGCTTTCAGAGCCGTGAACGCGGACGGCTCGACCGATAACGCACTACCTCCCGCGTCAACGATCAGCGTCAGCGTGGATGCCGGCACACCATCCGCCGAAGGGCCGTTGAAAACTCAAAAGGCGCAAACATTCTCATTCACGACATACGGACCGTTCAAATTCGTCAAGGCCTATTGCGGCGTGGCAGCAGAACAAGAACTGCACTCCGTTTCACGATTGGTATCTGGAATTCAACAACCCGATCGACGCTTCGAAGTTCGCGAAGGAGATGGTAAAGGTAACACCCGCGGTCGAGGGGCTGAACATTTATCCGTCAGGAAATCGCCTCTACTTTCAGGGCTACAAAAAGGGGAGCACGACCTATACGATCAACGTCGACGCCTCGCTTACGGATTCGTTTGGCCAGAAGCTCGACCGCGGAGTTTCCACCTCGATTCGTGTCGGACCAGCCGATCAGAATCTTTATGCGCAAGGCGGACCGATGTCCGTGATCGATCCGTTCGGCAGTCGATCCCACTCGATATATACGACAAACTTTTCGTCGGTTCGCGTCAAACTTTACGCGGTCGAGCCCAAAGACTGGTATCAGTATCAGCAATACTATCGTCGCTTGAACTATGACGACGGTAACCGGCCCGCAATTCCGGGCCGGCTTGTTTCGGATAAGACAGTCGCGATCGACAGTAAGCCGGACGAGTTGGTCGAGACGCGGATCGATGTTACCGCGGCGCTCAAAGAAGGGTTCGGGAGCGTGATCGTAGACGTCGACCCGGTCGAAAATAATACGAAAACCGTCACAGTTCGCAGACAGAACTGGCGCGTTCTCGCGTGGCTTCAGTCGACGCAGATCGGGCTCGATGCGTTTGTCGATAACACGGAGCTCGTTGCGTTTGCGACGGAACTGAAAACCGGAAAACCGGTCGCCGGGGCCGAGCTTACCATCTCGCCAAATGGGGCAGTTTCCAGTGATCAGGTGTCTGTTGTCGGCGAAGAGAAAGGTTGGATAGATTGGGCGTGGGATCTAATTACCGGAACAGGTGGTCCGAATGCGAGCGAGATCGAATCGTTCGACGCGGACGGGGCCGAAATAGAAAGCGAGGCTGTTGCCGTAGCGCAGACGAATCGAACGGGTGCGAACGGGATGCTGCGAATGAAGCTGCCCGCGTCGCAGAGCGCGCCGAATATCCTGATCGCCCGTCGTGGAAAAGACGTCGCGTTCCTGCCGGAAAATTCTGATTACTACTGGCAGGACAACGGCAATTGGTACAAGAAATCGGATTCCGATTCGCTTCGTTGGTTTGTTTTCGACGACCGAAGGATGTACAAGCCAAAAGAAGAAGTCGCGGTTAAGGGGTACATCCGGAAGCGTGACCGGCGGAAAGCTCGGTGATGTCGAAGGGCTTGGCGACGCGGCGAGCGGCCTTACATGGTCGGTGAAAGATCCTCGAAATAACGAGATCGCGAAAGGAACCGGAAATCTCAATGCGTTTGGCGCGTTCGACTTCAAATTCAAACTTCCGGACAACGCAAATCTCGGCTACGCACGCATCGATCTTTCTACGACCAGCAGTCTTTCGGGCGATAGCGTTTCGCACCAGTTTCAGATCCAGGAATTTCGACGGCCGGAGTTCGAGGTCACAACCAAGGTTGAAAGCGAAGCTCCGCATTTTGTCGGCGGCAAGGCGGATCTGTCGGTCGAGGCAAAATACTACGCGGGCGGCGGGCTCGCCAACGCCGAGACGAATTGGACCGTAACCGCTACGCCGACAAATTACACTCCGCCCAATCGCGGTGACTTTACATTTGGTACATGGGTTCCGTGGTGGGGCATCTACGATCGCGGTGGGATCGACTTCGGCGGACGCGGATTACGGCGGCGGAACGACGCAAACGTTCAAGGGCGTGACGGACGCGAGCGGGAAGCATCTGCTGAAGATCGATTTCGAATCGGTCAATCCGCCGCGGCCTTACAGCGTAACACGCGTCGGCTTCGGTCCAGGACGTGAACCGCCAGACGTGGTCGAGCACGACGTCGCTTCTCGTGCATCCGGCCGATCTTTATGTCGGCATCAGGACGCCGCGAACGTTCGTGCAGAAAGGCGAAAAGATCGTCATCGAATCGATCGTGTCGGACATCGACGGCAAGCTTAGTCGCGGGACGCGACATCGAGATCAAGGCCGTCCTGAAAGATTGGCAGTTCGACAAGGGCGCGTGGAAAGAAGTGACGGTCGATGAGCAATCTTGCACGGTGAAGTCCGCGGAGGCTGCGAGTTAAGTGCGAGTTCGTCGCGAAGCAGGGTGGCCGGTATACGATAACCGCGACGGTGATGGACGATCGCGAACGCTTCAACGAGAGCGAGTTCACGGTCTGGGTTCCCGGAGGAAAGCAGCCGCCCAAACGGAATGTTGAACAGGAAGAGGTCCAGATCATTCCTTCGAAGAAAGATTACGCGCCGGGTGATGTAGCCGAGCTTCTCGTGATCTCGCCATTCACACCGGCCGAAGGCGTGCTAACACTCCGGCGGGACGGCATCGTGAAGACTGAGCGGCTTCTCAATGAAGGACTCTTCGGTCACTCTGAAGATACCGCTCGAAGAAAAGTATCTGCCGAATATTACTGCGCAGGTCGATCTGGTCGGTTCAGCGCCGCGGACGAACGACAAAGGCGAAGTGGATCCAAAACTCTCTCAGCGTCCCGCATTCGCATCGGGAAATATTAATCTTGCCATCTCAACAGCGGCTCGTAAGCTGACTGTTACTGCTGAGCCGAAGGAAAAGACACTAGCTCCGGGAGGCGAGACGACGGTCTCTGTCGAGGTGAAAGATTCGCGAGGCGAACCCGTCGCTAACAGCGAAGTAGCAGTTGTTATCGTCGACGAGAGCGTGCTCGCTCTCTCGAACTATCGCGTCGGCGATCCGATGAGCATTTTCTACACGCCGCGGGGAACAGGCGTGACGGATCATCATTTGAGAAAGGAGCTTCTGCTTGGAAATCCGGAAGACGTAAAGGTTCCGCCTCCGCCCCCCCAGGGGATGATGGCAGCCGACGCTGTAAGTTCTTCAATTGTGGAAATGGGTGCTGCACGGGCGCCAATGGCAAAGAACTCGCGTGCAGGGCTTAGAGATGAGGCTAACCTCGAAGATCGCGAAGGCGCAGGAGAGGTTCCAATCAACCTACGCGAGAATTTCAACGCCCTCGCCGTTTTCGCTCCGTCGGTGAAGACTGATTCGAATGGTCGCGTAGTGGTAGACGTAAAGCTTCCCGATAACCTTACGCGATATCGGATCACTGCGGTCGCGGTCGACGCTGGCAAACGGTTTGGCAACGGAGAATCCGCGATCACCGCGAAGCAGCCGCTGATGGTACGCCCTAGCGCGCCTCGGTTTATGAATTTCGGAGACAAGATAGATTTACCAGTCGTCGTGCAGAACCAAACCGATCAGGACATGGCGGTAGATGTCGCGGTCCGCGCAACGAATGCTCTCTTCTCAGAACCGGGAGCGGTAGCGACCGGGTATACCTCCGGCAACAGCACCACCCCGTCGACACGAGCGGAGCTAGGAAAGCGCATTCTCGTCAGAGCAAATTCGCGTGAGGAAGTGCGTTTCCCGGTATCGACGCTCAGTGCGGGAACGGCACGGTTTCAGATAGCCGTGACCGCGGGCAAATTCAGCGATGCGGCGGAGATATCGCTGCCCGTCTGGACACCGGCGACGACCGAGGCATTTGCGACCTACGGTACGACCGACGAAAATGGTGCGATCATACAGCCGGTACAGACACCGGGCGATGTCTATCCGCAGTTTGGTGGACTTGAAGTGACAACTTCATCGACACAGTTACAGGAACTGACCGACGCGTTCATATACCTCGCGAACTATCCCTACGCATGTTCGGAGCAACTCGCCTCTCGGATGATCTCGATCGCCGCGATGCGAGATGTACTTGCCGCGTTCAAATCGAAGGATATGCCTACGGCGAAGGAACTCGAGGCTCAATTTGCGCGAGACATCGAGATCCTTCAATCGCGTCAGCGAGCCGATGGAAGCTTTGGCCTGTGGAAGCGCGAGAAAGAGCGGTACGAGTATCCATTCCTGACCGTCCACGTCGCACACGCGCTGACCCTCGCAAAATCGAAAGGCTACAAAGTGCCCGACGAGATGTTGAACTAAGACGAAGCCGTACTTAAAGAACATCGAGAAGCATTTCGATGACGAATGGTACAAGAACTCGCCGCAGGTTCGTTGGACGATCTCGGCGTACGCTTTGTACGTCCGCGATCTGATGGGCGACAAGGAGGTGGCGAAGGCGAAGAAGCTGCTTGCGGAGGCCGTTGCTGCTGGGGCAGGTGCCCGTGTCGATGTCCCCGCAGGTGTCACACCGGTTCCGCGATACGACAAGATGCCGTTTGAGGCTCTCGGCTGGATCCTTTCGGTGCTCGCGAATGATCCGGGTTCAGCTACCGAAGTCGACACGATTGCACGGTTCCTGATGAACCGCACGACTGAGACCGCCGCGACAGCGAACTTCGTCACCGACTACGGAGACGGTGGCTGGCTGATCATGTATTCGAACCGTCGGGCGGATGGAGTACTGCTCGAAGCATTGATAAAGGCCCAGCCAAAGAACGACCTGATTCCTAAACTCGTACGCGGACTTCTGGCTCATCGGACGAAAGGGCATTGGGGTTCGACGCAGGAGAACGTTTTCATCCTTCTCGCTCTCGACAAGTACTTCAACACGTTTGAAAAAGTCACACCGGATTTCGTGACGCGGATCTGGCTCGGCTCGACCTACGCCGGCGAGGAGAAGTTCAAGGGACGCTCGATCGATTCGAATGTGCTGAATATTCCGATGTCGTATCTCGTGGATCAAGGCGGAACGTCGAATCTCCTGATCGATCGGCAGGGTGCCGGACGTCTGTACTACCGGATCGGGATGAAATACGCCCCGAAGAACCTGAAATTGGCTCCGGCGGATTATGGATTCACTGTGCTGCGAAAATACGAGGCGATCGATAACGCCGACGACGTCAAGCAGAATGCGGACGGATCGTGGACGATCAAGTCCGGAGCCCGCGTTCGAGTGCGTCTGACGATGGTCGCTCAAGCAAGACGGTATCATGTGGCGCTCGTCGATAACTTGCCGGCCGGTTTGGAGATCCTCAATCCGGGATTGGCGGTGACCGAAGTGATCCCTGCAGATGTCGGCGGAAACACGCCGGTCACGACATACGGCAGCCGCTCGCTCGGACACGGCTGGTATTACTGGCGGCAGCACTGGTTCGAGCATCAGAACTTCCGCGATGAACGAGCTGAAGCTTTTAGTTCGCTGCTTTGGGAAGGTGTTTACAACTACACTTACGTCGCCCGAGCGACAACGCCTGGTGAGTTTGTTGTCCCGCCCGCAAAGGCCGAGGAGATGTATCATCCGGAGACTTTCGGTCGGACGGGAACGGACTTTGTGAAAGTGGAGTAAGCTATCGATTCGATTCCAACCGTCATCAAATGAATCTTCAGTGGGTAGTGGATAGTGGATAGTGGGAGTTCTCATCGAACTCGGCAACTTGTCACTATCCACTACCCACTATCCACTGAAGAAAATGAGCCGAGACAAACGTTAACTTTGAGAGGGGTGCAAGACAATGAGATCCGTAGCCGTAGCAGCGATAATTCTTTCCACGTCGATTATTTCGTTTTCACAAGAAAACGCTCAAAAGATCTACGACACCGAGCGAGCGTTCGAAAAGATGGTCGCCGAGAAAGGGATCAGAGACGGCTTTATTGAGTTTCTCTCTCCGCAGGGTGTGATCTTCACGCCCGAGGCGGTCAATGCTCGTGAGTCATGGAGATCGCGGCCTCCGTCCCCGGCCGCGCTGACTTGGAATCCCGTCAAGATTGGAGTTTCGTCAAACGGGGCTCTCGGGTACGCCATCGGCAACTCGATCTATCGACCAAAGGGTAAAGACGACCCGGATGAATTTCATGGACACTATCTCTCGGTTTGGACTCGACAGCCGAACGGCGACTACCGTGCGGCGCTGGACACGGGGATAAATCACGACAAACCTTCGCGTATTGAACCGGATTGGAAACCATCGGCCACGGTCGCTGCTGGATCGAATCCAAGAAACACATATGCCGGCGATTCCTCGATCGGATTTTATCGACTGGCCGAGAGCCGAGGTTTGGCGAAGGCCTACAAGGCCTATGCTGCTGAAGATATCTACCTGCTTCGTGACGGAAAGATGCCCTTTGTCGGCCGCAGCGCCGCGATCGCTTTTCTCAGTAAAGAAAAAGCCGGGATAAAGTTTGTAAAGAGGCGTTCGTTTATTGAGGCCGGAGATCTTGCGTTCGTTTACAGCAATTACTCTGTGACGGACAAAGCCGGGAGCGAAACTGGTAAAGGAGTGTTCGTTCAGGTGTGGAAACTGAATAATGGCAAGTGGCAGATCGTTGCTGATCTGTTTCGTGAGCTTCCCCAATCAAAAGACTGAACCTCCAGGCGTCGCATGTTGTTGGGTCTCCGTTCATTGTTGGCTTTTGACCGCGGAACCTGGTGAGTTGCGATCAGCCGTCCTTGCTAAATTATTGACAAAACCTCAGAATTCGAACTCGTGGCGGACCATTTTTCCAAGGTTTTAGAGCTATTAAGGCTCGAAGCATCGGCGATCGAGAGGGCCGCCGACCGTCTTGACAAGGCGAGTCTTGATCGGGCGATCGAGCTTGTCGGCGGATGCGAGAGCAAGGTTGTTGTGATCGGTGTCGGCAAGTCGGGCGTGATAGCCCAGAAGATCGCACAGACCCTGACCAGCACGGGCACGGTCGCTATCTTCGTACATCCGTCGGATGCATTGCACGGCGGTCTGGGCGTCATCACAAAAGGCGATGTCGTTATCGGTCTTAGTAATTCCGGAGAAACCGAAGAGATCGTTGCGATGTTGCCGACCCTCGCGCATCGGGGTGTGCCGCTCGTAGCAATTGTCGGCAATCCCGAGTCGACCCTTGCGCGAAAAGCAGACGCGGTGCTGGACGCATCCGTCGACAAAGAGGCGTGCCCGCTAAATCTTGCTCCAACCACGTCGACTACCGTGGCACTTGCGCTCGGCGATGCAATGGCGATGACGTTGATGGAAGCTCGCGGCTTGACCCCCGAGGATTTTGCGGTAAATCATCCGGCTGGCCGTCTGGGAAAACGCTTGACGATGAAGGTCAGCGATCTCATGCATGAGAGCCCGAACGTAGCACCCGATGCAAGTTGGATCGAGGTCGTAAAGGCGATATCCAATTTCGCGCTCGGAGCCGTCAATGTCGTCAACGGAACTGGCGCTCTGGCAGGCATCGTCACCGACGGCGATCTTCGCCGAACGATCGAGCGAACGGATCTGGATGATCTGGCTAGTTTGACAGCACAGCAAATGATGACACCCGGCCCAATCTCTGCAGCGCCCGAGATGCTCGCTTATGGCGCCTTACAATTGATGGAAAATCGTCCCTCGCAGATCTCAGTCTTGCCGGTCGTGGATGAAACCGGGGTCTGTATCGGACTGGTGCGGCTGCACGACATCGTCCGAAGCGGATTGTAACTTTTAGCGAACAACACGCGTTACTACCCCGACATCTGAAAGCTGAAATAGAGGAATTATGAGGTTGATTAAGATTCCAGTCCTGTTGCTTTCGCTTTCCTTCTTTGTCTCCAGTGTTTCCGCGCAAAAGACAGAGATCAGTATCAGTTTTAGCGAACAGTTTTTCGATGCGCTTCTTGATGCTGTCTTTGAGCACGCCGCCCCGCCGGAGTTTTCGCTGGCGGAAAACACGCAGCCGAGGGCTTCCTCTAGTCGCTCTCTTGCCAATGCATTTTCGGCGCCGGCCCCTTGTAACGAGTCGATCAAGCTCTTGCGCGAAAACAATGGAAAGCGCACCGGCGTTAGATTCCGTGAAGGGCGTATCACGGCGCCGATCGCATTCTCCGGAAACTATAATCCGCCCCTCATCGGCTGCATACCCTTTGGCGGAGTTGCCGAAACAATCGTCGATCTGGAATTCGATCAACCCGGACAGCGTCTGCTTGCACGTGCCCGCGTGCAAGATGTTGCCCTCAATGGCAGTGGCGGGATCGGCGGTAGTATCGTCGCGCGGATGGTTCAGGGTGCGATCGATAGAAAAATAAACCCCATCGAGATCATTAAGACCGACAAAGTCTCTTTCATAATTCCTCTTCAGAACTCAAACAGCGTAAAAATGCGGGCGACCGGGTTTTCTCACGGGGTGGTCAACGGCCAACTTGTTATCCGCGTTATCTACCAGTTTGAGAAGTCGAAATGACCTTCCGTTTGTGGCGCTCCGCTACACGATAACGTACATAAGCTCCCGATCTCCTTTAGCTAATTGTTGCAATGATTAGGTGACCTTTACTGGAACGCTGATTGCGAAAACATAGGCGAAGCCGGAATGTGTTCGGCGTTAGGTTTGGAAAACGGAAAAAGGGGATAGCAATGAAATTTAAATACGGTAGACAAATAGTGGGAGGATCGATTCTGGGTGTTGCTCTCATGCTCGGTCTAACGGTCGACGCGAGTGCTCAGCGCAATCGTGCCAAGGGACGCGGCCAGCAGGTAGAGCAAAAGCAGCAGCAAAACGAGCAGAAACAGCAGCAGGAAGATTCGAACCAGACCAAACAGAATGCGCGTGCAGCGGAAGCTCAACAGCGAAATGCTCAGCGTCAGGCTCAGCAGGAGCAGATACGCCAGCAGCGAGAGTCTCAGCGGCAGGCACAACAGCAACAACAGCAGGTCTGGCAGCAGCAGCAGAGACGCCAGATTCAGGAACGACAACAAGAACAGCAACAGCAGCGACGTCAGGTTCAAGACGAGCGCAGCAAGCGTCAAGCTCAACAGCAGCAGCAGGTCTGGCAGCAGCAGCAACAACGACGCCAGGTTCAGGAACAGCAGCAGCAGCAGCAGCAGCAGCAGCAGGTCTGGCAGCAGCAACAGCAGAGACGTCAGGTTCAGGAACGACAGCAGGAACAGGAACAGCGTCAGCAGAAGGAGCAGGTATGGCAGCAGCAGCAGAGACGCCAGATTCGGGACCAGGGTCCGGTGCGACAGCAGAGTGACGATCGGCGCTACGACCGAAACCGATCAAACGACAAGTATCGGACGTATGATCGGAACGCTCAACGCCAATTGCAGCAGCAGCGTTACCAGCAATGGAACAATCGTTGGGGGAACAACTGGCAGACGTTGCAGCAGGCCCGTCATCGCCAGCTCCAGCAGCAGCGGAGGACCGCGTACCAGAGATATCTGCAGCAGCGGTATTGGGAACAGGTCCGTCGGGACCAGCTTCGCCTACAGCAGGCTCAGTATTACGACAATCTGACCAATAACTATAGCTACTATCGCAACGGTAATTATTACTACACGAGCAGCTATGGCGCACAGATGCTGCAGGAATCGATAAACCGCGGGTACGAAGAAGGCTTCTACGCGGGTCAGGCCGATCGCCAGGACGGATGGGGCTATAACTATCAGTCGTCGTACGGATATCAGGACGCCAGCTTTGGCTACAATTCGTACTCTGTTGGACTCGACGAGTACAACTACTACTTCCGCGAAGGATTTCGTCGCGGCTATGAAGATGGCTATTACGGCCAGTACGAGTACGGCAGCCGCAGGAACGGAAAGTATGAGATCCTAGGCGCCGTCCTTCAGACGATCTTTAGCTTCGCGAGATTCTAAAGCTCGATTCTAATTCACACACATGGCCTCGCTCGACCTTTCGAGCGGGGCTTTTTTGCGCCAGAATTTCCAGCGAGGATTTTTAATATCGCTTGAAGCTATAGACAATACGGCCACTGACCTTGACCGGTCGTCCGTCTAGTGTTGTGGGTGAAAACCGGGACTTGTACGCGGCCCGTTCGGAAACCTCGATAAGAGCGACGTCTTGTTTCGTCTCGACGGCGCAAGCTGATACGACGTTGCCTGTCTCGTTTATGAGCACGTCGACCTGAATTATGCCCTCCGAACGGCTGTCGCGCGCTGCGTCGGGATATATCGGCTTAGCGAGATAAAGTGCCTTCCCATTTACAACACCGCCGTTGATCAAACGCGCTGTTCGCGGCACTGTAGCGGCAAACTCCGCGGCGTCGCCATACAAACTTGTGAGCGCGGCAAAGTCTTCGTCTAGCTTCGCCTTTCGATAGCTGCACCGGGTTCGGTAATAAACTAGCGTAATATCTTCCTTTAGCGACTTCTTGCTTTTAGCCAGATTGGCCAACGACCGGGCAAACAGTTCCGCTGATTTTTTGTATTCGCGTTTCCAAAAGTATATGTCTCCGAGATTAGCCAGCGGCGTCGCGGTCTCAATAGCCTCCGGCCCGTTGCTCTTTTCGCGCCATTCGAGAGCTTCTTTGAAAATGCTTTCGGCCCACAATGTGCCCTTTGTCGCACGGACCCGACCGAGATTCTCCAGAAGTTCCGCAAAGGCTGAGCCGTCGCTCATGGTTAGACTATCTCTGTGCTTTCGGTAGATCGAAACCGCGTCCTCGAACGAGTTTTCCGCGCCTTCGGTGTTACCCTTCGCGTTTTGAATTACCCCGCGATTTTTCAGTGCCCTTGCCGTTGCGAGTTCATTCTTGCCGAACTGCTGTCTGGCCATCTGCACTAGACGGTCTGCCGCGGTGTACGCCTTTTCGAAGTCGCCGGCGGTGTAATACTCGAGCATGGCGGCATTGAGCTGGTTGAACTCGGCGTGGCCGGCGTTTTGCGTCCGAACTGTTGCCGCCGACGACAACAACATCAGCACAATAAAAAACAGTCTTCGAAACATAAGGGAAATATTACCGTCAGGTTTTCTTTTAGCCAAAGAAATCAGACACCTTGGGTTCTGTGCAGGATCCTTCTTTAGAGCCCCGTTCCTTGTAAGGCATACCCCGTGTAAGTAGAATCGAACCTTATGCCATCACCGCTCGTCGCCATTATTGGCCGCCCGAATGTCGGGAAGTCCACTTTGTTCAATCGGCTGACATCGTCGCGGAAGTCGATCGTAGGCGACGAGCCAGGTATTACTCGCGACCGCATCTATGGCGATGTTGAATGGAAATCGAAACGGTTCGAGCTCGTGGATACCGGCGGAATTGTTCCGGATGACGAGGCGATCATCCCCGCCAATATTTTTAAGCAGGCGGGTTTCGCTATCGACAAAGCTCAGGCGATCATCTGGGTCGTCGATGCAAGAGCCGGCGTTACGCCGCTCGACGAGGAGATCTCGGTTTACCTACGAAACATCGGCAAGCCTGTTTTCATCGCCGCGAACAAGTGCGAATCGCAAAAGGTCGAAGATGAGGCCGCCGAGTTTTTCCGGTTCGGATTTGAATTGTCACCGCTCTCGGCCGAGCATGGGACTTCGGTTGGCGATCTGCTTGATAACGTATTCGCCGCACTCGAATTTGGAGAAGAGCCGGACGAAGGTAAACCTGAAGAGATCAAGCTGGCGATAATCGGCCGGCCAAACGTTGGAAAGTCGTCGCTGCTGAATTCGATTCTAGGTGAAGAGCGGGTTATCGTTTCGCCGATCGCCGGTACGACGCGCGACGCCATCGACACTTATCTGACTGTCGACGATCAAAAGTATTTGCTGATCGATACTGCTGGTATACGTCGTAAGGGCAAAACGAACGAGATGGCTGAAAAGATGTCAGTCATTATGGCGAGAAAAGCCCTCGAACGGGCGGACGTCGCCGTTTTGATCATCGATGCTGTCGAAGGCGTCACGCATCTGGACGCTAACATCGGCGGTTACGCTGTGGACTCCGGATGTTCGATCATCATCGCGGTCAACAAATGGGACGCGCTCGTAGAAAAAGAAACGAATACGATCTACGAATTTGAGCGCGACCTGCGGCGGCAGATGAAATTTCTCGAATGGGCTCCGATGGTGACCATCTCGGCGTTGACCGGGCAGCGCGTAACGAACATCCTGCCGCTCGTCGCAAAAGCGAATGAGGCGCGAAATCTCCGTGTGCCGACAGCCCAGCTCAATAAGTTTTTCGAAGACAACATCTCGCAGCCGAGAGGCGGCACAGCACCGGCTCCGGTGAAGGGTGGTGTTTCGCGTCTAAAGGTTCAGTACATTACCCAGGGCGGTCTGAGGCCCCCGCTTTTCGTATTGTTTACGTCGGGCGGAAACAAGGCGGGATTACACTTCTCATATGTTCGATATGTCGAGAACCGTTTGCGTGACGAATTCGGATTTTTTGCGACGCCGATAAGGTTGAAAGAGAAGCACAAAATTAAAAAGGCGGTTGGCGGCAGGAAATAATGGACTCCGTACTTTTGATCATCCGATTGTTTCTGTTCACGGTTTTCGCACTCGCGGCGGTCGGGAAGTTTCTCGATCCTAAGGGATCCGAAAAAGCCGTTAAAGATTTCGGCACGCCGCCCGAGTTCGCAAAACTGTTTTCGATCGCACTGCCATTTGCCGAGATCGTCTTTGCGTTCTGTTTTCTTTTTGTTTCGTTGTCGTGGCTCGGTGCGATCGGCGGCCTGATCCTTTTGCTGACATTTACCGGCGGGATGCTTTGGCAGATGGCACAAGGCAACGCACCGGATTGTCACTGTTTCGGACAAATTCACAGTGAGCCGATCGGTCGAAAGTCGCTTGTTCGTAATATAATTTTGGCTCTCCTCGCCTTGTTCCTGATCGCACAGGGACGGGATAGCCAGGGATATAGTTTGACGGACGGCGGTTCGAGCACGATGCAGTTAATTCTTATTTTCCTTGTCTTCGCGTTGATTGCGGTGGCCATCTTCTACCTGAACAAGGTCCTCGAAAATCAAAAGGAGATACTTCGGCGGATCGATCTGCTGGAGGTGCTTTCGCGTGAAGGAGTTCCGCTCGAGCGAAGCGATGCGGGCAGTCCACATGACGGGTTGCCGATCGGTGCGCCTTTTCCGAGCTTCGAATTGACGGATACATCGAATAGGTCCGCATCTCTGTCGACGGTTTTGAAGAATGGCTTGCCGTCGCTTTTGTTGTTCGTCAGCCCTACCTGCGAACCATGCAAGGCTCTGCTGCCTGAACTGGAACGTTGGGAGGCGGAGCTTGGCGACCGTGTCAATTTTATCTTGTTCAGCAGTGGAACTTCCGAAGCGAATGCCGAGAAGTTTGCGGTATTTTCCGACGAGGTCATCCTCGACGAGAACCGCAAGATCGCTGAATCTGTGCACGCTCGATGGACGCCGACGGCGATCTTCGTTCGTGCGGACGGGACGATCGGGAGTCATCCGGCTGCGGGTGATGTAGCGATTCGTAGATTAGTGGACAGCATCCGTGAAGGAGATTCGACAAGGCCAAACTTTTTTGTCGCTTTGTCGAACAATGGAGCCGGGCCTACCGAAGATCGGACAACCCATTCCCGAGTTCTCGCTCGAAGATGTCGGAGGAAAGACGGTCACATCTGCTTACCTTCAAGGTGATCGAACGCTGGCCGTGTTCTGGAGCCTGACTTGTCCGCATTGCACGGCCATGATGACCGAGCTTAAGAAGTGGGATGCGTCTCGCACTGATTCGGATCCACGGCTAATAGTTTTTTCCGACGGTGATGTTGATGCACATCAGGACCTGGGACTGAATCTCTCCGGTCGTTCTTGATTCGGGTTATAAGACGTCCGAACAACTTGGAATGTTCGGAACACCTTCCGCAGTCATCGTTGACGAGACGGGAACGATCGTCAGCGAAACGGCTATGGGAGCTTCTAGCATATGGGCGTTGATCGGTAAACGTAAATGAAACCAATAAGCTGGGAAGTTACCGCCACCGACGGCGAAGCCCGCGCGGGAATTTTAAGGACAAGGCGCTCGGTAATCGAGACGCCTGTTTTTATGCCGGTCGGTACGCAAGGGGCGGTCAAAGGCATCCGCTTCGAGTGGCTCGAGAGCGAACTCGATGCGCGAATAATTCTCGGGAACACATATCACCTATTTCTTCGACCCGGAATCGACATCATCCGAAAGCTTGGCGGCCTTCATAAATTTTCTTCGTGGAATCGATCCATCCTGACCGACTCCGGCGGGTTTCAGGTTTTCTCACTTACGGATCTTCGGAAACTCACTGAAGAAGGTGTCGAATTCCGCTCACACATCGACGGGAGTAAAAGATTTCTATCACCCGAAATTTCGATGGAGATCCAGGCTGCTCTTGGATCGGAGATCGTCATGGTCTTTGACGAATGCCCTCCGGGCGATGCGAGCCCTGAGGAAACAAGAAAGAGCCTTGAGCTAACGACCCGTTGGGCGTCGAGGTCGAAAGCAAGATTTAATGAACTGCAGGAAGTGCAGACCTCGGCCGTCCCCGGTCGCTACCGCTCCCGGTTCTGACCTCAGCGGACGTCAAGCCCTGTTCGGTATCATCCAAGGAGCGTCGCACCTCGATCTGAGAAAGGAGAGCCTCGAGCGAACAGTGGAGATTGGCTTCGACGGCTATGCGATCGGCGGGCTAAGCGTCGGCGAAGAGAAATCGGTGATGTACGGCGTGCTCGAATTCCTCGCACCGAAGATGCCGGCCGACGCTCCGCGATACCTGATGGGTGTCGGAACTCCGGAGGACCTGATCGAAGGCGTTGCACGCGGTGTCGATATGTTCGATTGCGTGATCCCGACTCGAAACGGACGGACCGGAAGTGCGTTCACCTCGCGTGGAAAACTGAACATACGTAACGCCAAATTTGCCGACGCCTCCGGTCCGCTAGATCCGGATTGTGAATGCTCGGTATGCCGGCGATATTCGCTCGCTTACCTTCGGCACCTTTATCAATCCGGGGAGATGTCCGCGGCGACCTTGATCTCTCATCACAATTTGGCGTTCTTCCTTGACACGATGCGCCGGGTCAGGCAATCTATCACATCCGGCACGTTCTCGCGATTCCAAAGAGAATTTCTCAATAAATTGCAGGAGAATCAGGAAGCAGACGTTTGATTTACCGTCTTTCGACGTTATATCATTTGGTTTTTGTTTTCTGCATAAAGATTGATGAGTATGAGTCTGTTATTTTTTCAGGACGCCAGCGGCGGTGGCAGTTTGATCTGGACCCTGCTGCCGTTCGTTTTTATTTTCGGCATCTTTTATTTTCTCGTGATCCTGCCGCAGAAAAAGCAGAAGCAAGCAGCTTGAGGAAATGATCACACAGCTTAAGATCAATGACGAGGTCGTCACGAACGGCGGAGTGATCGGCAAGATCAAAGAGGTTAAGCGCACGAGTTTTATCATCCAGAGCGCCGAGAAGTCATTTATCGAGATCGGAAAGAGTGCCGTCGTCGGAAGAAAAGCTGAAGAAGTAGAGTAGTAATGAAAAACACTGGTTTGTGGATCAGAACGGTAGTTATCATCGCCATCACGCTGTCGGGCATATATCTTGTTTTCGGCCCGCGGCGCGTACCGACCGGTGCGGATTTTACATGGCAGGGAATCAAGAACAACCTCGCCGAGAATATAAATCTCGGACTCGATCTCAGCGGCGGTTCGCATCTGGTGATGCGAGTCAAAACCGATGAATACCTGAAGACGCTCACCGACAACAACGCTCAGGCGGCGCTGAACTGCGGCGCAGGACGCGAATCTACCGGTGACGGAGAACAGCGTTGTTGCGGAGAACAATAACTACTCGGTTTCACTCAAATTAAGTGATCCGTCGCAGTCGCAGGCAGTTATCGAAGAGGTTAAGAAGAAAGTCGACTTTGTCAATTGGACACGAATCGACAAGTGCGGACACGATAACCTGGTCTCTGCCGTCAAACATTCAGACTGTCCTTAAAGAACAGGCGGTCGAACAGGCGCTAAAGATCATCGAGAGCCGTATCAACGCGTTCGGTGTGAAAGAACCGACGCTACAGCGCCACGGAGCGGAATCGTCGGGACAGATTCTTTTGCAGATGCCGGGCGTTGACGATCCTGAACGGGTCAAAAACCTGATCGGCGCGGAATCGAATCTTGAGCTGATGAAGATCGTCAGCCCGCCCAACCCGTCTCCGGTTCAAAACTATCCGACCGAAGAGGCCGCCAAACAGTCGCTCGGCGGCACAGTTCCGGCAAATCGACAGGATCCTCCCATACCTTGAGCGGGATACGCCTGAGCCCACTCCGCAAAACGCCGCAGGAGGCACCAAAGCAGTTTGTCGTCGTCGAATATCCGGCCGTTGTTGACGGCAGCGAGCTGCGCGACGCGAACGCGGTTTCGCGAACGGGTACCGAGAACGACTATCAGATCTCGTTCTCATTCAAGCCAGCAGGTGCGCAGAAGTTCGGCGACTGGACCGGTAAGAATATCGGCAACTACATGGCCGTCGTCCTGAATGACGAGGTCAAATCCGCCGCCTACATCAAATCGCAGATCTTCGATCAGGGTGAGATTTCGGGACAGTTTACTAAGAAGACCGCCGACGACCTTGCTCTAACACTGCGTTCGGGAGCTCTTCCGGCGAAGATCGAGTATCAGGAAGAACGGACTGTCGGTCCGAGCCTTGGAGCGGATTCGATCCGAGCCGGTGTGACGGCATCGCTGGCCGGCTTGATCTTCATCGTCGTCTTCATGCTGGTCTACTATCGCGGATCGGGCGTCAACGCCGTGATCGCGTTGCTGCTTAACATGATGCTGACGCTAGCGGCGCTGATCATGATCGACTCGACGCTTACCTTGCCTGGCATTGCGGGACTTATCCTCGGCATCGGTATGGCCGTTGACTCGAACGTACTGATCTTCGAGCGTATGCGCGAAGAACTTCGGGCCGGGAAGGATGTCGCGAAAGCGATCACTCTTGGCTTCGACCGAGCATTCATTACGATCATCGATACCCACGTTACGACGATTATTTCGGCCATCATCCTTTACCTGTACGGCTCGGGACCGATCCGCGGGTTCGCCGTTACGCTCATACTCGGATTGTTGATAAACCTGTTCTCAGCCGTATTTGTCTCACGTACGATCTTCATGTGGCTGCTCGAGCGAAATCCGGAGTTAAAGAAACTTAGTATTTGAGTTTTACACGAAGAAATGTTTGAATTCTTTACCAATATTCATGTCGATTGGATGGGCTTGAGGAAGCCTCTGATCGCGATCTCGATCCTTATTCTTTTAGCGGGGTTGATCTCAGCGATCGGCCGACAGTTCAGCGAAGGCGGTACCGACGCCTTCAATCTGGGCGTAGATTTTCAGGGCGGCACCGTCGTCACCGCGAAGTTTCGACAAAAGCCCGCCGCTGACGAAATTCGCTCGGCCCTTCAAGCTGCGGGTATCAGCGAGGCGATCATCCAGGACTCGACGGATAAGATGGATGAGGTCCTAATCAAAGTACCGAATCTCGGATCTCGACCGCGAAGTTTGTCGCGAAACGTCGACGAAGCGGGGCGGCTGTGTTGTAAAGAGCGCTCTCGATACGTTTGGCAAAGAGGCCGAAGGGGCGACTCAGCTTTCGGATGACGAAACAGCTGCTTACAAAATCGTCGGAACGGACGCGGTCGGTCCGGTCGCGGGAGCACAGCTTCGTAATCAGGCGGTTCTCGCGACGCTGCTCGGACTGGTCGGCATTCTTCTTTTTATCGCATTTCGGTACGACTGGACCTACGCTGCGGGTGCGGTTATCGCCGTGTTTCACGACGTGCTGATCACGCTCGCGTTCTTTTCGGTTTTCCAGTGGGAAATCAGTCTGACGGTTCTTGCCGCGCTGCTGACGCTGGTCGGATTCTCGGTAAACGACTCGATCGTTATCTTCGACCGTATTCGAGAAAATCTGACTCTCAATCGAGATAAGTCGCTTTACCAGCTGACCAACGATTCGATCAATCAGACGATGTCGCGAACGATCGTTACGAACGGTCTCGTTTTTCTCGCGGTGCTTGCTCTCGTGTTGTTCGGCGGCGAAGTGTTGCGTGGATTTTCGCTTGCGCTGTTTGTGGGATCGATTACCGGAACGTACTCGACCATCGCGATCGCAAGCCCGATCGCGATCTGGTGGCAGAGCAAAGCTTGGCGGAGCGAAAGTGAAGGATGTTCAGATCTCCTCACAGAGCGGTGAAAAGATGGCATCGGCGTCGCGACGCTCGGTAACGCGCCGTCCCGTAACGCGGTAAAAATTGTTAAATTTACCAAACAATGCCGGTGTTTATTCTTGACTTTCGAAAGGTAAAAAATTAGACTTCTTAACGTTGCTGGTCAATTAAATATCCGTATCTGCTTTTTTCCGTTGGACTTTTTGTACCGAGACGGGAGTTTGTAGAGTTTGTTATGCGTTGCCGGCAAAGTTGCTTTTGCCCCGCACTTAATGGACGAAGCGTCAAACTCCAGTGAAGAAAATGCAGATACGTCAGGTTGGATCATTGGCAGCCAGTACAATGATTACAACTTGAGGTTTGAGATTTATCATCAAAGCACTACGCATAGGTTTCGTAGCCCTTGACCTAGTTTGGCACCGGAAAAAAGGGAGGAATTTAAGATGTTAGACCAATTAGTAGAATCGAAAAGCCACGCCGCGGAAGACACAAAGCGCAGCGGTTTTCTGCTCGACGACTTTCATCGTCATGGTGACCATCCTGTTGAGCGCCTGGCTCTATAGTTTGTTTGCCAAGGATTTCGGCATGGGTGGCGATGAGCTTTCGCTTGAAACCCTGGTTGCCCCACCGATCATCGAGGACGCTCCCGAGCCTGAGCCGGAGAAGCAGCCCGAAAAGCAAAAAGATCCGAATGTAGATGTGCGTAAGGAAATCATTCAGGCGACGTTTGAATCGCCGAAGGAAGCTTCCGACAGATCACCGTGGAAAAGCAGAATATCCCGGCGCGCGATCCTAATAAATATACGGTAAAGGGCGACATTAATTTCAGCGCCGCGAACGCCCCGCCGCCGGACTATAAGGGTCCTGTAAACACTGGTGGGACAGGTAGTGATAGTGGTGCTACCGGAGGTGGAGGCGATTCTGAGGCAGCTCCGCCGCCGCCGCCGCCAGTCAAGAAAGTTCCGAAACAGATCTCGGGTGGTGTTTTGAATGGTAAGGCGACAAGCCTTCCCAAGCCGCCATATCCGCCTGCAGCAAGAGCTGTTCGTGCCAGCGGTGCGGTCACTGTACAGGTTCTGATCGATGAGAGCGGACAGGTTGTTTCTGCCAGTGCCGTGAGCGGCCATCCGCTTCTTCGGGCCGCTGCGGTTCAGGCCGCCCGTGGTGCACGGTTTAGCCCGACGCTGCTTTCGGGGCAGCCGGTAAAGGTTTCCGGTGTGATCACTTATAATTTCGTTCCGTAAGACCGGAACACTTTGAAAAGCGGCTCGGAAGTAGCCGCTTTTCGAATTTGTATATTGATTCGCAATCATAAAATTCTTTTGATTTCTTTGGAGGAAAAATCATGACATTTGTTGCAAGCCTGTTAGGGGTAGTTTTGATGTTTGCCGAAGGTGGAACGAAGATTTCGTTCGGTATTTACGATATCGCGAAGAGTCTGACGATACCGGGCTGGATCGTTATCATCATTGCTCCTCATTCAGTCGGTCTACATGATCGCTGTTGGCATCGAACGCTGGCTGACTTACAACAAAGCCAAGACAGCAGTCGCGTCAGTATGCTCCGAAAGTTGCACAGGCTTTGAAAAACAGCAATATCGACGAAGCGATCAACATCAGCGATAAGCACAAAGATTCTCACCTTGCAATGGTCGTTTCGTCCGGATTGAAGGAATTCGCGGCTCATCAGGGCAATTCGGACATATCGGCTGACGAAATGGAAGCTTCGAAACGTGCTCTTGATCGTGCTATAGCCGTCAAGACCGCCGAACTCAAACGCGGACTTGCGGGACTTGGCTACCGTTGGTTCAACTGCTCCGTTCGTCGGACTGTTCGGAACAGTCGTCGGTATCATCGGTGCGTTTCATGCTCTTGCTCAAGCTGAAAATGCCGGTATCGGTGCCGTTGGTGGCTGCTATCGCCGAAGCTCTCGTCGCGACCGCATTCGGTATCGCTGTCGCGATTCCGGCTGTATGGCTGTTTAACTATTTCACGAATAAAGTGACGAGTTTCGGTGTCGAAATGGAGAACTCGGCTTCTGAGTTGGTTGACTATTTCATCAAGCAACGCACGAAAGCACTACGAGGTTAATTTCGGTAACCCAGTTTTAGGAGAATAATTGCTATGGGAGCATCAATCGGTGGAACCAGCGAATATAACTCGGAGATCAACGTAACTCCGATGGTGGATGTCATGCTGGTGCTTCTGATCATCTTCATGATCGTTACACCGCTGCTGCAGCAAGGGGTCACGGTAAACATTCCGAAAGAACTGAACACTCCCGAGGAAGATGCCGAGATCACAAAGGACACGTCTGTTGTGATCTCAATTCCGAACAACAGTGATTTCTATATCGGCAAGGATCAGTTTCCGCTTTCGAGCTCTTGGTGAAAAGATCCAGACGCATGATGAAGGACAAGGCTCCTGATAAACGCATCGTCTATATCAAGAGCGGGGTCGAAGTCGATTATGGGACGGTCGTCCAGGCTATCGATACTATTCGGAAGCAGGATATCGATAAGATCGGGCTTGTTGCGGATAAGAAAAAGGGAGTTTCGACTCCGGAAAGCTAAAAAAATAGTCCGGATAGCGGGCTGGGAGATAGGTATATGGGAATGTCAGGAGGCACCGTAGGCGAAGGAGCGGTACCCAGAATTAACGTTACGCCGTTGATCGACGTCTTGCTCGTGCTGCTGATCATTTTCATGATCATCACGCCGGTCAAGCCGAGTAAGTTCGAGGCTAAGGTGCCGGCCGAGCCAAAGGACGAGCAGCAAGTCGATGTTAAGCCAAACCCTCTTACTTTGGTTGTGGCGATCAACCGGGAGACCCGCGGGATTTCTCTGAATAATGAATCGGCGGGAAGCGTGGATGATCCAACTGCCCTTACAGGAAAGTTGACTGAGATTTTTAATCAACGTACGACAAACGGCGTGTTTCGCGAGAACTCCAACGAGATCGAGAAGACGATCTTTATCAAGTCGCCAAAACTAGTGAAATATGGTGACGTCGTAAAGGTAATTGACGCAGCTAAGATGGCCGGTGCGACGCCGATCGGTCTGCAGATTGACGATTTAACACAATAATATCAATGCCCAGGAAACGAACTGCCGGGACTCTTCCTTGCGGTATTGTTTTAACCGGGCGGGAGACGGAGTCGAAAAAATGAGATCTTCTCGTTTAGGGTTATTGGCATTACTTACACTTTCGGTATTTCTTACCGCAAACTGTTCTTACATGAACCGCGTTCTTTCGAGGAAGAATTTGGTCGAGGGTTCTATCGCGTATAGAGAGCGTAAGTTTGCGGAGGCTGAGGAGTTATTCAGAAAGGCGGCCGCTCGCGATCCCGAGGGTTTGACGACCGAAGGTAAGACCGCTCAGATCTTTCTTGCGCGAACTCTCCATTCACGGTATATCGGCGATCGAAAGGAAACCGGGCTGGCGGATGAGGCGATACAAGCTTACAAGAAAGCTCTTGAGGTCGATAAGAACGATCAAAGTTCCTACAAAGCCATTGCGAGTTTGCTGGATAATTTACAGCGCGGTGACGAATGGAATAAGTGGGTGACAGACCGTTCTGCGGCTACCGATATCGAACCTCAGAACCGCGCTGAGGCTCTAACGTCCCTTGCTTCCCGCAAGAACACCTGCGCCAACGAAGTTACGGATACTGACAAGACAAAGAAAACGGTCAAGAAAGACGGTAAGGATGTTTTTCAATGGGTTAAGCCTGAGAATCCGGCGGATCTTGAGCGGCTAAGAGGCTGCGTTACCGAAGGGTTGCAGTTTATCGATCAGGCAGTTGCACTCGAACCCGATAGCGTTAAGAACGCGAGCACCCTAGACCTGAAGTCCCTGACCGAGGCACAACTGAAAGAAAAACTAGATCTCTTCAAGGTTTTTGAATCGGCAAGGTCCTACAAAGCAAGTCTCGATGCCCAGGCAATGAGACTCGCCGATATGGACGGTCGGACAGCGGATCGTGATTCGTTAAAAGAACAGGCTGATGCCGGAAGGGAGAAGTTTTTAGAGCTGAGCAAAGTCGATAAGGCGATCCAGGATGAATTAGATGCCCGACGCTCAGCCGAAGAACAAGCGGCGAATGCGAACGCGAACAAATAACCCAAAGATATAAGCGTAGGTAGTTTTTGTTAAAATGCGGTGCTCGATCGGCAATGATCGGACACCGCTTTTTATTGATCGCCGCCCTTAGTCCAACGGACATCAAATAGATAGCAAATGGTGCCGCATAGATTGTAATATTAGACTGGCCGACTGATGATTCGCATCGAAGACATTATTGAGAAAGTAGAGGCTAACCGACCGAATGCAGACATCGATCTCATCCGGCGGGCTTACCTTTTTTCAGCTCTGCATCACCGTGGGCAAAAGCGTGCGTCCGGTGAGCCGTACCTGGTGCATCCCCTCGAAGTGGCTGATATCCTGGCTGATCTTAGGCTCGACGAAGTCAGCGTCTCGACCGGACTGCTGCATGACGTCGTCGAGGACACGTTGGTGGACCTTGATACCATCAAGTCGTACTTCGGTGACGAGATCACGCTACTTGTCGACGGACTGACAAAGATCGCACACATCAGCAATCTTTCGAAAGAAAAACAGCAAGCTGAGAACGTTCGAAAAATGGTGCTCGCGATGATTACCGACGTTCGCGTCGTGCTGATCAAACTGGCTGACCGCCTGCATAACATGCGAACGATGCAATTTCTGAAGCCAGAGAAACGGGCGCGTATTTCGCAGGAAACTCTTGATATCTTTGCTCCCATCGCTCACCGACTGGGGATGGGTAAGATGCGGAGCGAGCTCGAGGATCTGGCGTTTCAGAATCTTTACCCGGAGGAATACAAGCGTCTGGCGAAAGAAGTAGATGCACGGCGCCCCGAACTGGAAGCGATACTGGAAAAGACAAAGGGAACGATCGAAGGTCATCTGGCTGAGAATGACGTTCCGTATGTTTTAGTACAAGGGAGGGTCAAGCGTCTCTATTCGCTTTGGAAGAAACTGAAAAAGCAGAAGATCATGATCGACCAGGTCTACGATCTGATCGCCGCCCGCGTAATCACCTACAACGATAAGAAGAATTGTTATCTTGCTCTGAGCGTGATCCACGATCTATGGACGCCCGTTCCCGAGCGGTTTAAGGATTGGATCGCGATACCTCGTGACAATCTTTATCAATCGCTGCATACCTCGGTTATCGGTGATGGTGGCCAGGCGTTCGAGGTGCAGATCCGGACCGAGGAAATGCACCAGATCGCCGAAGAGGGTGTTGCGGCCCACTGGAGCTATAAGGACAGTAAACTCGGTGTGCAGGATGACGAAGGTAACCTCGATGAGCTTCGCAAAACCGTCGAGAAACTACTACTTCCACTGGTCGAAGATAATGCCGACAATGGAGATTCTGAAGATTTTATCGAGTCGCTAAAGCTCGACCTGTTTCCAAAAGATGTGTACACGTTTACTCCGCGTGGAAAGGTTATTCAGCTTCCGCGTGGGGCGAGCCCGCTCGATTTTGCATACGCGATTCACTCGGAAGTCGGCGACACCTGCACGGGGGCGAAAATTAACGGCCGGATCGTTCCGCTAAGACACGAGCTGCAGAACGGCGACGTCGTCGAAATAATGACGACGGCCAACTCCAAACCGTCGCGCGACTGGTTGAATTACGTTACGACATCAAAGGCAAAGAATCGCATCCGTCACTGGATATCGGAACAGCAGCGGGCCGATTCGATCGAGATGGGGCGAAAGCTACTTGAAAAAGAGGCCGACCGGTTTCGGGTTGCACCCAAAAAACTTATTAACAATGATGCAGAAATGAAACGGATCGCCAACGAGTATGGACTCGGTCGCCCTGAGGATCTGTTGGCATCCATCGGTTACGGAAAGACGCTCCCGCGAAACGTCCTTTCAAAGTTTCTCGGGGTTGAAAAGTTTGCTGAGCTGGATCCCGAAAAGCGCAAGGAAACCAGGATAGAGAGCGGGGTCAAAGCCGTAAAGAAATTTATCGGCCTCGGTGAAGACGCAATTATCGTTAAAGGCGTCGACAATCTCTTAACTACGCGAGCGAGATGCTGTAATCCGCTCCGGGGTGAGGAGATCATTGGTTATATTTCGCTCGGAAAGGGAATCGTCGTTCATAACAAACGGTGTAAGAATGTCGCTCAGCTAATGGTCAACAAGGAACGTATCGTCGAAGTTGACTGGGCGAAAACCGAGAAAGAGGAAATACAGTCGGTCGGCATTTTGGTCACCACTGAGAACCGAACCGGCATGCTGGCTGGGATCACGAATGCGATCGCGGATATCAAGACCGGTATTCGTGACGCACGCGCGATAGTTTCTCGGGACGACAAGGGTCAGATCGAGGTTACGGTCGAAGTTTTCGATAAAAAGCACTTGACAAAGTACTCAGCGCCATTGGCAACGTTCCCGGTGTGATCGCCGTCGAAAGAGTTAACGCATAACGTAACTTTCTTTTTCAGGCCCAGTTTGCTATCATTCGCCTTTTGCGGATTCGGCTCCGAAAGGCGATTTTTTAATGAGAGAGATAGTTTCCACAGAAAAAGCTCCGGGTGCGATCGGTCCTTACTCACAGGCCGTCAAAACCGGAGGTCTAATATTTTGCTCGGGACAGATCCCTATTGATCCGGAAACCGGCGAGTTTGTATCCGACGACGTTGCTGAGCAAACCGAGCAGGTTTTGAAGAACTTGAGCGCGGTGTTAGAAGCAGGTGGAACGGATTTGGGCGACGTAGTCAAGACGACGGTATTCCTTGCGGATATGAACGACTTTGCTGCGATGAACGAAGTTTACGGAAGCTATTTTAACGATAATAAACCGGCCCGGGCGACAGTACAGGCGGCGAGATTGCCGCGTGATGCCAAGGTTGAGATCGAGTGCATCGCAGTCGTTTAGTTTCCTGGGATAAGTAAAAACGCCAAACGCTTTATGGGGCGTTCGGCGTCCTAATAAGCTTTACACAGCTGCTATGCAGCTTTGACAACTTTACCGGACTTGATACAGCGCGTACAGACCTTCATTCGGCCGTTTCCGCCCGAAGGAAGCTTTACACGGACAGGCTGTAAGTTCGGATTGAACCGACGGCGGGTCTTGTTGTTCGCGTGTGAAACGTTGTTTCCAAACTGCGGGCCCTTGCCGCAAAGGTCGCATCGTTTTGCCATATGATAATTGCCTCCACTAAAAACGAGGTGATAAATAAAAGACTTATTTAAAAACTCAAAAAGAGAGTTTATACCAAAATAAGGCTTCATCAGTCAAGTAATGATAATAATCGAAAACCTCGAGGGAGTAATAGCCAAAGTGCAAATGCTAAGAGTTAGAGTTTTTTCTGCAACGATTCTTGTAGCCGTAACTGTGATGATCGCAGGTTGTGGCGGAGCTACGTCTTCAAGTTCGACCACACCCGGTAACGTGGATCCGAACGAAACGGCCGCGACGGTCAACGGCAAGGTCATAAAGATGGAAGATGTGGAACGTGGCGTCAAGCAACAGGCCCAGGGTCAGGAGAGCAAGCTGTCCCAACTTGAGCTTGCTGGTGCGCGTCTGCAAGTCCTGCAGGGACTGATCGAGCAGGAAGTGATGTTTCAGAAAGCGGAAAAAGAGGGAGTTGTTCCAAAAGATGAGGACGTCGCTACTGAGATCAACAAGCAAAAAGTTGAGAGCCGTTTGTCAGCTGAAGAGTTCGATCGGCAGATGACGCAAGCCGGCCTCACCGAAGCGTCGTATCGCGATAGTGTTAAGCGGGCGATGGCGATCAAAGCGCTTGTGGACAAGGTTACAGGCCGGATTGAAACTCCAAAGCAAAACGAGATCGACGCTTTCTTTAATGGAAATCCTGAAATGTTTGTGAAAAAGCGTGGTGTCCGCCTCGCGGCGATCGTCATCGATCCAAGTAATAGCGGCCAGGGTGACACGACGACTGACGCCGCTTCTGGCGACTTGAGAGTGAAAGAAGTTCTTACGAAGCTCCAGCAGCCCGGATCGGACTTTTCGGGTCTCGCCCGCGAGTACAGCGAAGATCCTTCAAAATTTCAAGGTGGTGATCTTGGATTTTTCACCGAGGAAGAGTTGAGACAGAGTTATCCTCAACTTGTCGACGGTTTCATGAATCCTCAGTTCACGGTGGGTCGGATCACGAACGCGGTCCCCGTCGGGGGCAAGGCTTATATTTTCAAGCTTCAAGAGCGCGTCGAGAAAGAAGAGAATCTCACGCTTGAGAATCCGCAGGTGAGGCCGCAGATCAACGAGATGCTTGTGACCAATCGTAAGCAGCTCCTCGCGGCATCGTACCAGGCGATCGCGATGAACGAGGCTAAGATCGAAAATTATCTCGCGAAGAAAGTCGTCGACAATCCGAATGAGCTAAGCGGAGCCCGCCCGGCTGGACAGGCGAATGCAAATACGGCGCCGGCCGCAAACACCAACTCAGCGCCTGTTAACGTCAATACAGGAGTTAACGGGAATGCCGGCACATCGGACGCGATGAAACCCGCACCGAACTCTAACGTTAACGTGAATGCGAACGGAGCCAGATAGGATCGACCGACGCGGCTGACGTTTGCCGCTGAGCTTCGCGATCATTTATATTCACAGTTTCCCTCGCTGTAAAATTAAGTAGTCGGCATCGCTTTGTCGACTACTCTTTTTTATGCTTTTTCGGCTTTCAGAAGTTAAGAAATCCTACGGCGGTGCCGAGATCCTGCGCGGAGTCTCGTTGCAGATCAATCCCGGCGAAAAAGTCGGACTGGTCGGACGAAACGGTGCTGGCAAGACTACGGTCTTTCGTCTGGTCACCGGCGAGGAGGCCCCAGACTCGGGTGAGATCGTTTCGATGAACGGCCTCAAGCTCGGTCTGCTGGAGCAACACGTCGATTTCGGCCCGGGTGAGACAGTTCATACCGCTGCGTTGTCGGCATTTAAAGAGATTCACGATATAGAGGCTGAAATGCGTCTCCTCGAAAAGCGGATGGAGATCGACCATTCGGCTGAAGTGCTCGACCGGTATGCCGAGCTCCAGCTCGCCTTCGAACACGCCGACGGATTTACTTACTCTGCGCGGGCGGAATCGATCCTCATGGGAATGGGATTCGGGACTGAGATGTGGGCCCAGACTGCGGAGACACTATCGGGTGGGCAGAAAAACCGCCTTGGGATGGTTCGCCTCCTTCTCTCCGGGGCCGACGTCTTATTACTCGATGAGCCGACAAATCACCTCGACGTCAATGCAGTCGAATGGCTCGAGAATTTTCTACACGATTTCGACAAGGCTTACGTCATCATTAGCCATGACCGGTATTTCCTCGACCGCACCACGGACCGGATCGTTGAGATGGAAAACGGACGCGCTGTTTCGTATAAGGGGAATTATTCAAAGTTCCTTGTCGAACGCGAACTTCGCCGCGAACAGCAGCAGCGCGAGTATGAGAACCAGCGGGCGATGATCGCGAAGACACAGGAGTTCATTCGCCGAAATCTCGAAGGACAGAAAACAAAACAAGCTAAGTCCCGCCGCAACATGCTCGAGCGCATAGAACGGATCGACGCGGTAGCGAGCGAAAAACACGGCGGTAATTTCGGCTTGAAGAAAGTTGCACGAACCGGCAACAACGTTCTAACAGTTGATGATCTGAGTATCGGTCACGGAAAGAAGCAGCTCGCGGCGCATCTGAACTTCTCACTCATGCGCGGCGAAGCTCTGGGCATTATCGGAGGCAACGGTACCGGAAAGACGACCTTGCTCAATACTATCCTTGGACAACTCCGTGAACTTGACGGAAAGATCCTTTGGGGAACAAAAACCGACATCGGCTACTACACGCAAAATCTCGACGATCTCGAACCAAGGAATGAAGTGATCCAAGAGCTTCGCCGGGTTGCGCCGATGGCAGATAATGGCGAGCTCCGCACGTTTCTCTCACGCTTTTTATTTTTTGGTGAAGATGTCTTTAAGCTCGTGGGTGATCTGTCCGGGGGTGAAAAGGGCAGGCTCGCGCTTTCAAAGTTAATCTATTCACGCAAAAATGTGCTTATCCTCGATGAGCCTACAAATCATCTCGACATTCCGTCGCGTGAAGCTCTCGAAGCGGCTCTGGACGAATACGACGGCACTATTCTGACAGTAAGCCACGACCGGTATTTTCTGGATAAGATCGCGACCCAGATCCTCGCTTTCGAAGAAGACGGTGTTCAGGTGTTCAATGGAAACTATACGGAGTACCACGATTGGCGCGACGTGCGGGACACGGAAATTGTACGCCGCGGTGACGTGCAGAAAACAACTGGAGAAGGCGCGGCGATAAGAAATGGCGTAGTGCCCGATTTGGAGAGTTCGGTGTCTTCTACTCTGAGCAAGAACCAACGCGAACGGATCGAGAAGCGCATCGCCGATATTGAAATTGAGATCTCTTCGTTGGAAGAGGAGGTTGCGAAGCTTACCTCTGAATTGGCATCACCCGCGATCACCGCGGATTATACGCTCTTTCGAGAGGTGTCGGTGAAGGTCACTGAGACACAGAATCGAATTCAAGGTTTGTACAAAGAGTGGGACGAGAAAAGTTCAGAGTTGGGTTAGAGCATTCGGCGGAAGGGACGTCGACATCCTACCGCGCACCCCAGACCTAGCGGCAGAGACATCCAAGCGTCTGGGAAGGTTACATCTTTTTTCAGGCTTCGGCCTCCTTGCCGGCAGGATGCCGGCGTTCCATCATACCGCTACGATTCTAACCGGTAATTCGGCGCTTCCTTCGTGATGATCACGTCATGCACATGCGACTCCCGAAGCCCGGCCGACGTGATACGGACAAATTTTGCGTTTTGCTGAAGCTCTCCGATCGAACGGCACCCGGTGTATCCCATACCAGCCCGCAATCCGCCAACGAGTTGTGTGACCATTTCGGCGACCGTGCCCTTGTACGCCACACGACCTTCGATTCCTTCCGGAACGTACTTTGAATCCGCGACAGTGCCTTCCTGAGCGTAGCGATCGCTTGAGCCCTGTTTCATCGCACCGATCGAACCCATCCCACGATAGGTTTTGAAATTGCGTCCTTGAAACAATATGACCTCGCCCGGCGCCTCTTCAGTTCCCGCGAACAGCGAACCGATCATCACACTATCGGCTCCGGCGGCGATCGCCTTTGCAACGTCACCGGAAAACTTCACGCCGCCGTCCGCAATTATCGGAACCCCTGAACCCTTTGCCGCTTCGACGCTTTCAAAGATCGCCATGATCTGCGGAACACCCGCTCCGGTCACGACGCGCGTTGTGCAGATCGAGCCGGGACCGATGCCGATCTTCACTGCGTCAACGCCGGCCGCGATTAATTGTTTTGTCGCGTCGGCAGTAGCGACATTGCCTGCGACAAGCTGGAGTTCGGGAAACTGCGCCTTTACGCGCTTGACCGCAGCTAAGACCCTTGAACTATGTCCGTGCGCAGTATCGATCACAATCGCGTCGACGCGTGATGCAACCAGGGCTTCGGCGCGTTCAAAAAAATCCCCGGTCGCACCGATCGCTGCCGCACAGCGAAGCCTGCCGAGACTATCCTTGGCCGAACTAGGAAAGTTTATTGCCTTTTGAATATCCTTCACCGTTATCAAGCCTTTCAGACGACCGTCATCGTCTACGACCAGGAGTTTTTCAATTCGATGTTTTTGCAGCTTGACCTTTGCTTCATCAAGCGTTGTGCCCACCGGGACGGTTACGAGCGGCTGGGGCGTCATCACTTCCGAGACGCTGATATCAAAACGAGTTTCAAATCGGAGATCACGGTTTGTGATTATACCGACAAGCAGCCCGGCCGCATCCACGACGGGCACGCCGCTGATCTTAAAACGGCGCATGATCTCGAGCGCCTCGGACACGAGTGCTGTATCGATGATGGTCACCGGGTCGACGATCATTCCGGATTCACTTCGCTTCACCTTATCGACTTCTTCTGCCTGCTGCCCGATCGAAAAGTTCTTGTGAATTACACCTATGCCTCCTTGCTGAGCAAGCGCAATCGCAAGCGCCGCCTCGGTCACCGTGTCCATGGCCGACGAGCACAGGGGTATATTTAACTCAATGCCGCGCGAGAAACGAGTTTTCGTATCGACCTCGCCCGGCAGAACCTCGGAGTAAGCGGGAACGAGCAGCACGTCGTCGAACGTTAAGCCCTCTATTATCTTTTCTATGTTCATAACAATTCACGAGTGTAAGAAAAAAGCCCGCACATTTTGGCAGGCACAAACTGATCGACTGATCGTGATTTCAATATTGGGACAGCAGTCACGGCCATGTTAATTCGGCGAGGGCTGTGCCGCAGGCGGACGGTCGCCGATCATCGGGGTCGGAGAACGCCGCGGGGTCGAAAGCGGCGTAAATGCCGGACGGGGAGTTGTCGCCGACGGCCGCGGTGTCGGCGACGACCGGATCGGAGTCTCGTTGGTATCTACCGGCGCCGCTGTCGGAGTAGGTTGTGGATCAGGCGTAGGGCCGTCCGCAGCCAGGATCTGTCCTGACGCCATGATCTGCGAAACACTATCTTTCGTGATCTCGATCTCGATGTTGCCTTTCGCAGGAGCGGGCGGAGCAGCAAGCTGTTTGCCGTTCAAGATTATCTGAACCCGGTCAGCAAATCCGCGATAATACCTAAGCTTGACGCCCTGGTAAGCGGTGTACGTCTTCGGCGAATCGGGGGTGATCTCGTCATAAGCGAGGTTGCCATCAACAGTCGATGTAACCGAGACCTTCTCGGCGAGAGCCCGGAACTCAACGCTTATTTGATCCGGAACCGGGTTAGGAACCGCATTCGTGTCCGTAACATTGGAGCTAGACCCAGTATTTGCGACGCTATTCGAGGATGTGTTGGCCGTGCTCGGAGGAATCTCAGGCTGGTTCCGTATGTAATTGACGACGAAGAGAATTCCTCCCGTCATCAAAGCCAAAATGATCCCGGCGAAAACCACGGTCGGAAGGAATGATGACGCGGACCGCGGATCGTCGGTCAAAACTTCAGGTCGGTATCTCGGCTGAAATTCTTCGACACTTTCCTCATTCTTGGCGATCAAACGAGCGTAATCCTGGAGAGCTTCCTGCTCATCGACACCCACATATTTTGCGTAGGCTTTTACGAACCCTTTATTAAAAATACCGCCCGGGAGCGGTTTGTAGTTGTCTTTCTCAATTAATTCCAAGTACATGGGCGAGATCCTGGTTTGCTCTGCGACCTCGCTGATGGATATACCTCGCTCTTCGCGAGCCTGTCGCAATTTGTCGCCCAAGGTAATTGACATGTCTTGTGGTTTCCGGCCGGCACAGTGAGTGCCAAATGCTGAGATCTCAAACTTGAAATATAGCTTCGATAAACAATGGTTGTCAAAGGATTGCCACTAGATTTATTCAATGCTAACAGCTTGATTAATCGATTGAGCGGCGTGATAGTTTTAGGCATAATTCACGTCTTGTTATAGACTTCAAAGGGCAAATCAAAAAGCGAGGAACTGATAATGAGTTTAGAAGCACTCGGAATGGTCGAGACCAAAGGATTCGTGGGCGCAGTTGAGGCGGCGGATGCGATGGTCAAAGCCGCAAATGTTCAATTGATCGGAAAGGAATACATCGGGGCCGGCTATGTCACGATATTTGTGCGCGGCGATGTCGGTGCAGTCAAAGCTGCGACCGATGCCGGAGCAGCTGCGGCTCGCAGGGTCGGCGAACTGATCAGCGTTCATGTAATCCCACGACCGCACGGCGAAGTTGAACGAGTGCTGCCGCGCGGCGGAAAGGTAGGTTTGAGCCCGGATGAAAAAGCACTGGGCGGAGGTGGGGGTCGTCAGCTCGGTTCGGGAGATGAGTCGGGTACCGGAACTGGAATGCAGGGAAACAAGTCGAAGACACGGTGACACGGCGAAGGGGAGACGCGGGGAGGAATATCTCCGAGTCGCCGCGTCGCCCTCTCGCCCCGTCGCGTAAGAGCTAATGGGCGACAAAGATTTAATTGCACAGCAAGAGGCACGGGACGCGGTTGAAGCCGCTCACCGTGCCTTTCAGGCTGTAGCAGATTTTGACCAGAAAAAAATCGATCAGATCTGTGAGGCGATGGCGGGTGTCGCCCTCGCTGAATCCGGTCGGCTCGGAGCCCTCGCTCACGAGGAGACCGGCTTTGGCAAAGCCGAAGATAAGCGTGAAAAGAACAGATTCGCGGCCGAAGACGTCTGGAACTATTTCCGCGACATGAAAACTGTCGGTGTTGTTTCTGACGACGGCACCGTTGTCGAGATTGTAAGTCCGCGCGGTGTTGTTGCCGCGATCATTCCGTCTACCAATCCAACCTCAACAGCGATATTCAAGATCATCATCGCGATCAAATCTCGCAACACCATCGTTTTGTCACCTCATCCGTCTGCGGCCCGCTGCATAGCCGAGACAACCCGCGTGATGCGCGACGCGGCGATCGAGAACGGCTTGCCGCCGGATGCGATCTACTGCATCGCGAACAGCACGATCGAGGCCACAGAAACGCTGATGAAGCATAAGCGGACCGCCGTTATTCTTGCGACCGGAGGCATCGGGCTGGTGCGTGCGGCCTATTCGTCAGGCAAACCAGCATTTGGTGTCGGACCGGGGAATGTCCCGGTTTTCATTGAACGTTCCGCAGATGCGGCAAAGGCGGTGAGCGATATACTTACCGGTACGTGCTTCGACAACGGTACGATATGCCGCATCCGAACAGTCTGTCGTTGTCGATGCCCCGCTCGAAGGCGAAGTACGCGAACAGTTCAAACAACAAGGCGGCCATTTCCTGACTGAAGCGGAGGCTGAGACAGTCGCCAAAGTACTTCTTACACCTCAGAGAACCCTTAATGCCGGCATCGTCGGGAAATCAGCAGAGTACATTGCAGATCTCGCAGGTATCTCAATACCCGATGGAACACGGTGTCTACTCGCTGATTGCTTCGGTGTTGGACGCGATCATCCGTGGTCGATCGAGAAGCTTTCACCCACCCTCGCGTTTTTTGTAGTGGACGGATTGGATGAAGGGGCCAAACGCTGCTACGAGATTCTGCAATTTGGCGGAATGGGACACACGGCGGGAATGCATACGCAGAATCGCGAGGCTGCGATCTCGTATGGAGCGAAGATGCCAGCCTCGCGCGTTGTCATCAATTCACCGACCACGCACGGGGCGATAGGATTCTCAACCGATTTGCCACCGTCGATGACGCTCGGATGTGGTTCTTGGGGTGGAAACGTTACGTCCGATAATGTCTCGCCTATTCATTTGATGGATATTAAACGCGTCGCATGGGAAACAAAACCTGTCGGTGCTGAGAGAACGAGATCGAAACCTAAGTCAGTACTCCCGGCGACCTCCTCCGTTCCGGCTACCTCAAGGGCGAAGCCCAACCGCGACCAGATTGCGGCGATCGTGGATCAATTCCTGAGTAAAAAGATCGCCGATTCTCCGCTTCCGGAACCGCCCGCTACCGAACGGCCCGATGAGTCGCCGGTAAAGACGATCATTCACGAACTGCGTCCACAATCATTGACGGAGAACGGTGCGAATAGAACCCCGATGGATTTCGTTAGCGAGACCGATGTTCGGCTGGCGATAGACAAGGGAGAAAAGATCTACATCACTTCGAAAACAATTCTCACGCCCTCGGCCCGTGATCTGGGAAACGAAAAAGACGTTTTCGCTTCGGCCTGAAACCTATGATTCGATTTCTTCTAGTAATTTTATTTTTGACTCTGGGACTGTGCGTGCCGAGTGCCGCTCAGGATCGAGTGGAGTCCTCGCAAAAACCGACCGAAAAGATTCCGGTGAGCTACGGGTTCGTTGTTGATAATTCCGGTTCCTTTCGCACGCTTATCGACAAAGTGATCACGGTTGTGTCGGATGTTGTGGAAGAAAATGAAGCGGACGACGAAGCGTTTCTCGTAACGTTTGTCGACACGCCAAAGATCGTTCTGCGGCAGGAGTTTACTTTCCATAAATCGGAGCTTCATGATGCCGCTCAAAACATGTTTATCGAAGGCGGCAAAACCGCGATCCTTGATGCGATAAAAAGCTCGGCCGATTATCTGGTTCAGAACGCGCGGACCGACCCAGGTCGAGGCCGGGCGGCTCGTACTTGTTACGGATGGCGAAGACCGAGAGAGTGCGTCCAAGATCGAGGATGTGCTGAAGCTTCTGAAAGACCAGAACATTCGGCTGTTCGTTATTGCGATGTCGGACACGCGGGTGTTTACGAAAATTCTGGATCGGCTCACAAAAGGTACAGGAGGTTTGATCGTCGTGCCGAAGGGAAGAGCCGACCTGTCCGCGGCGGCGAAACAGATCTTCGCAGCCATGCGAATGAAATGATGTCGGAAACTGCTATTCAAACGGCCGCGTGCGCCAGCTGCGGCGCGGAAGTTCGTGATGAGTCCGTGTTTTGCTATAACTGCGGCGACCGGGTCAAAGACGAGACCGCGAACGGTGAAGAGGCGGCGGAAGTAAATATCGTAAAGCAACCAGGATCCCGGCCACCTTTAAGATCGGCGGCTCTATTGAGAAAGCAACGACGTGCCTTTAATCGGCAGCCGCTTGAAGTTAGCTGGGAGCAGAGGACGGCTCGGCCCACCGGATTCGTCATAACGACCGGCGTAATCGTTATCGGTGTGCTGATTTTGCTGGTTCTTGCCTTATACTTGCGTTAGGTTTTTATCAAACGTTTATGGAAGCACTAGGAATGGTCGAATGCATGGGTCTCGTAGCGATGATCGAAGCGGCCGACGCGATGGTCAAAACTGCGAACGTCAATCTGGTCGGCTATGAAAAAGTGGACGCCGGTCTTGTTACCGCGATTGTCCGCGGAGAGGTTGGGGCCGTGAAGGCTGCCGTGGACGCTGGTGCGGCTGCAGCGCGCAAGGTCGGCACCGTTACTGCAGTCCATGTGATTCCGCGTCCGCACAGTGAAGTGGGCATCGGACTTCCCGTGATAGATACCGGCGAGACGAATCGCAAGAAAATCTCTGGATCGGTTCCCGAATAAGCACCTCGGAAATATAAAAAGGCGGGGAAGAGACGTCAATCTCTTCCCCGCCTTTTCCTTTGTCACTTGATTACTTCGGATTCTGCACGGTCGGCGTTGCTGTTCCCGCGGGTGGACCTGCCATACGGCCGGAGCGCGTCAGCGCGATTCGCTTTTGCTTATTGGGCCCGTCGTCAACAACAACCTTGATGTTCCTAAAGGTTCCGTCATCCCGGTCGTTACTGGGAAGATAGCCGATCGAATACTGTGTTCGGAGCTCGGCCGCGATCTCACGAGCTATGCCATTCAGTTCGCCGACCGAATTCGGAAAGTATGCTCGGCCGCCGGTTTCGGCGGAAAGCCTTTCGAGAAATGCCTTGGCTTTACCCTGCTTGCTCTTTGTGATAAATCCTTTCTCCGTGCTGAGATCTTTTACAAAACCGACAACATAGATCTGAACATCCGTTTCGCGAAGCAGATCGAATAACTGTTGTTGGCTGTAATAGCTACTGACGTCTTCGCCATCTGAGACAAGGATCAAGGCACGGCGCTTTCTGTCCACTTTGTTCAAAGACTTTTCATAGTCTGTCACCTTATCAGCGGCGAGATAAACGGCGTCAATTATCGCCGTCTGACCGCCTTCGATGTATAAATTGTCGAGAGCATCATTCAGGTCGGTCTTGTTCGAGGTAAAACCCTGCAAGATCTCAATTTTCTCCGAGCTGACGAACCGGATAATGCTGGTCTCATCTTCAGCCTTGTTGGCAGCTACCAGGATCTTGCTTGCCTCGATCACCTCGTCGATCTGCGCGCGGAGCGAACCGGAGTTGTCGATCACCAGGGAGTAGTTCGTCGGTACTTCAGATTTCGAAAAAAACTCTATCCTCTGCAGAATATTGTTTTCGAAAACCTTAAATTCAGCCTCGTGAAGATTGTTGACAGGGCGGTTGTTGCGATCCACTACCCGCACATTGAGGTTTACAAGCTCAGTCTCGACCTTTTCAACGATATCCTCTTCTCTTATTGTCGGAGCCGGTGCCGGAGTCGGAGTCGGAGTAGCCTTGGTGATTACGATCCGATTTACGCCAGCCGGCTGCTGCGCACGGGCACCTTGTGAAAGGAGCTCGGATGCGAAAAGCAGTGAAAACAAAGTGAAAAAGCCGAGAAAGTAAAGTCGTTTCATCATCTAACTCAAAAATTACCGAAGATCTAACGCCGGCGTAGCATAGTAGCCCTCGCGGCTTCGGACAGTTAGACGCGGCAAACCGCGGGGAGGTTTGACCCTAACTTTGACCTTCCGCCATTTGCCGTCCGGCTGAAAGTCCTTCGGTGTATAACCGATCGAATACTGGTGACGAAGCTCAATTGAGATGCGGTCAAATATTTCATCAAGCTCAACGTCGCTCGTAGGATAAAACGATTTTCCACCCGTTACTGACGTCAGTTCGTCGAGAAAGGCCTGGCCTTGCATTCCTACCTGGCTGCCCGCGTCACCGGCGTCAATAATTCCGACCGCGTAGGTAATGACATCCGACTCTTTCATCAGACGGCGGACTTCACCGAAATTATACCGGGAAGCGTTGTCCTGTCCGTCGCTGATGATGAGCAGCGCACGTTTCTGGTGGCTGCCGCGAGTGACGCGCTCGATGCCCAGATAAACCGCGTCGTAAAGTGCAGTGTTATGTTTCGGACTCACGAGAGTGAGTTTTTGTAGCACCGCGTCCCCGTCGCGGGTCCTGTCGAGAAGCAGTTGGGCCCGACTATTGAAACCTATGAGAAAATACTCGTCGCTCGGATGGCTTGTATTGATAAAACGGGAAAGAGCTTTTCGGGCCTTCTTTATTTTTTCGCCGCTCATCGAACCGGACACGTCAAAGAGCACGCCAAGCGAAACCGGAGCATCGGTGTCGCTGAAAAACGAAATTTCCTGTTCCTGGTTGTTATCGAAGACGGTGAAGGAGTTTTTTCCCAGACCCATCACATATCTTCCGTAAACATCAGTAACGGTAAGCGTTAGTGTCACGAGATCGGTCTTGATTCGGATCGGTGCGGCGGGGTCTTGTTCAGGCGGGGTGGGTTCGGCTTGCTGGGCAGACCCCGAGAGTGTGGCCGCCAAAACGGCAAACATAAAGGAAAATGTCCGTAGCAAGAGCCTGCAACGGCCATAAACCTCAAAACCCATTAACGCCATAGATATCTCCAGCAAGGGGAACGAACTACATTCTAGAAAACAGGTATAACTTCTGCAAGGTAATTTTTGGATGAGGCAACCCTTGAAATAGTTGTGTTAGTCAAAATAAATCGGTTGGCATGTATAGTTTGCAACAATTCACTAAATCTTGCGTGTTATAATCCGAAGCGGTCTTCAGCGATCTGCACCCACTGCGGGCTCGCCATCGGATAATCGTCGAAATCCATGTCAGAATTTATCTGCCGTCTCGGAACGCCCTCGGGCGACGTAATTACAAGGGTAGTCGAAGCCGCCGGTGCAACCGATGCCCGGGTCCAGCTCGAACGCGAGGGATTTAAGGTTTTTGCCGTTTCTTCGAACGAGGGAGGGATCTCATCGTTCCTGCCGTTCGGCTCCGCAGGAAAACATGGCCGTGTAAAACAGGCCGACTTTCTTCATTTTAATCAGCAGCTCTCAGCATTGTTGCGGGCCGGGATTCCGATGTTGCAGGCGATAAACCTGCTCAAGACCCGGACGCCGTCATCGAACTTGCGTGAAGTCCTGGCGGATGTTGAGGACAAGATCAAGAGCGGGATTCCGCTCTCTGGTGCGTTCGAAGCTCAGGGGATTTTCCCGAAGATCTATACGGCGTCGATCCTCTCAGGCGAGAAAAGCGGTGCGCTCGATGACGTGTTGCTTCGGTATGTCGAGTATCTGAAGCGTAGCGTCGGTATATCGCGAAAGCTCCGCGGAGCTCTCGCATACCCGGCGTTCTTACTTATTGCTTCGTCGTTCATGGTTGCATTCCTGACCCTCTATATCGTTCCGCGGATGTCGGACCTCTTCAAAGCGCTGAGTGCCAACCGTGGACTTCCGACGGTAACGATCGTAGTGCTCGCGATATCGAACGGAGTTGCGAACAACTTTTGGTGGATGCTGCCGCTACTTCTTTTGCTCGGACTGGCACTGTTCACGTGGCTTCGAACTGACGCTGGCAGGCTAATTGTTCACCGGCTACTGCTAAAGCTTCCGATCGCCGGTGTCCTTATTCGTCAGATGGCGACTGCCCAGTTGGCCCGGTCGCTCTCGACACTACTGTCCGGCGGTATTACCGTACCGGATTCATGGGACATTGCATCGCAATCGCTTAACAACCTCGAGCTTCGTCAAAGGAGCCAATCGGCGTTGCCGATGATCCGAGAGGGCCGCGGCTTTACGGAAGCTCTGGAAAAGACCAACTGGATCCCCGGACTCGGGCTGGACATGATAGGGATAGGTGAAAAATCGGGCAGCCTCCGCGAAATGCTCGATGAGGTCGCTGCGTTCTACGACGCTGAAGCCGAGGTCAAACTGGATCAATTGACGACGTTGCTTGAGCCCCTGATCCTTATCTTTATGGCCGGCGTTGTTGTCGCGATCCTATTGGCGATCTATCTTCCGATAATAGAAACGATATCGGCCGGACCAACGGGCGGAAGGAAATAAGAATAATGAGTACCGACCAGAACACGCTTACAGGAAAATCGTCATCTCGAATCGAACTTTCCGACTTCCTCGAGAATGAACCGCCTGAGGTTATCGAGGCAAAGCAGCTCGCCCGGAGATATCGCTTGCCGTATATCGATCTCCTGCCGACCGACCAGCCGTCGCCGATCGATTACGAAGAGCTCGCGAAGATCCCGGTCGAGATGATGCTACGAAACCATTTCGTCCCATTGAAACGCGAAGGAATGGATCTGCATGCGGCGATGGCCGATCCGACAAATCTCCAGCGCCTCGACGAACTGGAGAATGCGCTCAACGTCCGCATCGTCCCGTACATTGCGACGCAGGGTGCGATCGATGTTGTTCTAAAAAAGGGCGATGCGACACAGCGAGTTCTGCAGGAAGCGGCCTCCGGATTTAAGATCTCGCTTGTAAAAGAGACCGAACAGGGCGAGGAAGTTCTGGACCTCGATCGTCTGGCGACAGATTCGGACATGTCGCCCATCATCAAGCTCGTCGATACGATCGTCTATAAC
The DNA here is from genome assembly GCA_963772405.1 of uncultured Acidobacteriota bacterium. Taxonomy (GTDB): domain Bacteria; phylum Acidobacteriota; class Blastocatellia; order Pyrinomonadales; family Pyrinomonadaceae; genus OLB17. The sequence continues at coordinate 1,057,066 of CAVYWT010000001.1, read as the reverse complement.
GCAATGGAATCGCGAGCGTCCGATATTCACATCGAGGCCGGGGACCGCGATGTTCGCGTAAAATTTCGAATCGACGGCGCGCTTTATTCCAAGGTCGACCCGATCGATATCGCCTATCATCAAACTCTGATCTCGCGCATCAAGGTCATGTCCGAGCTCGACATAGCCGAGCGTCGCATCCCGCAGGACGGACGCTTTCGTGTTCGATACAAAGGCCGCACGGTCGATTTTCGTGTGTCGATCCTGCCGTCGGCCTTTGGAGAGAATTGCGTCATTCGTATCCTCGACAAAGAGCAGATCTCCGAAGAATTTAAGAATCTTAGCCTCGATGTCGTCGGTTTCGACGCCGACGATCTAAAGAGATTTCGTCTGTACATCAAGGAGCCGTACGGGATGGTACTCGTGACCGGGCCGACGGGTTCGGGAAAGACGACAACTCTCTACGGCGCTCTCAACGAGATCCGGAACGATGAGGACAAGATCATTACGATCGAAGATCCGGTCGAGTACGTTCTGCAGGGCATAATGCAGATCCCCGTGAACGAGAAAAAGGGATTAACGTTTGCACGCGGACTGCGGTCGATACTGCGTCACGATCCCGACAAGGTGATGGTCGGTGAGATCCGTGACGAGGAAACGGCACAGATCGCGATACAGTCCGCGCTGACCGGCCACCTCGTCTTCACCACCGTCCACGCAAACAACGTCATCGACGTCATCGGACGTTTTCTGAATATGGGCGTCGAGCCTTATAACTTTGTCTCTTCACTAAACTGTGTGCTCGCTCAGCGACTTGTTCGACTTCTTTGTCCGACATGTAAACGACAGTATGAACCGTCAGTAGAGGATCTGTTCAGCTCCGGATTGCGACCTGAGGACGTTCGGGATCGCGTGTTCTTCAGAAACGTCGGCTGTGACGCCTGCAATCACACCGGCTATCGCGGTCGAACCGCGATCCACGAGCTGTTAGATATGTCGGATTCGATACGGGAGATGATCATCGAACGGCGGCCCGGATCGGAGATCCGACGTCAGGCGGAAAAAGAAGGGTTGTCATCCTTGCGCGAATCGGCCGTCAAAAAGGTGTTCGCCGGTGCGACGACGCTGCATGAGATCAACCGCGTGACGTTCGTCGAAGAAGTTAGAAATTAGCCAAGCATCTCTTTGTAAACCTCGTTGTCGACATTGCCACCGGTGACAACGAGGCATATCTTTTTGCCTGCAAACCTTGCCGGTCCTTCGAGAATCGCCCCGAGGGATACGGCCGCGGTTGGCTCGCATTTTAAGTTTGCGAGCGCAAAATAAAGGCGAACGGCGGCGCAGATATTCTCTTCCGAAACTTCGACGATCTCCGCGACACCATCCTTGATAATCGGCCAGTTCAGATTTCCGAGTGAGATCGTTCTTGCACCGTCGGCGACCGTCATCGGCTCAGTCTCGTTCCGAATTATCTCGCCCGCTTTCAAGGATCTTGCCGCGTCGTTGGCGAGTACAGGTTCGGCACCGACAACAACGGTATCCGAATCGTTCCGTCGCAATCCCGTAATTATTCCCGAGATCAAGCCACCGCCGCCGATCGGTACGATCACCACGTCAAAGCTTTCTGTCGCAAGTTCATCGCCGATCGTCGCGTTACCATCGATAACGAATGCGTCATCGTACGGGCTCGCAAAATATGCGCTGGGCATTTCTTCAGCGAGCTGCGCAACTCTTTCGTTTCTGCCGATCTTGCGAACATCGATGAGGTCGACAGTTGCTCCGAAAGAGCGTACGGCGTCGATCTTTACCTGTGCAGAAGTCTCGGGCATAACAACTGTGCACTTCTTTCGAAGGAGTTTGCAGGCGTAGGCGAGCGCCTGTCCGAAGTTTCCGGACGATGCCGTTAGTATCGAATCGTTCGGGACGCTGGACGCAAGGTTGTACGCGGCCCGGAATTTGAAACTGCCGGTATGTTGAAAAGTCTCGCTCGCGATAGTTAGGTCGAGCCCGAGATGATCGCGCAATTTTTGCGGTTGAATAAATGTTGTGGGTCGTATCGCTTCCAGCAGGTCGAGCATTTGATAAGAATCAGACAGTGCGCCTAAACTCGTCAAGTTCGGTAGAGGAAGATTCTGGGCCTAAATTTTGCGATAGAGTTGGATACCGATCCATATTAGCTTCAGAATGGGCGTTTGCTCGGATGGCCCCGGTGCGTGTTGGAACTTCGCCTCGAGACGGTCGCCGTGAGTCTGCTGTAGTGGAAGCCGATATCTCGGACGTATAATTTCTCAATATGACACAAGCGCAATTCGGGATGATCGGTCTCGGGACGATGGGACGGAACTTTCTTCTGAATGTTGTCCAGCACGGATTCTCGGGAATCGGTTACAACAAGCACCACGATAAACTTGATCTTCTCCTTCAGGAAGGAAAGGGACTGCCCGTAACCGGTGTCGACAATATCCCGGATTTTATCGCCGGTCTCGAAACGCCTCGGCGCATCATGATGCTGGTTCCTGCCGGTGACGCAGTTGATTCGGTGATCGCTGATCTTCTTCCGCACCTCGATCCTGGCGACATCGTCATCGACGGTGGAAACTCGCACTTCTCCGACACCGAGCGGCGCGAGGCATATCTCACAGAGAAAGGAATTGCGTTTCTTGGCGTCGGCGTTTCCGGCGGCGAGGAAGGTGCTCGTTACGGAGCGAGCATAATGGTCGGCGGCAACCCGGAAGTTTATGAGCATGTCCGGCCTATCTTTGAAGCTGCATCCGCGAAGGTAAACGGGGAGCCTTGTGCCGCGCATGTCGGGAACGGTTCCGCGGGTCATTTTGTAAAGATGGTGCACAACGGCATCGAGTACGGGCTGATGCAGTTGATCGCAGAAGCATACGATCTCTTGAAACGCGGGTACCGGTTGACGACACCTGAGATCGCCGATCTATTCGAAGAATGGAATCGCGGCGAGCTTAATTCGTTTCTTATAGAGATCACTTCGATAGTATTGCGGAAGATCGATGATGAAACCGGAAAGCCGTTGGTTGATCTGATTCTCGACACCGCCGGGCAGAAGGGAACCGGGAAGTGGACATCGCAGGTAGCGATGGATCTCGGGGTGCCGATACCGACGATAGATTCTGCAGTCACAATGCGGCAGATCTCCGCCCGCAAGTTAGAGCGGAGCATTGCCTTCAAAAAGCTTTCGATTGGTCAGATTTCTGTTTCGGAAGAGCTCCGCGACAAGACCATCGACTTCGTTTACGGTGGATTGCATCTCGCGTTTATCACGACTTACGCTCAGGGTTTGTCTCTTTTGAAAGCTGCCTCGCTAGAAAAGGACTATAAGTTGGACATGATCGAGATCGCGAAGATCTGGCGCGGGGGGTGCATTATACGGGCAGCTTTGTTGGACGATATTCGACTCGCCCTCGAGTCAGAAGCAGCGGTCGAGAGCATTCTAGTTTCCGACGTGTTTGTGCCGATCATCAGAAAGGAGGAATCGTTGCTCAAGGCTTTTGTGCATTTCTCGACTTCGGTAAACGTCCCGTGCATGTCTGCGGCCGCATCGTTGAACTACCTAAAAGCCTATGCGTCTGAGCGTCTGCCGGCTAATCTGATCCAGGCTCAGAGGGATTTCTTCGGTGCGCATACTTATCAAAGGATCGATAAGGAAGGTACCTTTCATACGGCAGATTGGGATTCAGAGTAGGCGGAAGGCGGAAGGCGGAAGGCGGAAGGCGGAAGGCGGAAGGCGGAAGGCGGAAGGTAGTTAGTAAAATCAGCCTTGACCACCGACCACCGACCACCGACCACCGACCACCGACCACCGCTAGACGATCTCCCACGCGCCTTCGGTCTTCAATAACTTGCTCATCAAAGCGGCGTGTACGGCATGGCCGCTTTTTTCGGCCGTGATCTTTCCAAGAACGGGCATACCAAGTAAAGCGAAGTCTCCGATGATGTCGAGGATCTTGTGACGGACGAACTCGTCATCGAAGCGGAGCGGAGTTTCGTTGAGCATCCCGTCGGGCGTTAGAACGATGGCGTTGTCGAGCGAGCCGCCAAGCGCGAGGTTTGCCTTGCGCAGCATCTCGATCTCGGTCGTAAATCCGAACGTACGTGCTGATGCGATCTCACGACCGAACGAACCGTTGTCGAAAACAAAATGCAGAGTCTGTTTGTTGATAAATGGATGAGCAAAATCGATGACGCAATCGATCTCGTATTTGTCCGACGGCTCGATCGACATCCGACGACCCTCCTGATCGATCTCGACTTTTGTGAGTACGCGAAAATGATGACGAGGAGCATCTTGCTCGACGACGCCCGCGACTTGAATAAGCTCGAGAAAATCCTCGCTCGACCCGTCCATGATCGGGATCTCGATGTTGTCTACCTCGATAAAGCAGTTGTCGACGCCGCTGCCCCGCAACGCCGACAGTAGGTGTTCGCACGTAGACAGCACAACGCCGCGGCGCATCAGTGTCGTCGCATAACTACAGTGCGATATATATTCGGCCGACGCCGGGATCTCGAAATTGTCGAGATCAGTCCGGACGAAAATATAACCAGTATTTTCGGGTGCCGGCTTCAGTGTTAAATTCACCGGTACTCCAGTATGCAAACCTACACCGGTCGTGGAAATGGGGTTAGAGATCGTGGTCTGATTCATTTAATTAGATCCGCTCGGGATACTGTTAACAAACTGCATGCCACTAATCTTCCCAGGGCGGGTCAGTATAGTCCTGATTTCTTTGTGACTTTGCGACTTTGCGGGAAAACAATCGTTCCAGGCTATTTTGCGCTAGTGTTCCCGCAAAGTCGCAAAGTCGCAAAGTCGCAAAGTAAAGCTTTTCCAGCTGAACTAAACGGACCCACAATGTCCGTGACGCCCCGGTGTGTGGCGCCTGTGCCACACATATGTCGCAGAATTTACTAATGGGTCCTTTCCAATTACAATCTACTTCAAGTTATGGCAATACAAACTGCAGGACAAAAGACTGCAAAAGTTACAAAAGTTAAGATCGAGAATCAGGCGAGCATTGACCTTCCGGCTTACACGGACGAGCATTTAAAAGAGGCACTCGACTTTCTCCCGATGGAACATCTGCGCGGCATCGAAAAGGTAAAGCTGGTCGATTTTATCAACGATCCGCACCTGAAGAACTTGAATGTTCCGATGAAGGGAGACTTACCCGGTCTTTATCATCCCAAACAGGGAAACCAACCGGCATGGCTTGAGATGTCTATGGGCGCGCTTTTGCAGCCGACCGAAAGCTTTGCGAAAAAGTGGATGGCGAAAAGCTCATTTAAGGGCAATCTCGCCGGGCTCGTATTCTCGCTCGTCGGGCAGCATTATCATCTGACGCTCAAGCACTCTGTAAGAAAACAAAATCTCGAACCGCAGATCCGGCAGTACGCGGAAAAAAACCTGCGCTCCTGGAGCGAGAAGCAGTCGCAAGGCAGCATTCGGGCGAAACTCTTCAAGCCGTTCCGGCCGATGATCGAGCGGTGGGCGAAATGGCTTAACAAGAAGGCGGCGGAAGCTCAGAAGCGGCCATAGGCCGCTTCTGAATGGTGATTTCTGAATGGTGAATGGTGAATGTTGCCTTGACGCACCTGGTCACTATCGAGGGGAGGAGGAATGGTGAAAGTACATGAAAGAAAGTGTCTTGAGCCGAAAGGCTTACGACTTCGCCCTCCGAACCGTCAAGCTCTCCAAATATTTACGGGAGAACTGCAGAGAGTTTGATTTGGCGAAGCAAGTCTTGCGATCGGGCACGTCTATCGGGGCGAATGTTGAGGAATCGGTCAATGCCCAGTCGCGTCTCGACTTTATAAGCAAATTGTCTATTGCTCAGAAAGAGGCGGGCGAGACCAATTACTGGATTCGAATCCTTAGAGACAGCGGTCAAATAAGCGCAAAGATCGCAGACTCGCTCTTGGTCGATTGTGAGGAAATTCAACGTATTCTCGCTTCGTCGATTAAGACGGCGAAATCAAATTTGAAAAAGGAGGCGATGAGAGGGCCGAATAGCGAATGACACTCGACGATTCACCATTCACCATTCACCATTCACCATTCAAGATGCAATATTGGCTCGTAAAACAAGAACCGGAATCTTATTCGTTTGCGGATTTTCAGAAAGAGGGAAAGACCGATTGGACGGGTGTCAGGAATTATACAGCGCGAAATAATTTGAAGGCGATGAAATCCGGCGACAAGGTTTTCTATTATCACTCGGGCGGTGAAAGGGTTGTGGTTGGATTTGCGAAAGTTTCGAAAGAGGCTTTTCCCGATCCAACCGCCGACGAAGGATCTTGGGTCGCGGTCGAGCTCGAGGCGGGAAAGGCTCTGAAAAAGCCTGTCACGCTTGCCGACATTAAAGCGAATAAAAAGCTCGCCGAGATGAAGCTCGTTAAATTATCGCGTCTTTCCGTTTCACCGGTGACGAAAGAGGAATGGGACGAGGTCGTAGAGATGTCGAAATGACGAACGAGGAAAAAATAGCGGCGAATGCGGCCAAAGTAATGGAAACATTTTCGGAACACGGCCTTGCTTTCGATTCTCGATCCGTAGAATGGATCGACGGTTATGTTGAACGCAACCGCGAAGGATGGGACGCGGATACTCGGGATCATCTTGGGAGTATTCTCGGATCGTTCCTCGGCGAGTGCATCAGACACAACTTCGGTGGAAGCTGGGAGATGACTGAAAATGGGCTCGCTATCATGTTCACTTCGGGAAATGGTGTGTTTCCTTTCAATAAGATAAATAAGCATATTGCCAACGGGACGGACGATTCGATACGCGGCTTTTACGATTCCATCACCGTCCTCTTTAAACAAACAACCAATGATCAATGAGGCGATTCGCCACTATCACCTTTTGCTCGAGGATGCCGATCTTGCCGACGAGTCGTTCCGCATTCTTCACGACGGATTGGAGCACAACAAGCTCATTTTCGGCGGGCGCCCTCTGTCGCCCTATCTGCGTCCACATTTCGTAACCGAGAGTGACTGGCAATTCGCGACCACGGCGTGCGAAACGATTTGGAGTGCATTGGAAAAGGTGAAGAACGCGGCTGTTGCGGACGACGCTTTGCTTGATGAATTAGGCGTGACCGAGATCGAAAAGGAACTGGTCAAGATCGATCCGGGCTATAAACAAGTATCACCGACGGCGCGTCTCGATTCGTTTTTGATCGATGGCACATACAGCTTTGTCGAGTTGAACGGCGAGAGCCCCGCTGGCATCGCCTATGCGGACTCGGCTACCGAGATCTTTCAGACGATGCCGGTCATGAAGAAGTTCGCTGAGCGATACGCGATCCGCGGATTCGCCGGCCGTCCGAAGATGTTAAAAGTACTGCTCGATTGCTATACCGAATTTCTCGGCCGAACGCCTGACAGAAATCCTACTATCGCGATCGTTGATCTCAAGGACCTGCCGACCCAAAAGGAATTCGAGCTGTTTCGCGAGTACTTTGAAGCTGAGGGTTACACGTCCGTGATCTGTTCGCCAAGTGATCTGGAATTTGACGGCGAGAAGCTCTATCTTGGTTCGGTCGCGATCGACATCGTATACAAGCGTCTGCTGGTGAATGAATATCTTCCCATTATGGAAGATCAACCGGCATTGCTCGACGCATATCGGGCAGGTGCGGTCTGTATGGTCAACAGCTTTCGCGGCAAGCTGGTCCACAAGAAGGCGATCTTTGCCGTTTTGACTAATGAGAGGTATGCACATCTTTTCAATGAGACCGAGCTGAGCGCTATAAGGGCGCATATTCCGTGGACGCGAAGGTTTCGTGAAGAGAAAACTCTTGTCAGAAGCGGCGGGAGCGAGCGGGGCTGTGGCGCAGGAGATCGATCTCGTAGCATGGACGCGGGCGAATTCGGCCAAGCTGGTCCTCAAGCCAAACGACGATTACGGCGGGCATGGCATATATATCGGATGGAACTCGAGCGAAGAAGAATGGGACGCAGCGATCAAAACGGCGCTTGCGGACGGAGACTATCTTGTCCAGGAACGTGTAAAAACGGCGAAGGAAATGTTTCCGATGATGTTCGATGATCTAGGCAAATGGGGAATGGTCGAACAGCTTGTCGATCTCGATCCGCTGCTCTTTAACGGTGTCGTCGGATCGGCATTCACGCGTCTCTCTTCGAGCGAGCTTGCAAATGTTTCGAGCGGTGGCGGAATGGTCCCTACTTTTGTGATCGGAGAAAAATAATATGTTGAAGCTTTCTTCAGTATGTGTGCTGCTGCTATTGGTCGGCGGTATCGTGTTGATCGTGCCGCAGATATCTTCGGCGCAACGATCTGCTCCGGCGCTTTATTCACTGCGGACGGCAGGGAGACCGGCTGCCGAAGCGGCCAGGTCTTCGATCGCATCGGTTCGTGAGGCTGAGATCGCTTTCGGGTCCAGCGGACAGGAGCTGGCGCGTCTGAGCCGTCTGACGATCCCGCTGTTTGACGAGAAGGAATTCGAAGCCTTCGTCACTCAGACGGAGCTCCGTGCTGCGGACGACATAACATGGAGGGGGAAGATCAGGTACGCGAAGACCGAAGGCGATGTCGTTATTACATTTCGGAAGGGTTTCTTCTCGGGGTTGATCTACGGGCCGGACGCCGTCTACGAGATTGTTCCGCGTGGAGACAAGCATATGCTCGTCGAGCTCGATCAGTCTCTATTCCCGGAATGCGGTGGCGCGATCAACGCTGATGATGTAGGCGCTGCGTGCGGCGGGAGGTAACTTTCGTCGGTGTCGATTCCGGAGATCGCATCGATGTACTTGTCGTTTATACCACCGCTACGAAGAACTTTCTTGGTGGCGATGCTCAGGCACTTGCACATGCGCAGGCGGCGATCGACGCGACGAACACGGCGTATATCAACAGTAAGATCCGACAGCGTGCGAGGATGGTTCACTCCCAGGAATATGTCTACACCGAGAGTGGGAACTCGAGCACTGACCTAAGCAATCTGCGAAACGACGCGGCGATCGCCACTCTAAGAAATGCGCATAATGCGGATCTTGTTGCCGAGATCAGCGAGGTGACCGGCGTGTGCGGTATTGGCTACCTGATGGGCGGTATCGGCGGAAATCAGAACAACGGATTCACGGTTACGGCTCGAAGCTGCGCGGTCGGGAATCTCACTTTTGCACACGAGCTTGGGCACAATATGGGCAGCCAGCATAACCCGGAAAACGGATCCAACCCGACGCTTCCATACGGCTTTGGCCACTATGTAAATGGCAGCTACAGAACGGTAATGTCATATGTCAATCCGTGTACGTCGGGTTGCACACGGGTCGCGTATTTCTCGAACCCGGGTGTTATCTTCAACAACGCGACGACGGGACTAAACAACGCAAGGGACAATGCCCGATCGATAAACAATACGGCGGATGTGATTGCGAATTACCGATACAGCGGTTCGAGCATCACGATGTCGAACTTCAACGGTGGTGAGGCTCTCCCGCGATTGATATCGCGGACGCTGACCTGGACGTCGGATAATATCGTAGGGAATGTTCGGATCGACATCTCGCGCGACGAGAGTACGAACTGGGAAACGGTGATCGCATCCACCCCGAACGACGGTACGGAAGCGATCGCGGTCGGCGGCCGGTCGACACGTCGGGCGAGAGTTCGAATCGTCAGCGTCGACAATCCGACGGTCAGCGATTCGAGTTTGGCGAATATTAGTATTCGGTGATATTGAACGAGTTCTGAAATCTTCCTTTGCGTCTTTGCGACTTTGCGGGAAATTACCCGCTGGTTTCCCGCAAAGCCGCAAAGTCGCAAAGCTACCAATGAAAGATAGCTCAAATTCTCGCCTCCGAACCCTAACCGACGAATATCTCGTGCTCGAGGAAAAGCTCAAGCTCGGCGGCGGGCCCGCGAAGATCGATAAGATCCATAAGCAGGGTAAGCTGACGGCTCGCGAACGTGTCGGACTGTTGCTTGATAAAAATACCTTCTCGCAGGAGATCGGCTTGCTCGTCGCATACGATGAATACGACGGAACGGCCCCGGCCGCGGCGGTTGTCACGGTCGTTGGAAAGATCGAGGGACGTGAGTGCGTCGTCGTCGCGAACGACGCGACGATCAAGGCCGGTGCGTGGTATCCCGAGACGATAAAAAAGATCCTGCGTGCGCAGGAGATCGCGATGCGGAACCGTGTCCCGATCATCTATCTCGTCGACTCAGCGGGCGTTAATCTTCCGTATCAGGGAGGTGTGTTTCCGGGACAGTACGGTGCGGCCCGCATTTTTTACTACAACTCGATCATGCGTCACTATTTGAAGGTGCCGCAGATCGCGGCCGTGATGGGAATGTGCGTCGCTGGCGGTGCTTATCTGCCGGCGCTCAGTGACGTGATCCTGATGGTCGAGGGAACTTCGTTCATGGGACTCGGCGGAGCGAACCTCGTGAAAGGCGCGACCGGGCAGACGATCGACAACGAAACACTCGGCGGAGCATCGACGCACAACACGATCTCCGGCGTCGCACATTACAAAACAAAAGACGACAAGGAATGCCTTGAGAAGATTCGTGAGTTGGTTACGGAACTTCCGGCAAAAGAATCGAGCCGGGTATCGGTGTCAGAACCGGGAGCGGTAGCGACCGGGCCACCCGCTCTTTACGAGTTGCTGCCCGACGATCACAGGGCGCCTTACGATATGCGAAAGGTCCTCGATTCTTTCCTCGACGCCAACACCCTCGACGAGTTCCAGGCAGACTACGCAAAGGAGATGATCTGCGGAACCGCACGCATCGGCGGGATACTTGTCGGCGTCATCGCAAACTCGCGCGGCATGTCGAAAGGCAAGCCCGGGACGCCGCCGCGATTCGGCGGCATCGTCTATACAGAGTCGGCTGAGAAGACCGCGTACTTTATCGACAATTGCGATCGCCATTCGACGCCTCTGCTATTTGTCCAGGACGTATCAGGATTCATGGTCGGTGCCGAAGCCGAGCACAGCGGCATCATCCGTGCCGGTGCGCGATTTGTCGAAGCGATGGCGACCGCGAAAGTGCCGAAGATAGTTCTGACTGTGAATCACGCATCGGGTGCCGGCTATTACGCTATGGCCGGGCAGGGTTTCGATCCGGACTTTATCTTCTCGCTCCCGACCGGCCGAATGGGCGTGATGGAAGGCGACAGCGCCGCCCAGGCGATCTACGGCACGCAGATCGAGAAGCTCCGGAAGGACGGAAAAGAACCACCGCCCGAGATGCTCGAGGAAATGGACAAGGTCCGCGAAACCTACGACCTCGAACTCGACGCCAAACACGCCGCCGCCCGCGGACTGGTCGACGCGATCGTCACGCCGGAGAATTTGAGAGAGGCGTTGATACTTTCGTTGCAGACGTGTTTGAACACAAATACGCCGCACATTGGAGCGTTTGTGCTGCCTTCCCGCTAGGTTAGAACAGATCGCCCGAGTTCACGCCAGAGCCTTATGCTGTTGCTCGCTCCGCGAACTTCTAAGGACTAACAAACTACGTACTACCAAACACCCATCGCCGCAGTTTCCCGGGCGAAATCTTCGAAGCGTACAGGATCACGACCAATAATATCCCCGACATCCGTTGTGATCGTCGCTGCTTTGCCCTCGCTGTGATGACGCTGGAGGTCGACGATATTATCGGCCATGAACTCTGGGATCCCGGCGGCGAGCATACCGCCTTTCAGATCGGCGGGGGGAAGCTTGACGTGGTTTATCTTTCGCCCAATGGCATCTGAGATCGCCGCAGCCACATCGTCATACGTTAAGGACTCGGATCCCGTCAGATCGTAAGCCTTATTTTCATGTCCCGTTTCGGTCAGCGTTTTCAACACCACGGCGGCGATGTCGCGAATGTCGATGTGGCTGATGCGGCCATCCCCGGCGGCTGTGAAGAACCCCGAGTTGGTCCGGATCGAAGCCGCCTGGTATGTCACAAGGTTCTGCATAAAACTATTCGGCCGGAGTATAGTCCACACGAGGCCGCTTGCCTCGATCGCCTTTTCGACTTCGCGATGTATCCGGCCGAGCTCAAAATCCTCGGCGTCCGCACCCAGAGCCGAAAGCTTGACAATATGTTTGACGCCCGCCGCCCTGGCTGCATCGACCGATCCTATCTCGAGTTCGACCTGGTTTGGCAGGTTCGCGCTCAGGAGAAATAATCTCTCGCATCCGCGGAATGCATTGTGCATCGATTCGGGATCGCCGAGATCTATCTCTACCGCTTCGATCCCTTTCGCACGTGCCGCGTCTGTCTTATCTCTCGAATGATAGGCTGCTCGAAACGCGACATTAGCCTCATGAACCTGTCTGACAACCTCGCTACCGACCGTTCCGCCGGCTCCAGTTATTCCGATCATTATTTTCTGACCTCCGTTATCCTTTAATGCATGTTCCGCGTGAACGTGAAAATTTTATCACTTTGCGGGCGTATCCAAATTTCTTACCGATTTATAAAGTTCCGTGCAATAATCTCGCTGTTCGCCAGATAATTCGCCGATACGCTTTGTATGAAAGAAGTTCCCCATGAGCTTACCGATCGTCTCGCAGAAGTCTGCGCCGCTAAGGCTTCGCGCGAGCGGCGGGAGTTCCTTGACCGTGAGTGCGGTGAAGATGCCGACTTGCGAGAGAAAGTCGAAATGCGGATACGCGAGTTGGTTGAAGCCCAGACGACGCAGGCCTACTCCGACGATTACCAAAAGGCGCTTCCGGGTCATTACCGCCTTATCGAAATGTTGGGGCGCGGCGGCATGGCGGAAGTGTTTCTTGCCGAGGACACGCGTCTCAGCCGTCGCGTGGCGATCAAATTCCTAAACAACGAGTTTCGAAAAGATCCCGATCGCATGCGGAGGTTTCATCAGGAAGCACGGGCCGCCTCCGCGTTAAACCATCCGAATATCCTTATCATCCACGACATCGGCGAGAGTGACCACGGTCAGTTTATCGTTAGCGAGTACGTCGCCGGAGAGACGTTGGGTACACGGATCCGACGCGGCCCGATACATCTCATGGAAGCGGTGTACATCGCGATCCAGGTGGCGTCAGCGTTGGCGGCGTCACACAAAGCCGGGATCGTCCACCGGGATGTTAAGCCGGACAACATCATGCTTCGGCCGGACGGCAGTGTCAAAGTCCTGGACTTTGGCCTCGCGAAGGATACCGGACAGATCTTTTCGTTTCCGTCGAGCGACGATGCGAAGACGCTCGACTTTTCTTCGACATCGCCCGGCCTGATCCTCGGCACGCCGCAATACATGTCACCGGAACAGACGCGCGGCATCGATCTCGACCCGCGGACCGACATCTTCAGCCTCGGGAACATAATCTTCGAAATGGTGACGGGGAACGCACCGTTTCCCGGCAAGAGCATGGCCGACATCCTCGCTGCGATCATCAGCAAGGATCCGCGAAGGCTTGAAGAGTTTCTCGTCGATCCGCCGGTTAAGTTGATCGACATTGTCGACAAGGCCCTGAAAAAAGAAAGGGAAGAACGCTACTCGCGAATGGAACACCTGCTCGCGGACTTACAACAGCTGCAGCAGGAACTCCTCGTCTCCGGTCCGCGCCAGGACGCTGTCGATACCGGCCGGATCGATCCGCGGAGCACGATCGGTAAAACGGTATCGAGTGTTTTCACGAGGAAGCTTGTCTATCCGGAAGTGTCGCTTATCCTGGTCGCTGTTTTTGCGATCATTGGTTTCTTCTTCTGGTGGATTTCGCGCGAATCGCCTCAAGCCGCACCGGTCGCGGTTTCTAAGAGTACAAGTCCAGTCATAAGCTGGAGCAGCAGCGCCGGTGAATCCGTTGCGGCGGCATCAATTTCTCCGGATGGGCGAATGGTCGCGTACGCGGCGACGAAGGCCGAGTCGACTGAGATCTGGGTCAAGCCGACCGCGGGCGGAGATTCTATCCAGGTAACAAAGAACGGTTTTTATAACCAGTATCCGGTTTGGTCACCGAACGGCCAGGATGTCGCCTTCTTCTCCAGCCGCGGCGTGAATCGAGGGATATGGCGGGCTTCGTTTACAGGCGGCGAACAGGTCAAGATCGCGGACGGAATCGGTCCGACTTCCAGACCGGTCAGATGGTCGACCGACGGCCAGATCTATTTTCAGGACGGCTCCGAGCTTTTCGCGGCTGATGCGACGACCGGAAAGATCGCGCAGATAACGAAATTCGGCTCGGATAGTTTGAAGCCCCGGCAGATAACCATCTCACCAGACGGATCGTCCATCGCATACTCGATCAAGGAAGGCGAGATGTGGAAGGTCATGGTCAAGCGGCAGGACGCCGAGTCGGTGGATGAGATCGCATCATCGAAACGTCAGGTCGACGACATGGCGTGGGGACGGGACGGGAAGTCGATCATCTTTAGCAGCTCGGTCGATGGCGTGTATCAGATCTTTGAGAAATCATTCGGCGGCGGCGAACCGGTTCAGCTTTCCACCGGCGACAACGATCTGTTCGTCAAGGATGTTTCTCCTGATGGATCGAGGATCTTGTACGGCTCAGTAAACGAGACATCGGACCTTTGGATGGTCGACACGCAGGATTCAAAGGAGTCGTCGATCGCGAACGAAGTGGCAAACGAATTCTGGGCCGAATTTTCGCCCGACGGAAAGAATCTCGTATACCAGTCTGTGACACTGACCGAGCGGCCCTATAGTGGTTCGATCAACGTTCGAAACGTGCGGGGCGGTGATGCTCCGATCGTTGTTTCGTCCGAAGGGTTTTCGCCTGTCTGGTCGCCGGACGGACAGTGGATAGCATTCCTTCGGCGTTCCGAAACCGGTATCGCGTTATGGCGTGTCAGGCCTACCGGCGATGATGCTATGAAGCTCGCGGATGGTGAGGTCGGTGCTCTGCCGTATACTCCGACTCCATATCTCAAGATAGGCACAAACCATATTTCGTGGTCGCCGGACAGCAGCACTCTCGCCTATTCAGCTCGGACCGACGGAGTGCTTAATATATGGCTTGTCGGTTTCGATGGAGCACGCAACGCTGTGATCACCCAGAGCAAAAATAAGGACGCAAAGTATTGTTGTCCGGTATGGACCGCGGACGGGAATAGCATCGTCTTCGTGTCCTGGGATGACGAGGCCACTGGACAGAGTAAGTCGTCGTACAGGCTCTGGCTTTACGACATCGTCAGCACCCAGTCTCGAATCCTATTCGAGTCGGCCGAGCGATTTCGATTCCTCGGATTCACCAGTGGAACGGGCGATGCGATGATCGCTCAAAAGGCGGATCCCGCAGACGTCTCAATGACTCCCGCAACGACGAATATTGTTTCGGTTTCTTTAAGATCAGGCGCGGAACGGAGAGTGAATACTCTTAGCCACGCGTACTTTCACAACATTCACCTTTCACGCGACGGAACGAACATCGCGTTCGTTTCGCGAATGGACGACACAACAGCACTGTGGACTGTACCGGTCAGCGGCGGCACGCCGCGTAAGATATTCGGCGAAAACGATCCTAAAATTCTGATCTCAAGTCTCGCGTGGTCGCCTGACGGAAGTTCGATTGTTTTTGGCAAACAGACTCGTACAAACCTGCTTTCGATGCTGACGAAATAGATAGAAACGGAGGAAACTGTATGAAGGCTCAATCGATAAGGATCATGGTCGGAGTTGTCGCGCTAGGCGGGTTACTCTATTTCCTGGCTTGCACTCCGCCTGTGCCAAGCAATAACTCTAGTCAGAATCAGAACCTGTCCCTGAATCAGAACCAGGCAGACGCGAACAAAGCATCGAAGGATCTGAGCCCTTGCGATGACTACGGGTCGGGTCACGGAGAGCATGCGAAAGCGATAAAGGACGAGATCGAGAAAGAGATGGGTTCCTCGCTTAAGAAGCTCTTAAAGAATCAAAACAACCCTAGCGGTACGTTCACGCTTGAAGTCCAGAAGGCACCAAATGGGAAGTACTACGTCGGTTATATAAGGGGAAGGATAAGCGGCGACGACAATCTGAAAGATCTGAGCGACATCCTTAACAATTTCCAGAGCAAGAAGGACTGCCTGCGAATGATATTTTTCCAACCGACTCAACCGGCACCCGCTGCTGATGACGGACCAGGGTTTGAATGGAGCGCATGCGAATATCCGATGGTCGTTTGTCCGAATGGTGAGTGCTGTCCCGCTCTCGATCCAGACGCCAACAGCAATACGAACACAGGAAATACGAACACCAACTCGAACTCGAATGCGAACAGGCCATGAAGTAAGTAAGATCGAGAGAGTGCTTCGGCTAATCGGAGTTCAGTAAGATGATGCAAAGGCCGTCTGAAGAGGCGGCCTCTTTTGTTGCGGAGGGTTTCGGCTTTCGGTAAATTGAACTTATGGAACTCTCAGTGGAAAACTCGATTGAGGTGTTGCGAACTACGCCCGCGACTTTACGGACAATGCTCGCCGAGTTGTCGGGTGAGTGGACTTCCAGCGCGAGCGATTCAACGGAATGGTCGGCGTTCGATGTTGTCGGCCACCTGATCCACGGCGAACAGACGGACTGGATCCCGCGGGCGCGGATAATCCTCGAGCAGGGCGAGAATCTGACGTTCGTGCCGTTCGACCGTTTCGCGCAGTTCGAGAATTCGAAAGGGAAGTCAATGATGGAATTGCTGGATGAGTTTGGGCGGCTGAGATCCGAGAACCTTGACACCCTTAGTTCGTGGAACCTCTCAGAGCAGCAACTCGATCTGGAAGGGATTCATCCCGAGCTTGGGCGTGTAACTCTGCGGCAGTTGCTCGCGACGTGGGTCGTCCACGATTTGAATCACGTTCGTCAGATCGTAACCGTGATGGCAAATCGATACGGCAACGAAGTCGGGGTGTGGAAAGAGTATCTGTCGATCCTCAAATAACGCCAAGTCTCAAGTCTCAAGTCCCAGCTCCCAAGTCCCGAGTCCCAGGTCTAGCTAAAACTTACTTCTGCGTTTTTCCACACCTGCTTGTCGTGCGGGTTCGCAGCCTTTGTTTTAAAGCTCGCGATCGCGTCGGCCTCGTTTTCATAGGTTTCGAAAACAGTGAGCAGCTTTGTCAACATCATCAATTCTTCGACGCTCTTTGTCAGGTTCAGTAATTTCACTTCGCCGCCGTTGGTTTGAAGCGTGGTCCACGCTGCAATGACCTCACCCATGCCGCTCGAATCGATCTTCGTTACCTCGCCGAGGTTCAGAAGTATCTTTTTCTCGCCAGCCCCTACCAGGTCCTTGATCGTGGTGTGAAGGTACGCGTTTTCCTCGCCGAGCTTTATTCCGCCCGCCAGATCGAGGATCATGATGCCATCCTTCCGACGCTTACTGATGATCAGTGTGCTCATCGTTAGTTTCTCCGAACTATGAAGCTGGGGATTTCAGACGAAGGCGGGCGAATTCCCGTAACGGTCTGAGAAGAGTGAGCTTTGGACTCTATTCGATAAAGCCTATTCCCCGTTTGACTATATGTCAAATACGCAATATATTGCGTATGTAGCATATACCGGATGTGCAATACATTCAGGAGTCAGAAGTCAGAATTCAGAATCCAGAATCCAGCATTAAGAAAAGCAGAGCTTGAACCTACAAACTAGAAACTAGAAACTAGAGGCTAGAAACTGGAAACTAGAAACCCGAGTTGTTATGGACCATAAGATCACATTCAAAATCGAAGAAGTATTAAAACAGCGCGAACAGTCGCTCTATTGGCTGTCGCGGACAACAGGGATCAGCTATACGACGCTCTGGCGTCTGACGAAGGACAGGGCATTAGGAATGAACTTTGCGACGCTGGAAAAGATGTGTGTCGCACTCAACTGCTGCCCGGGCGATCTAATGGAGCTCGATCCGGACAAGAAGGAAAGGCCTAAGCGTCGAGAGATACCGGCCCGTGCCGCCCGGCGCACCTCAACACTTTTATGACCAAGATCAAGATAATTAAACGAGTCGACGCTGGCGTGGTTAAACCGCCGACCTCAAAAAAGGCGAAGAATCAAAAACCGAAGAAACAACGCAGCATGGAAGGCACCGTCAAAGATTGGATAACCGAACGCCGCGAGAACGACGACGCAGAAGACCGAGATCGACGTTCGCAGCTCGATCGCTGGAACCCCGACCTCACGCCAAACGAATCCCCTGTTTAGATCCTAGAACAATAATTCTTAAGAGATCATGTCCGCATCTGTGTATCCGTCGAACACATGGTGTCAGTTCACCGTGCGCGAAATAGATCGGGAAACGGAGTTAAAGATCATATCGACACGAGTTGGCATCGTCGTCCGAGGTTTGTAGATTCTTGCGCTTCGACGTACCATCTTCAGCATTCACCATTTGATCATTTAGCAGTTCGGCTTTTTCAGAAACCCCAAGGTAAGGAGAATTGTATGAAGATCGGAACTTTGTTGGGAGCCTTGGCCGGCGGGATCGTGACGTTCCTGCTCGGCTTTTTGTTTTTCGGTATTTTGCTGGCCGATTATTTTAAGGCGGACACGATCGAATACGCCGGCTTGGTAAAAGATCCGCCGATGATCGCGATGATTTTGCTCTTCAATGTGACATTCGCGTGGCTGATTTCGTGGGTACTCGACTATGGATGCCGTAGCGGCTGGGCTGAGGGTGCTAAGGTAGGCGCGATCGTTCTGTTTGTTATATACCTTGGTATTTTCTTCGAGTTCGAAGCGTTCATGAACATCTATAAGAGTTTAGCCCCGAGCCTAGTCCATCTTTTGATCGTGACTGTAATGGGCGCGGCGGGAGGTGCCGTTATCGGTATGGTCCAGGGGTATTTCAGGCGTGAGCGCTCATTATAGACTTTGATAATGGAAATGAAACGGTATCTAATCGAGTCGTTGCGGTACAACGATCATGCAAACAAGCTCGCGCTCGGCGAGATGCGCTAGCTTTTTGCGCCCGACGACTGCATAAAACTGTCTAGCCATCTCATCAAGTCGATGAACGCAAGAGAGCTCAAATGAAATTTACAATCGAAGAATTTTTGGGGAAGCTCCCGCTTTCAGCCACCGAGAAATGGACGGAGGGCCTATGGGATATCGAACCATTTGAGAAGAATGGCGTTAAGCTCGTGTTTTTTGCGCCGCGCGGAATCGATCATCAAACCTTTCATGACGAGGACGAATTTTACTTTATCTCACGCGGCTCGGGCCGGCTGGTGATAGCTCACGAAACATTCGAGTTTCGCGCCGGTGATGTATTCTTTGTGGCTGCTAAGGTGCCACATCACTTCGAAGAGTTTACCGAGGACTTCGCGACATGGGCAGTGTTCTTCTAGTGAATAGTGAATCGTTGATCGTTGATCGTTGATCGTCGATTGTTGATCGTTGATCGTTAGGGTAAAGCAACGAGCTCGGTTGCTCGAACTATTCACTATTCACTATTCACTATTCAAGAGGTCTGCATAGTCTCCGACTGCCGCACCGATGACCTGGTAAGATTCTTCCCGCCCATATGAATACGGTATCTCGCAGATGTCCGGTTGGTCGGGCAGCGACTTGTAAGTAAGAAAGTAGTGTTCAAAACGCTCAAGAATGCCTTTTGGAAGCTGGGCGATCTCGGTGTACTGCTCGAAGACCTTATCGCCCTTTAGTACCGCGATTATCTTGTCATCGGCTTCGTCATCGTCGATCAGACAAAAACCGCCTATTGGTCGCGCCTTCAGGATAATGTCGCCGCGCGGAATATGATGTTCGCTCAGGACGAGAATATCGAGTGGGTCGCCGTCGCCGTCCGTTATCTTCAGGCTCGACTTACTTCGTGCAAGATCAGCGACACGTCGAGAACAATAGGTCCGCGGGATAAAGCCGTAGTTCGCGGGAACTACATTCGAATATTGTTGTGGCCGGTCGATCTTAAGATATCCCGTCTCCTTGTCGACCTCGTACTTCACGGTGTCGCGCGGAACGATCTCGACAAACACGGTAACTTCTGCCGGAGCACCTTCGCCGATCTCGATGCCGTGCCACGGATGCGCTTTATCGGTACGGAACATAAACGCTATTATTTAGTCCGGAAATCAAAATGTCGAACGCGGTGATCGTCGAGGAAATGGGAAGTTCAATGGTGGTGACCTTCAACCGGCCTGAGATCCGCAGCCCTCTGTCGATCGAAGTTCTCGATGAGGTGTCGCGGATTGTCGAACGGTGTGACGCTCGCGCGGACCTCGGCGCGGTTGTTTTTACCGGAGCGGGAGAGGTCTTTGCGTCAGGGGCCGATCTTCGAGAGATCGCGGAGGTCATCGACGAAGGGTCGGCGAAGGAATTTGCACGGCGCGGCCAGCATCTGATGACACGGATCGCGGGAGCACGACTTCAAACCGTTGCAGCGATCCGCGGTGTATGTTTCGGCGGAGCCCTCGACCTTGCACTAGCGTGCGACCGACGGATAGCTTCGCCTGCGGCCCGGTTCTCACATCCGGGTGTCGGTCTCGGAATTATCACCGGATGGGGTGGAACTCAGCGTCTCCCGAAGCTGATCGGCGAAGCCGCAGCGCTCGAGATGTTTTTCACCGCACGGCGCGTTGGTGCCGAAGAAGCATTGCGGATCGGCCTGATCGACGATGTGGTTGGCGACCCGCTTAAAACCGCGCTCGAACGTTGTAATTAATATGAACCTCAAAACGGAATGGCTGTGGATCGGTATTATCGCTCTCGCTGTCATCTTTACTTTTTCCAACTCGCTCGCCGGCGAATTCGTCTACGACGACCGCCGTCAGATCGTTAAGAACCCGCTGATACAAGACAGCGCTTTGTTTACTACGGCCCTGACCTCTGATGTGTGGGCGTTCAAGGGTGACGGTACGCTCTCCGCAAGCAATTACTGGCGACCGGTATTCACAGCATTCTGTATATTGTGTTTTGGCTTGTTCGGCCTAGATCCGGTGGGCTGGCATCTTCTGAATATTCTACTCCACGCCGGCGTCTGCATTGCGGCCTACTACTTATTGCGGCGGTGGGAGATTTCGCCGTATCTTGCCACGGCGATCGTCTTGATCTTCGCCGTTCATCCCGTGCATACCGAATCGGTTGCGTGGATATCGGGTTCGCCGGATATCCTGTTCGCCTTTTTCTTCCTGCTCTCGATCATTTTCGCGGACAAGTGGGCTGCGGACGTGCGGCAGAAACGTCGACCCGGTTACCTTTTGATCTCGCTGCTCTTTTACACGCTCGCCATCGGGTCTAAAGAGATTGGCCTGGTATGTGCGCCAATATTCGCACTTGTGCTTGCTCGAAAACACGACAATAAGAATGCGATCGGTCCGCTGATGGGCGAACCGGCTTGGCGAACTGCAGTTCCGTTTTTTGCGATCGCGGCCGTTTACTTTTTTGCCCGGATGGCTGTTCTGGGTTATGTTTCGCGGCCGGCTGATAATGCGACGGATATCGTCTCGGCTATTCTGACCGTACCTGCGATATTCGTATTCTATCTACGGCAGATGATCTTTCCGTTGTGGTTGGGACCGAACTATCCTCTCCGCCCAGTCGAGTCGATCGGAATGTTCAGTGTCGTATTTCCGGCGATCGTGGCGCTCGCGATCATCGCGGCATCATACCTCGCGGCACGCCGTTCCTTTGTCCGAACGATGGGCGTTGCTATGTTTGTTCTTACCCTTTTGCCTGCATTCTTTATAACTGCTTTTCCGTCCGACCAGATCGTTCACGACAGATACTTGTATCTGCCGCTGCTTGGATTTCTGGTCGTCGTCGTAACACTTGTCTCGGAACGCCTGGTTGCGTGGCGTTCCGGGAAGGCCGAGAAATATATACTCGCCGTGAGCGTTGTGTTGACTGCTTTACTCGGATGGCATGCGTTCTCCTATAACTTTGTCTGGCGGACCGATGTCGCTCTCTGGCAGCACGCCGTGATGATCGATGATAGATCGGCGAGCAATTGGCTACAGCTCGGTGCGGCGTTGGCCGAGGGTACCGATATCGATGCGGCTTTCTATGCGTACGACAGGTCGCTCGAAATACGAAAGGACCCGCTCGCAATGATGGGAAGATCTCGTGGGTTGATCGTGAAAGGTGACCTCGACGGCGCAGTTCGCGATCTCGAGCTAGCTCTTGAGCAGCCAGCCGACAATTTTAATGCATATACGATGTATCAGTTGTACGAAGCGCTCGCGGTCGCGTTTCAGGAGTCGAATAAACTCACCGAAGCGGAGCGGCATTCTGCGGGAGGCCCGCAAGAGGCTGCCGATCTATCGAGCGGCGTTGACCGAGAAGATCGCGGTGATCCTGTATCTTCAAAACCGGAAGCCCGAGGCTCTCGCCGAGCTTGAAAGCGCTCGCGAGCAGGCGAAGAGGGAAATGCTGGCCGCTTCGAAGCGAGTGCTGCTACGGCTCGGGATGTTGTACGCCGAGATGGGCAGGAACGGCGAATCAAAAGTCGCGCTCGATGAGTTCCTTGCCGCAACCGCGAGTCTGAAAGAGCCAACAATGATGCAGAACCGGAAACAGGCCGCGGACCTATTGAAACAAGTGTCCGCTCGCTGATCATTTCGGATTTACTTCCGCCGATTTAACATCGACGTCAGGACGGGTGAAGTTTGTATATTCAAAACGAATAACGGCTTCCTTTGAGACGGCTGCCCGCTTTGTATTGACACTGAATTGCGTGTGCGTGATCACCTTTGGCGTCAAAATTCCGAAATTGCTTGGTTGAAATTCGAACACATCGGTAATGACCGGCATCGGGGCCGCAAAACCTGTGGGTTGGACCGAGATAGTGCGCGTTTCGTACCAGGTCTGGAAAGTTTCCGCATCGATAAGCAGTGATCCGTACATCCGGGCGTTCAGCGGTACGGGCTTGTCCACGTCGATCTCGTAATCCTGAGCGCGGTTCAGCGATACCGTCGACTTAGGACTGTTGACGGCAATATCCGGAGTCTCCCTGATCTGTCGATATATAATTTCGTAAACCCTCCGTCCGTTAAAATCAGTTCGCGGTCCGAACGAGAATTGAAAGTACGATCGAAAAGAACTGTCCAGCGAAACTGCCGCAAAAAGAGTGAGGCCGGTGATATCAAGCTCAGCATCGTGACGCAGGCTCTCGGTGCGGAGCAGTTCAAATTCCTCCATCGAGGTCGCCGCTTTCGCGACCTTCTCAAAAAATTTCTCGGCACGCTCATTCCCTTTATCGACCGCTTTTCCGTCGACTGAGATGACGTTTCGGAACTCGGCGACGCGTCCTTCTTCTTTCGTGAACGGATATACAAAAAAGGTCGATCGTACCGTTCGACGAGTTCTTTCTTTTCCGCTCTCCTTGTAGATCGTAAAGCTCTTAGTCTCGTCGGCGAGCAAGTTGCGAAACGTTTCAATGTAATTCTTTGATTGGCTCTCCGCCTTGTCGACGATCGAAAGCGGATCGCTTTTCTTCGCCTGCGTCTGGCTAAAGACTGCCGTTACGAACAGTACTATTATTGCGAAAGTCAGGCTCAAGTTCTTGATCACTGTCGACTGCATGTTTTCGTCCCCTTGATTTACGCCGTATACGCAATTCGAATATACTTTTGTCATCGATATCAATTTCCTTCGACAGACCGGCTATGTTTTCAACCTTATGAAGATCTCACTATTAAAGCTAGCACACGCCCGGTCGGGCGATAAGGGTGACACTGCGAACGTCGGCGTCATCGCCTTAAAAGATGAGTACTTTCCACTTCTGGTCCGTGAAGTTACGGCCGAGAAGGTGAAACAGCATTTCGGCGAGATGGTAAAGGGCGAAGTGGAGCGTTTCGAATTGCCGAATCTCGGCGCGTTGAATTTCCTGCTACACGGCAGCCTCGGCGGCGGCGGTACTCTCAGCCTTATGACCGACGCTCAGGGAAAGACCTTCTCGACGGCTCTGCTCCGGATGAGCATCGAAATTCCGGATGCCGACGCCGCTCGACTCGGATTGGAATAAAATCGGCGAGTTAGCTTACAATACCTCATCTTTCATATCGATTTTCGCTCAATAAAGGAGTTCTATGCATCGATCGTTAACGCGAGTTGCCATCTCTCTGTTCATCGTTTCGTCTGTCGTCGGCCAATCGCTGCCGGTTCCCATTCTGGGATTTTCGTCAGACACGGCGAGAAGCCAGGCCGATCTTGAATCGCGTTTTGATACCGGGATCAATGCGGAGAATCTCCGATCCTGGATGAAGCGTCTCTCGGCACGCCCGCATCATCTCGGTTCGCGATACAACAAGGAAAATGCCGATTTCATCGCGTCGCAGTTCCGCTCGTGGGGATACGAGACCAAACTCGAGGAATTCGAAATCTTGTTCCCGACACCCAAAACGCGGATCGTCGAGATGACGGCGCCCGAAAAGTTTCGCCTGAAGCTTCAGGAACCGGCGTTAAAGGAAGATTCTACATCGGGACAGACCGCCGAACAGCTACCGACTTACAACGCTTATTCGATCGACGGCGACGTTACTGCACCTCTGGTATACGTCAACTATGGCGTGCCTGCCGATTACGAAGAGCTTGAACGCCGCGGCATCGACGTAAAGGGAAAGATCGTTATTTCGAGATATGGCGGCGCGTGGCGTGGTATCAAACCAAAGGTGGCGGCGGAACACGGCGCGGTCGGCTGTATCATCTACTCCGATCCGCGCAACGACGGTTTCTATCAGGGCGACGTCTATCCAAAAGGCGCCTGGAAAAATGAGCATGGTGTTCAACGCGGTTCCGTTATGGATATGCCCTTGTATCCCGGTGATCCTTTGACGAAGGGAATCGGGGCGACTAAGGGTGCGAAGCGGATCGACATTAAGAACGCCGAAACATTGACAACAATTCCGGTCCTGCCGATCTCGTATTCTGACGCCTTACCGCTCTTGAGAAATCTTGATGGAGCTGTCGTTCCGGACAGTTGGCGTGGAGCGCTGCCGATCACGTATCACTTTGGGGGAAAATCCCCCATCGTGCACCTCAAGTTGGAATTCAACTGGGATATCAAGCCGATATACAACGTCATCGCCAAAATGCCGGGCAGCGAGCGACCCGATCAGTGGATTATTCGCGGCAATCACCGTGACGCATGGGTCAACGGCGCCGACGATCCGATCAGTGGCCTAGTCGCTATGATGGAGGAGGCCCGTGGCATCGGCGAACTCGCAAAAACGGGCTGGCGGCCCAAACGGACGATAGTTTATGCGGCATGGGACGCAGAAGAAGAGGGGCTTATCGGTTCGACGGAATGGGTCGAAGAACACGCCGACGAGCTTCGACAAAAAGCCGCCGTCTATATAAATACCGATTCGAACGGGCGTGGTTTTCTCGGCATGGGCGGATCGCACACGCTCGAGAAATTCATGAACGAAGTAGCGAAGTCGGTGCCTGATCCGCAGACGAAGATGAACGTCTGGGAACGTGCGAGAGCAAATCAGATCGTCAACGGGTCGCCTACGGCACGCAAAGAAGCCCTTGACCGCGTCGACCTTCGCATCTCGCCGCTCGGCTCCGGCTCGGATTTCACACCGTTCCTGCAGCACCTCGGCATCGCGTCTCTCAATCTTGGATTCGGCGGCGAGGACGGCGGCGGATCGTACCATTCGATCTATGACTCGTTCGATCACTATTCGAAATACGGCGATCCGGGATTTGCGTACGGTGTCGCACTTGCGAAGGTATGCGGGCACGCGACACTACGTCTCGCGAACGCCGACACGCTTCCGTTCGAGTTCTCGAACTTCGCCGAGACGGTCGGTCAGTATGCAAACGAAGTCACGCGGCTTGTAGACACGATGCGTGACGACACGAAAACCTTTAACCAGACGATCACTTCGGGGATGTTGAAGGCGGTGCAGGATCCGACGGAGACGTTCGTTGTACCGGCGGAAAAATCATCGGTTCCGTTTGTGAATTTTGCACCTCTTCAGAACAGCCTTGCACGTTTGAATGACAGTGTGAAGAAATATCAGCACGCGGCGAAGGGAAAGAGTTCATCGTCAGCGGCACTCGATGTCGCGCTCTATAAAACCGAACGTGCTCTGACCACTTCGGCGGGGCTGCCGCGCCGCGATTGGTTTCGCCATCAGATCTATGCACCGGGCTTCTATACCGGTTACGGCGTGAAAACCCTGCCGGGTATTCGCGAAGCGATCGAGCAGAGAGATTGGAAAGAAGCGGAAGAGCAGATCGTCCTCGTCGCCGGAGTGATCGAGTCTCTGGCTTCCGAGATCGATAAGGCGACGAGATTGTTTTAGAAAGTAATTATTAATTTCGTAATTATTAATGTCGTAATGCCAGGACAAGATTAATAATTACTCAATTACAAAATTACATGTGGAAAACGAGCTATCGACAAGGAACTGCAAAAGGTTTAACCGGGTAATTATTAATGAGGTAATTAGTAATGATGTAATGGCATTACCAGATTAATAATTACTCAATTACAAAATTACATTTGGAAAAAGGAGATCTCCCATGAAGAAAAATATTGTCCTGGAAAAATCGTTTGCATTTGCTTTGAGGATCATAGGGCTTTACCGGCATTTGGTTGAGCGAAAGAAGGAGTTCGTTCTAAGCAGGGAGCTGCTGATCGCCGGAACGAATATAGGGAAGCATGTAAAAGAGGCCGTTTACGCTGAATCTCGAGATGTATTCTTGTCGGAATTTGGCGTCGCCCGCCGCAAATCGGCGGGTGGTGCTGAATACTGGCTTCAGCTTTTGGTGCGTGCGGGTTTTATGAGTGAAAAAGAATTCGAGTCCATCGATGCTGACCGGATTGAAGTAACTAAGCTGATCAACTCCATTCGAGTTGCGACAAAACGCAATGACTGAACTACTGGCAGAAACAGTTGGAGCTGTTCGCGTGCTGACGCTCAACCGTCCGGAGAAGCGTAATGCACTGAACGACGCGCTCATTCTTGCGTTGAAAGACGCATTGACTGAAGCCGACGCGGATGCAAATCTACGTGCGATCGTTATTCGCGGTGCGGGAAAGGACTTTTGCTCGGGTGCCGATCTCGAATCACTAAGGAAGATCAGCGAGAGTTCATACCAGGAGAATCTTAAAGACGCACGGAGCCTTGCTGAATTATTTGAGTTGATCAGGCGGGTGACCGTTCCGGTCATCGCCGCAGTTCACGGTCGGGCTCTGGCGGGCGGATGCGGCCTGGCGACTGCGTGCGATCTCGTAGTTGCCGCGGAATCAGCCCGATTCGGGTATCCGGAGGTGAAGATCGGTTTTGTTCCGGCGATCGTGATGGCGTTCCTACGGCGAAACATATCGGAAAAACAGGCGTTTGAAATCGCGACGCAGGGTTTTGAATTTTCTGCTTCTGATGCGGAACGGCTCGGCTTAGTAAATCGGGTTTTCCCGGACGAAAAGTTTGACGCGGATGTCGCGAGCTATGCTGCGGTTTATGAAAAAGTCAGCCGCTCAGCAGTAATGCTGACTAAAAAACTGCTCTACGAAATAGATTCGCTGGGCTTTGACGCGGCTATGGAGACAGGGGCAAAGGCGAACGCCGAAGCACGTATGACCGAAGATTGTAAGAAGGGAATCGCGAAGTTTCTGAATAGGGAATGACTGGAGCGCAGGCATCCCTGCCTGCAACGCCGCGTTTTACCGCGGCGTCAACCGATTGCGTTCCGGGTAGGTGGTAGTTTGTTCGTGCTTCGCACTCATGCAGGCAGGGATGCCTGCGCTCCAGTCACGCGTCGACGATCTCAACCTTCGTCTGAACCAAATCCTTCGGAATCAGCGTGGGAAAGTACGCCATGATCTCTTCGACCTTTGGGCGGCCGCCGGCGAAGCCCGTGACCGCGGGTGGGCCGGTCAGGATCAGCGGCGCAATTTCTTTTGTGAATCTTTCAACATCCGATTTGCTCTGGCCCCGGACGCCGACTCGAAGCTGGACTTCGGGAATATCGCGCGAAGGCTCACCCGACAGATGGCCGTGCGTTGCATTCACGCCGACAAACTCAGTCAGTATCAGATCGAATTTCAATCCAAGCCTTTCCAACCTTGACCGCAGTATTTTGTCCGCGGCTTTAGCCTTCTCATAAGCATCGGGCCATGAATAGACAAGTGTGCCGACCGCTTTCCAGCCGGCCGAGTATGCGATCGAGACTTTGTAAAATTCAGTTTTCGGATTTCCCTTGATTCCAAAAACGCGAACCCTGTCATCCCCGTCCGCGGTGAGGTTTACAGACGAAAAATCTGCGACGACGTCGGGCGTGATGTAGGCTTTCGGATCGCCCATTTCGTACAGAAGCTGTTCCTTGACCGATTGAACGCTAACGCGGCCGCCGGTGCCGTCGTGCTTTGTGATGATGAATTCCCCATTGGGAAATGCCTCGACGATCGGGAAGCCGACGTTCGCCAGATCCGGAATGTTCTCCCAATCGTACTGACAATTTCCGCCCGAGGACTGAGCTCCGCATTCGATGATGTGTCCGGCGATCGTTCCGGCCGAGATGTGATCCCAGTCGTCAAACTTCCATCCGAACTCATGCATGAGTGGGGCGAGCGTCAATCCGGTGTCGGTCAAACGCCCGCCGACGATGATCTGAGCGCCTTGGCCCAGAGCTTCGACCAAAGCGTCGGCACCGAGATAAACATTCGCCGACTGAACCTTGTCGCGGATCGCCGAAAGCGGTTCGCCGGTGTCCATATTTTTGATCTCGACGCCGTCAGCCGTAAACTCGTCGAGTCGTCCGAGGACGTCGTCGCCGGTAACGACGCCGATCTTTACTTTTCCGGCGAGGCCGAGTTCCCGGGCAACATCCTTGATCGCTTCGGCACAGCCGTTAACATTGACACCGCCCGCATTTGAAAGGACCTTGATATCTTTCTCAACGCAATCGGGCAGTATCTCGCGCATCAGCGAAATGAAATCACGCGCATACCCGGCATTCGGGTCGCGTGCCCTCTGCTTTTGCAAGATCGACATCGTGACCTCGGCCAGATAGTCGAGCATCAAGTAATCTATCGGCCCTCGGCGTACCTGATCGATCGGAGCAGTCAACAGGTCGCCCCAAAATCCCTGGCCACCTGCGACCCTGATTTTCTTTTTCATTAGGTTTAGATTAGAAGATAAAAAAACGGGAGGGTCAATTCGATTTGGGATTTCGGATTTCGGATTTAAGAGAGTTGGTGCGTAGATCGGGCGTTGAATCTGAAGGGGGGCAGAATCCGAAATCCGAAATCCGAAATCCCAAATAAAGTCCGGGTCGTGCTGATCCAGAGCGATTACGGCTGAGTAGCATCCTTAATTGCCGTTCCCGTCTTTTTTGTCGCGTACCAGGTGCGTTTCGAAACCCACTTTGTACCGTCCCACGTTGTCACAACAAACCACTTTCCGCCCTCGTAAGCCGAACCGGCAACATTGTCGGTAATGGTTACGGCGTGTTTGCCAATCGTTTTACTTGTAGATTTGACGGCCTTCCCCGTTACCGAAGCAGCATCCTCGGTTTTATCCGCTGCCGTTTCCAATCCGTCCGTGACCACTACTTTGGTCTTTTTCGCCGCATCCACGGTTACGTCCTTGGTCTTGCCGGCGGCGTCCTTAATCTTGTCCACCACCTGAGCGTTCGTTTCACCGTACGCAAACAGGACAGCCGCAAAGAAAATTGCGGCACTTAACAATGTCTTTGAATTCATAAGTTAGCCTCTTTCCTGAAAAGATATTGAATCTGGAGATCCGAAAGTATGTACAAAGCACGAATTATGCCAAGAGAAAAAAACGCACCCTTTCGAGCGCGTTTTCTCTCAGGCTAAATTCCTTAGTCCATTTAGTAGAGGACCTTCTTTGAACGGCTGACGACCTTGCGTCCACCTTTCCAGGTCTTGCGGCCTGTCCACTTCGTTCCGACCCAAACCTTTCTTCGAAACCCATTTCGTTCCGTCCCACGTACGTCGGACGACATATTTTCCTCCGCGGTAGGTCCGCCGGGCGATTCCGCGCTTGCGCTTACGTTTCACTGTGACGGTCTGCGCGCTGATCGAAGCGTCGCCCGATGATCCGATACTTGAACCGATGAACGGGATCGACGCTAGCATAGCGGCGGCGAAAATGACTGCTAAAACTTTTTTCATTCGAACTCCTTATTAACTACCCAACATTCGTTTTGTATGCCAAGTCTACCACGTCCGCCTAATTTCTAACGTTGGCGTTTATGAACTCTAACGATATCTTCGGTCGAGGTGCCGGGTAGGAAGACTTCGGAAACGCCATTCGCCTTCAAGTCGGCAATGTCCTCGGTCGGGACGATTCCGCCGACCAGCACAAGGGTGTCGTCCATTCCGTTCTCGTGAAGAAGATCAACGATGCGCGGGCAGAGCGTTTTATGTGCACCGCTTAGGATCGAGATCCCAACCGCATCGACATCTTCCTGAACAGCGGCAGTCGCAATCATCTCGGGCGTCTGCCGCAGGCCGGTGTAGATGACTTCCATTCCAGCATCGCGAAGCGCGCGGGCGATGATCTTCGCACCGCGGTCGTGACCGTCGAGGCCTGGCTTTGCGACCAGCACCCGGATCTTTCGTTGACTCATATTGCGAAGAGTATATTAGCGAACGAAGCTCGCAAGCAAACCGTCCCTTCGTATGAAGGGCTTGAGGTCTCGATAAGTAAGAACCAGCGCGTCGAACGGTTCGAGAGCTTCGATGACGTGGGGATACTTGTAGTCGTAGTAAAAAGTGACTCCATTATCACCGATAGAAAATCCGGCGAGATCTTTTAATTGGATGTTTTCGATCGGCAGATATGACTCGGCCTCCAGCGACCGGTAGTTGGTGAGTGCCTCGCGGACCTCTTCCGATTCCTTTGTGGCCTTGTCCTCTTTCTGCTTCATGACCGAGCGGATTTTCGAGAGGAGATCCGGTAAACGAGCAGCGGTGAAAATGTCTACGTACGAAACTCGGTTTCCGGTACGGAGATCAAAGACGAGATGTTTGGTCGATCCGTCGGGATAAGCTCCTGCCCTTCCATAATGAGGTCGATACTAAGAAGGTTGTTCCTGTTGTATGCAACACCATAATCCAGGCTCGAAAGCCAGTGATCGTCCCGCAGAGTTTCGGCGAGACTTCATCTCAAAGATCTTCCAGTAATCCGTACCCGATCTGAGCTTTTGCAGCACTGCCGGTTTTAACGTTCCGGAGAATACGGGATATCTAACTTCGAATGTCCGCTTAAAATCCGGGACGTTCTTCGCGGTCCTGTTGTAAACCACTTTGCGTGCCCGCACCGTTACCGACTGTGCCGAGACGGACACAAAAGCAAGCATGATGATCAGAGTGACGAGTAGCGGACGAGAAACAATCATTGACGGACCTCACTTCTCATATTCTATATTTGGCGAGGAAAGCATACAACGGATCTTACCCGGAATCGATTCGCGTTGCTTCATCGCAGCCCACATTTCCACCCAGCCATGCGTATTGATCCAGAGCGGGTTGTAACTCGCGATCGGTTTGACGATCCCGTACCGCGGCTCGTCGGTCTCCTCGACGAACGTTCCGAACATTCTGTCCCAAATGATAAGTGCGCCTGCATAATTTCTGTCGAGGTAACGTTCGTTGACGCCGTGATGCACGCGGTGATGTGAGGGAGTGTTCAGAATGTATTCGAGAAAGCCCATCCGCCTGACGAAGCGAGTATGGATCCAAAACTGGTAGATGAGATTAAAGCCATGCATGACGGCAAACATCCACGGCGCAAATCCGAGCAGCATTATCGGAGCGTAAAAGATCCAGTGCAGCGTTCCTGAAAACCAACTCTGCCGGACGGCGACGCTGAGGTTGTATTGCTCGCTCGAGTGATGTACGACGTGGAAGTTCCAGAACAGACGCGATTCGTGACTGATGCGATGAAACCAGTAATAGGCGAAATCGTCAACGAAGAAGAGAATCGCCCAAGCCCACCACGCGTCGGTCGGAAACTTAAACGGAGCAAGTTCGTATGCATACAAGTAGATAGAGCCAACGAACAATCCGAACAGGGCTCCGAAAACGACGCTGACGAACCCGATCAGTATGTTGGTCCAGGCATCCTTTGTTTCATAGAAGTCGACATCCCGGCGTCGCGCAAACCAAGCTTCCGCCCAGATCAAAAGGGCGAACAACGGAATCGCGATGAAGATCGGCTTTATCATTCGAACGGCGCTATTTTAGTATTTGCCGGCGCGGAAAAAAAGGGAGGATGGATGATAAGGAAGATATTCAAAATAGTTTTGATCGTTCTCGTCCTGGCGTTTCTGGGCCTGCAGTTCTGGCGCCCCGATCTTTCGAATCCGGCGGTCGTGGAATCCGAGACCCTGCTTGCGGCGACCGCCGTTCCGGCGGATGTTCAGCTGGTTCTTGAGCGTTCATGCAGTGATTGCCACTCGAACGAAACACAATACCCCTGGTACTCGAAGGTTTCGCCCTTTAACTGGTTCCTTGCCGGGCACATAGAAGATGGGCGTCGTGAAATGAATTTTAGCGTTTGGAACACCTACACGCCGGAAAAAAA
This sequence comes from uncultured Acidobacteriota bacterium, assembly GCA_963772405.1. Classification (GTDB taxonomy): domain Bacteria; phylum Acidobacteriota; class Blastocatellia; order Pyrinomonadales; family Pyrinomonadaceae; genus OLB17. The sequence continues at coordinate 1,024,620 of CAVYWT010000001.1, read as the reverse complement.
GATCCGTAAACTCGAAGAGTTGTGCGACCAGGTTGAAACGGGGGCGATGCCGCTGCCTTCGTACTTGTGGATACATCGCGACGCCGCCTTGTCTGGATCCGAAGCGAGTCTCCTCTGTACCTGGGCGAAGGCCGAGAGCGTGCGGATAAAAAGTGAAGACCCGGCCGGCGAGTGATAATTTGTTTGCCGTCGGAACCGGCCGTGCGGTATCATCGATCCCGGTCAGTCCTTTCCCTAACAATACTCATAAACCCGAATTCGGAGAACGTGATCATGCGAAAGCTATTTTCTTCGTTTGTTTTCATCGCTGTTGTTGTCGCCGTGACTAGCGTTACGGGATTTTGCCAAACGCGTGGCGAAACCGAACTATTCGAGTTGGTAAACCGCGAACGAACGCGTACCCGTCTGGCCGGTCTCGCGTGGGACGATCGGCTTGCTCAAGTCGCACGGGACTATTCTCGCCGGATGGCCCGCGAAGGTTTCTTCGATCACTTCGATCCGAACGGTAAGACCGTTATTGACCGGGCAGCCCGGCTCAAGAACTGGTCAAGCATCGGCGAGAATCTTTTTGTGTGCGATGCCCATCCAGATTTTGCGACGATAGCTGTTCGGGGATGGATGAAGTCGCCGACGCACCGGACGAATCTGCTTGACAGAAACTGGACGGCGACCGGTATCGGCATTGCCACTGCACGCGACGGCAGTATTTTTATCACACAAGTGTTCACACACGAATAGATTCCCGCCCCACCATCTGACCTCCGTCCTCGAAAACGGCTCGCCATTACGTTAAACTATGCAGCAATGTCCTTGCTTAGCATTGCCCACTATCCTGAACCAATACTGCTGACGATCGGAAAGCCGGTCGGCGATGACGAGTTTGGCGACGATCTCGAGCGTGTTGTTAGCGACATGTTCGAGACGATGTATGAGGCCGGCGGCGTGGGTCTCGCCGCTCCGCAGGTCTTCGACTCACGGCGCTTATTCGTTATGGACGTTCCGGACGAAGATGGCACTTCAAACAAGATCGCTTTTGCTAATCCCGAGATCGTAACGGTTGAGGGAGAACAGGTCGGCGAAGAAGGTTGTCTCTCGTTTCCCGGGCTTTTTCAGGTAGTACAGCGTCAAATGCGTGTGATCGTACGGGCGCAGGACGTCAAAGGCGACAAATTCGAGCTAGACCTGAACGATCTTGCGGCTAGATGCGTCCTTCACGAAACCGACCATTGCGACGGCATCGTGTTTCTCGACCGGATGAGCCCGTTGAAACGTCAGCTCGCGAAGCGTAAAATAAAGACCCTCCAAAAAACGGGAAAGTGGTAATGGATATGGAAAAGACCCGAACAACTGCCGAAGCTTCGTCGTGGAGCGAATTGAACAAATATCTGGATCAGGGCTGGGTGCTGATCCTGAGTTACGTTAAGCATACGCACGATACGCAGGAGCCGCGCTTCGTTATCGGCTGGCAGCAGGAATCTGAACCTGTCAGGCCGGAGCTCCTTGACGAGTGGGAGTTGCACGAGATCGATAAGCAAAAGTATCGCTAAGAGAAAATATTATGCAGACACAGAAAGTAATGGACGAATTTAGGAACGAACCTTTTACAGATTATTCGACGGCCGAAAATTCAGCGGCAATGCGAGCGGCGATCGAGAAAGTGCGCAGCGAACTCGGTAAAGAATACCCGGTCGTTATTAACGGCGAGAAAATTTCACTTCCAAAGAAGTTCGAGAGTCGGAACCCAGCGAAGAAGACAGAGGTCGTGGGCGTCTTTTCGGAAGTCGACACCGACACATCGCTTGTCGACAAAGCGATCGATGCGGCGACATCGGCGTTCAAAGTTTGGCGAAATGTTCCGGCGGCAGAGCGGGCTGAGTATTTATTCAAGATCGCCGGTATCATGCGAAAGCGAAAACACGAACTTTCGGCATGGATGGTTTTTGAAGTTGCGAAGACGTGGGCTGAGGCGGATGGCGATACCGCGGAAGCGATCGATTTTATGGAGTTCTACGGCCGCGAAATGCTTCGATGGTCGGAGAAACAGCCGATCACGCCGATTGCGGGAGAGCACAATTCGCTCGAGTACATCCCGCTCGGTGTTGGAGCGGTCATACCACCTTGGAACTTTCCGCTGGCGATCATGGCGGGTATGACTATGGCGGCAGTCGTTACGGGTAACACCGTCGTCCTCAAACCGTCGTCCGACGCACCGACGATCGCCGCGAAGTTCATGGAGATCGTTGAAGAGGTTGGGCTCCCTCCGGGCGTCGTGAATTTCCTTACTGGAAGCTCGGCCACGGGTGAGGCGATGACGACGAGTCCGAAGACGCGATTTATTTCTTTCACGGGATCGAAACAGGTCGGACTTCACATCAATGAAGTTGCTGCGAAACCGCGCGACGGTCAAATTTGGATCAAGCGAGTGATCGCCGAGATGGGAGGCAAGGACGCCATAGTCGTCGCCGCCGACGCTGATCTCGATTCGGCGGCAAGTGGTGCCGTACAGGCGGCATTCGGATACCAGGGACAAAAATGTTCGGCGTGTTCGCGGCTTATCGTGGATGAAAAGGTGCACGACGCTCTGGTCGAGAAAGTTGTAGAACTCACAAAGCAGATCAAGGTCGGTCAGCCGACCGAGGGTGACACAAACATGGCGGCGGTTATCAACAAGCGTTCGTTCGACAAGACCCTTGACTACATTAAGAAAGGCGAAAGCGAAGGCGGGAAGATTGTCGCGGGCGGCAGCGGAGTCGACGAGGATGGATTTTTTATCGAGCCGACTGTGATAGACAATGTCGAGCCCGGAGCCACGATCGAACAGGAAGAGATCTTCGCCCCCGTGCTCGCGGTTATCAAAGCAAAGAATTTCGATCACGCGGCTTGAGATTGCGAACGACACTGAATTCGGCCTGACCGGCGCGGTCTATTCGACGACACAGGCAAATCTCGAAAAAGCGCGGCGAGAATTTCATGTCGGTAACCTCTATCTGAATCGAAAATGTACGGGTGCACTCGTCGGCGTACATCCGTTCGGCGGCTTTAATATGAGCGGAACGGACTCGAAGGCGGGCGGTCGCGAGTATCTTTTGCAATTCATGCAGGGGAAATTGGTTTCGCAGAAAACATAGCTTGTGCAGAACATACCTTTTGATTTCAACATCCTGAAAGCGTCGTCGATGGTCATCGCGACGCTTTTCCTCGTTTCCTTAGCACCGGCTCAGAAAAAGCCGTTACCGTCACCTCCGATCATCTTTGCCGTGATCAACGACGGTAAGCTGGTCGAACCGATAGCCTCGGTTTCGGAGGGGAAGCTGGTAGAGCCGGATTTCGGACAGGACGACGCGTCGCCGTCAAAAATATTTGGCGAGCGTTACTACAAGCCGAGGTCTTCGTACCCGATAGTTTTCGGAGGAGCTCCGGACGGAGCATTGACAATCACTCGTTCGAATCTCGGCAGCGAGTGTGGCGGAGCGACCGCGGAAGTTGTTTCGAGGCCGATAAAGGCCAAGCTATCCCGCTTCGTGATGGCTCTCGCGACCAATCTCAAACGGCCTGATCGATCAGACCAAAACCGGCGAAGGCCCACGCCCGAAGAACGAAGCGAGATCGAGTCGCTGGTGCGAGAAGAGTTTAGGAAGAAAGGGGCAAAGGCCGTCGCGATGCGGGTTCTCCGGTACCACAACCTTACTTCGATAGATGTTAACGGTGACGGGATTCCCGAGTTTGTCGGATCTTACTGGATCGCACCGAGTCCCAAACTGCGAATGCGGATGTTTTTTATCGCCGCGCAGACCGCTTCCGAAAAACTTGAGATGGTCGTCAGCGACGTCGAGGTGATAACGCCGGAGGATGTTATGACCGGTGATTTGAAGGATCTTGATGAAGGTCGTGGGAGCGAACTGCTGCTGGATTATTTGGACTATGACGACGACGGGGTGAAGGAGATATTCACGATCAGCGAGGCCTTTGAAGGGAACAATTATTATGTGTACAAATTGATCAACGGTAAATGGACAAAGACCTTCGAAGCGTATCGTTACCATTGTGCATTTTGAGCCGTCGGGAAACAGCGAATGAAAGTAAGGGCAAAGTTGGACGCTTTGCCTTTTTTCTTTATGATGATTAGCTTGCTTTGACAATGAAAGTAGTTTTCATGGGAACCCCGCACGCGGCGGTTGCGAGTCTGGATCGACTCATGCTCGATGGGCATGAGGTTGTCGGCGTGTATACGCAGCCGGACAAGCCATCCGGGCGTGGCAACAAGATCATGTTCTCGCCGGTAAAGCGTTTTGCCATTGATCATGATCTTACAGTTCTCCAGCCCGCCAAGATCAAGACTTCTGAAGCGTTGGCGGAGTTCACAGCTCTCGGCGCCGAGGTTGCCGTGGTTGTCGCCTATGGCCGGATACTGCCGGAAACTTTTCTCAGGGCTTTCCCGATGGGCGCGATCAATCTACACTTCTCACTCTTGCCGAAGTATCGAGGTGCCGCTCCGGTTAATTGGGCGATCGTTCATGGAGATCAGAAGACCGGTGTGACCGCAATGCAGATGGACGCGGGGCTCGATACTGGAGCAATCCTGGCTCAACGAGAAACCGAGATCGGCCATGATGAAACTGCGATCGAATTGATGCAGAGGCTTTCGTCCTTGGGTGCGGACTTGCTTTCGGAAACGCTGACCAATTACAAGTCGATAATTCCCCGTAAGCAGGATGATGGCGAGGCCACGCTCGCGCGAATAATGGAAAAAGAGGACGGGCTGATCGACTGGAATCTTAGTTCTCGGGACATCTCGAATCGAGTACGCGGCTTCCAACCTTATCCGACAGCGTTCACATCGTTTCGCGGAAAGAAGCTGACCATCTGGAGATCGAGCGTTGCAGCACCGGGCTCTACCAACGGGAACCCCAGTGAGATCGTCGAAGCTGTTGGAGATCGTTTCGTGGTCTTGTGCGGTGAGGACTCTGCCCTTGAAATAAGTGAGATGCAGCTTGAGGGGAAACGGCGAGTGAACGCAAGGGACTTCGTAAACGGTGTCCGACCGGTAGTCGGCGAAATGCTTGGAAATTAATGGAATTGACGAGAAGATTTCAGATCATTACTTTTTACGAATTTCGGAGGTTCGAGTGGGAACGGCTCGCCTGGCTTAAGGTGGCTCTGCGCGAAGAGATGGAGGCAAATTCGATAAAGGGCACATTTATTCTCGCTGAGGAAGGCTTTAATGCCACGGTCTGCGGCGAGCCTCAAAACGTGAACCATTTTATTCAGGCGGCCGAGCGGATGCTAGACACAACGCTACGTCCAAAAAGTTCTTTTCACGAAGAATGCCCGTTCCGAAAAATTGATGTCAAAGTAAAACCCGAGATCGTTACGCTCAAAAAGATTGTGGATATTTCGAAAGGTGCGGGAACACACGTTGGCCCGGTACAGTGGAACGAGATCATCTCGGATCCCTCGGTGCTTGTGATCGATGCGAGGAATGATTATGAGTTCAAAAACGGTACGTTCATACGAGCCCTCAATACCGGCACCGAGAAATTCAGCGACCTGCCTGAGTTCGTCGCCGACAATCTGGATCCTGAAATCCATCAGAAAGTCGCAATGTTTTGCACCGGCGGGATCCGCTGTGAAAAATTTGCGCCTTATCTCAAAGGACTCGGATTCAGCGAAGTGTTCCAACTCGACGGGGGCATCTTGAAGTATCTGGAAGAAGTGTCGGAAAACGACAGTCTGTTCGAAGGCGAGTGTTTTGTTTTCGACGATCGAAGGACGGTCGACGAAAATCTCAGAAAAGGTGTAGGGCCGGATTATTCACAGATCAGAGACGCGACAGATTAACGCAGGCCGTATGAAAATTTCACCTGCACGACGGTCTGCATTCGAAATTCTAAACCGGATTGACGCAGACCGGGCATTTTCGTCGGTTCTGCTGCCCATCTACGAAGCAGAACTCTCGTTGAACGACCGCGGGCTCTGCCACGAACTGGTTCTCGGAATCCTTCGCCGCCGCCTCTATCTCGATAGGATAATCGAACATTTCTCCGGTAAGAAAAAATTGGACACGGCGGTGCGGAACTCGTTGCGGCTCGGTGCTTACCAAATAACGTCTCTCGACAAGATCCCCGTATATTCCGCGATCAACGAGAGCGTGAATCTTGTTCAGATAGCCGGGAAGACTTCGGCCAAGGGTTTCGTCAATGCGATTCTTCGCCGCATCAGCGAAAAAGTACCTGAGGTCCAGTTCCTCGACGAAGTAGAGCGTGTGTCCGTTGAGACATCTCACCCACGCTGGCTTGTCGAAGCGTGGATCGCAGAATTCGGCTTTTCGGAAGCTGAAGAGATCGCAACAGCTAACAATCAGATCCCGCGAGTTTCATTTCGAGCAGGAGCGGCTAACGATCAATCTCAGTTTGATTATCAAAAGAGCTCGATCGTCGATGGCGGCTACGTTACGTCATCGATCGACGATAAGCTTCGGCAGATGGCGGACGCGGGTGAGATCTATTTTCAGGACGAGGCCTCGCAGCTTGTCGCCGATGCGGTATCGCACGATCCGCGGGCGAAATTTCTCGATGTCTGTGCCGCACCCGGGGGGAAGACGACACAGGTTGCAAAACGATACGTGGGAAATCCGGATGCGTGTGTCGTCGCCGGAGATCTTCATGAGTCGCGGGTCCGACTGCTTCGGTCGACGTGCGAGCGACAGAAAGTTGGTTTTGTAAACATCATTCGCTACGACGCCGAAGTGGCGATGCCATTTGCGAACGAAACATTCGATATTGTGCTGGTTGATGCTCCATGTTCAGGAACTGGAACCATCCGTCACAATCCCGAGCTCCGGTATTTTCTCAATCCCGGCGATTTTGCCGAATTGGCAAACAAACAACGCAAGATCCTGCGAAACGCATCAAATCTGGTGAAACGAGGCGGCCGGCTGATCTATTCGACGTGCTCAATTCAGAGCGAGGAGAATGAGGACGTGTCTAACGGTTTTCTTGCAGAGACACCGACATTCAGTTTACGACACCCTGCGGTTCCTGAGAGATTCTTAACGACCGCGGGCTTTGCTCGAACTTTTCCGCATCGTGACGGTACAGACGGTTTCTTCGTCGCCGAATTCGGCCGAGCCGCATGACGGGCTTCAAAGTTCCGTGTTTAGGCAAAAAATGCTAGACTTTCGCTTTAGTTTTCTTCTCAAATGAGCATTCTTTCAAAAGGTCTTTCGGCGTTGGGCAAACTCGCGGCAGTCGGCGCACTTCTCGCTGCATTCGCGGGTGGAATGGCCGGCGTCGTTTACATGTCGCTCGCAGGTTCCGAGATCAAGGTGCCGGAAATCGTTGGCAAGGATTTTGTAGAAAGCGAAAAGGAACTTACCGCGCTCGGGCTCAAGATAAGAAAGCGTGCCGATAGAATCAGTGACCAGCAGATGAATACCGTGCTCGAGCAGCTGCCGAAAGCCGGCGAAATCGTTAAGACCGGACAGTGGATATCAGTTGTAGTAAGCAAGGCCGGATTGACGAATGAGGAAACCCCTGCTTCGTTAAAAAAGGACATCGAAACGGATGATTCGGAAACGATCGAGGACATGATCTCGGACAAGCCGAAAAAGAAGGCCAATTCGAATACCAATAAGAAAAAGGCGGACACGACTCGCGATGTGATCGCGAATTCGGCGACTTCTACTTCGACCTCCACTCCGGCAGATGATACTAAGAATGCTACTCCGCCAAAGTCCGAGAATGCCGATAAGAAGTCAGAGAAGGCGAAAGATCCTGGTGCCGCACCAAAGCCGCAGAATTCTCCGGCCGAAAAGCCGAAGAATGAACCCCGCTAGCAGCCGGATCCCGGATGCAACGGAAAATACCGTAACTGCAACAAACTGGAAGCGAAAATTTGTTAATGTTTGAAATAGCTCCGTCGATTCTCTCCGCAGATTTTACAAGACTGGCCGACGAGATAGCCGCCGTTGAGGCGGGGGGAGCAACAGTGCTCCATGTCGACGTGATGGACGGTCACTTTGTGCCAAACATTACGATCGGGCTGCCGGTAGTTAAGTCACTGCGAAAAGCGACGAAACTTACGATCGACGCTCACTTGATGATCGAGGAGCCAGGCCGTTACGCCGTACAGTTTGTCGAAGCCGGGGCGGACATGGTTTCTGTTCACGTCGAAGCCGACGTGCACTTGCAGCGGACACTGGTAGCGATCCGTGAGGCGGGAGCGAAGGCGGGTATCGCGATAAATCCTGCGACGCCGCTGTCCGCTCTGGAAGAGGCGTTGCCGTATGCGGATTTCGTGCTACTGATGTCTGTGAACCCGGGTTTTGGAGGACAGTCGTTCATTCCTACGTCGCTGGACAAGCTGCGTCGTCTGAAACAGATGATCGCAGATCGGGGATTGGACACAAAGATCGAGATCGACGGTGGTATCGACGCCGGCAACATTTCTGAGATTGTTGGATCGGGTGCCGAGATAATAGTCGCTGGTTCGGCGGTATACGGCCGGGGAAACCCGACCGAGTCGGTAAGAGAATTGATCGACCGTGGCTCGGTTTGGGTATAGGTAAATGTATAGAGGAATTATGTTTTTAGATAAACGAGAGATTCTTGCTTCGTTATTGGTTATTGTCGGCGCGTTTTCGATTGGCGTCGTGGCTCAAAAACCAGGCGATGGTTCGGCTTCGCAGAGGCTGGAAGTTATGCGTCAAAAACTTGAGACCATTCGTCGGTCGGCGACGAGCGCGGCTTCGGTTCTCAAGCAAGAAACCAAAGATGAGAAAACGAATAAGGATGGAAAAGAAGATCTTGATAGTCCTTATGCTCGTTTGCGCGGGATCGAGAAAGAAGCCTCGACGTTGCAGAGCGAAGTTAACAGCATCCGAGGAAGGCTGGATCGCTCCGAAAAGTACGAAGCGAGTGATATTGACCGCCTTGAAACTGATGTCGCGGATCTCCAGCGGCGCTCGGACGCATTGCAGGGTGAAACAGCACAGGCCAGGGCAAATCCTGAATCCAACGTTGGGAAGCCGCGGGAGATCAAGAAGAAGAAAAAGTTTCTCGGGATATTTGGCGGCGGCGGAACCGATGAATACGACGAATTGATCGGCTCGGTGACGCCCGGGCGTGACCGCGAGTTGTTCATTGTGGCAACGCGAGAAGTGCGGAAGAAAAATTTCGACGTCGGTCGGCTGCTTTTCCAGACCATCATCACGACATATGCGGACTCACCTTATCTTCCCATGTCGAAGCTTGCGGTTGCGGACTCTTTCTATCTCGAAGGCTCGACTAGTGCTGCTTATTCAGGCGATCGCGGCGTACCAGGATTGGCTAACATTCTTTCCGACTCATCCCCTTGCCGAGCGCGTCATTCTTAAGATCGCCGAATCCGAGATGAGGCAGGTCGGCCTTCCCGATCGCGATGCGACACGAGCGAAAAGGGCGGAAACCCGACTCAAGGCTCTGTTGCAACAATTTCCTAATTCGATCCTCAGACCGGAGGCCGAAAAGCGCCTTGTGGAGGTTCAGGACAATCTTGGACTACACGGACTGTACGTGGCCAATTACTATTACTCGCAGTCGGTGGACCAGAAGAAGGGAGGATTGAAGGGGGCTCAGTCACGCTATCGCGAGATCATCGAAAAATATCCGAACTTTAGCTTTGCGGACGAAGCTCTCTACAAACTAGCTGTAACGTACCTGGTTGAAGAAGAAACAGATCAGGCGGCGCGTTACTTCCAGCGGATCGTTAGCGATTTTCCGAACAGCGACTGGGTTGAGAAATCAAAAGAGCAGCTCGGCCTGATCGGAGCAACCGTTCCGGAAGTAAATCCTGAGCGGACAAAAGTGCTCCCGCCCGAAAGCGTCTCTTTCTTTCAAAATTTCAGAAATCAGCTTTTCGGAATGTATCCGATGACGATTGACAAGAACGGCGTGCTGATGACAAAGGATTTCGACAAAGAAAAATTTGAACTGATCGACCAAATTATTGAGAATCAGGGCGACATTTTAACGAACCAGATTCCACAGGCACTGACCACCGTTATTTCTCAACGGCAGTCCTCTACACAGAAGGCCCCTCCGCCAACGCAGCCCGAGAAAAAATAGGGGGGGAAGTTGCTCGTTTTATTATTATTAAAGCGGTTCTCAAGCGACGAGCCGCTTTTCTTTATTTAGTCTTCCTCGGAGACGGTGTAACCAGCGTTTTGAATATCGAAATGAGCTTACAAGCCCTTTTATTTAGTGGATTGGTCCTGCTCTTACTCGGAGGTTCGGCTTTTTCACAAACGGATCGGACGGGTCCGCAGCCCTCGCCCACGCCGACGGCGCGAGTCTCTGATCAACTTTCTAAAACGTTGGACAGGATCGGACCGGACTCGGTTACGTCGCGCGAGGATAAGGAAAGGGCTTATGCAAAGCTCCTTGAGGGACAGCGATACGTTTGGAGCGGCGACCGCATTCGCTCTATGGCCGGACGGCAGAATAGCGTCAGGCTGGCAAAACAGGCCTTTAAGGAATCGGTCGAATTCGATCCACGGCTGTCTGAAGGCTATACGGCACTTGCCGAGCTTGCGGTCAACGGACAACCTCAGGATGCGGACGAGGCGATTCGACTTGCACTTCTCGCGATAAAGGTCAATTCGAACAACTTTGGCGCGCACCGGATACTTGCTCGTCTCTATTCGTTTCAAAGCCGTATCTCCAGCGGCACGTTTCAACCCGAGGACGCAAAGAAGGCGATCGATGAATGGAAGGAGGTCGTACGGCTTGATCCGCGGAACGCCGAGGGCTGGGCACTGTTAAGCGAGCTTTACGAGCGAACCGATAGGACGGAAGACAGCATAGATGCTTTGAAGAAGTGGGTAGCGTCCGCCGCTCCGATGGAGACTCGCTTTTATGAAATGTTGATGGGCGGAGCCAATCTTGCCCCGGAAAATGCATCGTTGAAGCTAGGAGCAGCGCTCCTGAAAGCGGGCCGAACAAAAGAGGCTATTGAGGCCGTTAGTTTGGTTGTCGCAGATGATCCAGACAACTCGCCGGCGGTTGATCTTCTCCGGGACGCACTCGCGAGTGCGAATCCTGAAACCGCTGCTATCGCTGTCGAAGCCCTAAAGCAGGCCGTCTTCGCAAACCCGGAGAATGTTTCGCTTATTGAGTTATTGGCGCAACTGCAAGCAAAGTCCGGAAAGCTGGAAGAAGCTGCCAACCTCCTTCGAGAAACCTCCGCGAGATTGGTTCCGAATGACCGTGCCTCAGCATCGATCCTTTATGTCACGATCGGCGATTTGATGGCTCGGGCGGACCGGCCGGGGGACGCCATAATCGCCTACGATGCGGCTTTGATCGCTCGCGGCCTTGAGAAGGCCGAGACGCTAGCCGACGACGAGCGAGAATTCGCCATGCATGTCTTTGGGAAGACGATCCATACACTAAAGAATGCCAACCGGGTCGCCGAAGCAAAAGATGCCGTCGAGCGAGCACGTAAGCTATTCGGAAGCGAGAGTCTTTTTGCGGACAAAGAAATGATCGCTCTTCTTCGCGAGACGGGAAATCGGTCAGAGGCGCTGGCTGTTGTTCGAGCTGTTAAGTCGCGAGTCCCAAATGATTACGGCCTTATCCGCCTTGAAGCGACACTTCTCACCGAAACGGGCAAGGTTGACGACGCAGTCGCACTCATAAAGAAGATCATTGAAACGACATCGGTTGCTCCGCCGGTTACGACATCCATTCCCGGACTTGGGGACTCGGTCTCGGTGGTGATCCCGGCCTCGGATTCGTTCTCGAACTATCTGTTCATCTCAAACCTCTACAGCCAGGCGAATCGAGGCAAAGACGCGGCGAACGCGGCTAATCAGGCTTATGCACTCGCCCGGGGATCAGAACGAAAACAGATCGCTAAGCTAACGCTCGCGACTGCTCAACAGATGTCCGGTGATTTCAAAGACGCTGAAGCGACGCTGCGGGAACTGCTTAAGGAGACACCCGGTAATCCGATCGCATTGAATAACCTGGGATATTTTCTTCTTGAGCGCGACGAGCGTATTGAGGAAGCCTTTGGCTTGATCCAGCAAGCGGTCAAGATCGATCCGACGAATCCTTCGTACTTGGATAGTTTGGGCTGGGCGTATTTCCGGCTGGGAAAGTTGGCTGAGGCTGAGATCAATCTGAAGGAAGCTCTTCGGTTCGACTCGAGCTCCGGAACAATCCATGAGCATCTAGGAGACGTGTATCACAAACAGGGTAAGGAAGAGCTTGCGAAGGCTGCATGGAGCCGCGCCGCAAGATTGTATTCAGAGGCGTCGGATATAGCCCGTGTGAAGCGGAAGATAAGTTTCGGTAAGTAAAACAGCAAAGTAAGATAAGAAGAACGGCCCCGAAAGGCCGTTCTTTTTTGTACTAAGGTTTCGGGGTTGCCGTCGGTGCGGGTTCTTCGCCCCGCTTTTTAAGCTGAGGGGGGCCTTCCGAGCTCGAACTGCCTTTGTCAGGATCTGCAGCGGGATCACTCGATTCCGGCTGGCGTCGTTTGAGCGTCGGCTTTTGATTCCCATCCTCATCAATGTCGCTGGTCACACCTGCCCTGGCATTTGTGATCTTTAGGAGATGAGCTTTTACCCGCTGAAATTCCGAAGTGCTGATGATGTATTCTTCTTTCTCCGGAAAACGTGCGACTAATGCAAGGCTGGCATCGCGGCGGTCGGTCGACTGGGGATGCGTGGCAAAGATCTTAGATATTGTTCCGGGTTTCTTTTTATTCTTCGCGCTAAGTTTTTCGAACATTGTCGACATCGCGGTCGGATCATAGCCGGATGCGTAAAGGTATTGAACCCCAAGCACATCCGCTTCGCTCTCGGCTCCGCGGCTAAATTGTAAGAAGCTGAGAAGTTGAGCGAAGCCGCCAGCGTTCTGCGCGATCGCGCTCGCGATACCGCCACCGAAAAGGATCGTGCCAAGCAGTCCGTACTGGATTGCCTGCATCTTTCCTTGATTTTCCATTGCATGGCGAGCTGTTACGTGGGCGATCTCGTGGGCCATAACGCCGGCCAGCTCGGCTTCGTTGTCAGCCGCCAGGATAAGCCCCTTATTCACGAAAAAGAAGCCTCCCGGCAATGCGAATGCATTTACTTCGTCGCTGTCGATCACCTTGATCGTAAAGGGAAGCTTCGCGTCGGAATGAAGGACCACGTTTTGACCAACGCGATTTATGTACTCCGTAATGACCGGATCCTCGACTAGTTTCGCCTGCTGCTCAATCTCGATGGCAAGCTGACGTCCGAGTGCAACCTCTTTTTCTTGCGAGCCACCAAGCCAACCAAACAGTTTGTCGGATCCACTGTTGATTTTGCGTTTCCCGATCTGCGCCGGATCTTCCTTGGCCGATAAAGTCTTCGAGACCGACACTTCGTTTTGCTGCTTACCCTTTTCAGCCTTCTTAACCGCTTTTGGCTTTTTAGTGTTCTTCGTTTCTCCGGACGTCTGAGCCCCTGCGGCCAGCGGGAAAAATGAAATAGCACTAAACCAGACGGCCGCGGCGAGTGTAAACGCGCCAAATTTTCTAACCGATTCTCTACGCATATATTGCCTCCGGGACTTCTCCAATCGGATGAGGTAAATCTTAAACCCTGATCGCTTTCAAAATCAACGTCCTTATGATGCGTAAATTAGGGGTAAAGTTGCGATTGGACCCGAAAAGTTTCAGAGTTTTCGGGGTTTTCAGCTCCGCTAAGTTCCTCGACAGACCAAGGTTCACGCAAATGGAGACAACTCCGCGAAAGGGTTAACGTGGTACCTCTACAACGGCGGAAACTCTGAAACCATGTCAAGGCTGAAAACTCCACTGCCGAGCAAACACCCATCCTGATAAAAACCTTTATTTTTCAAGTGGAAAACTGGTAAAATAGCCCGTCGGCTAGCGAACCGCGCATGCTTGCCTCGACGTTCTTCCTCATTCCGGGGTTCGCCCATCACCACTTTCCAACGTCAAATGACACGTATCGAAGCAAAAGTAAAAGATATTGTAGAAGTCCGCGCCCACAAGAGTTTGCGGGATTTTTTAACAGATCCGGCTGAGACGGTCGCTGGCTACTACTTCACGGACGGAACCTCGGACCTTATGGCCAAGTGGCTCGATAAGATCGCCTCGGTTCAGCCGGGGGAAGGGGCCGCGTTCGCCCTTGCCGGCTATCGAGGCGTCGGGAAAAGCCATTTTCTGGCGACCCTTGGTGCACTTGTCTCGCATCCCGAGCTACGATCTCGTGTGCTCGATCCGCATGTCGCGGCCGGAGCTCATCGTCTCACACGCAGGCACTATCCGGTGACTTTCGTACGTCGCGGATTGCACGAAAATTTGTTCGACGAGTTCAGTGAAGCGATCGATCAAAGTCTGGGTATCGATTGTTCGCAGTTTGGCAATTCTGTCCCGGACATCCTTCGGGCGGCGACACAAAAAGCCGGAGAGCTTCCGCTTGTCCTCTTGATCGATACTGCGTACGAACGCGGAGCACGCGTTACGCGTGATGACGGTCCTTTCTTAAGCGAGCTGGCCGAAGCAGCAAAAACCCTCAACATTTTTCTTGGTGTGGCGCTCGACGACGATATCGCGGGTGCTGACGGTTCTAACCTGGGAATTTCGCGGAGTTTTTCGATCGATTACCTTGATCAGGAACACCTGTACAAGGTCGTCAACACTTATGTTTTCCCAAAGCATCCGCAGGCCCAGCCGGCTCTGAGTGAGGTCTATGGTTACTTTCGCGAAGTTCTGCCGAGCTTTCGGTGGAGCGAACAGCGCTTTAGCTCGCTTTATCCGCTCCATCCCGCGATCCTCGAGGTCTCGCCATTCGTTCGCCTATACGTCCACGATTTCGCTCTGCTTGGATTCGCGTCTACAGCCGCGGAGCGGATCTTAGGTCGTCCCGCGAACTCTTTGATCGGCCTGGACGAGGTATTCGATAACGTTGAGAAATCACTTCGGACGATCCGTGATCTGGAAGAAGCCTTCAAGGCTTACGACCACGTTAATGCTGAGATCGTTGGAAAAATTCCTGTCCTTCGACGGCTCCAAGCCAAGCTGATTCTGAAAGCGTTGCTCATACTGTCGCTTGACGGACAGGGAACGACGGCCGGGGAGATCAGCGCTGCGATGTTGATCTTTGACGAGGACAAACCTGAGCGAGCATTGACGATCGTCGAGGACCTCATTCAAAAATTCGCCGAGGAGTTGCCGGAAGATATTCAAATTCTTGCCGAAGAGGGCCGCGAAACCCGATACGGATTCAAGGTCAGTAGCAAGGACAGCCTGAATCAGGCTTTATCGGACGCGATCGGCAGCGTTCCTGAGAGTGTTATCCCGAAAGTCTTGCGCCGGCTGGTTCAGGAACGATTCACCGACTGCACGCTGTCGAGCGGCACTGACGAGGTTCGGCAGGATTGGATGGATAGCCACCTGGAATGGCGCGGCGGTCATCGGCGAGGCCGCATCTTCTGGGTTGAAAACGATAGCGAAAATTTAGAACAGCATGCCGCGACCCCGGATCTTCAGATGGACTGGGAAGTCGTTATCGATCTCAAGGACGCAAAAGGCGAGCCATTCACACCTACAGCCGGAGTGAGCCGCGTCATGTGGAAGCCCGACGAGCTTCGCAAGGAAGAGGCAGAAACCATTCTCAAGTATTTCGCTTTGAACTCGAAGGCGGAACTGCGAGAACAGTTCAGTGAACAAGTCAGAGCATCACTTCACTCTCACGCCGTGCGTGTTGGAAAGATCGCGAACCGAGTTTTTCTCGAGGATGCGAAGCTGACTATCGATGGGTTTGACTACAACTTTACAGACGAAGCGAGATCCGCACAGACGTTTGCGGACCTCTTTTCCGTAATGCTCGAACCGCTATTCGAGACGCGTTACCCGGAACACCCCGCCTTCCCGCGTAGACTCGGCATGGCCGAGGTCGGTGCTCTTGTCGCGGACCTTTATAATTCGTCGCGGCAAAACCTTCCTGAGGTGCAGGAGCTTGCTCGTAGCTTTGCATTGCCGATGGGCCTGGTGGCCGAGCAGGATGAATTCCTTGCCCCGCAATCCGACGAAGCCCTCGCCGCAGTTCCGGCGGCGGCCGCCGTGCTGGCGAGAGTCGCGGATTTGAAACCCGACGGCACACTTTCCTTAAAAGATGTCTACGATGATTTCCGGCAGGAGCCGAGAGGTTTCGTCCGCGAAGCTCAGCATCTCCTACTGACAACACTTGTCGCGCAACGACAGATCGATTTCGTGACCTCAAAAGGGGACCGTATCAATCAGCGGTCGCTCGACCTGAAGATCATCTGGGATGACATCGTCGGAATCGCGAAACCCGCCGGATCAGCATTCTCCGGAAAGAAGCTTGCACGCTGGGCCGTTCTTATTACCGGCGAAGACAACATCAAGTCGCTTGATGACGACGCGGGTCAGGCGGCGTTCAAGGCGGCACTGGAAGCTTGGCACGTCGAATGGCTTAAGTCGCGAGTTCTTAAGAGATTCAACGAGCTACCGGACGATGTATTGAACGCGCGGATCTGGAATCTTGCTTCGCGTTGCTCGAAAACCCTTGGCGCGACTGCCGACACGATCAAGACTGCCCTCGACGGATCGATCACTCTGGAAGAGTGTATCAATCGGATCGCGGATACCTTTTTCGATTCCGAAGATCAATTTCAGCGTGCCCAGAGCGAGCTCATCGTTGTTGACAGTTTTATCAAGGGTACACCGGCTCGTGCGGAGATCCTTTCTTATCTTTCGGGCTGTGAAGTGACCGATGTTGAAGAGATCGAAGAGATGCGCGAACAGCTTTACCAACTCGTCGATGGTAGTTATTGGAACCCGAGCGACGCTAGCAACCGCGAATTGGGATATCTGTGGATCAAATTTCAGCGTGACTTCGCGGAGCATTTTGTTCTCAAACATGATGCCATCATGCGGTCGCACTCGTTACAGGCTAGTTACGATGAGATCTTGAGAAGCGATGATTGGTGGGAATTTGAGAACCTCGCGCGCATTTCACTGTTTGATCCCAAACCGGCTGCAGCGATCTTTGAAATTCAACGCCAATTTGGTGAGTTGGATTGCAATTTCCCGCTTCGCGAGGCGCTGCAAGAACGTCCGTTTTGCAGATGTTCATTTGGAATCGCGAGCGAGCGGAAGTGGATAGGATTACCCGAGACTCTCGTTGCGGCCATCCAACAAGCGATTCGCGGCTACCGTGAGACGCTGTTCAACGAACAAAAGACAATTATCCCGCTCCTCGAAAAGATCGAACGCGAATCGTCAGATAAAGAAGCGGCGAGCTCTGCGACTTTCTTGATCGATTCACTGAGAAAGGGTGAAGAACTACCGAGATTCTCACTTATCCAATTGCATGTGCTGCAGTGTGTTCTGGACACCACCTTCGGCACCGAGAATGCCGCGCATAACTACGACTTGAGTACGTCCGGTCTCGAGCCCGAAATGGCCCCCGATTTTCAGAATGAGATCGTGTCCGTCTGACCGCGCAAAGGCCCAACTGTTTAGTTTTCTCATTTTCAACTATATTTTATGGGTATGCAGACGAGCATATCTATAATCGGGATGGGCCGCGTCGGTGGAGCCCTCGCAATCGCGCTAGCGGATGCGGGGTACGATATCGAGTATCTTATCTATCGCGATCCATCAACCGCGAATACCGTTTCGTCTTTGCTGCCTTCAACGGCCAAGCTCGCTCAATGGTCGAACTCGCTACCCGAATTTCAGTCCGATGTCGTTTTGATCACAACGGCGGATCCGGACATCGCTCTTATCGCGAATCATCTCCGCGATCGATTACGCACGGGCTGTGTTGTTCTGCACACTAGCGGTTCACTGTCTTCAAAAGTATTTGCCGACCTCGCGTCGGATGGATTGCATACGGGCAGCATGCACCCGCTGGTCTCGGTGAGCGACGCTGTTTCAGGTGCGACGGTTTTTGCAAACGCATTTTTTTGTGTTGAAGGGGATGAGGTGGCGTTAAAGACGGCTCGGTCGATCGTCGAATCGCTTGGCGGACGTCCGTTCTC
This sequence comes from uncultured Acidobacteriota bacterium, assembly GCA_963772405.1. Taxonomy (GTDB): domain Bacteria; phylum Acidobacteriota; class Blastocatellia; order Pyrinomonadales; family Pyrinomonadaceae; genus OLB17. The sequence continues at coordinate 1,006,570 of CAVYWT010000001.1, read as the reverse complement.
GATAGAGTCCGGGAAAAAGCCACTCTATCACGCTGCGGCAGTAACGGCGTGCGGCCATCTGGTCGCCCTTATCGATCTGTCGATTCAGATGCTCTCGAAGTGCGGCGTTGAAAGCGAAAGCGCAAAGGAGATCCTACTTCCGCTGATCTCGAGCACGCTCAATAACCTGCAGACACAAACGCTCGAAGAGGCCCTCACGGGAAGCTTTGCGAGAGTAGATGTCGAGGCGGTCCGACGACACTTGTCCGCGATCAATGAAGAGATGTCCGAACGTGTCCGAGATGTATATCTACTTCTGGGCGAGCAATCTCTTGATCTGGCGGCCTCGAATGGAGGAAATCCGGGGGACGAGCGAAAACTGCGTGAACTTATTTCGATAGCGAAAAGAAAATCCGGGTGATAAAATTAGTTACCGGACGCGTATGGCTAAGAAGAAAGTGGAGTTTGTACAGGAAAAAGAGATCTTTCTCGAACATATTCAAAGGGCGGGACTGCGCCGAACCGGCCAGCGTGATCTCATTCTGGAGATCTTTCTCCGGACTGAAGAGCATCTGACGAGCGAAGACCTTTACTGGCTAGTGCAAAAAGAAGACCCTTCGGTCGGACATACCACGGTTTACCGTACATTAAAACTGCTGACCGAAGCGGGCCTCGCTCGCGAAGTCCGGTTTGGCGACAACAAGACATATTACGAACATCACTACAACCATCAGCACCACGATCACATGATCTGTACCGAGTGCGGCAAAGTGATCGAGTTCTTTTCAGCCGCCATCGAAGACCTCCAGGACCAAATGGCGGACAAATTTGGGTTCCGTCCTACGCATCACAGTCTTCGGCTGTGGGGAATTTGCGAAGACTGCCAAAAGCAGGAAAACGAGGTTTCCAGCACACCATCGGGTGCTCAGCCGAAAGTGAAAGTTAGGACGGCTGTCGAGCATTAGGGAAGAAGGAACTAAAGATGTTGGAAGTTCAGGTTAGGTTTGAACGTGAAAATCGCGAGGGGATAGTGGCCGTAGGAACGTATTTGATCGATGCCGCGAAACGTTTTGGCATTCATTTCGAAGACGTATGTGTTCCCGAGATCGACTCGCATTACTGCTCGATAATCGTTGCATCCGGATCCGATCTTCTCTCCGAAGTGACAAAGGCTGAATCGGAACATTTCGCGAAAGCTGGCCGTAAGAGGAACGAACGCTTGGCATGCCAGGTTAAGATCGAAAATCCCGGAGAGGTTGAAATTATGACCGAAGAAAAAGTAAAAGACCCTGTGCCTGAGAAAGAGACTGCCGCCGGCGACAGCAATGAAGAATACAGGAAAACGTTCGCCGAAATGCCGCTGGAGAAAAAGATCGCGAACCTTGTTCAGCTTGAGACGATAGCGTTTGGCGAAACGGTATCGTTTATTTTCAACTCGCCGTTCAAGGTGGCCGACAAGCTGATGGACGTGATGGCCGAGTTTGGATTTAAGAAAGAGGAAAAGCAGAAGGAAGCGGCCCGTCCTGCTGAACATAAATCCAAAGCATCCCAGGCACATCCGAAGGCGAAGACGAAAAAACCCTCAAAGCCGAAGGATTCGGCGTAAAAGGTTTCCTCTGAACCTGCAGTAGAAATAATGTGAGCGACGGTCAGCTTCAAAAACGAAATCGGACACCACTCCAAGAGAAGGGACAATATATTCTGGCGTTCGGCATCGTTGCGTCGATGCTGTACGTCGCTCAGTATCCGATCTTTGTTATTTTCTTTTTTGGTGTGTTTGCGTATTTTCTTCTGCGAATGTTCTCATCGGGCTCGCGCAGCGAGACGAGGGAGATCTTTGAGTTTTACCTAACGGCAAACGAAATGCTCAGGGATGATGAGCGTCGGTGGTACGGCTTTGAGTTGAATGAAGCGATCAGCCGTGGTGAGGACATAGTTCAACGAATGAAATCTGTTCCTCCGCTTGTTCATTTCTCGCTGGGTGCTCTTCAGAACAAGGTAGGAGATCACAAAGCAGCAATAACCAATCTCGCACACATTGTCGAAAACTCGGATTCGGACGAGGGAGCATTTACGTTCACCCTCGCCCGAGCTTCGAAGCTATGTGCGAGTTCTGCGAAAGATCGAACGAGATCCGAACGATGCACCCTTAACGTCGGCGGCGGTTCGGGCCCTGGAACGTGCGAGAAGGCTTCGAGCCAAAACGTTACTGGAAGATAGCCGGCAGCAACTTGCCGAAGTGACTCACAGACAGGAATCTCGGTTGGCCCTGGAGCCGGCGGATAACACTGAATTTGTATACGAACCTGAGAAGGCGACGGGCTCTGATGGTTTCTATTCAGCAAACGACACGACACCGATGGAAGGTGATTCAGATCAAATCGGCTGGAGATCGCAAAGACCGGGGACCTCTCAGGCCAAAGTTGATCCTTTCGTCGACCGCAAGTCTATTTCGGAGGTTCTTCACGACATTTACGACAAAAACGTGCAGTAATAAAAGTTTTGCTTTAGCACGGCGTTTCGACTTTGAGAGCATCTTCCCCATCTCAGCTCACTGCACTTTTCTGAACCCGAAGAACTTCCGAATCGAAGACAAAACACCCCCCTCCATCTCGCCAAGTTGTTCTGATGACTGCCCTTCGTTTGAAATAAGCAACGTTCGGCGCTCCTCGATGATGTCGCAGATCGCCTTCATCAGGTGGGGGTTTGCTTCGAACAAGGGCCTGAGCGCAGTTTTCTTGATCTGCAGCACCTCGGTCTCTTCTTCGGCAATCACGGTAGCGGTCCGAGGTTGACCGGTGAGGAGGCTCATCTCGCCAAAAAAATCATTCGCACGGAGCGTATTGATCGTCTTCTGATAATTGTTTTCCGGGATCTGAACCTTCACTCCGCCACGGATGACAACGAACATCGAATTACCTTCTTGCCCGCGGCGAACTATTGCCTCTCCCGGAGCATAAACCCGTGTTGCTGAGGCCTTCGCCAGTTTCTCGAGTTCGTCTTCGGCGAGAGGGACGAACAGAGGAACTTGTCGAAGCTTTTCCGAAACAGTATTAACATATTCAACGAGCGTAGCTTCTTCACGTTTCTCGGCCATGTATATAGTCCGTGTCGGGAAGGCGAAGTCGATCTTCTCGCGGTTGAAGACGTACCAGACGCGTTGCCGGATCAATGCATCGGTGTCCGGATATTTTGTATAATCTTCAGCCCAATACTTGATCTCCCAGTCGATACCGTTGTCACCGAGATTTCTAATTCGAACCACAGGCCTTATCTTTTGCGAAATATTTTCTACTTGCCGCAAGGCATCGCGGACCGCCTGTATCGTTTTGGCGGGCGAGTTGACGTATAAAGTGTTGAAGAGAACTACCCTTGCGTTCAGGTTATCGCGCGGAGCGACCTCGATGATCTCTTTGCCCATAACCGTGTTGCTCATGACGAGCACCTTGTTCTGGAATGTTCTGATCTTAACACCGCGCCACGAGACGCTTTCGATCACGCCCCCGTGCTGACTCGCCATCGTTACGACATCACCAACCTGAAAAGGTTGATCCGCCTGCAGCGCGATTCCGGCAAATAGATTCCCGAGTGTGTCCTGCAGGGCAAGACCGACAACGATACCGAGAATGGTCGAACCGGTGAACAGGGGAGCGAGAGGCACATCCGGATATTGCGTCTGGAAGATAATGAAAAAAGAAACGATATAGATGATGATCGAGAGAACCGTCTTCACCAGTGACGAGACCTCAGATTGCGAACCGCGAAAAGTCGACAAGATCATATTGCCGACTAACCGGACGATCGAGATGACGAGCGCCATCCAAAGAAGGATGCGTAGGATGCGGAAAAGATTAATGACCAGTGATACGGATGTCGCGATTATCATTCCGGGACGTTGGTCGGAGTCCGGAACTGTATAGCTTCCGTCGGAGGTGATGACGATGCCGAACTGTTTTAGGAAGTAACCGTAGGCCTGAGCCTCGGCGAACGGCATTCCCACAACGAGGATCAGAAGAACGATCCCCGAAAAAATAAGAAAGACGACAGCTTTTTTTCTAAGTTCGGAAGCAGGCATAGAAGGGGCTTCGGGCTAAAACATATCAGCAATCGTTTTTCCAATCAACAAAAGCGACAAGATCGATATTATGATCGTCGTCGCTCCCGCGGCCAGGTTCAACCAGAGCGTGTTGCGATATTCACCCATTATTTCCCGATTGTTTGCAAGAGAGAGGATGGCGACGAGAATTACGGGAAGCAGCACGCCGTTCAGCGTCTGAGTAAACAGCAAAAGCCTTATCTGCGGTATTCCCGGAATCAGTGCGACGATCGCACCGATCAAAATTAGCACCGTAAAAGTACCGAGAAAGATCGGAGCCTCACGAAACGATCGCGACAATCCCTTTTCGAATCCGAGTGCTTCGCTCAAGGAGTAAGCCGTAGCGAGCGGAAGAACGCCCATGGCGAGCATGGCTGCCCCGAAAAGACCGACGGCGAACAAATATTTTGCATATGAACCCGCGACCGGTACGAGGGATTCAGCCGCTGTCGCCGCCGAGTCGATCGTCGTGATACCCGCTGTGTGCAGCGTCGCCGCCGTCGAGATAACGATAAAGGCGGCGATCATGCACGCAAAGACGGTTCCGACGATCACGTCGGCACGCACGATCATGAGATCATCTTTGTCCATCTGTTTCTCGACGACCGACGATTGGACGAATACCTGCATGAAAGGTGTGATAGTGGTTCCGATGAGAGCCATTATTGTAAAGAGGTAGACCGAATCGGTGCTGAACGAGGGTTCGACGAAACCCGTAGCGACGTCGGACCAGTCTGGCTTTGAAAGAAACGCAGAGATCACATAGCAAAAGAAAACCAGCGACATGAGCAGGAACACGCGCTCGACGCGCTTCTGAGTGCCGCGGACGACGAGCCACCAGATAACTGCGGCGGTAAGTGGAATCGAGAAGAATCGGGGAACACCCAGCAGTTCGGACGCCTGGGCGATACCGACGAACTCAGAAATGATGACCCCGGTGTTGGCGATCAACAATGCAAGCATAATAAATGCCGTCCACCGGACGCCAAACTGCTCGCGTATCAGATCAGCCAGCCCCTGACCGGTGACTACGCCCATGCGAACGCACATCTCCTGGACAATGATCAAACTTATGATCATTGGGATGAAGGCCCACAACATCGTATAGCCGTATCCTGCGCCGACGGTAGAGTATGTAGCTATGCCGCTGGCGTCATTTCCGGCGTTCGCCGCAATGATTCCAGGGCCCAGAATCGCGAGGAAGGTAATGAAGCGATACTCAGAGAGACTGCGACGCAGACGCGTTGGCACACGACCCAATTTTCGCACCAGGTTTTTCGGTGAAAAACGCGTCAAGAACATAGGATCTACTGTCGCCGTCTGTCATGTCTGAACTGATCGTGAAGTTGAAAAAAGACTATAGCATAACTGTGAATCGTTGCGTGCTTCATGAACGGCAGGTTTCATCGGTTGCTTATTGGGCGCTTTGTTCGCGAAATAAACTTTTGATAGAGTTCGATTATGAGACAAAGCACGCTCCGGAAACCGTTCGCTGGCCTCCTCGTTATTGCCTTTCTCCTTTCCTTCTCTAGTGATATTCGCTCGCTCCCCGTTGAGAACCAACCATCTGCCGCGTTGCGCGAACCTGCCCGCGGCCGTCATGGGATGGTCGCGTCCCAGCACGAGCTCGCATCGAGGATCGGAGTCGACATCTTGAGAAAAGGTGGGAACGCGATCGATGCCGCAATCGCGGTCGGCTTTGCCCTGGCTGTCGTTTATCCCGAAGCGGGCAATATCGGGGGCGGCGGCTTCATGCTTATCCGCAAACCTGATGGTACTGCCACGGCGATCGACTATCGCGAGACCGCACCGAAGTCAGCGACTCGCGACATGTATATTGGCCGGGACGGTGAGCTGATCAAAGGCGAAGGGTCGTCGACCCTCGGTTATCTCGCGTCCGCGACTCCAGGAACCGTAGCCGGTTTCGAGTTGGCCTTTAAGAAGTACGGGTCGGGAAAGGTGCGATGGCAGGATCTCGTCGAACCCGCCCGAGCTCTTGCTCATGGCGGTCATCGCTTGACGTACGACTTGGCGAGAAAATTGAACGCCCACCGTACGGGTCTTGCAGCTTATGCGGACAGTAATAGGATCTTTCTTCGTGGAGGTAAGTATTTCAACGAAGGCGATATGTTCGTGCAGACCGAACTTGGTCGGACACTCGGACGAATAGCGACACGCGGTGCGAGTGACTTTTATAGCGGCGAAACGGCGAAACTTATCGTGGCCGATATGAAAGCCGGTGGCGGCTTGATCACTCTCGATGACCTGAAGAATTATAAGCCGGTCGAGCGTGCTCCGATTCGAGGCCATTATCGTGGCCATGAGATCCTCTCAATGCCGCCTCCTAGCTCTGGCGGTATCGTTATGCTTGAGGTCCTCAATATGCTCGAGGGGCACGATCTCGGATCGCTTGGTTACAATTCCGCGGCGAAATATCACTTGCTGGCTGAAACAATGCGCCGTGCGTTCGCCGATCGCGCGGAGTTCATGGCTGACCCGGACTTTGTGACCGTCCCGGTTGCTAAGCTGCTCGACAAACAGTACGCAAAGATGCGAAGCGCGACTATCGATCCGCTTAAAGCAAGTTCCAGCAAAGCGGTCGGACATGGGGAGATCAAGATCAGCGAGGGAATGGACACGACGCATTACACTGTCGCGGACGCGGCCGGAACGATCGTCTCCAATACCTATACGATCAACGATCTCTACGGGTCAAAGGTGACCATCAAGGGAACCGGCATTCTGATGAACAATATTATGGACGATTTCGCTGCACGGCCCGGAGTTCCAAATCTTTTCGGTCTGCTGCAAGGCGAACGGAACAAGATCGAGCCCCTGAAGCGGCCTCTCTCATCGATGACTCCGACTATCGTGATGAAGAAAGACGGAACGCCTTGGTTTGCGCTCGGAGCTCGGGGCGGTCCACGGATAATTAGCGCAGTTCTTCAGTCAGTAATAAACGTCATAGACCATGGAATGAATCTTCAGCAGGCGATAGATGCGCCCCGTGTCCATCATCAGTGGCTACCTGACGAGCTTCTATTTGAGCCTTACGGATTTTCCCCCGACACGACACAGGTCTTGAAGGGCTATGGACATAATTTTGCCCAAAGGCCCCTTTATATTGCTTCTGCAACCGGAATTATGATCGACGGAGATGGCGTGCGCCTGGGCGCGATCGACTCACGCAGCGACGGCGAAGCGATCGGCTACTGAGGTTCGTTTTTTTGAAGGAGCTTGGTGGTGCTGTCCGTAACACTCGCGGGGTGCGGCTCGAGATCGTTCGTGTCGCGCCACTGGCCGGCGGGTGATGTATATGCCGATGCAGGAGTCGTTTGAGACGGAGGCAGAGCGGCGGGGTTCCTTATCGCAGTGAACTGATTGTCTTTTCTTAAACCTTTTGGCGTGCCTGATTGAAACATAAGGGAGTATGCAATCCTGAGAAGCCCGCCAACGCCGAAAAGAAGAGCACTGATCACTACAGCGAACGGCTCGATATCCAGAGCGATAGAAATAATCGTGATGATCGGCACGATCAGAAACGAGAGCAAAAAAATAAACAGGCCCTGCATTATTCCACGCCGTCTCGATGAGCCACTGTCGCCTATAATGCCACTTCGTTTCTCCGGTATTGATCCGCCGCTCGCAATAAGTTCGGCGATTCCAGTCAAGAGGAAACCGCATCGCGAACAGAACCGCGTCTCTTCAGATACTTGTTGCTGACCGCACGTTGGGCAATGCATAAAAACCTATTCGTCCTTTTTTAGCAGCTTTGTCGTACTCTCGATGACGCTTCCTGGTCTAACCAGATCTCCGGTATCGGGCACCTTCCACGAGCCCTCAGGCGGTACGTATGCCGACACGGGTTGGATTCGTTCGGGAGGTAATGCGGCGACCGGAGCTTCTGGATGTAACGACGCGACCGATGACGGTTTCATCTGCTGGGCATTAGCCTCGTAGGCAAGAGACGGACGTTTGAGTAATGAGAGGGAAGCAATAAGCAGTATCAGGAAAGAGAAAAATCCGAATGCGGCGAGCACCCCGGGAACACGATTTGCACCGAGCACTCCAAAAAAGGCGGGGAGCATCATCATCCAAAAAATAAGCCAGAGAACACTGAATATAACCCCGTTCCTGCGCGTAAGAGCCGTGCCTTTATTCTTTTGAAGTTCTGCGAGCTGAGGCAGATATCCTCCGTTTTGCAATAGCTCGCCTACAAGCCCGAGCTGAAAGCCGCACCTGGAACAAAATTTAGTCTGGTCGGAAATTTGTTGCTGGCCGCAACGGGGACAGTGCATTTTTTGCTCTCCGCTAGATCAAGGACTCCCGGATGACTCGAACTCTAACGAATTCTTGCATGAAAAAGTTCGCTATGCAAAAAAGTATCAGATCCGCGGCAGTTTTTCGTCGGACAGCATTTGGAAGACCGCAAACGCACGGCCCTGATAATGCTCGGCGCGTGCGACCGTGTCGAGTAGTAACTCGAAGATCGAGCGGAGCACCTTTGGCGCTGGGATCTGCCGCTTAAGGTCCTCATCGGAAGTCAGGAAACGAAAAGCAGAAGCACGACTCCGTTCGACTCCCTCGACGTAGACACTTACCCTGTCCACGGTCGAAAGCTCTTCGGGAAGGGTCCATTCAAAGGGATCGTCCCAGAGCCTAGTCGTTATACCTCCGCAAGTCTGTTCGATGGCGGCCGATGATCGGAGAATGTATTCTCCACAGGAAAACATGGCCATCGAGCGTTCGAGGTCGCGTGGCATTTGAAAAAGATTCGTGTCTGAAAGCATCTCCAACAGAGCCAATGAGCGCTGGTGAATCAAGACAAACCGTCTGTCAAAAGTTTCGAGCATCGGATCCATAAAATAAAAAAGGCAACAGGATGTTAGCCCGTTGCCGGTTGTTTGTCATTCGACGTAGGACTACCGTTTCTTGAACCTGCGGTCTTTTTCATAAAGCCCTAGTCCGTAGTTTCGGCCGTTCCAATTGACACCGCTTCCGATGATTCCTTTTACTCCGATCTGCGCTCCCTTGTTCGGAACAGCGTCCTCGGTCACGATCCAGATCGATCCGGTCCCATCGTCGATCTTGTACGCACCGCCTCGGACTCTTGTACCCGGGATATTCATCCCATAGCTGTCACGAACAGTTCCCGCGATCGCGACCTGCTTGTTCTGAAACCTGGACGGATTTGCTTCGATATCGGCGATGCTCGTCCGCTCGGGACACGCGACCGCGAACAAACCGGTCAGCACTACTAAACCCGAAACCATTAGTTTTGTAACGTAGTTCATATATTCTCCTCTTGAAATCAAACTCGGGAAGAGCAGTGATGTATTAGAGATTCATTATACCGATAAATGTTTGCCTAAACCGACCATTTCTGCGATTCTGATTGCGAAGTACCGATTACGGCAATCCCCTTTCGATATTCGCAATGGACCTGATCGCGCCAACGGCCTCATCCGGTGATTTCGCGTTTTCTTCAAGCGTCCAGGCGGACGTGTGGCATCCGCAAAAAGATCCAAAGTCGTACGAGTGGTGGTATTTCGACGCGCTCGCAGACGGTGGTGGGGAAGCGGTCGTCGTCATGTTCCTCGACAATTTTATTTACTCGCCACGGTACAATCGGGACGGGGAGCAAACCGAGCGCTATCCGGCGATCTCGTTCACCTACTTTAGAGATGGCAAGCCGCTTTACCGATGTGTCAACGAATATCCTGAAAGCGCTTTCGCGCCAGCCGTGAATCCCCCGAGTGTCATATCGGCGAATCGTTTTTTAAGTTCGAAACCGCCGCATACGGCTCGGGATACTCGGTCTCAATAAACACGAGGTTGTCCGGCGGGCGGCGCCTCGAAGCAAGTTTTGAGTGGCTTTCCATCGAAGCCGATTTCGCCTCGGATGCCTTTTGTTATCGTGAGGGCTCTCACTGCTGGAACATGGTCGCTCCCCGTTCGGACGTTACGGGAAAGATAACGGTTTACGACAGGAAAGGTGGGATCCTGGACTCGAGGCAGTTTCGCGGAACTGGGTATCACGATCATAACCTGGACAATCGCTGGCTGGCGAAGACCGTGCGCGACTGGCATTGGGGCCGGGCTCATTATGCGGACTCGACGGTCGTTTTCTATCGGTACTGTGAACTCGGCGAGCATACCCCAACGACAAAGCTCCTTGTCGTCAAGAATGGAGAGTTGCGAGAGAGATCGGCGAGCTACGAGGAGCAGAATTACGTCCGCGACAAGTTCGGGATCAAATACCCAACGCGCCTCAGATTGATCGCGGAAGACAACGTCCGGCTCCGGGTAAAGCCTATCAAAGTGATCGACTCAAGTTTTTACTATTTAAGATTTCTAAGTGAGATCACCTTAACACTTCGCGATGGAATGCCGCGAAAGGCGGTTGGCATTACCGAGTTTCTTGCTCCCAAAACTCTTAAGTACCGCTGGTTAAACTGGCTCAGTGACGTCCGGACGGGAAAGGACGGCAGGGCATCGCGAATTTAGGATCGCTTCAGCTTGACCGCAGTGCCGTACGCCAGGACTTCAGTTGTGCCGCCTTGTCCAAACTCCGTTGCGTCATACCGCATCGCGATTATTGCGTCAGCGTGAATTTCGTGAGCGTGGCGTACCATTCGGTTGAACGCCTCCATTCGAGCCTCTTCGCAAACGATCGAGAATTCTTCGATATTTCCGCCGGCAATCGATTTTAGTCCTCCGACAAGGCCTCGACCGATTCCCGTCGCGCGGACGACGATTCCTCGAACCACGCCAAGATACTCGATCACTTCACTTCCGCTAATGTCATTTCCCGTTGTAACGATCATGCTCACCGTTTATATCGCGCAATTGACGGAAATGCGACTAAAAAAAGTGAATTTGCCGGGCTTATTTGCAGGGTCCCGAGTCTTTGGGCTCCGCCACTGTCCGGTATCGTCGAATCGCGCGGCATTCGGCCTTGTGTTAAAATTAAAGTATCCAGCACATTTAGCACGTTTGTTTAGTTCACTTTACTATGGCACATAACCTTTTCAATACTCGCCAATCATTCAAAACCGGTTCGGGCTCAGATGGTGTTTATTATTCACTTCCTAAGCTTGAAACTGAGGGGATCGGCCAAGTATCGCGTCTTCCTATTTCGATCCGAATCGTCCTGGAATCGGTCCTTAGAAATTTTGATGGCGGAAATAAGGTCAGCGAGGCGAATGTCCGAGCCCTCGCATCCTGGGCCGCCACCGAAGAACGCACGGAGGAAATCCCTTTTGTTGTTGCTCGAGTCATCCTTCAGGATTTTACTGGCGTTCCCCTGCTTGTCGATCTGGCAGCGATGCGGTCGGCCGTGAAACGGCTCGGAAAGGATGTTGGTGTCATTGAGCCTCTGGTGCCGGTGGACCTCGTCATCGACCACTCCGTGCAGGTTGATTATTCCGGAAGCGAAGCGGCTTACAAACGAAACATGGAGATGGAGTTTCGCCGCAACGAGCAGCGATATCGGTTTCTGAAGTGGGGAACTCAGGCATTTAACGGTTTCAGCGTTGTTCCTCCGGGAATAGGAATCGTGCATCAGGTCAATCTCGAATATTTAGCGAAGGGTGTGTTTGAGCGCGAAGGCGTTTATTTCCCCGATTCTCTCGTCGGCACCGACTCGCATACGACAATGATAAATGGCCTCGGTATCGTCGGCTGGGGAGTCGGTGGGATCGAGGCGGAAGCCGGTATGCTCGGGCAGCCTGTGTACTTTCTGACACCGGACGTCGTAGGAGTCCACCTGAGCGGCGATCTGCCTCAGGGAACTACTGCGACCGATCTGGTGCTCCGAATTACGGAAATGCTAAGGAAGGCAAATGTCGTCGGAAAGTTTGTCGAGTACTTCGGTGAGGGTGCCAGGGCCCTGAACGCGACGGATCGAGCGACCATCGCGAACATGGCGCCGGAATACGGAGCCACGATGGGTTTCTTCGGTACGGACGAGAAAACGCTTGAATATTTCACCAACACCGGACGAAGCTCCGAACAGGTCGAAACCATCAGGAACTATTACACCGCCCAGGGTATGTTCGGAATACCAAAAAAAGGCGAGGTAGACTATTCAACCGTCATTGAGCTTGAGCTCGAAACGATCACGCCGTCGGTCGCCGGTCCGAAACGGCCCGCAAGACCGGATTGAGCTCTCAAATCTTGATGATCGCTTCATAGAGCTCTTTAGTAGGACGGTCGCGGACGGCGGATACGGCAAAAAAGCCGAGGATCTCGAGAAGCGATTCATGGTTCAGATGGCTGGTCGTCCGGCAGGCGTAGTTGCAGGGGGCGGTGAGCAGACTTCAAAGTCTCTTCCATTGCCGGTTCTTAACGATGTCAGCGATCGGAATACGAGTGTCAGGACCGAGGTTGAGATGGTCAACAACCGACCGACACCTGACCGTGTTGAGGCGGGGCCGCATACTCCAACTGGGGAAAGCACTTCGATAGGTAACGGCGACGTCCTGATCGCAGCGATCACGTCATGCACCAATACCTCGAACCCCTCTGTGATGATCGCCGCGGGCATTGTCGCTAAAAAGGCGTCGGAACGCGGGATGAAGGTGCCGGCTTACGTAAAGACATCGCTCGCCCCCGGTTCGCGGGTTGTAACGGAGTATCTGGAGAAGGCCGGGCTGCAGCGTTATCTAAACGATGTTGGCTTTAATTTGGTCGGCTATGGCTGTACGACCTGCATCGGTAACTCGGGACCGCTCGACGCAGCGATCGAAGATGAGATCGTTGAAAACGACATTATCGCCGCTTCGGTCCTATCCGGAAATCGAAATTTTGAAGCCAGAGTACATCAGAATATTAAGGCGAATTTTCTGATGTCGCCGCCACTGGTCGTCGCCTATGCGTTGGCCGGAACTGTGCTGAAGGACGTCTATCTACAACCCCTCGGACAAGATCGCGATGGAAATGATGTGTTCTTGAAAGATATCTGGGCGTCGCTGGACGAGGTAAAAGAAGTGCTTCAGACGGCTTTCGACCCGGAAACATATAAGAGGCTTTATACCGAATTTGCGGAGAAGAACCCGCTTTGGAACGAGATTGCATCCAGTTCAGGGCAACTCTACGAATGGGATCCTGGCTCAACATATATCCAGGAACCACCGTATTTCGATGAGTTTTCGATGGAATCCGGTAGTTTTTCGGACTTTTATTCGGCCAGAGCGTTGGCGATCTTTGGCGATTCAGTGACGACCGATCATATTTCACCGGCCGGAGCGATTAAGGCAAATTCGCCAGCTGGAGCTTATCTGCAGCAATTGGGCGTGAAGCCGGAGGATTTCAACTCGTACGGCTCGAGACGCGGAAATGATCGCGTCATGCTTCGCGGGACATTTGCTAACGTTCGAATAAAGAATTTGATGGTCGCCCCAGTCGAAGGCGGCGTCACGAAACATCAGCCGGATGGCGAAGAGATGACGATTTATGACGCGGCGATGAAGTATAAAGAGGATGCACGGCCCCTCATGATCTTTGCCGGAAAAGAATATGGTACCGGGAGCTCCAGGGACTGGGCCGCGAAAGGAACGCGTCTCATGGGTGTCAAAGCCGTAATTGCACAGTCATTTGAGCGGATCCACCGCTCGAATCTAGTGGGGATGGGTGTGCTGCCGCTTGAGTTCAAGAACGGTCAATCGACGGAGACACTGGGGATAGACGGCAGCGAGACCTTTGACTTGATCGGTCTGGAGAATGGAACTGTGCGTACTAAACAGGACGTAGTTTTGAGGGTCAATCGGGCGGACGGTTCGAGGGAAGAAGCCGTCGTAGTCCTGCGGATCGATACCCCAATAGAACTTGAGTATTACAAGGGCGGAGGTATTTTGCCGTATGTATTGCGTCTGCTTGCATCGGGATAAAGGACGCGGGGGCGGCTGCTGAGCCGATCCTGTACCAAACAACTGGTAGCCCGGTGTCCAAATATCGTGATAAGACGGAGGTTTGGTGTGGCAAAAAAACCTTTGCAATACAGTGAAAAAGTAGTAAATTACCGCAATTAGCACCCAACGCGCCCGTTTTTTGTAGATATCCGAGGAGTAATTGTATGAGAAGAGTTGTTTTATCGGTTTTTATATTATTCATGGTTTCGCTATGCTCGTCTTCTTCGATGGGCCAGAAGTCGAGGAGTTCGGATTTGAAACAGCAGCCGAAATCCGTCAAAGAGACTACTCGGTTCGCAAATATCGGCGCACATTCGGACGGAAAAGGCGTATGGCTTACGTGGCAGATGGATGTCGAGGTCGGTAATATCGGTTTCAATGTCTACCGCATAAGCAGCCGTGGATCCGAATTGTTGACGCCAGTCAGGATGATTCCCGGAGCCGCGTTGCACGCGCGAGAAATTCCGCAGTACGGAGCGACGTATAACTTCTACGATGAGGAAGGCAGCGACGGGGCCTACTATGTTGAGAGCCTTTCATTAGGTGGTTCGAAAATCGCGACATCCGCTGTCGCACCGCAGTACGTCCCGAGCCTTAAGGCGTTTACAGGATTGTCGGTTGACGAGATGCGGGTCCGAGGCGGTTTCCTCCGACCTGCGACTCTTGAATCTACGCTTCCAAGTTTTACAAAAGATATCGCAACTGAAATCGAGGACTATCGGCAATTAGCCGACCCGGGAGCTCATCGCACGGTAATTTCGCAGCCTGGAGTAGTTCGAATCGGCGTCAAACGTGACGGTTTTTACAGAGTTACGAGCGCACAGCTTGCCGGGGCCGGATTTGACGTAAACAGCGATCCGAATCTGTGGAGACTTTATGTCGAAGGTGTCGAGCAGGCGATCATCGTTGGTGACGGAGCAGCCTACATCGAGTTCTATGGGAAAGCTGTGGATCAGCGGGAGACTGACATTCGACGCTACTATCTTGTAAACAGCCTGGGTCCGGGCAAGCGAATGCAGAGCCGCGTAGCCAACTCCAATACGAGCACCGTAACTTCGCCCAGTTATTTGCAAACCTTTGTTAAGAAGGAGCGGATTCAGTACGTCGAGGATGTCTACAACGGTGAAGCGGAAAACTATTTCGGGCGCGGGATCGGATCGAACCCGAACGCTGCTCCGCTGACGTTTAGTTTATCGGGTGTCGATTTTTCTCGACCCGATTCCACGATGCGGTTCGTTTTCAGGGTTATTCAGACGGATTTCATCTTGTGGAAGTTATCCTCAACGACGTCATTCTCGCTCCGGCGTCCGGCAGTGGTCAGGATAACTTTGTGGGTGACTATCTTATACCGACCTCACTTTTACGTGAAGGTTCTAACAGCATCAAGTTCCGTGCTATGGGACAGACGGGTGACTTTGTATTTTTCGATACCCTGAGCGTCGGTTATAACCGAAACTATCTCGCGGATCAGAATAAGTTGAATTTTTATACGCACAATTATCGAATCGCGAGGCTCGATGGCTTTACCTCGGCCAATGTTCGTGTTTTCGACATGACGCGGGACGGCGATCCGGTTTTGATGACGAATTTGAATGTTCAGCTGAACGGAGCGACGTATGGCTTGAACATGCCGGCCGCACGCGGACGGTCGTTTTATGCAGTTGAGGATTCTGCAATCCTGACTCCGGAATCCGTGACAGCAAACAATCCGGATCTTCTTGGCATTCCCGGTAATGCCGCCAACCTGGTGATAATTTCCTATAAGGATTTTATGCTGCAGGCCGAAGCTTGGGCGGACTATCGGCGTAATCAGGGCTTCACCGTGAAGGTCATTGAAGTCTCGGAGATCTATGACGAATTCAATTACGGAGCACTTAGTTCAAACTCGATCAAAGATTTTCTCGAATATGCGTCGACAAATTGGCAGACAGCACCGCAGTACGTCCTGCTTATTGGTGATGCATCATGGGACTCGCGTAATTACGAGAACGTAGGGTTCTTTAATTACGTCCCGTCGCTAATGGTTCAAACGATCTATCTTGAAACGGCGAGTGATGAGGCTCTGGCCGACTTCGACGACGACGGTTTAGCGGAGATGGCTATCGGGCGTATTTCCGTTCGAACGGTTGCCGATGCTACTACCGCCTTCGACAAGACCCGGAACTGGGAAACCGCTCTAACCAGTGAGTCGATGAACCGAGGCGCTCTTTTTGCACACGACTACAACAACACATACGATTTTGCTGGAATGAGCACAGGGCTCCGGAACCAGCTTTCACCGACGACACCGGCGACATTTGTCTATCGTGGTGAGGCTAACGCAAACACGACCCTGATCAATGAAATGAATACGGGAAAATTCATTATCAACTATGCCGGTCACGGGACCGCCGGGTCGTGGGGAGGGAATCCGCTGTTCTTTAATGTATTCTCGGTGCCGACGACGGCGAATCACGACCCAGCTATCTACACAATGCTGACGTGCCTGAATGGATATTTTCATTGGCTTTACAATCCGAGCATTTCAGAAGTGTTGATGAACGCCCAGAATAAGGGCGCTGTTGCGGCGTGGGCGTCGAGCGGACTTACGACACCAAATGTGCAGCAGGAGATGGCACGACGGTTCTATCTGAAGTTAGCGGAGGGCAGCATTCCCAGGATGGGAGATCTTGTCCGCGACGCGAAAACCGCCCTCGTGTTTCCTTATGACAGTCCAGACGTACGACGTTCCTGGGTACTGATCGGCGACCCGATGCTAAAGGTCAGATGAAGAAAAAAGGCGTGCTCGACGGCACGCCTTTTTTGATTCTGGTACTCGCGGCGGGATTTGAACCTGCGACTTCTTCCTTCGGAGGGAAGCACTCTATCCACTGAGCTACGCGAGCAGAGACCTCATTTTAACGCCTTCATTGTTTTGGTTCAATTCTAATTGTCTTGATCGTGACAGGCTCGATCGGACGTTCGCCCTCTTTTGGCTGGACTCCGGAGATCGTTCGAACATTGTTCATCCCCTCGATCACTTTTCCAAAAATCGTGTATTTGTTATCAAAGCCTTGTTCCCGTTTTAGGGTGATAAAGAATTGAGAGTTTGCCGAATTCACGTCCTGGGCGCGGGCAGCGCCGACGATAGCTGTATCGTAGAGAATGTCGGAAAACTCGGCCGGAACGTTAGGTTTACTCGATTTGCCCGTACCGTCGTTCGACGGATCAGAATCCTTGGACAATGGATCGCCACCCTGAATTACCGACTGATTGATCCGGTGAAAGCTGGTGCCATCAAAGACACCTTCTTTCGCCAGTTCCTTAAATCTGGCAACCATTTTTGGAGCGATATTAGAATAAAGCTCGATCTTGATCGTGCCGAACGCCGCGGCATTCTCCATTTCAATGACCGCGATCTCGGTATCCGCAACCGGCGACACACCCTTCTTAACTTCGGCGTTCGAACTATTGCGCGTGGAATTAGAAGTCGTGCCGCACGCGGCAACGAGAGAAATCAGAACTAAAAGAATTGTTATTTTCATTTTCCTTGAGAAGTGTCGAGGATGATCGTGACCGGTCCATCGTTGACGAGCTCAACATACATCATCGCCTGAAAGCGCCCCGTTGCAACTTTGGTTGCGTACTTACCGGATTGCTTAACAAAATACTCGTACAGGCGATTTGCGTCGTCTGGAGAAGCAGCACCGATGTATGACGGGCGCCTCCCTTTCCGCGTGTCTGCGTAAAGCGTAAATTGCGAAACGACCAGGATATCGCCACCGATATCCACAAGCGAGCGGTTCATCTTCCCCTCGTCGTCGTCAAAGATCCTCAGGTTCGCGATCTTGTCGGCCAAATAAGACGCATCGGCTTCGGCGTCGTCTGTCCCGACACCGAGCAGTACTAGCAAACCGGTTGCGATCTCACCCGTCGTCTCGCCGTCTACCGTGACCTTGGCTCGAGAGACACGCTGCACAACCGCCTTCACTACGCCGCGCCGTCCTCGATCGTGACCTTTTTCATGACGACCGGTTCGACCGGTTTATCTTTATGATCCGTTTCCGTGTCTGCGATCGCGTCGACGACATCTTGTCCTTCAGTAACTTTGCCAAATTTGGCGTAAGCCGGCGGCAGCGGATAATCAACATGCATGATAAAGAATTGCGAGCCGTTGGTGTTCGGACCGGAGTTCGCCATGGCGACCGTGCCCTTTTCATAAACGCCGCCGTACAATTCCGACGCGCGGTCGATCTCGTCGTCGAACTTACCGCCCCAAGCCGATTCGCCTCCGAACCCCTCACCAAGCGGATCGCCGCCCTGGATCATGAAATTCTTTATGACGCGATGGAAAATGACGCCATCGTAATAATTCTTCTCCGCAAGGAGCCGAAAGTTTTCGGTCGTCTTCGGTGCATCCTGTTCCAGAAGCTCGATCTTTATCGTCCCCTTGTTCGTCTCAATAACCGCTGTTCTATTAGCCACTTAATATTTCTCCTATCTCAAAATAAAACGCTCGATCGCTGCTGCGACGCCGTTTTCATCGTTACTAACAGTTGTATAAAATTCCGCACGTTCTAGCAAACGAGGGTCGGCATTTCCCATAACGACCGGAGTTCCGGCAAACTCGAGCATCTCGATGTCGTTGAAGTTGTCGCCGATCGCCATCACGTTCTCGGGTGCGAGCCGATTGATCAACGAAAGTTTCTCCACACCCTTTCCTTTTGAAGCATCAGGCGGGAGTATATCGATCAAAGTAAAATCGAGCCGCGGATATATCGTCTCCAGAAGAGTAATTCCGCTTCCCAGCTCATCCCTTAGAACGTCGGCCATCTCGGCCATTCGTTCGCATGTGCCCGAAAACGAAATATGGATCACTTCATGTTCGTGCAATATCTCCCTCAGATCTTCGACATGCGATACCGCTTCTTCGGCTTCGCTACCGTGCAACGATTTCGCCCAGCGGAGATACTTTTGAAGTGGAATATTGTCGTCGGATACGCGGTCGTAAAGCAGAGAGCCTTTGCCATGCGGATCGGCGCTGACAAGAGCATCACCACCGAATTCCTTTCCGACGCGGACTATCTCAAGAGCTGTTTCGTTTGCTAGCAGGGAAGCCGAGACGGTCTCAAGCGAATCAGCATATTTCAGGAGCGCACCATTGTGCGTGACCAGGGGCGCATTTAGCTCGAGTTTGATGCCGACAGGGCGTCCGTCACGAAACCGTCGTCCCGTCGCGATCGTCACAAGCACGCCACGATCTTCGGCAGCGCGGATCGCCGCGCGGTTTGCATCGGGGATCTCACCACGTGAATTCAGGAGTGTGCCGTCAAGATCGAGGGCTAAAAGCTTGATCATTGCTGGTTTGATTCCGCTTTCCGCTTTTCTTGCCGTTCTTTTTCCAACCAGCGCTGATACTCTGCTTTTCCACGTTCGAATTCAGCGGCCGATGCATAGAACCAATGCGAGCCGTCATCCGCCTGAACATTCTTGACGTAAAAAATATAATCGGTCTTCGCAGGATTGAGGGCCGCCGTGATAGCACTTTCGGACACTGATGAGATGGGGCCCGGCGGTATGCCGCCATATTTACGAGTGTTGTAAGGTGAGCTCACTTCAAGATCGCTGCGATTGATCGTGCCGTCCCAGCGGTTTTGCATTTTGGCGACATAGACAACTGTCTGATCGATCCCAAGCGGGATACTCTTCGACAGAC
The DNA here is from genome assembly GCA_963772405.1 of uncultured Acidobacteriota bacterium. Taxonomy (GTDB): domain Bacteria; phylum Acidobacteriota; class Blastocatellia; order Pyrinomonadales; family Pyrinomonadaceae; genus OLB17. The sequence goes on along the minus strand of CAVYWT010000001.1, from coordinate 986,889 downwards.
GGTTGTATATGACAGATGAAACGATCGGACGCTCGCTCTCGACACCCGACTCGGTTTCTATAAGTGAAGCTATCGTTACCAGCTCGTGCGGTGTTCGCCCGATCGCCTTCGCAGATTCTGTCCATTCAGGCTTCCAGATCTTTCGAAACTGCTCGACCATGATCTTGATCACGTCGGCCGGCGACGATTCACGCGGCACGCTGTACGTGCTTGGGTACATATAGCCCTCGAGATTGCCGCGCCTCCGGTGCGATGTCCCGGATAAGATCGGTGTCTTCCATCAATAACAACACTTGCTGATCGGTGAACGGAGTCTTGTTGCTATCACTTGAGTTCGTGTCGGGAGTCCCGAACTTTTCAGCTATTCGCTTTGCGATGTCGAAGCGGGTAAATCCTTCGGGAATTGTGAGCTTGATAGTCTGGGTCTCCCCTTTCTCCAACTCTTTCAAAACCTGGAGCGGGGTGATCGGGGAAGCGAATTGATATTCGCCTGCTTGCAGACGCTGCGAGTTTCCGATGGTCCGCAAATAGAGTCTTGTTGCCAGCGGACTCGCGATGACGCCCTCGGCCGTTAGCTTGTCGACGATCGCAGAGGGCGAAGAACCTTTTTCTATGACAATAAACTCGTTCGCCTTCTCGTGGGGATGCGCGGTAGCCAGCGAACTGTAAAGCCAGTAAGACATACCGATCACTGCGATCACGGCTACGGCTGCAAGAATAAATATGATTTTAACGACCTTCATACGTTGGAGAGAATTTTATCAGCGGCATAAAATAAGCCGCAAAATGGGCGGTCAAAGAATATTTGCGGCGATCGAACTAACGGACGAAGCCCGGCAGGTGTGCAGCACTCACCTGGAAGAGATACGATCGGAGTTTCCATCCGTTCGCATCGGTTGGGAACATCGAGAAAAACTCCATATAACACTTAAGTTCCTGGGTAACGTCGATTCGCGTCTAATCGAAACGTTCAGCTCCCATTTGATCGGTATTGCAGAGCGGCACGAACGATTCACGCTTCGATTGTCGAAAACTGGTGTGTTTCCGTCCCCAATACGGCCGCGAATCCTTTGGATCGGCGTTTCCGATACATCAGGCGTGATCCAATCGATCTATCGAGACATTGAGAAAGCAAGTGTGGAACTCGGCGTCACGCCGGAAGAACGGGCGTTCCATCCGCACGTGACGATCGGGAGGATACGTCGGCCTGAAAGGTCACGGGAATTGGTCGAGAAACACCTAAACGCGCGGATCGAGCCGATCGAATTCGAAGTGCGCCATATCGCATTATACGAAAGCAAACTTCTTCCGACCGGCTCGGTTTATTCGATAATCTCGACCGCTCAAATGCGAAACTCTATTTAGCTGCGAGATATTTTTCAATTGCCTCGGTCACAGCTTGGCTGTCGGGTTTGTCCTTCGACAAAAATCGAGCGACGATCTTTCCCTTGCGATCGATGAGGAACTTATTAAAGTTCCACGTGATGTCGCCGCCGAATTCAGGATTTATTTCCAAGCTCGTCAGATATGAGTAAAGCGGGTCCTGATCCGCGCCCTTGACGGAGATCTTCGCGAACATAGGAAATGTCACCTTGTACTTCGACTCGCAGAATTCCTTGATCTCTTTTTCAGTTCCAGGCTCCTGCTCGCCGAAATTGTTTGCGGGAAATCCGAGAACATAGAAACCCTTGTCTTTATATTTTTCGTAAGTGGCCTGCAGACTTTCATACTGCGGTGTATATCCGCACTTGCTTGCCGTGTTCACAAGGAGCAAAACATCGCCTTTATATTTCTTGAGCTTTACTTCTTTGCCGTCGATATCTTTCATCTTGAAATCGAACACGGATGGCGATGCGGCAGACACTTGATCATGGTGACAAATGACCGCGCAGATGCCGGCAAGAGCGACGACACACATCATGAAAACTATCTTCATCATATTTGCTTCTCCAAATTTCCTTACCGCGCGACTCGGTCGCTGCAGCGTCCGATCTAACAACTACTTATTCAGCTCACGCGGAGATCGAGGCGGGTTTTCTGACTCTTTCTTTTCTCCGGTCTCGGCGAATACTTCTTTCATTGCTCCGATACTTGAAAGCATCGAAGATGTTTCCATCGGCATAAATATAACTTTCGAATTCTGGGTTCGCGTCATGTCGCGAAGCGATTCGATATAGCGAGCCGTTATCAAATACTGAGCTGTTTGATCCGGACTGCCGATCACCTGGCTGATCTGGTTGATCGCCTGTGCTTCGGCGCTCGCGGCAACCAACCTTGCCTGAGCGGCGCCTTCGGCGTCGAGAATAGCGGACTGTTTATTTCCTTCGGAACGCGTCACGGCCGCCTGCTTTTCGCCTTCGGCGCGTGTGATCGCTGCCTGCTTGTCGCCTTCGGCCTGAAGGATCAGAGCACGACGATTCCGCTCTGCGGTCATCTGCTTTTCCATCGTGATGCGAACATCTTCAGGCGGATTGATGTTTTTGACGTCGACACGAGTAACCTTTACGCCCCACTTATCCGTTGCCTCGTCGAGGATCAGCCGGAGTTTCGAATTGATCTGGTCGCGATTTGAGAGCGTATGATCGAGATCCATTTCACCCATTACCGAACGCATACCGGTGATCGTCAACTGAACGAGACTTCCGACGAGATCGTTGATCTCGTAGACGGCCTTGATCGGATCAGTGATCATCCAGTAGACGACCGAGTCGACATTTATCGTGACGTTGTCTCGCGTAATGACGGGTTGCGGCGGCAGATCGATGTACTGCTCGCGCAGATCGATAGACGTGACACCCGGGCGAACGTTAGTCCAATAGACGGCCCTCGGCGATTCGAAGAATGGCACAATAATGTTCAGGCCACTCTGCGCGACCCGATGAAAACGACCAAGGCGTTCGATCAGCAGCACGCTCGATTGTGGAACGATCTTGATCGTCTTCCAGGCAACCGTGAGAAGCGCGATTCCGAGAAATAACAGAAAAATGGCGCCGACGCCGAATAATTCAGGCATTTTATCCTCCGGGTGACTAAGTAAGGCAAATATAAACTATTTCCTGGCGTTGACACAATTAGACGATCATCTCCGCGTTATAGGTTGGAATACAACACGGGTAGTAAACGATTAAGGGTGTGAAAGTTCTTTGAGAAAAGATCGAAACCGGAACAAAGCTCAGTCGTCATATCAAATTCCGCAACATACTTTCAGTTTTTCCTTCAGATTCATTCCATAACTTTGATCCGGTTCCGATTTTTTGCGTAAACCGTGCATTACCTTATAATCGTGCCAACAGTTATGACGGTAAAGCTCGCCGATATCGAAGACGCCCGAACGATTCTTGAAGGCATAATCAATCCGACACCGATAATTTCCGATGAGAAGCTGTCCGAACAGCTCGGAACACGCGTCTATCTCAAAGCCGAGTGTCTGCAGCGGTCCGGTTCCTTCAAAATTCGGGGAGCTTATAACACGATCTCGCGCCTGTCCGATGCTGAGAAACAACGTGGTGTGGTCACAGGATCTGCCGGGAATCACGCGCAGGCCGTCGCGCTCGCGGCACGGCTTCACAACATCAAAGCGACGATCGTACTCCCCGAGTTCGCGCCGCTCACGAAAGTGATGGCGACGCGAAGCCACGGAGCGGACGCGATCTTAAGAGGATCGTCGTTTGACGAGGCCGTCGCCTATTCCCGAGAGCTTGAAAGCGAACGGGGGTATACATATGTCCACGCGTTTGATGATGATCGTGTTATTGCCGGACAGGGAACCATCGGTTGCGAGATTGCGGAGAGACTGCCGGACGTAACAGTCATCGTCGTTCCGATCGGCGGCGGCGGGATCATTTCCGGGATCGCGATCGCGGCAAAAAGCCTGCTCCCGAATGTTCGTGTAATCGGCGTCCAGGCGTCGAATGTCGCGGCGGTAAATCCGTCTCTGATTGCCGGTGAACCGATCGAAGCTGACCATCAGCCATCGATCGCCGACGGCATCGCCGTCAAACGGCCTGGTAAGCTGACTTTGCCGATAATTCGCGACTTTGTCGACGAGGTGGTTGAAGTCAGTGAGGAAGAGATCGCACGCGGGATCTTTCATTGCGTGCAGAATGTTCATCTTGTTGTCGAAGGCGCCGGAGCCGCGGGCGTCGCCGCCCTTCTCGCTCGAAAAATTGAGCTCGATGAAAAGGACACCGTCTCCGCCGTCTTATGCGGTGGCAACATCGACGGGAATCTTCTCAATCGAGTGATCGAGCAGGTACTAGTTCGACAGGGAAGATATGTCGTTTTCAAGCTTCTCGTCTTGGATCGTCCGGGATCGCTTGCTGCGATGCTCGAATCGGTCGCCGAAAGCGGTGCCAACGTCATCGAAGTAAATCATCAGCGAGCCATCTGGCTTGCACCGCTTGGATATACTGGAATTGAACTAGTCTTAGAAGTTCGCGACGAACTCCATGGACGCGATGTCAACAAACATCTCGAGAACGCCGGGTATCATGTCGTGCGCGAAGGTCAGGGTGCATGGGAAGAGTAATTAAACCGGGTCAGGTCGTTTCGGCGGTCGGTCACCGTCGTTGCAACCCTTCGGTGTATAGTTCGCGATAGATCCGATAGTTGTTCATAACCTTGAAGACGTAATTCTTCGTTTCGGCAAAACCAACCTCAGACGCGAAAATTCCGGGTTCTTTCGGTTTACTGCGGCCCAGCCAGCGAGCTGCGTTATCCTCGCCGCCGTTGTAGCTCGCGGCGATTGCTTCGTAGAGTCCGCCGAACTGCGATTTGAGATCGGCGACGTAGGCCGCGCCGAGGGCTATATTGACGGACGGAGAATAGAGTTGGTCGGGCTGAAGATTCGGATGGCCAGCCTTGTCCTTATATTTCAGCGCCGTGTCGAAGACTAGCTGAAGCAATCCACGGGCTCCAGCCGGCGATTTAGCATTTGCCTTGAACGAACTTTCCTGTTTCATGATGGCGAGAAGGAACCGCGGGTCGACTTTGAATTTTTTTGAAGCCGCGAGGAGTTCAGTTCGGTACATTACGGGTGAGTCCCGGATCTGTTTCGCCGTAAGCGGGTCCGAGACATGAAATTTTGCTCCGTTCTTTGCTAAGGCCTCGGCCGCGAGGCCACCGTAATACGACGAGAAATTGTTCGGAATCGAGGCATATGTCTCTACCGCAAGCTGCTTCTGCCCGCTTTCTTTAAGAGCATAGCCCCTGAGAAATCTGATCTCGTCGCCTCCGGCCATCGCACCCGCAAAACTACGGCCATTTAGAAGCTTGTCGGCCGTTGTGACCGCATCAGCCCAGCGCTCACGATAGATATCCATTCTCAAACGAGAGTGCAAAGCATTTACAGAAGCTGGCTTCCCGGAAAAACGTGCGACTGTTTGGTCGGCCCATTGTTCCGCAGCGTCGTATTGTCCGGCTTCGCGATAAGCGTCGATCAGGTTCAGATGAGCCGACTCGATACGTTCGCCATTCGGAAATATCCGTACGTACTGTTCGTAAACCTTTGCCGCCTCAAGATTCTTACCTAGACGCACGAGCGAGGCGCCTTTGAATGCGAGCCCTTCACGACCGTCTTTTGAGGTATCGCCGTTCAACTTCTCAAACCAGAAGACCGCCTTTTCGTATTGCCGTTCCCACATGTATGAGCGGGCTGTTCCGAACAATGCCCTCGGTGTTCCTGCGTCATTAGGATAATTGTCGAAGAACTTTTGCCAGTGCTCGCGAGCCTCAGGAAAGAGACGGTTCGCCATGTATGTTTCGGCACGGGAAAGGTGTTCAGACGGGTCGAGCGTCTGGAGCTTGCCGCTGGCATCACGCTGATCAACGTCGAGACGCATCGCGCGGCGAAGTGCGACGTCGGAGGATTGCGCCGCAGTAACTGAGACGAAGAAAAATAATGTGAAGAGTATCGTGAGAAAGTTGTTCATATTAGGTTCAAGGAGAGCGACAGGGCTAACACGTTAATTTAACCGATTGTTGGACGGTGGGGCAATTTTGGGCGTTGCCTGCCCCAAGGTACCGATGAAAAACAATTTAATTGCCCGCTGGCGATAAAAATCAGCGATTTGAATTCTCCGGTTTACCGCGATGAATTGAATTTTGGGGTAACAGGGTTATTTCCGCTCTCCGATATTTGGGCATCGTCTGACACGATTCGGGCTAGGCAAGAAAAAAGAAGACGGCGCGATAGTTTCTCAAGTAAGCTTATTCCTCGTAGGTTAGCTACTGATCCCGCGCCGCATCAACGGCGAACGTTGGGCACAACAAGAAAAGAAGGTCACGATGAAAATGAAAAACATGAGATCGCTGCGGTTGAATATGAAGGGATCATTTTTCAGCAAGGGATTCCTCGCGCTGGGTATGTTGCTGGTCACATCCCCGCTCGTGTGTGCCCAGTCCGAAACGCCGGCTTTCCGGCTCCAGGTCGCCAGATTCGTCGCTTTGGCGTTGAGCGAAGCACGAAACGATTACGCGCCATTCGTCCTGGAAGGCAAAGGCGATCCCGAGCGTCAGGCCGCCATGCGTGCCCACGCCGCCGCGATTGCTCCGACCTTCGCCACGTGCGCCGCGCTGCTCCAGTCCGGCGAGCCCGGGTTCCCGATAAGCTTGATATGCAGCTCGGAGTGGATGCCGGCGGCGACGGCGAAAAAATTATTCGCGGAGGGCGAGGCAGCGATCACGCAGAGCCTTCCGAGCGGCGCGATCCTGAGCACCGCGCCGCTGACCGGTTCCTGGTCGGTCGGCAATCAGAGGTTTACTTTCTTCGCCTACGAGCCTCCAAAAAGGACCGACGTTCAGGCTTTAATTCTGTCGACCTCAAGTTATCAGCACCTCGCCAGGTCGCCGTTAGCTGCATCCATCAAAACGGCGATCACGGAGGGCCTTCGCGCTCTGCCTGACGGCTTCACCAGAATCCGCTCGAACACCAGCGACGGTTTCTTCTATGACGTCACGGAGAATTTCGGACCCGGCTTGCCTCAGTGCCGGATCCGTGCGATCGATGCCGTCGAAAACCCGCAAATGGATTGCTTCACGCCCGCCTATGCTGATAAGCCCGATGCGGTGTTCTCCGCCGCTAAGGACGCGGTGACAGCCGCACTGCCGTCCGGGTTCTCGGCCGCAAACTGCCCACGCGAGCGCCTATGCTACTGGGACGGACCCAGAAAGCAGCACATCGCACTGGCGATCGGGATCATCCCGCCGCACTCGGACGCCTACGGCGTCCGGATTATGTTCAGCAGGAATAAAGATACTGGTACCCAGCGGTGAACGACCGTGTTATCTTCCACGTCCACGTACGCAAACGTTTCGACGCAAAAAACACTGGTAAAATTCTCGAGCTGTATGTTAACGATCACGATGGAGTCGGCCTTAAGAAACTTGTCCTGCACGGAAATGCTTGTCGCGGCCTGGTGTATCAATGGCTTGAGTCTAACCGATGCTCAACGCGAGATAAGCTCGACGGAGTCAACGGCAATCTTACATTTATGAAGAACTGAGCCGAGTGCCTCTCGAAGTCGGATGAGTCAAAGGTGAAAAGCGGAGCCGGGCGAAATAGCGGGGTCTCTTGTAAAATCTCACTCGTCGGTAATCGCCATTAACTCCGCACCGGGTGATGCTCCTTGATTAAGATGTTTAGATCTTTAGCGTTTTGACTTTAACAACCGGGAGGGAAGGCCAATACAATGAGGAGACGAACTTTCTTTCCGGCGTTATGTTGTTATATGTTCTAGAAAAACGCTCGCTGATAACCTAAAAGTTTTGAACAGGACGGAACGATTCCGTCGAACGAAGCAGCCATTGGCATGACTGCGGGCTTTGGGTTTAATGGGAGCTAGCTACGGCAGGGTTAATAGCCCGCCTTCTCATTCTACAGCTTCCTATAAGGAGGATAATCTGTGAAACGCATTCTTCTGTTCGCCGCGCAGTTAGCCATACTGTTGGTGGCGGCTTTGTTTTGTCACAATCCCTCGGCGAGAGCCCAGATGGCCCACGAGCATCAACGCGAAGATTCAGAAAAGATTGGACGGGTCAATTTTCCCATTTCCTGTTCTGCCGAAGCCCAGAAGAAGTTTAATCGAGCATCCGCATGGCTCCATTCCTTCGAGTATGAAGAGGCGGAAAAGCTTTTCACCGAAGTAACCGTCACCGACCCGAGATGCGGCATGGGCTACTGGGGCGTCGCGATGAGCAACTACCACCCCCTCTGGGCTCCGCCGAACGCGACTGAACTGAAGAGAGGGCGGGAATCTATAGAGAAGGCCAAGTCCGTCAGTTCACGGACGCAGCGTGAGCGAGACTACATTGCGGCGATCGAGCTTTTTTACAAGGACTCTGACAAGCTCGACCATAGGACGCGGGTACTTGCCTACAGCGAAGCGATGGAGCAGATCCATCGACGCTATCCTTCAGACCGGGAAGCGGGCATCTACTACTCGCTGACGCTCATTGCAAATGGGCTGGTGGCGGGCGACAAAAGTTATGTCCACGAAAAGAAGGCCGCGCAGATTTTGAACAGAGTTCTGATGCGGGAACCGCAGCACCCAGGAGTCACGCATTACCTGATACACGGATACGACTATCCGGCTTTGGCTCACTTGGCGCTGCCTGCCGCGCGGAGTTACGCGAAGATCGCGCCCGCGTCGGCACATGCCCTGCACATGCCGTCACACATTTTCACGCGGATGGGTTTATGGCAGGAAGCGATTCGCTCAAACCTTGACGCGAAGGCGGCCGCGAAGGTTCACGCCGTTAGAAATCAAATGCCGGGCGCGTGGGACGAGCAGCTTCACGCGATGGACTATTTGGCGTACGCATACCTCCAAGGAGCGCAGGATAAACAAGCCCGAGCCCTTATCGACGAGTTGAGCGAAATTCGAAGAGTTGATCCGCCGAATTTCAAAGTGGCCTACGCGTTTACGGCGATTCCATCGCACTACGCGCTTGAACGACGACAATGGAGCGAGGCGGCTAACTTGCCGTTACATCCGGGTACGATGGAGAAGTTCCCCTGGCAGCGTTTTCCTTGGGCGGAAGCTCAGATCCGCTTCGCCCGTGCGATTGGGGCTGCGCGCACCGGCGATACGGCTTCCGCGCGCCAGGAAGTTGAGGAATTAGCCGCGATCCGTCAATCTCTTGTTGAAGTCAAAGGAGATTACGATTGGGGTAAACAGGTTGAGATTGGCCGCCTGGTCGCCTCAGCGTGGCTCACTTACGCCGAGGGCAAGCACGAAGATTCGCTCCGGCTGATGCGAGCGGCGGCGGAGCTGGACGACGCGACCGAAAAGCACCCGGTCACTCCCGGTACGCTACTCCCGGCACGCGAGCAACTCGGCGAGCTATTGCTTGAGCTTAAGCAGCCGGCAGCGGCTCTGCGAGAGTTCGAGACCTCGCTTCGGAGTGCGCCCAATCGTTTCAACGGGCTTTACGGCGCCGCGCGTGCGGCCAGTCAAGCGGCAGATCCGAAGATGGCAAAGACATATTACGGAAAGCTCGTCGCGTTGGGCCGCTACGCCGATAGCACGAGGGCCGAGATCGAAGAGGCCAAGAAGTTCCTTGCCGGCGTTAAGGTCCAAGAGTCCGTAGCTATCCGATAGGCATGGCCCACAAACATGCCAGACGCGAAGCATCCGGAACATGGGCCAGGCCTGAATAGATCTGTATGGTGGGTGCATAACGATCGCCGAAAGTTAACCTTATCTGTGCTGGGGTCTGGGCTGATCAATTGATACCTCGTGAGCCCGAATATACCGACGTGTAACGATTAACGAGCGGTAGCCTATAGCGGCAGGAGACTTCCGTTGAAACGTGAACATTGCGGCTGGGCAAATTGTGCGGAGGGGCTTCCTCGTCAATCTCAAGTTTCCAAGTCTCGCCGTTTGGTCCGATTTGGGACAAACATGCGTTTCTGCCTCGCGATTCTCGCATGTTAATATCTCGTTTACTTTTGGAGGCAAAATATGAAAATCGCACTGAACGGAGCGACTACGATGCATGCCGACCTGGAAACAGACATTAGAGCCGCGGGGGCTGCCGGATACGACCTCGTCGAGCTTTGGGCATCGAAACTTCGAACCTATCTCGAAACCCACGCCATTGCCGACTTGCGGGCGCTTTTGACTGAGAACAGGGTTGAGCCGTACTCAATAAATTCGATCGAGCACATCACTTTTCGTACGCCCGAAGATTACGAAACTATCAAAGCTCAATGCAGCGAACTATCTGCTATCGCAGGTCAGATCAACTGTCCGTACATCGTGGTCGTTCCCGGTAAGCTACCGGCCGGTGCAACGAAAGAAGAGATCATTGACGAATCCACTCGCGTGCTCAACGAGCTGGCCGATATCGCTGAGCCATTCGGTGTATCGCTCGCGTTTGAGTTTCTCGGGCAAACGGATTGTTCCGTGCAAACCCTCGACCTCTGCAACGAGATCGTCGAAAAGGTGGATAGAAAGAGCATCGGCAACGTGATCGATACGTTCCACTTCTACGCTGGCGGTTCGTCTTTCGATGCTATTGATTCGATGAAGCCGGAAAAGCTTTTTATCTTTCACATTAACGACGCGGAAGATCTGCCGAAGGAGCAGCTCACGGACGCTCAGCGACTTTATCCCGGCGAGGGTATTCTCCCGATTGCCGAGATCAAAGAACATTTCGATAAGATCGGTTACGACCGGATGGTGAGTATCGAGATCTTTCGACCCGAATACTGGGCACAGGATCCTTTCGAGGTCGCTAAGAAAGCGAAGGCGGCGACGGAGAAAGTACTAGGTATCGGGCAACATGCCGCGGGCGGCGGCCGATAGAGTCAGGTATTGCCCCTCCGGCGGCATTTATGACGCCGAGATCGCGGAGAACGCAGAGTCATAGTCAAGAATTATGTCGGCGTTCTCCGCGATCTCGGCGTTAAGAAAATATCTATGAATAGGGTACAAATCGGAATCATCGGCACGGGCTACATCGGCAATGTCCACGGAAGGATTTTCTCGCGGGATGAACGGGCCGAAGTCGCCGCACTTTATGACATCGTTCCGGAGCGAGCCGAGCGGACGTCCAAGACGATAGGTGGAAGGGTGTGTTCGTCGCGCGAGGAGGTGTTGGACAACTGCGATGCGGTATTCGTGTGTGCTCCGAACAAAACTCATAAGGAGATCGCTCTCCACGCGATCGACGCCGGGAAGCACGTGTTTTGTGAGAAGCCGTTCTCAATCGGCATTGCCGACGCGGCCGAGCTTCGCGACGCGGCGAACAAAGCGGGAGGGATTTTCCAGGTCGGGCACAACCGACGCTTCGCACCGGTTTACGCGCACCTGAGACATCTTTTGCAAAGCGACAACGCTCACTCCGCTCACGTGAAGATGAACCGCGGCGAACTGAAGAATCCCGAGTGGACAGGCGATGTGAACGTCACCGGTGGGTTCCTATATGAGACGACGATTCACCTTTTCGACATGATGCGATTCCAGTTCGGGGAGATCTCCGAGCTGACTGCCTATGGCTCACAACACGAATATCCTGAACTCGACGAGTTTTCGATAATCTTCAAATTCAAGAACGGATTTCACTGCACGTTCGCATCTTCATCCGACGCGAGCTGGCACTTTCCTTTCGAACGCATCGAGGTGTTCTGTCATCACCGCACGATAATGACTGAGGAAATGGAACGGCTTTTTGACTCGCGCGGGATGGATGCGAACTTCGAGACAGTGTCATGGCATATGACCGAGAAAGAAGAGCGCTGGGGTTACGTGCAGGAGGACAAAGCATTCATCGACGCGATTCTTGACGGCAACGCCCCGCCCGTCACCGCCGACGACGGATTTAAGTCGGTGGAGCTGGTCGAATCGGTTTATTCATCGATCAGGACAGGTAAGAGGGTGAGATTTGAAACTTAGCGGGGAGCTGATCGTAAATTGAGAAATAGTAAGGCGTGACACGCCTATTCACTATCTTCGATTCACGATTCACGATTTACTACCTATGATCCAGTGTCAGAATTGCGGACAGGGAAATGCTCCTGAGAGTCAATTTTGTCGTTTTTGCGGCACGAAGTTTTTGATACGTCAGCCGATGCAGCATCAGCAATCTTACGAATATCAGGCTCCCCGTCCATATTCCTGGAAGACGGACGAATTTCAGACTCAGGCGGAAGCACGAAAGGCTCCGGGGGATCCGAAGTTCGGGGGTCAACCGCTTTCGGTTCGGGACCATCATTTCATGGAGGGTAACTACCGATGTCCGAACTGCATGAGCCAGTTTCTACCTCGCATAGAGCGCCGGATTTCCACAACGGGTTGGATCGTATTTGCAGTCCTGCTGGTCGCGGTCTTTCCGCTATTCTGGGTGGGTCTACTGATCAAGGAAGATGTACAGGTGTGCCCGTCCTCCGCCGTTCGCCTCAACTAGCTCAACGATAGTAATAACCCTTTGGATGTTCGATCTTGACAGACGGATTCGTGCTCAGCACTTCGATACGATAATATCCGCGTTTCATATGGGTCGATAGGTAGGACAACAAGAACTGTCGATTTAACAGCAGACTTAATTCACGAAAGAACGGATCGAAGCTAATGGGTGCTATCGAGCCTTGAAAGAATGCTCGTCCACCGGTTTCGTCGGACAGCCGTGCGAGCGAACCCTGGCCATTCAGAATCAACCGCTGATCCCCGCGCTCGGTGAGACTTGCGGGATTGTAGAACGAGAACACGGAAACGCTCCGTCGTTGAGCACGGGTCACGGCGCGGTCAAGGTCGATGCTCTGGGACGGTGTAGAACCCCTCAGCCCGCCCGCCGCATCGAGGCCGTCGGAGATTAACAAGATCGCTCGACGCCCCGCAGGTAAGGCGTCAAAACGATTGAGAGCGTCGATAACGCCGTCATACGGATTGCGAGGGGCGACGACAGAACTAGACGCAACGATACGCAATGAGTCGGCGGCCTGATCTAGATTGTCAGTAAATCGCTGCCTGACCTGGAGCGTTCCGCCACGAATGTACGCAACCATTACCCGTGAACCTCTGGGCAAGCTGCGAATAAATTTCTTTAGATCCTTGATTTGAAGATTGAAAGAAGAGGAAAGATCGTCCTGAACGAGTACTGCAAGTGCGAGCGGCGCGTCAACGACACTCCTGATCGAGAGAATAGTTTGCTCGTCTTTGTCTTCCCTGACGATCAGACGGTCGGCCTGAACAAACTCTTCCGCCTGACCTTGTCGCAACTCATCTTTGGTAAAAATAGAGATCGGAATGGATACGGTCCGGACACGCTGATTCTCTTTAGTGTTTCCCGCCTGAGCGAAGGCCCCGCCGGAAATCAGCAGCGTTGCAAAGATCGAGAAAAATATGTTCTTCGTCATACTTTCAACCCGGCCTGATCCGATACCTCGATAGTCTAATATAATTGGTTGAGCTAGTTAAAGTTTGGGATGCCAGTTGTTTGTATTAAGTTTGCACGGCCTGTAAAGTAAATCCTTAAAAATGGACGAAATCGTGTCGAAATACGATGTCTCAAAACGCGATATGGCTCGCGGCCGCAATTTGAAGATCGCGGTAGTCTCGGCGCCTCTTGCCGCTCTCTGCGGCTCCGGCGATCGTGTTTTTGCTTTTGATGTTTATCTTCGGGTCGACGCCGCCGGTTGCCGCTACGTTCTTCTTCATCGGCCTGATCCTGACCATCACAGGATTTGTCGTCGGTTTGGGCCTTTCGGCCTTTTTCGCGATCAGACATTCGACCTGGACCAAGGAGATGCGGGAGAAAATCGCCGCGGACGGTATCAAGGCCGAAGAGATCGAGTGGTTTCGGAACGAGCTCAAGACAAACGAAAAACGAGCTCTCCGCGAGATGCAGCGAACGAACCCAATGCTGGAAGACGCATATCGTGAGACGCTGGCATCGCGCCTGACCGCTACACGAATCGTGCGATCCTCGAAACGAGAGTTCGCTCTCGCGAAGGGAAGGCAAACAAAGCTAAAACAACTTACAAGATTGAAAAAAGAAAGTTTGGAAAAATTTACTGCCGAAATAGCACGGGACATCGATAAGATCGGGTCGATCACAGACGAAGCCAAACTAATGCTCGCCGAAGCGGAATCGCGTCTGCAGCAGATCGAGGCGGCCGCGGCTCGCGGTTCTCACCTTGCCGATTCTGAGCTTGCTCTAAAAAAACTTTCCGCACGCGCAGCCGAGCTGCCGCTTGCACTAGAAGAAGCAAAAATGACCGAGGAGATCCGAAGGGAACTTGAAGCCGAAGATCTGGAAGAAGCGTAAGCGAAAGAAACCGAGTGATCCGTTCCAAACGCTTGAATTGAACCTGTTATATCAGGTGGGTGGCTTTCTGTCCCGACTTAACATCGAGACATCGGAGCCTTCATCTATGGCAAATCTTCAACATGGAAGTTTGCACCGAATCGGGCATTGGCCCCCCGCAATTCAAGTGTTGGCTCAATTATTAGTGCGTTCGGTAACGAGATACGCAGAAAGAACTTTCGCCTGGCTGAGATTATAACATGCCGGTAGAGACGAAAAGCAATGGATAGTTGATAGTTGATAGTTGACAGTTTAAAAGTGGAAATTGTCTGCTACGAAGAATTCGCAACTATCAATTATCCACTATCAACTATCACCTGGTTTATTGCTCAATCTCAAGTTCCTGGGGCGGTGTAATGTCTCGATTCTTTAGGATGCGGTCGAGCATTTCGGTGCATTCCGCACTTCGCGAGGCGAGTTGCAAGTCGGTTTGCTGCTGTTGCATTTTTAGCTGGTGGAATTCGTCGGCGATATGAAGGGCGGCGAGGATGGCTACTTTGAGAGAATCGACTGTCAGCGTGCCGGAAGCTATCTCACGCATCTTTCCATCGACATAATCGGCGAGATCGATGATGTATTCGTTATCACCATCTGAGCGAATGCTGTAGTTCTGATTGTATATCTCAACCCTGATAGTTTGTTCGGCCGAGTCGGCTTTACTTTTTCCCGCAATCATCTTGGTTTACCTCCCAACCGCCTCTGCAACCTCAGCGTCGATTATCGTCATCGCATCGAGCATAGCTTCGACTTTTAACTGAATCGCGTCGCGCTCAGAAAGCAGGCCGTTGACCTTTTCGGCAAGCCTTTCGTTTTCTTCTCTGAGATGAACTGCTTCTCGGCGCAGGTCACCCGTTTCCTGTTCGATCTTTTCTTTTTCTTCGCGGATACGTTTTGCGAATTCGATCGTGAGGTAAATTTTATCTTCGAGATGAGAGAACTTCTCCATTCCCGTTAGGCCATTCATCAACTGTCTCCAAAAAGTGCGGGCTGTGAAAATCTATAGGGTTACGATTATGTGAATTTTTGTTTTAAAGTTCAAGTTAAATTCAGAATCTCCGACGAATATTTAAATCTTTTTCGACGACATCAATAAGTTCGCCGTGGAGTTCGTCGACTTCCGTCTCAACGAGGGTTCTTTCGTCGCTTCGATATTCGAGACGAACAGTAAGCGAGCGCTGTTCGGGGTCGATGCCCTTTCCTTCATATATGTCGACAAAGCCGACCGATCTGCATAACTCTCGACCCTGCGCGAGTATCGAGGTTCGTATTTCTTCGAACGTGATCTTCCGGCTCACCAGGAGCGAAACGTCTCGTACGACCGAAGGATACTTCGGCAGGGAGTGATATAGACTTGGCGAAATATCCTGGGCCAGGAGCGCCTGAAGGTCGAGCTCGGCAACATATACTGCCTGCTTAAACTTGTAATCGCCGGATAATTCCTCGTTAAGTCGTCCGATAGTGCCGACTTCAATTCCGCCGCGTGAGATCTTCGCGGATTGGCCGTTTCGAAGATGCGTGACGTTCGCGGCGGAAAACACAATATCGGACAAACCAATCGTCTCCAGTGCTGCTTCAACGGCACCTTTCGCGTCGTAAAAATCTAATTCCGGTGGAGTCAGCTTCCGGTTTGCAAGCGTCGCACCCCCTGTCACAACAAGACTTAGCAGCTCGCGCTCGGTCGGCAAACTGTCTTCACTCAGTTTGGCGCCAAACCCTTTTCCGATCTCGAAGAACCGCAGATCTTTTCGCTGCTGATTAAAGTTCAGTCGTACTGCTTCGAGCAAACCCGGCAGAAGCGTCGGCCGCATTCTTACGGCGCCTTCGATCACTGAATCTTGAAGCGTGACGAACTTATCTTCAATTCTATCGTCGAGAATGCCTGGGACAGTGTCGAACCTGTCGTCGTACTTCGTATCAACGAAGCTATACGAAACCGCCTCATTGAATCCCAGATCGACAAGCGTCCGCCGAAGTTCTTTTTTTCGCGGCTCGCTGGATTGGTATTCGCCTGCACCGAATGCCGCGGGCAATTCCTCGGCGATATTTTCGTATCCGACATGTCTTGCGACCTCTTCGACGAGATCTTCCTCGATCGCGATGTCGTGGCGCCATGAAGGAGCGACGAACGTCGCATTATCCTCCGCCCGCGTAATACCGAGTGAGCTGAGAATTCGTACACATTCGGCTTCAGATACACTTAAACCGGTCAGCCGTCGGACCGCATGGGAGATGTCTTCAGACCTCACCCGTCGAACGTCCGGCTTCGTCGGATAAACATCGACAAATTCGCCCAACTCACCGCAGGCGAGATCGCAGATCAGTTCAGCCGCGCGATTCGAAGCGCTGATCAGATTGTCGATATCGACTCCGCGCTCGAATCTATAACTTGCCTCGGTTGCAAGCCCGAGTTTGCGGGACGTATGCCTAATATTCTCACGCTTGAAGTACGCGACTTCGAGGAGAACCGTTGTCGTGCTTTCGGTGATGCTGGAATTCAACCCGCCCATGATGCCGCCGATCGCCGCCGGTTTTTCGGCATCGCAAATCGCCAGCATCGAGTCGTCAAGTTTTCGATCAACTTCGTCGAGTGTTTTGATCGACTCCCCCGGCTTTGCACGTCGAACGATGATCCGATTCCCAGCTAACTTATCAAGATCGAAAGCGTGCATCGGCTGGCCGAGCTCGTGCATGACGTAGTTCGTAATGTCAGCGACGTTGTTGATCGGCCGCTCGCCGATGGCCTCGAGCCGTTTTACTAGCCAATCGGGCGACGGAGCGATCTTGACGTTCTTGATGATCCGGGCGGTGAACCGGTGGCAGAGATCGGGGTCCGGGATCGCGACGACATCATACGCAAGCACCGCTGGAAGCGGGATCTCGGGTTCGTTGGGGTCGACTCTTTGCTTGATTGACGCACCGGTGACTGTCGAAATCTCACGTGCAATACCGAGATGCGACAAACAGTCGGGCCGGTTCGAGGTGAGATCGATGTCCAGTACAAAATCGTCCGCGCTGGGATGAACGCCTTCGACGGTAATTCCTACGCGCGTCAACTGCGCGGCGAGTTGTTCCGCGGAGAGATGAATATCTAAAAGGTCTTTTAGCCAGTTGTAGCTGATGTTCATAGGGAACGCCGGCTTCCTGCCGGCAGCGATCGAATCCGTAGCCGGCAAGATGCCGGCGTTCCTTATCTAAATTGTTCCAGGAATCTCACGTCGTTATCGAACAGGTGCCGAATATCATCGATCTCGTACATCAGGGCGGCCATCCGGTCGAGACCGAAACCGAACGCAAACCCCGAATAAACCGTCGGATCGACGTTCACCGCGCGTAGTACATTCGGATGCACCATACCCGATCCGCCAAGCTCTATCCAGCCAGAACCCTTGCATGGGCGGCAGCGTGTGTCTTCGTATTTACCTGTCCCGTGGCATTTAAAACACGAGAAATCGAATTCTGCCGACGGTTCGGTGAAAGGGAAGTAACTCGGGCGAAAACGAGTCTTGGTGTCCTCGCCAAACAAACGGCGCAGCCATTCCGTCACGGTACCCTTCAAATGCGCCATCGTGATGCCCTTATCGATACACAGGCCTTCGATCTGATGGAACATTGGGACGTGCGTCATGTCCGGAGTGTCGCGACGAAACACCTTTCCCGGTGCAATGATGCGGATAGGCACGCCGCGGCGTTCCATGGCCCGGATCTGAACCGTCGACGTCTGGGAACGCAGTGCGAGGCCGGTTGTCGTGTAGAACGTATCCTGCGATTCGCGGGCCGGATGCCCCTCCGGAATATTTAATGCGTCGAAATTGTAATGATCGGTCTCGATCTCACGATCGTCCTCGATGTGATATCCCATAGCCACAAAGATATCTTCGATCTTCTGGCGAACTATCGTGATCGGATGGAGATGGCCAACCGGAGGACGGCGACCCGGAATCGTGACATCGAGACGTTCCGCCTCGATTCTCAACTCCGAAATGCGACCGGACAAGCGCGACTCGGCTCTTTCGAGGGCAGCCGCTATCTTGTTCTCGAGCTGTTGAATGAGTTGACCGGTGGCCGCCCGCTCGTCAGGGGACGCTTTGCCTATGGTCTTCTTTAGCTCGGCGAGACGCGATTTCTTCCCGGTATATTTAATTTTCGCCTCGCCAAGCTCCTTGAGTTGAGCTTCCGCATCCGATAGCTGAATGCTTTCGACGCTTACGTCGGAAAGATGACCCAGCTCATCAACAAAGGCGGTCTTAAGAGATTCGATCTGCGCTTGGATGTCGGACATAAAGGCTAAGGATAGCAGTTCGGCAAAAGCTAGCAAAAATGCTGGAAGCAATTTTACCAGCGGGCCTGCGAGCTGTGAACTATGAGGTGTGAACTATGAGCTATGAGGTGTGAACTGTGAGCTATGAGGTGACCAATGTCTTTCGTTCCAGTTCACAGTTCACAGTTCACAGTTCACACTTCACAGTTCACAGCTCACAGTTCACACTTCACAGTTCATAGTTCACAGTTCCTTTTGTTATCATCACCTTTGTTTTCGTGAGCAAAAGAATCGAATGAAAGCTATTGTCAAAAGCAAAGCCGAGCCCGGATTGTGGATCGAAGACGTTCCCGAGCCCGAGTTGACCATCAATGACGTCATGATCCGCGTAAAAAAGGGCGGGATCTGCGGCACGGATCTTCACATCTATAACTGGGACGCCTGGGCGCAGTCGACGATCAAGGTTCCAACAACGATCGGGCATGAGTTTGTCGGAGAGATCGTCGCGGTGGGATCCAACGTCATGGACTTCAAGGTCGGCGACCTTGTCGAGCGCCGAGGGCCATCTCGTTTGCGGAAGATGCCGGAATTGTATGGCGGGGCGTCGTGCCTTGTGTGCGAATACGCGTGGGATCGGCGTAAATACGAATGGCGGGTTCGCGGAATTCATATCCGTCCCGATGACGAATATCTGGCGCCACAAGGATGACGTCGATCTCGAAGTCGCGGCGATCTTCGATCCTTTTGGGAATGCCGTCCATACCGCCCTCGCGTTTGAAGTATTCGGCGAAGATGTCCTGATAACCGGTGCCGGGCCGATCGGGATAATGGCTGCTGCGGTTGCGCGGCACGCGGGAGCCCGATACATCGTCATTACGGACATCAATCCTTATCGGCTAGAGCTTGCCGAGAAAATGGGTGACGTAACCCTGGCAATCAACGTGAAAGACACACGTTTAAAGGACGTTCAGAAGCAGCTCGGTATGAAAGAAGGGTTCGACGTAGGTTTTGAGATGTCGGGCGTGCCGGCCGCATTCAAGGCGATGATCGATAACATGTTTCACGGGAGCCGGATCGCACTGCTCGGTATTCCGACCGAAGACTTTGCGATCGACTGGAAAAAGGTCGTGTTTAATATGCTAGAGATCAAGGGGATCTATGGCCGCCAGATGTACGAGACGTGGTATCAGATGAGCGTGCTGCTCGAGACGGGTGTCGACATCTCTCCGGTGATCACGCACAGGTATTCATACAGGGATTTTGAAAAGGGATTCGAAGCGATTCGAGAGGGAAATTGCGGGAAGGTAATATTGGATTTTGAGGATATGTAGGACGGACTGTTAGTCAGTCCAGTCGTGTCGGCTTCTGACACTCGCCTTAACCGGCCCGATGGGTTTGGACATTTAACCACAGATGACGCCGATGACGCGGATTTTTCTTAAGCGTAAATCAATTGTACGGGCTCGCTTTCGTAAAATCTGCCTGATCCGCGTCATCCGCGGTTAACGTCCGTAATCAGCCGCAAATAGTCCACCCGAAGAGGTTGCTAAATATGTACGGAAAAGTAAAACAACATCTGGAACAGGTGATCAACGAGATCCGCGAGGCGGGACTGTACAAATCCGAGCGCATCATCGAAACACCGCAGGAAGCGCGGATCGAGGTCAACGGCCGCGAGGTCCTGAACATGTGTGCGAATAATTATCTCGGTTTGTCGGACGATCCGGCGATCGTGAAAGCAGCGCACACAGGACTCGACGAATGGGGCTACGGTTTATCGTCTGTTCGATTCATCTGCGGCACGCAGGAGATACACAAAGAGCTTGAGCGAAAGCTCAGCGAGTTTCTCGGAACCGAGGACACGATCCTTTACACTTCGTGCTTCGATGCTAATGGCGGCTTGTTTGAGACTATCCTGACCGATGAGGACGCGGTAATTTCGGACGAGCTGAATCACGCGAGCGTTATCGACGGCATTCGTCTGAGCAAGGCCCAGCGGTTTCCGTTACAAGAACAGCGACATGCACGACCTCGAGGAAAAGCTGCTTGAATCGGGATCTGCTCGTCATCGCATGATCGCGACGGATGGCGTGTTCTCGATGGACGGTTACATCGCGAAGCTCGATGAGATCTGCGATCTGGCCGAAAAACACGACGCGATGGTGATGATCGACGACTCGCACGCCGTCGGATTTATGGGGAAGACCGGACGCGGGACGCACGAACATTGCGGTGTCATGGATCGAGTCGATATCATCACCGGAACGCTAGGCAAGGCCCTGGGCGGTGCTAGTGGCGGTTATACGAGCGGTAAGAAAGAGATCATCGAGTTGTTGCGACAACGATCTCGACCGTATTTGTTTTCGAACTCGGTTGCTCCGCCGATCGTCGCCGCATCGATAAAAGCTATCGACCTACTTCTCAATCCACCGAGCTTCGGGACAAGCTCATGGACAACACGCGATACTTCAGAGAGAAGATCGCCGAAATCGGACTGGACAGTTCTGCCGGGCGAGCATCCGATCGTTCCGATCATGTTCGGCGATGCGAAACCGGCGGTGAAAATGGCTGAGAAGCTGCTGGAAAAAGGCGTGTACGTCATCCCGTTCTCGTTCCCGGTCGTACCGAAAGGTAAGGCGCGCATTCGAACACAGGTCTCGGCGGCGCATTCGAAAGACGATCTGGATTTTGCGATCGAGAAATTTGCGGAGGCCCGGGAAGAACTAGGGTTAGGGAAGAACTTAGCCGCGGATTCTCGCCGATGACGCGGATTAGAAAAGATTAAAATAGAGTTGCCGCGAATTTTCGTGATGAGGGATCTGGGCGATCCGCGTCATCCGCGAAAATCCGCGGCAAAACAATCTTAACAACCTAAGCTGCGGCTTGCTGCTGCTTTCCGATCGCATCCTTTGCCTGTCCGGCGATGGTCGCGAATGTCTCAGGCTGCTTTACCGCCAGGTCGGCGAGGACCTTGCGGTCAAGCTCGATCCCGGCGAGATTCAGGCCGTGAATGAACTGCGAATACTTCATGTCGTTCAGACGGCAAGCCGCGTTGATACGGACGATCCACAGTTTACGAAAATCGCGCTTCTTCAGCTTTCGGCCGGTGTACGCAAAATTCAGTGCACGTTCGACCGATTCTTTGGCCGAGCGATACAGTTTCGACTTTGTTCCACGATAGCCTTTGGCTAAGGCTAATATTTTTTTGCGTTTCTCTAGACGCTTATTACCACGTTTTGCTCTTGGCATAATTCACTCCTTATCGAGATTTGCGAATTTCGAATGTGCGAATTGCGATCAACGCTCAGATCGATCGCAAATCGTCAATCTGCAAATCGAAATTCTAATTAATCTCGTCCGTACGGCAGCATCTTCTCGACGCGTTTCTGATCGCCTTCGGACACCAAGCACGTCGATATCGAGATTGCGCTTACGCTTGCTGCGTTTTCTTGGTCAAAATATGACGTGCATGGCTGTGTCCGCGTTTGAACTTGCCCGATGCTGTCGAGCGAAAACGCTTTGCCGCGCCCTTGTGTGTTTTTAGTTTTGGCATAACTACTTTCTCCTCGTTCTTGTAAGCCTGCCTCTAGGGCCTGCCTACCTAAAAAATCTCGTCGTCGTCTTTTTCGGCTCGCCTTGGGCTTTGCCGCCGGTCTTCTTGGCTGCGGCTTTCTCCGCCTTTTCCGGTTTTTCTTCTCGTTTCGGAGCTACCTCGGCAGGCTTCGCAGCAGCCTTTTTCTCTGGCGACCTTCGCTCTTCTTCGGGACAAAGATCGTGAACATCTGATAGCCTTCCATCTTCGGATGCAACCTCGACATCGGCGAGGTCAGCCAGGTCCTCAGTCAGCTTCTTGAGGATCTTTGCCCCAAGTTCGCGGTGCGTCATCTCGCGTCCGCGAAACGCGATCGCTGCCCTGACCTTGTCGCCGTCGCCAAGCCATTGGCGCGCGTGTTCCATACGATACTGGTAATCGTGATCGTCGGTGCCGGGGCGAAACTTGATCTCCTTGACCTGAACCGTGACCTGTTTCTTTTTCGCCTCGTGAGCCTTCTTCTTTTGCTCGTAAAGAAACTTGCCGTAATCGATCATCTTGCAGACCGGCGGCTGAGCGTTCGGTGCGATCTCGACCAGGTCGAGCCCACGATTTCGGGCTTCCTGGATCGCATCGCGCGTGTCCATCACGCCAAGAAGTCTCACCATCATCGGTTACGACCCGCACGGACGGAACGCTGTATCCGTTCATTGGTCCGGTGCAGCGGTTCGCGAAACCGCGGCTTAAATCTCTTCCACCAAATCTTCTAGCGATATATGCCTCCTAATGTTAATTACCCGATCTTAGAGACTGCCGCTGCGATTTTTCTGCCGCGATCATCTCCTTGAACTCTTCCAGCGACATCGCACCGATGTCACCCTGTTTTCGTCTCGCGAACGGCAACCTGCCGATCCTCGAGTTCCTTGTCGCCCAGCACGAGCATGTAAGGGACCTTTTGCATCTGAGCGTCGCGAATCTTCGCACCGATCTTATCAGATCTTGTATTTGCTTCGACACGAAAACCGGCTGTCGCGTAAGTTCATCGTGCAACCGTCTCGGCGTAATCGTTGATGCGATCCGTGATCGGCAACACCGCGACCTGAACCGGTGCGAGCCACAGCGGGAACGCACCCGCGTAATGCTCGATCAGCACGCCAAAGAATCGCTCGATCGAACCGAACAACGCCCGGTGGATCATAAACGGACGATGTTTTTGATTGTCGTCACCGGTGTACTCGAGCTCAAACCGCTCCGGCAGATTGAAATCAAGCTGGATCGTTCCGAGCTGCCACACGCGTCCGATGGCATCCTCGATCTTGATATCGATCTTCGGCCCGTAAAACGCTGCCTCGCCTTCGATCCGTTCGTAGCGAGATCTCGCGTTCGTCTAGAGCACTCGCAAGCTGATTCCTCGCCGCACTGCCCAATCTTCGTCAGCACCGAGATAACCCTTATTCTCAGCACCGCCGCGAACCGAAAGCTCAAATTTCACCTTGTCGAATCCGTAGGTCTCGAAAACCTTGATCGCGAAATCGAGACAGTCCGCAACCTCAGCCTGGACCTGATCGGGACGCACAAAAAGATGGGCGTCATCGACCGAAAATCCACGAACACGCATCAGGCCGTGCAGCGTTCCCGAAAGCTCGGCACGATAAACCGTACCCATTTCGGAATAACGCTGCGGCAGATCTCGATACGAACGCGGGCGACGACTTGTAGATGCCGATGTGGAACGGGCAGTTCATCGGCTTGAGCCGATATTCCTCGTCCTCGATGCTCGTCGGTGCGTACATCGAATCGGCATAATTGCCTTCGTGGCCGCTCGTTACCCAAAGATCACGTTTCGCGATGTGCGGCGTAAAGACAAAACTGTAACCGCGTTTCTCAAGCTCTTCTTTGAGCAGCCGTTCCATCTCGTTACGGATAATGCCGCCCTTCGGATGCCAAAGTATCAGACCCTGGCCGTAATCGTCATAGATCGAGAACAGATCCAGCTCGCGTCCAAGTTTCCGATGATCGCGTTTCTCGGCTTCTTCACGCTGCTTGAGCCACGCGTCGAGTTCTTCCTGCGTCGCAAATGCGGTTCCGTAGATACGCTGCATCTGCTCGCGTTCTCGGCGTCGCCTTTCCAATACGCTCCGGACAGAGCAAGCAGCTTAAACGCCTTCAGTTTACCGGTGTGCGGAACATGCGGGCCGAGGCAAAAATCAATGAACGGCGAATTGTCGATGTAATAAAGCGTTGCCGTATCCGAAACTTTTTCGTCGATCAGCTCGCATTTGAGCGGCTCTTCACGTTCTTTGAAAATATCGAGGATCTTTGCTTTCTCGACCATCCTCACGGCGATAGACAAGATTCTGCTTTGCCATCGACTTCATCTTTTTCTCGATGACCGGCAGATCTTCTTCGGTCAGGTTTCGCGGAGCGATGACGTCGTAATAGAACCCGTAACGCGGGTCTTCCATCAACGCCGGGCCGACACCGAGCTTTGTTCCGGGAAACAGATCGAGTACCGCAGCAGCAAGCAAATGAGCGGTCGAATGGCGAATAACCTCAAGGCCGTCGTGCGTATCCGCAGTGATCGGCTCGATCGATAAGACTCGTCGGTCGCGGTCAACTCATGATTCAGATCGACCTCCTCGCCGTTTACCTTTGCGGCAAGTGCTTTCTTTAAAGCATCGCGGTCAAACGCCTTGATCGCGTCCGCAACCGTCGCCGGCGCAGGGATAGCCCGCTGGTTATCGCCAAATTTTACGTTTAATTCGCTCATATTCGTGTTGATCGCTAATACGTGCAGAAGTCCCGCACGTCAGTAAGAGCGTAACGCCGACTTGCGTGAAACGCCCTTGCTTACGCGCGGGCTTCTGCAAACTAGTCGCTCAAACTAAATCACGATTAACTACTAACTTCCTACTACTAACTAAGATCAGATCCGATAAGAGCGACTTTGCTTTGCAGTATCCGAAAGAAACCGCGATTGTCCCGCCATTAGAAGCGGGTCGTAGTAGTTGTAAAAACAGCAAAGTTCTTCGAAAGCATCTTATCGAAAATTGTAAATGGTAGTCTCTAGCAGACTCGAACTGCTGACCCCTACCTTGTCAAGGTAATGCTCTACCAACTGAGCTAAGAGACTACACTCGTCGCATTTCCAAGAGAAAAGCGAACATTAAGAATGCCAAACACGGGTATGGGTGTCAAGCAACGTGCGAGATAAACCGGTGCATTGCGATGGCGACCAACCGCGTCGTCGTATTGTCTATATCGTATTTCGGATTCACCTCGGAGAACTCGATCAGCTTGGTATTAGCTAGCGAAGCGGCGTATTTCACGAGCGTAATAAGCTCTCCTGCCCTTAGACCGAGCGGGGAAGGCGCCGACGAACCTGGAGCGTCCGACGAGCGCACGGCGTCAATGTCGAAACTAAAGAAGGTGTTCAGAGAAGAGCTCTGACCAATAAACCGTTGACGGATATTCTCCTTTAACTCCATGTCAGCCTGCTCGCGCGAGCGGAGGATCTCAAGCGAAATGCGGTGCACGCCAAGATCTCGCAAGTATTTGTAATATACCGGCGACGCAAAATGTGTCTGATACGCGACTTCGTAAAAGTAATTCGGAAGAAGGTGTCCCTCCTCCAAGAGCTGACGGTAAGGCGTGCCACTATTACGCTCATCCGCGATGCGGACGTCGAGGTGCGAATCGACACTGATCCCGATCCATTTCTCGGCCCCGAATACCGCCGCCATCGCACATCCGTCAGGGTACGAAATGTCGTTACCGCCGCCGAGCACTATCAAGCGTTTACCATCGCCCAAAATCTGCGATACGACCGATAAATGCGTGTCATGCGTTTCTTCAAGAGACGCACCGATCCGCACATCCCCGATGTCGAACAGTTTCTTTTTGATATTGAAGGGGGTGAGCCGATAGAACTGCCCGCGAATCGCATCGGGTGCGGCTGCCGCACCGACCCGGCCGTTATTGCGACGGACCCCTTCATCCTGCGGGCAGCCCAGGATTACGATGTCGGCCGTGGCATAGTCTTCTGTGCTGCGGCAGACTATCTCGCTTAAACGTGGATCATTTGGGTCGTTTCGAGTTGCGAAAACGTCGGCATTAGGTCGGGAAGTTACCTCAAAAAGATCGGACATAGCAGATATTCTACTGCAAAAACGGGGGAAAAACGATCATACTCCAGACATGCACTATAGTCGTACATATCGCATGGCATTCCAGTTGCTGACCCTTCGAAGGGTGACGGCTCTCTCCGTTTTAATTTGGTATTGAGTTTCTTTGGAGGAAATGATCGGATGAATAAATTTATAGTCAGTTTCGTAATAATGACACTTATGACGGGTATGGCCTTGTTTGCGGCTCCGGCAACGACGAAATCGCTGGCCGTTGAGGCACAGACTCGCAGCTACTACACTCGTCGAGTTGTTCGTAATGGCCGAGTCCGCTACGTTCGAGTGGCCAAGCCGAGCTATTACAGACGGCATCGTAATCGCATCAACATGGGTATCGGTACCGGAGCAGGAGCGTTGATCGGCGGTCTTGCCGGTGGTGGAAAGGGAGCACTGATCGGTGCGGGAATCGGCGCGGGTAGTTCTGCTCTTTACACTTATAAACTGAACAAGAAAAAGCGACGCTATCGAAAGGTTCGCCGCTACTAACAATTTTTCCACAAACGAAAAGCCGCAGGAGTTAACACTCTTGCGGCTTTTTTGTGTTCGGGAATCGGATTGTGAAATGTTATTGTGATTGAGCCTTTTTTCAGCAATACCAGCGCTCGCCGGCGCATCGGCTAACTCAATTAGCAACTACGTAGCAGTGGAGGAAAAATGAAAGCTATTGGTTTGTTTGTCATCGCCATCGGGATGATCTTGTCCGCCCAGATCGCATCGCTCGGCCAAGCCTCGAAGGATGTTGTCGTCACGAACACCGCGGCCGCCCCAGTCCCCGTAAGATCCGTCGACGACCCGGCGCGACGTGCGTTTCAGATCGGTTTTGAAGTCAACGGGCCCAACCCGGTGACAACGCCAGCCGGTAAGATTTTTGTAGCCGAGCACGTTTCGGGTAACTTCAGGCTGAAGACGCAATCCGGAGCAACATCGCCGTGCAGATTTTTTGAGCTTGGCCTGCCTGTTTCGGGAGTGATGGGCTTGCCTGAGACATTTCAACTGATCCCGACCGACATGGGGACGACGGCAAGCGTCGGTTTTGACGTTAGCTTTTACAGCATCAACCATCCGATGAAGCTCTATTTCCGCCCGAACACCGAATTTGGTGGGATGAGCTTCGTGATCGGGGGAAGCTGTACAGCCTTACCGATATTGAATAGCCGTATCGTGCTTTCGGGATACCTCGTCGACGCGCCGTAATCATTATTTGAGCTCTGGATGAGTTTGGAATGGTTAAGAGTCGCGGACTTATTTTCCACGACTCTTTATTCTGATACTCCCCGACAAGGAGGGATCCCTGAGATCACCCCTTCATCGGCACGTTCACGTCATTCTTCTCCGCAAAATCGATCGCTTCTTCGTAACCGGCATCGGCGTGGCGAATGATACCCATCCCGGGATCTGTGGTCAGCACGCGCTCGATCCGCCTAGCTGCTTCAGGTGTTCCATCGGCAACGATGACCTGTCCGGCATGCAGCGAATATCCGATTCCGACGCCGCCGCCCTGATGGAGCGAAACCCACGTCGCACCGCCCGCGACGTTGATCATCGCGTTGAGATAAACCCAATCGGCGATCGCGTCGCTGCCGTCTTTCATTGCTTCGGTCTCGCGATTGGGAGATGCCACCGATCCGCAATCGAGATGATCGCGGCCGATGACGATCGGAGCTTTCAATTCGCCTGACGCGACCATTTCATTCAATTTCAAACCAGCCTTAGCACGCTCACCGTAGCCGAGCCAGCAGATCCGTGCGGGAAGTCCCTGAAACTCCACCTTATCCTGGGCCATCGTCAGCCAGCGCGAAAGATGATCGTTATCCGGGAAGAGATTCATGATCGCCTCGTCCGTTTTGTAGATGTCCTCCTTGTCGCCGGAGAGTGCGACCCAGCGGAATGGCCCTTTCCCCTCGCAGAAGAGCGGGCGGATATATGCCGGGACGAAACCCGGATAGTCGAAAGCATCAGAGACTCCGCTATCGAACGCTCGCTGGCGAAGGTTGTTGCCATAATCGAAAACGACCGAGCCATACTCCTGGAACTCGAGCATAGCCGAGACGTGCCTGGACATTGAGCTCATTGCGGCTTCTAAATAGCCTGCCTGATCACGATTACGGAATTCCGCCGCTTGCTCGACCGTGTACCCGACAGGAATATAGCCGTAAAGAGGATCATGAGCGCTCGTTTGATCGGTGACGACATCCGGAATGAACTCGCGTTCGATAAACTGCCAGTGCACATCCGCAGCGTTCCCCAGAAGTGCGATCGACTTCGGTTCCTTTGCCGCGACTGCCGCGCGAGCCAACTCGATCGCCTCAGCCAGATCGCGAGCCGCAACGTCGACCTGTTTTAACTGCAATCTTCTTTCGATCCGCCACGGGTCGACCTCGACCAGTATCCCGACGCCTCCATTGAAAGTGATCGCCTGAGCCTGAGCTCCGCCCATCTCACCCAAGCCCGCGGTCAGAACCAACCGTCCGGCAAGCGAACCCCAGCCGTGCTGCCGTGCGAGCGAACCGAACGTTTCATACGTGCCCTGCAAGATCCCCTGTGTGCCGATGTAGATCCACGAACCGGCTGTCATCTGACCGTACATCATCAGACCCTGCCGCTCGTATTCGTCGAACTGTTCCTGCGTTGCCCACTTCGGCACGATGTTCGTATTTGCGATCAGCACACGCGGTGCGTCGGTGTGAGATCTGAAAACGCCGACCGGTTTGCCGGATTGGATGAGAAGTGTTTCATCCTCGTTCAAATCGCGCAGTGAACGGAGGATCGCGTCGAACGACTCCCAATTTCGAGCCGCTTTCCCTCGTCCGCCGTAGACGATCAGATTGTCGGGATCAAAAGCGACGTCAGCGTCGAGATTGTTCTGGATCATCCGATACGCCGCTTCGATCAGCCAGTTCTTGCACGTAAGTTCCGTTCCTGTCGGAGCCTTAATGTTTCGACCCATAAATTCTTTTTCGATTCGGTAAATACTTAAGCTACAATCAGCGTGTTCGTTTGGCAAATAA
Source organism: uncultured Acidobacteriota bacterium (assembly GCA_963772405.1). Taxonomy (GTDB): domain Bacteria; phylum Acidobacteriota; class Blastocatellia; order Pyrinomonadales; family Pyrinomonadaceae; genus OLB17. Next base: position 957,600 of record CAVYWT010000001.1, on the reverse strand, counting down.
GCTGCAGAGACGTGCTGCATCGCAGCTTGGCTCTCGCCACCCTATGCCCGAACCTGACCCGAAAATCCAGGAGCTTGAAGATCGTCTCGACCGCTTGGTTCGTACGCAGATCGATTTTCAGAAAGAGATCAGCTTGATCAGAGGCGAGCTCATACGATTGCGGGCGATCCGTCAGCCCGACCAGACCGCACGCGTGCGGGGCTCACTCTACACACCTACGGAACGTCCGAAACCTTCTCCTCCAAAAGAAGCTGTTCGGCCCGATCAACGTCCTGCGGACGATACCGGACCGCGCTACAGCTCTCCGCCGCGAATGGAATTTGAGGATGACCCTATCTTGTCGTCGGCGACTGTTTCCGGTGACCCGTTCTCTCGATTCTTCTCAAGCTATAGCGAAAACGCACGCGCAGATCTCGAGAAGTTCATCGGTGAAAATCTCATCAGCAAGATCGGGATCCTCATACTCGTTCTCGGCGTTGGTATCGGCTCAAAATACGCGATCGACAACAACCTGATCAGTCCGCTGGCGAGAATCATTGTAGGGTACATCTTTGGGTTTGGTCTGGTGGGTCTCGCGATCAAGCTTAAGCCGAAGTATCACAACTTTAGCGCCGTCCTCATCAGTGGTGGCATGGCGATCATGTACTTCGTCACATATTTCGCGTACTCGGCCTACCAATTGATCGCTCAGCTCCCGGCCTTTTCGCTGATGGTGATGTTCACGACATTCACCGTCGCTGCGGCATTGATCTACGGCCGGCAGGTCATAGCTCATGTTGGGCTAGTCGGCGCATACGCAGTACCATTTCTGCTGAGCAGCGATTCAGGAAATTACGTGGCGCTTTTTGGCTACATGGCGGTCGTAAATACCGGCATACTCGCGATCTCGATCAAGCGAGTCTGGAAACCTCTCTTCTACACCTCATCCGTGTTTACGTGGGCGATCTTCTACAGTTGGTTCGTTACCAAATACGTCGCGGAGCAGCACTTCAACCTCGCCCTGATCTTCCTCGTCGTATTCTTTGCGATCTTCTATGCCACCAAACTCGCACAGAAAGCACTCCGTTTGGAAACGGGCGAGCGCGAGACGAAGGAAAATCTCATTGGGGCATTGGCGACGGGCTTCGTCTTTTACGCTTTTTGTTTTGCTATCAGCGATGCCGCCCTTGAGCCGATTAGATATTGGACTATCCTTGCGTATCTGGCTGCCGCATCGATCGTACTACTCGCGACCTCGTTCAAAACCTATGGCCGAGCGTTCATGTACCTTGTCGTTACTTTTGTCTGGCTCATCTACGGCGGCTGGCATCTCAACCGTTACGACCCATCACAGCACTTTTATATCGCAGCAGTATTCGCCGGGCTCTTTTTCGCGATCTTCTATTTTTCGATCCTTTTCCATCGCCTTGCCAAAGATAATTTCACGTTGATCGAACATACTTCGCTTGTTCTCTCAAATTCATTCGTATTTTATGGCTTTGGATACTCGATCCTCGACGGAGATGAAGTGCTCCGAGATTATCTCGGACTCTACACCGCCGCAAACGCCGGATTGCACCTCGCCGTTTCGAATCTTGTCAGCAGACTTCGACCGCAGGCGATCGACGTCGTTCAGATTCTGACGATCCTCGTCCTGACGTTCACCTCGATTTCCATCCCCGTCCAATTCGATGGGAATTTTGTGACGTTGATCTGGTCGACCGAGGCGGCCATTTTGTTCTGGTTTGGGAGAAAATATACCGTCCGGCTGTTTGAGTATTTTGCGTATCCGGTAATGGTGCTCGCGACGGCAAGTCTGTTCATGGATTGGGGCGTCATATACTGGGACAGGGTTTCGGGAGTAGCTCCGCTGCCACCCATCGCGAATGGCGATTTCGTAACTGCGCTCGTTTTTGTCGGGGCATTATCGTTAATTTACTTGGTCAACCGTGACGAGGAGTTTGAACCCGCTATCGACCAGGATCTCGTTCGCCCGTTCGGTTTGATTATCGCGACGATCGCGATCTTCGCCCTTTATAACGCATTTCGAATTGAAATCGGTAACTATTATTCAGGTCAAGTAATTGCGTTGCGGGAAGTCGGCGAGCGAGCTGCTTACGCCGCAATTCACGATCTGGGTCGATTCAATATTCTTTGGCAGCTTAATTATACCCTCGGTTTTCTGACCGCACTTTTGATCGCGAATCTGCGGAGAGTTAGATCCGCATTGTTGGGCATCGTCGGAGCAGGGCTTGGAGTGATTTCGCTGGCGGCCATGTCAACCGTTGGCATGTATCTGTTTTATGAGCTTCGGGAGAGTTTTATCCGCGGTCCGGCGGGCGACTATGACTTACCCGGATCCATGAATCTTGCGATTCGATACATCTCGTACGCATTTGCGGCCGCACTGCTCTACGCGTTTCACGCGACAAGCCGCGACGAACTTTTGACGAAATGGCTTTCGCGGCAGACGCAACGGCTAACGTTCGAAGCGATTGTTTACACGTTCGTGTTTATAGCACTGAGCTGTGAACTCGTAAATCTTATGGCCCAGTTCCGGATCGGGGACGCTACGAAGCTCGGGCTTAGCATTCTCTGGGGCGCTTACGCATTGTCGTTGATCGTTATAGGAATAGCGCGCGAATAAAAAGTACCTTCGGATCGCCGCGTTCGTACTGCTGGCGGTTACCTTGGGGAAACTGTTTCTTTACGACATTGCGGATCTGGATACGATACCGAAGACGATACTATTTGTAACGCTCGGCATCACTCTGCTCGTCGTTTCGTTTCTTTACAACAAGTACACCGGTGTTCTGTTTAAGACCGATTCCGCTCAGGAAGATTAGTACACCCGTTGTTCGCCGTCATTTCCATATAGATTCTAGATTCTAGTTTTTAGTTCTAGACCGTTCATCTAGAATCTAGAATCTCGAATCTAAAATCTATTTGGAAGAATTTCCCACAATGGGTTCCAGCGTCTTGCTTGAGCTCGTTGATTCTGGCCTTTCCAAATAGATTCTAGATTCTAGCTTTTAGATTCTAGACAGTTAATCTAGAATCTAGAATCTCGAATCTAAAATCTATTTGGAGGAATTTCCCACAATGAGTTCCAGCGTTTTGCTTGAGAAGTCGTATGCATTTGCGATAAGAATAGTCCGGCTTAGCGAATACTTGACCCGTGACAAGAAAGAATTCGTCCTGTCGAGAAAAGTTCTCGATTCAGGAACGGCCATTGGAGCGTTAGTTGAAGAGGCCCGTCAGGGCGAGGATCGAACGGAGTTCAGTCAACGCCTTGGTGTTGCCGCTAAAGAGGCCTTCAAGACAAACTACTGGATCAGACTTCTTCGTGACATCGATCAGATCTCAGCGGACCAGGCTTCGTCGATCCTGTCTGACTGCGAAGAGCTCCAAAAAATGCTGATCGCATCCCGCAAAACCACCCGCAATGCAAGCTGATCTGTTGATCGACAACATTGGCCAGTTGGTCACGTGCGCGTCGCCTGACGGGCCAAAGAGGCGTGCCGAGATGCGGGATACAGGTTTGATTGAAAACGGCGCCGTTGCAATCAAAGACGGCAGATTCGTTGCGGTTGGAAACTCAGACGACATCCATCGCGAATTTGGCGCTGTGGAAACGCTCAACGCTGAAGGCCGCGTCGTTTCTCCCGGTTTTGTCGATCCGCACACACATATCGTTTTCGCCGGCGACCGACTCGACGAGTTCGAGATGAAGATAAAAGGCGTTGACTATCTCGACATCCTCAAGAGCGGAGGCGGGATAATTTCAACGGTACGGAAGACCCGGGACGCTTCACACGAAGAACTTGTAGAGCTCGGTCTTGAGCGACTCGACAAAATGCTTGCCTGCGGTACGACGACGTGTGAGATCAAGACCGGCTATGGTCTCGACACTAAAACGGAATTGAAGATGCTTGCCGTGATCGCCGAGCTCGATAAGCAACATCCTGTCGACATTGTCCCGACATTCCTCGCTGCCCACGCGGTGCCCCCAGAGTTCAAAGGCCAGGCTGAAGGCTATGTCGATCTGATCTGCGTTGAGATGCTGCCCCAAGCCTGGAATTGGTTTGAATCTTCACACTTCATGGGCCGCGTTCCTTTCTTTGCCGATGTGTTCTGTGAAAAGAACGCATTCGATCTTGAACAGTCACGCCGAGTTTTGGAAAACGCGCGAAAGTTGGGTTTTTCTTTGAAGGCGCACGTCGACGAGTTTACCAATCTCGGAGGTAGCCGCTTGAGCGTTGAACTCGACGCGACATCTGTCGATCATCTAGATGCGATATCAGACGAAGAGATCGAGTTGCTCGCAGCGTCGGACACCGTCGGCATCGTTACCCCGACCGTGAACTTCAATTTCGGAAGCAGCGAGTTCGCTAACGCGAGAAAGTTGATCGACCGCGGATGTGCCGTCGCACTCTCGACCGATTACAACCCCGGATCCGCACCGTGTCCGTCACAGCCGATGTCGATGGCGATCGCCTGCCGTTATCAAAAGCTGCTGCCGTCGGAGGCTCTGAACGCCGCGACGATAAATGCCGCATACGCGATCGGGATGGGTGCGACTCACGGCTCGATCGAAAAAGGAAAGATAGCCGATTTTCTAGTATTCAGTTCCCGCGACTACCGTGAAGTCGCATTTGAATTTGGCGGGAATCCTGTCGAGAGAATATTTCAAATCCGGTCGGGATGTTACTCCATAGCAATATTCTCGATTGTCTTCTTGAAAATATTTGCGCGGGACATGACCGCATGAAACAAAGCCCCGATCTCGCGATTTCCGGGGCGTTTTTGATATAGAGCCGCTCCGGTTTAGAATCGATTCCGATGAACGACATCGAGCTGAATGGTGAGGACCTGACATTCGAACAGGTTTCGAAGGTAGCTTACGGTAAACCCGGTTTTCCGAAGGTATCTTTGTCAAGAAACGCCAGGGGTAATGTTGAACGATCGGCTGCCGCCGTCGAAACGCTTCTCGATCGCGGCGAGATCGCGTACGGGATCACGACTGGGTTTGGCGCGTTCAAGGACAAGATCATAAGTCGCGACGAGGTCGAACAGCTGCAGCGCAATATAGTCCTCAGCCATGCGGTTGGCGTCGGAAAGCCTTTCGATCGCCCGACGGTCAGGGCGGTCATGCTGATCCGTGCGAACACGCTTGCTCGCGGATATTCGGGAATTAGACTGGCGACCCTTGAACTGATCCTCGAATTTCTGAATCGCGGCATTCATCCGTTCATTCCCGAAAAAGGAAGCCTCGGTGCGAGCGGCGATCTGGCGCCGCTCGCTCACTTTGCGTGCGTTCTTATAGGTGAAGGCAAGGCTGAGTTCAAGGATGAACTGGTTTCGGGGGCACAAGCACTATCCAATGCGGGACTGGAACCGATCGTGCTAAAAGCAAAAGAAGGCCTCGCGCTGACGAATGGCACGACGGTCATGACGGCTGTCGGATTGCTTGAGACGGCCCGTGCGATCCGCCTCGCCCAGCTCGCCGACGTCGCCGGATGTCTTAGCCTCGAAGCATTGCATGGTACGGTGTCGGCGTTCGACGAGCGCATCCACGCCCTTCGGCCGCATCCGAGGCAGATCGACTGTGCGCGAAATTTACGGCGGATCCTGACCGGAAGCGAGTTCGTTAGGGGATTCGACCCGACTAACGTCCAGGACGCATACACGCTGCGATGCATGCCGCAGGTGCACGGTGCATGCCGCGATGCGGTAGCGTATGCCGAGTGGCTTATCAAGCTCGAGTTAAATGCAGTAACCGACAATCCGCTTATCTTTGTCAGCGACACGGAGACTGAGGGACGCGGTGACGCGGCGAGTGAAAGTAGCGACACGGAGAGTGAGCGAGGCGGAGACACGGAGCAACTAATCGACACGTCCCCGCGTCCCCGTGTCACTCCCTCCCCGCGTCTCTCTCCCTCCGTGTCGATAGAAGTTCTATCTGGCGGAAACTTCCACGGCGAACCCCTCGCACTCGCATTCGATTACCTCGCCATCGCGCTATCCGAGCTTGGAAATATCTCTGAGCGACGCATCATGCGCCTGACCGACGAAGCGTCGAACGCCCATATCCTACCTGCCTTTTTAACAGAACACGGTGGATTGAATTCGGGCTTTATGATCGTGCAATATACTGCCGCCTCGCTTTGTACGGAGAACAAGATACTCGCGCATCCGGCTAGTGTGGATACGATCCCGAGCTCGGCGAACGTTGAGGACCATGTTTCAATGGGCGCGACTGCGGCGCTTAAGCTGAGACAAGTTGCGGAGAACCTGGAGCACATCCTTTCGCTCGAGTTATTATGTGCCGCCCAGGCTGTCGATTTGCGGCGCAAGTCGATCGGGGTGGAGAAAAAGCTTGGTGAAGGGACTCGAGAGATCTACGAAGCAGTCAGGAGACACGTTCCGTTCATAGGCCGGGATGAATACATGAAGGATCATATCGATGCGGTAAACGAACTCGTTCGCGGGTTTGATCCGGGCGGAGGGGTGTAATGGCGACCGAACACAGGACAACGGTCTTTGCACGCTTCTCCCGCTGGATCGCTGCTCTAACTGGGCGACCTAAAACGTTCATTTTAGCGTTCGGGGTTATAGTTGTCTGGGCGATTACCGGGCCCCTTTTCGGATTCAGCGATACATGGCAGCTGGTCATCAATACCGGAACGACGATCATTACGTTCCTCATGGTGTTCCTCATTCAGAACACACAAAACCGCGATACCGAAGCGCTTCAAATAAAGCTCGATGAGATCATACGGTCGCTCCCCGGAGCGAGAAACGAGGTGCTGGATCTCGAGGAAATGGACGAGAAGCAACTCGACGAGATTCGGAAAGAATACCTGCATCTCGCCGAGCACGCACGACAGCATATTGAAGAGCGGAGCGGAAAGCATCGGCCTCACCTTGAATCATGAGCCCACCCTTAAAGACTTTCATTCGAGTCATATCTTTCGTTCTACTACTAATCGTCGGCTCACGTGTCGGTCTCGCCCAGCCATTAAAGCAGCTCGTCTACTTCAATCAGATGGTAGAACAACGTCTGGCTTCCGAGGTGAAGGGCGGGGAATGGAAATTCGAAACCTTTTGCCAGGTTTCAAGCGATGTCGTTTCGCGTCGGGTCCTCGAGAGCTACGGCTCGATGTTCGTCGCGAACGAGTCCGTAGTGCTGCCGCCGACGTGCGTTCAAAAAAGTGAAGGTGACGTCCTGAGATTTCAAGGAAAACTCCAGAAGAAATCGTTGGACATCAATGGCGTTCGGATTGACCTTCAGGCTCGGGCGTCCGATGCTCTTGCAGTGGCCGTAATCGAAGCGGCCGCAATGGGGCACCGAATCTCACCTCTTGACGGATCGATCGCCGGTGCTCGCTCGTATGGCGATACACTGATGCTCTGGAATTCGAGGTTTTTTCCAGCGATGGAGTTTTGGATCAGAAAAGGGCGGTTATCGTCCGCCGATCGCGACCTGTTGGCTCGGCTGGATATATGGGGAAAGGTCGCAAAGGTTCTTGAATGGGAGTCGCAAGGCATCTTTTTTAGCACTGACCGAACGCGGTCGATCCTGACGTCAACGGCGCCGCCGGGGACATCGCAACATCTCGCACTTCTTGCGTTTGACGTGACAGAATTTTGGAATCCGCATGTCCGCGCTATCCTCAACCGAAATGGCTGGTTCCAGACAGTCGTCGATGATCCAGTACATTTCACGTTCCTGGGCTTTCCTGAGTCCGAGCTGCCCGCCCGCGGCTTGATCGCCGTTTCAAAAGGTGGGAGAAAATATTGGGTGCCGAATCTGTCGTCGATACCCTGGACCGTAATTCCTACGAATTGATATTTACGGGTGAAGGATAACCCTTACCTTTAAGTGCGGCGATATTAACGACAACTTCTTTGTCGCCCTTCACGTTCCGAGTAACTTTCGCGGTAGTTGAAGGCTTCTTGGTAGAGGAATCTTCCTCGTCAACCGGCTTACCCAGAGCGTCGATCGCCATTTTCTCCAAAGCATCTTTAATCTTCGTCTGCTCGTCGGCTGTCAGATCGTTCATTGACAGTCCATAGGCTTCGAGGACCCGCGCGAGATTTTCTTCTGTATTCGTACCGTGCTCGTATACATCGCGATAGATATGAAGCTTTCCGTCGTCCGCCACGATCGTTTCATATCTCAATTCGACGCGAACGGGCTGGGCAAGGTCGTAATCGGTAGTCTCAGCACGTGTTTTCTCATATCCCTTGATCTGATCCAAGGTGAGGGGCGACCCTCCCAGCTTTGAGATCTCACCCGCGAAATCCTGAATCAGATTGTTCGTCAATCCAACGCAACCGTGCGATGCGAAGTTGCCCAGTCGGCTCGGATTTTTTCCGCCGTGGATCAGCGAGGGCAAACCGATCGGGATCTTTATAAAGCCCAGCGGATTCTGTTTGCTACCCGCTTCGACCTTCTTACCCGGCCTGAAATCGCCTTTCACCCACGGTTCGTCCGGAGGCGTCCATGTCGGATTGAATATTATCGTCTTTGCCGACCGCAGTCCGGTAGGTAGGGGGAATTCCGGGTAGCCGATGCCGATCTTATAGCTTTTAACGAGCTTTCCATCCTGGAACAGATCCATCCGGTAGGCCGGTGCGTTTACAACGATCCGAGTGTCGGTGGGGACGGAATTGGGCTTCGCGACTAGGCCGCCCTCGCCCCCCGACCAGTGCGACCGTGCAAGATTGAGAAACTTTAAACCCTTCTCTTTGCCGAGAATGTCGTTTACCTGCTTTTCGGCCTTTGCGATAGACGCTCGAGTCGAACGCTCGCTGTCGTCCGAAGCGCCCTCGTTTAGCTTTAGGACCGCATCGCGAGCAGTATTCTTGAGCTTATCAAGATCTTCATCGCTCGGCTGCACCGATTTGCGAACTTCATTCACGAAGGAATCATCAGCCAAAAGTGCGTCGAGCACGGGGAGCGTTACCGGCACATTCTGCAAATCTGCCTGCGAGGTTTCTTTATTGGAGTTCGCATTTGAAGCAGCAGCGTTCATATTTGCGTTCGACGCTGGAACTGCGGAGTTATTACCCGGTTGGTTTGGAACACAAGCGCCAAAGATGGCAGCAGCGAAGACAAGAGCCGCCGATATCGATATTGTGCGTAGGAATCGAATCGACTGGGCGCAGAAGGATCCTGTTCGTGTTTCGTACATAGGAATGGGTTGAGCAACTGGTGTTCCTTGATCGTGAATTAGCTACTGGACGTAGTGGCCAGAGCGCAAAACCGTATACGGATTTATGTAGGTTCCTGAAGTAAAGTGCTTGGGGTCGTTGATGATGGCGATGGAAAAGTGAAGATGAAAATTACCTGCGCCGGCGTTTCCAGTGTCGCCGACAAACCCGATCGTCATGCCTTGTCTTACGTGCATCCCGACGGAAATCTCGGCAGCTCGTCTCTGCAAATGCCCGTAGTAAAGAGCAAATCTTCGGTCGGCCGTTAGTTGGTAGATTGTGATGCCCCCGCGCTCGCTGTCGAAGAACTTTACGATCTCGCCATCGGCCGCTGCGACCACGGGTGTGCCGGCAGCGGCGGGAATATCGATCGCGTCGTGATACCGTCCCTCCGATCGTGATGCCGAGAATGTGTCGATCAACTGATCCGGACGGACGCCGGCCACGGGAATAATGAATTCCGATGACGTGACATTCGCTGATCCGGACTGAGGGCTGAGGTTGGCGTTTGTGTTGAAGTTCGCATCGGTCGCATCGGCGAAAGATTCCGGAACAGGAAGCGGTGTCGGTATGGCCGCGTCCTCTTCGGGGCCGGAAACTGCAGATTCATTGAAAGGTACGAGAGAGGTGAAGTGATGTAGGACCCGCTCACCTACCAAATATATGACCACGGCGTGAAGCGCGAGCAGGTAGATCAAAAAAAGAATTCGCTTTGCCTTCTGCGACACCGTCTGCATTCGAGAATTGTAGCGGTAGACGTCTGGTGACGACAAGAAATTACCGCTATGCTATCGTCATCGACGATTTAATATGACCGAACAACAACGGAATAGGGACACGGTCTTTTTCCAAAGTCTGCCTTCAGATTTTGGTCTCGGCTCCGACTTTGCTCAGCAAAGGCTTTTTCGCGAGTATGGTGCGGTTTTCGTCGCGCGAGGCGGTGTGTTGCCGCCTAACAGGGTTGTATTCCGAAACGAAGAGGATGTTGTCGAGTTTCAGTCACAACTGGATATTGCACGGCGTACGATCGGCGATCATTCGCTTGAGCTGCAATCTCGCGCAATGGACAAATTGGTGGACGCGATAGCCGAAGCCGGTACCGCGGGGATTATCGATCACGCCGCGCGGCGCCGATTCCGCACGACGTAACTATAACGACACCGTTGAGCTTTGGAATAGCCGCGTCGAACCGGCTCTTGTTCATTGGGTAAAGCAGGGAAGGATGACTCGCGAACAGGCAGACCATATCAGTCAGCTGACGGCGTACGAGCAGGTAGCTGAAGTATTCGCCCTGGAAGAAGACGGCATCTTTTTCGCAAAGGATCTTTCAAAGTCGATCATTTATTCAGTCGCTCCGCCCGGTGCATCGCAGCATCTTTCGCTGCTCGCTTTTGACGTCACCGAGCACAACGACATGGGGGTTCGACGGATCCTTGCCCAACATCATTGGTATCAGACCGTCGTGTCCGACCTGCCGCATTTTACTTTTCTTGGTGTTAGCGAGGGCGAGCTTCCGGGGCTCGGGTTGAAGAAGATAGCACGCGGCGAGAGGGAATTTTGGATTCCCGATATTTGATTCTATCTCAGCTCTCAGTCTGAATTCTCAAATTTCAAATGTGAAATTTGAAATTTGAAATCTCGGTATCAGTCTGAAATCTCAAATCGCGAATCTTACTTTCACTCTGAAATTTCAAATCTCAAATTTGAAATTTAATATGGTACACCCGGCAAGATTCGAACTTGCGACCCTCTGATTCGAAGTCAGATACTCTATCCAGCTGAGCTACGGGTGCACACTAGCGTTGATTTTAGTTTTTCGAAATCCTATTTGCAACCGGATCAACTTTTCGGTGACGCGGGTACGGGCATCGCCTGCAGCTCGGTGCGGATGAATTGCACTACGTCACGTATCTCGCCTTCCGAAAGTTTGTCCTTGAAGGCCGGCATTCCTTCGTCCTCGACGCCATTGACGATGTAGCGGATGATCTTGTCATCAGAAAATCCTTTGATCTTCGCACTTGTCAGATCGTCGGGTTTGAGTTTCTTGCCTTCAATGACAACCTCGCCGCCGGTGCCGTCTTCCTTGTGACAGATCGCACAGTTGACCTCGTAGATCTTCCGTCCCGACGCGAGTTCGTCGATCGAAGCTGCCGGAAGTGGCGTGTAAGGCGGAGAGATATTTACAGAGTTGACGGCGACGTTTGCCGGTTTACTGCTGTCCGTGCAAGACAGCATGACAAAAATTGAAATCGCAAAGAGCAGGACGAAAGCGGATCGTATCATTGTGCACTCTCCTAAAATTGTTTTCTGAAATTGTCCGAAAGATTAACGCATAAGCCACGATAAGTAAAAAAGGCGCTGCGGTCACGGCCGCGAACGCCTTTGAACCTTTTAATAAGGACATGAAGCTTCCGTTCTAGTAATAGACCCTGACGAGACGCGACAACCTAACACCGTCATTCCAGTAGTAGCGTTTTACGGTTCTGAAGCGTCGGTTGCCGACCTGCGTTCGGCGATACTGGCCGTAGTTCCGATAGCCGTATGTATTTCGGTGGCGCCGATTCCAGCGGCCGCGCCCACGACGGTTTTTCTCCCAGCGAGATTGCGAGTAGGTGCGATCGCGATACGTATCGATTCCGTGTCGTCGGTCTCTCTGACCGTATGTGTTTTTATTTCGACGTTCTTTCTGAGCGTATGAATCACCCGGCAGGGCGAAGAAAGCGGTCGCGAATATCATCGTCAATACTAAAAGTTTTTGTTTCATTACAGTCTCCCAAAAATCGAAAAGTTGTGCGCGTTCGTATAAACTGCGTACGTGGGAATTGTTCAGCAAGCCTTGTTCCAACTCAATAAAGCGGTGCTAAAGACCACTGCCGCTGCCAAAATTAATTATGACTGCCCCCATAAAAAAGACCGTGTTCGCATTTAATACGCTCCTCTTACTTCTTAGCGTGGCCACTGCGCAGGAGCCACCGAAAGAGATCAGTGGATTAAAGCAGAATGTGACGGTTCGACGGGATTCGCGCTCGATACCGTACATCGAAGCCGGCAACGATATTGATCTCTACTTCGTCCAGGGTTACGTGACCGCGAGCGATCGCTTGTGGCAGATGGATCTTTTGCGACGTGTGGCCCGCGGCGAAACAGCGGAGATCTTCGGCAAAGCGGCCCTCGAAGATGATAAGCGCTGGCGACGTTTCGGATTTGCAAAGATCTCTGACGAAAGTATCACGTTTCTGTCACCGGAGCTGCGCGCCGCTCTGGAAAGTTACGCACGTGGTGTGAACGCTTATGTCGCCACTCTTGACGACAAATCGTTTCCGATCGAATTTCGGATGCTTCAATTCAAACCTCGAGAGTGGCGGGCTGCGGACTCAATAGTCGTCGGGAAGATATTGGCCGACGCTCTCAGTTCGACATGGCGGAACGATCTTTTGCGAGCCTCGCAGCAAAGTTTGCCTAAAGAGAAGCTCGCCGATCTGACGAATCAGATCACGCCTTGGGACGTCGTATTGTTTGGAAAAGACGCTCGCAATGCGGACCGCGGAGTGCGGAGTGCGGAATGGCTCAAAGCAACCAAGCTGGACGACATGATCGCCGCTTCGAAACTTTTGGAAGATGCTCGTCGAACTTCGCTTTCACGTGTCGGTATGTACGCCGAAGATCTTGCGGCGAGCAACAATTGGGTAATTTCGGGCAAGCGAACAGCCGACGGCAGACCGTTGCTGGCTAACGATCCGCACTTACTGGCGAGTGCTCCCGGCATCTGGTACTTAACACATCTTTCGACGCCGATGATGCGGGTTTCCGGAGTGACATTCCCGGGCGTGCCCGGAATCGTACTCGGACATAACGCGGAAATTGCATGGGGTGCGACGAATGTCGGGCCCGATGTGCAGGATCTTTACATAGAGACATTCGATGCCGAAGGTAAATATAAAACGCCCGGCGGCATGGCGACGCCCGTCATCCGCCGCGAAGAGATAAAGGTTCGAACTAATCTGTTGAAGCCGGACACCGACACCGTCAGCCTCGATGTCGTGGAGACCCGCAACGGTCCAATCATCCTGGAGGATGGAGCACGCAAGTACGCCCTCAAATGGACAGCTCGTGACCCTCAGAACAGTGAGTTCGAGGCGTTTTATTTTTTGAATCGCGCGAAGGACTGGAAAGAATTCAAGATGGCGCTTCGAACCTATGGCGGGTCGACGCAAAACTTCGTTTACGCCGACGTTAAAGGGAATATTGGGTGGTATGCGGCAGGCCGCATTCCGATACGAAGGGTTGGCGACGGGTCGATGCCATACGATGGAGCGAACAACGATGGAGATTGGATTGGTAGCATCCCCTTCGATGAATTGCCTAATCTCTACAATCCTCCGAATGGCTTTATCGTGACCGCTAACCAACGGATCGTCGGCACGTCGTACAAATATACTCAGGTCTCACGCGATACCGCCCCACCCTGGCGCGCCCGTCGTATTTACGACCTGCTTAATTCGAATAAGAAGGTCTCCATGGATGGCGTCGCGGGTATTCAGCTCGACGCGTTCAATTTACCCATCAAGAATTTCGCTGCGGAAGTTATAAAGCTGAACGCCGCAACCGGCGAAACGATCGAGGTAATCAAAGCATGGGACGGCGTGATGCGGCCGGATTCAAATGCGGCGCTCGTTGCGGCCGAGATTAGATCGTGTACCGCGGGAAAGATCGCTGCGGACAATCCGGGCATACCGTCGGGAATAATCCTTTCGCGAGTGGTGGACGTCGGAATTATGCAGTCGAAGCCGGACCGGTGGCTCCCAAAGTCGTACCCGACGTATGCGTCACTGATAAAATCATGCGACACCGAGCTCTCGTCTATGTTACGGACGAAATACGGTGCTGATCCCGCGGGATGGACTTGGGGGGCCGTTTCGAAATCCCGCTTTCCCCATCCTCTGGCAGCCGCTCCGTTAATCGGCGGACAATTTGGGACACCCTCCGTCGGCCTTTCAGGAAGCCGGGAGACACCGAATGTCGCGTCGTCCGTTTCGATGCGGTATATCGCAAGTCCTGGAAACTGGGACGCGACCCGCCATGTAATACCGCTCGGTCAGAGCGGCGATCCCCAATCTGCACATTACAAGGACCAGTTCGAGTTGTGGCGGACCGGTGCACCGGCGGTGTTTCCCTTTACCAAGGAGGCCGTTCATGCCGCGACACGTATTCAGTGGGCCTTCCGGCCCGCTCAATGAGAGTTACGCGGGAATTCGCGTGAGAAAATCAGTGAGAATTATCGTCGCGGCCTCGCTGTCGAGAATGCTCCGCATCTCCGCTCCTTCGAAGCCTGCTTTCCAAAGACGTCCCCGTGCTTCGTAGGTCGTCGCTCGCTCATCCTGAAGGAAGACCGGTACGTTAGTCGACAACGCAAATTTTCGAGCCATGTTGCGTGCTTCATTGGTCATATCACTCTCTGATCCGTCGAAGTTATACGGCAAACCAACAACAAGAGCCACCGCATCAAATTCCGCAAGAGTGGCCTTTACCTGGTGGAGCAGCTTTTTCCACGAAGTTCTTTGGATGACCGGTAGGGGCCGGGCGAGTACGCGGTGCTCGTCGCAAACCGCAATTCCTACACGTTTCGTGCCCGGGTCGATGGCGACTATTCGCCCAATTTCAGCAAGTCCTGAAATATCTGTAAGGTCTCGTGGATTGGAAGTTTCTTTGTGTTGCACTCTCGATTTTCTTAGCGGATAATTAACGTCGCTGCGGCCAGAACCTTTCTGCACCGCACACGTAAACGTCCTTAGTAGTTATCATACGAGGTAGATTATGTCATTTCGCGGTAAGTTATCGATTCTGGGAGTTTCGGTTGCCATTGCTCTTTATGCAGTTATTGGCGGCATCCTCAGCCCTTGGGCACGGGCCCAGCAACCGATCAATGACGCCGGTGCGCAGATCCGTATTTTTGAGTCGGTCCTGCAGCACATCCAGAACGATTATGTCGACGAGCCCAACCTTGAAAAGGTCCGCTACGGAGCTCTGCGGGGTCTTGTTGGCGGGCTTGATCCGTATTCATCGTACCTAACGCCCGAGCAGGTGGTGGAGTTCAACGCTAACAAAACCTCGGGCAAGGTTGGTATCGGCGCCGAATTTTCGCAGGTTTCGCTTTACCTCTACGTAGTGTCGGTGACCAAGGGTTCGAATGCCGAGAAGGCGGGCTTAAAGGCGGGTGATGTGGTTGAGTACATCGAGAATAAGGCGACGCGTGATATTTCGCTCTACGATGCCCGGCAAATGATATTGGGCAGTGCGGGTTCTGTAGTAAATCTCCGGATCCTCAGGGCTGGAGCAAAACCGCAAAGTATAAAAGTTACTCGCGGAAATCATAAGACACCGCAGGCCGAGGCCCGCGTGGAAGCCGGGAAGATCGGTGTGATCAAGGTGTACAGCCTCGAGGACGGCGAAGCAAATGACATTAGGGCTCACGTCCAAACCTTTGCAAAGCAGGGTCTGCAAAAGATCGTCGTTGATCTTCGCGGCGTAGCAGCAGGAAGCCTCAACGAGGGCGTCGCTGTCGCGAACCTCTTCATTAAGGACGGCGAGATCGCCAAGGTCATCGGGAAAGACAATAAGGTTTTGCGGACTCTTTCCGCTGATCCGGCAAAGGCTGTTTTCGACGGTAAGGTTGTCGTTCTGATCGATCTGGGTACCGCCGGCGCCGCCGAGGTCGTCGCGTCTGCGATCCTTGACCGCAAGCGCGGTGAGGTCGTCGGAGAAAGAAGCTTTGGTTCGGGGACAGAGCAGCAGCTTTTCACCCTTCGGGGAG
Source organism: uncultured Acidobacteriota bacterium (assembly GCA_963772405.1). Lineage (GTDB taxonomy): Bacteria > Acidobacteriota > Blastocatellia > Pyrinomonadales > Pyrinomonadaceae > OLB17. The sequence goes on along the minus strand of CAVYWT010000001.1, from coordinate 941,591 downwards.
GAGACGGCTTGTTGCTGACTACCGCTAAGTGGGCATCTGCTTCGGGTAATCCTTTCCTCAGCGATGATAGGGCGACAATGGGTGTCAAACCGTCTGTCGAAGTGAAGCGACCGGATACGCCCGAGCCGATCGAGGTCGAGGAACTTATCGACCAGCGCGAGCAGCAAAATCAGGATCCACAACCATCGGCATCGCCCACTCCAGGGAAGGAACCGGTAAAGCCCGTGATTGAAGATCTTCAGCTCAAGAAAGCCCTTGAATTGCTTCAGGACAAGTCGCAGGCTGCGAAATCTGGCGAGTAGTCTTCTTTTACAAAGTAAAAACTAGAAAGGCAACGGATCACTCAGGTCCTTTGCCTTTTTTCTTCATTCTTCTTACTTCTTACTTTCAGTCTTTTACTTTACAATCAGCCTTACATGAACCCCAAGCAAGTTACGGTTCGCCCGTTGCGGGAAACCGATCTCGACGAATGGCTTCGTCTTCGAAAGCTCCTATGGGACGAGACCGGAGACGACGACCATAAGTCAGAGATGCTCGACATCCTTGATCATTACGAATCGCAATTCGTACTTTTTGCGGAGTCCGATTCCGGGCGGCTGGTGGGCGTACTTGAAGCCAGTATTCGACCGTACGTCGAGGATTGCGAAACGGATCATGTCGGCTATCTCGAAGGCTGGTATGTCGAACCCGAATTTCGGAAACAGGGAATCGGGCGTGAGCTGGTACGACAAGCCGAAATTTGGGCCCGCGAAAGAGGATGTACGGAGATAGCATCGGATGCCGAGATCGGCAACGATTTGAGCCTCGCCGCACATCTGAACCTCGGCTACACCGAAACCTCGAGGCTTGTACACCTACGAAAAGAACTTTGATGAGAGTGATGAGAGTTTTACGCCTAAGCATCCCCCTTCTCAGTATTGTGTTGTCGCTTGTCGCGATCGAAGCCGCTGTTGGCCAATCGACGAATCAGACTTTTCCCACGCCGATAACATCGAATGAGATCAGTGGAACGATAAAGGCTCGAGATATCGGTGACGCGCGACTGACCTCGTACTATTTTCAATTCGATGGAGAACAGGGCGACCTGTTCATTAATGTCGTGGCGCGTAATTTTACGGGCGATATCGATGTCTTCACGCAGAACGGTCTCAGACCGCTCAGTAAGATAGTCGTTTATGCGGACTTTGGCGAAAGCGAAACCGGCCGAGTGATCTATCTTAGAAAGCCCGAGAAAATGATACTTCGCGTGCAGGGGCGAACTCCCGGCGATGATCCGGCAACTTTTCGGATCAAATTCGCGGGCAGCTTTCTTGCATCGACGCAGTCAGAGCCCGGCGCGGAGCCGACGCTTCCAACAGTCACTGCGAGAAATGAAAGCGGTGTTCGGGTAAATTCGGTCGGTACGATCGTTGAGATCATTCCAAAGGCGACGCCGACGCCTGACGCTCGGCGAAACTGTATTAGGCACCGTCGATGAACGCGGCGAGGTCGAGCAAAGAACCGAGGATAAATCTGATGTCACCGCGCGAACCGATGACGACGACGTGCCAAAGAAACCGGTTGATGCTCCCGCGAAAAAACTCGAGGTCGTAGTAAGTGAGAACATTCCGGAAAAAATAGAACGGGCCCCTGCCGGAACGCCAACTCGCAGACGGACAAGAGGCCGAACACCTCCGGGACGCACCCCGCCAGCGGACAACGCTGCGGAATCTAACGCCAAAGCTTCTCCGACGAGTACGGACGAGCGGCAAGCGGCGGGAGATACATCGCCGGCGAAGGATCCGGATCCGCTCGCGAATGTAAATTTGGTTATTCTCTTCAAGGACGGGACAAGGCTCGAACGCCCTATGAGCGAAGTGCTACGGTTCACGGTAGATAAGGGAGTGCTGACGGTGACCTCTAAAGATGGAAGAATCGGCAGGTACTCGATCCTCGACGTGGCTAAGGTAACGATTCAATGAATACAAGACATAGCAAAGCCGCCGAGATCTATCATCGTGATCGCGGCGGCTCTTATTGTGCTACGAAAAGTTTATGCGTAGCTGTGAAGTCCGGGTAAGAGATAGCTCACCCCAAGATACGTAAAGATCACTAACAGGAAACCGAGAACAGCAAAATAGGCCGAGCTGCGTCCCGTCCAGCCGCGCGAGATCCGTGTGTGAAGAAAAGCTGCGTAGGTGAGCCAGGCGACGAGCGCTCCCGTTTCTTTCGAGTCGAAGCCCCACGGTCTGCCCCACGATTCATTTGCCCAGATAGCACCTGTGATAAGCAGCATTGCAAGACCCGCAAAAGCGAGACACGCAGTTTTGTACATCAAACTATCAAGCGACTCGAGGCTCGGCAGACGCTCACGAAGTTTATCTGTCCTAAACGCAAAGAGCACGACGAAGAATGTTCCGGCGAGGGCCGTGATCAATCCGGAGATCTCAACCGGATTTGTGTTGACGCTCAGGTATAGCTTGTCGCCATTCGCCTGAAGATATTGGCGGCCCATCTGTTCGTGCTGAGCGGTCGTGATGGACGCAAACTCTCGAGCCGAAAGCTGTTGTCTCTCCGCCATCGCACGGCCCGCCGTGACGAGCTGTGATGGATTCGCCGCGACCTGGGCCCGGAGGCGTTCGGGCACATTACTGGTCTCGCGTATCTCGGAAACCAGAAGTCCAACGCTGAGTATCTGGGCAATTAACGCAACTTTCAGAAGCATATGCCCCAATGTCTTTGCGGCTTGATTCTCACGATATAGGTAAACAAGAAACGAGACGATGACACCTGCTAAAAGCAGAGCGCAAAATGCCAATGCGACGCCGACGTAAGGAGTGTCCAGACGAAATGGCGCCGAGAACGCTTTGCCGCCGTCCGGGTTTGGAACGAAAAGGCCCGCTCGATACACGAGTTCTGTAAATACCGAGAACTTGCTGATCGAACCGATAACGCCGATCGCGAAGATACTCGACCAGATGGCCATTGCCTCGACCTTTACGCGATCTTTGAGCAGATAAATAACGGCGATTGCAAAGCAAACAAGCGCCACGCCATAACTCAGAGACGCGACACCTACGTGGATCGGACGCCAGTAAGAATCGAGTACCGGTGGAAGATCGATGAACTCATTTCCAATAAAACGAGCGAGAGTGAGGATCAAGGCCGCGAGCGGCAGCGTGAATGCGCCCAGAACCTGGAAATTCCTGCGCCTCGCGAATAACAACGTCGCGATCCCGGCACCGAACGCGAAAGCGAGACTAAGGTCGTAGAGATTAGCAAACGGAACATAGCGGAAGATCCACGGCGTCGCCATGTTGCCGCTTTCGCGCATGATCGCGATCTCGTGTTCGTACGCAGCGTCCCAACGAACGAGCCAGCTCGATAGATTGAAGAATACGCCGGCGACCGCGCTCCACAGACCGATCCTTCGGGCCATTTCGGATGGTGCGTAGAGATTCGTAAGCTGAAACAGCGCGGCGAATAAGTAGCTCGCAAGCGCAAGCATCATCAGAGCGCCGTCGGAGATAAATTGCTCGCCGAGCTGGAGCCGAAGGCCGAGCATGAGAAATGCGCCTGCAATCGCAAGTCCTGCCGGAAGATAACTCGCCCAGCCACGTCCGATCTCTGAATCGTAAATCTCTTTTGCCATAAAACCTCTGTTGTTAGACGACCTCGCCTACGTCGCGGACGACTTTGTTGAACTTGTCCTCAAATCCGAGATGATTTCGATTTGCATTTCCCCCCATCACAATCCGGCCATTTTCGATCAGAGCCCACACCCGTCGATGAGAGAAAAAGAAAACAAAGCAAAGGGCACCGATCAACCCAAAGCCACCGAAGTACCACGCAATGAAAGCGCCATTGAAAGGGTCGTATTTGATCGATAAAACATGGGCGAACGGAGACTTCTCATAGTTGGCAAGTTTCCATTTGTAACCGGCCTTAGGTGCGCTCACCGGAGCATTGTCTGGCATATTACCGCCAAAGGCGAAGACGCGAACACGTTCGCCGCCCGGCGGTGTAACACCGAGTATCGCGACGGGATTATTGTATTCGCCGGAACGTGTATCCGGTTTTCCATCGGCATTGAACGTAAAGTCGGGTAAAAATTCCTCGTACTCGACCTTTGTGCCATCGCCTAATGTTGATTCACCGGTTCTTGGGATGGTCAAGCTTACGGGCTCGCCACCGTCCTGCGGAATCAAATCAAGGCCGATCGTACGTGCGTTGCCGACCGGGATCGTCTGCGCCTGAAAGAATCGGTAGCCGCGATAACTGAACGGGTTGTTCATGCTGATGTCCGCTACCGTCGAACCATACTCCGGATCATCAACCTTGATCTGCGTCCGCCAGTCCAGAGTATTTGTCACGTCGATCGAACCGCGCGGATCGATGAGACGCTGTTCGATGTCGGTGCACGTCATCGAAAAGGGAAGCTGTACGTTGAATTTTTCTTTCTTGTCCAGATCGAACTGGATCATCTGGATCTGATCGGTCGCGTCCCCGGGGATCATCCGGACATCCGCATCGAAACCCGTCTGCAGAGCAACGAAGTGTCCGAGAAATAATGTGAGCAAACACACATGGACGATGTACGCTCCGATGCGATTTATTCTACCGCTCTCGCCAAAGATAATAGTCCTGCTCTCAGTCGAAACGTTGGAGAAATCTTTCAACCCGGACTCGTCCGATCCATACGACAACTCATCGAATTTGCTGATCCGCGCTTTGAAATCCATTAGCCCTAAAAGCCCGCGAGATCTTCTCTGCCATTGCATCGTCGTCTGCAGATTCTGCGGCAAAAGTCGCCGTCAGCGGTTGTTGCGACAACCACGAGCTGGTTGCCGTCAGCTTAGGCTTTGAAATGTAGCTCCAGGCAGAAGGAAATCGGTCGATCGACGCGAGGATGATATTGAGCGATAGGATCAGAAGAAGTAGTTTGAAGTACCACGCGTAGTAAATATCGAAAAATCCGAGCGAGCCGTAGACAAGCTTTTCAGCCGGCGTTAGTGAAGCGTAATAAGCGTCAAAGCCCTGAACATTCTGCTGAATGATCAACATTCCGATCATCGACAAGACAACCAGGGAACAGAGTAGAGTCACACCGAATCGAACCGAGCTCAAAAAATCGAGAATTCGGTCACCGATCGGTTTTGTTCTTGTCTTTGCGGCCTCGCGACCGCCTATTGCTTCTTCTGCGGCTGACATTCGGAGTATGAAAATCATAACGTAGCGACTGTTATTTGTCATTGACCGAATAATTAGAAGAGCTTTATTCCAAAAGAAGAAAGGCGGCAGCGTGAGAACTTTGAGAATGGTACTTTGCGGGTTATTCTTTTGTTTCAAAGGTTCCGTCTTCGAAGCAATAATGGACACTGCAGCAGAGATCGCGAATAACAGAATTCTCGGATGGCGCATGCGCGTTGCCGCGTTCGTCGAGCTGACCAAACCGAGAATCGCGTTTATGCTCGGGCTTACCTCAGCCGCCGGGTTTTATCTCGGTACTAAGGGATCGTTCGATGTTGTGCTATTCGCCAACGCGATGATCGGCATCCTGATCCTTGCCTTTGGGGTCGCGACCCTCAACCAATATATCGAGCGCTCGACGGATGCGTTGATGGAGCGGACCAAGAACCGCCCGCTACCGTCTATGCGCTTGGTTCCTTCAGAAGCCCTGGTCTTCGGCCTGGTCCAGGTTGCGGTAGCCGAAATTTATCTCTATTTTTTGGTCAATCCGCTGACGGCCGGCCTCGGGCTGACCGTGATCGTCGGGTACGTCCTTCTCTATACACCGCTCAAGACTCGCACGTCGGCCTCGACCGCGATCGGTGCGATTCCTGGCGCTATGCCGCCGCTGATGGGTTGGACAGCTGCTGCAAATGAAGTCACGCTCGGCGCGTGGGCGTTGTTCGTCATGCTCTTCCTGTGGCAGTTCCCGCACTTTCTTGCGATTGCCTGGATGTACAAGGAGCAATACGCTAAAGCCGGAATTTTGATGCTTCCGGTTGTCGATCCGTCCGGCCGAATTACCGCGAGGCAGATCGTACTGTTTGCAATAATGCTTGTTCCTGCCAGCCTCGCTCCGTTTTTCCTCGGATTCGCCGGGATAATTTACTTGATCGGAGCCTTCTTGCTTGGCCTCTGGTTCCTTTACGAGAGCGTCCGTACCGCTCGCGAAAAAACTGTAAAACGGGCACGTCGGCTGTTGATGGTTTCTGTTCTCTACCTTCCGCTTATTTTCGGTTTGCTTGTCCTGGATCACTAAGATGAAAACTGGAACGGTCGAACCCGTTATCGAAGACGAGAACGTCGATCGCCTGGCTCGAGCGCGATTTGTTGGCGGTGGCAACGGACCGAAAGACAACGGCGGCGGCGGAGATAGCGGTGATGGCGGCGGGGATCGCGATGATCTGCAATTCGACGATACCCGACGAGACGGACACCTCGTACCGGACAAGTCGAAGTTTGTTACCTGGTTTTTGCTCCTTATTGTCCTAATGACCTTTGGTGGAATGATCGGGGCTTACATCGTTCTCGCGACGAACGGTGCCGCCGAGTGGCGCCCGTTCGAGCTACCGATCCAGGTGTGGATCAGTACCGGACTGATACTTGTTAGCAGTATCACTTACCATCTGGCGAAAAACGCTCTCTTCGCCGGCCAATACGACCGAAGCAGAAAGTTTCTGATCGCAACAACTGGACTGGGAGCGGCTTTTATTTCTTCGCAGTTGCTCGTATGGCTTGCCCTCGTCAATCGCGGATTTTATCTCCGCGGCAATCCATACGCGGGATTCTTCTACATTCTCACGGCCGTCCATGCAGTTCACGTCATCGGAGGGATCGTCGCCCTCGGAACGATACTGCTGCGCTCATGGAATGAGACTACGTCCGGCGACGAGATCACTTATCGGCGAAACCTCGCTCGCTCGGTCGGATGGTATTGGCATTTTATGGGAGCGCTTTGGGTCGTGCTATTGGTGCTCCTCGGCTTTTGGAAATAGTCCGATGGAGCTGCTGCAGATCTTTCCTCATCTAAATGCTGCTCTAAACGGCACTTCGGGCGTCTTTCTGGTGTCCGGGCTTTTTTTCATATTAAGAAAACGTGTCCGAGCTCATCGCTTCTGCATGCTGTCGGCGAGCATCATTTCGGCGATGTTTCTTATTTCCTATGTGAGCCATCATCGCGCTCAGAACGTATTATTTCGGGCTGGGCCCGACGAAATTCTCGGGACAGGGCCTGGCACGGCCCATCTATTTCACGATCCTTACATCCCACACGATCCTCGCCACGATAATTGGACCGTTCGTCATAGCTACGCTTTATCGCGGATTGAAGGGGCGATTCGACGACCACCGCCGGCTCGCGCGGCTCGTTTATCCCGTTTGGCTCTACGTTTCGGTGACCGGGGTCATCGTTTATTTTATGCTGTATCAGATTTATTCGGTCCCACGATAAAAATGTCCTGCAATTCCTTGTCATTTTCTTTTCCGGCATGCTAAACTCAAATTGTTGAAAAGTTGATCACCGAAGTCGTTTCATTGTGGAGCGACGCGGGGGAACCAAAGTTTCATTGTGCAATATGAAACAGGGGCGAAGCGTTTCTGAAACGCGGGGATAATCTTTCGTTCCTAGCCCGTCAGCTAACCTCGTAGGTGTGGCAAAGAAGTTACAGCAAGTTTTAAGACTTTAAGGCGCGATTTTGTGTGTGCTTCGCGCTTCTGCTTTCTCAACACTCAAGCAGACATCCGGTCTTCTCAAAGAGGAAAACTCCGCATCGAAAGATGCGGAGTTTTTTTGTTGGCTGTTATTCTCAGTGACCTCAAGGGAATACTTTTACAGTTTTTACGGGCACCTTCTCTAAGGGATCGACTTCGATCTTATCCGGTCGCGCCGATAGTTTGAACTCAAACCTTTCCACGCGTTTCGTGATATTTATCTTTTCGATCTGCTTCTCCGTCCCGATCGTAAACTCAATATCTAGCGGCAGCCGGAACGCGGCAGGTGTGATTGCGTCCGCTTTTTGGTTCTGTGTCACGGTCACCCGCAATGTCTTTGCCGCCGGGTCCCACACATGCTTGACGTCGAGTTTCGGATGACCGGCTTTGTACACCCACTGGTCGAAAAACCAGTCGAGATCGCGACCCGAGGCTTCCTCCATCGCAGCTTTCAAGTCGGTGCTTTCCACGCTTGCAAACTTGTGTCTGTTCAAATATATATTCACGGCCTTCCAGAACGTTGCGTCGCCGAGCTCCTCCCGAAGTGTGTGCACGACCGCACCGCCTTTGTTGTAGATCGTCGCCGGGCGATCGAACAGCGCGCCAACATCGCCGGCGTTCTGGTTGAACAGTGCGTTCCGCTTATTGTTGACGGCATCGTCAAGAATAAATATTTCAGCGTCGCGCCGGATCTTGTTCAAATAGCTCTGACGGCCGTACATTTTTTCGCGAAACGCGGCTTCCATGAACGTCGCAAAGCCTTCGTTCAGCCAAAGCTCCGCCCAATTTTTGCACGTCACAAAATTTCCGAACCAGGAGTGAGCCAGTTCGTGGGAAACGAGATCCTCGACACCTGCCGCGAACAACGGATTGTTGACGGCAAAGATCTCGGTATCGGCCATCGTGGTTGCGGTTACATTCTCCATGCCGCCAAACGTGAAGCCGGCAACTACAGTCTGGTCGTATTTATTGAACTGGAAAGGGACGGAGGTAAGTGCCTCGAAAACGCGCATCATCTCCTTTGTATTCCCGTATGCCTTTCGGGCCGTCGCCTCGCCTCCCGGATAGATGTAAAAGCCTAGCGTCGTGTTGAGATACTTGTCCGTTACTTTTGTGTATTTGCCGATGACGAACGAAACCAGGTATGTCGGTATCGGAACATTCATTCGGTAATGGTGCGTTACCGTACCATCCGCGTTCTTTACTTCGTCGAGCAATTCGCCATTGCCCACTACCGTCTCGCCGGCGTTTGCCGTTATATAGTTTTCGAAAGTTGCTTTATCACTCGGAAAGTCGAATGACGGGAACCAGTGCCGCGCCTCGTCGGCTTCGCCCTGGGTCCAGATCTGATCAGAGTGAATTTCCTTTCCGCTCTCAACCGATCTATCAACGAAATAAACGCCCTTTCTCGGGGTCGACGAGTGTTTGAAACGGACTGCAACGGTATCGGTTGTGTCATACGGCTTATCAAGCGTCACCGTAACTTTTCCACCCGCAGAACGGAACTTTAAAGACTTTCCCATCGGTTCCAACGTAACTGATGAGAATGTGATACCCACCGCGTCAAACTCGGCAACGGCGAAATTCTTTCTTAACGGCTTAAAGCGGATCGTCGTTTCGGCGATCACTTTCTTTGCACGCCGATCAAACCCCACGCGAAGTATGTAATGTTCGGCGTCGTAAAACTGAGGCCGGTTAAAATCCCGCCGCGACGTTTGAGCCGCGGCGGAACCGAAAACGAGTAGAAGGAGCAGAACGGAGAGGCTGGTGAGGAAACGGTTAGATCTCATAGAACTACCTTAGATGTTTAGCGAACCAATCCAGAACATTCTTGTACCAGAATTCGGAATTCTGGGGTTTCAAGATCCAATGCCCCTCATCGGGAAAAATGATGAGCTTTGACTCGACGTTTCGTAGCTGGAGCGTGGTGTAGAGTTGCAAGCTTTGGTCGACCGGAACTCGATAATCCAACTCGCCGGCGGTGACGAGCGTCGGCGTGTTGAAATTGTTTGCGAACTTATGGGGCGACCAGCGTTGATAAAGAACCGGGTTTTCCCAAGGCATCCCCTTGAATTCCCATTTCGTGAACCATATTTCTTCGGTCGCGGTTGCCATGGATTCGAGATTGTATACGCCCGCATGAGAAACAAACGCCTTGAATTTGAACCGCGGATCGTTATTGTGACCCAACAGCCAGTCAACCATATAGCCGCCGTAGCTGGCTCCCGCGGCACCGATCCGGGATTTGTCGACGTATGGCCGCTTGATCACTTCAGCGATGCCATTCTTCAGATCTACGGACACCTTGCCGCCCCAATCACCTGAGATCTCATTAACGAACTTCTGCCCGTATCCGGTTGAACCGCGCGGGTTGGGCATAAATACTACGTATCCGGCGTTCGCGAAAAGTTGCGGGTTCCAGCGATAACCCCAGCTGTCATTAAACGCTCCTTGCGGGCCGCCGTGGATCAGGACGATAAGCGGATACTTTTTCGACGCATCAAAATTTGCGGGTTTGATAATGAACCCGTGAATGTTGGTGTTAACCGCACCTTTCCATTCTACGTCCTCGGCCTTCCGTAATCCGTAAGGTCGATAGGCTGCATCGTTAAAGCTTGTCAGGGGAGTGACGCCACTTCCATCCGAGTTGGCTCGCATCAGTTCAGCAGGCGCCGCGATCGAGCTCGACGCAAAGACGAGGACTTGTCCGTCGGACGAAACATTGACGCTGTTTGCGAAATAACCCTCGATCACCGGCTTCACGTGCGTCGCGATACGTAATCGGAAGTCAGGTTCAACTGGAACGCTATAGATCGGCGAGCGTCCGCGAGTACCTGCCGCAAAATAGATCGTCTTACCGTCTTCGGTAACTACCATCTCGCCAACTTGTTGATCGAATCCGCGAGTAAGTTCGACGATCTCCCCGGTCGAGCGGTTATAACGCATGATCCGCCACCGGTCGGCTTCAAATCCCTCGGTCGCCTGTGATCGATACAGGATGTACTTGCCGTCGGAGGTGTAAACCGGCGAAGCATCATAGCCTCTGTTCGATGCCGTGATGTTTTTCTGGTTCTTATCGAAAAGCGACGCAACGATAATGTCGCTATTTGTCGAGACGGCTTCGATCTTGTCTGGATTCTTCAAAAATGCGATCTCTCTTGAGTCGGGTGAGAAGGCATAATCCACACCCGACGACGCGCCATAGGGCGGAGCATCGAAATCACCCGGCGTAAAATCGTTGGCGACGCCGCCGCTGCTCGAGACTACAAAAACGTGAGTGCGCTTACGGTCTCGCCATTCGTTCCAATGTTTGAAGAGTAGGCGCTCCGATACCTTTGCCTGGACCTTGCTAGCTTTGATCCTTGCGTCCTCCGCCTTGTTGCAATCGTCGGTTGTACATTCAGGGTAAACATCGGAATTAAAAGCGATCCACTTGCCATCCGGCGACCATACCGGATTGCCGGCGCCGCTTGAGATCCGAGTTACCTGTTTTCGTCCGTCCCCGTCCGGTTCCATCGTCCAGATCTGTCCTTCGGTCGTGTACGCTATCCGCTTGCCATCCGGCGACCATCGCGGTGAACTGCTGGATTTGTCGCCCGAGGTGATCTGCTTCAGGTTAGTTCCGTCCACGCTTATCGTATAGATCTGCGTCAGCGTCCGATTCTCAATCTTGTTAACGGTACCAACCGTAAAAGCAACGGTCCGGCCGTCCGGGGAAAGCTGCGGATCGCTGACACGCTTCGTGGCGATGAGGTTGTCGATCGTAAATCCCGATTGGGCATAGCCGGCTGCCGCAAAGACAATGACGCAAAACACAACTGCGGACAGAATTCTGCACATAGATGTTCACCTGTATATGATCTGTGGTTTTAACGAGCAAATCATTATCGCATATTACTTTGTAACACCGGAAAGCATCCGATAAGATGAGAAAATGAAACCGATATGTCTGTTTATTTTAGCTTTCTTATACCCGCTCTTTGTTCACGCTCAAGTCGCTAAACCTACGCCGCAGCTATACACGACAAAGACCATCGAGGATATGAGGCGAGTGCAGCAAGCAGCACTTGCTAGCGATTACGCATATCGTCAAACTGCCTATCTCGCGAATAACATCGGCCCGCGACTAAGTGGTTCGCCACAGGCTGAGCGTGCTGTGCAGTACGTTGCGGATGAACTAAAACAAATGGGCCTTGAGGTTCGTCTTCAAAAACTCTCGGTTCCGCATTGGGTGAGGGGGGATGAAAAGGCCGAGCTTGTCGAGTTTCCGGGCATGGCATCGGCGACGACGCAGAAAATTGTGGTTACGGCCCTCGGCGGAAGTATCGCGACACCCACGGATGGAATGTTCGGTGAGATCGTGGTCGTCAACAGCTTTAACGAACTGAATGCTCTCGGACGAGATCGTGTCACAGGCAAGATCGTATTGTTCAACAACAAATTTGACCGCGAAATGGCTTCGAGCGGGTTTGGCGGGAACGCCTACGGGCAGGCCGTTGCGTATCGGGGCGGCGGAGCGATCGCGGCCGGCCGACTCGGTGCAATTGCGGTTCTTGTTCGTTCCGCCGGCGGTTCTCAAAACCGTCTGGTTCACACCGGTGCGATGAGATATGATCCCGACGTAAAACAGATACCCGCCGCAGCCGTTTCGTTCGAAGATGCGGAGACGATCGCATATCTTGCAAAAATGGGGAAGGTACGAATTCGTCTGCTGCTTACACCACAGACGCTGCCGAATGCGACCACCTACAACGTGATCGCAGATCTCAAGGGAAGCGAGTTACCTGATGAAGTTGTGATCGTCGCGGGGCACCTGGACTCATGGGATCTGGGGACGGGTGCTCTTGACGATGCATGCGGCGTCGCGATGTCCATGCAGGTTCCATATCTGCTAAAAAAGCTTAAACTCCGGCCAAAGCGGACGATAAGGGTGATCGCCTACATGAATGAAGAGAACGGCCTGGTTGGCGGCAGGGCGTACGCCGAAGAACAGGCCGCCAATTTCGCAAAACATTTTGCCGCTATCGAAAGCGATCTCGGAGCGTCCCACCCGGTCGGATTTCTTTTTACGGGCAAGACCGAGGCCATTCCATTTTTCGCGCCGATCTCGAACATCCTGCGGGAACAGGGCGCTGGTATCTCGCAGCTTCAACCCGGCGGTGTCGGTGCCGATATCGGACCGCTGACACAAGGCGGTGTGCCGTCGTTCGCCCCTTACTTCGATACGCGGACCTATTTTAGCTATCACCATACCGAAGCAGATACGTTCGACAAGATCGATCCGAAAGAGCTTGCCGAAGGCGGGTCAGTGATGGCGGTCCTTGCGTTCGGCTTGGCGAATCTTGAACAACCGATACCGCGCTAGTTTGATGGAGCCGGTTGAAATTGTTAGAGTGAGGCTATTATGAACAGACCGCCGCCGTACTTTCCGCAAAATCAGCTTTCGCCACCCAGCGACAAGCGCTATCGCAGATTCAAGCTTTTTGTCGGACTCGCGATCGCGGCTTTGATCTTAATCGTGGGGGGCTTGGGATATGGTCTTTATCGTTTAATTAGTAGTTGGATGTAGCACCGGATTTCAGATCGTAAACAAACGAAAGGAGCGTTCTATTGAGAACCGCTCCTTTCTTTTATGTCTAAAACTGAGAGGGCTATCGATTATTCAACGTCTGCACTTTTGATGCACTTGCTTTGGCGCGGGCGGCATCAACTGCTAGTTGTCGGGCCTGCGGCAGTAATTCGATCGCTTTTTTTAGCTGATTGTCATATTCATTCGAAACCTGGAGCGATGCCGTCGTGCCATATGCGGCAGTGACCAATTCCGATCTCAAACCACGCTCCACAAACTCACGTTCGCGGTCGATCTGTGCCGGGGAATATTTATACTTTTCGACGGCGTACACCTTGAAGGCCTGAAAAAGGCTGTCGGAAACCGGGAAATCCGTATTTCTTATGTCGTGGTCAAAAACGATCGGCCCATCGACCCGGTTAGCTTCAAACCCCTTGATCCGACCCGCTGCCAGGTCTAGTGCGAATGCAAATACAGGATTAAAAAGCTTCTGCTGAAAACGAGCTTTTTCGATAGTGATAGTATCGGGTTTGAGTTCAACGTCCGGGGATATTCCACCGCCGCTGTAGACGGTCCGACCCGCGTCAGTTTTGCTTTCCGGGCCGCGGGCGACCCTCGTTTCGTTGCCATCGGCCTTAACGCCGCCGTTGGTGTAATAGTCGTACAGTTCACCGTTCGAGTAGTCGCGTTGTATCAAGCGGCCGGAGGGCGTCTCATACTTTGCGATCGTCAAGAGAAGCATCGAACCGTAACCAAGAACGAATGGATTCTGAACCAAACCTTTTCCAAAGGTGTTTTCGCCGACGATCAGGGCGCGATCATGGTCCTGCAAGGCTCCGGCAAGAATCTCAGATGCCGATGCCGAGTTACGATTGACCAGTACAACCAGGGGAATTCGTTCCGGGTTAGAGTTGTCAGCCCTGAAGGATTGTTCCGTCGCACCGTCGTAACGCCCCTTCTGCGTGAAAACTACCTGGCCGCTGTCCAGAAATGTGCTCGCAACCCGATAGGCCTCGCGAACCAGGCCGCCTCCATTGTTCTTAAGGTCGAGAACGAGCTGTTTCATTCCACGTGCCTTCAGCGATTTCATCGCCTGTGCGAATTCGGCATACGTGGTTTGGTTAAATCCTCCGGACATCGCGATGTAACCCGTTCCCGGGCGGATCATATACGCCTCGCTAATGGACGGTTGTGAAACCGCGTCGCGGACGATATCGACGGTTTCGCGTTTACCAGTCGCGTTGCGTTCGACGACCAGCCTCGCTTGCGTTCCCCGTGGGCCTCGAAGGAAGTTTCGAACATCGGAAAATGATTTACCAAGCACCGACGTTCCGTTGACCTCCACTATCTTGTCGCCATATCTGAGGCCAGCACGATGGGCGGGAGCGTTGTCGAAAGTTGCTTTGATATACGTCGCGACAACATTTCCTTTCTCGTCGCTGAGGTCGCCGATAGTGGCTCCGATGCCGTAGTAGCGGGAACTCTGATCTGTTCGAAATTGCTCAAACTCTTTCGCGTCGAAATAATTCGAGTGCGGATCGAGCGTGTGAAGCATACCGTCAATCGACGCCTTGAACACATCGTTGTAGTTCAGGTTCTTACCAACTACGTGGTTACTCTCGATCACCGACAATGCTTCGGCGAAATCCTGCTCGATCTTTTCTATCGTTACTGCTTTTGCGGATTTCGGTGCGGAGAGCCCGGCCGTGGGAACCGATTTGGCAACACTAGCCCCCTGCTGGGAGAACGCGTTTGAAATAATGACTAGGGATACAACGAAAGTGCTGAGAAAATAAGAAAGCTTTGTTTTCACTAGGGAATCTCCTGGTACTTGTAATGCCCCTTCGAACCGTCTCGAAAATAATAACATCCATTTGAGGAAAACTCGACGGAAATAGTTGCTTGGCAGTTAGTAAATCATTGAGCCGCAGCGATTGCCACGGCTTTCGAGATTATCCGAACTGGGTTACACTTTTACAAGCTTTCCCTTTCAATCTCCGGAGGAAATTCTAAATGTCGATCCGTTTAATAGTGGCCGTAACGGCTATCGTCCTGCTCGCTGGCGGGGCGCTTTGCCCAGACAAAATTGCTTCGCTTTCCTGACATCTACGGCGATCGTATTGTCTTCACATACGGCGGTGATCTGTGGAACGTCGGGACGAGCGGTGGATCAGCAACTCGCCTTACGGCACATCCGGGAGTTGAAACCTTCGCAAAATTTTCACCTGATGGAAGTTGGATCGCTTTCACGGGGCAATATGACGGGGACGAACAGGTTTACGTCATGCCAGCGAACGGCGGCGAGCCAAAGCAACTGACGTTTTATCCGTCGCGAGGTCCGCTTGCTCCGCGATGGGGATTTGATAATCAGGTTTTGGGATGGACCGGTGACGGCCGCGTGCTCTACCGCGGAGCCCGCGACGCGTGGTCACTGCCGATCGCGCGTCTATATTCGGTATCACCCGAGGGCGGGTCGTCGGAAGCCTTGCCGATGCCTGAGGCCGGTTCCGGCTCGTTCTCGCCTGATGGCACGAAGATGGTCTACTCGCCAAGGTTCCGAGATTTCCGTCCGGAAAAGCGCTACCGCGGCGGACAGGCAAATAAGCTGTACATCTACGACCTGCGAACCAATGACGCTCAACTGATCTCCGACACTCCGTTCGCCAGCCGCGATGCTATGTGGATCGGTGACACCATCTTTTACAACACTGACAAAGATGGGAAGTTCAATCTCTGGGCTTATGATCCGGGCTCAAAAAAGACTACGCAGGTCACCAAGAACCGTGATTGGGACATTCGATGGCCGTCCTCGGACGAGAAGTCCCGCATAGTCTATGAACGAAACGGCGAGCTTGAGATCTTAGAAGTGAGTTCGAGAAAAGCGTCGAAGATTTCAGTTACCGTTCCGGATGACGGGATCAATAAGCGCCCGCGACAGACGTCGGTCGCCAATCGCGTTTCCTGGCTCGGACTTAGTCCAAAAGGTGAGCGCGCCGTCTTCAGCGCACGTGGCGACATCTTCGCTGTCCCCATCGAAAAGGGTGGAGCTCGAAACCTGACGCGGACTTCCGGTGCACATGACCGATTTCCGACTTGGTCGCCGGACGGACGATGGATAGCGTTCATGTCGGATCAGAGCGGTGAAGACGAAGTGTGGATCGTTGCACAAGACGGCTCTTCTCAGCCGCAGCAGATCACGAGCGGCGGTTCCGCACAACGCTATGCGCCGCAGTGGTCCTCGGACAGCAAAAAACTCGTCTTTGGAGATAAGAACGGCCGTGTTTATGTCGTCACCGTCGCGACCAAACAGATGCAGATGATCGTCGACGCACCGAACGGACAGATCACCGATTACGAGTTTTCGCCGAAAGGGAATTTTGTCGCTTATTCCATGGGTGGCCGAAATGGCGTTCAGTCCGTTTATATTTGGAGTTCGGAGGACAACAAAAACTATCGAGTAACCCCCGAACTGTTCGCGGCTCATGATCCTACCTGGGACCCGAGTGGCGGCTATCTGTATTTTTTAAGCGACCGGGAATATGCCGCCTTTGATCTCGGGAGCGGAATTTAATTACGCGACGAACCGATCGGATTATGTTTACGCCCTCGCCCTTCGCAAGGATTCGAAGAACCCGTTCCCGCCGGAAAGCGACGAAGTCACAATAGTCGAAGAAAAGAAAGAAACGACTCCTGGCCCTTCACCCTCTCCGTCGCCATCACCCGTTGTCGCACCGATCGCAGAAAAGATAGATTTCGACGGCATCGAAGGGCGTAGCTCCAAAGCTCCACTCGGCGCGGACAATTATGCGGGACTGACGGCGACGAAAGGCCACCTCGTTTATAGCGTAAACGCTCCGTTCTATTATGGACGACAGGCTGACACGCAATCCTCCGTCCGGATCTTTTCGCTAAAGGACAGAAAAGAGACGACCCTTCTGACGGGCACGGGAGCATTTCTGTTGTCGGCGGATGGCTCGAAATTAATATCGGTTTTGCAAGGGACCTATCTAACGATGGACGCAAGTCCCACGGGCGAACGCTCGCGCAAGAATATTTCCACGGCCGGACTTGTCACCGAGGTCGATCCGGCGAAGGAATGGCGTCAGATCTTCTTCGAAGTGTGGCGACAGTACCGCGACTGGTTTTATGCACCGAATATGCACGGCTATGACTGGGCTAAGATCCGCGATGATTATCTGAAGTGGCTTCCGTATGTGAATCACCGTTCCGATCTGAATTATCTCTTGTCCGAGATGCAGTCCGAACTCGCTGTCCAGCACGCTTATATCGACGGAGGCGATTTTAATCTGCCGCCGCGCGTGCGGGTCGCTCTGACTGGTGCTCGTTTCGAAGCGGACAAAACTGCAAATCGCTATCGCATCTCGAAAATATTTGCCGGGCAGAATGAGGAGGACATCTATCGCTCACCGTTTACTGAGGTCGGAAGCGAAGCACGCGTCGGCGACTATGTAATCGCGATCGATGGCATCGACGTTACAACGGACCGAGACATCTACTCATATCTCCGCGGAAAAGCTGACAGCACAGTGACGTTCACACTGAACAGCACACCAAACATGCAGGGCTCGCGAACGGTGACCATCCGTCCACTCACAAGTGAATCGGATCTCGTGTATCTCGACTGGATCCTCGACAATCGCCGCCGCGTCGAACAGCTTTCCGGCGGGCGTCTTGGTTATATCCACATTCCTGACATGGGTGCCGCAGGTATCCGCGAATTTATAAAGTGGTATTACCCGCAGCTTCGTAAGGAGGGTTTGGTTGTCGATGTCCGTGCGAACGGCGGCGGAAATGTCTCGCGGATGCTGATCGAGCGCTTGCGTCGCAAGGTTCTCGGAATCAATTACAACAACTTTAGCGAGGACGGAAATACGTATCCGGACGGAGCCTTTATGGGGCCGATGATAGCTTTGCTGAACGAGAACTCGGCGTCCGACGGCGATATCTTTCCCTATATGTTCCGTGAGGCCGGTCTCGGGCAACTGGTCGGAAAGCGAAGCTGGGGAGGCGTTGTCGGAATCTCGAATCGAGGTACGCTCATTGACGGCGGCGTCGTCAACGTACCGCAGTCGGCGCTGGCGAATCCGAAGGGCGAATACATCATCGAAGGGTACGGCGTTGATCCCGACATTGAGGTCGACAACGATCCGAAATCGGTACTTGCTGGAGGCGATCCTCAGCTTGAACGTGCGGTTGCCGAGTTGATGAAGAAATTGACGGCGCCGGTCAGACTACCGGGGCGTCCGAAAGATCCTATTAAAACTGGAAATTAGCTCGGCTAGCCGCGTTGAACGAACGGAGAATCGATGCCTCACCTTCTCGAAGTCCGAGACCTCAGAACCTATTTCCCGACCCGCGCGGGCTTGGTTAAAGCTGTCGACGGCATCGGCTTTCACATCGATGAGGGCGAGCTGCTTGGTTTGGTGGGAGAGTCAGGTTCGGGAAAATCGATCACGGCTTTGTCGATCTTGCGTCTCATATCACCGCCCGGAAAAATCGCTGGCGGCTCGATCAAGTTCAAAGGGGAAGAGCTCTCCACGGCAAGCGTTGATCGGATGCGTGAGATCCGTGGTAATGACATCGCGATGATCTTTCAGGATCCGATGACGTCCCTCAACCCTGTATACACCGTCGGTGAACAGATCGCAGAAGCGCTGCGTCTGCACAAAAAGCTCGATCGCAAAGAGGCCTGGACCGCGGCGATCGATGCGATGAAAGAAGTTTCCATCCCTTCACCGGAACGCCGAGCTAACGACTATCCACATCAACTCTCAGGCGGGATGCGGCAGCGAGTGATGATCGCGATGGCTTTGGCGTGTGATCCGGAGCTCCTGATAGCGGACGAACCTACAACGGCACTCGACGTAACTATCCAGGCGCAGATCCTTGAGCTACTCGAGGGATTCGGCGAACGCGAAAGCTCGCCATTCTTCTTATCACACACGATCTTGGCGTAATCGCGGAGACGGCCGACCGGGTCTGCGTGATGTACACCGGAAAGATCGTCGAGGAATCCGGCGTAGACGAGATCTTCGAGAAACCGAAACATCCTTATTCACAGGGTCTGCTGAGATCCGTGCCGAAACTGACGGCTGCCGACATCGAGAAGGCAACCCGACTTCAGACGATCGAAGGTGTCGTCCCGAGTCCGACGAATCTCCCGCCTGGGTGTCATTTTGCTCCGCGGTGTGAGTTTCGGATGCAACGCTGCGTCGAGGGCGAGATACCACTTTACGAATTAGAAAATGGCGTTAAGGTGAGATGTGTTCTCTACGATGAAGAGTCAGGTGACAGCGTCGACAGCGTCGACATCGAGAAGAGTTTTTCTGCGGCCGCTTCGTAACAATTGGGTCTTCAACTGATGACTGTGATAGCAACAAAACCTCAAATTCATCACTTGCTCGAAGTTCGGAAACTGGTCAAACATTTTCCGGTCGAGAAAAGCGACGACGTCGTAAAGGCGGTCGACGGCGTATCTTTCTCGATCAAGCCCGGTGAAACGCTTGGACTGGTCGGCGAATCGGGCTGCGGGAAATCAACCGTCGGCCGTTGCCTTCTTCGTCTGCAGGAACCCACGAGCGGAGAGGTGTTTTTCGAAGGACAAGACATTCTCGAGGTGGAGCCGTCGGAAATGCGCGACTTGCGCCGGGAGATGCAGATCATATTCCAGGATCCATATGCGAGTCTCAATCCGCGGCTTAGTATTTTGTCGACCGTTTCCGAACCGCTGAAGATCCACGGCGTCTCAAGCAAAGTCGAACGTCGGGAACGTGTAGCGGATCTTTTGAGTAAAGTCGGTCTCGATCCGAACTACATGAACCGCTATCCTCACGAATTCTCAGGCGGACAGCGGCAACGTATCGGCATCGCGCGGGCGCTCGCGTTAAATCCGAAATTGATCGTGTGCGACGAACCGGTTTCAGCTCTCGACGTATCCGTGCAGGCACAGGTCGTAAACCTACTTCAGGATCTTCAGCAGGAATTCGGGCTGACATATCTTTTTATCTCGCACGGCCTCGCTGTAGTCGAGCATATTTCGAATCGCGTTGCCGTGATGTATCTCGGGAAGATCGTCGAGATCGCCGATGCTGAGGAGCTTTACAAGAATCCTCTCCATCCGTACACAAAAGCGTTGCTGTCTGCGATACCGGTTCCGGATCCGAAAATGAAGCGGCAGCGGATCGTGCTTCACGGCGATGTTCCGACGCCGATCAATCCGCCGTCCGGATGTCGTTTTCGGACGCGATGTCCGATTGCGATTCCGGAATGTGCCGAGGTCGTTCCGGAGCTGCGTGAGATAGTTCCGGGTCACACCGCGGCGTGCATTAGAGTGGATGGATACGACTCGGCACCCGTCGTCGAATGAGACGATTGAAACCCTTTAGTCAAAAAACCGTATCCGGCCCTGTTCACCAAATAGTCGTAACCAAATAACGATCTGAGAGGAAAAGCATGAATCGTCTTGCTGGAATCATCGTTGCCGCAGTGGGTCTCGTTGTCGCGGTCCTGAGCATTCTCAAGATCGTACCCGGTTTAACACAGTCCGGTGTTTTTATGATCGTCATTGGAGGCTTGATCATCGGGTTGAGCTTTATCGACAAGCCTGATCCGGAGGGCACTCCTCGAATGTCGACGCCGAACACACTTCTGAATATTTTCATTTCGCCCACCGAGACCTTTCAGAATTTACGGCATCATCCGCGTTGGCTCGTCGCCGCGCTGATCATTTCGCTACTTTCCGCGGTGTTTTTGAACTTGTTCATTTACCGCCTGACCGCCGAGCGCGTGGTTAACTACACAGTGGACAAAACCCTCGAGATGCCGATATTAGATGATCAGGCTCGCAAACAGATCGAAGCCGGTCGTGAATCGACAATCGAGGAAAACAGGAATCCCGTTTCGAAAGCCGGTCAGGCCGTCTCGGGCTTCGGCGCGAATGTACTCCGTTATTCCGTCTACGCGCTTGTATTCCTTGTCTTTGCGCTGCTCATGGGCGGGAAGATAAATTTCTGGCAGGCCTTCTCGGTTGCCGTTTACGCAGCTTTTCCGGTTGCGGTGGTCTCATCGATCTTGTCGATAATTATTTTGTTTCTGAAGGACCCGGTGGATATTCATCCGATATTGGGGCAGGGTAATCTTGTTCAAGAGAATTTAGGATTTTTCTTCAAGCCGTCCGAGAGTCCGGCGCTTTACGCCTTGGCGTCGCACATCAGCCTCTTCTGGTTTTACTGGCTTTGGTTGATCGCGACGGGTTTGAAAAATGCCGGCGAGAGGATCTCGACTTCGGCGGCATGGGCAACCGCCATATTCCTGTTCGGGGTTCTTCTCGTGTTCGGCGTCGCAAGCGCCTTTTTGTTCTCAAGCTTTCTAAGCTGAGACCAGTTGATGTTGGTAGATAATGAAAGCCGCCAGTCCGCTGGCGGCTTTTTTGGTTATTCGTATCTGAGCGCTTCGATCGGATCGAGGCGTGCGGCTTTCCAGGCCGGCCACAGCCCGAATATTACTCCGATGCCGACACTCGCGCCAAATCCCATAAGCGGTGCCCACCATGGCACGTAAGACGGAAAGAAGATAGCGACGATAAAGGTCAGGCCCCACCCGATCAGCAATCCCAACAGGCCACCGAAGCCGGTCAGCGTTGCGGCCTCGATCAGGAACTGCAAAAGAATATCGCTTCGTTTGGCCCCGATCGCTTTTCGAATTCCGATCTCCCGGGTTCGCTCGGTCACCGAAACGAGCATGATGTTCATCACGCCGATTCCTCCGATCATCAATCCAACTGACGAGATCACAAACATCGCGATAAATGTAGCGGCCGATATCGCGCGGAACTGGTCGAGGATACTTGCGGCTGTCGCCATCGAGAAGTTACTCGGCTCGCCAAACTTTACGTCGCGTCTGATCCGCAACAGGTCTTCCACCTCATCTTTCGCCTTTTCCAGCAATCCTTCATGGGCGACGACCAGAATAAAAATGTCGTCCGCGAATGGTTTCAGTCGGAGAGCGGATTCTATGGGCATATAGATAATATTGCTTTGGTCGTTATTACCTCCGCCTCCGCCGAATAGTTGTTCCCGCTTCTCCAAGAGTCCGACGACCGTAAATTCGCGACCGCCGATCTCTATTGTTTGACCAATAGGAGATTCGTACGGAAAGTATGTTTCCTTTACGGTGTCACCGATCAAACAGACATCTTTCCTGAACTCGCTCTCGGTCGTGGTAAACCAGCGGCCTTCAATCAGGATCTCCGTGCCGGATTTCTCAAGATCCGGAAGAGTCCCTTGCATATTGACGGCCGCTGAAGTTTTTCCGTTCTTACCGGTAACAAGAATCTTCTGGCCGAAGTAGTTATTCGAAACATCAAGAAAAGGCAGGGCAGTCTCGACCGAGGGGAGCGTCTTAAGAGCCTCGGCGTCATCCATCGTAAGCGGTTTGCGCATCCGCTCTTCGCGAGTTGGTGCGGATGTACGGATCCCGATATCGAACTTGTAAAGGAATATCGAGCGTGTGCCAAACGATTCGATCTCTTTCTTAAACGCCGTATCGATACCGCTAATGATCGACGAGATCAACATTACGGTTATAACGCCGATCACGACGCCGACGATCGTTAGGAATGAGCGGAGCTTATGGGACCGGAGCGTGTCGATCGCCATCCTGAAATTTTCGTAGAACGAACTCGTCAAAACTTGCATTGGCTATTCCTGCCTCAACGCCTCGATCGGATCCAGGTTGGCCGCCTTCCATGCAGGAAATAGGCCGGCCAGAACCCCGATGCTCCCGGACACAACGATCGCGAACAACCCGGACAATAACGATATTCGAGTTTCCAGAACGTAGATCGAAACAACAAACCCGATCACGTATGCGAGCACCAGGCCGACGATCCCGCCGATCGCCGAAAGTGTCGCCGCTTCTAACAAGAACTGACGAAGAATATCGCCCTTACGCGCTCCGAGGCTTTTTCGTATGCCGATCTCTTTTGTTCGCTCACTGACCGCGACGAGCATGATGTTCATGATGACGATCGCTCCGACTATAAGCGCGATCGTCGGCACCATCAGGATGACGGTGCCGATCGCTCCGAAAATGCTGTCCTTGAAACCTGTGATCGCGTCGGGCGTTAGGATACCGAAATTATCCTTCTCTCCTAATTCGAGCCTGCGCTTAACGCGCAGCAGCATACGAGCCTCGTCAACCGCATCGTTAAAAACTTTGTCATTCCGCGACGAAACGACAAAGTAGAGTCCACGGCTTCCGCGGAGACCGCCAAAATTACTACCGTAGGTCTTGATCGGGAACTGAACGAAATTATCTTGCGGCATTCCAAAAATGGTGCCTTTCTCGACCTGTATTCCGATGATCTTGTAAGGGATTCCCTGGATCGTTATCTCGCCATTGATGGCTCCACCTTGCGGGAAAAGTTTTTTCGCGATGTTCGAACCGACAAAACAAACCCGCATCGCGTTGTTGTTCTCAGTCTCGGTAAAGTAGCGGCCCTCGGCAATGTCTAGCTTTTCGATCTCTGCGATGATGGGCTCGGCTCCATCGATGCGAACGTCTCGAATCGTTTCGCTACCGCGTTTTACCTCTCGACTGTTTGGGAGGGCCTTCGCTCCTATTCTGCCGATCAGTTGCGAGCGCGCTTCGATAAATCGCAGCTCTTCGAACGTCAGCTCCTTATTGCGGCGCTGAGCGGCAGCGATCGTATCCGTGTCCTTAAAATCCTCGAAGCTGAAACGACGGATCGTAAATGAATTTGAGCCCACCCCGGCGATCTTTTCATCGACGTATCCGCTGAATCCAACCAGAAGCGACAATACGACCATAAAGGCCGTGACGCCGATGATCATTCCGAGCAGAGTTAAGAATGACCGCAGCTTGTGCGACCAGATGGCAGAGAGAGCGAGTTTTAGCGTTTCGCGAAAATCCACGGGGTGTTCTCTCTATTCTACGCAATTTTTATCGAATTAGTTTTTTCGGAAACCGGTGGGAACTATTCGGATCCGAAATCATCCCGTGAAAGTTTCCAGAGCGATGTCACATGACAGAAAAACACGATCGGCACGATAACCGCGGGAAGCCAAATAAAAGGAAAGAAAGTGACACCGACGTTGGGCTGGCGAAGGCCGACCATTTGAAAGGGTGATGGAAAGGCGAGAATCGCGATCGTTACGATATTGACGAGAAGCGCAAGAGCCGCGAGGTTCCACACGAAGAGCAGACGACGATTTACCTTCCCTTTTCGAAACGCGAGAAAGTAAACGATCGGTGCCGTTATCCCCGAGAGTATGTCGAAGTTGCGCCCTTCGAATGTCATTTCGACCGGCACCAGGCCGTTTTGATAAAGCAACAGAAGAACGAACTCGACTGGTATCCGGATGACGTGGATCAATGTGAGAACTGCTAGCGGCAAGTCGGAAAGAACCTTGCGAAAGAAAATCAGGTAAACGATCGTAAGTGCAAAAAACGGAAGCGGGCCGTATGCAAACGTACGTGGCGGCTGAACGTCGAAATTCTGGAAGAAGCCGTTCAGTGCGAGAAGCGCCTCAAGGATTACCCAGACGAGAACAAAGCCGAGGAGAATCTTTGCCGGCAGAGAATCGAGCCCGGCCCGAAAGATGGCGTAAACGAAAATGCCGACCGTTAACAGCGTGATCAGAATAAAGACTACCGAAATATATTCCGGCAGATCTTCGATCATTTTATCTTCTCGTCCTTTTCGATCTGTCCGTCACGTATTGTGAGGATCCGGCTTGCTCGCGCTGCAACGTCAGGCTCGTGAGTCACTACTATAATCGTGTTGCCCTCGGCGTGGAGTTTCTCGAAAAGCGCCATTATCTCGACGCTAGTTTTTGAGTCGAGTGCACCGGTAGGCTCGTCCGCTAGAAGGATCGAGGGATGATTTACCAAGGCTCGAGCGATCGCGACTCGTTGGCGCTGTCCGCCCGACAGTTCGTTTGGACGGTGCGTAACGCGGTCACCGAGCTCGACCGACGCCAAAGCAGCTTGTGCTTTGTCGTGTCTCTCCGCAGCTCGCATCCCGGCATAGATAAGGGGCAGCTCTACATTGTGGAGAGCAGTCGCTCGGGCTAAAAGATTAAAAGTTTGAAAGACGAAGCCGATCTCTTTATTTCGAATACGTGCCAGTTCGTCGTCGACCATATCGGAAACGAGGTTCCCATTGATCCAGTATTGGCCCCGCGACGGCGAATCAAGACATCCGATCAGGTTCATGAGCGTGGACTTTCCCGAACCGGAAGGGCCGATGATCGCTAGGTATTCACCTTTCTGAACTTCGAACGAGACATCGCGCAATGCATGAAGCTCTTCGGTGCCCATCTGGTAGGTCTTCCAGATATTGTGCATCGAGATCAGAGTCTTTGTCTCGGTAGTCGTCCCGTTCGCCGGCGGCTCGGCGATCGCTACTTCGTTTTCCATAAATCGGTACATAATAATGGATAGTTGATAGTGGACAATGGATAGTTCGTGATCTCGAGCAGCCTCTAAGGAGAAGCGGAACAAACTATCCACTTTCAATTATCAATTATTAACTCTTATTTGCGTTCTCACCATCCTTCTTCTCCTGACGCTTGACGACCGTGTCCTCTTTTAGCGTATTAAGAATACGGCTTGGCCCTGTTATGACTTCCTGTCCGGCCGAAAGCCCTGAAATTATCTGGATGTCAGATTCGCCAGTAATACCGGTCTCAACCGCTACGAATTTTGCCTTATTCCCCTCAAGAACGTAAACGCCTTTGATCGGTTTTGGTTTATCCGCGGGCGTTGGTACCGCGGCAGCGGGCGGCCCTTCCGGCGTCGGAGAACCTTCGGGTTTTTTCTCGATCACCGCCTGGAGCGGAACTGCGATGACGTCATTGACCGTCGTCGTTGTGATCGTCGCCGTCGCACTCATTCCTGGTCGAAGGCCGGCTTGCATATCCGGTGTCAGATTTAAAAGGCGAAGCACGACCCGGAATTCCTTCGCCTCCTGAACATTGATGTTTACGGAAAGGCCACCGCTCGTCTGCGATTTGCCCACGGCAAGCGGAGTCTTCTGCAAGACTTCGCCTTCGAGCTCCGCATCACCAAAAGCATCGACCTTTATCTTTGCCTTTTGCCCGACAGCGACCTTGTCGATCTCCGTTTCATCAACTTTTACTTCGACGTTTATCTCCGACATATCGGCAATCGTCATTAGCGCCGTAGTCGACAATCCCGCAACGGCGAACGTTCCCACCTTTGACGGGATCTCTGCAATGACGCCATTGATCGGGGCGATGACCACCGTTTTGTCCCTTTGGTTTCTTTGGCCGCGGAGAACTGCTGACTGTTGCTCCGCTCGAGATCTGCTCGAGCTTACGCCGATTCCGGCCGAATCGACCGCACGGCGTGCATCCCGCACTGCGACTTGCTGGGCCGCTACTCTCGACTGAGAATCCCTTACCGAAATACGTTGCGATTCGAGGCGTGCTTTCGCGGTGTTCAGTCCGGCTCGGGCATTATCCACGCGATCCTTTGACTCATCGAAAACCTGCCGTGAGATGACACCGCTCTCGAGCAGTTCTTCATTTCGTTTCAATTCGCGGTTTGCGGCTGTCAGTTCGACTTGCGCACGATCAACCTCGGTTTGCGACGTTATCACGGCTTGTCGCGCGTTCTCTACGGCGACCTCCGCCTGATTCAAAGACTGCTGCGTCTGTGCGAGATTGTTCTGTGCGGCGGACACCTGAGACTGCGATGATCGAACGTCATCCTGGGCCGACTGATACGCCGCAAATTGTGCATCGGCGTTCGATTCCAATTGGTTCGGATCAAGTCGGACAAGGACCTCGCCTTTCTGTACGGCATCGCCTTCCTTTTTAGTGATCTCCTCGATCTTCCCCTGTACTTCGCTGGTCAGGTTCACAAACTGGATCGGGCGGACTTCGCCTGACGAAGTAACCGTCGATCTAAGCTCGGGCCGAGTCTCGATCTTGACGACCGTCACTTCGGGCGCGTCGCTCCTCGTCGCATAAATACTTGCGACGATAATGATCACAAGTAATGCTCCGATCGAACTGCCAATAATGATTTTCCTCTTACGGCTCAGTGCCATATCCGTGGTTTCCTCTCAAACGTTGAATTCAGGATTTCGTAAAGAAGTTCGGGCTATTGCCTAGTATAATACAGCGTCAAAGCGTTACTACGACCGATTTCTTTTCATAGTTTCAAAAAAGGTCGCAACAGGCGATTACAACAGGTTTGACGTTTACATACCTTAGATTTAGGATTTACGAACAACGTGGTTGCAAGGTAATATGCTCTTACCCTATCGACCGTATTTAAGTAAGAATGATCAAATGCCAATCCTGCGGGAGAGAAAATCTTGACCGTTCGCAATTCTGCGAAGACTGCGGTAGTCGTCTGATTGTTTCCAGCACCAGCGGAGAGCACCGGATCCCAAGCTACGTTCCTCCGGTTGCGAGTAACCCGAGCGTACGTATTTCTAATATCACATCCGTCGGCATTCCGCCTTTGATAGACAGTGCTTCGCCGGAGAAAGAAAATTCGTTTGACGGTGCGGAGCAAAAGAAAAAGGTAAGCCATGCTCGTCTGACGATCGAACGCGGCGGTTCAGCCGACACCGATTTCGCCCTTTCTGCTGAAGAATCTTACATCGGCCGTTGGGATGCGGATAACGGAATTTTTCCTGATGTCGACCTTGACGCCCATGACCCTGATGCAAAAGTGTCCCGTCGGCACGCCAGGATCATTTATCGAAAGAATGTCTATATGATCGAAGACCTCGGTTCGACAAACGGAACGTTCGTAAACCGCGGCCGCCGACTTTTACCCGGTAGCCCTCAGGTCCTTAGCGAGGGTGATGAGATAATCGTCGGCAAAACGTTTTTGCGCTTTCATATTAATAGTTAGTTGTCTGGGATTTTATTAGTTAACAAATGATCCGTTGTCACGAATGCAACTCTCAGGTTGGGGAGAATGACCTATTCTGCCCGTTCTGTGGCGCCAAGAGTCTGGCTGATTTCGACTCTGGACACGAAGATCCGTTGTCTACCGCGCCGACGGAACCCAGCGTGGAAGATGTTCCGGCTTCGGAAATACTCGCTGATTTCGGTCAAGAAACGTCCGATAGTGTGGTTCCGGAATCGACATCGGAGTTTTCGTTCGAGGCAGACGCCGTTTCAACACAAGATGCTGGATCAGAGGCGGACCCGGCTAAGGAAGACATTACCGACTTAGCTTCAGTCTCCGATACCGAATCAGAACCTATCGCTGACGAGGCTCCAGAGGCAGCGCAGCCCGGGATTTTCGCTGAGCGGCAGATCTATAACGACGAGAGCATTTCCAAGCCCATCCAGGAACTTGAAGAGGTAGAACCGCCGAAATCGATGTTCGATTCGGTACGTATCATGGAATCGAAACCCCAGGAAGATGTGGACACTCGCATACAAGGCTCATCCGGTCCGATCCCGGACCCTCCGGTACCGGATCTTTTGTCGGACGTCACTAATAGCGAGCCGAAATCCTACACTGAACCGGGTCTTGGACGTGGTGACACGGATGGGAAGCGTTCCGGAAAGCTAAAGCCCCTGGGCGAAGGCACGGTCCTGAACGGACGTTATGAGATCGTCAGGAAGATCGGCGGCGGTGGAATGGGTGCGGTCTATCTCGCCAGTGATAATAACCTCGGCGGTGTTCTCCGGGCTGTAAAGGAAATGGTGCAGTCCCACATCGAAGAAGACCAGCAAGTGAAGGCTATCAACGATTTCAAGCGTGAATCGATGATCCTTTCCACCTTGGACCATGCGTCGATTCCGACGATCTACGATTATTTTTACGATGCGGACGAGGGGCGGTTTTATCTCGTCATGAAGTATATTTCGGGCGGTGACCTCGCGTCTCGCCTGAGATCGGCGCCCGAAGGCAAGATCGACGAAAAAAGCATCACCGAGTGGGCGATCCAGATTTCAGATGTACTGGATTATCTTCACAACCAACCTTCGACCATCGTCTATCGCGATCTCAAGCCATCGAACATCATGCTCGACGGCAATTCTGGTCGGGTAATGCTGATCGATTTTGGGATCGCTCGTTCGATCAGCCAAAAAGAAGAAAAGGGAGTGACGGCCGTCGGGACGATGGGTTACGCTCCGCCCGAACTTTTCAGTGGGAACGTCGAACCACGTTCCGACGTCTACAGCCTTGGCTCGACGATGTTTCACTTTTTGACAGGAGCTGATCCGCAGAGCAACCCGCTGTTGATTTTTGACTTTCAGAAAAATCCGCGACCACGGCAGATCAACTCGCTGCTTTCGGACCAGATGGAACGGATAATCATGCGGGCCGTGGAGTATAACGCAGATTCACGATTCGCTTCCGCGGCCGAAATGAAAATGGTGCTAGAGGAGCACCTCGAAAATCTGGGCATCGGGAATGTCACCTACGGCGTGACGGCTGCGCCGGCTTCGATAAGTCTTGAGGACCAGTCGGTGTTCTGTGGTTTTTGCGGACAGCGAATCGTTGCAACGGATCTGTTTTGCGCCTTCTGCGGTGCCAAACAGCCGATCGCACAGCACGGAGTCCACTCCGAGATCTACACTCGATCAGCGACGCCCACCGCAAAACTCATCATCGAAGGCACAAGCGATCTTGCGACGCCAACTTTTTCGCTCCAAAAAGATGAAAATCTTGTCGGCCGCCGCGATCCGATGTCGAATATTTTTCCCGAGGTGGATCTTTCGAAATACGATCCGCAGACAAAGATCTCGCGCAGACATGCTCGCATCTGGCGGGACGGCATAAACTTTCTTGTTGAAGATCTCGGTTCTTCAAATGGCACGGTCGTCGCATCGGCGACCCTTGACTCGCTCCGGCTTTTGCCGCATAAGCCGCATCTTCTCGCAAGCGGTGATAAGTTGAAGGTCGGGGACACGACACTGCACTTCCTCATCGGATGAATTCACAGAAAGTTTTATGAGCGCAGTTTCGAGCAGAGCACCCGACCTTAAAACGCCGGGAGTAAGGGAAGTAATCGTAGGGTTTTCACCTGAAGCGGTTCAGGCTCCGTTTCTATTGCGTTGTGCAGCTTTGATCGTCGATTACATTATCGTAATGGCGATTCCCGTGATAGGTCTTTTACTTGGCCGTTTTTCGGGGAACGACGGTGCAAGACTGCTGAACGAAGGGGTCAGCAGCGCCGCCTGGCTTGTTGCTGTTCTGGTCGCGTTTACGAACATAGTTTTTCTTCCGATGTTCAGCGGACAGACTATCGGAAAGATAGTCACCGGTTTACGAATCGTTCACAACGACGGTTCAGCTCCGACGATAGGAGCGATGGCCTTTCGACAGACGGCCGGTTATCTTTTGACGCTGGCCAGCGGAGGCATAGGTTTCTTTATTTCCGTTTTTAGCAGTAAGGGCCGTGCTCTTCATGACTACGTGTCCGGCACCATGGTAATCTACGCCGACCGGCGAGTTGTTCGATAGAATCGATGCTTATGGCTCAGTTGATATTAAAAACCGCTAATAACGGCTCGGGTGAGAGGATTCCGTTGTCGCGGCTCCGAACGACCATCGGGCGTTCCGCCCGCAGCGACGTCTGCATACCTGACGCATTCGCCTCGCGGCTTCACGCCGAAGTACGTCAAGAGGGCGATGGATTCTGGCTTCAGGATCTTGGTTCGGCCAATGGCACGCGCTATAACGGGACACCCGTTAAGATGCCCGTTCCCCTTTCGTCCGGAGGCGAGATCCAGATCGGCGAAACGACGATCGTGTTCGACGACGAGCGGCTTTCAGATCCAGGGCGGAGCGACTCTTATTGCCGACCATACGGAGGCCCTCGACCCTTCGAAAACCATTTCGCTGCAGAGCCGTAAGATCCCGACTACCGAACTTCTTAAGGAACAGTTCTCGAGTCGTAATGACCTTCTTGGACTGATCAGCAAGGTAGGCGTAGCTCTTCTTTCCGCCAGCAATTTGGACGAGACGCTCAATCAGGTAGCGTCGCTTGTATTCGATGCGGTGCCCGCCGAACGCTGCGTGATAATGCTTCGCGATGAAAAGGCGGATGACGGAATGAAGATCATGGTCGCCCGGGTTCGCGGCAATGACGAGCCTCTGCAGGAGGTCAGGATCAGCCGCACCGTGATGGACGAGGTCTTAAAGAACGGCAAATCGGTCCTCACCGCGGACGCCCAACACGATCCGAAATTTGCGAGTCAGACGATAGCCCTCCAGGGTATCCGATCTGTTTTGGCAGTGCCCTTAAATGTTGATGAACGCAATGTTTTCGGATTGATCTACGCCGACTCACCAACTTACGAAGCGACGTTCTCCGAAGAACATCTCAATATCTTGACGACCCTTGCGTCGGTAGCGGCAATTCGCGTGGAGAACGCAAAGCTTCTCGAAGAACGCTTCGAACGCGAACGCATGGAGCATGAGCTGGAACTTGCGACTGAGATCCAGCAACGTTTTCAACCATCCGCCCCGCCGATCGTCGAGGGTTACGAATTTCAGGGCATCTCGTTCTCGTGTTATGAGATTGGTGGTGATTACTATGATTTCATTCCCCGTCACGATGGCAAAATGCTTATCGCTCTCGGGGATGTGTCGGGTAAGGGCACGGCGGCGGCCCTCCTGATGTCGAGCTTGCACGCAGCGATCCATGCCCAGGTGTCGGCGAAGAGTTCGCTCGATGAGACCATTCTTTCGGTCAACCATTATCTGGCAGAAAACACACCGGCGAACCGTTTTGTCACTTTGTTCGCTGCTGAGCTTGACCCCTCAAACGGATCACTCAAGTACATCAATGCTGGGCACAACCCGCCGCTCATCGGAAGAGTCGACGGCTCTGTTGCTCAGCTTTCGTCGGGGGGCTTTCCGCTCGGTATTATTCCGGGTGCCGAGTTCGAGGTTGGCGAAACGCACCTAAACCCCGGGGAAGCTCTCGTCGTTTATTCCGACGGTGTTTCCGAAGCAAATAACATTCGCGATGAAGAATTTGGAATGGAGCGCCTGATCGAAGTCGTGAGGAAAAATCTGAATGGCTCTGCGTCGGGAATGCGTGACAAGGTAGAGTCGGCCCTGTCCGCGTTTACACAAACCGCTCCTGCGAATGACGACATCACCCTGGTGATCGTGAAGCGAGCTGCAAGTTGTAACTGGTGAGACGGTGAATGTGTGAATGGTGAGCTGGTGAGCTGGTGAATGGTGAATGAAGTCTAGGAATCATTCTCCGGTTCATCGTTCACTGTCTCCCGTCTCCTGTCTCCTGTCTCCCGTCATCGTCCATGTTCACAGCTCTCCTCACTCAGCCGCGATCTGCGAATAAAGCCATGCTTTCGCCATCCGCCACTGGCGATTGATCGTCGGTACGCTTACGCCCATCACTTCGGCCGTCTCCTCGATTGATAGTCCCCCAAAATAACGAAGCTCTACGATCTTAGCCTTTTGTTCGTCGATGCCCGCCAGTGTCTCGAGAGCATCGTCTAAGGCGATCAATTCCGCGGACTTTTCCTGCGAAACTACGAGTATCTCTTCCTCGATCGGAAGCTTTTCAGCCTCGCCTCCGCGTTTGTCCGCCTGATGTTTCCGGGCATGGTCCATCAAGATCCGACGCATTACCTGAGCCGCGATCCCGAAGAAGTGTGCGCGGTTCTGCCAGCGCACACGCTTCTGATCGATCAGCTTCATGTAAGCCTCGTGAACGAGAGCGGTTGGTTGAAGTGTGTGATTTACGCGTTCGCGTCGCAGATAGCTGCTCGCCAGCCGCTTCAGCTCATCATAAATATGCGGCAGGATCTGATTGACGACTTCCTGATTACCGTCCGTCAACTCGATCAACATTTGTGTAATTTCGTTGGGTTGTTGCTGGCTCATCTGTGATCAACGGGGCGTTTGCTCACCCGATTATAGGGAAAGCATTTCGAGCATGCAACGAACTCAGCGAACCAGAGCGCCTATTTTCCGTGATGTTTCCGATTGTGATACATCTCGCAACATTTCTCCGCGTGGAAGGCTGAGAGCGAAATCCTCGCTGCAGAAAACCAGAGACACTACGGAGTTCATAAATGAGAACCGGACTTTATTCGATCGCAATCTTCATATCGGCAATAATTCTTTCGACGTCTGCAGTCGCAGACGTCAAGATCAGGGCTAAGCAAAGCATGAGCGGCCAGTCCTACGAAAATACGACTTATATAAAGGGCAAACGGCAGCGGACTGAGTCGATGAACGGCATGATGATCAATCTGACCCAGTGCGATCTGCGCCGCGGCGTTCAGATCAATTCGCAGACAAAGACATACACCGTGAGTTCATTTGCCGAGGCGTCACAGCCCGCGGCGAATGCAGCGGCGACTACTGACAAGAACGGTGTAGTTCAGGCAGGCGGCCGCGTTACGACTACGATCACGACCAAGGACACAGGCGAGCGCAAGCAGATGTTCGGATTCACGGCGCGACATCTGATCATCACGATGGATACGACTTCGTCACCTAACGCATGCAACAAGACAATTACGAAAATGCAGACGGATGGCTGGTATATCGACACCGAGTTCGCTCTCGACTGCGACTACGGCTATCAGAACTACAACACCAGTAGCGTCAAGAATGGTGGCTGCAAAGACAAATATGAAATGAAGACGGTCGGCACGGCGAAACGCGGTTACCCAGTTTACGAAAGGATGACCATGTTCGACGAATCAGGCAAAGAAACAATGTCGATCGTAAACGAGGTGATCGAACTTTCGAAGGCAACACTCGAAACCGCGCTGTTCGAAGTCCCGGCCGACTATCGCGAGGTGAGCGATGCGTCTCAGATGTACGCGGGCATCCCAACCCAGACAGGATCAAACAGCAACACGACGATGGGGGGAAACCGCGGCAGTTCTTCGAACTCAATGCCAATGTCCAACAATTCCGGCGTGGCTCAATCGATCCGAGACTCGCGGGCGACGTCGACAGAAAACATTTCGGGAATATCAGCGAAACAACCTGGCGTAATTCGGATCGGACTGGCTGCCGTAAAGACTGGTGCAGTCGGCGACGCGATCAGTGCCGGCGATCTGGCGGCAGCGGTCCAAAACACTCTTGCAAGCTATCTAAAAGCTCCGAACCTCGAAGTGGTGAATCTGGAAGGCAGGTTAACGTCGGCGATCGCGGCGGAAGCTCAACAGAAAGAGTGTGACTATGTCATCTACGCAAACGTTTCCCATAAGAAGGGAGGCGGCGGAGGCTTCGGTGGAATGTTCGGCCAGGTGCTGGGATCAGCCATTGGACAAAGTGGTATCGGTCACACCGGAAGCGTCGCCGGCAATATCGCGGGCCAAATCGCGACGCAGAGCATTGTCAGTGCGACATCGGTTTCGAGCAGCGTCAAATCGAAAGACGAGATCACGCTAGATCTAAAACTTAACAGAGCGGACGGGGGCGGAACACTCGCCAAAGTATACAAGGTAAAGGCCAAGTCAAACGGCGACGACATCATCTCTCAGGTAGTCGAGCAAGCAGCGCAAGAGATCGCGAATGCGCTGGGGAGGTAGGTAACCAAGGGCAGTACAAACGGAAAAGCGGGGCCGCAGTTAGGCCCCGTTTGTTTTTTTTGCGACGTGATGTAGATGGGCTTCACCAGTGAGGATCTTGAGAGGCTCGACGGCCCACTGATCTTCACTTCTCGATGACGTTGATAGTTTTCATCAACCCACTCCGCGTTAGGTAGCGGGGCTGAGATCTCACTGTTTTTAGTGCCCCTAAACAAATCCTAAGGAGATTACATACCATGACCACCATTACCAATTCGGCCGCCGTGGCCAGTGAAGCCTTACCACCGGATGCGCAATTGATGCAGCTTGTTGCAGGAGCGTTCGTTTCGTCGGCATTGTATGTCGCGGCCAAACTCGGAATCGCCGACCTTTTGCAATTCCGGCCCTCGATCGTCCGACGAGCTTGCCTCAATTACAGAAACGGATGAGCAGTCGCTCTATCGCTTGCTTCGCTCTTTGTCGAGCGTCGGTGTGTTTTCGGAAGTTTCATCTAAGACATTCGCAAATACACCGATGACCGAGACATTGCGATCGGACGCGCCGCGGAGTACTCGGGACCTTACAATATGGCTAGGTGAACCGGAACATTGGAAGGTCTTCGGGCAGCTTATGTATAGCGTCAAGACAGGAAAGCCGGCATGGGATCACGTTCACGGCGAAGCGGTATTTCCGTATCTCTACAACACCAACAAGGAGCTGGGCGACATATTCAATCGCGCGATGACGAGCTATTCGCATCAGTCGATCGGACCGCTGCTACAGGCTTATGATTTTTCCGGGGCAGGTACGATCGCCGATATCGCGGGCGGCTATGGACATCTGCTCGCTGCCGTACTCGCGGCAAATCCCGCTGCCAGAGGTATTCTCTTTGATCTGTCCGCGGTTCTCGAAGGCGCACCGGAAATGCTTGACGCCTACGGTGTCGCCGACCGGGTCGAACTTGTCGCGGGAGATTTCTGCAACGAGATTCCAGTCAAGGCGGATATATACATGCTCAAACACATCATCCACGATTGGTACGATGATAAGAACCAGACGATCCTGCGGAACATTCGTGCGAATATGCCGGACGACGGAAAGGTGCTGATCATCGAGACGGTTTTACCTCCAGGGAACGAACCGCACCTCGGAAAGATCATCGACCTTGAGATGCTCATGACACCCGGCGGCATCGAACGGACGCCGGACGAGTTTGAAGCGTTGCTGGCAGATTCAGGATTCCGGATGACTAAGATCATCCCAACACGCGGGATGATGAGCATCGTCGAAGCCGTAAAGGCATGAATGACGGAAGTGTCGAACGATAACGGCGGCAGGTCGCTGGACCGCCGCCGTTATTTGTTCTCCGCAGGCTTTGCACATCTAAAGATCTGGCAGGGCTAAACCCCTAATCCGACGACAGGCCCGTCCTTTGAAGAAGTATCTTGAACGGGTCGAAGTCGCGGAGGCCGTCGAGTTTTGGCTCGGTGGCCAGCCACAATATCCATGCGCTCGTTTTCGGCCCTGGCTGCATCTAGTAGCTCTACAGCCCGCTGTTTGTTTCCGAGCGCGGCCTCGCAAAGACCAATAAAATACGGCGACACATATTCCCTCTCAGACAGCATTCGCCATCGGTCCGCTATTGCCCGAGCTTCTGCACCTTCGCCCGCCTTCACCAGCGCATGACAAAGCACATAGACGGGAAGTGGGGAGTCGGGCTCGATATCAGTCGCCCTTCGAGCGTGAAAGACCGCTCCTGCAGAATCGTCCATCTCGGTCAGAATGTTCGCGATCTGCAGGTGCGTCTGCATAACGTCCGAATTCATACGTTCGAGCTCGCGGCCTTTGTTGATCGCAGCTTCGAAATCCCGCGCTTGGTAAAGTGTCCAGGCGGAGAGGACCTTAGGGCGTAGTGAAAGCGGATCGAGCCGTTCCGCCATCCTAATCTCAGCAGTGCCCTCTTCAAACCGACGCGTTGCTACCAGGACTGCCGCAAGCCACTCGTGGCTAAGCGAATAACTTGGATTTAGTTCCAGGCTTCGACGGTAAAGCTCTTCGGCTTTCGCCCAATCTTGCAGGTTCGAATGGTACAAACCGAGTGCGGCGTGAGCCTCGGCAAGCGAGGGGTCGATCTGAAGCGCTCGGGTCGCAAATTCATATACCTGGGGGAAACCCTCCGACGGTTTTTCCATTCCATAGATACAGGCCCACGTATAGTAATCGGCGACACCGACGTGAGCGAGTGCATAATTTGGGTCAAGCTCGATGGCCCGTCGGAACGCTGCGATCGCCTTCGGAAACGAGGCCGGCACCAACTGGTTCCAAAAAAATCGGCCTTGCAGATAAGCGTCGTGGGCTTCGGCCGAGTTCGTACCGCGTTTTGAAAGTTTGATCTTTTCGTCACCCGTCAGTTGAGGCACAAGCTGTTTTGTGACCTGTTCCGAGATGGAATCTTCCATTTCGAGAACGTCGGTACACTTTTCCGCAAAACTTGCCGACCACCGAGTCGCGTTTTCTTCGACGTTAAGAAGCTGAGCCGTTACTCGTATTCGGTCGCCTATCGGCCTGATGATGCCGTCGAGAACAAACTCGACACCCAGCTCGCGACCGGCATCGAACGGATCCACGCTTTTTGTGGAGAAATGCAATACCGAACTTGTCGGACGCACCAGGAATCTTCCAACGTTCGACAGCCGCATCGTCACCGCATCGGCGAGGCCGAGGCTGAGATACTCGTTCTCGCCCGAACCTGTATCGTGCTGCCCGCCGATGAACTTGAACGGCAGAACCGCGATCGAGAGTTCGCGTTCGCGACTGCTCGCAGCAGCGGTGTGAGGAGTGTTGGATCTGGCGGCAAGAGGATTGTTGGTGGCCTCAAGAATTTTCTGGTATCGCGGATCTTGACGGATCGAGTCGAGCTTTGGCTCGGTCGCAAACCAGATGAGCCACTCATTTCGCTCTGCCAGGGCCCGGTCGAACCACTCGAAGGCCTTGTCGTGATCGCCGACGGCGACGTATGTCATTGCGATAAAGTATGGCTTTACGTACTTGGTCTCCGCAGTGTGCAACATCTTATCCAGAATTTTTCGGGCCGATTCGAGATCGCCGGTAGCGGCACGAGCGTGGGCCAGCATGTACCGCGGCATTCCGGCGTCGCCCCATAACTCCGAGCTGTTCCTGAGCACAGCGATCGCTTCCTCATGCCTCCCGGCTCCGGTCAAACTATTTCCCAGGTGAAGCAATCCCTGGGGAAAATCCGGTTGCATTTCGTTTGCCTTATGCGCGCTGGCGACTGCCTCGTCAAACCGGCGAGCCTGATAGTGGATCCAGCCGGTCATCAATATCGCTCGCGGCGATACCGGATCCAATTCTTCCGCGCGTTTTATCTCGGCGATGCCTTCTTCGAATCTTCCCTGTGCGACCAGATAGTTCGAATAGCACTCGTGTGCGAATGCGTAATTCGGACTCAATTCAATTGACCGCTTGACGAGGAATTCGGCGTCGGCCCAGTTCCACTCGCTTACAAAAAGCCCGAAGGCGAGTGTGGCGTAGGCTTCGCCTAACTCGTCGTCTATTTCGAGAGCCCTCCGCGCAGCGGCAATTGCCTTGGGAAATGCTTCCTGTGATGGGATCTCGCCAAACACTGCCGACCAGATGTAAAAATCGGCGATCCCGATATATGGCAGGGCGTAGTCAGGGTCGATCTCGATCGCCTCGTTCAAAGCCTCCACCATTTTGCGCAGATCTACGTCCGTGAACTTGCTGGAGAAATAGCGGCTGCGGAGATACGCTTCGTAGGCTGCCTGATTATTGGTTCCGCGCTTCTCCACCCGTGCTCGTTCCTCGGTCGTCAGCTGCGGGAGCAATGAGGTTGCAACTTGCTCGGCGATCGAGTCCTCAAGGTCAAGGACATCCTGCATCTCGCTGTCGAAAGTCCGGGCCCAGCGGGTCGAGTTGTCAGCCGCATTCAGCAGTTGAACCGAGATGCGAATTCGGCTGTTGGACATCCGAACATTGCCATCAAGCACAAACTCGACATCGAGACGCCGCGCTGCTTCCAGCGGATCGGCATCGGTGAACGGAAGGACCGAGCTCGTCGGTCGAACAACAAGTCGCTGTATGCCGCTAAGACGTGAGATCAGAGCATCGGCGAGTCCGATACCCATGAATTCATCGCCTGTGTCGCCAGTGGGTCGACCATAGGATTTGAAGGGAATGATCGCAAGCGAGAGGCTGTCAACCGCCCGCGTTCGGGAAATACGACCTGTCGGCACATGAAATTCAGCATTAACGGGCCGCCCTTCCAGAAAATTCGTAATGTCGTCAGCAAACTCGGCACCCGACTGGTAGCGCTCGCCTGGTGCCTTTCTCAGAGCCTTGAGTACGATCCGGTCCAAATCTCCGGTAAGCTCACGCCTCAATGTTTCGAGAGAAGAATTTCTCGCGATGAGAGCCTTTTCCAGAGTCGGCTCGCCGCCATTCTGCGGAACAAGAACATCGTCGTGGGTAAGGCTGCCGCTCGGATTCGTGGGTTGATCCTCGCGGACGACACGCGCCACGTCCTCATTCCCATTACGTCTTAACCGATACGGCCGGTGTCCTGTCAAAAGTTCGTAGAGGATGACCCCAAGCGAGTAGATGTCGGATGTCGGGCCAACGGTATCGCCGCTTATCTGTTCGGGCGAGGCATACTCGGGCGTCATCGCGCGAAGCTGGGTCGCGGTCGGGACGTCGTCAGTCGTCATCAATTCCGGATTGAGGGCCTTAGCGATCCCGAAATCGAGAAGTTTCGGCTTTCCAGCCGTTGTGACCATGATGTTCGAAGGCTTCAGGTCGCGGTGTATGACCTGAATGTCGTGCGCTGCCTGAACCGCCCAGCAAATAGGGCGGAAAATACTCAGGCGTTCTTTCAAGCTCAGGCGGTTCTCATCGCAATGTTTGTAAAGCGGCTTGCCGACGATGAATTCCATAACAAAATAGGGAAGTCCGTCATCGGTCGATCCGCCGCCAAAGAAATACGCAATATTTGGGTGGTTGAGTGCCGCAGTGATCTGACGCTCGCGACGAAATCGCTTGAGGATGAGATCGGTGTCCATTCCCCGCTTGATCAGCTTAACAGCGACGGTCTGGTCGAATTCGCCGTCAACTCGCGAAGCCCGGTAGACAACTCCCATCCCGCCGCGGCCGACCTCTTCGTCCAGCCGATACGGGCCTATATGGCGGCCGAGCATGGAATTCGCGGGGATCTCTTCAAGCTGATTCATCTGAAAATAATAGGAGAGTCAGGCTGAAATGTGTGCGACATCATTCTGCCACCTGGCGGCGAAAACGGTCAAACTATCTTCGGTGTACGGAGCTTGGTGAGGAGCTTTCGGAATCTGGGTTCGTTTTTAAGGTTCTGGATCCGGGGGTCAACTTCGAGAAAATTAAAGCTGTGCGACTGCGAAGCCTCGGCCCGTTCGAGCCAATCCAGAGCTTTACTACTCTCGCCGAGAGCATTGTATGCGAGTGCTACTTCAAAGGAGTACGCCTTGTGATTCTGTCGAACGAGCGCTGAGGAGGCGGCCCGCTCAAGAAGTTTCAGCTTTTCCGGATTTACTTCACCCGGTGCTGTCAGTTGAAGCTCGATAAGCCGCCATCCCGGCTCGTCGATTGACCCACCACTGTTTAAGATCTCCTTTTCAAAGGCTGCTCTCGCTCCGGCGTAATCCTTCATGGCTATCGACGTCCATCGCTTGACCCTCAGCGCCGGGATGAAACCCTCGTCCAATTCAAGGGCAGCATCGCATTCGGCGATCGCCTCTGCGAACTGTCCGTTAAAGGAATATGCCATCGCCTGGGCTGACTTCACTGCGGGTGAAGTTGGATCAAGCTGCTCGGCGATGCGGGCCTCGCTAATGGCCTCGACGTGATCGTTCAGCGCCGAGAGGACAAGCGCAAACCAATGATGAGCCTGAGCGTACGAAGGATTGAGCTGTATCGCTCGGCGAAATTCTAATTCGGCGATTTCACGATTACGTTCTCCGTAAAACTTTACCCACGCCAATGTCGTGTGGGCTTCGGCCAGGCTTTCGTCGAGCCGCAACGCATTCTGCGCATATTCCTTTGATTTTTCATTAACGTCCGGAGGCGCCTCAAAGTCATAAAGACTCAGAAGCGCATATGCGTCGGCCAAACCGACATGAGCGAGCGGAAAATCCTTATCTGATTTTAGGGAATTGGCAAAGGCAACGATAGCCGAACGTAGATTCGGGGCGGACCGATCCGTCATAAGCGACCGACCGACAAGATAGTGTTCATACGCCTCAGCGCTTTCGGTGTATCCCTTTGAAACTTGTCTGCGCTCCATCGGAAGCGGATCAATATTGAGAGAAGTCCAAACCCGTTCACTGATCTCAGTTTGCATGGAAGAGAGATCTTGCGAACGGAATTCGTCGCGCCACATCACTTGATTCGTGGCAGCGTTAAGAAGTTCGGCGTGTATCAGGGTAACCTGGCCCGATCTCGAAAGCTCCCCTTTCAGAATGAACGCGATCCCAAATTTCGCGGAGGCTTCCTGAGGAAAGTTAACGTCGATCGAGCGCCCCGTGTTGGACGAAAGGACGCGAAGAGCCTTGATCCCTCCAAGTTTCTGTGTCAGCGCATCGGCAAACCCAACACCCAAGCTGGCGGAGGCGGCATCACCCGAGCTAAAGGGCAAGACTACGATCGACGGATTCTTAAACGACCCGGGATCCATCATCACAACGGGTGACATGCTCGTCCGCGTATGAAGGTAATACCAACCCGAAAGAAAAAGCATGGGCGTGATCGCCAACGCACCGAAGCTCAGGATGCGCTTTCTGCTTGATGGCGAAGGGCGGGTTCCGCCATCGGTGATGTCGCTTTCTCCAATGACGAGTGTAGTCAGATCATGCAGCCCGTCCGGTTTCGAACGATTATCGCCCGCGGCCTGATGGGCCCTTGGATCTGTTCCGCTCACCGAGCTGTCCTGGACGAAGTTGCCGTAACCTGTCTTCGCAAGTATTTCCTGGAAGCGGCTCTCTTCGCGGATGCGGTCGAAAGCCGGTTCGACGGCAAGCCAGTTGAGCCAGGCCTCCTTGAGGTCGACAGCCCTCTCAAGCGACTGAAGGGCCTGTTCCGTTTCTCCGAGTGAACAGTAAACGAGCGACAGTTGATAAGGCGACACGTAACGTTCAATGGCCAGTTTTTCGAGCGCCGCGATCTTTTCCCTTGCAACGTTATCTTGTGCGTCAGCTGCGTAACACTCAGCCTCGGAGAAAAGCGTAAAAAGACTATTGCCCATGCGTTCCATGGCTTTGGCATTTTCGGCGATGGCAAGTTTCGTCTCACCCGTCAGACGGTGGATCTTACTCAGACCGTAATAACCAAATCCGTAGCCCGGAAAATCTGAGACAACGCGGCGGTACTGTTCAGCGGCCTCGTCGAAGCGCCGCGCGTAATACAGTCCCCATCCGATATTGTGATGATTGAATGGCGTCAGCGGATCGATCTCAGCGCCGCGACGGGCAAAGTCGATCCCCTCGTCAAACCGGGCCTCGGTAAATAGTACGAGCGAGTACCAAACAAACGCGTTTGCATTGCTCGGATTCAGCTCCATCGCACGACGTAGATGGAGCTCGGCTCCTGGCCAATCGTAATTCCCGGCGTGCAGCGAAAATCCTAGACTCGCGTGACCCTCGGAAAGGGCATCGTCCATTTCAACGGCCTTGGACGCCGCGGCGATCGCAGGTTGAAAGCACTCTTGCGGCGGTAGGACGCCCAGGATGCCAAGCCAATTGTAATAATCGGCGATGCCGGCATATGCGTGAGCGTAGCCCGGATCCGCGGCGATCGCGTTATGAAAACTTACAAAGGCTTTTGCAAATCCATCCTCGGTGAAGCTGTTGAAATGATACCGACCGCGAAGGTAGTGTTCGAAAGCCTCCGGCACTTCTGTTCCGCGCTTTGTAAACTCCTGGAGCTCGCCGCCAGTGAGATGTGGAAGCAGGACCTCGATGACTTTGTTAGAGAGCGTATCCTCCAGGGTCAATACATCGGCGATCGTTTCATCGATCGATGTGGCCCAGACCGCTGCGTTGTCGACAACACTCAGAAGCTGGATAGTAACGCGAAGCCGGTCGCCTGCCTTTTTGATGTTGCCGTCCAGAATGTAATCGACACTCAGATCCCGTCCCGCACGAATGGGGTCTATGAGATCTTCTTCGAAGGAAAGAATCGAACTGGTTGGCCGTACGACGAAGCGCCGAACCTTACTCAATCTCGTTATCAGCGCGTCTGCAAGGCCGACACCTAGAAAGCGATCGTCGGTATCGCCGCCGGCGGGACCAAGATTCAGGAACTTAAACGGCAAGTACCGCCAGAGCCTTGCTATTCTCAGGCGCTCGAAGAAAGGTGTCGGCTCTCTTGCGTCTTGAGCTGGTGAACGCCGGTGCTTCGACCCGGCTTCCGCTAAGGAAGCGAGAAATGTCGCGGGATAATTCGCTGGCGGACTCGTACCGGTCCTCCGGACTTTTCGCCATCGCTTTCATCACGATGTTATCGATGCCGGCGTTAAGATCGGCCACCAACTCCTTTTCCGATGTGGAGCGTACCGCCAAATAGCGCCCGCCCGAGGATGAATATTGCGGGAGAAGATTTCGTGTCTGCGATAGAATGGCGCTCGGCGGTTTGGGAGTTACCTCGCAAATGACCCGCGAAACTTCACGAAACGCCCGGCCGGCAAAGTCGTAAGGCTTGTGTCCAGTAATGAACTCGTACAAAAGAACGCCCAGGGAGTATATATCGCTATGCGGAGTAACATCTCCGCCTTCTATCTGTTCCGGCGAAGCATAATCCGGGGTCATCATCCGCAACATCGAAGCCGTCGGACTAATCGACTCGTGAATCAAGTTTGGGTCGAGGATCTTTGCGATACCGAAATCGAGCAATTTCGGGGAACCCAACTGGTTGATGATTATGTTGCTTGGCTTGATATCGCGATGGATTATCTTTCTCTCGTGTGCGTAATCCAGAGCCG
This sequence comes from uncultured Acidobacteriota bacterium, assembly GCA_963772405.1. Lineage (GTDB taxonomy): Bacteria > Acidobacteriota > Blastocatellia > Pyrinomonadales > Pyrinomonadaceae > OLB17. The sequence continues at coordinate 897,730 of CAVYWT010000001.1, read as the reverse complement.
AACAAACCTTTTGAAAAAGCTTCATTCGATTCTTCACATCCAGACCTTTGCCATCCGCGTAGTTGTAAAGCGTTTCGCCCTCGACCAACTCCATCACGAAGTAAGGCACTCCCTCAGTCGTGGTACCGCCGTCGAGAAGCCGGGCAATGAAGGGATGTTCGAACGAAGCCAGGATCTGACGTTCGTGACGAAACCGTCGAACGATAAAATCCGAATCCATGCCGCGCTTGATGAGTTTTATCGCAACGCGCTGCTGAAACTCGCCGTCGGCCCGTTCGCCAAGATAGACGGCACCCATTCCGCCGCGACCGATCTCGCGTGTCAACCGATAAACGCCGATCTCTCTGCCGAGAAAATTATCCCGATCGGTTCCGTTGATTTCGCGGTCGATCGAGTGGGAAAGATCTTTTTTTACGGATGTATTGAGAAAGGCGCTGTCGGTCCAGATCGGCGATTCGATAAAATCAGCCGCCCTGTCGTTGGACTCCAGCAGTTTCACCACTTCGGCCCGTAATTCATCATCATCGGCGCATCGCTCAGCGACGTACGACGTGCGCTCCGCGGGCGGCATTTCCACCGCAGATTGAAATATTTCCTCTATTTCTCGCCAGCGTTCGGGGAACATCGTGAGATTCATTGTAAACGAAACTCAACTCGTTTTTCTAAGACCACTTTACGGGAAAAAGCTAAAGGTTTTCCACCGCTCCGGACGCCCTGTTTAATTTTGTTGACCATCGTCTCGGGATTATCGTAAGATTTTATTGGCGAAACACTTCGCCTCCCTCCTAAATGCCCCGGCTCCACCGAAAAATCAGTCTAATTTACTTTGTAGTCTGCACGCTTTTGCTTGTCGGAATGGTGCCGCTTGTCCTCACCGGATGGTTTCTGTCCCAGCGAAGTGCCAACGAACTCCGTGCGGTTGAGAATCGCTATCAGATCCAACTCGTCCAGGAAAAGGCTCGACAGATCGAGATGTTTGGCCAGCACCACAGCGATCTTGTTCGAGGCGTCGCCCGGGCACTCGAGTTAGCAAACTCGCCGGACGTACTGACTTCGTCGCATACCGAGGAAAAGCTTGGTTCAACTCTTCGCGAAAATTCAAGTCTGATCGCCCTGTATTTGAAGCCCTCGGTCGGCGAACCGGTTGCGCTGTTCAGGCCCAATGACTTGACACGGGCCGACACCGAGACGGTTGCAGAAGCGGCTCTTCAATCGCTGACGACACAACCGCTGCTTGTCGGCCAGCCACAAAAGTTAGCTCATTCGCGCGAGTCGATTCTCACCTTTGCATCCCCGGTACAGGTCAATGGTCAAACTATCGCGTCGGTCGTCGCAATAGTTTCGCTTGAAGACATTGCGCGGTCGGTGGTCGGGATCGGATCGACCAGTGAATCCGATCTTTGGAAAGCCGGACTCCCGATAATATTTGTCGTAGACCAAGCGGGCCGCGCAGTCTTTCACCCTGACCCCTCCCTCGTTGATGTGCAGAAGTCGCTGGCCAATCTAAAGATAGTCGAGGAATGGAAGCAATCGAATGCCCAGATCCAATCCGGTCTGGTCCCCTTTACTGCCGAATTCGACGGTGATTCGTATGACATGATCGGAGCCTATTCCACGATCAGTTTCGGAAGCGACATAACCCTCGGCGTTATTACCATGCAGGACGAACGAAAGGCCCTCGCTTCGGTCGGTGAGATGAAGACGCAAACGTGGCTTATCAGTCTTGCCTTTGCGTTCATCGCGATGCTGGTCGGCTCTCTTGCAGCCCGCACGTTGACTGCTCCTTTGATGAAGCTTTCGACCGCCGCAGGGCGCGTCGCGGCGGGAGATTTCTCGACTCGTGTAGAAACGCGAAACATAACTGAGATCGGAACCCTTGGCGAATCGTTCAACACGATGAGCGACAAGATCGAGGAACATGTCGCCCGATTGGCAAAAGCAGCGCAGGAGAATCGCGAGCTCTTCGTCGGAACCGTCAAGGCTCTCGCCGCGGCCATAGACGGTAAAGATAAATATACCCGCGGCCATTCGGAACGCGTTGCGCGCATTTCAGTTGCGATTGGAAAGCAGCTTGGCCTCTCGGCCGAGGAGCTTGAGACGTTACGGATCAGCGCCCTGCTGCACGATGTCGGGAAGATCGCGATCGACGACAGCATTCTAAAAAAACCTGCGGCCCTCACGACCGAAGAGTACGAGATCATGAAAACGCACCCGCAGAAGGGCTACAAGATCATGTCACAGATCCCGGCGATGAAAGAGTTCTTGCCGGGAATGTATATGCATCATGAAATGGTGAACGGCCAGGGCTATCCACAGGGTTTGACTGACAAGCAGATCCCGCTGCAGGCAAAGATCGTTTCGGTCGCAGACACCTTCGACGCGATGACGATCGATCGTCCCTACCAAAAAGGAATGCTGTTGCCTGAAGCTCTTGAAGGCATCAAGTCTCTGGTGGGAATACGGTACGATGCGAGCGTCGTCAATGCGCTTGTCCGAGGCTGTAACGCCGGCGAGATCGGTCACGGAGTCGTCCGATTTCTCGTCAATGCGAAAAATGCCGAAACTGAAAAGGAGGAACTAGAAGCGCAACAGGTCGCGTGACCAGTTGGGATTTGGGATTTGGAAATGGGGAACTAAGAGCAAAGGCTCAGGATTCGGGTCCGGAAACCTGCAATCGACGGTACTAACATCCGCAATTCCAAATCCGAATTCCCAAATCGTTATGAGCACACCGGATCCCCAGGAGATTTGGCAAGTCGAGGTTGGCGGACAGGTCTACGATGCACCGTTCGCCGAGCTCGGCAGTTGGATCGACGAGGGATCTCTCCAGCCTCTTGACAAAGTCCGTAGGGGAAATCTCCGTTGGATCGAAGCTCGTCGCGTTCCCAGCCTGCTGCCGTTCTTCAATGCAAAAGAGCAGGGAATCGCGATGCCCGTGTTATTCAATATTACGGATGCGGGAGTTGGCGACCCAGCCATTGATCATCCGGTCACACCCGACAATTTTCAAATTGTTCCCCCCGCCGCAGTGGTCGCACAGGATCCGATCGAGCATTCGATCGCCGTTCCGTCTGAACCAGAAGGTAAATGGCACGATCCAGATCTCTCCGCGGTTCACAACGATATCCCTACCGTTTTTCTTTGCCAAGCCTGTGGAACCGGATTCTGTAAGATCTGCCCCCAAGCTTATGGGGGAAGCGTGAGGCTCTGTCCATTCTGCGGTGGCATGTGTCGCACCCTGAAGGAAGTGATGCAAAAACGCACTGAAACCCAGATTCGTGCGTCGGCTATCAGTGAGGGATTCGGCGGTTCGGATTTTCTTAAAGCGCTCTTACATCCATTCAATTTTAAAGTAAGTCTCATATCCGGGGCGATCATGTTCGCGGGTTTTTCTGTCGGCCAATCAGTAACCGCACTTGGCGGCATTTACATGATCGTTTCAGCACTCTTTTGTTTAATGTTCGCGAACATGCTCACTTTTGGCATACTCGCCAACACGATAGACAATTTTGCTCACGGCCGTCTGGATGCCAACTTCATGCCGAGCTTCGAAGACTTCGAACTCTGGGATGACGTGATCCATCCGCTATTGCTCAGCGTTGCGGCGTACGCTTCTGCATTCGGGCCGTTCGCGCTGGTGATGATGATCGCTTTCTATATGGTGACGTCATCGGTCAACTCTCAGATGGACGCCTTCCAGCAAAGGGTTGAACAGATACCTGGAACTCACTACTACGACACACAGCGAACCGTTGACCAATCCGACAAGGTAAAGGATGTGCTTGGGAATATCCCATCGAGACATAATGACCGGCTCGCCGAGCATGACGAGGCGGCACGCGGGGGAATGGTCCAGGAACAGGAAATTACGTCCGACCTTGAAACTCGCGAGCAGGAAGAGTTGTGGGCTCAGGCTCAGGAGAGTCAAAAGCAAAATCTGGAATCCGTGCTTGGTAAGGCGCCCGACACACGGGCGAAGGAAAGCGAAGCTATGCTCCAGAGCTTTCTCGGCCTCGCGGCACCGCTGGTTGTCATCGGGGCGATCGCTTTTCTTTGGGGAGCGTTCTACTTTCCGGCTGCGTGTGCTGTAGCCGGCTATACACGCTCGTTCATGGCGACGATAAATCCACTTGTCGGCCTCGACACGATCAAACGGCTCGGTGGAACATATGTCAAAGTCTTAATGATGGGATTGGTCCTGCTTATCGCGTCCGGAGTTGTCGGAGCGATCCTCAGTGCCGTCTTCGCGCCTTTGGATCTACCGGGAATGGGAAACCTGCCGGCGAAGGCGATAGGAGCCCTGTTCGCGTTTTATCTCTGGACCGTCTTTTCCTGCGTTCTTGGTTACGCGCTGTTCAAGAAATCAGACAAACTGGCGATTCTTTCGTAGTCTTTCGAGTCTATCGAGTCTGGCGAGTCTTTCGAGTCTATCGAGTCTGGCGTGTCTATCGAGTCTGTTAACGCCACGGACTCGATAGACTCGATAGAGTCGTTAGACTCGATAGACTTATTTTTTTATACTCGGAAGTTTGGAATGATCCGGGCTTTACAAGGGAATTATATCTATGGCATTTTTCTGGCGACGAAATAAGGAAGACAAGTTTTCGTCATCCGTCCTCGGACTTGATAAGTCGATCGAAGAGCTGAAGGCTCAGGAGGAGGCGGTTGAAAAAGAGATAGGCGTGCGTTTCTCAAAGGCGATCGGGAAAACACGCGATTCTCTGAACAACCGTCTGGACAAGGTCTTTGAAGGTAGAAAGCAGATTGACGAAGCACTGCTGGATGAACTTGAGGAGATGCTCATTTCCACCGATATCGGCGTGCAGACCACACTGCAGGTCTTAGAGGCGGTGCGGCGCGGTGTTTCGCGTCAGGAGATTAACGATCTCGCCGCGTTGAAGGCCGTAATGAAGAGCGAGCTTCTGGATATCCTCGTTGACGCGCGTGAGGCGGGCGTGGCTTCCGAGACGGATGTCGCAGATTCGATAAAGCCATACGTATTGATGGTCGTCGGTGTGAACGGCGTCGGAAAGACTACGACGATCGGCAAGCTCGCACAGCGGATCAAGAACGAAGGGAACGATGTTTTGATCTGTGCGGCGGATACTTTTCGTGCCGCAGCATCCGATCAACTCGAGATATGGGCAGAACGAGCAGGTGTACCGATCGTCCAGCAGAAACAGGGAACCGATCCGGCAGCGGTTTTATTCGATGCTCTGCAATCGGCAAAAGCGAGAAACTCGGATGTGCTGATCGTCGATACGGCCGGACGTCTGCACAACAAGGCCAACCTGATGGCTGAGCTGGAAAAAATGAAGCGCATTGCCGGACGCGAAGTCGAGCAGGCTCCGCACGAGACGCTTCTAGTGATCGATGCCGTGACGGGACAAAACGGCCTCGAGCAGGCTCGACAGTTTCTTAAGGTTGCCGACGTTACCGGAATAGTTTTGACTAAGCTGGACGGAACGGCGAAGGGCGGGATCGCGGTTGCCATATCGAAAGAACTGAAACTGCCCATACGCTATGTGGGTATCGGTGAACAGGTCAACGATTTAATGGTGTTCGACGCGGATAGTTACGTCAACGGACTCTTCAACTAACATTGGATACATCATCTTCACAACTGGCGAACGACTTAGACACACGGATGACGGCGTCGAGCTCTCGAGCTTGCGACCGACGGGACTGGCGTCGTATCACCAAACCCGCTGGTCGGCTGCGTGATTGTGACCGACGAAGGTGAGATCGTCGGTGAAGGTACGTATCGGTATGGAGCGGTAACGCATGCGGAAGTGATCGCGCTCCAAACCGCGGGTGGCAAGGCACGTCTCGCTACGGCGTATGTCTCCCTGGAACCGCATGCTCATCACGGAAAGACATCTCCTTGTACTGAGGCCCTTATAAATGCCGGCATCAAACGCGTCGTAGCCCCGATCGAAGATCCGAATCCGTTGGTTTCGGGAAAGGGATTTCAGGCTCTGCGTGAAGCGGGTATCGAGGTCGTGACCGGCATCCTCGCAGACGAAGCTACCAGGCTGAACGAAAAGTTTATTTGCTGGCATAAGAAAAGCAGGCCGTTCATTCATCTTAAAATGGCCATGTCGCTGGACGGCAGGATCTCTCTGAACAAGAGTGTCTCGTCGGCACTGTCGGGTGACACGGCGATGCGGCGCGTTCACGAAATGCGGCATGAGCACGACGCGATACTGGTCGGGGCGAACACAGTTGTGATTGACGATCCGAACCTCACCGATCGCAGCGGACTTGTACGACGACGAAAACTTACTCGTGTAATTCTCGACAACCGTCTGCGAACACCACTGGACTCGAAAGTGGTTACATCCGCGGCAGATATTCCGACCGTAATTGTTTCGAACTCGGATAATGACGCCAAGATAAACGCGATGCTTGCGAGCGGCGTAGATATTGTCGCCGTAGACGCCCGCGATCTGGGTGCAGTCCTCAACGCTCTGCGTGAACGGGAAATTCAAAGCGTTTTGGTCGAAGGTGGGACGGAGGTTGCGGGGGCGTTCAAAGACGCAGGCCTAATTGACAAGCTTTCCTTCATGATCGCGCCGATCGTCGTCGGCGGAAGTGATGCTCCGATGGCATTTGGTGGTAAAGGAGCCTCAACAATTGAAGAAGCGTTGGCTCTCAAAGACATTTCCTTAATGCACCACGGCGACGATATTGAGATCACCGGCTATTTCTAGCGGGACCTTGCTCGCCTTTGCGTAGCTTCACACTTCGATAAGATGTAGGCCGGATTCGAAAGCTGCAATGAGACCAAAAGATCCATTTGCCAAGCGATCGCTCGGCCAGAATTTCCTGATCGACCCTAACGTGATCATGCGTATCCTCGACAGTTTTCGGTCGAAGGAAGGCGATGTCGTTCTTGAGATCGGCCCCGGGCGTGGAGCTCTTACCGAAAAGCTCATAGAAAGCGGAGCCCACATCTACGCACTCGAGTTTGATCGCGATCTTGCCCCGCTTCTGCAGGATAGATTCGGTAAAAATGAAAACTTCACGCTCGTCGAAGGCGATGCGCTCAAGCTTGATCTCGCGAGTCTGGAACGCGGCGGACGAAAACTCCGGCTTATCGCAAATCTTCCGTACAACATCTCAACCGCGATCCTGCAGCGACTATTCTCCTCCGTAGAAATTCTCGAAGACTGCGTGCTCATGTTTCAACGCGAAGTTGTCGACCGCCTTACCGCAGAACCGGGAACGAGCGAACGCGGTTATTTGACAGTTCTAATCGAAGCTCATTTTTCTATCGAATGGCTGTTTGATGTCCCGCCGTCGGCGTTTAGGCCAGAGCCGAAGGTGTGGAGCTCGGTCGTCAGGCTGCTGCCAAAGATTCGAACCGTCGAAAATGAAGAACTGTTTCGCGAGGTAGTAGGAAGGGGATTCGCGCAAAAGAGAAAGACAATACTAAATAATCTCAAGCTCTGGTATCCGAACACCGGCGATCTCCTCGAAAATATCGGCATCGATCCTATTCGTCGTGCAGAGACCCTTTCACTAGACGAATGGATCAGCATCGTCGACAGTATCGAGCCAAGTACGTAACCACACCGTGCGCGAAATCAGACTCGCCAACGGTGCCCTGCGTAACGTGCTATCATTTGCAAAGTGAATAAGATAGAAATAATACCTCTCGGCGGCATAGGCGAGTTCGGAATGAATTGCATGGGAATTCGGTATGGCGACGAGATGATAGTCGTCGACGCCGGCATGGGCTTTCCGGAAGAAACTCCCTACGGTGTCGACATATCGATCCCAAATTTTGATTTCCTTGAGGAATATCGGGACGATCTTACCGCGCTGGTTTTGACGCATGGTCACGAAGATCACGTCGGAGCTCTCGCCTACATTCTCAAAAAATATAATTTGCCGGTCTATGGCTCGCAGTTCACGCTCGCATTGGCCGAGAAGCGTCTCGAAGAGTTTCGGATGCTGGACGATGTACTGCTCCATCGAGTCAAGGCGGACGATGTGATCGAGATCGGAAATTTCAAGGTGGGATTTATTCACGCCTCGCATTCCCTTGTCGACTGCTTCTCGCTTGCGATCACGACGCCGATCGGAACTCTGATACACACGGGCGATTACAAGATCGACGACACGCCCGTGATCGGAAAGCCTTACGATCTTGATACGCTTCGCAAATACGGTGACAAAGGCGTGCTCGCTCTGCTCGCGGATTCGACGAATGCCACGGTGCCCGGGAGAACGCCTTCGGAACAAGCAGTCATTCCCGCATTCCGCGAGATCTTTGAAGAAACGCCGGGCCGCCTATTTGTCGCAACGTTCTCTTCTTCGATCCATCGTTTGCAGATCATATTCGATCTCGCCCACGAGTACGGCCGAAAGGTTTGCGTTCTCGGGCGCTCGATGCAAAAGAATGTCGAGATCGCGGATGAACAAGGGCTTTTGAAAATTGCTCATGGCGGGATGATCTCGATGGGCGAGGCCCGTGCACTCGACGACGACGCGATATGCTATCTCGTCACCGGATCCCAGGGAGAAAATCGCGCCGCTTTATGGAACATGGCCACGTCCACATATAAAGGACTTGAAGTTGAGAAGGGTGACACCGTCGTCCTCTCTGCTCGAATGATCCCGGGGAATGAGAAGAATATCAGTCGGTTGATCGGACATCTGTATAAGCGCGGGGCGAACATCATCGAAGAAAAACGACGGCTTGTCCACGTTTCGGGTCACGCTTCGCAGGAAGACATCAAGATCATGGTCGAGACCGCTCGGCCAAAGTATCTGGTACCGATCCATGGCGAGTACCGAATGCTGTTTCGGCACAAGGAGTACGTCAAGAACCACGTCGCGGGATATTCGGATGACAACATCGTCCTGATCGAGAATGGCGATGTGCTCGAGCTCGACGAGTTCGGAGCCCGTGTCGTCGCGAAGCACGATCTGCACAAGACCTTTATCGACGAAGAGTCAATGGGTGAGATCCGGTACGACGTCGTGCGTGAGCGAAAGAAACTAGCGTACGGCGGAGCGATCTCGCTCGTCGTTATGATCGACAAGGCGACGCATAAGATCGCGGGCGAACCGCAGATCACATTTCAGGGCGTCGCGGGACTTGAGCCCACGAACGGCTTTGCAGCCGAGGCTCGCAAGGCGATATCTGAAGCGATCGCTGAAATGAAACAGGCTCAGATCGCTGATAAGACTGTTTTCAAGGAAAACCTGCGCATTCACCTCAAGCGATTCGTGCAGAAAGAAATCCACTCAAAACCGGTTATCGTTACGACAATAGTTGAAGTTTAAAAGAGAAAATCGCCCTTTAAGAAGGACGATATTCTGCTTTTGAATCGATGGCTGGCGCTTTGCGCCCAGCCATTAATTAAGTGTGTTTCGTTTTAGGAGCAAGGGCCCTGAGTGTCACCGTGCCCTAAGTGAGCGGCAACCGCCGACGCACCGACCGTCAAGGTCTTGCCGCCGTTTCCGTTATTCCGATGGCATACTTGATTAACCGTCGAACAACTCGTGGTCAAATAGATCTCGGTTGCGCCGAATGTATATCCATAGTCTTTGAGCTTGAACGTGTAAAGTCCGCTGCCCGACAAGAAGCTGCTGATGTCAATGGGATTAATTGTCAAATAGGGCACCTCAACGGGCTCGCCCAAATAAGCGATCGGATCGGTCATTACCCCGTCAAAACAACTACCTTGTCCGTCGTTTCCGGGACAAACATTAGTTCCATTGACCGTCATGTAGTTGTCTACAATAAACGGGCCGCTGTTGGGTCCCGAAAGGGAGGCGGTAAGAGTTCCGCCCGTTGGGCAGCTAAGGTAAACTTCCGCCGTTCCAAAATCGATCGCTGTCTCGAAGGTCCGGCTAGTCTCGGTGAAATCGATACTAGCGGCGTCGAACAACTTGATCGTCGTCTGAGCAAATGAGGCAACGGAAAGAATGGTGATGCTAAGCATTACTTGGGTGATTTTAAATTTCATTAGGGATTCTCCAAAACTTTTGTCTAAGGGCAACTACGTATTTGGTGGGCTCCGTGTAGATGTAGTTCTTATTGCGAACCAGGCTTCCCGCCAAGTGATCGTATATACAATGCCTGTGCCATAAAGAAACGTCTTCCATTTGTTGAGTTTTACGTGCGATTTTTGAATTTGAAGATGGGGCTTCGGTCAGATCCGCAAGACTGAAAGATCGACTTTCGGTCAGAATGACCGCTCCACTGCCAGAACGTCAAAATAAAAAGGCTCACAGCCTGGATCGTTTCCTTCATGTGTTATTGTTGCGAGCGTTACGTTCTTCTATGGCTTGGGAGCGAGCTTGTTTCTGCTCCGCCCTAAAACCCACGCGATGGTCGACTGGACTAAAAAAGTAGTCTTTCTAACGGGAGCCTCGAGCGGGATCGGTGAAGGTCTGGCGATAGCTTTTGCCAAACGCGGGGCGGTACTCGGGCTCGTCGCTCGGCGGAAAGAGATGCTGCTCGATCTCGCGAAGCGATGCGACGCGGCTGGCGGGACGGCTCGGGTGTTCGCTGTAGATGTCACAGAATCTAACGCACTGCAGATGGCCGCAGACACCTTTCGTGAGGAATTCGAGCATATCGACATACTCATCGCCAATGCCGGGATCGGGGGCAACAACGCCCAGACCCGCGAGTTGCGGCCCGACGCCGTAAAGAAAGTTATCGACATCAATCTTCTCGGAGCCGCGAACGCGGTTTACGCTGTCTTACCTCAAATGCTCGAGCGAGGCAGCGGCCATCTCGTCGCCATCTCAAGTCTCGCGGGATTTCGCGGTCTTCCAAAATCCGCAGCCTACTCGGCGAGTAAAGCGGGGATGACGGCTTTCTTCGAGAGCGTCCGACTCGATGTTCAACATCGGGGTGTCGACGTGACAATAATCCACCCGGGTTTTATCAGAACACCCCTCACGTCCGGCCGTGAAAACAAGATGCCTTTCCTGATGGAGCTTGACGACGCAATACCGTACTTTATCCAGGCAATCGAAAAGAAAAAGAAGTTCGCCGCATTTCCATGGCAGTTGGCAACGATCGTCCGCGCCGGTCGAATTTTTCCCGCGTGGCTTTATGACCGGATCGCCGGCCGTGCCAAATACCGCACGTAAACCCGGTTCTGCCCCGACACATCCTATCTGTTAACATCCGGCTACCTTACGCGAAATGCTCGATCCGTGCCTCACTGCGGCAGGCGACCCATCTGTGGTAAATTTGTTCCTGAAACCGACACGCGACCTTATTTCCTTTCAAATCATTTATGAACCTGCTGCAAGCGATCATCCTAGGCATTGTCCAGGGCCTGACGGAGTTTATCCCGATCAGCTCGACCGCCCACCTCGTATTTGCCAGCCGTTGGACTAACCTTTACAACGGAGATCCGCAACAGATCACGGCGACGATGGCTGTTATCCAGCTCGGGACCCTTGCTGCGGTTTTTGTTTATTTTGCCGGGGACATTTGGGGGATCTCAGCCGGATTTATCCGCGATCACTGGCTCCTGCTGACCAGCAAGCGAAAGAACCGGTACTCCGGCACACGCGGTGTTCGGCCTATCTGGCTCTCGCAGGAAGCGTGGCTCGGATGGCTGATCATTATCGGCTCAATTCCGATCGGCGTTGTCGGCATTCTTTACAAAGATGCGATCGAGGGCGCGGCTACAAAGAACCTTTGGTTCATCTCGATAATGCTCATCAGCATCGCGCTCCTGTTGTTGCTTGCAGAATGGGTCGGTAAGCAGAGAAAACAGATGCGCGATCTCGGTATCGGAGATGCGATAGTCGTCGGTCTTGCGCAGGTCATCGCGCTTATGCCGGGTGCAAGCAGATCCGGTTCGACGATAATGGGCGGGCTGTTCGCCGGACAAAAACGTGAAACGGCTGCGCGGTTCTCATTCCTGCTATCGATCCCAGCGGTCACAGCGAGTGGTCTGCTTCAGCTTAAAGAAGCCTGGAGCATCCTCCCGACCGACAGTTTTACACCGCTTCTTGTAGGAACCATCGTCGCAGGCATCGTCGGGTACATCTCGATCTGGTTTCTGATGTCGTACCTGCGACGAAATTCGACCGGCATATTCATCGTTTATCGTATCGTATTAGGTACGGTCCTTTTAGTTTTGCTTTGGCAGGGAGTCATCAGCCCACAGGTGCACTAGTCTTGGAAAAACGTTGGACAATCAAAAAGCATGACCATGCCGAAGCCGCGCGTCTCGCCGCCGAAATAAAGGTCTCACGTCTTGTCGCGGCTCTTGTTGATCTCGCGTGGATATCCCACTGCCGAGCAGGCGGCCAAGTTTCTCAACCCTTCATACGAGCACCTCCACGAGCCATTTCTTCTAAAGGGGATGCGCGAAGCAGTTGACCGCATTTTCCTAGCCATCGAGCGGGGCGAGAAAATTCTCATCTGGGGTGACTATGATGTCGACGGAACGACCGGCACCGTTCTACTTCGCAAGACAATAAAAATTCTTGGTGGCGAGACTGAATTTCACGTACCGAACCGATTTACCGAAGGATACGGAATCAATATTCCGGCGCTCGAACAAGCGAAGGTCGACGGATGCACGGTGGTGATCAGTGTTGACTGCGGCATACGAAGCTTTGAACCGATTGCCTGGGCGAAGGAGAATGGGCTCGATTTTATCGTCACCGATCATCACATATCCGATCCTGAGCGGGGCAATCCGGACGCCTTCGCCGTTATCAATCCGAACCAGCCCGAGTGCGAATATCCCGACAAACATCTGGCTGGCGTTGGCGTCGCCTTCAAACTTGCACATGCGCTTCTCAGAGAAAAGGGAAAAGAGAATCTCGTCCCCGCATTCTTGAAGATCGCGGCGATCGGAACCGTCGCCGACATCATGCAGTTGACGGGCGAGAATCGCGCCATCGTTGCGCTCGGTTTGAAGGATCTCCCGAACACTACGAATTATGGTCTGAAGGCATTGATGGAGGTTGCCGACTGCACCTCCGAGATGACGAGCTATCACATCGGCTTTCGGATTGCACCGCGAATAAATGCCGCCGGGCGAATGGATGTCGCGACGCACGTGGTCGAACTGTTTGAAGCTGAGGATTTTGGAAAAGCACGAACGCTCGCTGCGATTCTGGACAGCCGGAATCGCGAACGACAGCGTGTTCAGCAGCAGATCACGGAGCTCGCGCTGCTGGAGACAAAGGAGTTCGGCGCACGAAAGTTTGTCGTTGTCGCCGGCGAAGGCTGGCACCGCGGCGTCATCGGACTAGCGGCGTCCCGCATTGCGGAACGGCTTCATCGACCGACGATAGTTCTATCGATCGAGGATGGATACGCACATGGCAGTGCCCGCAGTATTGCAAACTATCATCTGTTGAATGCTCTCGAGAGTTGTCCCGAACTGTTCGAGCAATTTGGCGGTCATGCCGCCGCCGCCGGAATGAAGATTCGATCCGAGAACATCGAGTCCGTGCGTGAAGCCCTGAACTTATATGCTGAGAACTCCTTGACTGACGATCAACTTCAACCCGAACTGAAGATCGACGCTCGTGTTTTGCCGCAGACCTTGAGTCTCCAAATGGTTCAGGAACTGGCACAGCTTGAGCCGTTCGGCGCCGGGAACCCGAAACCGATTTTTGTGACCAATGGACTCCACCTGCGTGATGAGCCTTTTGTCATGAAGGAGAAACATCTCAAATTCTGGCTCGACGATGGCGAAGGACGGCGCTTCGAAGCCGTATGGTGGGACGGGGTCGAGCGATCTTCCGGGCGAACTCTCGAACCCGGTTCTCGCATCGAAATGGCCTATACCGCTGAAGTAAATACCTGGCAATCAAACAGGCGCCTGCAGCTTGTCGTTGAAGATTTGAGGGCGGATAATTGAACTCGGTGGCCAAAATCAAAGATATAACGATCAAAGACTTTCACCTGCGGGCAAGCCTTCCGCAGTACGTTCGATACGCCGCGATCGGACTTCTGGCCGTGACGGTGATGGCGATAGTTGTCGGTTTTTACCAGTCACGTAACCATCCGGAATTTCGAATGAAAGGGTTCCCGACATCGCTCTCGGAGGACGTCGTCGCGGTCGTAAACGGTTATGAGCGACGCGAAATGGAAGGCGATGTCGTTAAGTATTACGTCAAAGCTGACAAGGGAACGACTTTCTCCGACAATCATCAGGAACTGGAGAATGTCTACCTCGAGGTCTTTGCGGCGGACGGCGGATCATCGGACAAGATCACGGCGACAAAAGCAGTCTACATTCCGGAGGAGAACAAGAATTTTACCGGTTATTTCGCCGGCAATGTGAACATCGAGACGCGAGACGCCCTGAAAGTAAAAACCGAACAGGTGAAGTACACGAAAGCGGATGAAGTTGCGACAGCCGACGAGCATGTCGAGTTCGAGCGTCAGAGCGTAAAGGGTCGTGCGTTCGGCGCAATTGTTCGGGTCGCCCAGAAACAGCTCGAGCTGCTAAAGGATGTCGAGATCGAAACGTTTGAGTCGCCTGAGATGGCATCGTCAAACGTCAAACAATCGTCGCTCAAGGCGAATTACGCAATCTACAAACAGGCCGAGGACACGATCGAGTTTCGTGGAGATGTGCGCGCGAATGTTGTCGCTGCTGCCGGAACGTCGGATGTTGAATCAGACCGGGCAATTGCATTCCTGGTAGAAAAGAGCGATGGAACCCGCGATCTCAAGAAGCTGGAGCTCCATGACAATGTCAAGATCGTAGCCAACCGGGCGAACAGTGGTCCGACAACAATTCAGTCAGGTTACGCGCTTTATGAACGAGATATCGACCGGTTCGATCTGCGAAACGGCGTGCATATTGTCACGTCGGCCGACGGCAAACCGACGACCATTACCTCGACATCGGCTGTGTACGAGCGAGCGGGTCTCAAGCTCAACATCGAAGGCAATGCCGAAGTCTCACAAGGCGCAGAATTATTGAAGGGCGACCATATCCATGCGGACCTGTATCCGTCGAACACAGTGAAGCATTCGAACATTCGCGGTAACGCATATCTTAGGCAGGCGACCGGCGAAAGAACGACGGAAGTTTCCGCCAATGAGATGACCGCGAGTTTCAACGAAAATCAGCAGCTTCTAAATGCTAACGCCCTGGGAAATGGCCGAACAGTCTTGACGCCGGTAAATGCCGTCGAATATTCGAAAGTCACAATGGCGGCCCCGCGGGCTATTCGACTTACGTTCAAAGGCGAAGGACGTTTGGACAAGATGGTCACTGATGGAAGAACGACCATTCAGCTTGACGCTCCGGGCGGCGCGACTGATGCCGCAAACAAACGCGTCACCGCAGACATAATCCGTACGTTTTTCAGTGGCGAAGGAAACGACATTCAGAGAGCCGAAGCAGTTGGGAATGCCGAACTGTTCGTCGAGCCCCTCGCGGCAAGCCTGGAGAATTATCGAACGACCGTCAACGCTCCCCGCTTTGACTGCGAGTTTTTTCCGACCGGAAACAACGCGAAAGAGTGTGTAGCCGGAACTAAGACTAAGACGGTACGTGAGCCGACGGTGAAATCGACTGGCCGCGGAACTCAAACAATTACCGCCGCCAAGGTCACCGCCGTTTTTAGCCCGCAGACCAAGGATGTCGATCGACTCGACGCCGAAGGGAACGCGAAGTTTGTAGAGCTTGATCGGAATGCGATCGCAGACCGGATAAGCTTTACGAAAAGCGACGAGATCGTCCGGTTGCGGGGCGGCGAGCCGACGGTTTGGGATTCGCAAGCTCGTGCCCGCTCTAAAGAGATCGATTGGGACACGAAGAATCAAAAGTCATATTTGCGGGGCGGAGCCAATACGACCTACTACAGCCAGAAATCGACGGGAGGCGCGACTCCCTTTGCGGCGACTGACAAACCAGTTTTTCTGACATCGGAGTCGGCTGATTTTGATCATCGTGCACAGACCGCCCTCTATAAAGGCAATGCACGCGGCTGGCAGGAGAACAATTATGTCCGGGGCGACCAACTACTTATACTCCAACAACAGGGGCAGTTTGTTGCCGAAGGAAATGTACAGAGCCTGCTCTACAACGTAAGCCGGAAGGATAACGGGAAAGAGACTAATTCGCCGGTTTACGTCTCATCGCGCAAGATGATCTACAATCGCGACAGCCGGCTCGTACGATACGAAACGGATGTCGACATCAGGCAAGGAACGGATCGGATCGTCGGTGGAACCGCAAACATATATCTCGACGAGAAGAACGAGTTATCGCGCTCCGAGATCGAGAATAATGTCACGATCACGCAGCCGAATCGTCGTGCCGTGGGTGATTATGCGGAGTACGTAGCCGCCAACGAAAGTGTTACGCTTCGCGGCAATCCGGCCCGTGTCGATGACGCGGAGAACGGATCATCTTCGGGTGGACAAATGACGGTCTTTCTCAGAAGTAATAGAGTTGTAAGTGAAGGTAAGTCGAAACAAAACGCTTCCGGCCGTACCAGATCGGTCTACAAAGTGAAAAATAGCCTGCCAAATTAACGTGGACCCTATTCAAAATCATCAGCCTGGATCGCAAAACGGACACGACGCGGGGACGAGTTCGCTCTTTGCGCACAATTTGCAAAAGACCTACGGCCGACGCCGGGTCGTTGATGATGTCAGTCTGGGGGTTTCACAGGGGGAAGTCGTAGGATTGCTCGGTGCAAACGGTGCCGGAAAGACGACGACGTTCTATATGATGGTCGGACTCGAACGAACCGAGCACGGTGATATATTCCTCAACGGCCAGGATGTGACCATGCTGCCGATGTATCTCCGGGCCCGCCTCGGCCTCGGCTATTTACCGCAAGAGCCGTCTATCTTTCGCAAGCTGACGGCCGAGCAGAATATCCTCGCGGTTCTCGAGACGACGAAGCTCTCTCGTGCAGAACGATTTGAAAGGCTGGACGAATTGCTTGCGGAATTCGGTGTCGAACATGTTCGCAAGATCCGCGGCGATGCTCTTTCCGGAGGCGAGCGCCGCCGTGTTGAGATCGCTCGTTGCCTTGCTACCGAACCGCAGTACATTCTTCTGGACGAACCATTCGCCGGCATCGATCCGCTTGCGATCGATGATATACGCGAGATCATTCTTTATCTCAAACAGCAAGGGATCGGCATCCTCATCACCGACCACAATGTTCGAGAAACGCTGGGAATCACCGACCGGGCCTACATCATGTCGGAAGGAAGAATTTTGCGAAGCGGTGAACCCGCCGTACTGGTCGAAGACGCCGACGTCCGGCGTCTTTATCTCGGTGAACGGTTCACCCTTTAATCCACGCGTCCGTTTCTTTCTTGCTCGAAAATCCGTATAATTTGAGTAGCTTAGCAATTTCAGTTCCACAACGAACGAGGGAGAATCGTCTTTTGATCTGATATGTCATCACTGAGGCTCACAACTTCACTTCAGCAGCGAATGGTTCTCACTCCGCAGCTTCGGCAGCGGATAGAAATGCTGCAGATGACATCAATGGAATTGAACGAACTGATCGAACAAGAACTGGTCGCAAACCCGATTCTGGAAGAAGTACTTCCGGGAGACGAGGTCCAGGAGATATCAGAGAGCATTCTGGATCAAAACGCCAATGGGCAAGAGGAAGCGTCCGAAAATGGTGCTGAAGCTTCTCCCCTGTCAGACTCGCCGGTCGAGTTTATGGACACGGCGGAATCGTATGTCGCGGAAGCTCCGAGTGAGAACGGACTGGCGGAAACGGCATCTTCTGATGAGACTCCTCAGGAGCAATCAGATTCGTTCGACGAGATAGATTACGGCCGCGAGTTTCAGGATTATCTCGATCCCGGATACCGCACTCAGGAGATCGAGTACAAAGACGATGCTCCGAGTTTTGAACAATTCCTGTCGCACACGGAATCGCTTAGCGAGCATCTCGAATGGCAGTTACACATGCAGGACATCGGCGAAAAGCTGCTCGACGTGTGTATAAGCGTGATCGGGAACCTCGACGCCGATGGCCGTTTGACGGCGACCGTCGAAGAGCTTGCACGCATATCCAGATGCACCGAGGAGACAATTGAAAAAGCCCGCAAGATCGTCATGGCTCTCGAGCCTGTAGGATGCGGGGCTCTGGATGTAAAAGAATGTCTTCTTGCACAGTTGGAATCCGAGGGCGAAGGTGACAGCCTCGCCGCGGAATTGGTGCGCGATCATCTCGAAGATCTCCAGCCGCATCGTCTGCAGCATCTTGCAAAAGATACCGGGCGGGACATTCACGAACTCGACGAAGAGATCAACAAGATACGGATCCTGGATCCATACCCGGGTAGAAAGTATGCCGCTGAAGAATCGATATTCGTCGCTCCGGAGGTTTATGTCGAAAAGATAGAAGGCGAGTACGTCATCTACTTCACCGACGACGGCAGTCCGCGTCTGCGGATCAGTCCGACATACCACCAGCTTGTCGATCAGCCCGACACGACCAAGGAAACAAAAGATTTTATAAAAGAAAAAGTGCGGTCGGCAGTCGACTTGCTGAGAAATATCGAGCACCGGAGGCAAACTATCTACCGCGTTGTCGAATGCATCATCCAGCGCCAGCGGGAATTTCTGGACAAAGGAGTTGAATACATCAAGCCGATGATGCTGAAGGATGTAGCAGAGGACATCGGTATGCACCTTTCGACGATTTCGCGTGTCGTCAATAGAAAGTACGCCCACACACCGCAGGGCGTCATCGAGCTTCGCCGATTTTTCAGCGAGGGTATGATGAATGAAGACGGTGAAGAGGTATCGACACGGATCTTAAAGCTTCGCATCAAGAAAATGGTCGAGGAAGAAGATTCGAAAAAGCCGATGACCGACGAACAGATCGCTAAAATTCTGAGCCAAGAGGGAGTAAAACTTTCGCGTCGAACCGTTGCCAAGTATCGCGATCAAATGAACATTCCGGGTTCGCGCGAGCGAAAGACGGTAATTTGATCGCACAGGTCGCTAGCGAAGTGCTCTTTGAACCTTAGGCTTTATAAAAAGGGGGAACTTTATGAAATTTGAATACACCGGACGCCACATCGACGTAACACCGGCTCTACGCTCGCACGTCGAAAATCATTTCGAGCGCATTAATCATCTCTTTAACGGCAAACCAGCAAAGGTGCACGTGATCATCGAAGTCGAACGCGGACGCCATCGCTCCGAAGTAGTGCTCAACTGGCGTAATGATGTGTTGACGGCAACGACCAGTAATTCCGACATGTATCAGTCGCTCTCGCAGACGATCGATAAGATCGAGAAGCAGGCGCTGAAACTTAAAAACAAGGTCATCGATAAGTCTCACCGCGCGAAGCGTGCGGCCACCTTTGTGCCGGACCCGTCCGACGTCAAACCTGAACCCACCTTGCCGCGGATAATTAAGACGCGGCGTTATTCGGTAAAGCCCGTTACCATCGACGAGGCGGCAATGATGCTATCCGAAGAACGGGACGGGTTCCTGGTATTTCGCAACGCTGAGAATCAAAAAATCTCTGTCATACACACACGCAAAGACGGCAACTACGGCCTGATCGAACCGTGACTGGTCAATGCACGATTCCGAGACCGAAACCATCGCAGAAGCCTCTTCGGCAAAGTATCAGCTCCACGCAGTCCTGGTGCGGGTATTTGACACGGGAGTGCTGCTCATCGGCGAGTCGGGGATCGGGAAATCAGAATGTGCACTAGACCTCATAACCCGAGGGCATCAATTGTGTGCCGACGACGCGGTCGAGGTCTTCGCGCTGGAAGGGCTGCTCTTTGGACAAGCTCCTGCTATTACGCGCCATCTGCTAGAGATCCGCGGCCTTGGTCTCATTAACGTGCCGGAGATCTTTGGTGAACATGCGGTTCGGGATGGATCGGTAGTACAGCTTTGCATCGAGCTGCGACGAACGGTCGAGGCATCACCTTTGGAAGATCCTGCGAGCGACTACGCGGTCGCCGGCGGCGTGATTCCAAAATATGTTTTGCCGGTGAGCTCTGGCCGAAACCTCGCGACGCTTGTCGAAACGGCGGTTCGATTACATCGCAACGGAGGCTCTGGCAAGGCAGCGGAGTTGCTTATCGAGGAGCACGCTAGATTGCTGGATCCGATCCAGTAGTTTTCATTCTTATGGTGAAAGCCGCCCAGGATAATAAAACGTTTCGCAATCTCGTAATAATCACCGGCCTGAGCGGTTCGGGAATGAGCGCGGCGACAAACGCGTTTGAGGATCTCGGATTTTTTTGCGTCGACAATCTTCCGCTTACGATGCTTTCGACTTTCTCGCGTCTTCTTCTTCCAAATGATGAGGACGTCGTCGCGATCGAACGCGCCGCACTCGTCATCAACATTCGCGAGCGCCACTTTTTGGCGGAGTTTCCGGCGGAACTGAAGAAGCTGACGAAGAAGAAGCTCAATCCCTTCGTAGTGTTTTTCGAAGCGTCGGATGAAGTGCTGCAAAGACGTTTTTCCGAAACCCGTCGACCGCATCCGAATGACACGGGTAAAGGATTACTTCCAGCTATCCGATCCGAACGAAAGGCCATGGCAGCGATCCGCCAGGCTGCCGACCTTATTATCGATACATCCGATCACACGGTTCATACGCTCAGAAGGCTGATCGTCGAAACGTTCAGCCGTTCGACCGAAGGAACGCCCCTAAAAGTTTCGATAGTCAGCTTTGGTCACAAGTTTGGGAATCCCCGCGACCTGGATCTCTTATTCGATGTCCGACATCTGCCGAATCCTTTTTTCGAACCGTCGCTCAAGGATTTTACTGGCGAGCATCCAAAGATCCGCGCATTTCTCGACAAACACTCCGAAGTCGCGGAGACGGTCGGGCGGTTCACGGATATGCTGAAATATCTGTTGCCATTTTATCAGCGCGAGGGGAAGTCGTATCTGACTATAGGCGTCGGCTGCACTGGAGGTCGGCATCGCTCTGTAATGGTCGCAAACCGCTTGCGGGACCTCTTAAAGAAAGAGAAATATAACGTTTCGGTTGTTCATCGCGATATGCAAAAATGAACTAGGAACTGTGAGCTGTGAACTGCGAACTATGAACTATGAACTATGAACTAGCGACTCTCATGCGTCGCAGACTCGAATAACTTTACATTTACAGTTCACAGTTCACAGTTCACAGTTCACAGTTCATAGCTCACAGTTCCCATGTACGTATGACTAAAATAGGCGGAGTTATCGTTTCACATGGTCAGGTCGCTACCGAGTTGGTAGCCGCCGCCGAAACAGTTGTTGGCGATATTAGCCACATTGTCGCAGTGTCGATCGGTTGGCACGATGATGTCGAAGCAGCTAAGAATGAGATCGAGAGGGCGATCAACAACGTATCGCAAGGCGTCGGTGTCATCGTTTTGACCGACATGTTCGGCGGGACGCCTACGAATATATCGGCCATGTTCTTAAAAGAAGGCGAGGTTGAGATAGTCACGGGCGTAAACCTTCCGATGGTGATAAAGCTCGCGTCGAATGCTAAGGAGATCTCTATCCTCGATCTCGCACGGGAGATCGAGGATCAAGGCAAACAATCGATCTACCGAACCGGAGCATTGCTCGAGCCCCAAATGAAAAAACATGCTTGAAGGCAGTGTGACGGTTGTAAACCCACTCGGACTCCACGCTCGGGCCGCGGCTCAGCTTGTACGAGTCGCCGGGAAATACGGCAGCCGCATAACCCTCCGACGCGAAGACGCTGCCGTATTCGCTAACGCGAAATCGATACTCAGTGTATTGGCTCTTGCGGCCCCGATAGGGACCGTACTCCTCGTTGCGGCGGAAGGAGACGATGAGAAGGAAGCCTTCGACGCAGTGATGTCATTGTTTGCTGACGGCTTTGGCGAGATGTAGGTTGTTTTTATGAGTTTGAATGGATCACCGGGTGACGGTTTAAGTGTTGGAATTCTTGGTGTGCCGCTTGGTTATGGCGCCGGTCAGACGGGAAGTGAACTTGGTGTCGAGGCGATGCGCTTGTCGCGAATGCGTGGTGGAGTCCTGACCGACCACGTTCGAGCGCTCGGTTATGAAATTACTGACTACGGCGATTCCACCATCGTAAAACCCGTTGCTCCGGCGGACGCAGACGCGAATCCGAAATATCTCGCTGAGATGATCGCGTCCTGTACGAATATCGCGGCAGATGTAAAACGAGTGCTCGCCGACGGAGCTATTCCGATTATCCTTGGCGGCGATCATTCGATCGCTATCGGATCTGTTTCGGGTGTGGCTTCGCATTATCGAAGTGCGGGCCAGGACATCGGGCTTGTCTGGTTTGACGCTCACGCCGATATAAACACGCCGGTGACCTCATCGTCGGGCAATATTCATGGAATGCCGTTGGCGACGATACTGGGACACGGCGACGAGAACCTCGTCAACCTTGAAGGATTCTTCCCGAAGATAAAACCTCAATACTGTGCTCATGTAGGTGCCCGCGATCTGGACGCCGGAGAGCGGCGGCTTGTACACGAACTCGGGCTCCGCGACAATTTTTTTACAATGAGTGATATCGACAGGCGTGGCATGCTCGCTTGCGTACAGGATGCGATCGCCATCGCTTCGGGTGCATCGGGCGGATTTGCCGTCACCTTCGATGTCGACATGATCGATCCGCGGTTCGCACCCGGTTCAGGAACACTTGTTCGTGGAGGTACGACGTATCGGGAAGCTCACCTCGCACTCGAGGTGATCGCTCAGCACGGCGGCCTGCGGTCGTTTGAGATCGTCGAGGTCAACCCCATGCTCGATAAAAGCAACATCACCGTTGAGCTTGCCTGCGAACTGATATTGTCTGTACTGGGTAAAACAATACTTTGATCAATCCCGCATCGACGGCTGAGAACGCCAAAGGCAGTCGAATTGACTTCGACAAAACTGTCTCACTCTCGTCTCGGCTTCTCTGCGGTTAAGAAGAATATGAAACTTCGCGTTGGTGTAATATTCGGTGGGCGTTCGGGCGAGCATGAGATCGCTATCAGGTCGGCCAAGACGGTCATAGAGCAGATCGATCCTGATAAATACGAGGTCGTTCCGATCGCAATATCCTCCGATGGCCGGTGGCTAAGCCCGGCCGAATCCGTCGCACAGTTTCCAGATCACACACAACGCGTTTTTATTGAGGGCTCCGGCCAGCCGTCGGACGCTTCGATCTCACTTTCCGGAGAGACCGGCCGCGGCGGACTGACGATTTTGGACGGTGCCCATGGAACGATGCCTCTCGACGTGATCTTTCCCGTTCTCCACGGAACTTTCGGCGAGGACGGCACAATACAAGGTCTGCTGGAAATGGCTGACATACCCTATGTCGGCTGCGGCGTGCTCGCGTCAGCGTGCGGTATGGATAAGACCGTGATGAAGATACTGTTTCGCGACGCGGGACTTCCAATTTGCCGGCATGTCTGGTTCTTGCGGAGTGAATTCGAGAATGACCCCGCCGCAGTTTCGACATTAGTCGGTAGGACAATAGGATTCCCGTGTTTCGTAAAACCCGCAAATCTTGGCTCGTCGGTAGGTATTTCGCGAGCAGCGGACGAATCGTCACTCCGCGACGCGGTGACACTCGCGGCGGAATTCGATCGTAAAATAATCGTTGAAGAATCGCTTGATATGCGTGAGATCGAGTGCGCGGTTATCGGAAATGACAATCCGAAGGCGAGCCTACCGGGAGAATATTTGATTCGGGACCAGTCGAAAGCTTTTCTCGACTACACCGAAAAATATTCGGCCACCGGAAATAACGAATTCGTGGTGCCGGCTGCTGTTTCCGACGAGCTCGCCAAAAAGATCCAGGAAATGGCCGTGAAGGCTTACAAAGCAATCGACGGATCGGGTCTCGCCCGTGTCGATTTTTTTCTTCGCAATGACACCGGGGAGTTGCTAGTCAACGAGATCAATACCATGCCGGGCTTGACCGATGCCTCGGGCTTTCCAAAAATGTGGGCCGGCAGTGGAATGACTTTTCCGGAAGTTATCGATGAGCTTATCCAGCTCGCGATAGAACGACACAAGGATAAGGCGAGGAATAAGACGAGCTTGTTATAGTGCTGAGCGATAATTTGTAAAGCCGAAAGTTCGACAGCCAGGATCGAACTTTCGGCTTTACCGTTTACAATTTACTTCTACTTTGCGGGGTAATATCCCTTTCGTGTCCGGATCGACAGGTTTGGTTTCGAAACACGAAGCTCGATCGCCCGCCATTTTCCATCCTTCGACAGGTTTTTGGGTTGATAGGCAAGTGTGTATTGAGTACCGAGTTCCTCGACTATTCTGCGGAATGCGTCACGCATCGCCACGCCGCCGGGCGTCGCGATAAATATACCGCCAGTTTTTTCCGCAAAGTTCCGCAGCACGCCTTGATTCTGTGCCCGCTGATTTCCAGTGCTTTCCAGGGCGGACATGTCAACGGCGTATATCAATGCGTTCACCGAAAGCGCCGCCTTTAATGCCTTGTCAGCCGAAACCTTGCTGTACGTGTCCTTGCCGTCGGATAGAAGGATAATGGCTCGACGCCTCTCAGGACGATTGCCCAGGTCTTTCGCGGCTTGAAATATTGCATCGTTGAGAGCGGTCATGCCATCGGCCTTCAAATCGAAAAGCTTCTCACTAACGTCGCGGCTATTCGAAAATTTCTGCACTAGCGAGACTTTCGAATCGAAACGATAGATCTCCGCATTGTCCGAGGCCCGTATCCCATCCAGAAATTTGATCGTGGCTGAACGCGCAACACTGACACGCTGTTCCATGCTCCCCGAAGTATCGAGCAAGATCACCGCCGCAAATGGCGTCTCTTCGGCTGCAAAGAAGCTGATCTCCTGCTCGACACCGTTCTCGAAAATCGCGAATTGATTCTGTCTCAGTCCTGGAACATGATTACCCCCAGCATCGCTTATCGTCGCGTTAACCACGACGATTGATGAATCGACGGTTACGATATCGCTATCGTCCTGGGCGAATGCAGAAACGGGGACTAACAGAATAAAGGTGAGAAAGAAGGTGACGCCGGTTCGGAATATTGGCATGTCGCGTCACTTCTTAATACGAAGAAATTTGACTAATTTGAGGACCGTGTTCGAACTTTGTATCGCAACCGCCGAAATACTGAACCGGGTGGTCTTCTTGAGCTCATCAACCAGTTTGACGGTTGTCGATTTAAGATACCCGATAGCCTCTTTCATCGTTGACGGGCTTCGTTCGCTGATGAACTGGAGATAACCCGAATCATCGATCTCGCCATTATCGTCTCCGCCGCCCAGTTCCTTGCGGATCTTCGTAACCACCTTTTCAAGCGACTCCAACCGGCTTTTATCCTGCTGCGAGATTCCCCGGTTCCGTGCGAATGAGGTTTCGAGTTGATTGGCGAGCCGAAGAGCTTCATCTCCGCGCTCAAGCAATGCCTCATGTTCTTTCCTGTCGCGCTCTGCCCTTTGCTTTGCCAGCATTTCGTTGATGCCTCGGGGCCGGTCGTCTCTCTGACCGCGGCCGGTACGCGAACTGGCATCAGGAAAGTCAGACTGCGCGCAAGCGATCACAGCCAGACCGCTAAATATAGCAGCGCAAATAATAAGCTTTACAGAGCATGCGATCATACTTATTGATCTGTCGGTTTGGGATCGTCGGGTGAGGTGCCAGTGACCATCTCGACGAGCTTTACCAGAAATTCTTCTTCGGCACGTCCTGAGCTTTGAACTGTTGTCCATTCCGACACCAACCCGTTTCCGGCTCGCCCCTCAACTTTCGCATTTACCGAAACATTGTTTTGAATTCCGTCGATCGACTGTACCTCGATCGTCAGCGTGTACCGAGCCTGCGACCATGCCCTGTCAGCAAAGGCGAGGATCCCATATCGGTTAAGCTCATTCTGAGTGATGACAGGCCCCTTAGAAAATACGTAGGGCTGGGTGATGATCACGCCGTCGCTTAGACGTGACGATGCTTCATCAACGACGATCTTTCGCTCCTTCAAGACCTCTATGATCGTTTCGACAAGCACATCTCGGCGGGAGTTCAGCTTATACGGATTCGGCAACCGTTCGCGATCATGCGTCTTATCTTTTCCCCAATTCCACGAACGAGCCGTATCACCGGTCTGTCGTGTTGTCGTCTTGTTCGAGTCGTCCTTGATCTTTTGAGTTTGAGTATCGATACCCTTTTGTGCGGAAGCGAACGAAACGGCCGCAAGAATAAAGGCCAGCGAAACGAGATTCACAATGGGACGTCGGAAATACATAGGAAAAATATAACGCACTTGGCCGGGAAACTGAATATAGGATGAGCAGAAAAATCTTTTGGTTGTAGGGTCGATTCTAGCGTGAGGTGCTATCCCCCTGCTTCTGCAGTTCGATCAGCAAATTATGCTTCATGAAAGCGTGGTGAGCGGCAAAGTACGCGATACAAATGCCAGGATAGCCATCCAAAAACCCCGCTTTTAGAAAGTATGAGCGTATAAACGCAAATCCCGTTGCGAATATGGCTTTCATATAAGAGGTACGACGGCCAGTTTCATACATTTTCCGCGCGCCAAGTGGGGCATATCGATCGGCGATCATCTGGTTATGATGCGCGGGGCTGTCGACGCTGTAATGCAGGATATCGCCCTTCAGCTTTCCGACGGTGGCTTCCTGCTCCATCTGTACCGATTCGTGAACAATCGCTCCGTTCCACATCCCCTTTCGACGGTCAAACAACCGGAGTTGGAGATCCGGATACCAGCCGCCATGCCTTATTGCGCGCCCCATATAATAAGAAAGGCGCGGGATCCTGAAGCCGGCCGCGTGTCTTTCCTTATCCGCCAACCCGCGAATCTCTTCTCGCAATTCGTCGGTCACCCGTTCATCCGCATCGAGACTAAAGATCCAGTCGTGGGCCGCTTGATCCGCAGCGAATTGTTTCTGTGCGGAGAAACCCGGCCAGGGATTCACTAGCACGCGAGCTCCGAGTTCTTCAGCAAGGTCACGCGTGCGATCCGTACTTTCCGAATCTACTACGACGATCTCGTCGGCCCAGCTCACCGAACGAATCGCGTCTTCGATATTCTTTTCCTCGTTATAAGTGATGATGACAGCGGAGATCTTCACGAAGACGATTGTAGAGTGCTAGTTCTAAAAAGAAAAAAGCCCCGTGACGATGTCCATTCCAATGGACAGTCAAGCCGAGGCATCTCTTAACCCGTTTTAGTCAGGAGGGAAGTTGTCTTAATTATCGTCCGTCGGGGAGACCACGTCGATGTTGTTCATCTGAAACGTCGTTGAAGTTGCACGCTGCAGATCGGCGATCGCCTTGTTGTAATCGGTTTCCGCTCGAATTTCGAGGTTTCGTGCATTGGTCAAAGCGTTCTCCCGCTGGAACAAAAGAAATGTCGTCGAGCGGCCTGAATCGAATCAGCGCTCGTTCGCCTTTAAGAAGTTCCTCTGCGTTTTCGCGTGCCCGGCGAGCCGACAGCACGCGTTGCCGCGCAGTCTCGACCGCTTGAACCGCATTTCGAACTTCGACGATCACGACCTGTTCCTGTGCACGAGTCTGCGTCGATATTTGATTCTCCAGAATGCGCCGCTCCCGCAAGGTCTGCCCTTGCTGTTCGGTTGCGGAACGGAAACGAGATCGTCACACCGACCGAATAGTTTGGCGAGTCGCTACGAAAGATATTCGCGAGCGAACGGCCAAAACCGCCGGCAAGGAAGCCGGGCGTTCCCGGAATTGTCACGGTAGGCGGCATAATTGTCGTCCCATGCAAGGTGTTGATAGTTTGCAGCAAAAACGCATTTGCATTCGTTGACGGGCTCCCGGTAATTAAAGGAACATTCACGCTTTCTGTCGACACGCCCCCAAGAGATAAACCGTCGAGCGAGAACGTCGTATTCAGGTCGATCCTCGGTTTGGTCTGGTTCTTGAAATAAGCAAGGTCGATCTTATTGATGTCAGACGCAAGTTTCAGTCTACGAAGCTCGTGCCGGTTGTCCATCGCGTCCTTGATCGCCGCATCGAGGTTGACACCATCCAGGCTAAACGCCGGTTTGTCGGTCGGCACGTAACTCGACGCCCACTCGGCCGATGTCGCGTCCCTTAATAAAAGCTGCTTGAGAATATTCTCGGTGACAGAAACTTGCTGTGTCGCAAGCAGCAGGTCGCTTTCACGATTGGCGAGCTCGGTCTCGACTTCCCAACGAGCAAGTGGTGCGGAAGCTCCGGCTCTTATCCGCGCCTCGACCTGACGCAAGTTCTCTCGCGAGAGCTCGAGGTTTGCCTGCCGATTCTGCTGATCACGAAGAGCAAAAACCAGATCCCAGTAAGTACGCTGCACCTGCGCAATGATCTCGATAGTCTGACGACGGAAATCCGCGTCGGTCTGTTCAAGCCGCCGACGCGCGATCTTCAAATTTCGACGAGTCGCGTCGATCTTTAAATTCCGAAATAGCGGCTGCGTATAGCGAACGCCGATTTGCGAGGAGTAGATCGCGCTGCTGCCACCGCCCCCGAGGTTTCCGGAGCTGACCTGCTGCTGTGAGAATGCGTTCTCAGTCCGCGTGTTGTTGAAAAACGCCTGATAGTTTCCACCGCCGTGCCGTAGGAAATGAGTCACGCTTGAGTTGAGGTTGAAGTCATTTGTGCCCGACGCGCTGCCGGTTGTCGAGTTTCGCGTATAAGTTGGCGTGACCGTAAATACCGGATCAAAGAATCCGAGAACCGAGCGGATCTGCGTCTCCTGGAATCGCACATCGTCTCGCGTGATCTCGATCGTGTTGTTATTGGCCGACGCTTTACGGATCGCTTCGTCGAGCGATAGGGACAATGGTTCGCCTGACGCGATCCCGACGCGGGTCAGATTCGAGCCGCGGGCGGCTCGACGGGCGAAGCCTCAATGCTCGGATTCTCCGTCCGCACAGAGGACACACTCGCATTCGCATTCGTTCTCGCGACCTGCTCGCCCTGTGCTTTTGATTCCTCGGCGGCCAAGCTGAAAATCATCGCAAGTAGAGTTGTGAATAACAGCGTATTGCGGCGGCGAATTCTCATTTTCGGATTGCTCCAGGCTTTGTAAGATAGATTAGGTACAAGCAAAAAACTCAATCGGGTACTACGTCTCGTAATTTCGGATAGTTTCAACAATCTGCCCCGGCGATGTCGAGCTTTCTTTTGATGTTTAGCCGCGATTACGGTATCGTGAACGTTTTAATATATTACTAATTCTCGGAGGATAATAATCACAAATGGGTATCAAAGTCGGGATTAACGGATTTGGGCGCATCGGTCGAAACGTGATGCGGACTTGTCTTGGGGACAAAGACATCGATTTCGTCGCGGTAAACGATCTCACAGACACAAAGACACTCGCGCACCTTTTGAAATATGACTCGGTCATGGGCAATCTCGATCAAAAGGTCACGGCCGACGGCGATACCATTAGCGTCGAAGGCGAAAGCTTTAAAGTGTTCTCGGAGAGAGACCCGGCGGCGATCGACTGGTCATCGGTCGGCGCCGAGATCGTTATCGAATCTACGGGCATATTCACAAAAGCAGAAGATGCCGGGAAACATCTCCGAGGTACTGTGAAGAAGGTCATCATCTCCGCACCGGCGAAAGGCGAAGACATCACGATCGTGCTCGGAGTAAACGAGAATATGTACGACGCGGCAAAGCACAATATTGTTTCCAACGCGTCCTGCACGACGAACTGTCTTGCTCCGGTGGCGAAAGTGATTCATGAGAAGTTTGGTATCAAGAATGCCTTAATGAATACGATCCACAGCTATACGAACGATCAGCAGTTGCTGGATCTTCCCCACAAGGACCTTCGCCGTGCGCGTGCGGCCGGCCTCTCGATGATCCCAACCTCGACGGGTGCGGCAAAGGCTGTCGCACTTGTTATCCCGGAACTGAAGGGGAAGTTTGACGGCATTTCGGTGCGTGTACCGACTCCTAACGTTTCCCTGGTCGATGTTGTGATGAATGTGGAAAAGGAGACCTCAACCGAAGAAGTAAACCGCGTTTTGAAGGATGCGGCCAACGAAGAGCTTAAAGGGATCCTCGCTTTCTCGGAAGAGCCGCTTGTGTCGATCGATTTTCGCGGAAATCCTAATTCGTCGATCGTCGATGCGGAAAACACGAAGGTCATCGGCGGGACGTGCATCAAGATCCTTTCCTGGTATGACAACGAGTGGGGTTATTCGTGCAGAGTTCGCGATCTCGTGAAATTTATCGCGGACAAGGGCCTGTAGTTTTCGATGACCGTTAACGTTATGAAGGCGAAACGAAAAAGGATTTCTTTATTTCTTCACGGCGCATTGATTGCCGCCGTGTCGATCAGCGCCGCTTGGGCGCAGGGACCTCAGGCCGAAGGCGTTAAGATCTTTGCGGGACGAGACGGCGTAGGAATGTCGCAGGATATTCCGCTCGGAACTTTTCAGGTGGACGGAAAACAGCTTTCGTCGAGCGATGATAAAGGTCCAAACGTTTCGGTAAAAGTGGCAAAGGACTACTTCGTGCGGTTCTGCGCGCAGAAAGACGGCGGCGGCAAATGTGAAGATTACGGCGAAGGGATTCATAATCTTATTTCACTCGAGTTCAACTTCATAAAGGTGTGGAACGCAGCGTCGGCCGTACGTCCGGCGGAAACCAATCCGGTCGTGCGCGCCGTATCTGCACCCGTAACGGTATTCGAGCAAAAGAATTGGGGCGGCAGATCTCAGGTTTTCGGTTACGGGATGTACAGGTCGTTTCGCGGCGAATTCGGTAAGATCAATGACAACCAGGCCAGGTCCGTTATCGTCGCAAAGGGTTTTCGGGCCCGTTTTTGCTCGGAAGAAGGTTTGAGCTTTCGAGGAGCGGGGGATTGTGAGATCCACGAGGAAGGGAGGCATAACCTTCGATTTGCCAACAGTATTTCTTTCATCGAGGTATCGGATCTCGCCGATGATGCCGTGAACGACGAAAAGATGGCCGTCATCCTTTACGAAGACCAATCTCAAACCGGCAAGATGCAGGGGTTCGATGTTGGAGCGTTCTTTGCGAGCCGTGGCCAGTTGCGAAAGATCGGAAACGACCAGGCCTCGTCCATCACCGTACGGGACGGTTACCGCGCGTCGGTCTGCTCAGACGAACCGACCCCGGCCAGGGAAGCGATAAATTGCGAAGAGTTCGGGCCGGGACGTAAGAATCTTAAGAACAAGAAATCAGCGTCATATTTGAAGGTGTGGAAGGAAGCGAAATAACCGACGTCTCTCTATGAACAAGAAATCAATTAAGGACGTCGACATTGCAGGCAAGCGCGTTTTCATTCGCGTCGACTTTAACGTGCCGATCAAGGAAGGGAAGATCGAGGACGATACTCGTATTCGCGGCGCCATGCCGACGATTGAATATGCGATCTCGAAGGGCGCGAAGATAATTCTCGCGTCGCACCTTGGACGGCCTCTGAAGGACAAGAAAAAGGCAGACGAGAAGGGAATGCCCTATGACGAGGGTAAGTATTCTCTGGGCCCTGTCTATGAATATTTGCGTACGATTCCTGCGCTTCAGGAATTGCCCGGAAGTCAGGTCGACGATCCTTTGATGGATGGCAAGGGCACTGCAGTAGGAAAGGCCGAGATCAAGAGCGAACGTGTAAGTTTTGCCGAAGATTGCATTGGTCCGACGGTCGTTGAAACAACGGGTCGTCTACAATCCGGTCACGTGCTACTTCTCGAAAATCTGCGTCTGCACGCAGAAGAAGAAAAGAACGATCCCGAATTCGCGAAACAACTCGCGTCGCTCTGCGATATTTATGTCAACGATGCGTTTGGAACAGCACATCGAGCACACGCGTCCACAGAAGGCATCACGCATCATGTCGATGTTTGCGTCGCGGGTTTGTTGATGGAAAAAGAACTGGAGTTTCTCGGCAAGGCGTTGAACGATCCCGAACGACCTTTCGTGGCAATTCTCGGCGGGGCAAAGGTGTCAGACAAGATACCGGTCATCGAATCGCTGATACAGCGCAAGGTCGATAAACTATTGATCGGTGGGGCCATGGCCTACACGTTTTTCAAGGCTCAGGGATTTACTATCGGTAAGTCTCTCGTTGAAGATGAAATGATGCCGCAAGCACTCGAGATCGAGCAAAAGGCAAAAGACGCTGATGTCGAGCTCATATTGCCTACTGATCATCAGGTCGTGGATTCCTACGATCCGTTGAACTCTCGCAAGACCATCCCTGTAGCATTTACAAATGCCGGCCTCGTCGGTTTGGATATTGGCGTTGAGACCATTGAGATATTTCGCAACGCTCTCGACGGAGCGAAGACGATCGTATGGAATGGTCCAATGGGAATGTTCGAGGAGAAACCGTTCGACGAAGGAACCGTGGCGATCGCCAAAGCGGTTGCCGACGCAACCGAGAAAGGCGCGAC
Organism: uncultured Acidobacteriota bacterium; assembly: GCA_963772405.1. Taxonomy (GTDB): domain Bacteria; phylum Acidobacteriota; class Blastocatellia; order Pyrinomonadales; family Pyrinomonadaceae; genus OLB17. Next base: position 865,355 of record CAVYWT010000001.1, on the reverse strand, counting down.
ATCTATCGTCGGAGGTGGCGACTCGGTTTCCGCGGTGAATCAGGCTGGACTCGACGACAAGATCTCACACATTTCGACCGGGGGCGGAGCGACTCTGGAATTTCTTTCCGGTGATGTTCTCCCCGGAGTTGAGGCGCTTGATGATAAGTAAACTATGAGAATCGTAATTTTCGCACTCGCTCTCATCCTTGCTCCGTCCACAAGTACGTTCGCTCAAAAGAACCCGACCGAACTCGATTTTGAAAAGAATCGAATGCGGTTTACCCGCGAGCACTTTTCAGAGGGCGAAGACGCCTCAAGTGGATTCGACTACATATTCTTTTGGAAGACTAAGGATATCGTAATGATTCGATCGATTTGGAGTGCGACTCACACTCGTGAACTTCGTGTCGAGGACATGTACTTCCGCAATGAGAGTCTTTCCCTATTTCGGCGTGCGACCGCGCGAAAGAATTCCATGGGCGCTCTAAAGACCGGCAGGAATACCGGCCTGATGACAAAGGAGGAAATGCACTTTGAGAAAGGCAAGCTGGTTCAGTGGAGCCAGAATGGCGTAACCGTCAGCAAGGTCGGGACATTTTGGCCGGACGCCGAGAAGTCAACTCTAGAGACTGCCAAGGCATGGATCGATAGTTACTCCGATCTGAAAAGAGCAACGAAATGAGAAAACCCGTAATTGCCGGAAACTGGAAAATGTACAAGCTCGCTTGGTGAAGCGGTCGAAACAGCCCTCGCATTGAAGCCGCTCGTCGCCAATGCAAACCACTGCGACGTTATCATCGCTCCTGTCTTTACGGCGCTAAAGACGGTCGCTGACCGGCTAGAAGGCTCAAACATTAATGTCGCTGCTCAAAATTGCGCTGCCGAACCGAAACACGGGGCTCACACCGGAGAAGTCGCCGCCGACATGGTCAAGGATGCAGGTTGTTCACACGTGATCGTCGGCCATTCGGAACGCCGGCAGTTCTATGGCGAGAACGATGCGATCAGTAAACTTGAAGACCAAGTGCGCGGTCGAGGCGGGCCTGATCGCGATCGTGTGCGTCGGCGAAACGCTTGCCGAAAGGGAATCCGGAAAGGCGGAGAGCATCGTTCAAAGCCAGTTAATCAAAGGGTTGGATGGTTTGACAGTCGCAGACACGGGACGTATCATTATCGCTTACGAGCCTGTTTGGGCGATCGGAACGGGTAAAACCGCGACGCCGGAACAGGCTCAAGAAATGCATGCTTTCATTCGCCGGACCATCGGCGAGATCCACGGAAAGCAAGTTGCAGACGACATGCGGATCTTATACGGTGGTTCGGTTAAGCCGGACAATATCGGCGAATTGATGTCGCAGGAAGATGTCGACGGTGCTTTGGTCGGCGGAGCGAGCCTCGAAGCCACGAGCTTCGAAAAGATTGTGAATTATCAGGTAGGGCAGAAATTGGAATACGTTTTATATACAATATTTTTTCTTGCGTGCATCGTGTTGGTTGCGGCTGTTTTGCTGCAGCCCGGTAAGACGGACGCGGGTGCCTTGTTTACGAGCAATGTGTCGAGCGCGTCATTGGGCCCGCGAGGCACCGCTTCGGTGCTTTCGAAATTGACGATCGCCGCGGCGATCGTGTTCATGCTCACGGCGCTTCTGATCTCAATGCCGGCGCTCAGCGGAAACATTTCCGTATTGAGCGGGAATGCGGAGATTCCGGCCGACGAACAGGCGGAACAGCCGTCGGTAGAACAGCAGACCGAGCCTGCTAATACGAATATTGTCACCGAGGGCAATGATGGTGCTCTGATCGAAACGCCCGCGACAAATTCGTTTCAGGCCGACGCAAACACAGCGACAAATCCAGCACCGGCGGCAAATACAAATCCTCCGGCCAACAAATAGCTCTTTCGATTTTTGAATTATTGCTGAGGTGGCGTAATTGGTAGCCGCGCACGTTTGAGGGGCGTGTGGAGTAATCCGTGCGGGTTCGAGTCCCGCTCTCAGCACCACGTTTAGTGGTGAATGGTGAATGATGAATGGTGAGTGATGAAGAAGTGATTTAGATCATTCACCATTCACCATTCACCATTCACCATTCACCATTCACCATTCACCATTCCATTCTGGGATCAGCATCGTTCCCGTTCCTTGATCAGTAAAAACTTCCGACAGTAATCCATTCCTATCCGTACCGCCGATGACGTGGGCTGAACGGACACCTCGATCCAAAAGCGAGATCAAGCTTTCGAGCTTTGGGATCATACCTCCGGTCGCCTTCCCGTCATTGATCAGCTGCCGGGCGTCCTTCGTGGACAAACGGTCGATCTTCGTCGACTCGTCTTTTGCGTCCAGATAAATACCATTGACATCGGACAACAGAATTAGCTTCTCGGCTCCAAGTCCGACCGCGATCTCCGATGCTATGGTGTCGGCGTTTATGTTGTAGATCTTGCCGTCGTCATCCGCGCCGAGCGACGAGATCACGGGCAAATACGAACTTTCCAGAAGCAGATTAATGAGCCGCGTATCGATCTGAACGATGTCCCCAACGTGCCCAAAATCCACCGATTCTGTTTCACCTGTAGTCCGATTAACGACATCCGTGGGCGGGCGACGCACCGCTTTGACGACACCGCCATCGATCCCCGACAAACCAACCGCATCGATCCCGCGATGTCGGAGAGCGGCGAGAATTTCCGTATTGATCTTTCCGCGAAAGATCATTTTCGCGAGTTCAAGCGTATCGTCGTCCGTAACACGTCGCCCCCCGATCACTGTTTGCACGACGCCCAACTTTTGTGCCAGCTCGGTGAGCTGTTTGCCGCCACCGTGGATAACGCAAATCCGGATCCCGACCTGGTGCAGCAACGCAAGCTCCTCCGCCAGTGAAAGCAGGTTCGCCTTATCTTCGGTCACTTTACCCGAAAACTTTACGACAAATGTCTTGCCCTTGAATCGCTGGATGTAGGGAAGTGCTTCGCGAAGAAGATCTAGTGTGTCAATGTTCATTTGATCAGCTCCGACATTATCGCTTTCTGGATGTGAAGCCGATTCTCCGCCTCGTCGATGACGACCGATCGTTCCGAATCGATCACACCATCGGTGACAATGACGTTTCGGCGGACGGGAAGGCAATGCATAAAGATCGCGTCGCTGGTCGCCTCCATTTTCTTTTCATCGACGATCCAGTCATTTCTGAACTGATCCCGATATTCGATGTCGGCCGCCACATTGCCATAAAATTGACTGGCTCCCCAACTCTTTGCGTAAACCACATCAGCAGCTTCAAATGCCTGGCCAACGTCATCGGTGAATTCTACAGTTCCGCCCTGCGCTTCGGCTTCGGATCGAACCGCGTCGATAAGCTCACCATCGAGCTCATAGCCCTTCGGATGGGCGATCCGTAGATTATGACCCATCTGCGCAGCTGCAAGGGCAAAGCTATTAGGAACAGCCATCGGCAAAGCCTTCGGGTGCCATGCCCATGTAAGGAGCACCGTTTTTTTATCGACGCCCAGTTTCTCGCGAATCGTCATCATATCGGCCATTGCCTGACACGGATGATGCATAGCCGATTCGAGATTGATGATCGGCACGGTTGCGTACTCGTCGAATGCTTTGAGGATCGGATCCGTACGTTCGGTCTCCCAATCGTTCAGTGCCGCAAATGTCCTTACGCCGATCGCCGAGACGTATCGTTCCAGAACCCGAACGAACTCTTTCAAGTGTTCAGTTTTGTCGCCGTCCATTACGACCCCATCGCGATGTTCGAGCGACCACGATGTACTGCCCGGCTCGAGGATCACAGAGTTGCCGCCGAGCTCGTAGATGCCAACCTGCATTGAGGCCCGCGTTCGAAGGCTCGGATTAAAAAACACGAGGGCGACAGATTTCCCCGCAAGCGGTTTGTCGCTCGGCGGCTCCCGTTTTGTTTTAAGACCCGAGTCAATAAGGCGCACCAGAGCTTCGTTTGAGTGGTCCGAAGTCGTCAAAAAGTTTTTCATGATGTAGCTCCCCCGGCGATTTCGGCTACGCGAGCTACAAACTCTTCGACCTGATCGATGGTTGTGGAGAGCGGTGGAAGCAACCGAAGTACATTGGCATCGCTGGATGTTCCCGTAATAATTTTTCGCTCCAGCAATCGCGCGTGAATGCTCAAACACGGCTCCGAAAATTCGATTCCTATCAAACAGCCTTTTCCACGGACGGAGACGATCCCCGGAATGTTTCGGCCGCGCTCGCGAAGCGTCGTCTCGATCTTCCGAGCGTTCTCGATCATTCCATCGTTTTCGATCGCTTCCAGCGTCGCAAGCACGGCAGCCATCGCCAGCATCCCGCCGCCAAACGTCGTCCCGAGATCGTTCTCCTTGATGTGAGATGATACCCGCTCGTTCAATATGCAGGCACCCGCCGGTACACCGCTGCCTAGGCTTTTCGCGAGAGTGATGATATCGGGCTCGACACCGCCCGCAAGATCGCTTCCTGCAAAGAACCAATTTCCGGTTCGGCCGATCCCGGTCTGTACCTCGTCGAAGATCAGAACAATTCCGTACTCATCGCATAAAGTGCGCAAGTCTTTGAAAAACTCGGGCTCCGCTTCGCGAACGCCGGCCATCGATTGAATGGGCTCAAGAATGATCGCCGCAGTTTTATCATCGGCGAGCGACGCAACCGATTCTAGATTTCCGAACTCGGCTTCGACGTGAAACGGAACGTTCGGTTTTCCGATCGCCCGGTACTTTCCGAGAAATGTCGCGGAAATCGAATCCGCTGTGCGTCCGTGGAACCCCCCCGAAAAGGAAATAATCTTTTCCCGTCCGGTTGCCATTCGCGCCGCCCGCATGGCATTCTCGTTTGCTTCCGTACCCGAGTTGCAAAAGAACACTTTGGTCAGACTATTGGGTGCCACCGAAACGAGCTTTGCCGCCGCACGGCCTCGAATTTCCGAGAATACCAGGTTCGAATAAAACAGGATCCGCTCCGCTTGCTCCTGTATCGCCTGCACGACGTGAGGATGCGAATGTCCGGTGGCACAGACCGCGTGGCCGCCATAGAGATCCAGATACTTCTCACCTTCACTTGTCCAAACCGACGCACCGCTCCCGCGCTCCACGGCGATCCCCATCTTCTTGTAGCTGGCAACCTGAAACTCGTTTTCCAGTTGTGAAATTTCGTTGAAGTCCATATCGGTCAGGTTCCGAGTGCAAGCTTTAACTTGTTTTTACTAAGAAACGCGCGTAAGCCCGCGCCCAAGACTATTAAGGATTGCCTCCCGCAAACCGGAGTCCGGTCGTTTCATCAATACCAAACATCAGATTCATATTCTGCACGGCCTGCCCGGCGGCCCCCTTGACCAAATTATCGATTGCCGAGAAGATCACGATCTGTTTGCCGTTTGAAAAAGCTCCGATATCGCAAAAATTCGTATTCTTTACCCAGTTGATATCAGGCGAACCGTCAACAAGACGGACAAAAAAGGAGTCGCTGTAAAAACTGGAGAGAACGTTCCGGACATCTTCGTTTGTCATGTTGACCGTAGTCTCGACATAGCACGACGCAAAGATCCCACGCGAAACCGGCAAACTATGCGTCATGAAGACAAGCTCGCTGTCGAAAGGCCCAACTTCCGCCAAATGCTGTTCGATCTCCGGCACATGCTGATGAATGAACGGTTTGTAAGCATAGAAGGAGTTTGTACGTTGAGGATGATGCGTATTGGCCGCGGGCTTTATCCCCGAACCGCTCGAGCCCGTCTTAGCGTCGACAATTATCTTCCCGCTCAAGAGCCCGCTCTTGACCATCGGCGTAAGAGCAAGCAACGTGGCCGTCGCGAAACATCCGGGATTTGAGATGTAGCTGGCGGTACGAATGGAATCGCGGTTCGTCTCCGTCAGCCCGTACGTAAACTGCCGCTGCAGATCCGGTGCTCTGTGGGCGAATCCGTAATGCTTCTCAAAGGAGGCAGCGTCGTCGACGCGGAAATCTCCCGACAGATCGATCACCTTAACCTGATCGGGAAGCCGCGGGATCAGGTCCATTGCCTGCCCGTGCGGTAAAGCAAAGAACGCGAGGTCGATATCGACGACAGCTCCCAGGTCATCCGGAACCGGCTGAAATTCGAGATCCGTCAGCCCTAAAAGATTTTTGTGTACGTTTGAAATTAACTTCCCCGCATGTTCGTAGGCGGTGACGAGTACAACCTCAACGTCTGGATGGAACAACAGGATTCGGAGCAGTTCACTGCCTCCGTAACCCGAGCCGCCAAATATAGCTACTCGTTTCTTCATGCGAGCACAGTCTCCGTCTTCGCGTGCAGCCCGGCCATGACGAGTTCGAAGAGCATCCTCCCGTCTCTTCGCGCATTTCCTGCAGGCAGGCCAAGCTGCGTCGTGACGAAATCCTCTCCCATTTGCGAATCGGTAACCGAACCCGCGACAACGTCCATATCGAGGCCGAACTCACCGAGGACAGTTTTTCCGCCGATCACTCCGACATAATCCGGAGCACAAAACACTAAGCTCGAAACAGCATCCATAATTACGGTGTCGCCAAGGATCGCATCGACACCATAGCCCCCGACGATCCCATCACCGAGTTCGGCGACAATTAGATCAGGCGAAAAACTATTTATGTGATTAAAAAGGGACCGAGCAAAACCTGCGAGGTCTTCGCACTCGACCGTCGAAGGCAGGCCGCAATCGAGAAAACTCGCTGTAATAAATGCGCCATGATCCTGCATGTTCAGCGTATCGCGAAGACAAGCGATTCCAGTCAACTTAACGCCCGCTACCGTCAATCCGGAATTCGCAGCTTGTCGGATGATCTCGACCGCCGCAATCGTTTTGCCTGAATTCATACACGAGCCCGCGACCATGACGATCGGCGCCGATGCATGCAGACTGTCAGCCGGAATCAGGCCTGCGTCACCGATATTCATCGGCAATCCAAGCTCATCGCACGCCGATCCGATGACCTCGACCTCGATCGCGTCCGAAAGCGATGAGTGATGGCCTTTGCATTCACCCACGACGCCGCCCATGTTAAGGAGATGTAGCCGGTCGCCCCCCTTAACAAACGACGGGACGTCACCGACGAAGCCTTTCAACGCACGACGCTTTCCCAGTACACCGAGTAAAATGTCGCCCTGATTGACCTTTGCCAGACGCCCGCTGGGAAGTTCCAGATTTCCGTAGGTAACGGATTCCGTTCTAGCCTTTGCGACCACAACATCGCCGATCCGGGGGACATACTCCGCCGGATTGACACGAATTCGTTTTCCCAGCGTTAGCGGCGATGTCGCCGACCCGATCTTGTCTACTTCAACAAACATCTTTCCCCCTTTGCTCACCCGGCTGCGAAGATCATCTTCAGCTTCTTGATTGCAGCCTTCTGATCCTGATCGCCGTCGACGGCGATAAAGATCGTGTCATCGCCCGCGATCGTTCCGGCGACCTCAACGATCTTCGAACCATCTATACGGACCGCCGCGGCCGAAGCTAATCCAGCAGAGCATCGAACCACGATCAAGTTCTCGCCGGCCGGTATGATCGCTGAGACTCCAAATGGACTCGCCTCGGCGACCGGCAACTCTATCGCTGCGTATCTGCCATCGACTTTTACAACGCCCAGTTCATCAAGGTCGCGAGATATGCTCGCCTGTGTTACGCGGAAACCGGCGTCACTGAGCAATTGTGCCAGTTCTTCCTGACGACTTACGGGCCTCGACTCAATGACGTCCAGTATCAGCTTATGTCTTTCCACTTTCTGCATAGTTTATACGCTATATGCATCGAAACACGGATATCTGATGCATAGTCGTCTAATATGCGTTGTTTATGCATTTATTGTCAAGGCTGGGAGCCTTAGAAGATACTGAGTTTGATTCGGAGGTATTTCTTGGGGTTTTGACGGAAATCGTAGATGAGCTTCGTTCCTTCGCTGGAAAGTTGGTTAAAATTCGACGCCGTCTGATTGATATTGTTGAAAAGGGTTTCGTCGGTCACGAATTTTCCAAGCGTTCCTTTCCCCGCCTGTGCGTCGCCAAGGATCGAGTCGATCTTCGTGGCAGTAGAATTGAACCGGGCCAGTGTCTCTTTCGCGTCGTTGTAGAGCTGTTCGTCCTTAAGAAACTTGCCAAACGTTCCGCGGCCTTCCGTAAGGTCCACGGAAATTAACTTAAAATCGTCGGCAATGCTGTTGATCTTTGCTGCCGAAGTGCGGAGATCGATGATCGCCGCCCTGGTCTCGTTATACAAAGCATCATCGGTGACAAATTTTCCCGCGGAGCCGCGCCCAGACTTGATATCGGTGGAAATGCTTTCGAGCTGGGCAATCGTCTTGTTCAGGCTATTGTAAAGCTCCGGGTCGTTGAGAAGCTTGCCCGCGGAGCCTTGTCCGCTGTTGACCTTGTCCAAGGTGGTCTGAAGCTTTGTCACCGTCAGCCTGGTCTCACCGATCGTGGCATCGAGATTTCGGTAAAGCGATTCGTCGTTGACAATACGTCCAAGCGTGCCTTCGCCCTGATTCGCCTTGTTGAGGATCTCATTCGCGGGGACGGCCAATTTGTTGATCTGCTCGAGCAGATCGTTACCCGTCTGTGTGAGCTGGTTGATAGAGATGGCCACGCGGGATTCAAGAGTGTCATTTTCCGAGACCGGAGTCCCATTTGCAGTTCCGGGCGAGATATTTATGACCTTATCGTTGGCCAGCAGCGAAGTCGCGATCAGCTGAGCATTCGAGTCGGTTCGTATGCGCTCATTGATCGGCTCGCCGTTAAGCTCTGAACTGACGAGCATGACGGCCTCGATCTTGAAATTCTCCGGGCTATTCGCTTTCAAAAGCCTAACGGTTTCTACCTTGCCGATGCGTACGCCGGCAAGCTGTACTTCGGAGCCTTCGCGAAGTCCGTCAGCTGCGGCAAACCTAGCTTTAAGGCGCATCTTCTTCTCGAAAGGGTTGAAGTCACCGCTCGAGTTTAATATCAGAAACCCCAGCACGGCCAAGCCGCTCAGAACAAAGATTCCTACCCGGAGCTTGCTAAACGTCAGTGTTTTTCTGGTTTCCACCATGCTAAATGACTAAGCCTTGTATCCGTGAATAAACCGATGAATGTATTCGTCGCCGGAATTTCGAAGACGTTCATCGGAACCATTGAAGATTATCTTTCCATCCCGAAACATTAACACTTCCGTATTTAGCAGACAAAGCCGTTCACCTTCCTTCTCATATACGACCCGGCCATTGCTATCGACCGTCGCGTATTCGGACGAAAGGTATTGAACGTTCTTCATTTCGTGCGTCACGAAGATCGAAGATACATCCTGTAGATCCCGAAGTTTGATCGCAAGTTGACAGATCGTTCGCGCCGTCGGAGGATCCAAGCCGGCCGTCGGCTCGTCAAAAAGCACGATCTCAGGATCCCCGACCAGAGCACGAGCGATCCCGACTCTTCTCCGCATACCACCTGAAAGCTCGTCAGGCATCTTGTCTATCGCGTCTTCAAGGTCGACAAAGCGAAGCATTCGTCTGACTTCCTGTTCGACTTCCTCTTCGTCGATGACGGCCTGCTCGCGAAGCCGATAGGCAACGTTCTCATACACGGAAAGCGAATCGAATAGGGCCCCTTCCTGAAAGACCATACCGATCTTCTTCCTGACCTCCATCATCTCCTCTTCCGTGTAGTCGGTTATGTCTTCACCGCCGATGAAAATGCGGCCAGCATCCGGCTTCAAGAGACCGAGAATCAGCCGCACGGTGGTGGACTTGCCTCCTCCGCTTCGCCCGAGTATAAGCTTCGTTTCTCCGCGCCGCACGGTGAAACTGACCCCGTCGAGAACCTTTTTATCATCGAAGGCTAAATGAACATCCCGAAACTCGATGGCTGACCTGACGCGGTCAGGTTCATCCACCGGATCCTCGAGATCCATCGGATCAAGAGGCGGGTCGACATGTTCTAAGACCTCGATTTCGGATGACGAAAACATAAGTTTCGGGAAACCCGGCCGCTATATCACGCCGACGCCGAGCACGGATTGTATCGCCTTGGCGAGAAAGAAATCAAAAATGATGACCCAGATCGACGACAATACGACGGCGCTGATCGTCGAGCGTCCGACACCGACCGTGCCTCCGGTGGTGCTCAGTCCTTTGTAGCACGCTATTCCACCTATCAGCAGGCCAAAGAAAACGGGCTTTATGATCCCGCCGATAATGTCTTCTGTCGTAATGCCGTTGCGGACGGAGGTCAGGAAGACGTTTACATCCTGATCGAAAATATACGAAGCAACGGTTCCGCCGCCGAGGATACCGAAAATATCGGCTGCCACCGTCAACAGCGGCAGCATCACGATCAGAGCGATCATCCGGGGTGTCACAAGTTTCTTGATCGGGTCGCTCCCGAGCGCCCGCATCGCATCTATCTGCTGCGAAACCACCATTGAGCCAAGCTCGGCTGAGATGGCCGATCCGATACGTCCGGAAACCATTAAGGCGGTCAAAACTGGTCCAAGCTCTCGAACAAGAGATGTGGCGACCGAGCGCCCGGCTTCGTTATGAACGCCGTAGTACTGCAGGGTTGGGAATGTTTGCAGCACCAGAACCCCACCCGTGAAAAAGCCTGTCAGCAAAACGATCGGGAGCGATCCGACCCCGATGAGGTCCATCTGATGGACAATTTCACCGGGATATCTCGTAGGGCGAAAAAGTCCGGTTAAGACACTCCAGAGCAGCAAACTTACTTCCTGTAGCTCATCAAGAAATTTTGCGATTGGATTCATCTAGAGGGTCTAAATGCGAGTTAGCCAGGGATTTTGATAAAGGGTACAACGAACTAAAGGAAACGCCAAACAGTAAAACAGCCGGCCCAATGCTGGACTCGGCTGCTTGCTCACTCGGTAAATTTCTATTGATTAACAGGAGGACGCTGGCCCGAGCCGGCGGGACCAGGAGGCATGGCTCCCCCTCCGCGACGCATTCGGCGATTGCGCGATTTCCGCTTCGCGAGCTTCTGCAAAACGCCGCCTCACCTCGCGAAACCGGACGAGTTGTTCGGGTGTCAGTACCTTTCGTACTGAGAGTTCGCTTTCAAAACGCAGACGAGCAAGTTCCGCTTGTGCGGATTGAACATCTTTTAGCCGAGCCTGAAATTCTTCGTCCTGTACCGAATCACGGTAGATCGCCATGTCGAGGGCTCGATTTGCTTCCTGCATCCGGCGCTGTGCTTGCATCATCGTAGGCCGGCGTTCCTGATTCATCCGCCGGATCTGCTGGATCTGTTCCCTCGATAATCCAAGTTCAGCGAGTAAATTTGGTCGCCGCTCGTTGGCACGTTCATCCTGCGATCCGCCGTCCGCCGGAGGATCATCCTGTCCGAAAGCACCGCTCGCGACAATCGCTGACAACGCCAGTAATAAAAGGAATAGTTTTGCGTATTTCATTTCAGTATCGAGTTTCTATCTTCTTGCTTCAATATTTTCGAAGAGCTCGGCTAATCGGAGCGATGTATCTTCGTCATCGGCAAACTCGTTAAGACGTGGAATCATTTCTGAACGCAAGGTAGCTGCCTGTATTGAATCGTTTGGTTGCAACCGCGTCAGCTTACGTTTTCGGACCGGATTCTTCTCCTGAATCTGAGCAGGAACTGGGCTCCGACGCGAAAGGTTGGTCGATAGCTTACCAGGACCATCGTTCTCACTCTCGTTTTCAGAAGGAGCCAGTATTTCAGCTCTGGTCGGCACCGACGCTACCTCGGAACTTCCGACTTCAGAAATATTCGGCTTATCGTTCTTATCGGCCATTTCCGGTGTATTATCCCGCATAGAAATAAGGACCACAGCGAAAACGGAAATGATCGCCACGGCGGCAAGCGCCGCACTGGGAACCAGCCAGCTGGTGGCAAACCCTGCTCGCAGTTTCTCAACCCAACCGAACACGGATGACAGAGACGACTCGGTAGTAACTACCTCACTCGGTAATTCGAAACGAGGAGTTTCCAGCGGATCGAATTCAAGCCTTTTCCAGTCGTACACTTCGAATCTCGCATTCGAGATCGAGGCAAATTCATCCGTACACAAGGTACAAGCCACGAGATGCGATTCAAACGCTGATCTTTCCCGTCCGGACATCTCACCGTACAAATACGGCACCATGTCAGCAGTGAAAATACATTTTGAAAAGCTTACGTCGTTCATCTTCGTCACCTAACTTATCTCAAGCGAAACCTGTTCTAGCTTCATTCGCAACTGCCTGAGAGCCGTGTAGAGTCGGCTCTTCACGGTGCTCAGCGGCAACTCCAAAGTGTCCGAGATCTCTTGAAACGTCATTTCCTCAAATTCCTTCATGACGATTACCTGCCTCAGGTCCACCGGAAGGGAACTCACGGCCTGCCGGACTATGGTAAGTCGCTCTGTCGCTTCGGTCGTATTTGCCGGCGAACGATGCGCCGGAGCGACAAAAACCCTATCTCCTTCACCGGACTCATCATCAAGGAATTCCTCTGATCGGGTTCTGGCTCGCCGCTTCGTCGTCAAACACTGATTGACCGCAATGCGATGAAGCCAAGATGAGACCTTCGCTTCGCCGCGGAATTTCGCAATGTTGCGATACGCCGCGATAAATGTCTCCTGGGCCGCATCGCGGGCGTCGTCTTCGCGTCCGAGCATACCGAAGCAGAGAGCAAATATCTTTCGCTCCCATCTCCTCACGATTACGCCGAAAGCGTCCGAATTCCTCGAAACGGCCAGCTCGACAAGCCTTTCATCGGTCAGATCATTCAACATCAAACTCGCGTAAACATGCTTTTCGCACGAGAATCTTACTTTAGAAACGCCTCTGAATACGAAACTTCGCACTCAGCACTTAGACGTCGATGATCTAAATAAAGTTGAAGTTATTGTGTGGTTTGGAGGAATGGAGAAACGAGAAGACCGCGAAACCCGTGTGTTCCATGGTTAACTTGGCTGAAAACCATCGAACACACGGGAGTTCACGGAGCGGTTGTCAGCATTTGCCGAGCAGCCAAAATACGAGGATGAAAACGAGTATTGTCGAGATGATGCCGCCGCCGAATTTGTAGGCCGCCGCACCAGCCAGACCACCTCTCAATAGATTATTCATATCAACCCTCCCTTTGTTCAGAAAATGAATGAAAATAGTTCACTCTTAGCGTGACGCCCACGCCACTGCAAGCAATGTTCCAGAATTAGAATTCAGAAGTCAGGAGTCAGAATTCAGAATCAGGATGCCGTCTTAAGGCTCGCACTTCACTTCTGACTTCTCACGTTTCACTTCTGAATACTGACTTCTGAAGTCTGACTCCTGAATTCTGACCGCTTCCTCATGCTATCCTCGTCCGTATGTGCGGACGATACGTTTTGAAAGCTTTGAAGGACGACATCATAAAGCATTTCAACCTCGTCGATGGCCTCGACTACTTCGATATTCACGGATACAAAATGCGGGAAGAAGTTTTTCCGGGCGAGTGGATCACAGCGATCAACAACGCAAACCGTCCCGAAGACATATGGTGGACGATCGAAGATTCCGATAACCGCGGCATACCGAGAAGGGCGATAAATGCGAAAGCCGAGACGATCACAAAGGTAAAAATGTTCTCAGAGGCTTTTCGCACCGACCGTGTTCTGATCCCGGCGACGGGATTCTTCGAATGGGACGCGGAAAAGGGTCGTCACATCTTTACATTTGACGAACCGCTTTTCGCGTTCGGAGGCATCGCACGCGACTGTGAAATAAAGGGTGAAACGAAACGCTGCGGCGTGATCATGACCACCGACGCCAATGACGTGGTGAGCCCTATTCACACGAAGGGGCGAATGCCCGTCGTGATCCACAAGTATGATTACGCGAAATGGTTAGACCGGGATACTTCGTTCACGGATCTTCGCCGGATGGTCGCCCCGTTACCGAGCGACGAAACGCATGTGGAAAAAGTCGATGAACCGGCGGTTGAGAAAGCTCAAGGAAGTTTGTTTGAATGATCGCATTAAGTCGCCGTGCTGATAAGACCAGATGGCGATCAGCACGGCGGCGTTTGGGATGCGTCGTCTAAAGGATCGGTTTATTTCCGTAAGGAACCGGAGGCCGCAGTACGGTATCGATCCCATGGACGACACCGTTTGTCGCTTCAATGTTCCTCGCTTGTAAAACCGATGAGTTGATCTTGATCCCGTTTATATCTGTGATCATCACTTCCTGGCCCGTCACGGACTTGGCGGACTTCAAACTGGCGGCCATGACCTTACCGGGAAGTATGTGATAGGAAAGGAGAGCCTTGAGTTGGACCTGCTTCTCCTCATTAATAAGAGCATCAAGCTTTTCATCCGGAATCTTCGCAAAGGCATCGTTTGTTGGTGCAAATACCGTGAAACTTCCGTCGCCCCCGAACAATTCATTCGTACCTGATGTCCCCATTATCCTGGAGAACGTTGAAAGGTTGTCTTGCTGTGCGATCGTGTCGATCAGGTTTAGTCTATCGGACATATCTATCTCCCTTCTCTTGAGACGCCCGTTGCGTCCGTATTGTTCGTTGCTGTTTGAGTCAGGATGTCCGAAGTATTCGGGTTAGCTGAAAAAAGAGTAAGCGAAGCTCGTTTCACTTCTATCGTGCTCGCATCACCGGGGCAAGTCAATCGACAGGTGCTTTAAGCACTCGTCGGTTTTCAGAATGTTGGTTTAGTATCCGAGCTTATCGGCGAGTTCCGTGACTAATTTTATTTCGCGCCTCGAGGATCTTTTCTTTAGCTTCTTCCACTCGGAACCAGTCGCCGCGATCGGCCTCCGGATATTCTTTTGAGCTGCCGGACGCGAAGGTCATGGTGAAGGTATTGCTTTTCAGATCCGACGGATCAAAGTCCGCCTCCGTCGCAAACGCGTAAACCCATTTCCCACCTTTTTGTTTTATCGGCGTCAGCTCAATGAACGGGCCCTTCACGTCGAATCCTGTTTCTTCCTTTAACTCTCTTCTCGCTGCGTCGATCGGTGGCTCACCCGAAAATTCTCCCTTTGCTATCGACCATGCTCCTTTGTCCTTGTTTTGCCAGAACGGTCCTCCCGGATGAATCAAGAACACCTCGAGGACGTCGTCTTTTATTCTGTAGGGCAAGAGCCCCGCGCTTTGCTTCGCCATGGGTCTAATTTAGCATGGTGACAAGAGTGTCGGCGCTGCCGATCCAGTCAGAGCCGCCGAACGAGAACCGCACGTTGAAATGGATGCGAACGACGATAGGACCACTCCGGTACTGACGAAAACGGTAC
Organism: uncultured Acidobacteriota bacterium; assembly: GCA_963772405.1. Taxonomy (GTDB): domain Bacteria; phylum Acidobacteriota; class Blastocatellia; order Pyrinomonadales; family Pyrinomonadaceae; genus OLB17. Next base: position 850,110 of record CAVYWT010000001.1, on the reverse strand, counting down.
ACCAGAACGTATACACCTTCGGTTTTGCCTGATGGCTTTCTTCATGAACTCCTCCAAACACTGTCTAATACAGCGATGGCACAGCCCGTGCAGGTACGTTATTCGGAGTGGAGGTTCTTGGCAGACAGACCTGCAGGTCGAACAAGAATTTTAGGTGACTAGTAACAGGTTGCTGACGCTCCCACAAAACGAACAAGGGGGAGAGGCTCTTTTCGAAAGGAAAGGGCCCTATTTTTTGTGTTTGATACGAATCGGTATTATTCTTCGCGTTGAACCTCGGAGGAATCGCCAAATGCAGACGCAAAAAACAGCAACCGAATTGACTTTACGACCCGGACGGCCAGACGATGCGCAGATACTTGGGGAGATCTGCTACAACGCATTCGCATCGATCGCCGACGCTCATAAGTTTCCACGCGACTTTCCGTCGCCGGAGGTCGCGGCGGGTTTGATGGCAATGATGCTTTCGCGCCCCGACATCTATTCCGTTGTCGCCGAAAACGGCGGCCAGACGGTGGGTAGCAACTTTCTTTGGGAAAGCGATGCTGTCGCCGGCATCGGTCCGATCACTATTGATCCGAACGAGCAGAACTCGAAGATCGGGCGTACATTGATGCACGCCGTTATTCGGCACGCCGACGAGAAAGGAACACTGTCGGTACGGCTTGTTCAGGCCGCCTATCACAATCGCTCGCTATCGCTCTACACGAAACTCGGTTTTGACCCGGTTGAGCCCCTCTCCACCATTCAGGGCCCCCCGATCGGAATAAAAATCGAAGGCCACAGCGTTCGTGCCATGTCCGCCGAAGATCTTCCTGGTGTCGATGCTCTTGCCATACGTGTTCACGGTCACGCCCGACACAATGAAGTCGCCGCTGCGATCGATCAGGGAACGGCTAAGGTTGTCGAACACGACGGACAGATAACAGGTTATACGACCGGCATCGGATTCTTTGGCCACACGGTCGGAGAATCGAACGAGGACGTCAAGGCCCTGATCGGGGCAGCGGAAGAATTCGGCGGGCCGGGCTTCTTACTGCCGACTCGAAATGGAGAACTGCTCAGGTGGTGTTTCGAAAACGGCCTGAAGATCGTTCAACCGATGACTCTAATGAGCCGCGGACTTTATCAGGAACCGCGCGGATCGTTCTTGCCCTCGATCCTATTCTGAGCCCGATAACGGTTCCGAGCCGACAAAAAAGTGCTGTTCTACGGCGCGGTTAGTCTGATATTATTCTCTCGTCAGGCTCACCGCGCGATCGACGTGGTCCCGGCCCTCCTACTCGACACATAACCGCTTTTCGGCTTGCCTTCCACAATCGTCCTTTCTCCGACCACCCCCTCAATGGAATCCTTTCTACCCGACAGCATAAAGATGATCCTCGGCGCGGGAATTCTCGGCGCATTCGTCATAAACCGGTTGTCCTACGCTTTTCCCCATACTGAGTGGCTGCAATACTTTCGCCTTCCGGCGCCCGATATCACCGAGGCGGAAAAAGAGCGCCGGCGGCGCCAGGGCAACCGTCACGCGGCACTCGAAATGGCCGGCTTCGCTCTGCTGCTTCCGTTGCTGTATGTCGGATCCCAGATATTCCTCTTTAACGAGCCGGACACGGTCGTGCTGGTCGTGGTTTGCGGGATATCCCTCGCGATTATTTGCGTAAGCATCTGGCTTTTCGTTAAGAATCTTTAGCCTAAACCCGTGACACATTTCCACGCCCGTCTTCGCGTAAACCATCGGAGGTGACACGACGATGGCGGCAAGAAAGAATTTTTTATCACCGGCGCTCGGAGCCGTGGATAGAGCCCGGACGCACGGAAAACAGGTGCTCATACTGGTCGCATCGTTCCCCCTGCGGATGTTCATCGGCGGAACTGAAACGTGGCTCCGACTTGCCGAATGGATGACCAAATGAGAGAGGGGCATAATGACCATGAAATCAATACTTCACAGTTTCAATTACTCGCTCGACTTCCTCGAGGAGCAGGTTGTGGATATCCCGGCGTCGGATATGGTGGCTCAGCCGAGCGGTGTCGTGAATCATCCGTCGTGGACGATCGGTCATCTGACTTTCGTGCTGCAGATGCTAGGCGGCGTAATTGGGATCCCGAAATTTCTTACGCAAGACTGGGTCAGGCGATTCGGGCCGGGTAGTATCCCAGTCGCGGACACCGATGTTTACGAATCGAAAGAGGAGAGCATCAGGATTTTCCGCGAAATTCGACGTCGAATTATTGAGGCCGTCAATAAGCTGGACGATCTACACCTCGATCGACCCTTTCCTGATGAAGCGCATCGCGACGTCTTTCCGACGATCCGTCACGCGCTGACACAAGTACTTATCGGTCACACGGCATTTCACATCGGGCAGCTTTCTGTCTGGCGAAGGGCGATGGGCTTGGCTCGGATGAAACGTTCGTACGAATGATCAATAGGCTCGAGCGAAAATCACACGCCTATTCGAGGGAGCGCCGGAATAGACACACTTTCCGTTCTCCTCCGGACCGTCGAGCGGAATACAGCGAATGGTCGCTTTTGTTTCGTCTTTGATCTTCTCCTCAGTTTCAGCCGTCCCGTCCCAGTGTGCCGAGATGAATCCTCCGCGTTCGATCTGGGCCTGGAATTCATCCCATGAATCCACTGGGAACGTATTATCCTCTCGGAACTTCAGAGCACGCTGGTATATGTTCGCTTGAATTTCATCGAGCAGCCCCTTGATATGCTCGACAACGCCTTCTATGGGCCGCGATTCCTTTGTCAAATTATCGCGGCGGGCGATCTCGACAGTACCGCTTTCCAGATCACGCAGTCCCATCCCGAGCCGGATCGGTACACCACGTAGTTCGTACTCGGCAAACTTCCAACCGGAGCGCTGCTTATCGTTGTCGTCATACTTGACCGAGATACCGGCGGCCTTCAGCTCTTCAAAGATCGGATTTGCCTTCTCACTGATCTTCGCCAGATCTTCAGGAGTTTTATAGATCGGCACGATCACGACCTGTATCGGTGCCAGCATTGGCGGCAGAACCAGACCCTGGTCGTCCGAGTGCGCCATGATCAGGGCACCCATCAAACGCGTCGAGACTCCCCACGAGGTCGCCCACGCGTATTCAAGCTGGTTCTCTTTGTTGACGAACTTTACGTCGAACGACTTCGCGAAATTCTGGCCGAGGAAATGGGATGTGCCTGCTTGCAGAGCCTTTCCGTCCTGCATCAGAGCTTCGATGCAATAGGTCTCTACCGCTCCGGCGAATCGCTCGTTCGGGGATTTCACTCCCTTGATGACCGGAAGCACGCCATCCACTCTTCGGCGAACGTCGCGTACACCCCGAGCATTCGTTCGGTCTCTTCAACCGCTTCCTGCTCTGTCGCGTGGGCAGTATGTCCTTCCTGCCAAAGGAACTCGGTCGTGCGGAGGAACAGGCGAGTACGCATTTCCCACCGAACGATATTGCACCACTGATTGATCAGCAACGGCAGATCGCGCCAGGATTGGATCCATGTCCTATACGTATTCCAGATCACTGTTTCCGACGTCGGGCGAATTATCAGTTCCTCTTCAAGTTTTGCATTCGGATCGACGACCAGCCCCTTTCCGTCCGGATCGGCTTTCAAACGGTAATGCGTGACAACCGCGCATTCCTTTGCGAAACCTTCTGCATGTTCCTCTTCTTTTTCAAGAAAAGATTTCGGCACGAAAAGCGGGAAGTAGGCATTTACGTGTCCCGTCGCCTTGAACATGTCGTCGAGCGCACGCTGCATTTTTTCCCAGATCGCGTAGCCATAGGGCTTGATCACCATACAGCCACGAACCGCGGAGTTTTCGGCGAGATCGGCCCGTTTGACGATCTCGTTGTACCATTCGGAATAGTTCTCCGATCTTTTCGGAAGTGATTTACTCATAAAACAGTTGCCACAGAGGGCACAGAGTTAAAACGAAAATCATAAGGGAAACGCGTCGGAGTTACAATTTGACTGGCCCTCGGTCTTTGTCGTCCTCTCTGTGTGCTCGGTGGCATGTATGCTAGAATCCGATTTTTATGAGCGAATTCAAGCTGGACTTCCGCGACACCGAAACTGCGTTCGCAGATAAATCCGACGCCGAACTTAAGGAAAAATATCGCCTCTTTAAGATGCTCAACTCGCCGTTCCTAAACGCCATCGGAACGCGCGCGACAACGTTTGCACTGTGGCTTGGTCTTCCGGTGGAAGGTCTGATCAAGGAAACTATCTTTGAACAATTCTGCGGCGGTGAAACGATTCGCGAATGCGAACCGGTTATAGAGCGGCTCGGCGAGGCCAATATTGGAACGATCCTCGACTATTCGATCGAAGGTAAATCGACCGAAGCCGATTTCGATAATACAAAGGACGAGATCATTCGTACTATCGAGCGTGCAAAGAACGATCCGAACATTCCATTCGCAGTATTTAAAGTCACGGGTATCGCTCCGCTGGGAACGCTCGAGAAGATCAGCAAGAAAAAGAAACTCGACGCGAAGGGTCAGGCGAAGTGCGAGAGCATTCACACCCGCGTAAACGAGATCTGTGAATTTGCTCATTCAATCGGTCAGCCGGTTTTTATCGATGCCGAGGAAAGCTGGATACAGGACGCTATCGATCGTCTCGCAACCGAGATGATGGAGAAATATAATCGCCGAGCTCCCATAGTCTTCAACACGCTCCAGATGTATCGGCACGACAGGCTGCAATATTTGCGAGAAGTGCGGAAGCAGGCGAGTTCTGACGGATATATTTTAGCGGTAAAGCTTGTCCGCGGCGCTTATATGGAAAAGGAGCGGGCCCGGGCTGAAGAACTGGATTATGAATCTCCGATCCAGCCAAATAAGAAAGCGACAGACCGCGATTACAATGCGGCGCTCGAGTACTGCATAGATCATCTCGATGACATTGCGTTTGTCGCCGGCACACACAACGAACGGAGCACACAGCTTCTAGCCCAGATGATGCATCAGACGCGGTCTCTCGCATAATCATCCGCACATCTTTTACTCGCAGCTCTACGGTATGAGCGACAATCTCTCGTACGTCCTCGCGAAAAACGGCTATAGCGTTTCGAAATATGTTCCGTACGGGCCGGTGGCAGATGCGATACCGTATCTGATCCGACGCGCCAATGAGAACTCGTCAGTTACGGGACAGGTGAGCCGTGAACTCGAGTTGATCGCCATCGAACTCGAGCGTCGTCGTCTAGCGTAATCCCAAAAGAAGTCTTATCGATCGATCGGAAACTGCTTTTTCGTCTGAGAGCTTCCAGTCATTGAAATCCTTCAAATCATTTTCTGTCAGCGGCAAATTTCTCATCCGTGCGACCTGGGTGCTTTCGAATCCGCGGTTCGTTAACGCTACGTGGGGCTTCTCGATGCTCAGAGTCGTGGCATCGTCAAGCGCCCTGTCGACGGCCTCGATGTCGAGGAAGAGGTCTTTGTACGCGGCCAGATGCCACACTTGGCCTGCATCCGTTTCATCAACCGCCAGGACGCGCAAAAGCGCGTAACCACTTTCAAGCTGAAAGATCAGAAAATCCCCGGGAACAAAACTGTGGATCGTAGACATATGCGAGTTAATGTCCATCATAGGCTCCTTTCATCGTTTATCAACCTCGCTTGCCCGGTGCGGTCTGTTTTGCTTACATTTATGTGTCGGCGACATCTTCTAAAATATGGATCACGACTATTCGCAGATGCTCGATGTAGCGATCGAGGAGGCCCGGATGGGTTTGGCAGAGGGCGGCATTCCGATCGGTGCCGCGTTGTTTGATGGAGAAGGAAAATTGCTCGGACGCGGACACAACAGGCGAGTCCAGGAAGACGACCCTTCGGTTCATGGCGAGACGGACGCGTTTCGAAAAGCCGGTCGTCGAGCGCAGCTACCGTGACACGATCATGGTGACGACTCTTGCACCTTGCTGGTATTGCAGCGGTCTCGTCCGGCAATTCGGCATAGGGACAGTCATCGTTGGTGAATCTGTAACTTTTGAGGGAGGGATCGACTGGCTGCGCGAAAACGGCGTGAATGTGATCGATCTGAATTCATCTGAGTGCATCGCAATGCTCGCCCGGTACATTGCTGATAATCCCGATGTTTGGAACGAGGATATTGGTGAGAACTGAGGCACCTTGCTTTGCGTCTTTGCGTCTTTGCGGGAAAACACTGACGGGTTCCCGCAAAGACGCACAGACGATCGGAACCACAGTTTCGCCCGGTACCGAACGGCCAGAATTGCAGATATGAGGCCTAGATGCGAAAATACCCTTTTATTTTAGTACTCGAAATTCATTCATCAGGACATCATCATGGCAGAGAACAAAGAAGCGGTGATCATAAGTGCGGCGCGGACGCCGACGGGGAAGTTTCAGGGAGCTTTAAAGGGATTTACGGCGCCCGAGCTTGGAGCGATCGCGATCAAGGAAGCAGTGAAACGCGCCGGCGTAGATCCGGCTAAGATCGACGAGGTAATAATGGGCTGCGTCGTGCAGGCTGGCATCGGACAAGCTCCGGCTCGACAGGCGGCGATGAAAGCCGGACTGCCGCCCGAGGTCTCGGCACTTACCGTAAATATGGTATGCGGATCCGGGTTACGTGCGGTCGCGCTCGCATCTCAATCCATCAAGCTCGGTGACGCGGATTTTGTCGTTGCGGGTGGGATGGAGTCGATGTCAAACATTCCATACGCGATGCCGGGTGCACGCGACGGCTATCGGATGGGAAACCAGACGGTGACTGACCTGATGGTCCATGACGGACTGTGGTGCCCGTTCGAGAACTGGCACATGGGCAATACCGGTGAGATCGTCGCGGACAAACATCAGATCACACGCGGGACGCAGGACCAATTCGCGTACGATTCGCACCGCAAGGCGCACGAAGCTCAGGAGAAGGGTTATTTTAAGGACGAAATAATCCCGATCGAGATTCCGCAGAAAAAAGGCGATCCCTTCGTTTTGGATCACGACGAGCCGGTTCGCCCCGACACCACCGTCGATGCCCTTGGAAAATTGCGGCCCGCATTTAAGAAAGACGGTGGGACTGTCACAGCGGGAAATGCTCCGGGCGTGAACGACGGAGCGTCGGCTCTCGTCGTTACCTCGAGTGAGAAAGCAAGCGAGTTGGGAGTAGAACCGCTGGCACGCATCGTTTCGTATGCCGTTTCGGGCATCGAACCGAAGTACATAATGCTCGCTCCGGTCGAAGGTGTCAGGCGTGCGGTCGCAAAGGCGGGATGGGCACTCCAAGACGTAGAGTTGTTCGAATTGAACGAAGCATTCTCGGTTCAGGCCCTCGGCGTGATGAAAGAACTCGGAATCAACCCCGAACTTGTAAACGTCAACGGCGGTGCTGTTGCTATGGGGCACGCGATCGGAAATTCCGGTAGCCGTGTATTGACGACCTTGCTTTACGAAATGAAGCGTCGCGGTGCGAAGCGCGGTGTCGCGGGGCTGTGTCTCGGCGGCGGCAATTCAGTCGCCATGGCCGTCGAACGAGTGTAGTTCGAAAGTGCAACAAACCGTGAACATCACGCGTAATTTGGGTTGAGATCAAGGGGTTATTTTCGGAGAGATTATGACTGCAAGAGATCACAACAAACTTCTCAGCATCTTTTATTTCGTTCAGGCCGGCCTACAGCTGGTCGCTGGTGTCATCTTTTTTTTCGTCTACGTAATTCTTGGCGGCGCGATGATGTCCGCGTCCAGTCGGGGCGACGAGCAGATGATGGGCGGAATCTTCATGGGGGTCGGTGTTTTGATCGGCCTCATTTTTCTCGCCTTCGGTGCCTTTACGCTGTTTACGGCTTTCAAGGTCCTGAGGGAGAAGCCGGTAGGACGAACGCTGGGTATAATTATCAGCATTCTGGTCCTAATCAGCTTTCCGATCGGTACCGCACTGGGGATTTATGGCCTATGGTTTTTCTTTGGCGAGGTTGGCAAGAATTTCTACGCAGGCCTCAGCTCACGTTCTACGCCGCCGCCAATGCCGCCCGTGCCAAACAGTTGGCAATAGTTGTTCACCGGCAGTAGCGGAAATATCAGCTCCGCGGCCCGTGAGCTTGTCCTGTGTATGAACCCGAACTTGAACCACCCGCTGAGGCAGGTGGTTCTGATTTTTGGAGACGATTCTAAGCAATGGCAGAAATTATCGGAGTAATAGGTGCGGGCACGATGGGCAATGGGATTGCCCAAACAGCGGCCGCTGCGGGTTTTGAAGTTGTCGTGTGTGACGTCGATCAGGCATTTCTCGATCGCGGAATTCAGAATATCGGCAAAAGTCTCGATCGGTTCGTGAAAAAAGAGACGATGACCGAGGATCAGAAAGCGGAGGTTCTTGGTCGAATAAAAACCACGACATCGCTTGACGATCTAAAAGATTGCACGCTTATCGTCGAGGCGGCCACCGAAAACTTTGACATCAAAAAGCAGATCTTTGAAAAGCTCGATGCGATCACCGAACCGGACACCATTCTTTCGTCTAACACGTCCTCGATCTCGATCACAAAGATCGCGGCGGCGACAAAGCGCCCCGATAAAGTCATCGGCATGCATTTCTTCAATCCCGTTCCCTTGATGAAGTTGGTCGAGGTCATACGGGGGATCGCCACTTCGGACGAAACATACGCGACGGTCAAAGAGCTTTCGGAGAAACTCGGCAAAGTGCCGGTCGAATGCAATGACTATCCGGGCTTTGTTTCAAATCGCGTGCTGATGCCGATGATCAACGAGTCGATCTTCGCACTTCACGAAGGCGTCGCGACGAAAGAAGCGATTGACGAGATCATGAAGCTCGGCATGAATCATCCGATGGGGCCGCTGACGCTCGCCGACTTTATCGGACTGGATGTCTGCCTCGCGATCCTGAACGTTCTGCACGAGGGGCTCGGCGATCCGAAGTATCGGCCGTGCCCTTTGCTCAAGAAATATGTCGACGCCGGATGGCTCGGACGAAAGAGCGGAAAAGGGTTTTACGATTACGCGTAATTGAGACGCGACGGGAGCGGCAGGCAAGATGCATGTGTTCCAGTCCATCTTGTCACTGAGTTTCGACATCAAACCCTCGCACGACTTGCAACGTATTAAGTTCAGACAAACAACATGCGAACAATAATTTTAATCTTACTCATCGCCACGATTTGCGCGTCTGCGTTTGCCCAGGTAAAGGTCGCCCCGCTCAACATCAAAGAGCGCGTGCTTCCGAACGGAATGAAGATCGTCTCCGTACAGGACAACACGAGCCCGACCGTTTCGATCCATGTCTGGTACGACGTCGGTGGTAAGAACGATCCACCGGGACGATCCGGCTTTGCTCACTTGTTCGAACACATGATGTTCAAGGCGACCGCCCATATGCCGAACGAGAAGTTGGACCGACTGACCGAAGATGTTGGCGGATTCAATAACGCTTCGACATGGCCCGACTACACAAACTACTACGAGGTCGTTCCGTCGAATCATCTTGAAGTACTTCTCTGGGCCGAGGCCGACCGAATGGTCAACCTTACGGTGGACGAGGACAATTTCCTATCTGAACGAAAGGTCGTCCAGGAAGAATATCGTCAAGGCGTTCTCGCCCAGCCATACGGCAGGCTTTACTGGTACCTCGACGATCTCACCTTCCAGAAGCATCCGTATCGTCGGGGCGTGATCGGCGATCTTGATCAGCTCGAAGCGGCGACGCGTGCGGATGCCGAGAAGTTTTACAAGGAATACTATCGTCCGGACAATGCGGTCCTGATCGTCGTCGGTGACTTCCAACAGAAGCAGTTCGATACGTGGGTCGACAAATATTTCGGCTCGCTCAAGAAACCGTCCGGGAAGATATCACGTGTGACCGAGGTCGAGCCCGAATGGACGACAGAGCGGCAGGTTCGAGAAATTTGCGCCGATTGTTCCTTTTCCCGCAACAGCTATCGTGTATCGGGCGCCAAAGACCACAAGCCCTGACATCCCTGCCATCCGTCTCGCGGCATCGATATTGTCGGGCGGCGAAAGCTCGCGACTTTATCAGTCCCTTGTTCGGACTCAGCAGATAGCTCAAGAGGCCGATCTCGATCTTGAACTGAATACCGAAGGCGGGAGAATGTCGCTGATCGGCATCGGTGCGGAGAAGGGAACGTCCGAAAATCTAGAAGCTGCCCTGCTGGCTGAGCTGAAGAAGATCCAGGACGCCGGTGTCTCCGCAAAGGAACTTGAGAAAGCAAAGAACCAGCTTGTCTCGCGTGCGATCCGTGCGCGGGAGACGAACGACGGCAAGGCGATCGCGATCGAACGCGCCGTCGCTTATCAAGGCGATCCGAAAGCGGTGAATAACGAAGTCGCGGCGCTTCAGGCTGTGACGGCGGCCGATATTCAGCGGGTGATGAAACAGTATTTCAAGGACAACAATCGCGTCGTCATCCATTACAACCAGGAGAAAAAGGCGGAGGGAGCGAAATGAAGAAGAAAATGCGGATTGCGGACTGCGGATTGCGGATTTCGTTCGGCCTGGCTGTTTATGTCGCGGTAGCGGGTTCGCTGTTTGCACAGGACATTATTCCGAAACCGGGGCCGGCGAGATCGGTCGTGATCCCGGCGGTAAAGGAAGCGAAGCTCAAGAACGGGCTCACGCTCGCCGTCGTGGAAAAGCGCGGCGTGCCGATCGTCACGGTTCAACTTCTCGTCAAATCCGGTGCGTCGTCCGAGGGAATTGCGAAAGCCGGCCTTGCAAACATGACGGCCGACATGCTGACGAAGGGGACAAAGACACGTACAGCAGAACAGATCGCCGAAGAGATGGAGTTTCTTGGCGGTTCTATCAACTCGGGTGCCGGGTGGAACAGCTCGTCGGTGACTATCAGCGTCACATCAGACAAGCTCGATCAGGCCATGGCGATCATGGCCGATGTCGTACTGAATCCCGCGTTCAAGGAAGATGAACTCGACCTGCTGAAGTCGCAGACACTCGATGAGTTGAAAGCGAATCTAACGCAGCCCGCATTCTTAGCTAATTATGTTGCTTCGGTCAACGCCTTTGGCGAGCATCCGGCAGGCGGAACAGCGGCAAGTATTGAATCTCTCTCGGCTGCAAACGTTCGTTCTTTCTATGAAAAACAATTTCTTCCTAATAACACCGTGCTGATCATGACGGGGGACATCTCTCTCGCAAACGCGACCTCGATTGCGCAAAGGCTACTTGGTAACTGGAAGGCTCCGCGAGCAGCTGACGGAAAGGAATACGGGAGCTATGGCGATCCTAACTCCCGCACGATTCCTGGCGATGGTAAGCTCATCGTGAACCGACTTCTCGTCGTCGATCTTCCAGGCTCCGGCCAGGCGTCGGTAAATTTCTATCGACCGATCAAAACTGTCGGGCGATCTTCCAAAGAATACTATTCGGCTTCCGTATTGAACTCATTGTTAGGCGGAGGATACTCTTCTCGGCTGAACCAGGAGATTCGGATCAAGCGTGGACTTAGCTACGGAGCCGGCAGTACATTTGGCTGGAGAGACGGCAATACAAACTTCAGCACTCGAACGCAGACCAAGAATGAATCGGCGGCCGAGGTTGCCGAGCTGGTTATCGCCGAATTGAAGCGGCTAGCCGAGACGGATGCGGAAGAGACTGAACTGAACCCACGTCGCCTGGTATTAACCGGCGGCTTCGGACGCAATCTCGAAACAACTGGCGGTTTGACCGCAGCGTTGGCTGATCTCTACAGTTTTGGGATTCCGGCGAGCGAGTTGAATAAGTACATGGCAAGTGTCTCGGCGGTCACTTCAGCGAACCTAAAGGATTTTTCTTCGAGGCATCTGCACGGCGGCGATATCATCATCGTCGGCGATTACTCGATCTTTAAGGACGATCTCGCGAAGCGTTTCCCGAACATGAAAGTCGATGTGATCAAAGCGTCAGACCTGGACATTACGAAGCTGAAGTAGTTATCGAGAGCGGGGGCAAGCCCACCTTCCCGACTTGCGAATGTAATAGCGTACCGACATAGCTTTCTAAGTCGACGTAAAAACATCGCAGGTCCGGAAGGTGGGCTTGCCCCCGCTCTTCTGACATCTCCGGTCGCGTTTCGCTGGGCAATTTGTTTAAATATCTCCAATGCATCGTGACCTCCGTTCCTTCCTCCAAACATTAAGAGCCGAGAATGAGATCGTCGAGATATCGGCCGAGGTCGATCCGTATCTTGAGATCGCCGAGATCCATCGACGAGTGATCGATGAGCAGGGAAAGGCGCTGCTTTTCACAAACGTGAAAAATTCGCGATTCCCGGTCGTGACGAATCTGTTTGGTACCGTCCGGCGGATCGAATTGGCGTTTGGCAAGAAACCGCAGGAATTCGTGAACCGGGCCGTCGACATGGTCGAGATCCTGCTGCCGCCAAAGTTCGGCAAGCTGTGGGGCTATCGCGACATGGCGATGACCGCCGCGAAGATCGGCACGAAGAAAGTGCGCAGATGCTCCGGTTCTTGAATCCGGCAGTCCGCAAGTCGATCTCGAGGCGATCCCGTTCCTTCAACTCTGGCCGGAAGATGGCGGACATTTCAACACGCTGCCTCTGGTCTACACGGAAAGCCCCGTCACCGGAAAACACAATCTCGGGATTTATCGCATGCAGCGCTACGACGCGACCACGACCGGCATGCACTGGCAGATCGGCAAAGGCGGCGGCTTTCATTATCACGAAGCTGAGCTGAATAACGAATCTCTTCCCGTGACGGTATTTCTCGGCGGCCCACCGGCCTTGATCATCTCCGCGATCGCGCCGCTTCCAGAAGACGTTCCCGAATTGATGCTCGCGTCGTTATTGGCCGGTAGCAAAATTTCGGTCGTGAAGAAGAAAGATCTGCAAACTGAAGTTTGCAGTACCTTGCTTGCCGATTGCGAGTTCGCTCTCGTTGGCCACGTGCCGCCGCATGAACGAAAACCTGAAGGTCCGTTCGGTGATCATTACGGGTATTATTCTCTCACCCACGACTATCCGGTATTTCACGCCGATGCTGTATTCCATCGCAAAGATGCGATCTATCCGGCGACGGTCGTCGGCAAACCGCGCCAGGAAGATTTTTTTATCGGCGATTATCTGCAGGAATTGCTCTCGCCGTTATTTCCGGTTGTCATGCCGGCGGTGCGAGATCTTTGGAGCTATGGCGAGACGGGCTTTCATTCGCTGGCCGCGGCCGTCGTCAAAGATCGTTACGCCCGCGAAGCGCTTTCCGCAGGATTTCGCATTCTTGGCGAAGGGCAGTTGACGCTGACCAAGTTTCTGCTTCTGACCGATACTCCGCAGGACTTACGCGATTTCCGGGCGCTGTTTGAGCACATCCTTGAGCGGGTCGAATGGGATCGGGATCTATTTATTTTCAGCCAGACGGCTTTCGATACTCTCGACTACGCAAGTGGCAAGATCAACCACGGAAGCAAGGCGATCCTCATGGGACTCGGCGATGCAAAACGAGAATTGGCGTTCGAGTTTCGCGGAGAACTGCCCGCCGGCCTTGTTCGAGCCGAAGTATTTTCCGGCGGCTGCGTGGTGGTCGAAGGTCCATCGTACACCGACGAAAAGGCTGTCGGAGATCGTCTGGCAAAGAGCGGTGCATTCGATGATTGGCAGGTTGTCGTCATTCATGACAATGCAGATGTCGCGAGATCCACTGACAAGTTCCTTTGGGCGACGTGGACCCGATTCAATCCCGCTACGGATATTTTTGCAAAGAACGTGACCCTGAAACACAATCAGGTCAGCTACGAAGCACCGATCGTGATAGATGCTCGAATGAAGCCCTGGTATCCCAGCGAGGTCGAGCCGAGTGCAGACACAGTTGCACTGGTTGATCGGCGATGGAGTGAGTATTTCCGCAGCTCTTAATAGGTATTAATTGCAGGAGCAAGCTCGCCTTCCCGACTTGCGAATGTTGTCACCTCGACCGAGAAAGCGGAATCGACTGTGCGATTTGATTCGCAGGTCCGGAAGGCGGGCTTGCCCCCGCTACAATATGATCGATGAGTCTTCCTCGTAAAACATTGCTCTTGCGTATCGCTCTTACTGTCTTGAGCCTTTTCGTTCTCGGACTCGGTTATTCATATTTCATCGAACCGAATCGCTTGGTCATAACGGAACAAACCCTGAAGATAAAAGGTTGGGACCCGGCCTTCGATGGACTGAAGATCGCGATGATCTCGGACATACACGGCGGCTCGAACGGAGCCTCAGCCGAAAACATTCGCCGCGTCGTTGATACCACAAACGCTCAGAATCCCGACCTCATCGTCCTGCTGGGCGACTATCTCTCCCAGGGCACAACACGACACCCCTCTAACCAACGCCCTCTCCTTATGCCGATGAGGGAAGTTGCCGACAGTCTTTCAGGTTTGCGTGCGAGATTTGGCGTTTTCGCCGTGCTTGGAAATCATGACGGGTGGTATGGCGACGATGAGGTCACCGCTGAGTTGACCCGCGTCGGTTACCGCGTGCTTCACAACGAGATCGTTTCAATTCAGCAGAACGGAGCCGCACTCCGCATATTTGGAATGAAGGATCATCTTAAGCTCAATTCGTGGGAAACCTTCGACTCCATGGTTCGATCGGTGGTCGCGGCCAATCCGAAAGACGGACAGATAATAGTGCTTGAGCACAGCCCGGATATTCTTCATATCCTGAACTATTGGAAGAACCTCAATCCCGACCTAAAGCTTATGCTCGCCGGGCACACACACGGTGGGCAGGTATGGCTGCCGATTCTCGGGACGCCATTCGTTCCCTCATTCGTCGGCCAGCGATATGCTCGTGGTCATGTAAACGAAGAGGGTGTTGACATGTTTGTCACGAGTGGGATCGGCACAAGTATTTTACCGTTTAGATTTATGGTGCCGCCTGAAGTGGCGGTAGTGACGATCCGTGCGGAGAGATAGCGAGGAGCCTCCCGTCCCCCTGTCTCCTGTCTCCTGTCTCCTGTCTCCCGTCTCACTTCCTCAACATTCCTCGCACCAGATCAAGGTCACCATCATTCTTTGCCGGCTTGAGACCGAGGATGTTACACATCAACTCGTAGACGTGAATGTTCTCGAAAGGCTCGGCGACATATCCGCGCTTGAATGCCGGGCCGCGCGCAATAAATGTCGCACGCATCGACTCGTACTTATTATCGTAACCGTGAGCTCCACGAACCTTGTCGAAATCGGCCGACTTTTTGGTTTTCTCAAACCATTCGCGGCTCGTCATCGCCCAACCTTCGTCGGACGAACATACAATTGGTGCGATCCGGTCCCCTTTGTTGTAATGAAGACGCTTTGGAATATCGGCTTTCCGCCAACAGGTCGCGTGCCTGATGTGATTCAACCTTTCCATAATGAAATCCTCTTTACCCGCCTTCGGGAAGATCTGCCAGATCTCCCCCGTCGTTAAGATAGGATCCGCGATCGTTTTGTCCTTAATATCAAAGTAGTCGTCCATCACGATCGCATTTCGCTGATCCCGGGTCGCCATCCCATGATCGCTAACTACAAGTATATTGACGCGGTTTTCAATTCCGCGAGTTCGAAGGCCGTCCATAAGGCGGCCGATATACCGATCGGCGTTGAGCGCCGCATACCGGGTTTCTTCGGCATCGGGGCCGAATTCATGGCCAACATCGTCAGTATCGCTAAAATACATCGTGATCATTGTTGGCCGCTGATTTGCGGGAAGGTCGAACCAACCCAAAACTTTATCGACCCGCATCTCGGGCGGTACCCTGCCGCTATAACTACGCCAAAACTTCGGATACTCCTCGGCAATCTTTGCTTCGGAGCCCACAAAAAAATACGACCCGGCGATCTGGCCTTGTTTCTGGGCCGTTGCCCAGATCGGCTCGCCCCACCACCATCGCGAAGCTTGAACTTGCTGGCGGTCGTCGATCATAAACACTTCTCCGAAATCGTGCACATTGTTTTCGACGATCCCGTGATGTGCGGGATATAGGCCGGTTACGATCGTATAGTGGTTTGGAAAAGTCTTGGTCGGAAATGACGGGATCATCCACTTCGCCCTAACACCCTGTCGCGCCATGCGTTTCAGCGTTGGAGGCTGATATTTGTCGAGATAATCGTAACGAAATCCATCGAGCGAGATCAGAATGACAGTTGGCTTCAGATTCTCGATTCGATCCTGTGAAATTGCGTCCGATGTAAGAGAAAGGTAAAAGCAGGCTGCAATCACAGCATGCGTCCATCGAAGGTGAACTTTCATTGTTTGCTTTCGAAATTAGCCGGTACCCTTGTGCAGATTATATCGAATCCCGCCCAGATCGTTAGTTTTCCAACCCCTCTTCCTACCCGGGAAACGTTTGACATTTTGCCAGAATAGCGTTATTTTTCAACTACTTTCCGGTTTCAGAAGTCCATCTGTGTGCGACTTTTTTTTTCGAAATCTCGTTTTTCGATAATTCTGGAACCAGCTTTTCCATACAGTGAGGAGGGAACTAATTTATGTCTTGGACTACCAATTTCAGGAGAGGGCGTTCAGTACTGTTTTCTGTAACAGCTCTTGGCGGGGCCGCCATCAGCTTGTGGTACGGAGCAACACTAAATAACACAAGCGCTAGTAACACACTAATTACGCAGCCCGCTGCAAGTCGCGGACTGGTGGCCCAGCCGGCCGCAACGTTCACGGGAGCCAATCTTGGGGCTCTTCCGGACGCTCCAACAGGTCAATGCTGGGGAGCGTTTGTACCGACACCCCGAAACGTGACTTTCGAGGTATCCGGTGTTGCGGGTCCGCCAACCAATGTCGAACTCAGCACGACATTCAGCCCGAACCACTCGTGGGTCGGCGACGTGCGTGCGACCTTGATCGCTCCGAACGGAGCGTCGCACATTGTCTTTTCACGGACCGGATCGACGACTTCGGGTGGTTCGGGCGACAGTTCGAATCTAGCCGGGCCGTATAACTTCAAGGATTCGGCGGCGGGCGTGAATTGGTGGACCGCGGCCGCTAATGAACCGACTGGTTCGGTACCGCTTCCCGCCGGTGATTACCGGACAACAACCGCCGGCGGCGTTGCCGGTGCCGGCACCAATACGAGTATGACGCCGTCGTTTGCTGGTGTGGCGAACCCAACCGGTACATGGACGCTTCGACTCGAAGACGGCTGTGCAGGTGATACGGGTAGTATTAGTGCGGCAGCATTGATTATTACCGGCGGACCCGTCGTAGCAGCCAAACCTAATGCTGATTTCGATGGTGACGGCAAATCGGACTTCTCGATTGCACGTGACAATACACCTCCTCCGATCCACGGCCCGGCAAATGGCTTTTTTAGGGCTGAATCGGTGCGTGAGAAACTTTGGATCCAGCACGAAATGTTGGCATCCGGCGAACTCGTTCCGGGGCCCGTCGGATCGACAATTCAGTGGTGGTCAAACAGCAGCGGTGGCGGTGCGACTGAAATTGCGAACTTTGGAACGTCGGCTACTGATTTTATCGTCCCGAATGATTATGATGGTGACGGACAGGCAGACTTTGCGGTCTGGAGACCGGGCGCCGCGACAGATGCTGCTTTCTACGTTTTGCAAAGCTCAAACAACACTCTTTTGGTAACACCGTTTGGACAGACAGGCGACGATACCGCCATCACCGGCGATTATGACGGTGATCTCACGGCAGATTACGCCTCGTACCGCTGTCCCGCTTTAGGCTCGGGAGACGGACAGTGTTTCTTCTATTTCAAGGGTAGCTTTAACAATCCGATGGGAAATATCACGTATGTCCCATGGGGCTTTGGCGAACAGTTCGACTTTTTCGTCAATCCGGGCGATTTCGACGGCGACGGCAAATTCGATTTTTGTATTCAAAGAACGGATCCGACCGTCGCGGGAGCCGGACAGTTCGTGCTTCGACGTTCTTCTGACGGCGGTGCCGAATTTATAAACTGGGGACGAAACAGTGATCTTATCGTGCCGGGTGACTATGACGGCGATGGCAAATACGACTTCTGCGTATCGAGAACCGAAACTATCAACGGCGTACCGGGACGGTCTTATTACATTCTAGAACGCGACGGTGGTGGAACGGGTATTCATGCGATCCGCTGGGGAATTGCTGGCGATGTTCGAACGCCCGGCGACTTTGACGGTGACGGCAAAACCGATATTGCCATTTGGCGACAGAACGTTGATCCTACAATGAACTTTTACTGGGTCCGGCGTTCCAGCGATGGAATGGTGCAGGTTTCTGAATGGGGAGCGATGGGGGACTTTGCGGTCCCGGCGTGGATCGTACATTAGTAGCTGAAATCCTTTTACTTTTGAATCTTGGGCTGAGGTTACGACCTCAGCCTTTTTTTGTCTACCCGACCTCATTAACGTGTTTGCCCAGAAGTGGTTATACTTACGCTGCATTACGATTCAAAATCAACTCACGGAGATCCACTACATGAAACAATCATTCCTGTCCGCCTTTACGGCGCTAGCTTTCTTGACTGTGCTCGGCCTTGGCTGTAATCAGCTCAAAGGAACGGATGCCGTTCCGACTGAAAAGCCAAACCCGCAACCAGCAGCTGCGGAGAAGCTTGGCGGAGAATATGACGTTACGGGCATGAACGAGAACGGTGCCGGTGCGTATCGCGGCACGCTGACGGTGGCAGAGCGTGGCGATGTTTATCAATTTAGCTGGGACACTGCCGGAAAGAAGTATGACGGCGTAGGCGTCCGTACGGACGATTCCGTGGGTGTGGCATTTGCGGAAGGCAATAGCGGCGAAGGCTGCGGTGTTGTCTTGTACAAGATCGCTGCCAACGGAAAACTCGATGGAAAAGCGGGCTACTGGGGCAACGACAGCAGCGAAACAGAGACAGCCACGCAAACAAAGGGCAATGGGCTCGAAGGAGACTATGAGGTCAGTGGCACCAATACCGCGGGTCAAAAGTACGAAGGGAAACTCGCAGTGAAAAAGAGCGGCGAGGGTTATACATTTTCATGGAATGCCGGATCCACGTTCGAGGGATTTGGTGTCAGACAGGGTGATATGGTCGCCGTAGGAATCGGTGGCACAAAGTGCGGGTTTGTCAGTTACGAGGTTAAGCCCGGCGGAACGCTTGATGGAAAATGGGGCGGCTACGGCTCGAAGGCGGTGGGAACAGAGACGGCAAAGAAGAAATAAACGCGTCGCGTTCAATGGCTGTTTACGTTGACAATCTGCGTGATTACGGCTGGCGACACGGGCCATCGTGCCATCTCATCGCCGACACTGTCGATGAGCTAATGGAATTCGCTGCCGGAATGGGATTACAACCGGCATGGTTTCAGGCTATGAGCACGCCCCACTTCGACCTGACCGTCGACGGACGCAAGACGGCTGTTGAGCACGGGGCCGTCGAGCTCGATCAAAGGCAGCTTGTAGCGAAGATCCGCGAGCTTCGAAAGGTCCGGCTTCGGGACCTGGAAGAACAAAAGCCGAACGCGATCAGATCTCGCAGAGCGTGACCACGACCAAGAAAGTGTAATTCCAGTAACCAGTTTAGAGTGGCCAGTCGCCAGGCTGCTCTTCTGGGATCTGGTGACTGACTACTGGCTACTGGTTTCAAAACCGGTTACGACAACTTCAGATTTGATCGAGTTGGCAATGTAGCATCCCTCGTGCGCGGCGTGATGCAGCTCCGCGATCTCCTGTGTGGTTGGTTGCATATCGCCTGACCATTCGATCTTCGGGTCGAGGGTTATTTTTGAGATCCATTGCTTGCCATCTTCGGTCGACGTCATTTCGCCGACGGCGTTATCTTCGTACGCGTCGATCACAAAACCCTTCTTCGCAGCAACCCAGAGAAAAGTCAGCATGTGACACGAAGCGGCGGACGCGACCAGCGCTTCTTCCGGATCAACCGCTTCCTCTATCGAGAAGGGAACTCTGACCGCATGCGGCGATGACGAAGCGGGCACTTCGATCCCGCCGTCAAACGACCATGTGTGCCCGCGGGTGTAACGGTTCTTTGTGAAAGTGTCAGGTGAGTCGGACTTCCAGATGATCTTTGCGGTGTAGGTAGACATATCCAATAAATGGTCAGTGTTTAAGGTTTCAACCGATACAGCATCCTCGGGAACGGAATGGTTTCCCGCACGTGTTCAATGCCGCACATCCATGCGACGGTGCGTTCGATCCCCATCCCGAAGCCGGCGTGCGGGACACTTCCATACCGTCGAAGATCGAGATACCACTCGAACGTTTCCTGCGGCAGATCGTGAGCCTTGAGCTGTTCGATAAGATAATCGAGGATTCGCGGCACGTTCGCCGCCGCCGATGATCTCGCCGTACCCTTCCGGGGCGAGAAGATCGATACCGAGCGCGCACTCGGGACGTTCCTTATCAACCTCGAAATAAAATCCCTTTATCGCGGCAGGGAAGTGATGGACGAAAACCGGCTTGCCGAACTGGCTCGAGAGATATGTCTCATCCGGAGCGCCGAAGTCGCCGCCCCATTCGAAGCGTTGCTGGAACGCCGGCATCTTGCCGGCATCTTCTGCGTCTGTCGTGCCGGCAGGATTCTCGCGTTCCTTATCGTAGCCATCTTGCAGCATCTTTACTGCGTCGTCGTAATGCAGACGCGGGAACGGGGCCGAGATCGCTTCGAGGATCGTTGTATCGCGCTCGAGCGTCTTCAACTCTTCCTGTCGATCATTCAGTACGCGTTCGACGATCGCGAGGATCAGACCTTCGCCGAGATCCATCATGTCTTCATATCCAGCGTATGCGACCTCGGGCTCGACCATCCAGAACTCTGTGAGATGACGACGCGTCTTTGATTTTTCTGCACGGAATGTAGGACCGAACGCGTATGACTTTCCGAACGCAGCCGCCGTCGCTTCGTTGTAGAGCTGGCCCGATTGCGTGAGGTACGCTTTGTCGTCGCCAAAGTAATCGACTTCAAAAAGCGTCGTCGTTCCTTCACAAGCGGCCGGTGTGAAGATCGGTGTATCCGCAAGCGTGAAACCATTGTCATCAAAATAATCGCGGACCGCTTTTATGACAGTGTGGCGAACTTTCAGAACGGCGTGCTGTTTTTTCGAACGGATCCATAGATGCCTGTTGTCCATCAGGAACTCGGTCCCATGTTCTTTCGGCGTGATCGGATAGTCGTGGACATTCTGCAGGATCTCGACGTCGTTAACGTCGATCTCAACCCCGAGCGACGATCGTTCGTCGGTTTTCACCGAGCCCGTAACGATGATCGACGATTCCTGTCCAAGCGACTTTGCTTTTTCGAACACGGCTTCGTCGTTACCTTTAAAAACAACGCACTGGACGATGCCGGTACCGTCGCGAAGTTGGAGAAAAACGAGCTTTCCACTCGAACGCGTATTGTATAGCCAGCCCTTGAGCGTGACTTGGTTGCCGATCTGATCTTTGAGTTGGTTGATGTATGTCTGCTTCATGAAATGAAAAAGCGGAAACACGGTCGGTCGGGATTGCGTCACAAAGACCACGCGGCCCGGACACGCTCTCTGCCGTTAGCGTTCCAGCTGAAATTGAGAGTTTAGCACAGCCGCACGGCTTGACTTAGCCCCGAGCGCCAAGCAAATTGGAAACACATGGCCAACGACAAGAAAAAGAAGATCGACTACCGGAGCGCGTGGTCCGAGGCGCGAAAGATCATCTGGAACGCTCGTTGGCGCCTGGCGTTTGGCAGCGTACTGATGCTTGTATCGCGGCTTGCCGGAATGGTCCTGCCGGCGTCGACCAAATACATCGGAGACGAGGTTTTCACCAATCGAAACTACAGCCTGATCAAATGGATCGCACTCGCGATCGGTATCTCGACGCTGATCCAGGGCGTGACGTCGTTCGCTCTTTCGCAGATCCTTGGCGTCGCCGCACAGCTCGCGATCACGAATATGCGGATGCGGGTGCAGAGACACATTGAGCGTCTTCCGATCTCGTACTTCGACTCAACGCAGAGCGGTCAGCTCATATCGCGGATCATGAACGATGCCGAGGGCATCCGAAATCTCGTGGGTACGGGGCTCGGGCAGATCCTCGGCAGTTTAGTGACGGCGGTGATCGCCGTTGGCGTGCTTTTCTATCTCAACTGGCAACTCACACTTGCGACAATCGTCGTGCTGCTCATCTTTGGGGGAGCCCTCGCATACGCATTCAAGGTACTACGTCCGATCTTTCGCGAACGCGGTGAGATCACGGCACAAGTTACGGGACGTCTCGGCGAAAGCCTTGGCGGAATTCGGATCGTTAAAGCGTACACCGCCGAAAAGCGCGAGGAACTTTCATTCACACGCGGGGCGCACAAGCTTTTCCGAAACATTGCTAAAACGATCACGGGTGTATCGGCCATAAGCTCGTTCTCATCCGTTGTCATCGGCGCCGTCGCGGTCGTGATGATAGTCATCGGCGGAAATGCGGTCCAAACCGGCGAAATGACGCTCGGCGATTTCCTCATGTACATCTCGTTCACGTTCCTGCTCGCGATGCCGGTGATCGAGTTGACCTCGATCGGAACGCAGATCACCGAAGCCCTCGCCGGTCTCGATCGCATCCGCGAGATCATGGGGATGAGCACCGAGGACGAAGAGGACGCCGAGCGAGCTCCGCTGCCTCATATCCAAGGCGCGATCGATTTCGAGAACGTCTTCTTTGAATACGATCCCGGTGTGCCGGTGCTGAAGGGGATCTCGTTTCACGCCGAGGCCGGTGCGACGACCGCGCTTGTCGGATCGAGCGGCTCCGGCAAATCGACGATCCTCAGCCTTGTCCTGAATTTCATACAACCGACGAAAGGCGTGATAAAGATCGATGGAAAAGATCTGCAGGCTGTTCGGCTCCGCGATTACCGAAAACACCTTGGCGTCGTGCTCCAGGACAATTTCCTTTTCGACGGCACGATCCTCGACAACATTCGATTCTCGAGTCCCGAATCGAATCTCGAAAAGATCAGGTCCGTCTGCAAAATCGCGAACGCGGATGAGTTCATCGAGAAGTTTCCGAACGGATACGACACGATCGTCGGCGAACGTGGAGTAAAGTTGTCCGGTGGCCAGCGACAGCGAATTGCGATCGCGCGGGCGTTGCTCGCGGATCCGCGCATCCTGATCCTTGACGAAGCGACGTCATCGCTCGATTCCGAAAGCGAAGCCTTGATCCAGGAAGGATTGCATCGCCTCCGCGAGGGACGAACGACTTTCGTCATCGCACACCGTCTCTCGACAATTCGCAGCGCCGACCAGATACTCGTCGTCGAAGCCGGTGAAGTTCTCGAACGCGGCTCGCACGAGGAGTTGATCGCGCTCAACGGCCGCTACAAACAACTTTATGACAAGCAATATCGCTTCGAGCAAAATCTGTTCGTCAATCCCGGCGAGGATTTTACCGGTCGCCCGCCCGAAGCACTGGCACAAACGAAACTGTAAGAAGGAAAGTACTCTGCGGCACCGCAATCAACTTCCGGCGGTGTAGCGAATCGTTAGTCGTGGATCTCACGTCGGACGGTTCGGTGGATAGCGGGAAATCGATCGAGGTTATCGAGCGCTCGCAGGACGATCTCGAACATCGGCTTGATAAACGGAACGAAGTAAGTCTTGCCGCGTGTAGCCGATTGGAATGAAAAAGTGCCGATCGCTTTGAGACAGCGTTGGATCGTCTGCAGACGAAATTCCTCGGCAAAATCAGCTTCGTCGATCGATGCGAGGCCACGCCTTTCACGCTCTCTCAAAAACACTGTCCGCTTTTCGGCGAGCCATTCAGCTGATGGTGGCTGGGTTACTCGGTCAAGCAACAGCGAGACAAGATCGTATGCAGCGGATCCGATGCGTGCGTCCTGATGGTCGATGATGCGAAGGCGGTTTTCGCCATCCAGCATTAAATTCGCGGCGTGAAAATCCCGATGACATAGGACACGAGCTTTCGCCTCAAGTTCGCCCGCGAGCTGCCTGAATTCGCGCAACAGATCCGCATCGGTTATCGCGTCAAGCGGGGAATTCCTGAAAGTGTGGAAGTAATGAGTCTTGAAAAATTCGAGTTCCCAAAGAAGCTTTTCGGAATCAAACCGCAGGCGTGACGCGATTGACTCCGACGCAAAAGCTGCTTCGGTCGCCGCCTGGATGCGAGGTATCAGTGAGATAGCTTCGAGGATCAGCCGCTCTCTATCATCTTCATTCGCACCGACAAGCTCATTCCGCAGGATCCTATCCCCAAGATCTTCCTGGATGATGACACCCAGTTCCTCATCGAAATCAACCACTGATGCCACCGGAAGACCCGCACTTAGAAATAGTTTTGTGACATCGAGGTAGGTTTGTTCTGCAGCGACGAAGGATTCCGGATAGACGCATGCGATCGCACTTTTTCCATCCCACTGCACGCGAAAGTATTCACGGGTCGACGCGTCCGGGGTCAGTTGGATGACACGTTCGGGTTGGCCGCGTGAAGTTAAGAATGTTTCGAGCCTTGCGCGAAAGTCTGGCATAAACGTACGACAGACTTTCGCAGTCTGTCATAACAAGCTGGAAGACCTGATGTACTTTTCAATTCAACGGAACGATATAGTTGTCACCCTGGATGTATCCCTTGAGCGCTTTTTCCGGAATTTCATCACAGTTGCGAACCATCTCGGCGCGGACGATCGCGGCGTTCTCGAAATGCTCGCCCGCGGGGATCGACACCCCATCGGCGATTATAGTCCGGTACAAATTTACATCAGCACCGATCGTCACGCCGTCCCAGAGAACAGAATCGCGAATGGTCGAGCTCGGATCAAACGAGCAACCCTCGCCCTTAAACACATCAACGCCGTCCATCATTGCAAGTGATATGTCGAGATACCGAGGGATCGTCGAAAGCTCGTACCAATTGCCGTCCGCGACATGGGCCGCGATCTTCTCACCTTTCTCAAGAGCGGGTCGATAAAAGGCCGGGACAATATCGGAATAACCTCCCGAGGGTATGTATTCGAAAACCCTCGGATCCAGAATGTGGATGCCTGTAAACATCAGCGGTGTCGGAGTCTCGTGTTCGATGTCACGGATCTCTTCTTCGGTCAAAGGCTTTGCCATTTCACCAAATCCGGTCACGCGTCCGCCTTCCGTTTCCACGATCGTAAATTTCTCTCGCTTTACATTCGGCTTCAAAACCATCGTCGCCAGGGCACCGGTACGCTGGTGAGTTTCCACGGCCGCGGCGATATCGATATCGGTAATTATTTTTCCGTTGACGATCAGGAACGGTTCGTCCCCAAGCAGATGACGAGCGTTATCCAGTGCGCCGGCGGTACCCAGGATCTGCGGCTCCTCCACCGTATAGTCGATGTGAACACCGAAACGGCTTCCGTCTCCGAGAGCCGAGCGAACCGAGTTGGGCTGATGATGAAGATTTACAATGACATCCGTGAAGCCGAACTTTGCGACATATTCCGCGACATAGCCGACAAGCGGCTTCCCAAGAAAAGGGATCGCCGGCTTCGTTCGGTCAATGGTTAAAGGAAAAAGCCGCGTACCGAATCCGGCGGCCAATATCATGGCTTTCATATGCAACGCTAACCCGACTTTACTTTACGTTAACGTTCCGGTCTTTTCAAAAATACCGATCCGGCGTCCAAAAAAAGAAAAGGCCGCGGAGTGATCCGCAGCCTTTCTTGAAATGACCGGTCCCGACGGACTAGTGCGTGTTGTAGTTGGCCACCGGATAATCGCCGTTAGATCCGAAGGCGTGCGCGACCGGCGATGACGTTAAAGAATTAAAGCTCCAGAAGACGCTTGCACCCGGCGTCGCGCTGGGCCGCCAGATCGCAATGTCGGTCTTTCCGTCTCCGTCATAATCACCTTGTGCCGGGAAATCGGTCGCCGAAACACCGAACGTATTTTGAACAACCTGTACGCCGGCAATGCCGCTCGGGTCGTAGAACCAAGCGATGTTCCCACCGATTCCCCGAGCTACCGCAATGTCAGTCTTTCCGTCGCCGTCGTAATCACCCGGAACTATGACATCCGTCGGCGTTCCGAACACAACGCTGCTTTCCACACCGGTTGCCAGCCTGATCCAAAAACGCGCCTGACCGCCGCCGGTATTACGTTGAATAACGAAGTCGTTGCTACCGTCACCGTCATAATCGCCCGGTGCCGGGAAATCGCCGTTCACACCCCAAGGAACGTAGTTTACCGGCCCGTTCGCCACGGTTCGGTAGATCCAATTGCTCGGTAATCCGGGGGCGACTCCTAAACGATAGACCGCGAGGTCAGCCTTGCCGTCATTATTGTAATCGCCGACGACAGAAGGATCGTCACCGGTTTGGCCGTACGCTTCAACCCGGGCCGTAAAGCCGTTACTATTGAGGATATACCACGTCGCGGTACCCGCTGCACCGGGACGCCAAACCGCAATATCGTCTTTCCCGTCGCCGTCATAATCCTCTGGAACAAAGAAATCGGCTGCGATACCCCAGTTAAATGCTTGCGTCGCACCGCCACCGTTTGGATCGTAGAACCAGGTGATCTGACCACCCGGGCCGCCGCCGGTGTTTCTCACCACCGCGTAGTCGGTCTTACCATCACCGGTAAAATCGACAGGAGCGTCCGCCACAACCGCGGGTCCGCCCGTAATAGTCAACGTCGCCGCACTGATACTACCCGTATCACCTGCACAGCCGTCTTCAAGTCGAAGCGTCCACATACCGGTTGGGTTCGCCACACCAGCAAACGACGGCGTCATACTCGTGTCAGTGCCGGCACCGGCAACGCCGCCGGCGGTTGTGGTCCGGTAATCACCGGCGGTCAATGCTTCGGTTGATAAGCGATTCGCAGCTTCGGTCCACCAGTTCACGCCCGCCGCCGAATCCCGGAAGTTATACGGCCCAGCCAGATCCGAACTGTCGCCCGAAGCACCCGAAGCCGTGGCTCCGGTTCGTGAAAAGACAATGTGCGAAGCTCCGTTCGGAGCGATTAAGGTCGCACGCACGTCGCCGACCCACGAGTGGTTCGGGCTGAATGTCGTGCTAAGTTCGACATTCGTTGGAGGACCCGCAACACCGGAAACATTGAAACTCATGATTCGGGGTGTCGGCACAAACGCTCCCCAGCATTGACCTGCCGTAGCGTCCGGAATAGCCCCAACATTGTTTCCAATGAAAGTTGCGGCCGGCTGTGAGGTCAGAGTTAAAGATGAGGAAAGCGACGCGGAATGTGAAGTACTCGCGTCGATCGAATTATATTGTGCGCCGACGATCAGTCCAGCCGCCGCAAGACACAGAGCGGCGATGGATAGAGTCAGCGTTCGTGCGGACGCTTTGCTTTTGGTCCAGAACATAAATTATTTCTCCCTCCTGAAATTGTGAAAAGCTGGATCAACAGATGCGTGTCAACCACAGCGTATTCATAAACAAACATTTCATACAGAAACTAAACGGAATAGTATGAACACTTTATAACGTTGAGTCTCGCGCTGTCAAGAATTTGGGAAAAAGCACAGGCTTGGTCGATTGTCATGTCGCCCGATGAAAATCTTTATTTACACATCAGAACGGCGCTCAGAACAAAAGCCACTTATGCCATTCGCGTTAGCCCCCGTTTATCGTTCGCCGGAACCTTTTTCTGGGACTCTGTTGACAACGACCCACCCTACAACCGAAGATTTTTCCCGTGAACCAACCCGACTTGACCCGCAACGACCGCAAAGAGATCTTCGGCTGGATGGTGTATGACTGGGCGAATTCTGCCTTCTTCACCGTCGTCATCGGCGTGCTCATCGGGCCTTATCTCCTAAATCTTGCTCAGAACGCGGTGGGCGAGAACGGAGTCATTCTCGATCTACTATTCTTCAAAGTGACGCCCAAGGGTCTCCCTGCCTTCTGTACAGCCATCGCGGTTATCTCGATGGTGATCTTCCTTCCGATTCTCGGAGCCATCGCGGATTACACTCGTCTAAAGAAAGCCATGATGGCGGCGTTTTGTTACGCAGGCGTCATTGCGGGAGCTCTCCTATTTTTCGTAACGGAGAGCTACGTTGCGTGCAGCATCCTGTTTATCGTCGCGAACATGACATTTGCGGCCGCAAACGTTTTCTACAACGCATTTCTCATAGATATCACGACTGAAGATAAGCGCGATAGAGTCTCCAGTTACGGCTATGGCCTGGGGTATCTCAGCGGATTTATCGTCCTTATCATGAATCTGGTGTTCCTGAATTATGCCGAGTCGTGGTTCGGCATAACCACCGGAATGGCCGTGCGGATCTCTTTCCTGGCGGCGTCGCTTTGGTGGGGGTTATTTGCGTTGATTACGTTCCGTCTCGTAAGGACCCGCGGCACCGACAAACAGATTCCACATGAGAAAAATATAGTTACCGTAGGCTTCGCAGAAGTCTGGCAGACATTTAAAGAGCTTCGACGTTTGCGGTATACGATGCTGTTCTTGATCGCATATCTTTTCTACAACGACGGCATTCAAACGGTCATTCTCCAGGCCTCCGTATTTATGTCGTATGAGCTGTTCACGTCAAAAGGCCTGCCCGCCGACAATGCATTTTTAATTATCATTTTCGGGATCGCGCAGATCTCTGCTTTTGCCGGGGCAATTATCTTCGAACGAGTCGCTCGGTACATCGGCGCAAAACGAACCATCATTCTGTCGCTCAGTCATCTGGTGCGGGATCGTCATCTATGCTTATGGCTTTTTTGCGACGGCGACACACGCCTACATACTTGGATCGTGCATCGGTCTCGTCCTTGGCAGCGCACAGGCGCTATCGCGTTCGCTGTATTCTCAGATGATACCGGCGGGCCGGGAATCGTCATTCTTCGGTTTGTACGAGATCTCCGAGAAAGGAACTTCCTGGATGGGACAACTGATGTTTGTGATCATAGTCGGAGCAACGGGTTCGTTTCGCCATGCGATCCTCGGCCTGATCGTCTTCTTTATCGTCGGCAGTCTGGTCCTGCTGTTCACTGACACGACAAAAGCTATCCACGAAGCTGGAAACCTTACGCCGGAGGAAGCAGAAAGTGTATGACTCGGCTATAATGCGAGCAATACGGAGTGAGATAACCAAGTGATCGGAGAACCGGAAGACAGGATCGTTACAATTTTTGGCGGGTCGAAGTGCGGGCCCGAATCGGATGAGTATCATGAAGCTCAAGAGATCGGAACGCGGCTCGCAAAGGCGGGGTTTACGATCTGTACCGGCGGATATCTTGGCGTAATGGAAGCGGCGTCTCGCGGTGCGCGCGAGTCAGGACGGAAGGGTTTTCGGCATCGTCATGAACCAATTCAAGTCTGAGCCGAACCGGTATCTTACCGATAAGGTCGCGACTAATCACTTTTACGAACGCCTCCAAAATCTGATCACACGCTCGGTCGGTTTTATCGCCCTTCGCGGCGGCATGGGGACCGTGACCGAAGTCTCGCTCGTCTGGAATAAACTAACAACGCGGGTTCTCGATCGACGTCCGATCGTGCTTGTCGGCGAT
Source organism: uncultured Acidobacteriota bacterium (assembly GCA_963772405.1). Taxonomy (GTDB): domain Bacteria; phylum Acidobacteriota; class Blastocatellia; order Pyrinomonadales; family Pyrinomonadaceae; genus OLB17. Next base: position 820,677 of record CAVYWT010000001.1, on the reverse strand, counting down.
TGCTGGCGCGATGTCGTCGACGCGTGGAAGAAACATCTCGTCGTCTCGGCCGAAGATCTCGCGTATCTCGATTTCGCTCACGACGCGGAGGACGCGGTGAATATTATTATCGACAAATCCAAAGGGGTCCAGGTTCAGAACATTTGAAATGATGAATTGCCCTAAATGTAATGCGGCACTGATGCCGGACGCAAAATTCTGCGGGTCGTGCGGGTTTACACTCCCACCGCGTGCGTCGACTACTCCAGTATCCGCAAATCCTGCACCGCCACTTCCTCAAACGGGGACAACCGGCGGAGCCTTCCAGTTCGATGCAGATGGCCGGGGCGAGGGACGCGGCTATACATGGGAAATATTACATCAGGGCGCATTTGCGCTCGCGGTTGTAAAGCTCCAGCCTGATCAAGCAATCCACGCCGAGGCGGGAGCCATGGTTTCAATGTCGGCAAACATAGATCTTCATTCAGAAATGAAGGGCGGTGTCTTTGGCGCGCTCAAGCGTGCGGTGGGAGGGGAGTCGGCATTCGTTTCGACGTTTACCGCCCAAGGCGGCCCCGGCGAAGTGACGTTTGCTCCGGGAACGCCGGGCGATGTGGCGGGGATCGAAATGCGCGGACAGACGTTCATGGTCCAGTCGAGTTCGTATCTCGCAGGCGATAAGTCGCTCGTAGTTGATACGAAATTTGGCGGTGCAAAATCTTTCTTTGGCGGTGAAGGGCTGTTTGTCCTGCAGATCAGCGGGAGCGGGCTTTTGCTTGTCTCGTCATTCGGCTCGATACATCGAAAGACTATGAAGGTCGGCGAAAAGTACGTCATCGATACCGGCCACCTTGTCGCGTGGGAAGGCCACATGCAATACAGTCTGCGAAAGGCAGCTAAAAGCGGTTTCTTGCGAAGTTTCTTAAGCGGTGAAGGTATGGTGGCCGAGTTTACCGGCCCTGGCGAGATCTTGATACAGACGCGTAATCTTGCGGCGTTTGCCGGCCTCCTTCGACCGTTCTTCCCGTCGCAGGGCGGGAGCGGCGGCGGATTTAGTTTTGGAAGCTGAGCCCCGTGATCTCACGGTCTTGTGATGGAAGTGCTGGATCCGACAAATTCCTCGATAATTCAAAGCAGAGGCCCGGAGATCCTTTTTAAGGCTCGCCCGATGTCGCGTGGCGTTGCCATCGGCCGAGTCGTCTGCCTTCATGGCAACACACGCCAGTTTTTTAGGATTCACATTCAAGACTCGGGGATCGCACGGGAAACTCGCCGAGCGCAGGCGGCATTCCGCCTTGCCCGACGACAGCTCAATAGGCTTCGAACCCAATCCGGCCTCGGTTCCGTTCCTGCCATCCTCGACGCACAACGCGCGATGATCGAGGATTCGTCTCTACTTGAAAAGGTGGAAGATGCGATAACCGGACAAAAAATAAATGCCGAATGGGCGGTAAAGGTCGTCACGGACAGTTATGTCGCAAAATATAAGGCGATCACGGACGAGCATCTGCGGGACCGGTATATCGACGTTGAGGACGTTGCCGAACGCCTCTTGAACGCCCTCGGCGGTGGTGAGCGAAGTGCATCGCTCGATAAGGATTCGATCATTGTTGCTCAGGAGTTGTTGCCCTCGACACTTGCCGAGCAAACTGGTAGCCATCCCACCGCGATAATAACCGAGCACGGCGGATGGACGTCGCATACCTTTATTTTGGCTCGTGAGCTGAACCTTCCGGCAGTGACCGGTGTTCGTAACATACTGCGGCGGGTTAACACCGGCGATGCGGCGATCGTTGACGGCTATAACGGACGCATCGTCCTGAATCCCACCCCGGAGACGCTCGACAGATATCGTCTGTCGGCAGCTCAGTTTCAGCAGATAAACTATAACGACGTCACTGTCTCTGAAAGCGAGACCAAAACGATCGATGGACGGCAGATGACCCTGCGCGTCAACGTCGATCTTCCGGAGATCTACAAGCGGGCAAAACGCATCGGTGCACGCGGCATCGGTCTTTATCGTTCCGAATTTCTTTTCAATCGATTTAAGGGTTTTCCGACCGAAAATCAGCAATACGAAGCCTATCGCGAGATCGCCGAGTTTGCAGGCGAAGATGGTGTAACGATTCGCACCTTCGATGTAGGTGCCGAGCAATTGTACGAGCGGTCGCAGGGACGTGAAAAGAACCCGGCACTCGGACTGCGGGCGATCCGGCTCGGGCTGGCGAATCCTCGTCACCTGCGAACCCAGTTACGGGCTATCATCCGCGCGGCATACGAGCGGAACATCGACTTGGTGATTCCGATGGTTTCCGGGATCGAGGAGATAGTCGAGGTTCGCGAACTTGTAAAGCGAGAAAAACACGGATTGACCGCAAAGGGAATACCTTCGGGCGATCCCCGTATCGGTGCGATGATCGAGGTGCCTTCGGCAGTTCTTCTCATTAACGAGATAATTCGTGAAGTCGACTTTGTTTGCCTCGGAACAAACGATCTGGTTCAATATCTGCTCGCCGTCGATCGTGACAACGAATCGGTCTCTGGTTGGTTCCGGACGCTTCATCCGGCCGTGGTCCGAGCGGTCGCCTCTGTGATCAAGGCGTGTTCGCAAGCCTCAAAGCACCTGACGATCTGTGGTGAAATGGCCGGCTCGCCGTTTTATCTACCACTTCTGATCGGCATGGGGGCGACAGAGTTGAGCATGAATGTGAATTCCATCCTACGGGTCCGAAAGGTGATCTCCGGTCTTGCATATCAGGAAGCTGCGGTTCTTGCGCGTGAAGCCGAAAGCTGCCGGACGGCTGACGAGGTCCAAGCATTGATCGAACGCCACATTGCCGAAAAGTGGGCCCATCTGATCCAGCCGGAGCGGCGGATACGGCCTAGGATCTGAGCCCCGGCCTAGGCTGTATCGGTTTCCAGATGTTGAACATTCTTTGCTATACTGTTCCGGCCTCGCAATGGAGCAGGCTGGGCAGTCGCTTCTCGAAAGGGAAGAGGAAAGTCCGAACACCATAGGGCAACGAGCCGGATAACATCCGGGCGTCTCGATTTATCGGGACGACGACAAGTGCAACAGAGAATAGACCTGCCTTTGAAATTTCAAGTCTTAAAAACTGAAATGCCGAAGGCGATGGGTGAAATGGTGAGGTAAGAGCTCACCGGCGTGGCTGGTAACAGTTGCGGCCAGGTAAACTCCTCGTGGTGCAAGACCAAATAGGGGAACGCGTTTTGAGCTGCTCGCTCAGCGTCGGCGAAAGCCGGCAGCGTTTCCGGGTAGGTCGCTTGAGCGGTTCGGTAACGAATCGCCTAGATGAATGATTGCCATCGCTGGTAACGGCGATTACAAAATTCGGCTTACAGGCCGCTCCATTGCAATAGGCAAGTCAGCCCTAAACTCAAAAATTGGAGGATCCCAGTATGGCAAACCGAAAAGGTGTGTTTATTGGAGCGTATGTTCCGAACGAGTTGAAGGAATCGCTTCGGCGCCGGGCCGCCGCCGAGCATCGAACTCTTTCACAGGAAATAACACGGATCCTGGTTGAGGCCGTTCATGGAAAAGGTTTGCCGGCCGGTAGCGTAGATCGTCGAGACACTGGTACGACCATCCCGCGCCGCCGTTCGACCGATCCTCCTATTCGCCGCCGCGCTGAGGATCTTCCTTTTATTCCGAACGAGGAAAAAAAGAAGTAGCTCGTCGCCTGATATTATTCAAGCCGTAAGTGCGTCGTTTGCCCTTCTGGGTGACGGCGCATTTTTTGTTTGGGACCGCTTGTTTGTTAAGATTCAGTCCAATGAGCGGAAGAACAGGTTGGATAGCTTTGATCGCGGCGGTTGCCGGTGTGGTGGCGGGATTCGTGTTGGCAAACTCTATAAATCGGAACGAGCTGACGACGCTCCGGGCCGAAAACGAGCGTTTCAAGAACCAGGGCGGGCAATTCTCCACGCAGGACGGCAAAACCGGCCTGACTGACGAAGAAATAAACGCAACGATCGCGAAAGCGGACCAGAGTTCGAAAGATTTCGACACGCAGAGAAACGTCGGGGTGGCGATCTATCGATATGGCGCGATGAAGCAGGACGAGAAACTGATTCGTCAGTCGATTCGGATCCTTGATAGAGCACTGAGTCTTCGTCCCGACGATTTCGATGTCATTCTTAGCGTCGCGAATGCAAATTTCGATGTCGGATACTTCAGCAAAGACAACGAGGCGTTGGTGAGAGCGCGCAACCTCTATGAGCAGGCACTCGCGGTAAAACCTGAGAATGTCGATATCCGAACTGATCTCGGCCTGACCTACTTCCTCCAGACGCCTCCGGATCTCGATCGCGCCGTCGGCGAATTTCGGAAAGCTCTAGACCAGAATCCGAAACACGAAAAGACACTTCGGTTCATGGTGCAGACGCTGATCAAACAGAATAAGGCGGGAGAAGCGTCTGAGCATCTCGAGCGCCTTCGTGCCGTGAATCCAAGGAACGAATCGATCGGCGAGCTGACATCCATGCTTTCAGGCGCTAAACCCACCGGATGAAAGAAGTTTTCGTAATACTCGTCGTCATCGGCGTTATCCTTGCGCTGACCGCTATTCGATACCGCCGTCAGATAGCTGCGATGCTTCAGATCTGGCGCTCTCTGAAAGCGATGCGCGGGCAGATGAAAGAAAAACAGGTGCAGCCAGAGGATGTCACATCGGCCGGCCCCTTGGTAAATTGCGCAAAGTGCGGAACCTGGGTGCCTGAGCAGCGGGCCATCAAACTTCGAGGTGGAACTTTTTACTGTTCATCGGCCTGCCTAGAAACCGCCGTCACGACACAATGAGATATTTCAGGGAACGAAAGTTCTGACGTACCAGCTGATCAACTGTTCGCCGAATAGGATAGACAAGATCGATCCTGTACCGAGAAAGATCCCGAACGGGATCTGGGTTTGAAGGTCCTTATCCTTCTGTCGCGAGATCACGATAATTCCGATAAGGGCCCCGGCAAATGCACCGAGAAAGATCGATAGAAACGCGAGCCTCCAGCCGATAAGAGCTCCGACACCAAGCATCATCTTTACGTCGCCAAGACCCATCGCATCGACACCGCGAAGTTTCTTCCAGACCGCACCTACGAGCCACAACGAACCTCCGCCGACCAACGCCCCAACTACTGCTCCGAAAAGCGAAATGAGCCAAGCGGGCTGTCCGGCAAGATATGTCGCCGGAGCATACGCCGTGTCACTAAAATAATTTTCGGCAAATATGAGGGGAAAAAAGAGCCGTACCAGCAGCGCGATGATGAGCAGCGGATAAGTAATGACGTTCGGCAGTATCATGTGCTCGGCGTCGATAAAGATGAGCGCGATCATCGCCGACACGAATGCCAGATAGACGGGCAGGATGGGCGTCATGCCCATTTGCATATACACCAGCACAAAAACGAACGCGGTCAGCAGTTCGACCGCCGGATATCGCGATGAGATCGGCGCCTGGCAACCACGGCATCTTCCGCGAAGGATCAGCCAGCTTAAGATCGGAATGTTGTCATACGTTTTGATCGCCGCTTTGCATTTCGGACACGCCGAATTTGGAAAGACGATCGACTCTTCGTTCGGTACGCGGTGGATCACGACATTGAGAAAGCTCCCGACGATGGCACCGAGAATGAAAACGAAGACATACGCGACGGCTTCAGGCACACCGGTAAGACTCTCGACTGAGGTTGCTAACAAGTTGGCTATCATTGACGGAGTGAATGGAAAGAAGGATGCCGATAATCAACATCCTTCAGAATGATAGTGGGTTTTACTTCAAAATGGAAGAAGTTCCACGAGTGAATTGACGGTTCCCCACGCTTCGTTCCCGAACGAATGGATCCGCACCGACGCGCCTAGACCGCTTCAGACTGCGAAGTGAAGTTGAATGCCTTGAGCTTCAGACGCCGGGAGCAGAGACGCACTGGAACCGCCGCCTTCAGAACCGCCGACGCGCTCCGGTGTGCCGATCATCTCGACGTTTCCGGGCGCGAGCATCTGCGTGATCGATTGATTGAACCGGAAATTCTTTACCGGATAAGCGATCTTTCCATTTTCGATGAACCACACACCGTCGCGTGTCAGACCGGTGACACTTGCCGTGCGAAGATCCGTCGGGCGGATGTACCAGAACCGGCTGACGAGAATCCCGCGTGCCGTCGACTTGATCATTTCCGCCAAACTTGACGGGTCGGAGCTGCCGACGAGGATCGTATTGACCGGACCAGGTGTCGGCTCTTTGCTTTTTTGCTTTGCCCAGTAACGGTTGTAGATGAGATTCTCGAGAACTCCGTTGTGGACAAGGTAAAGTTTCTCGGCAGGGAGACCGCCCGTTGCGGATTGAGACCCGGGCAGAGCGGGATGCCACGGATCGCTGTATACCGAGATTCGATCGTCAAAGATCTTCTCGCCCAATCTCGTCTTTCCGCCCGGCGCGAGAATAGACACTCCGACCCTCATCCGCGTTTCGGGCAGTGAAGGTGGAACCAAGATTTCCAAGCAGATCGGCGACCGCCTGAGGTTCGAGGATCACCGTGTACATGCCGGGATCTATCGTCCGGGCACCTCCGCCCTCGAGAGCCTTGCGGATCGATTCGCGGGCAATGCGTTTCGTGTCCAGCTTTGCAATATCGAAATGGCTCCGAAGGAAATAGCCGGAGCTTTGACCGTCAGGCGTTCGCGATGTCACCGACAGACTGACGTTCGTCGAACGTTCGAATTCGAAGTTTCCGTTCTTCGTTGCCGACCCGCCCGCCTGCGCGCGAGCCGAGTGGAATCCCGCACCGATCACTTTGTTCTTCTCCATGTCGGCCAGGATGTCGCTCACACTTTTCGCACGATCGGCAAGTGAAAGGTTCGCTGTCGATTCAACGTATCCGTTCGTCGCTTTATATGTCTGCTTTCCAAGCGTCGGCAGATACTCGCGATCGACGGGAGCGTTTCGGGCGATCTTTTCGGCCTGCTCGACCATCGCCTTAAGACTCGCGTCATCCAGGATCGTTCGTCGACGACGAGCCGCGCTTGCCGTCGATCCAGACCGTAACGTTCGCGCTTCGACTAACGCCGCGTGCCGCTTGTCAGGAAGTTGTTGCCGGCAAATCGAAGGTGAGAAAGCTTGTCGCTTGCCAACGCCGGCCAGAAGCGTCACTCGCCGTCACGTAAGAAAGGATCTTATCGGTCAGTGCTTTTGCGTCTGATTCGTTGAGCAGCATTAGTTGTCGTCCTCCATCTGTCCGGCGCTCGGTGATGAAGCGGTATTCAGAACATTGATCTGTCTAAATCTCGCGACGGGACATCCGTGCGAAACCGCATTCGACTGTCCAGGTTCTCCCTTGCCGTCATTGAACGAACCGGGTATCTTCGTAAGTCGAGGCCCGCCGAGTCCGTCGCACGACCCCCAGAAGTCGGTCGTTCGCGACTGGTAAGCCACATCGCGGAGCATCGCTCCGACCTTCCCGTTCTTGATCTCCCAAAACGTCTGGCCGCCAAACTGGAAGTTGTATCGCTGCTGATCGATCGAGTAGCTTCCGCGGCCGTAAATGAAGATCCCATTCTCGACGCCGGCGATCAGATCGTCCTGCGTGACATTTTCCTTCGCGGCCTGCAAGCGAGACGTTCGGCATTCGCGGAAAGGGAACGCTGCCCCAGCTGTCGGCGTGCAGGCATCCGTACGAAGTCTTCTTGCCGACGAGCGGTGCAAGATCGCGCGTCGTCTGCCAATCGACGAAAACTGCCGTCTTTGACGAGATGCCAGCTCTGTCCGGGAACGCCTTCGTCGTCGTAGCCGACCGTTGCCAGTCCGATCGGCTGCGTTCGATCGGCGACGAAATTGACGATCTTCGAGCCGAACTGCAGCTTGCCGGTCTTGTCGGGCGTCAGGAAACTGGTGCCCGCGTAATTTGCTTCCCAAAGCAGCGCGCGATCGAGCTCGGTCGGATGGCCGACCGATTCGTGAATCGTGAGGAACAGATGAGACGGATGCAAGAACGAGGTCGTACTTTCCGGGCGTCGACAGTTTGGCGCCTTCAGCTTCATCACCGCATGCTCGGCGGCCATCTTGGCCTCGGCCGCCCAGTCGTGTTTCGACATATACTCGTACCCGATCGCCTGGCCTTCGCGAAGCGAATTGACCGACTGGAAATCGTCCGTCGTACGGTCGATAGCTGTGACGGAAAAGCTCGGGTTCCCGCGGATCAGATACTGCTCGATCCGCGAACCGTCGGAAGTAGCCAGGAATTTCTGCTCATTGACCCATGCCATCGACGAATTGACAAAGCTAACGCCCTTGACGCCGAGAGCGGCCTCGTTGATCTTCAGCAACATCGCCGTCTTCTCGTCGATCGGAACATCGAACGGGTCGTTTTCGAATGAACTTTTCCATGTCGCGACGACCTTTGGTGTGGGTACCAGTTCGATCCGCCGCCGGCGAAACGCAGAGTTCGCCTTTGCTATGTCGATCGCCTCGCGTGCGACACGCTCGACCTCGTCCTTCGTGACGATCGGGCTTGCGGCAAATCCCCACGTACCGTTGATGAGAACGCGGACGCCAAATCCGAAATTCTGTCCGCTCGAGACGTTTTGCACCTGCCGCTCGCGCGTTGAGATCGCCTCGATCCGGTAGCGATTGATGCGAATATCCGCATACGATGCCCCCAGCTTTTTTGCCGTAGCGAGAGCGGCATCGGCGAGGCTGTTCTTGTTTACGTCCAGGTAGTGTGCGGTCGCGGCCTGCGCATCGTACACCCAGGTCGGAAGCGTTGCAGCACCGAATGCGATACTCGCGGTCTTTATAAAATCACGTCGAGAAAATGTCATTTCCCCTCACTTGTTGTTTGCAGATTTTAGAGAAGCAGATGTTCGCATCAGTTTATTGACTGCGCGTATGCGGTGTCAAACATTCGTTCCGCACTGCGAATCAAATGTAACGTTTAGATCGAGCGAGTCCTGCATCGACATAACAAAAAAAAGGCCGTCGGTTAGGACGGCCTTTTTTAATGAGTCATCGTTAGATCAAACTGCGGGCTGCTTTAGGATCTCGGCGAGCGCTCGCATGCGGGATGCGTCCGTTGCACTTTTCGCCGTCGCGGCGTTTTTCTCCATCGTCTTGGAGAAGCTTTTAAGTTTCCCGCTATTCGATTTCTGGATCGCATCCCGAATAGCTTTGATCTCGCTCGCTCGTAGGGCACCCGAACGCTCGAGCTGGTCAACATACGCTTTTGCGACCGTCAGATTTCGCGGCCAGTCGAATCGCTCCTGCATCTGCACATTCAACGACGTCATGGTAACCGTTTTGGCAGCGTCGATCTCGTTCTGCGAAAGATGATCCGTCGGTGTCAGCTCGAAGATATCGAGACCACGTGCCATCTCTGACGCGTAGATGCGACCGTTGTACCAGTAGGCGGACCAAAATCCACCCATGCCGGCTATCTTCGCATCGAGCGGTCCACGGTCGAAATATGCGATCTCCAATGGCTTAGCCGGATCAGTAAAGTCCATAACGGAGATCCCGCCCTGGTACCAGGCCTGTGCCTTGATGTCGCGGCCCGGAACCGGGATCAAAGAACCGTTGTGCGCGACGCAGTTCTCGCTCTCACCCTGTGCCGCCGGCAGCTTGTAATAATTCGTGAAGGTCAGTTTGTTGCCCGCCAGATTGAAGAGCGCGTTTGCTCCCCATACATTTGGATCGGTCGCACGGCATCGAGGAGCCATTCCGCCGCCCCACTCGTCGGTGAACACTACCTTCTTTCCATCGTTCGAAAACGACGCCGAGTGCCAGTACGCATAGTTCTTGTCGTTCACGGCGTCCAAACGTTTCGGATTCGCGGGGTCTCTTATATCAAGCAAGATCCCGTTACCCGAACACGCACCGGCCGCAAGGCCGATCTCAGGATAGGCGGTAATATCGTGGCACTGGTCGGTTTCCTCGGGCCGGCCGTCTCCCTCGTGTGAGCCGCCATTTGTGAGCGCGTTTATCGCACCGGTCTTGGCATCTCCGAAAATTCGCGGACGCGATACGATCTTGGCATCTTGCGGTGCAGCCAGCGGGACCTTGATCACATCGATTCTAAAGCGGGCCGTATTCGGATCCTTATCCGGAGCCCCATCCGAGCAGCCTTCGAGTTCTTCACTTGGACGGACACCGGAAGTGCCCGAAACATAAATGTAGATGTTGTTCGTGTCCTTCGGATCCGTCACCAGTGTATGCGTGTGCGAACCGCGACAGGTCTGAACCGCGGCGACCTGTTTGGGATTCCTGATGTCGCTAATGTCGAAGATCCTTACGCCTCGAAAACGATCTTTCTGAGCGCCGGGTGCAGACGGTTGCTGCCCATCAGCAGGAGCGGGTGCAGTCGGGAATCCCTGCGTGCCGCAATCGATGCGGCCGTTTACCATCTCGACCGACATAAATAGAAGATTCTTATAAACGGAGGGATCGCCCTGTCCCCCGGGGCACACGATCGAGGTCACAAGGGCCGGCTTTGCCGGATCGGCAATGTCGTAAATGTTCATCCCGTAAAAGTTCCCCATGAACACGTGGTTACCCTGGAACGCTAGGTCCGAGTTTGAAAATGCAAGTTGCGCGAGCATCACCTGCATTGATTTCGGCATAGGAGCATCGGCCATACCAATGCTGCTTAGGGTTGCCTTCACTTTCGGATCATCGGCGCTGTTGGTGCCAAGCTGAAACGCCTCAGGTTTTTTAAGCTGGGCGATGTGCTTTATGCCAAATGCCAATTCGCCTGCGTCGTACCACCCGGGTGTCAGTTTGAAACGCGGGTCGTTCGCATTCGAGCCGGTCATGCCCGGCGGCAGCGGCTTCGGTGTTTCGGCCGGAGCGGCCTGCGCCATCGCTCCGCTCACGAACGACGAGCACAGTAGAAGGGAAGCAGCCAAAAGGTGAAGGGCGGTTGTGTGAACTCTTTTCATTATTTTTCTTTTTACGGTCTTCTAGCCAATAAGGTTTGCATCGTTGCGATCTCAGCCCGCTGGCCGCTATCGACATCCGTCGCAAAATTGAAAACTTCGGCATCCTGCCCGGCTCCGTCGGTGTCGAACAGATCCTTTACCATGATCAACGCTCCGTTGTGGTGTTGTATCATTCCGATCAAAAATAGGTTGTCGAACTCTCGGCCCTTCGCTTTTCTCAAAGCGTTCATTTGTTTTTGGGTGAGCATCCCGGGCATGAGATGCTGGGCGTTTTGAGTCCCGCCTTTATGCGGCTCTTTTCCATGTAGCGAATGCCCATCGGTATTCGGTCCGCCCTGCATTGCCATCTCCGCAGTCTCGCCTCTCATCTCGAGCCATCTCTTCATCAGCGCCATTTCGTCCAACTGCGACTTGCTGATCCGCTCGCCGATGAGGCGAATCTGCTTATTGTCGGTCCGCTCCTCGATCAAATCCGTCATCTCAACCGCTTGTGCGTGATGATGGATCATCCCCTGCATAAACTCGACATCCTTTCGGGAACGCGGCGGCAACACCGCCCGCGTTGAAGAGGGAAGTATTCGCGACGCCTCGCCCGGTGCACCGGGCTGGACGATGACCGGTCCCTGCGCGGATACATGCAGCGAAAAGACAAACGTGAAGGCCATCGACGCTGCAAAACTTAACGACGCACATCGCTTGATGCTGAATTCTGACAAAACGATCTTTTCCGTGGGCGGTCCGCTTCTGAGTAACTTCACAACTAAGTAAGAGATTACCTCAGGACAGCCGCGTCCCAAAATGCGCCCGCGGACGCCTGTCGTTGCCGCGACGTAATCTCGTAATATCAGCGCTATTCGGGTGTACAATGGCTACCAAATGAGATGGCGTGCCGGCGTCACAGTTATTTGTTGTTTGATCCTGCTGTCTGCATTAGCGATGGTGAATCGAGCTCAGTGTGTCCCCGCCTCGACCGCGGCGGGTGCGCTCGATACTTGTTTCGGCACCGGCGGAAAGGTTACTACGGATATTACCCCGGATCGTGACTTCGCAAGAGCTCTCGCAATTCAGCTCGACGGCAAGATCGTTGTCGCCGGCGTCGCCGGTTATAGCGCGACCGCAAACAACGCAGATTTTCTAGTCGTGCGGTATAACACCGATGGGTCGCTCGATAGTACATTCGATGCGGACGGGATCGTAGTAACGGATTTCGGCCCGGGAAACGACGACGACGATTACTGCAGAGGCGTCGTGATACAGCCAGACGGTAAGATCGTCGTTGCCGGACGTTCGTTCGTAACCCCGCAAACGTACGCCCTCGCGGTAATTCGATACAACGCCGATGGCTCGCTCGATACGACCTTCGACGCCGATGGCAAGGCTCAGTTCGAAATGCCCGCCATTATTGAGATGTATGGTCTCGCCCTCCAACCGGACGGAAAGATCGTCGTCGGCGGCCGCTCCTTTTCACTGACGACCCACACCTTTACAGGACTTCTCGTACGATTTAATCCGAACGGTTCGATCGACACTTCGTTTGGCTCAAGCGGCTCGACAACCGCTTCGCTGGGCGGTATTTTCTCGGTCGCTCTTCAATCTGATGGAAAGATCGTTGTCGCCGGCACTCAGGGTGCCGATGCAGACGCGGCATTTTCCGTGGCCCGCTTACATACGGACGGCTTACCGGATATGTTGTTTGGAAGCGGCGGTGTCGTAACCTACCATCCAACATTTACCGACCAAACCTGGTTTGCAAAGGTTCGCTTCGACAATCAGGTCTTTCTTGGAGGACATTCCTCGCAGGTTCAGGGGGATCCGCGCGGAGCCCTGGTTCGATTTGGTTCCGATGGAACGCTCGGGCAGAGCGTGGCGTATCCCGAAGAAAATGCGTTCTGGAACCTTACGTTTCAACCGGACGGCAAGCCGCTTGTTGTGAGCGCGAGCCACCTTCCTGCTTCCGGATTTACGATTAGACGGTTTGTAGACATCAACACCCGGGATACGACATTCAACGGCGGTGCCGTCTTCGTCAAATTCCTGCCGGCGGCAGTACCCGAGGCTTCGGGTGTTAATGCCATCGCGATGACGAGCGACAATAAGATCGTCGTCGCCGGGTCGGTGACGGAAGCGGATAACACGACGGCGGGATGGAGATTGGCGGTGACACGGCTCTATTCCGGACTGCAAGCTCCGCACGCGGAACGATTTGATTTTGACGGCGACGGAAAGGCCGATCTTTCAATTTTCCGACCGTCGAACGGGGAATGGTGGTTTCTGAGATCTTCGAACGGCGGAGTCGCCGCGGCGCAATTCGGATCCTCAACCGATATACCGACACCGGGCGATTATACCGGCGATGGAAAAACTGACATCGCAGTTTGGCGTCCAACGACCGGCGAGTGGTTAATACTCCGGAGCGAAGACTTTTCCTATTACGCGTTTCATTTCGGAACCGGCGGCGATATCCCGCGCCCCTCGGACTTCGACGGAGACGGAAAGACCGATTACATCGTCTATCGTCCGTCGGATAATTTTTGGTACCGCAGCAATAGCATTGGGATCTTTTCAGCCCGCCGGTTTGGGACCGGCGGTGACCGTCCGGTGACCGGCGATTTTGACGGCGATGGTAGATCCGATCTGTCAATATTCCGGCCTTCGGCTGGCGAATGGTGGTACGAATCATCGAGTAGCGGTTCGTGGATCTCCGCTCGCTGGGGCGTTGCGACCGATCTGCCCGTTGCGGCGGATTTTGACGGAGATAGTAAGACCGATCTCGCCGTCTACAGGCCGTCCACCGGAACCTGGTATATCGTGAACAGCTCGAACGGCTCGTTTACGATCATGAACTTCGGACTCTCCGAGGATAAGCCGGTTCCGGCTGATTACGACGGCGATGGAAAAGCCGACATTGCGGTGTTCAGGCCGTCAACAGGAATCTGGTATCTGCTTCGATCGACCTCGGGATTTACGGCCGCTCATTTCGGGCTTTCGGGTGACATCCCGACTCCGAATGCGTTTGTGGATTGAGCCGGAAGGAAACCTCGCGGGAGGTGCGTGTTTTGTGTGTCAAGGGGGTTACGTGTCCGTGACATCACTACTTACTGTGAGGTAGTGGTTTCAGACAGCTACACAAACTGGCATCTCTAACAAACGAATTCACATTGAAGCCGTGGTCGCCCGCTATCAACCCGTCCGGCGAACTCCCCCTCATCCTTTGCGGTTCTCTAATATTTTCACAAACGACCCTGAGCGGAGCTCTTCGAGCGTGATACTCGTCCGCCGCGTCGCTTCTTCGACAGTTATCGCACCGCAGTTTATCGCTCGCAGGAAATAGTTTAGTAGTCCCTGGCCGGTGGCAGCGTCGTCGAAGATGTCGCCGACCAGCGTGGCGCGTGCGGCTTTTTCGATAAAGTTGCTGAGCCGCTCGCTGGCCGCATCGAGGCCTTCGAGAAAGAATGTAAAAACGGCTGCGTAACGTGTGGGCAATTGTCCGGGATGAAGATCCCAGCCCTGGTAGAACGCGTTGGCGAGCGAATGCCGGCAGTGATCGTAATGCAGTTTCCATGCGCGGTGAACGACGGCGTTGTTCTCCGCGATCTGCTCGGATGTCAGATCCTCACCGCGATGCGGAGCGACAGGCATGATGTTCGTCGCACCATCCGATAGCCAGACGCCGGTCCCCGCCAGCGACACCTGCATCACGTTTCGCGCAAAATCGCACGCCGGATGGAGCATGTCCTGATACGCGGCGGTGATGTCGCAACTCGCCGTGTAATCGTACGTCCCGAAATGTGCCGCGGTGCATCGGCCGCGCGCCGCCTCGAGCAAACGCGGAATCCCGATCGCTCCGTCAGCTCCGATGATCGATTGAGTCGTTTCGATCATCATCTCCATCTTGAGCGAGTTCGCTGCGAGTCCGAGCTTCGGTTCGATCTCATCGAAGATATCGGCAAGAGCTGCGACCTGTTCCGGCGTCACTATCTTCGGCAGCGTCACAACAAAATTATCCGGCAGCTTTCCGTCGGATGCCGCGACGACGGCGCTCAGAAAAAGATCGAGTGTCCGGATGCTCCGTGCGTGCAGCTCTTCGCTAAACGTCTTGATCCTTATGCCGATAAACGGCGGCAGTGTTTCGCCCGCCATACCGCGAGCGACTTCCTCGGCCGCCGACACGGCGTGGCCATCCTCTTCAGCGTCGGGACGCGTGCCGTAGCCGTCTTCGAAATCGATACGAAAATCTTCGACGGCCTCGCGTCCGAGCTTTTCCCGTACACGCTCGTAGATGATCTCGCGGATGTTTGCAGGAATGTCGAGGGCGTCACCGAACGTCGCCGCATCAGGGGCAAACGATTCGAAGGACTTCGTAGCGAGCTGCCCGAGCCTCACGGCAGTATCCGCCTTAAACAGGTGAGCTCCTCCGTACACGGTATGCACCGGCTGGCGACGTCCGGTTCCGCCCGGAAAGCTTTTTGCAAATGTCGAAAGCGACGGCCGAAGCCGCTCTGTGATCGTGCGGAGGGTATCAGGTGATAGTGATGTTGTCATATTTATTATTACCGGCGAGACAAAGAGACGCGGTGCGATAAAGTATGGTTTGAGATGTTTCGGATTTTTTTCTGATTCCGCTTTTAAGACTTTCCACCAAGTATCCCAAGGCTCGTTTAGGTTGAAACTGTTATTATTAGTGTTGTCCCCGTTCGTGTCGTTTCGTGTGAATTAGTGGTTTCAGAAACTAACCATCAGACTGAAACCACCAACCCACACGAAATCACACTAATTGCAATGCACGATTCCAACCTAGAAAGCACACGAAGAAACACGAATTCTCAGGTTCATTGGCTACCCGCGCCGCAGACGGCCCTCGATCAAACCGTGCGGCTCCTCGGTTGGCAAGAAGATCGCGTTTTTATTCTCCTGGCCAAATCTCGTCACATCGACCGGGATGCAATGAATATTCGGTAGCGAGAATGCGATCTCGGTGACGGCCGGATGACGATCCAGCACGGCTTCGCCCATCGCATGGAGTGTATGCTGCACGCTTAGACTGTCGTGCTCCGCAAATGTATCAAGGATGGTCTGTCGTACTCCATTCCACAACTCTTCAGTTGCCGCCTCGGGCGACGCATATCTCCAATTTGCCTTGACCGACGTGCAAAATATCCGGTCGGTCGCCTCGGGCAGCGTGGTGAACTTGTCTTTCATAAATCCGGCGAAACCAGATCTCGTCGTTTTGATGACCGTCAGATCTTCGAGTCCCGATTCGACCGAACAGTCGTCTCGCGTCAGCCGGATCGCAGTCGTTCGTTTCTCGCCGCCGCTTTTTGTAAAGGAATGCGGATGCGGATCGCCGCCAATCGGAATACGTGTGTATTTGTGTTCGATGATATCGATCAATACGCGCGAGATCTGTCGGTTCTCCGCCAGAAAGTGTCGAGCGAGCCGGAGTCCAAAGCTCTCGATCTCTTCGATCTCCTCCGTCTCCGCCGCGAGCGCATAGACGGTGTTCTTCATGGTGTCGGTCGGAAGACACTTGCTGTTGTCGCCCGCAAGATGTATCTCGTCGAAATCGCCTTCGAACGCGATCTTTACGTTGATATTCTGTAGCTCGTGCCACTCGCCCCGCCGCGAAACCTTCATCAAGCGGACCCGCGATTTTCCGTAGTTGTTGTGGATCAGTTTTGCCGGCATACGTCTAGCTCCCGCGATATGTCGAATAGCCAAAAGGGCTCAGCAGCAAAGGAACATGGTAATGCTGCGATGCATCTTTCACGACGAAGCCGATCGATACTTCCTGATAAAAACCGTCGACCTGTTTCTCCTGAAAATACGGTTCGACATCGAACGTCAAACGGTGGGCGGCGGCGATCAGCGGTTCGCCCTCCGGACTTAGCTCGCGTGCACGCCCGTCGGCGTCGGTATGTCCGCTTCCGATCGTCTCCCAGCTTCCGTCTTCTGTTCGGCGCTCGAGCCTGACAGCGACGCCCGCCGCAGGCCTGCCAATCGAGATATCAAGTACGTGTGTTGTTATTGACTTCATGTCGATAAGAATTTTTTTGTCCGGACACATCCGCCGTTATATTCCCCTAACGGATTCGCAAGCCACGTCGTTCACGACCTGGTTCGAACTAACGGCGGATCCAGTCCCGTTTCAAAGGGCTTGCCCTGACAAGGGCGTTGAAACGCCCTCAACTCTGCTTGGGTTCGATCTCCCACGTGCTAAAGCACGTGGCTACGCTCGAACAAGGAACACTGTGAATCTTTATCGTGATCCACCAAGAAGTTTCCTCAATCTGATCTCCGTTATCTCCTGCTGCTCACGGGCCGCGTTGACGATCTCGGTTTCCCGATCATTCGCAAGCCGTGTGCGGCAAAGCTCCAGCATTTCGTCCGCGGTTTTTCCCGTCGCACAGACGATGAATATGAATCCGAACTTTTCGAAATACGCACGATTCGCCGCGGCAAGCTCTTGTTTCACGGATTCGTCGGCTGAATTCATTCCGGCCTGCTCTCCGGCGGACCACTCAGCCGCTCGCGCTTGTTGATTCGAAGCCGCTTTCTCTTCACCGATCTTCGGGTGGGCCGCGAACGCCTCGAGCCGGTCTTCGGTTTGCAGATCATTCCAAACAGCACCCGCTATATTCATTAACTCGCCTTCGGAGGCAAAGGGTCTCACCATTGTCATCATGCTCGCCCATATTGCCGAACCGCAGCAATCGACAAAAATCGAATCGGCTTCGGATGTAGTGGCCTGATTGATTCGTTCAAGAGCTTCGTTCATCCGGCGATCCTCCCATAGAGCCGCAGACGGCTGACACCGCCGTCAGGGAAAATGTTCAGCCGGGCATGCGTGGCGTTTCCGAGATTCGCCAACTCATCCACAAAGGTATGCCGGGTGTGCGGCTGCAGCTTCGTATTCGGGAGCAGTTCCTGCCACTTTATGGAATCCAGTGCATCTCCATGTCCAACGTCGATCGAACAACTTTCGGGATAATTTCCCTTGAAATGTGAGGTGTCGATCTCAACCCGCGTGAGCGTCCCCGGCGCACCGAGTTTGATAATGCACCAGTCGTGTCCCGGCCCGCGTCGCCTTTGCGATTCCCATCCGTCGCTCATATCGCGAGCCAGGCCAGGCATTATCAGATTAATGCGGTGGCCGAAAAACATATCGCTCGCGAGCGGCACCGTTCCGCCGTTTTCGACGGCAGCCAGATCGATCTCGCTGTTTCTCGTCTTTAAAGAATCCCAGTCAGGTAGAACGTCTCCGTATACCCGAAGACGTGCAACGCCACCATCGGGAAAGATCTTCAGGCGAACATGAGTTGTGCGTTCCGGGTAGTCGATGGTGAAACTATTTTGACTATCGCCGCTGAGTTGTGCCTTGGGCAGGATCTCCGTCCACTTTGTCTTCGCGCCGAGCAATTCCTCGACGTCCGATTTGGGATCCGCATCGCACGCTTCGATCGAACAGTGGGAAGGGAAGTTGCCGCGGAAAAAACTTGTATCGACCGTGACGCCTCTAATTCGCCCGGGTGCTCCGAGACGAACGACGCACCAGTCAAATTCTTCATCGAGCCGCGGACTGCGTCGACGCATCGTCTCCCAACCGTCCATCCATTTGCCGCGCTCGGTATATTTTCCCTCGATCCAGACGGCCGCGGCCGGATTCAGTAAATTCTCTTTCGGAGCAAAGAATTCATCATTCGCGAGGAGCACAGCTCCGCCAAGTTTTTCAGAGGCGAGATCGACGAGATCAGTGAATTCCATATGCAGAGTCGCTTTAATGATTTTTGACCGCTGAGGCTCCTACCCTCGAGACATAGAAACGGAAAGATTGGTTTTCTTTATGGGTGCCGATCCGTAAATCTCGTTTCTTCCCTCTCTGCGTTTCTGCGTCTCGGCGGTAAAACGGACGGGCGCCACTTACACGATCAGCTTCCCGACGATTGTATTCGCAAACTCTCCGTTTGTGAAAACTTCCGTCCCGCCAACGTACGTAGCGACCACCTTTCCTGAAAGCTCTCGACCCGAATACGGCGTCAACTTGTGGCGGTGCTCGATCAATTCAGGCAACAGTGTGAATCGCTCGTCCGGATCCCAAACGACGATATCGGCATCGAAGCCTGGTGCGAATTTACCTTTCCGGTTTTCGAGTCCGGCAAGTTTCGCAGGAGCTTGCGACATCAAACGAGCCATATCATCGAGTCCAAATCCACGCGATCTGAAATTCGTCCACATGACCGGCAAGCTGAACTGGAGTGCCGAAATCCCGCCCCATGCATCCATGAAGTCTCCGGACTCCCGCTTTTTTAGTTCGGGTGTACACGGCGAATGATCCGAAACGATCATATCGATCGTCCCGTCGGCCACCGCCTCCCAAAGTTTCTCGCGGTTCTCTCGCTCGCGGACCGGAGGGCAGCATTTAAAATGCGTGTCGCCGTCCGTGATATCCTCGGCGGCAAGTGTCAGATAATGCGGACACGTCTCGACAGTGATCGGCAAACCTTCGGATCGTGCGGTGCGAAGAAGATCCAGTGAGTCCGACGACGAATGATGAACGATGTGAACGCGGGCTCCGGTCTCGCGACTCAGCTCGATCATCATAGCGACCGCAGCATCCTCAGCAGCTCGCGGACGCGACCTAAGAAATGTTGCGTAGCTCCGCGGATCGTGCCCTGCGATCGATGCAGTCGCTGCTTCGATCGGCCCTTCAAGCTCGGCATGCACGAGCAGGACGGAATCGAGACGCGCAACTTCCGGCATTGCGATCCGCAAATCCGACGTCGTTACGTGGGGAAACTCGTCGACGCCGGAGTGGATCAGAAAGCATTTGAATCCGCGGACGCCTTGTGTCACAAGCGGCCCGAGCTCATTCACATTCCCGGGAACGACACCACCCCAAAATGCGACGTCGACCGAACACTTGCCCCGCGCAGCGGCAAGCTTTTCTTCAAATGCGTATTTCGTCGTCGTGGCCGGGATCGAATTCAGGGGCATATCGACGATCGTCGTGACGCCACCCGCCGCCGCTGCTTTGGTGGCGGTTTCGTATCCTTCCCATTCAGTCCGTCCGGGTTCGTTGACATGAACATGACTGTCGACAAGTCCGGGCATCACGACCAGATCTCCGACGTCGATGAGGTTCGCTCCGTCTGGAGTATCGGTCCAGTCACCGACGTGCAGGATCTTTCCGTTTTCGAAATGGATGGCCGTCTCTCGAACTCCGGAAGGAGTTACGACATTGCGGCTGCGAATAATTTGGAGCGACATTATGAAAGATGATAGCGCGAATCCGGAGCGCATAGACCGCCGGAGGCGGTGGAACGGAATCGAACGATATTCCATCCCGACAAGAACTTCTCGATTCATCGGAGCATCCGTTTTGACTAGACGACAAACTTCGCAATTCCACGGATTACGATTATGCCTTGACATAATTATGAGTCGAGGAATAATATCCTTTTAACGATTACGTGTATGCGTAATTGTAGGTCGAGGACGAGTTCCTCACGTTGGTCATTCAACAAAGAAGGAGCGTGCAACCATGCTTTATGAATCGACGGATACAGTGTCGTTACTTTGGGACGAGTCGAGAAAGCGCCTTCGCAGCTTTATCGCCAAGCGCGTGAGGAACGACGCCGATGCGGACGACATCTTGCAGGATGTGTTCGTCAAGATCCATCAGAGGATCGGCGAGCTGAGGGACCCCGATAAGATTTACCCTTGGGTGTTTCAGACGACACGAAATGCGATCTCGGACCATTACCGGGACAACAGGGTCGATCTTTCGGTCCTGGATGAAGGTGCCGAGGACTTCGCATTTGAGCCAGATGATGCGTCCGTTGAGGAACAGGTTTTGAGTTGGCTTGAACCAATGATACGCGAGCTACCGGGAAAGTACCGTGACGCGTTGATGCTGGCGGACATCAAAGGACTCACGCAAAAGGAGGTGTCGGAAAAGCTCGGGATCTCGGTATCCGGCGCCAAGTCGCGCGTTCAGCGCGGACGCGAGAAATTGAAGGACATCCTGCTCAACTGCTGCATGCTGGAGTTTGGCAGATCGGGAAAGATCGTCGAATACCGGCAACAAACAGACGAGTGTGTCGGATGTTCAAACTAGATCCGGCTATCTGAAAATATTTTGCGTCCATTTGCAGAAAGATCCGTCTTTAGAAATGAAACCCGTTAGGGGTGAAATTAGTTTGCAAAGGAGAAATATGATGACGGATACGAAAACAGAATCAAACGGATGCGGCTGTTCGGCCGGAGGTGCCGCGGTGCAGCCGGCAAAATCGGAAAAAAAGAAAGTAACCATAGACTTCCTCTATCTCGATCTTGAATCGTGTGAGCCGTGCCAAGGCTCGGAGGGAAATCTTGAGGACGCGCTAAACGAGATCTCTACACTTCTCGCAACGACCGGTGCCGAGGTGGAACTGAATAAGATCCACGTTACGTCCTACGACCAGGCTATAAAGCTCGGTTTCCTGAGTTCACCAACTATCCGCGTAAACGGGCAGGATCTCGCACTCGAGGTCCGGGAAAACCATTGCTCGTCGTGCAGTTCGATCAGCGGCACCGAGACGTTCTGTCGTGTCTGGGATTTTGAGGGACAGGAATACAAGGCTGCACCAAAGCCGTTGATCGTGGAGGCAGTTTTGAAAGCGGTCTACACCGGTGTGCACAAGCCGGACAGGATCTCCGCCGATACGGGGCGTGTGGCTAATTCGCTGGCCAATCTAAAGAGCTTTTTTGAAGGGACGCGCGTAGCGGCGGCGTCGTGCGGCGACGGAACCTGCGGGGCCTAGCCGGAGAATAAAGATGGAGGTCATGGAAATGGAACACTTGATAATTGTCGGATTCGTCTTTTTGAACTTGTTCATGATCGTTGGGGCGGTGGATCTGTTTTACTTCCACATGTGGAAGTACAAACTCCACACGCGACCGGAATCGATCTATGAACACAAACTCCATGGGATATTCGCATTGATAATGGTCCCACTCGCGTTTTTTCTTTATTACCAGAATTCCGCCGGGTACGCTCTGTGGGCCGGAGTCTTCTTTGTCGTCGCGGCGTTGGCCGTTGAGATGATGGACGTCTTCTCCGAAGGCGACAGTCGGGCCGCGATCGGCGGCCTGACGACCGCCGAATACTCGCTGCACGTCGCGGCGACTATCTTCAAGGTGGCGTCTTTTGCATTCATCTTCGCCGCAAAGCCGATCTCGGCCTGGAGTTTCGAGTCGCCGCTTAGCCTCGGCTCCTACGGATCGATGGGTGAAATGATGGCCATCCAGGTGATGGTAGGAAGCCTGTTCATCGGGCTTCTGCATTTTGCATTGCTGAACAAACGGATCGGGGCGATCTCGTTCACTTCGGCTTGCAGTCGTCTAGGTTGCTCCGGTTTGCGCTGCTGTGCATCGCAGCAACAAACGTGAGTTGGTTTGTGATCGGCGGAGGACAACCGGCTCAAGTGCCGGCCATGCCTCCGCCGCCCGATCGAGTTTGAAGAAGCGTACGCCCGGTGATCGGAAGTCCATCTGATACACACGCGCCTGATCAATTTCCAGACGAAAAGCGGGCTAAGATGGCTGGAACTCATCTGATAAACGTGAAATTCCTACTCCGGAAGGTGTTATAAACGAGGACGTTATTGGAGGCGGCGATCGGAATCGAACCGATGAATAAAGGTTTTGCAGTTATTAATAGCCGCTTTCACCCTAATGCTTCCTAGTAACATCCGACCGATATTTATTGACGAAAACCAAAATGCCGATTCACTAGGGAGCATTGCTTATTACGGGGTTCGGAAAAACGTCTTAGAAAGCGTTATGAAAGAGTGCTGGAAGATTGGATTATCAAAACAGTGGCAATATCTGGACTTGGTTGGTCGGGTCCTACAACTAATGAGAAGTTCTCGCAAGTTCCAATTCCTTCTTTAGCTCTTCAGTAATTGAACGGCTCTTCACTTCAACGAAAGGGTGGAACGAACTATCGGTTAAATAGGCATTTTTTGAATGGGCTTCCGCCAAAAGAGGATGCGCGACTTTGTAATATTCGACTGCCCGCATCAGCAGCAAAGCCGCCGCAGCATATGTGTGTACGTAGCCTTCCTTGTCAGCTAAAAGTGCGGCTACTTGCTTCGCGTGTCTACTCGACTTCATTACGCCAAGCGAAAGAGCCGCCGCCGCCCTCACCAGACCGCTTTCATCTTTCAACAGAGCCGCAATCTTGTCGGAATACGCAGTAGCATTCAACAACGCTAACGCTTTCGCGGCCTCCTCTTTTCTGAAGCGATCATCCAGAAGTTTAGCGATCGCGGGTGCGAACTCTTTGGCGTTGAGGCTCACCAGTGCGTACATAGCAGCTTCCGATTTTTCCCCGTCGAGACTGCCGGCCATCGTTTCGAGGAGTTCGGCTTTGTAGTTCTTGGCGGTACCAGTTTCGACTAGGAAATAAATCGGAGCTGTGTCGTCGTGATAACCAAGTTCCTGACGGTTAAGGAGCTTCGCAATTCTAGGGGCATATTCCGTTGCGTTAAAACGAGCAAGTGCGGACATCGCTCCCGAACGGTCATACTGGTTCTTGCTTTCCAGCTGGGCGACTAGCAGCGGAGTGTACTCGGCGGCTCCGAGCAAACCGATAGCGAACGCAGCCCGTCCCCTGTCGTACACCATCATTTCATCGTCACCACCCTCGCGTTCCTTTATCAACGTCGCGAGCTGCGGGGCAAAGGCTTTGTCTCCGCTGATGCCGATGAGAACGGCGGCGAATGAACGTATGGCTTGGTCGTCATCACGCAGCCAAACGGACAAAGTTTCCTTGAATGCTTTCACCCCTCCGACCTGGGCAAGAGGCTTGGGGTCTCCGCTTTCGTACTGCCCGACGGCCTCGAAAACTGTTTGAAAAGTCTTCAGCTTCTCGCTCATTTTCTTGAAGTCGGCGTAATCATGGGTGACAGTCCACATCGCACCTTGTAGGACGTTCAAGTGTTCGAGTTGCTTGAAGCGTGCAACGAAGAATTCGATTTCGTTCGGTTCGGTAAGGCTGGGTTTTACCAACTGTTGGGATACCACCGACACTGTTGATAGAAGCAATAGCAGTAGGAATGTTGTCGTTGGGTGCTTCATAAACCTTAGGATGCAGTGGGCACCTGAGCCTAGGCCTTTGAGATCATTGGAGGCGGCGATCGGAATCGAACCGATGAATAAAGGTTTTGCAGACCTCTGCCTTACCACTTGGCTACGCCGCCATGTCGATTTTGGATTTTAGATTTTGGATTTTGGATTGAAGCCAAGACCCGCCGTCCTGATCCAGTTCTGAAGGTTCTAAAGAGCAAGCAATTGAAGCGACGCCGGGCACTGACCGCCTTGCGTCGCTTCCGATATTTTTGGAGCGGGAGACGAGGGTCGAACTCGCGACTTCGACCTTGGCAAGGTCGCGCTCTACCACTGAGCTACTCCCGCATCGCAAAGAATGATTTTACCGACTGAACTCTAAATGTCAACTTTGGGCGTCTGTGGCTTTTGGCCTTTGGTCTTGGGATTTCGGAAGTCGAGCGGGCCAAAGACCAAAGCCGAAGACCAAAAGCCAAAGACTCAAGCCCAAAACCTAATCACTAACCGTTATATCTTTCAAAAAACTCCAGTCGCCGCTGCCGCTGATCTTGATGTTGCCGATGCGCTTGTTCGCGACGACTAATATTCGCCGGATACCAAAGCGGAAAGAGTGGCAGTTCACTGCTGACGATCCTCTTGCCCGTATGTACAATCCCTTCGCCGTCTCGCGGTCGATCGCATTCACTGCGTCCTCGAGAATTTTGTCGACCTCCGGATTCGAGTATCGGCTGCGGTTACAGCACGCGACTGAGCCGCCCGGGAATCTTACCCGTCGAGTAAAAGATCGCGAAGAAAGATCGGATCCTGATTTCCGCCGATCCATATGCCGGTGTACATCTGGAACTGTCCCTGCGCGAGTTGCGTGCCGAATCGTGTTCACTTCGAGCGTCTCGATCTGGACGTTGATGCCCGACATCAGTCAGCGAATTCTGGATCACCTGAGCGTACTGATTGACGTAGCCGCGTTCCCCGAACTGTATTTGAAAATTATCGGCTCGTTCTTGTATCCGGCTTCTTTCAGCAGCTGCTTAGCCTTTGCGGGATCGTATCTATATTCGGTTCCCGGCGTGTAGGCCCACGATTGCTGAGGCACTATGGAACTGCGCCACTTTGCCTGATCGAACAGCAGTTCCGAAACGATCTTTTGCCGGTCGATGGCATAACCGATCGCCTGCGCGGATCTTGGTCTTGTTCAGCGGCTCGGACTGTGTATTGAATACCAGATATTGAATGTTCGATCCGTCAGACTGTTCGACTTTGAGTGTCGGACTTGAGCCCAGCGATCTGACGCTGTCCGGCGGAAGGTTTGATGGATTTGGAGCAAGATCGACCCCGCCCGTTTGAAGTTCGGCCTGCAGTGCGTTCGCATCCGTCACCGTTTTGACGCGAAGCTTCTCAACTTTGGGGGCACCCTCCCAATATTCCGAATTACCGGCAAGCTCGACGATATTCTGAGACGTGTCGAAGTTGACGAATTTGAACGGACCCGAACCGACCGGCTGATCTTTCTGCTGGCCGATCGAACCTTCGGGAACGATCGGGATCGCAACCAGATTCGACAAAAGTTGATTTTTGAGTGCGGGCCTTGTGACTGTAATGACGACCGTCTGCGGATCGGGTGTTTCCAAGGAAGTGATGTGCGGAACGCTCTTTGTCTTTGGCTCTTCGGCCGGTTTTGTGCCTGCGTTCGAATTTGTGTTTGCAGGTGCTGCGTCGGTTTGTTGGCATCCGTCGATTCGTTTTTCTCGATCGGGACCGTGTCGAAAAATGCCTTTGACTTGAAGCTGTTGCTCTTGAACAGTTCGTCGAACGTATACTTTACATCCGCCGACGTGAACGCTTTGCCATTGTGAAATTTTACGTTGTCCCTCAGCGTGAAGGTGATCGTCATTCCGTCCGGCGAGACACCAATTTCGCTTGCAAGCTCACCCACATAATCGAACGCCTCGTTCTTTCGCACCAGAGTATTGAAGATCAGATTTCGCACACGATCGGCAGCGGAGTCCGAGCCGGTGCTCGTCAGCGTGTCGAGCGTCGTAAATTTTTCCGGAAGGGCAACTGTGACGAACTCTGTGCTCGTTCTGCGGCACGCGATCGTCAGAGTCAAGACAAGCGTAAAACTCAAGAATAGGAAATAGCGCAAATCGGTATGGTCCTCCGTAGTTTCTATTTGAGACGAGCCGTGAACGCGGCGATCTCATCAGAGAGAGAATCAAGCCGCTCATCGTCGAACGGCAACGGTTGGGAAAGAGATTGTTTCACCAAAGAGATCCGGGCGATGGATCGATCGATCCTTTCTTCGCTGACGTCTCCGTTGGTAACTGCGTCCGAGACGGCCGCGTATCCTTCGTTTATCGCGTCGACACCAGCGCATATCGCCAGCATATCGGCTCCGGCGGAGATCGCCATTTTGCACGCTTCTCCGATGCCGTAATTGTCGACGATCGCTCCCATCTCCAGATCATCGGTCAGGACAAGCCCGTCATATCCAAGTTCGCCTCGTAAAAGTTTTGAAATTATGGCAGGGCTTAGCGAAGACGGTAAAAGTTTGCCATTTTGATCTGCATCCTGCAAGCGAATGTTCGGAAAAGCCGCGTGAGCGATCATCACGCTCTTTACATCACCTTTCGCAAGCAGTGTTCGATACGGAAAAAGATCTATCTCTGAGAACTCCGATTCAGAGATCGAAACCAATGGAAGTTCCCGATGCGAATCGACCTCGGACGCTCCCAAACCGGGAAAGTGTTTGAGACAGCCGATGCAACCCGCAGCCTGCATCGAAGTCAGGAATGCAGAAGCGAATTCGGTCGCATGCTCTTTCGATCTGCCGAATGCACGCGAATGCAGTCCGTTTGAAAATCGCCCGCGATCGGTGTTCACCACATCTACGACCGGTGCGAAATCCATGTTAAACCCGAGCGTAAGCAGCACGTCCGCGACGATCCTGCCGAACTCCGACGCTTCTTCCGAGGTGTGGATGCGCTCGGCCGCTGGCATCGGGTTAACGATGCGTCTAAGCCGGTCAACAAGCCCGCCTTCCTGATCAACGCTAAGAAGCGGAACGACGGGCGAGAGATCGCGCAACGTATCGAGCAACTCGCGCGTCTGCCGGCGCTCGCGTACATTCCGCGAGAAGAGGCAGATGCCTCCGGGCTGGATCCTGTCCAAAAGGTCGCGCGCGATCGAATCCACTTCGGGACCGGGAATCCCGATAAAAAAAAGCTGGCCGATCTTTTGTTCTGTAGTCAAAGACATGGGTTTGGATAGTGATCGTTGATCGTTGATCGTTGATCGTTGATCGTTGTTCCGTGGTTCGTGGTTCGTTGTTCGTGGTTCGTTGTTCGTGGTTCGTCGATAATATTGTTGCCAAACGATGCACGATCAACGATCAACGAACAACGATCAACGATCAACGATCAACGATCAACGATCAACAATCAACGATCAACGATCAACCTCCCCTAGACGATCTTTCGTTTCATTTGATGCAGAAATGCTTTGCTCTCTTCAGGTGAGAAGCCATCGATGTCTGTCAGTCTCAACTCCTCGATCGCATTCTCATTCGTCATCGCGAAAAGCGAAACCTGCGACGCGACCTTGGCCGCCGCCGCGGCGCCGAGTCCCGACTTTTTCTCGTCGGCGAAAACCGCGAGCTCGTATCTTTCTAATCTGGTCAGAACATCTTTTGCGCGCTCAATTACAGAAACCGGCAACCCGGCGAGTCTCGCTACGGCAATGCCATAAGATTTCGAGGCTTTGCCCTTCTGAAGCTTGTGAAGAAAAACGACGTCGCCCGCGTGTTCGGTAGCGGCGAGTTGATAGTTCTTTGCACCCGGAAGATTTTCGGCAAGCTCCGTCAGTTCGTGATAGTGCGTAGCGAAAAGTGTTTTTGCGGAATGCTCCGGTGAGTTGTGTAGATACTCAGCAACCGCCCAGGCGATCGAGAGGCCGTCGAACGTCGATGTGCCGCGTCCGATCTCATCCAGCAGGATCAAGCTTCGAGGTGTGGAGTTGTGAAGTATCGCTGCGGTCTCGGTCATCTCGACCATAAAAGTCGAACGTCCCGACGCGAGATCGTCCGACGCTCCTACGCGCGTCCATATCCGGTCGATGATCGGAAGCCGTGCAAAGGATGCGGGAACGTACGAACCGATCTGCGCCATTATTTGAATCAGAGCTATCTGGCGGAGGATCGTCGATTTTCCACCCATGTTTGCACCGGTGACGATCAGCAAGCGATCCGTCGAGTTGTTCAGATAGATATCGTTCGGAACAAACGAATCGCGGAGAGCAGCTTCGACCACCGGATGACGGCCGGCTTTTATTTCGATCTCGTCGCCGTCGTGCAGACTTGGCACGACGTAATTTCGCGAAGCCGCTGTTTCAGCTAGCGCCGCGAGGACGTCGAGAGTCGCAAGGGCACGTGCAGTTGACTGAAGTCTGTGTGTTTCCGCTCTTACGGTTTCGCGAACCTCGTTGAAGAGCTCGGCTTCGAGAGCGAGTATCTTTTCTTCGGCACCGAGAACCTTGCTTCCCATTCTTTCAATTGCGGAGTCGTAAAACGTTCAGCGTTGGCGAGGGTCTGGCGCCGCTCGTAATCATCCGGTGCCTTCGCCGCATTACCTTTCGAGATCTCGATGTAATATCCGAAGACGTTATTGAACCGGACCTTGAGATTTGATATCCCGGTTCGCTCTTTCTCCTGCTCTTCAAAACTTGCGATCGTCTGTTTTGCCGAACGTGAAATATTGCGGAGACCGTCCAGCTCGCTGTTGAAACCGTCTCGTATCGTACCGCCATCCGAAATATTCACGGGCGGTTCATCAACGATCGCCCGGTCGATCAAGCTTGTGAGTTCGGGCTGCTCGAAAATATTTTCGTTCAGAACCTGCAGCAGCAGGGAACTGACGTCCGCCAAAGAATTGTTTACATCGCGGCACCTGCGACAGAGATTGGTTCAAGGCGAGCAGATCGCGGGCCGACGCGGCGTTCAGATTCAAACGGCCGATCAGCCGCTCGAGATCGGCAACCTTCTTCAACAAGAACCGAATCTTCTCGCGGAGCATCGTATCGGCGAGCTCCGTTACGGCCGCCTGCCGAGTCTGGATCTCGGCACGCTTTATCGACGGCCGCACGAGCCACGATTTCAACAATCTTGACCCCATGCTGGTGATCGAATTATTGAGGATGTGAAAAAGCGTGTGGTTGGTTTCGCCGCGTGCGTCGACGATCTCGAGATTACGAAGTGTTACGGGATCGAGCACCATCGCATCTCGCGATTCGAAATATGAGATATCGGTAATGTGCTCGGCAGCCGCCTTTTGGGTTTCCTTTGCGTATCGCAACGCAGCCCCGGCGGCTCTGATCGCCTGAGTGCGGCCCGTCAAACCGAAACCATCGAGGGCGCGAACTCGAAACTGTTTATTGAGAACGGCCTCGGCATCAGAGGCGTCAAAAAAATGATCCTCAAGCTCCGTCACCGCCCTTCCGCTTGCATCGCCCGATACCGAATCGCCCGTCATTCCCGGTAGCTGAGCGGTCATATCCGAGCCGAAGAAGCGTTGTCTGACCTGACGAGCAAGAGCGTTTGGGCAAAGAATCTCGCGTGGAGCAAAACTCTCGAGCAATTCACATATCTGCTCCCAAGAGCCTGCCCCGGTCACCTGAGTCGCCGAAAAAGTCCCGGTAGACACGTCCAGAAATGCTGCCCCATGTGTGTCACCCTCGGAACACACAACTGCCAGAAACACCGACTCCGCCGAATCGATGAGCTGTTCGTCGACCGCGGTTCCCGGGGTAATAACGCGAACGACTTCGCGGCGGACGAGTTTTGTACCCTTGGTCGCCGGTTCTGCTTGCTCGCAAATCGCGATGCGATAGCCTTTCCGTACGAGCCGTGAGATGTAACTTGCGGCGGCGTGATGCGGTACGCCGCACATTGGGATGGGATTAGGCGAATCCTTGTGGCGGGCCGTTAGCGTGATCTGCAGCTCGCGCGAACCCGTGATCGCGTCTTCGTTGAAAAGCTCGTAAAAATCGCCCAGCCGGAAGAAAAGGAGGGTTCCCGGATAGAGTTTTTTTATCTCGAGGTACTGCCGAAGCATCGGCGTCGCATTTTCCATAAAAGGGCGGGTTCGACGTGTGTTTTCGAGTTTAGCTAAATTCCGCTAAGTTTTAAACTTGATGGTTTTCAAAGCCTATCTTGTCTGCTAAACTACTTTCCTTACAAGTATTTTAGGTTGCGCAGACATTAATTCATAAACAACTTTACATACGGCGGTACAATCAAACGCGCAGTTCAAAAGATCTGCCTTCAGCTTTTATGGAGTTTAGTAAAATGAGAGCCCTTATCAATTTCTGCTTTCTGTGCGCGCTTTTTGTAATTCAGACCGGTTTTGCTTTGGCCCAGTCCACTGATCCTGTCATAAAAAAGGCGTCTGACATCAAGTCATCCGACCCGTTTGCCGCCGACCAGCCTAAAGACGAACGTTATCGTATCGGCTTCCAGGACCAACTCGAGATCCAGGTTTTCAGGCACGCCGATTTAACCCAACGTGTGAACGTAAATCCGAACGGCACGATCAATCTATTCAGGTTGAACGAGCCGGTCGTCGCGATCTGTAAGACCGAGCGGGAACTGGCAAATGACGTTGCCGACGCGTACCGGAAAGACTACTTAAGGAATCCTGAGGTCAACGTCGTCGCCGTCGTTCAAAGATCTCGAGCGTTTGCGGTTATCGGCGCTGTCGAAAAGCCGGGACAGTATCTGGTAAGTCGTCGCGTACGATTGCTCGAGCTAATAGCAGAAGCTGGCGGCCCGTCGAAGGAAGCCGGCACTCGCATTCTTGTGGCAAGAACGGGCAGCACTTCGAATTGTAAGATGAACGAGGCACCGTCCGGGGAGAACGATGACATTGCGCTCCTCGATTTTCGTCTTAAGGACGTTCTCGAGGCAAAGGAAAATCTCGTGCTGCGGCCGGGCGATATTATTTCGGTGATGAAGGCCGACCTTGTTTACGTCTACGGAAATGTAAACAAACAAGGGACGGTGGAAATGAAGGAGCCGATAACGCTTACGCAGGCAATTGTTTCGGCTGAGGGCCTCAAAGCTGCTTCCGACAAAGGAAAGATCCGTGTCCTGCGGCAGAAGCCGGGCGGTTTGGAGCGCGAGGAACTGATCTACGATCTGGATGATATTAATAAGCGAAAAGTCCCGGATCCATTTCTCGAACCGAATGACGTCGTAGCCGTCAGCGAGGACAAGGCAAAGAGCATTTTGAACACGATCGGCAAATCGCTGACAAACGGAATACCCTCGCTCTTTTATCGGGTACCTTAGTTAATAATAAATCAGAGAATGAAAGAGACTCGCGACATTATCCAGAAACCGCTCAACGAGCGGGTCGAGTTGGAAAGGCATTTTGAGCCACAGATCATACCCTCACCAGGCCGCTACCCCGGATACCGGGAGAGTTATGCGCCGGAAGGCTTTCAGCTGCTGGACTACTGGAAAGCGATACGAAAGCGACTCTGGCTGGTCGCAGGCATCGCCGTTCTGGTAACAACGCTTGCTGCGATCTACATGGCCCGAAAACCGAATATGTATTCGGCAACGGCGCGGATCCAAGTCGATCTCGAGCAGATGAATCCCGATCTGGTCACGAACGATCGGCAGCGGCCGCTTTCAAATCCGGATCCGTCGTACTTTAACACCCAGCTTCAACTTCTGGATTCCGAGGGCCTGCTGCGTCAGGTCGTTAAGGAACATAGCCTCGATACGAACAAAGAATTCCTGACGGCAAAGGCTGAAGGGACCGGGATCTTGCGTTCCATGCTGAGAACGGTCGGCCTCGCGAGCGACCCTAAGAAAGACTCAAATTCGGAGGATATTTCCATCGCGGCAAATTCCTCGCTTATTTCATCGGACGAGATCGCCGAAGCGGTCAGATTGGCACCGTATGTCGACATCATTAGAAAAAGCATGAGTGTCGAGCCGGTTCGCGAATCACGTGCAACGGTGAAAGACACACGTCTGATCGAGATCTCATTCCGGCATACGAATCCACAGCTTGCGGCGTTTGTCGTCAACAGCATCGGAGAAACATTTGTCACGGCGAATCAGAACAAACGGTCGGGTACGGGCCGAAAGACCAGCGACTTCCTGCAAAAGCGTATTACGGATCTGCAGTCTGAAATACGCGCTGGCGAGCTCGAACTAGTTGAGCTCAAGAAGAGCGAAGGTATTTTAAAAACGAGCGGCGAACAGACTATCGTCCTCGATCGTCTCGCCGGATTGAATAAGGATCTTCTCGTCGCCGAGAATCAACGAAAAATAGCCGAGGCCGAATATTTTGCAGTTAAAGATTCGCCTGACAGCATTCGGGCCCGCGCCGAGCAAGAGAGCGGACGGTTCATAACCGAACGTGAAAACAACGTCCAGGCGCTGAAAAATGATACTCAGAAGAGGATCTCCGAGATCCGCTCGGAAAGGGCACGGCTACTTCAGGAATACAAAGAGTCCGCACCGGAGATCCTTGAGAAGGACACGATGATCCGCAGCCTTGAAGAGTCGCTTGCGAAGGTCGTCGACAAAAATAACGAGGAAGTTCAGTCTCTGCGCGATCGGACGGCAAAGGTCCTGGTCGAGAATCTGCGTACCAAATATCAACAGGCTGTTGCGCAGGAGAACAAGATCAAATCGGCGTACGACGCTCAGTATAATGAAGCTCAGGTCCAGAACGTCGGAGGCGTGCGTCTCAGATTGCTTGAACAGACGATCGACACAAATCGAGGCTTTCTTGAGAATCTCCGCAAGCAGCAGAGCTCTAACGATGTCGCCTCGCAAGGGTCGGACAACAATATCAGTGTAGCCGGCTTCGCCATCCCGCCCGAGCAACCCGTATCGCCGAGCAGGCTGATGACCGTCATGGCCGCCCTGTTCCTTTCGACACTTTTCGGGATGGGACTTGCATTATTTCTCGAGTATCTCGACGATACGATCCGGACTACCGAAGAGATCGAAACGTACCTTCAGCTTCCGGCTCTCGCAGCCATACCGACGATCGATTCGATTCCGAAACGGAAACTGTTACTGGTCGGAGCAACGGATGAAGAACTCGAGGATCAACATAACTCCGAATTGCTGATCTATGCCGATTCGCGGTCATCACTTGCTGAAGCATATCGTCAGCTACGTACGTCGATCCTTCTTTCGACGGCCGGTCACGCGCCCAAATCATTGTTGATCACTTCAAGTTTGCCTTCCGAGGGAAAGACCACAACGGCAACGAATACGGCGATCAGCCTCGCTCAGACGGGGGCCAAGGTACTGATCATTGACGCCGACATGCGTCGGCCCCGACTGCATTCGGTTTTTAATATCGAGAACGGTGATGGCCTGAGTACAATTCTTTCGACAGAGCTGACCGAAGCCGAGATTCTTAAAGTTATCAAGCAGGACGAGGGCACGAAGCTTAATCTCCTGACGTCAGGACCGATCCCACCCAATCCGGCGGAACTCATTGGCTCGGAGCAGATGGCGAATCTTCTAAAGTTGCTGTCGGTTCACTTCACTCACGTCGTCGTCGACTCGCCTCCGATCACATCGTTCACGGATGGTGTCTTGATCGCGTCGATGGTGGACGGCGTTATCCTCGTCGTTCATGCGGGTAAGAGCTCACGCCAGGTGGTGCGTCGTGCGAGACAGTTGCTGCAAGATGTCGGTGCTAAGATATTCGGTGTCGTACTGAATAATGTTAATCTCCGCTCGCAGGACAACTATTATTATTACCAGAGCTATTACCACCGCAATAATTATCGGCCAAGCGACGAGCAGTAAGTACTTGACCGCCTTTGACAACCATCGTGTGAAAAAGGCGGTCTTGTTGCGCGAACTCAAAGTTCAGCTGGGATTTTCAGAATGATCTCACCCGACACGAGAATCTTTGTAGCCGGAGCCAGTGGAATGGTCGGCAGTTCCGTCGTCCGCTCGCTGACAAAAAGGGGTTTCACGCGCCTCCTGACTCCGGGTTCGGCCGAAACGGATCTCACTGATCAGCTTCAGGTGCGCGATTTCTTTGCGACTGCTTCGCCAGAAATAGTTATTATTGCTGCGGCCAAAGTAGGCGGGATCTTAGCGAACAACACGTATCGCGCAGATTTTATCTATCAGAATCTGATGATAGAGGCGAATATTATTCACGCCGCGTTCCAGTCGGGTGTCGAGAAACTTATTCTTCTCGGCAGCTCGTGCATCTACCCGAAGCACGCGTCGCAGCCAATGCGAGAAGAAGAGCTACTGTCGGGACCTCTGGAATATACGAACGAGCCGTACGCCATAGCAAAGATCGCCGGAATAAAGCTTTGCGAGAGCTACTTTCGCCAGCATGGCTCGAATTTCTTCTCGCTTATGCCGACGAATCTTTACGGCCCGAACGACAACTTTGATCTTGCGACATCGCATGTCATTCCGGCGCTCATGCCGCAAATTTCATGATGCGAAGGAACGGGACGAGGCGAAGGTTCAGATCTGGGGCAGCGGCCGCCCGCGGCGCGAATTCATGCACGTTAACGATCTCGCCGACGCGATCGTATTCGCGCTTGCTGGAATTGAGGCCCGACAGATCTATGATGAAGGCATTTCACATCTCAACGTCGGTACCGGCAGCGATATCGAGATCATTGACGCCGCAAAGATGATAAAAGACGTTGTCGGGTTCCGTGGGGAGATCGTTGTCGATGAAACGAAACCCGACGGTACGATGCAGAAGCTCCTCGACGTAACGCGTATGCACGAGCTCGGATGGCGGCATCGGATCGAACTCCGCGAGGGGCTCGAACAAGTTTATGATTGGTATTT
Organism: uncultured Acidobacteriota bacterium; assembly: GCA_963772405.1. GTDB lineage: Bacteria > Acidobacteriota > Blastocatellia > Pyrinomonadales > Pyrinomonadaceae > OLB17. The sequence continues at coordinate 785,791 of CAVYWT010000001.1, read as the reverse complement.
ACGACATTTGCCAGAGGCTCCGGAATCGGTCTCTGCCTGATGTATATCCCTTATGAAAAAAGCGCTGATCACCGGCATAACGGGGCAGGACGGCAGTTACCTGACGGAATTGTTACTGGAGAAGGGCTACGAAGTCCACGGTATCATCCGTCGGTCCAGCTCCTTCAATACGGGACGCATCAATCACCTTTACGAGAACCCTGAGATCCTCGATCAAACGCTTTTCCTTCACTACGGCGACCTGATCGACACGAGCAGCCTAAACCGTTTGCTCGAGAAGATTGCACCGGACGAGATCTATAATCTCGCTGCACAGAGCCACGTCAAAGTATCGTTCGAGATCCCCGACTATACCGCGCAAGTCGATGGCCTCGGCACATTACGTTTTCTTGATGCGATCCGCGAGACGGGGCTTCGGCAAGTCAAATTTTATCAAGCATCGACTTCGGAACTGTTCGGAAAGGTGCAGGAAATTCCGCAGAGTGAGAAGACGCCGTTTTATCCCCGATCGCCCTACGGCGTCGCGAAACTGTTTGGATATTGGACTATCGTGAATTACCGCGAAGCGTACGGCATCTTCGCTTCAAATGGGATTCTCTTTAATCACGAGTCACCTCGTCGCGGCAAAACGTTTGTCACCAAAAAGATCACAAGGGAAGTCGCACGCATCGCGCACGGGCAGTCGAAGGTCCTCGCACTAGGATGTCTCGAAGCGAAACGCGACTGGGGATTTGCTCCTGAGTTTTGTGAAGGCATGTGGCGAATAGTTCAGCACGAAACGGCGGACGATTTTGTTCTTGCTACCGGGGAAACGCATTCGGTGCGCGAGTTTGCTGAGACAGCGTTTGCATATATCGGCATCGCGCTTGAATGGTCAGGCAGCGGTGAAGACGAGATTGCCCGGATCGCGTCAGTCGACAAAGATATCTTCGAAGGAAGGGTCGGGTCAGCACCCGAACATACAAAGATCGGCGACACCGTCATTGAGATCGATCCAGTGTATTTTCGACCAACCGAAGTCGATATCCTTATCGGCGACCCCTCAAAGGCGGCAGACATGCTCGGATGGGAATCGCAGACCTCCTTCAAGGAGCTGGTCGAGTTGATGGTCGACGCGGACATACGATTTGTTAAATTTCCGGAGTTGGATTACTAGGCAGTATGGCGAACGTCAGGATAGAAGTTGTTACTCCGGTCCATAATCGAAAAGAGCTCACGCTACGCTGTTTGGAGAGCCTCGGCCGAGCCGATCTGACCGGTGTCGATATGCACATCATTGTTGTGGACGACGGTTCGAGCGACGGTACCGCGGACGCCATCGCTCAGGACTTTCCTGCAGTCACCATCATCAAGGCTGACGGCACCCTCTGGTACACGGCGGGAACAAACGTAGGGTTGAAAGCTGCCTTGAAGAACAACCCGGATTTCATCCTGGCGATCAACAACGATTGTGAATTCGATCCGGATTTTCTTCAACATATGCTTGCTACCGCCAAAACCCATGCGAGATCTGTGATCGGTGCGGTACTGGTCAGTTGGGATGATCGAAAGAGAGTGTTTCAAGTCTCGCCGAAATGGAATGTCTGGTGGGGCGGCATGCGACATTGGGTGAAGCAAACAATCGATACGCTTCCTAAAGATGCCTGGGAAGTCGAGTTGATAGTCGGCAACTGTGTACTCTTTCCTGCTGAAGCGATTCGCGAAGTCGGGCTAATGGATGCAGAACACCTGCCTCAATATGGCGATGCGGAATACACGCCTAGAATGCGAAAAGCGGGTTGGAAGTTGTTTGTCGATCCCCGGGCTCGGGTTTATTGCAAGCCGAATGACATTCCCGAACGGATCTCGAAAATGACAGCAAGACGTATGGCCTCGACCATGCTTTTCGACCCATACCATCCGCACAGCCTAAAACGACGTTTGAATATGATCGTCGGAAGCGCCCCGAACAAGGCGGAGGGATACGCCGCTTTCTTTATCTTTTTTGCACGGGTTTTCCTAGGGCGCAATATCGAAGGACGCTGGGCTCTCGAGCAAGACGAGCAGCCTTTGTCTGAGATCTACAAGACCAATTCATGAACAGCAAACGCCGGCTCGTATTCGTGTGGAATTACTTGAGCTGGGGCGGCGCCCAGGTCTACTTTCTCGCGATTATGAAGCTCGCGAAGGAGAACTGGCACATCGTCGTCCATCTGCCGGCGGCATCTTCACCGGAGATCATTGAATATGTGAAACAGCTTGGTGCGAGTTGTGAACTTGTCGAACATCACCTTGATCATGAGCCCGCAGACGGCCTTGGGCGTAAGATCCAGCGCCAGCTTAATCGGATCAAGGTCGAATATCGAACTTTTCGCACTCTTTTGAAATATGACGTTCGCACCACTGTTTTCCAGATCGAGGTCGCTCCGTGGCAGTCGGTGGCATTCCTTACCGCGATGGCCCTCCGCGGGGCAAGAGTATTTCTGACGCTGCACAACTTTCTTCCTGAGGCATCAGCCTTGCGCAAGGCGGTCTGGAAAACTCGTTTGCGATATGTGTCTTATCTACCCGGAGTGCATTTTTTCACTTCGAATAGCGATACAAAGAATCGTCTCCGCGGATTGGTGAGTGATAAGTTTTGGGAACGGATCAAAGTGACATATACCGCGGTCAATCCGCCGCAGATCGATGAAGCCCTGGCCGTTCCATTCGATAGGCCGCGGACACTCGAAGCGCAAGGAATTCGCCCCGACAATTTTATCGTTCTGTGCGTAGGCCAATTCATTGATCGCAAGGGACGGTGGGTTTTCCTGGAAGCGGCCCGTCAAATTCTTGGATCTCAAGGCAAGGCCGTGACGTTCGTCTGGCTTACCCCTCAGATGCCGTCGGCTGAGGAACAAAAAAAGATCGCGAGTTACGGTCTCGGCGATACCCTGCGGATCGTCCATTCACCAACCCTAGGAAAAGAACGTATCGATGTGCTTAGCTTTTTTCGCATCGCCGACGTTTTTGCGCTGCCGAGCTATGTCGAAGGTTTGCCGATCGCACTTCTGGAAGCCATGGCCCTCGAGCTACCGAGTATCTCCACAGATGTGTACGCAATTCCCGAAGCGGTAAAGCACCTCAAGACAGGAATTTTGATCGAAGCCGGCGACTCCGACGCTCTGGCCGAAGCCATCTTGAAATTGAAAGCCGAGCCAAATTTACGAGCGCAACTAAGTGCCAACGGAAGGAATTTCGTTATCGAGAATTTTGACGAACGGGATGCGGCCGCGGCGGCGATCGCATCGTATGAGGAGGCTCTGGGGTAACCTTATCAATGGCGAGCAGCAAGACAAAACGTCCGGCCCTAGCCGCGAATTCGCTTTTCAGTGTCGGGGCCTGGCTGTTTCCGATCTTCCTTGGTTTCGTCTCGACGCCGGCTCTGGTCAAGAATCTCGGCAGTGAGCAGTACGGTCTGTTTGCGATAGTCCTGGGATTTGTCAGCTACTCATTCAGCTTTGGCATCGGCAAAGTCGCAGGAAAGTTTTTGCCTGAGTTTCGGGCGATCGGCGAAGAGGGAAAGGCTGTCGAGTTCGTCTCAGCGACCTTTATCGTCACCCTCATCATCGGTGCGATCGGGGCGATGATACTGATCGCCTCAGCACCGACTATTGTCCGCGATGTTTTGCTGATCGACGCTGAGCACCAAAAGGCCGTCACCTATTGTTTGTATATTGCGGCTGTCGTCGGCCTTTCGGCGATGCTCAGTCAGGTCTTCCAGTATGTTCTTCAAGGCCTTCATCGTTTTGACAACTATGTAGCTTTGATGAACCTCTACGCTTTGTTCCTCGGCGGTGGAAACATCATTCTCGCCTTTCAGGGATTCGGCATTGTCGCCCTCCTGTCCTGGAATTTGACGGTATCTCTGTCCACCGCAACTCTCTTTTATATCCGCGCGAAACATCTTTTTCCGCCGCTCGAGCTTTTCACGAAGGTCCCTCTGGAGACTGTAAAGGCCGTAGCTCGCTACGCCGGAAACATAATTCTTTTCCAGGTCTTCGCGAACGCACTCTATATTTTCGAAAGAACCTGGGTGATGAGAAAATTCGGCCCGCAAGAGCTTACTTACTACTTCGTCCCGATGGTCCTCGCGACCTATATGCACGGATTTGTTGCAAGTATCGTTCAAGCTACTTTCCCGGTTGTTAATGAGTTGCTCTCGGAACGTGAAAGTGTCGCCGCACTCTATAGGCGTGCGAATAAGATCGTTCTCGCGATTGTCGTCTTCGCGGTGACCACCTTCGTTACTTGCGGCCCTCTGTTCCTAAGGCTTTGGGTCGGAGCCGAGCTGTCGGACGCTTCTGCAACTTTGCTGATACTTCACGGCCTGACGTTCAGTGTGATCGCAATGGGAATTATGGCCCTTCAGATCGCCGAAGCATTTCGATTCCCGGTCCTGACCGGGATAATGACCGGATCGTGGATGCTTATCGGGATTCCGCTTATGATCTTTGGCGCCGAACGGTGGGGGGCCGAAGGAGTCGCCGCAGCGCGTTTCGGGGCTGCGCTAATAGTGTCGATACCGGTGATCATATTTAGCGAGCGGCGGTTCCTCGGCGCATTTCAGTGGCGGTTTTGGCTGGCAGTGGGAATAAGGATCGTGTTTGCGATAGCTGTTACGATTTTGGTGCAAGAGTTAGCTCTGTCGCTTCTGGGAGGTTCATATGTTTCACTCCTCGTTGCTGGATTGGTCGGCGGTCTTATTTATCTCGGTACATTGCTAGTCGCGGGTTTTGTTACGAAGGACGATAAGGAACTGCTTCGTTGGGCATTTGTTAGAACTTGAGGACACGATCGGAGACACCAAGAAATGAAAAAGCACCTCGAGACAGTTCAGCGGCTGGATTATATAAAGACGGTTTCGACCGGCAAGAGCGTTCTTCACCTGGGCTGTACGAACTGGCCCTACACGCTCGAAGCGATCGACGCCGGAACACTTCTGCACAAAGATCTCGCCGAGGTGAGCAACGACCTTTATGGATTCGATTTCGACCAGGAGGGTATCGACGTTCTGAAGTCTAAGGGATTCGACAATCTTTTTCGCGCCGATCTCGAAAAATTACAGGAGGTCGGGGTCGACAAACGATTCGACGTTATCATCGCCGGTGAAATGATCGAGCATCTTAACAATCCGGGTCTTTTCCTCAACGGGATCAAGCGCTTCATGGATCGTGATACCCGGCTTGTCATCACAACTATCAACGCCTATTCCGGGATGCGATTTTTTATTTACGGTTTGCGCGGTAAGCGGGGAAGTCTGGAACCAGTCCATCCGGACCACGTGGCATACTATTCCTACTCCACTCTAAAGCTGCTGCTTCAACGACACGGTTTCGACGTGGAGAATTTCATGTTCTACGATCTCGGTGACGAGCATCGTCCACACAATGGGAGGCTTCGGAACTTTGTGAACGACCTTTGCGTAAAGATCGCTCCTCAATGGTCCGACGGAGTAATTGCCGTCTGTACTCTCTCACGTGACTAGATCCTGTCGATTCAACACGCCCGTCAAGCCTTCGAGAGCGGAACTTTCGTTCTTTGCGCAATGATATTCACAAGCCACATGCTGAGGGCAAGAATAAAGATGATGCGGACCGCCCCGGGAAAGATCGTCGCATAAAAAGCTTCGTACGAAACGATGGTGATCAATGAAAAATAAGAGACCTTTTTCCACATCGCGGGTGTTGGTGTATCAATTAGTGCGGAGTAGATAAGGCGCAGGTAGATCCCGAGTATGAGCATTCCCACGGGTACGCCGATCGGCCCGAAATTTCTCAAAAGATCGGCGAAGGGCGAGATCGCGAACGAGTTCTCACCGTAGTTGAAATAAAGGTCGCTATACGCTCGGGCGTCAGATGTCGGCGGTTTTTCATTCCAGATAAACCGAGGAATGAACGACGTGTAAAGGTCGTTCAGGATGTTGTTTTCAAGCCCATAGCTCGCCTCGTACGGAGCAAGGGCCTCGTAATTCGCAACGACGACGGCAACTGAACTCAAGTTCTCGACCCTGGCCGCCAATGCTTCGCCGCTCTCGGAGGCGATGACGCTGAGATCCTCGGTAGAGAGGTACTCGACGGTAGCGATAACCTGACCGAAGTAATCGCCGGCGCCTAATCTGGCTTCTGAGCCCTTTATGTTTCTGAATGTCGTTCCATAGGTCGCGCCGATAACCACCGCCAACAAACCGATCACACCGAAAACGGCGGCCGTGCGGAATTTTAGTTTTCGCCCGGAAGCGACAAACGCAAACGCTATCGGCATCAGACCGATAATAAGACTGCTTCGAGAACCGAGAACCGCCATTCTGATCGGAAGAAAGATGAGCAGGATCGCAACAACAACATAGAAGCCGAACCCGCGAACTTTCGCGCTGAAAACCGCAAGCCACAACAGCACGCTGCCGGCGCCAAGCACGAAGATCAGAAAAAAGAGTAGCCCGTCGAAAATATTTACTTCGATGTTTCTCTGGTAACCAAGAAGGCCCTCGATGAAACCAATAATGTTAAAGCCAACTCCGACAAATAGCAGAAGGGATCCCGGCAGCCAAACTTGTTCAGGTTTCCAGTGCCACTTAGGCAAGCGCGGCTCGATCAAATTCGCCAGGAACTGTCCGATCGGAATAAAATACCCGATCGTCAGACCCACAAAGCCAACAGAGATATAGACCAACGTAAGCGGAAGGTTATATTCGGGATCCTCAATAAACGAAAGAAAGTAGGGTTGCACCCATTCGAATGTGATCAGCAAGCTTCCGATCACGAACGCAGGAAACACGTAAGTCCATGCGGCGAATACCAACGGGTGGAAAAGATCGAACTTTCCCACGTAGAGCAGGTAGGCACTTGGAGCCAGAACGCAGATCCCCGTAAGCAGAGCCCAGGGCAACAGATAAAAGCTGGGCGTCAAGCTTCCGAGATCGTTGTCGATCCAAACGAAACTGACGATCGCAATCAACACGACCGAAAAAATAGTAAATATCGGAACCAGCTGATTCCGGCGAGAGGGCCCTTCGGCTAAAACCTTACGTGAAACATTTATGGCCATTAACTTCTCAACCGGGCGACAACTATCCTGCCTTCCCCACCTTTCTCTCCTTTAAGCAACGGACTGAGAAGCCGGCCCGCCAGCGCGGCAATCTTACCCTTTAGATTTGTACCCGTGGCATAGAAGTACCGGTTAAAGCACTCGTCAACCGTCTCGAAGCCCGCTTCTTCTAGCATCATTTCCAGCTTCCACTTAAAGATGGGTGTGATGTGAGCCGGACGCACGGTCTCGTAAGCGCCGAATGACTTCAGTCTTCCAGTGTACAAGAAAATCAGACGCGAATTAACGGCCTCAACATTTGGAGTCGTAAGAAACAAAAGCCCGCCGGGTTTCAAAAGGCCCGCACATTGTCGTATGAACCGAAACGGATTTTCCAGATGTTCGACTATCTCGATGGCGGCAACGACGTCAAACGGACCGCCGCTTTCTTCCGCGAGCGATGCCGCGAAATCGCTATCTAGATCTCTTATCTCGAGCGGAATGCCCGCGACTTTCCAATTGTCCGAGCTCGCGTCGACGGCGCGGACATCATGTCCCAGCTCTTTAAGCTGAACGGAAAAGGCCCCTTCTCCCGCAGCGAGATCAGCAACCTTTGCGGGATTGGGCACAAACCTTCGAAAAAGATCCAGCACAACTTCATGCGTCCCAATCCCGGCCATCGATGCCGGCCCGTCGCTTCCGTTCGTACTCATCTCGTCGTTAGTCTTCATTCGCTGATTAAATCAGTAGGTCTAGTTTGGATAACAGTACCAAATCTCATGTGATGCTTTAGTATATTATAGGTCCCGTATCTGAATCGAAGCGGTGTGGCAAATTGAACCCAGTAACAAGCCCTCTAGCCGCACGGTTTTTATTTTCTTCGTTTAAGTCTTAAACTGTCGTTTCGTTGATAAGCGAACCGCATCACAATTTAGACTTCCCAAGTATGGAAACCCTAGTTTTTACAAACGGATGTTTCGACCTCCTCCATCCGGGTCATATCGATCTGCTCAAGCGTGCAAAAGCGCTCGGGACACGTCTGGTCGTCGGCATCAACAGCGACGCATCGGTTCGTCGGATCAAGGGTCCGGACCGGCCTTACACTGGTGAGCGAGAGCGTGCCGAAATTCTCGCCGCGATCGCCGCGGTCGACGAGGTCGTGATTTTCGATGAACAGACGCCGGAGCGCCTGATCAAAGAGCTCAAACCGGACGTCCTTGTCAAAGGCGGGGACTGGAAGCCCGAAGAGATCATCGGCTCGGATTTTGTGCTTGCTCGAGGGGGAAAGGTCTTCTCGCTCCCGTTTCTCGACGGATACTCATCGAGCGAGCTCATTGCCAGGATTCGCCGATCCCACGATGAACAGTCGAACGGTCGCGACGAAGACCAGACCGGAACCGCACAAAGATCACTTAGCCAGCACCTTGAAACTTTCAACTCGCTTATTCGCGACTGCAGTACTCAGATAGACGAGTGCGCCGCAATTATCGTCGATACGGTTAAACGCGGTAAGAAGATTCTGATCTGTGGGAACGGCGGCAGCGCTGCGGATGCACAACACATCGCCGCCGAGTTCGTCGGGCGATATGAGACCGAGCGCCGAGCTCTGCCGGCGATCGCATTAACAACAGATACATCCGCACTGACTGCCCTTGCGAACGATTACGATTTCGAACGCGTTTTTTCCCGGCAAGTGGACGCGCTCGCCGCAGACGGTGACTGCCTGATAGGAATCAGCACAAGTGGCAACTCGCCGAACGTGATCGCTGCCGTCATGGCTGCACGCCGGAAGGGCTGTCGCATAATCGGAATGACAGGCGCCAACGGCAAAAAGCTGTCCGCGCTTTGCGATGCCGCCCTGATGGTGCCTTCGGAGCGGACCGCGCGGATCCAGGAGGCTCACATTACCGTCGCCCATATCTGGTGCGAAATCGTGGACGAGACAATTGCCCAGGAATAAAGCTTCCCACGCCCTCTAAATGCAAATTCTCGAAGAATTTTCCAAGCTGCACATTCTTGTTATCGGCGATGTCATCCTGGACCGATACTGGTGGGGAGATGTTTCGCGCATTTCTCCCGAGGCTCCTGTACCGGTCGTTAGACTAAAAGACACAACTCTCGCGGCCGGAGGTGCGGCGAATGTGGCGGCAAATATCGCCGGTCTTGGTGCGACTCCGATCCTGGTCGGTATCGTCGGCAATGACGAAGGTGCCCAGCAATTTCCCAACGTTTTGCGTAATGCAAATGTCCCGTCGAATCACCTTGTCAGCGATAGCGCACGTCCGACGACTGTTAAAACGCGCGTCATCGCACACAGTCAGCAAGTCGTGCGAGTAGATCAGGAGCACGCCGACGGAATATCCGCCGAAACGGAGAATGCGATCGTCGAAAAACTGCGAGCCGAGATCGCTCGAGCCGACGCGATCGCCGTTTCGGACTATGCAAAGGGTATGCTCACGAGCCGAGTCCTGGACGAACTCTTCAAAATCGCCAGGGAGAACGGCAAACCGGTACTCGTCGATCCGAAAGGTAAAGACTATTTAAAGTACAAGGGCGCGGCGCTGCTGACGCCAAACCGTCGCGAGGCGGCTGAGGCGTGTAATTTTGAAGATCACGGCGATGTCGTTAACCGGGCTGGTGCGAAACTTATGGGCGACCTGGGCCTCGAAGCCTTGCTCGTAACTGAAGGTGAAGAGGGAATGACTTTGTTTCGAAAATCACAGCCGCTAATTAGAATGGCTGCTGAGGCGAGGCAGGTTTACGATGTGACCGGCGCCGGCGATACGGTGATCGCTACACTAGCGGTGGCGATCGGCGGCAGGAGCGGATGTCGAAAGGGCCGCTCGGCTGGCAAATGTCGCCGCCGGACTTGTCGTCGAACAGGTAGGAACAACGGCCGTAACTTTGTCCGGGCTCGAAGCGGCGCTTCGGAAAGAGTAGCTCGACTTTGGAATTCAAACGCATACTAGTTTTCCGTACGGGACACCTGGGCGACACGCTGGTCGGCGTGCCGGCTTTTCGGGCAATTCGCGATGCGTATCCGGAGTCAAAGATCGCGTATCTTTCAAGTGCCGATCCGGTAAATCCGCAATATGTTTCGGCCCGCGACGTTTTGCCTGAGAAGGGATTGTTCGATGAATGGATCAGCTATCCAAATCTGTCCTCAGGTGCTCGGGATATCGCACGGCTTATCGGCCTCGCTCTGAAGATTCGTCGGAAACGATTCGACACAGTGTTTTATTTGATGACGCGGTACCGGACAGCTCGACAGATCGATCGCGATCGACTTTTCTTTAGGCTGGCGGGGATCAGGAGTGTTATCGGCGCCGAGTTTATTAAGAAACACAATCTTCCGTTTGAAATTCCTAAGCCAACGCCCCGCATCGAGAGCGAGGCAAACTTCTTGTTGAGATTGTTGCGCGAGAAGGGGATTGTCGGTTCCGATCGAGAGTTCTCCCCCGATCTTGCCTTAACCGATGAAGAGCGGGCGGCGTCGAGAGATTGGATGGAAGTAAACGGCATCACCCAATATCGCGGTCCGCGGATCGCGGTCGGTCCTGGCAGCAAGTGGGAATCTAAGATCTGGGATGAGGCTCGGTACGCGGAGGTCGTTGCACGACTGATCGATTCTCACAATGTCGTCCCGGTGATCTTCGGCGGGCCGGAAGATCGGGAAAGGGGTTCAAGGTTGATCCAGAAATGGGGACGCGGCGCTGAACGCAGCGGGTGAGCTGAACGTCAGAAAAGCTGCGGCGGCACTCAGTGAGTGCTCGCTGTATTTAGGTAATGACACCGGTACGATGCATTTAGCCGCGTCGGTTGGAACGACATGCGTCGCAATGTTCTCGGCCGTCGATTGGGTCGGGCGGTTTGAGCCCTTCGGCACGCAACACATTTTGTTTCGCCAGTCGGTGGAATGCGAAGGCTGTCATTCGCCAATATGCCTGAATAAGGAATACCCGAACAAGTGCCTCGACCTGATACCGGCGGATGAAGTTTACGAAGCATGCTCCTCGGTACTATCCCGAGGGGATCGCGATCACTGAACGGCTTTCGCGGCTGCTATATTTTTTGATTCCTTTGATTATGCGACTTCTTGTTTTTGGCGCGGGCGGAATGCTCGGGCACAAACTAATACAAACGCTCGGGTCGACGCATGATGTATTCGGCACGGCCCGCGGTTCGGTGGAATCAGCTCGAGCCATTTATGGCTAGCGGCCACCTGTTGACCGATGTTTCCGTTGAAGAGCCTGAATCGATCCGCAGGGCGGTGGAGACGGTACGACCCGATGTGGTCATAAACGCCATCGGGATCATCAAACAGCTCCCCGACTCGAAGAATGTGATAACCACATTAACGGTGAACTCGATCTTTCCGCATCGCCTTGCTGAGCTTGGAAGGGAACTCGGATTTCGACTTATCTCGGTCAGCACTGATTGTGTGTTTTCAGGAAGTGGCGGCAATTATTCTGAACGGGATATTCCGGATGCGGTCGACCTTTATGGCAAAAGCAAGAACCTCGGGGAGGTCGTCGCAGACAACTGCCTGACTTTGCGCACGTCCATCATCGGACATGAGATCGGCTCGGCACATAGCCTCGTCGATTGGTTTTTGTCAAATCGAAAGGGAAAGGTAAAGGGTTATGTAAATGCGATTTACAGCGGCTTCCCAACCGTAGTGTTTGCCGGTATAATCGACAACTTGATTCGCGATAACCCAGAGCTTTCCGGGCTCTATCACGTATCGAGCGATCCAATAAACAAGTACGATCTTTTGAATCTTATCAACGCAAGAGTACGGGGCCGATGTGACTATTGAGCGTGACGAGGAATTTAAGATCGACCGCAGCCTGGACTCGACGAGGTTCAGATCGGTGACGGGATTCACTCCCATGAGTTGGGACGAAATGATTTCCCTAATGGCGGAAGACGCAAAGATCAAGGACAGATGGAAACAGTGAACCTTTTGGAAAACAAACGAATACTCGTTACCGGTGGCACCGGTTCGCTTGGGCAAGTTCTTGTCCGCCGATTGCTCGCGGGTGAGCTTGGGCGTCCCGCGAAGATAACCGTGTATTCTCGGGACGAAGCAAAGCAGCACTACATGCGTCTGGATTATATGCATCGGAAGGCTGCTACCGATGATGTGATCTACCAGAACTCGCAGGATCTGCTAAGTTTTCGTATAGGCGATGTCCGGGACTACGCTGCACTTACCGCAGCTCTGCGGGACGCCGATGTCGTTTTTCACGCTGCCGCATTGAAGCAGGTACCATCCTGCGAATATTTTCCATTCGAAGCGGTTCAGACAAACATTGGCGGCGCGGCAAATCTCGTCCGTGCGATCAGAGAGAACGATCTGAAAGTCGAAAAGGTGATCGGCATCTCAACCGACAAGGCCTGCAAGCCCATCAACGTGATGGGAATGACAAAAGCTCTGCAGGAACGCGTATTGGTCGAAGCAAACCGTGACTGTAAGCACACAAGTTTTATGTGCGTCCGCTACGGCAATGTCATCGCGTCGCGCGGATCGATAGTCCCTTTGTTTGTCGAGCAGGTTCAGAAAGGCCACGAGCTTACGATCACGTTGCCGGAAATGACCCGTTTCCTCCTCAGCCTTGACCGTGCGGTCGATACGGTTTTCGAGGCAATGAGGGTAGGAAAGCCCGGCCAGACGTTCGTCCCAAAAGTACCGGCGGCAAACATTGTGGATCTTGCCAAAGCTATAATGGGCGACAAGGAAATTCCTATCAAATACACTGGTATCCGGCCGGGCGAGAAGGTGCACGAGATAATGGTCTCGGAAGAGGAGTGTTTCCGAACGATCGAACAAGGAGATTATTACGTCATCCTTCCCGTATTGCCTGAGCTCCGCGACGAGGCGGATTTCGTGCAGGCGTTAGCAAACGAATACTCTTCGAGAGACGACAACATTTCGATCGATGACCTGCGTGAGTTGCTCGCGTCGGCGAGCGATGAAATAAAGTTCTTTCTCTCCGCCGGAAAGTAGACGCAAATTTATGAAGGTCATGACGATCTTCGGGACCCGTCCCGAAATAATCCGGCTCAGTCTGGTCCTAAAAATTCTGGATCAGCACTGCGAACACGTCACGGTCCACACCGGACAGAATTATCACGAAAGTCTCAGCGACATATTCATTAAGGATCTGAATGTGAGGACGCCGGATATCCATCTCGGAATCCGGTCAAATAGTTTTGGCGAGCAGATCGGTCAGATCCTCACAAAAGCCGACGAAGCCCTGGCCGAACATAAGCCCGACAAGGTGCTGATCCTCGGAGACACAAACAGCGCGTTGTCGGCGATTGCTGCGGCCCGTCGGGGGATTCCGGTCTTTCACATGGAAGCAGGTAATCGGTGCTACGACGACCGCGTTCCTGAGGAAGTGAACCGGAGGATCATCGATCACTCGAGCTCGATACTGCTTCCTTACACCGAGCGCAGCAAAGAAAACCTCGTCGCCGAAGGAATCGAGCGAGAACGTATTTTCGTCACCGGCAATCCGATCTATGAAGTGCTGAACAATTTCGGAAACCGGATCTCAGAGAGCAGGATCTTAAGTGAACTGTCCGCAACGCCTTCTGAATACTTTCTGGTAACTCTGCATCGGGCGGAGAACGTAGATCTTCCAGACCGGCTTGCAAACATCTTCGCCGCCTTTCAACGGATCGGCGAACAATTCGATAAGCAAGTTCTTGTGAGCGTCCACCCGCGAACCCGTGAAAAGCTGAAGCAGTTCGGTGTTTCACCCGATCCTGAACGGATTCATCTTCTCGAGCCGCTCGGGTTTTTTGACTTCGTGCACCTGGAAAAGAATTCGTTTGCTGTACTAACCGACAGCGGAACGGTTCAGGAAGAATGTTCGATATTCGGGATTCCCAATATTACGCTCCGCGATGTAACAGAGCGTCCGGAAACTATTGAGTGCGGCAGCAATATCCTAAGCGGTGCCGATCCTGACACCATCGTAGAGGCGGTCAAGCTTGCTGTCTCGCAGCCCGCTACCTGGACCCCTCCGCGCGAGTATCTGGCCGAGAATGTCGCGCAGACAGTGAGCAAGATCATCCTCGGTTATACAAACCTCAGAAAGCACGTTTCCTGAGAATTCGCCCGACTAGAAATGCCACGGAAGAGGATCATGGTGTTTTGTGATTACTACCTGCCCGGCTTTAAAAGCGGCGGCGGGATGTGGACGGTTGTAAATTTAGTCGACCGCTTTCGAGAGAGTTACGATTTTTACATCGTGACGCGAAACCATGATGGAAAGGCTGACAAGAAACCGTACGAAAACGTAAACGTCGGAGAATGGAACACGGTCGGACCTGCGAAAGTCTTCTACCTCCGAACCGGTCAGCTTTCTGTCAGAGCGTTCCGCGAACTCGCAAACGAGGTAAACCCGGACATCGTCTTCCTAAACAGCGTTTTTAGCTCGCCCTCAATCACATTCCTGCGGGCGAGGAAAAAATCGGGGCTGTCCGAAATTCCCGTAATCGTTTCGCCATGCGGCGAGCTGGCAGAGGCGGCGCTGAAATTAAAGGCCGTGAAAAAGAGCCTGTTCCTCATGTATGCGAAACTAACCGGATTGCATCAGGGGGTTATTTGGCGAGCGTCCTTCGAATCGGACGCCAAAGATATAAGAGCCGCTATCGGTGATCACATAGAGGTGCATTCCGCTCCGGACCTTCCACCGAGAACGATCCTGCCGGGCTTTGATCTTTCGGATAAACCGAAGAAAAGTTCAGGTGCGGTGCGTTTGATTTTTGTATCGCGCCTCGTCCGAAAGAAAAATCTGCATTTTTTACTTGAGCGTCTGTCATCGCATACGGCCGGCGATATCGTGTTGGATGTTGTCGGGCCGATCGAGGACAGAGAATACTGGAATGAGTGTCAGGCGGCGGTAAAAAAACTTCCCGCCAATATAGAATTCAACGTCCTTGGACCGATGCCCTATCCCGAGACTCTGGCGCAAATGCAGCTGGCCCATTTCTTCGTACTGCCTACACTGAACGAGAATTTCGGCTATGTATTTGTCGAAGCCCTGGCGTGCGGATGTCCTCTCCTCATAAGCGACCGAACGGTGTGGGGTGAAGTCGCCCAGAAAGGTTCGGGTTGGGTCGTGCCGCTCGAAGATCCCATCGCGTGGGACGCGGCAATTAGAGATTGCGTAGAGATGGACCAGGAACGATTTACCCGAATGGCGATGTCCGCCCGCGAACATGCTTTAGCTTGGCTCGCTGATCCGGATATTGAGCGAGCAACTGCCCGACTTCTCGACCGGGCAGCTCGCAACTGATGCATAACGAACCGTCAAACAAAAAGAATCGTTTGTGGGTTGTGACCGAGCTATATTACCCGGAAGAAACTTCGACCGGGTATTATCTGACACGTATCGCCGAGGGCTTAGCTGACAACTTCGATGTGAAGGTCCTTTGCGGACAGCCGAATTACTCCGCTCGCGGGGTCGTCGCTCCAAAACACGAACACCATAACGGAGTTGAGATCCTGCGTGCGGCCGGCACAACATTGGACAAGAACATTATAATCTTTCGTGTCGCGAACATGTTGACGCTGGGGCTTTCAATATTCTTCAAAGCTCTTAGAAACTTCCGACCGGGTGACAAGGTATTAGTTGTAACAACCCCTCCCAGCATGCCATTCATTGTCGCCGTCGCCGCTCTCGCCAAGGGCTCGTCCTATACACTTCTGATCCATGACAATTATCCCGAGATCTTAATAGCAGTAGGCACAGCGAAACCTGCGTCGGTACTAGCGAGAACAATTTCGTTTTTCAATAGATGGCTGTACAAGTACGCCGCGAAGATAATTGTTGTCGGCCGAGATATGCAGGAGCTTTTGGCGCGAAAGACGGAGGGGCTTGAGATTCCAATCGTAACGATCCCGAACTGGGCCGAACTTGAATCGGTCGCGCCCGCCTCCAGATCAAACAATGAACTGCTAAGTCAATTGGGACTTACTAACAAGTTCGTCTTCCTCTATGCAGGGAATCTCGGGCATCCGAATGATCTTGAGAGCATTGTAGAGTGTGCGAGTACGCTCCGAAATCAGACGGAACTACACTTTATCTTTCTGGGTGCCGGGGTTAAGCGGAAGTGGCTCGAAACCCGAGTTAGTCAGCTTTCCTTAGAGAACATAACGATTCTCGACCCGCGTCCCCGAAATGAGCAGAGCGTGTTTCTAAACGCATGCGATGTCGCGTTGGTTTCGCTGATAAAAGATATGGTCGGGGTGTCAATGCCGAGCCGGACCTACAACATTCTTGCGGTGGGGCGTCCGATTCTTGCTCTGACCGAAGAAGGATCGGAACTCGCGAGGGTAGTGCAGGAAGAAGGCGTGGGCTGGATCGTCCCACCAGGCGATTCGACGGTTCTCGCCACGACAATCAATGAAATTCTGGGTAATCGCGAAATCCTCGCGGCGATGGGCGAAGCTGCTCGTAGAGCTGCAGTAACGAAATACTCCGTCGGAACGGCGATCGAGAAATATCGAGAATCGGTATGAACCTATCGAGCGTGACCATAGCGATAATATTATTCACCGCAGCGTTCCTTGCGTCGCTGTTAGGAGTGACGGTCTTCACGCGATGGAGCTTGAGGCGTGGTTTTCTTGACGTTCCCAACGAGCGCAGTTCACATACGACGTTGACACCCCGTGGCGGCGGTTTGGTAATCGTTTTGGTCTGTCTGATCGGCTATCTGATCATTGGCCTCGGTCTCGGCCTGCCTATATTCTGGGGCTATTTTATCGGAGCACTCCTCGTCGCAGGAATAAGCTGGCTCGATGACCTTTATTCGCTCCCGTTTTGGAGCCGGCTTATTGTTCATATGGCAGCGGCTGTGGTCCTGATATGGGACATTGGCTTCTGGTCCGAACTAGTCTTACCTTTGGTCTCGGTTGATATCGCGTTAGGGCATATATTTGGACTCGGTTTAACTCTCGTGTGGGTAGTCTGGCTGGTCAATGCTTACAACTTTATGGATGGCATTGATGGAATTGCTGCGTTGCAGGCTCTGATCAGCTGCGTCGCATGGGCTGTGCTCACCTCCGTTCTAAACATGCCGTCAGCGTTTTTGCTTTCGGGGATAGTTGCTTGCGCTTCAACTGGATTCCTTATTCACAACTGGCAGCCCGCAAAGATTTTCATGGGCGACGTCGGGAGCGCATTTCTCGGATTCACCTTAGCGTCGATGCCCTTACTCGCGAGGGCCGAAACGCCGCTAAATGTGTCTATACTACCCATCGTCGCCGTGTTGTTCGTTTGGTTTTTTGTTTTTGACACCGCATTCACCCTGATCCGGAGGATTCTAGGGCGAAAGCGTATCTGGGAAGCTCATCGTGAGCATATCTATCAAAGGCTCATCATCGAAGGCAAAGACCACTCGACTGTGGCCCTAGCCTACGGCCTGGCCTCAGCTTTTATCTGTATTCTGGTGCTTTTAGCCATATTTCTTTCAGGAATTTTTCCCTGGGTAGCGCTTTTATCCCTTTTCGTAATGACGATTTTAGCCATATACCTCGGCACTAGAAAAAAAACGTTGACGTAAGTGGCTAAAAATGTTAGCTTTGCAGCACACTAACGGTGCAACGGGTGTTCTGACCTATTGAGGTTTAAGAGGTAGTTTGAGTTATTCGCGCGCATTTGATAAGGAAATCGTTTTCGAATCTTACGGCGTGCGAATTAAGCTCGAAGCCACCAACGCCGATTTATTGAAAGACGCGGAGCAAACAGCAAGAAAAGCGTTGGTTGACCGTTTACAGATCCTTGAAACGATAGAAGCTGAGCACACGTTTGGATTTGCGTCGGATAATAGCGGAACCTTGTTTCTGTTTAAGAATGGCGAGCAAATTTCCTTCGATAGTTTGCGAACGAGATTCTTCAAGTTCTTTAACAGCATGTTGCGTATCGTTGTCGCCGAACACGCTCTGAATTGTGTTTTCATTCACGCCGGCGTTGTGGCTTGGAAGGGAAAGGCGATCGTAATCCCGGCGAATAGTTTTCAGGGAAAAACAACGCTTGTGGCTGAATTCGTAAAGAATGGAGCTGAGTATTACTCGGACGAGTATGCGGTTCTCGATGAAAAAGGGCTGGTTCATCCCTTTCCACGCGACCTATCTGTCCGAAGTGACAAATTTGAGGAGAACGATGTTCCGGTTGCAGATATTGGAGGAAAAACAGGCTCCGATCCGATACCTATAGGTGCTGTTTTGCTCACGGAATATGCAGAGAAGAGTGAATGGAAACCTCGGCAGCTGACCGCGGGGCAGGGGATAATGGAGATAATTCCTCATACTATCCCGAGGAATTTTAATACAGCGTTTTCATTAAAAGTGTTGAACACAGCAGTAAGTGATGCAATAATACTAAAAAGCCCTCGTGGAGACGCGGGAGAGCTTGCAATCAAACTTTTGTCTTTTTTTTGACAATTTTATTAACTTGGCTTAAATTAACTAACCCCGATTATGGTTAGCTATCTTGTTTGGAGGAGAAAATGAATAACTCGCAACATCCCATTGCACGGAAGAGCGGACTGGTTGTCCAGGAGGTTCCAGACGAAGTTCTGGTGTACGATCTTGAAAGTAACAAGGCCCACTGTCTGAATCACTCGGCGGCGATGATTTGGAAATCGTGTGATGGCAACAATTCCGTGTCGGAAATCGCGAAACTCGTCGAAAACCAAGCCGGCGGCAAAGTCACTGAAGATTTTGTCTGGCTGGCGATCGACCAGCTAAGTGAGAACAATTTACTCGAGACGCAGATACCGTCGAGTTTTGAAGGGACATCGCGTCGCGAGGTTATCAAAAAGATCGGTCTAGCTTCGATGGTCGCGATACCGGTGATCGCATCGCTTGTCGCCCCTCAGAGTGCGTTGGCCGCGGCTTCGTGCTCGTGCAACAATCCAAATTCTTGCGGAAATGCACCGAATGCCGGTTGTCCCAGCACAACGAACTGTAACGGCGCGGGTCTGTCGCGCTCCTTAAATTGGAAGATCAACTGTAAGATAAAAGGCGGCAGAGCAACATCTCTGCTGCCTTTTTGCGCATGATCGACACCCAGCAACTAACGGATGAGTATCGTTTTTACCTGTTGCGAAAAGCGCTACGCGGAGCAGCTCATCGTTAGTGCATTTCGCGGACTTCGGCGACATGGAATAGAGCCGGTCTTGATAAAGGGATGGGCGGCGGCACGGAACTATCCCGAATCGGTACCTCGCTTCTTCGGTGATGTCGACCTTGCCGTCTTATCTTCGGACTACGAAAATGCCGGAAAAGTGATCGAGGACGAAAATCTTGGTGGTATAGATTTGCATCGCGAACTGCGCCATCTGGATACGGTTGCCTGGCCGCGCCTAGTGGCGAACTCTGAGATTGTCGAGCTGGACGGAGAGGGCATCCGAATCCTATGTGCTGAGGACCATTTTCGCGTCCTATGCGTACACTGGCTCACTAACGGGGGCGAAAACCGTGAACGACTGTGGGACATCGTCTATGCAGTCCGTAATCGTCCGGCTGAATTCGACTGGTCCAAATGCCTCGACGTTGTCAGTCCGACAAGGCGTCGGTGGGTAATTGCGACCGTTGGCATCGCACATAGGTATTTAGATCTCGAGCTGGATGGACTCCCCTTTGCTGATGAGGCCAAAACGCTGCCGACGTGGCTAACACAATGTGTCGAGAAAGAGTGGAAGCGAAATCTTGAAATGCTCGGCCTTGAGACGCAACTCAAAAATCCACGCGGCCTGATTCGGCAGATACTAAAGCGGATTCCCCCGAATCCGATCCACGCAACCATTGATTGCGAGGGTGAGTTTAGTGATGGAAGTCGCCTCGGATATCAGTTACGAAACACGTTGAGAAGGCTGGTGCCGTCCGTGCGGCGCGTGTCTTCGGCAATACGGGAAAAATGATAATGAGGGAGAAGCCGAAGTACACCAATATTTTATCGATCGAATCAGCCGTCGGGGGTGGTAGTCTCGCTTTGATAGCCCAGGGTCGCGGAACGATCCTTAGGAAGGAGGGAAACGAAGGATCCCGGGCGGAAAAAATAGTCTCGGTCATCAACGACCTTGTGAACGAAGGCGGTATCACCTTAGCGGATCTGGACATGATAGCTGTTTCGACCGGGCCCGGCAGCTATTCGGGTATCCGAATCGGTATGGCAACCGCACTTGGCCTTGGAAATGCCCTAACGATACCACGTATCGGAGTATCGGTCCTTGAGGCCATGGCTCATATGGCCGGATCTCAAGAGCCGCTTATTGCTGCGATACCCGTTGGCAAGAACGATGTCGCGTGGCAGCCCTTTGAATCAACACGGGATGGAATTAAGAAAGGCTCTAGCAACTGCCAGCTTGTGTCGGTCGCGACGTTCGTCGAAAACCTCAAACACTTTCCTGGGTCCACTGTTCTCGCACAAACGGATCTTCTTCAAAGTATCGAGCAACGTGTGCCCGGCACCACGCAATGGATAGATGCAGGAACCGGGCTCGCCGAGTGCGTCGGAAGGTTTGCATCAGTACGGGATGAGCTAGGCAGTTCGGCACGACCGATCTATCTTCGAAATGGTGACACGGCTGTACGCCCAAACTCTTACTAGGTGGAAAGGTATACCATCGTCAAAACCGTGCTTAAGGACGTCCCCGACCTGAAACGGATCGAGATCGAGTGCGGGCTTAGCCCGTGGACACTCGACGCGTACGAGTCGGAGTTGGAACGGCCCGATTCCGTAATGCTAAACGCGCAGCTCCTGGACGGCCGCGTTATTGGATTTATATTGGGACGTGCTCCGTTAGGTGGCGGCGACGCCGAGATTTACAACCTGGGTGTCGCAACAGCACTGCGCCGAGACGGTATCGGGTCGATGCTCGTCGATCGGTTCCGGTCTATTTGTATTGAACGCGGGGTTTCCGCCATATGGCTCGAAGTTCGTGACTCTAACTCGGCCGCTATCAGTTTTTATCGTTCGCACGGGTTCTTTAAGAAAGGTGTCCGCTCGAATTTTTACTCGAATCCCCGTGAAAATGCTGTGCTTATGCTAATGTCGGTTGTCTAGATCCCGCCACCAAATTCTTGAGGTGCTTGAAAGTGGAGCGAAGTTGGTTTAACATCGTCATTGAACCCAATTAGTCCGTTCCAACGCTCGGACTAGGTTCGAGAAAATTGAAAAGTGAGGAACAACACGCTATGGACATGTCCACCCCTGATGTTGTGAGGGACGAACTGATCAAGAGTAATTCAGCTTTCCGCGATCTCGTCCACCAACATCAAAGCTATGAAGATCGGTTGAGCGAATTGGCCCACCTTACATTTCCCAGCGACGACGAGCAGATCGAAGAAAGCACCCTTAAGAAAAAGAAATTACAGATCAAAGACGAGATCTATGCAATGATGCATGACTACTCGGTCTCGCATTAATTTTTGAAGGTTCAGCTTTGGTTATTGAGGCGGTGCGAGAGCACCGCCTTTTTATTCGCGAGTACATTTACTACTGCTAAAATACGAGACGCCGCGAGGACCCGCAACCGCAAATCCTTGACCATGTGTTGGAGCCGCCACCCTGGGTGTGACATTATCGCCGATCTCGATTCGATTCGATATTTTTCCGTCTTTCAAGTCTAGGACGTATACGCTGCCGGTACTGACGATTGAGATTACTGCGCTGTCGCCTAACACGAGAGGGCCATCGTTCACACGACCCGACAGGCGGCGTTTCCACTTAACACTTCCGCTGCGAGACAGTTTGTACACGAAGTTGTCGTATGACGCCGCCAGGTACTCCGAACCTTGAAGCGACGCTGACGAAATTTGTGCGCCATTTCGAAATCGCCACAACCGATGTCCATCCGATGAGACCGCGGTCAGATTCCCGCGCTCGTCACCGACCACAAGCCGGTCATTCAAATCGCGCAAAATAGCAGTCGGCAGGTATAAAGACTTCCAGTCAACCTGAATTTTCCCGTCGCTGCCGGAGACACTGAGGACTTCATTCTTGTTCGTCGCAACTTCAACTCCAGTCTGGTGAAAAAATGGGATGGCAGTCACACGTGATTTAAGATTGGCTGCCCAAACCAGCGACCCGCCCAACGGTGACAACGCGGAGATGGAACCATCTGAGCCCACGGCAATAACTTTACCGATGTTTGAACCGATCCAGACAAACGGTGAGGAGGGTATTTCGACACTCCAATCTGTGATTCCAGTCTCTCGACTTAACGCCCGGAGCGTCGCCTTGACCGCCAGGTTCGACGCGTCCGGCTGAGAGTTAGTGACAACAAAGATCGAGTCGTCTAAAACCAACAGGTTCGAGACGACCTCACCTCCAAGTTCGCTCGACCAGGCCTTACGGCCAACGTCGAGCTCGACGCCGTGCAATCTGTTTTCATCGTCCAGAAAGAATACGGTCGAGGCGTCAGCTGCTATGCCAACATTAAGATTCGGAGTTACTTCATACTCCCAGCATTTCGTAAAAATAGTGGATTCCGCCGAAACCGGTTTTGAAAAGCCGGCAGCGACCGATGTCAATATCAGAAGGGAAAACAATGCCGTGGAAATGGTTTGCACCGCCAATGCTTTTGAATGCTTACGAGCGAATAGCTGAGACATCTTTTGTTATGCGCGCGAGGCGAATCAGAGCGAAGACAGATTCTAGCACAAGCAACTTGACCGCTAAGGATTGATGAATGTAATATCCGGAAACGTTGCTACAAACTATCTCAGAAGGAGACTCCTACTATGTCGTTCAATAAAATAATTATTGTTGGAAACCTCGGGCGAGATCCTGAACTTCGTTACACGCCACAGGGAATTGCCGTGTGTAATTTCTCTCTCGCAACCAACGAAAAGAAGCGTGACAAGTCTGGCGAGCTGCAGGATGTGACGACGTGGTTCCGCATCACCTTGTGGCGTAACCAAGCGGAAAACGCGGCCAAGTATCTGACAAAGGGAAGCCCGGTTTATATCGAAGGCCGTCTCGGGGTCGAAGAATGGACCGATCGCGACGGTAATAATCGCCATACGCTTGAAGTGCAGGGTACGGAAATGCACTTTATAAGCTCTGGTGCTCGCGGTGGTGGCAGCGAAGAATACTCGGGTGATTCGTCCTCAGCACCCGCTGAGTTCGCGGGCCCGGCTGACCGATCGTCCGGCGCCGCTACGGCGCCCGCTCCGAGCGGAGAGGACGACATTCCTTTCTAGAATTGTCTCCGCCGCCTACCTTGAAAACCGCGTTCGACGCGCCCTGCGTCGCACCGAACACGCACATTGTTGCGCTGGTAGAATTACGTGCTGCCGGCCTTCGTCCAAACAGGAACAAACGCGTGACCGGGGCTCTGCGAGAAATTATCGGAAAACAGCCTTTCTCGTAATCCGTGGCCTCTTTTAGAATTGGCCTTCGGCTAACTGATCTCCGAACCCATGCGGCGGAATTTTTGGTAGCGGGACTTCACGAGCTGGCCGGGATCGGATTTCGAAAGCTCTTTTAGGTTTCGGACGATCGCCTTCTTCAGATCACCGGCGATCTTTTCATACGCCTTTTTCCGCGTCGAATTGGAGGTGCCTTCCGAGTCGATCTCCCACGCTTTATCTTCTGGAATAATTTCATCAATTACGCCAAAGCTCATCAGGTCGTTTGCCGTGAGCCGCAGAGCTGCGGCGGCAAGATCCGCCTTGCCCGCGTCTTTCCACAAGATCGCTGCACAGCCCTCCGGCGAGATAACAGAATAAACGGAATTCTCCATCATCAAGACCCGGTCACCGATACCGATCGCGAGTGCTCCGCCTGAACCTCCTTCGCCAAGCACAACCACTATGATCGGGACCTTCAGGCCCGCCATTTCGCGAAGGTTAAATGCGATCGCTTCGGCCTGACCCCGTTCCTCGGCATCGATGCCTGGATATGCTCCGGGAGTGTCGATGAATGAGATTATCGGCCGCCCAAACTTTTCGGCTATGCGCATCAGACGAAGAGCTTTCCTATATCCCTCAGGCTTGGGCATCCCAAAATTTCGATGGCGCCGTTGGTTGGTGTCGCGTCCCTTCTGCTGCCCAACCACCAGGACCTCAACGTCATCCACTTTAGCGAAACCGGCTACAAGAGCCGGATCATCGGCGTAGCGCCTGTCACCATGGAGCTCAACAAAGTCCTCGAAAATTTCTACGAGCAGATCGTTTGAATATGGACGATCTGGGTGCCGGGCAGTTTGAACGCGTTCCATCGCGGTCTTGTTGCTGTCTTTTGCCATAAGTGATGCACTCATAATATCCAATTAACCTCACAGCCGCGATTTCGTAATTGGTTTTCCAGCTGGCTCGACCCCTGAACTCGAATCGGCTGTGAGTGAAGCTTGATCTTCAAGTCGTCTACGGGGAGGTCAAGGTACACTTCGCATTTACCAACCGAACCATTCAAGATCGAAAGAAGATCGTGGAGATATTCGTCGTTAACCAATTTCGCCGGAAGCGTTATGTCGACCGATTTCGCGTTTCCTGGCGAGCGCCTCCCGCAGCGATCGAGCTTCGCTCAAGATGATCGTGATATCCATCCCTTCGGCTGACTCAACCCGCCCTTCAACAATAAGAAGCTCATCATTCTTTAGCAGATGCGAAAACTTTCCATAGGCCTCGGACCACGCGAGACATTTAACGCCGCCAGATTCGTCCTCGAATCGGAACATACAAAAGCGGTTTCCCTTTTTGCTTTGACGGACTTGGAAACCCGATACGATGCCGGCCAGCACGATCGTATCACCCGGACGCAGCTCGCCATGATCGGCGATGTTCCTGATACGCAATCCGGTGACTATATCCTTGTAGCTATCGAGTGGATGAACCGACAAATAAAATCCAACTGCGGCTTTCTCTTGCGTTGAGATCTCAGTCTGCGACCACGGTCGAACGTCGGGAAGCGACTGCTCAAAAACGTCTGTCGCACTATCGCTACCAAAAAGCGCGTTTTGCCCGCGGTCCCGATCACTCCAGGCCTTCTGGCTGACAGAAAGAGCGAGATCGATCCCTGCAAAAAGATTTGCACGCCATTGGCCTGCTGTCATCTGTTCCGGTATCAGTGAATCGAACGCTCCCGATGTGATCAAGCTTTCGAGGCCTCTGCGGCCGATCGCACCCTGATCGATCCTCGAAACAAAATCGAAAAGGGAAGTAAACCTCGCTTGTTTTCTCGCCTCGACAACGGCTTTTACCGTCGCGGATCCGATTCCCTTGATCGCGCTCAGCCCGAACCTCACCGCCTCTTCAGAGGGGGTGAATCCCTCGTCGCTTTCATTCACATCGGGAGGCAGGAGTCGAAGGCCCATCGACCTGAGCTCGGTCGAATACTTATAAACTTTTGCGCTGTCGTCAGCTTCATGTGAAAGTACCGCGGCATAAAAGTATGCCGGATAGTGAGCCTTCAGGTAGGCGGTCTGAAACGCAAGATATGCATATGCGATCGAGTGGCTCCGGTTAAATCCGTAGTCCGCGAACTGGGCCATAAGCTTGAAGATCGCCTCGGCCTTATCTTTCGCGATCCTATTCGCGACCGCCCCCGAAATAAATTTCACTTCATGGACCGCCATCTCCTCGCGCTTCTTCTTGCCCATCGCGCGACGCATCATGTCGGCTTCGCCAAGGCTGTAGCCGGCAAGTTTTTGCGCGAGCTGCATGATCTGTTCCTGGTAGACGAGAACGCCATACGTATTCGCGAGGATCTCCTTCATTTCAGGGATCAGATATCGGACCTGCTTTTCGCCGCGATGACGGGCGATATAATCGTCGATCATCCCGCCGTCGATCGGGCCGGGTCGATAAAGCGCGTTCAAAGCCGAAAGATCTTCGAGCTCCTTTGGTTTCAGACGGCGGCAGATCTCCTGCATTCCGCCGGATTCAAACTGGAACACCGCGTCCGTCCGGCCGTCACCGAACAATTGCATTGTCTTTTCATCGTTGAGCGAGATCGTGCTCCAATCGATCTCGATACCTGTGCGCTCGCTGAGCGACAAAAGACAATCGTTGATAACGGTGAGGGTCGTTAGGGCCAGAAAATCCATCTTCAACATTCCGACCTTTTCAAGATCGTTCATGGAATATTGACTCGTTAATTCATCCTTCGCCGAGACCGCCACCGGAACGATCTCGTGCAAAGGCTTCGGTGAGATCACAACTCCCGCGGCATGTACGGAGGAGTGCCTCGCACAGCCTTCCAATTTTAGGGCCAGATCTACAAGGTCCTTGATCTTCGGATCGGACGCTATTGAAGCCTTCAATTCGGGGACCATTTCTATCGCCTGCGAGATGCTGACGTTTCGGCCTCGGATCGGAGGGGGAATGAGCTTAGCTATTTTCTCGACGTCGCCATACGGCATGTTGAGAGCTCGGCCGACGTCTTTTATCGCCGCTCTGGAGGCCATCGTTCCGAACGTAATTATTTGGCAAACGGATTCTCGCCCGTAGACTTTCGTCACGTGATTGATCACATCCCCGCGGCCTCGGATGCAAAAGTCGATGTCGATATCCGGCATCGATATTCGCTCCGGGTTGAGAAATCTCTCGAACAGCAGATCGTATTGCAGCGGATCGATGTCTGTGATGCCAAGGCAGTAAGCGACGAGCGATCCGGCCGCCGAACCGCGTCCCGGTCCGACGGGGATATTGTTCTCTTTCGCGTACTTGATAAAGTCCCAGGTGATCAGAAAATAATCCTGGAAGCCCATCTTTCGGATCACGGCGAACTCGCGGGTAATACGAGCCGAGTAGTCTTCCAGCGAATACTTCAATTTCCCAACTTCCTGCATTGGAAGCCAGACCTTTTCTTTCCGTTCTTCGAAGCCAACCGCCACGACCGACTCGAAGTACTCGTCGCGCGAAAGGACCACGTCATCTGGAATCGGGTACACGGGAAGTGTAAAACTGTCGCCATCTGCCGAGAGCTCAAACTGGCACTGTTCAGCGATGGCGAGTGTGTTGGTCAACGCCTGCGGAACTTCACTGCCAAAAATCTCCCACATCTCGATGGCCGATCGAAGGTAATAGTTCGAACTGGGAAGCGTATATCGTTCGTCGCTTAGAGTACGGCCGTCCCCGATACAGAGAAGTACCTCATGGGCTCGGGCATCATCCTTGTTCAGATAATGCGCGTCGTTTGCCGCGACGAGCGGAATGTCGTTCGTTCGTGCCAGATCTACAAGGCCGCGAACAAGCTCGGTGCCTTCGGCAGTACCTAAGTCTGCTATCTCAACATAAAAATCCTTTCCGAAGATCGACTTGTACTCGTTTGCGACATCGCGTGCTCGCGGCGGCATCACCCTGACGCAAAAAATGAGAGACGGCTCCATTTGTCCCGCCGGACAAAGCAATTAGTCCTCGACTTCGTTCGGCAAGAATTTCATTATCGATGCGGGGTTTGTGGTGAAGTCCTTCGGTAAACGCCTTTGAAGAAAGGTATACAAGGTTCTGGTATCCCTCGAGATCTTTCGCCAGCAGGACCAAATTATAGTACGGACGTTCACCGGCCCGTACGGCAGAATCACGATCAAATCGACTACCGTATGTGACAAAAGCTTCGTATCCGACGATAGGTCGAACCTTCGCCTCCTTCATTGTTTTATAGAAGGAAACCGCCCCGTACATGTTCCCGTAATCGGTCAAAGCGCACGCCTGCATGCCGAGTTCGGTCAACCTGTTGGCGAGAGGCTTCAATTTGATTGTGCTTTGTAAAAGACTATAATCTGAGTGCAGATGAAGGTGGACGAAATCTCTCGGTTTGAAGTTTAGTGGATCCATTTCTCGCTCGGCTATGAAGAAAGTCTATCTCGAAACCTTCGGCTGTCAAATGAATGTTTCCGATTCGGAAAGGGTCGCAACATCACTTACCGCGAAAGGTTTTGAGGTCACATCGAATGAGAATTCCGCGGATATCATCCTCATAAATACGTGTTCGGTTCGAGAAAAGGCAGAGCAGAAACTCTACAGCAGGATCGGCCGTGTGCGCAATTCCCGAAGCGAAATGCCCGTCGTCGGCGTAATGGGATGCGTTGCCCAACTCGAAGGCGAAACTTTATTCAATAAGATCGAGGGACTGGATTTCATAATCGGTACGCGGGCGGTCGCCCGGGTAGCGGACGCGATCGAGAAAGTCCTGGACGGAAACGATCAGGTCGCGGATCTCGGCGAACGTGAGTCGGACTATGACTGGTCGGTCTCGGATTCGCAGCGGCACTCCCGCTATGTAGCTTTCGTCCCGATCATCGAAGGATGCAATAAATTCTGTACCTACTGCATTGTGCCGTTTTCTCGCGGCCGCGAAGTCAGTCTTTCCGCATCGGAGATCATCCGGGATGTTCTTGAACTTCGCAGGCAGGGAGTAAAAGAGATCCATTTGATCGGGCAAAACGTAAATAGTTACCGACCGACGAGCGATTCGGGGATGGAAACATTTCGTGGAGCCACCCCTTTCTCCCGTTTGCTTCGGGCCGTGGCCGCGACCGAAATCGAGCGGATAAAGTTCAATACGTCCTTTCCACGTGATTTTCATCCCGACATCATCGACGCGATAAATGAGAACGAGAACTTGTGCAACTGGGTGCATCTTCCGGTGCAATCGGGAAGTGATCGTGTTTTGAAGCGAATGAAGCGGGGGCATACGATCGACAGCTATTTCAGAAAGATCGACAAATTGAGAGATTCCGCAAGGGATGTCGCCCTGACGACGGATATTATCGTCGGATTTCCTGGCGAGACCGAAGCGGATTTCGAGGGAACGAAGCAGGCCGTGGAATACTGCGGCTTCGACTCCGCATATATTTTTAAGTATTCGCCCAGACCTGGCACGCCGGCGTTCGATATGGACGACGACGTAACGCCCGGTGAAAAGAAGCTACGATTTCTGGAGCTAGAGAAAATCCAGAAGGCCAGCCAGAACGTGCGGCTCCAGCGATATCTCGGCAAGACGATCCAAGTACTCGCGGAGAAAGAATCCAGTCGAAGTGCGGACGATATAACCGGGCATTCAACGTGTCACAAGCTGGTCAATTTTCATGGATCCAGCGATTTAATCGGGAACCTTGTTGATGTTAGAATTCGGGAAATAAAGGCGAACTCATTGTTCGGCGAAGTGTGTTAAGAACGTGAGCGAGGACAACAATCTGATCGAAGTAAAAATCGGGGCCCTGATAATGGACCCCAACACGAACACACCGATCGTGGTGCTGAAGGGTGTTGAATCTGAAACCGTTCTCCCGATCTGGGTTGGAGCCTTCGAGGCGAATGCCATAGCTCTTGAGATAGAGAAGATCGTGCCGCAGCGACCAATGACACACGACCTGCTTCGTAACGTCATTATCGAATGCGGGCTTGTCGCATCCCGTGTTATAGTGACTGATCTGCAGGAGAACACGTTCTACGCGGTAGTCGAACTCAGGGATAACGAAGGAGAGATTGTTTCAATGGATGCGCGTCCTTCGGACGCGATCGCCCTTGCACTGAGGCTCGATTGTCCGATATTTGTTAAGCAGTCCGTCATCGATCTTTCGGCCTCTTCCAACCCGCTCGACGCGGAGTCCGAAACTGGTGAACCGGCGTCCGGTGCTGAAGAGTGGCCGGATTTGATCGGCTAGGTTTTCTCAATGTATCGAGGCACACCCTGACCACGATACATCTCGCACAAAATGATAATCGTAATCGCGAACCAGAAAGGCGGTGTTGGCAAAACCACGACTGCGATCAATCTCGCCGCCGCCCTCGCAAGCCCGCGAAGGAAAGTACTCCTCATCGATCTCGATCCTCAAAGCAACAGCTCGTTGTCCTTTATCGATCCGGCACGCGTCAACGGCGGAGCGTACGAACTTTTTACCGAGCCCGACCGGCCGCTCGATGAGCTTGTTTACGAGACCAGCACCGAGGGCCTTTCGATAATTCCGTCGCGGATCAGTCTCGCAAAACTCGAATCTAAACTGATCGGTGATTTTGACGCTGCCTTCAAGCTGCGTGACCGGATAGAGAAGCTAAAAGGGAAGTTCGACATTATCGTCGTCGATACGCCGCCGACGCTCGGCATCCTGACCGTCAACGGTATGGTTGCGGCTCAGCACATCATCATTCCGATCCAATCTTCCTATTTTGCGTTGGAGGGAACTGACGACCTGCTGGAAACGATCGAGAAGATCAAGTCTCGGCCGAATCCGGATCTTAACCTGCTCGGCGTCGTCGTCACCTTGTTCGATCGAAGAACTACGATATCTAAAGATGTCGAAGCTCACATTCGAAGCGTCTTTGGTCGGAAAGCCTTTAAGACCGTTATTTCGCGAAGCGTCAGGCTTGAAGAGGCGCCGGCCCACAAAAAACCGATTTTTGATTACGCCCCGCGCTCGTCGGGTGCGGCTGAATACGAGAGCCTTTCAAAGGAGGTGCTTAAACGTGTCTAAAGCCGGATTACCGATCGGAGTAAAAATGCGTCACGACTCGCATTACGTTGAACAGATTGCGGCAAAATCGAGGTCAGTAGGTCGAACCATCCCGATAACTTCGATCTTTCCGAACCCGGAACAACCGCGGAGCGAGTTTGGCGACCTGACCGAGCTAACCGAATCGATCAAAGAAAAAGGTGTGCTCGAGCCACTTCTCGTCAGGCCGAGCGACGAGGGCAAGTTCATGATCATCGCGGGCGAACGCCGTTGGCGTGCGTCGCAGCTGGCTGGTCTCGATGAAGTTCCATGTATCGAAATGGATGTCGATGACAAGGCTCTGGCAGAGATCGCGTTGATCGAGAACCTTCAGCGGAAGGATCTGACCGTTTGGGAAGAAGCTGACGGTCTCGCGGCGCTTAAAGAGAAATTTGGGTACACTCAGGACGAAATTGCCCAGAAGATCAGCAAGGGCCGAACGACAGTCACCGAGCTATTGACGATTGCGGGCCTCCCCGCCGAAATTCGTGAACGTTGCAAGTCCGGGAACATAAACGCAAAAGCGATGCTGCTGGAAGTTGCGAGACAATTCGACGAAGCCGCGATGTTTGATTTCCTCGAACGGCTCGCCGGAGGAAAGCGTGAAAAGAAGCCCGCTGGGACGATCAAGTCGGTGAAGAAACAACTTACGGACTCACAACCTGGCATCAACGGAACCAGTTTCCATTACGCTCCCGCGGGAAAAGGCTTCGTCATCGAGGTCAAATTCGAGAATTCGGCGGATCGTAATAAGCGGTCAGTTCTTCAGGCGCTTAAACAGGCGTTTGAAGAAGTAAAGAACGACGCCGTGGACATCTAGCCCCTTGTTACATAATCCCTATTATCGGACGCAGAGTATAGCTGCGAGTCGGCCGTGCAGCCTCTTCCCCAAGGCGTTGCCACCTCTCTAAACCTCGCTATGCGGTTTGCTTTGACACTTCAAGGGTAAGAAGCTAAAATTACCGTTTTGTTAACTACACAGACATCAAACTGATAGCCACTTCATAAGGAGTTAGACAAAGCATTGAGTAACGGAAATTTTCTATTCACGTCCGAATCGGTCACCGAAGGCCACCCGGACAAAATCGCCGATAGCATTTCGGACGCGATCCTGGATGCGATCCTGACCCAGGACCCGACCGCTCGCGTGGCGTGCGAAACCCTCGTGACAACCGGCTTGGCAGTTGTCGCCGGCGAAATCACCACGACAGCGACGGTCAACTACAAGCAAATCATTCGTGACACGATCGACGAGATCGGCTATAACGACGCTTCGTTTGGTTACGATTCAAACACTTGTAGCGTGATCGACGCGATCGGGACTCAGTCACCCGATATTTCGCAGGGTGTAGACACCGGTGGTGCCGGCGATCAGGGTCTTGATGTTTGGGTTTGCGTGTAACGAGACGCCCGAGCTGATGCCGATGCCGATCCAGATGGCGCACAATTTAACGAGAAAGCTGTCCGAGGTCCGACGGGACGGTACAATTCCCTATCTGCGTCCGGACGGAAAATCGCAGGTCTCAGTCGAGTATCGCGATGGACGTCCGTTTCGTGTCGAAGCCGTTGTCGTCTCGACACAGACGGCTGAGGTAGATATCGAGACGATCCGCAAAGACGTGATGGAGAACGTCATTAATTCGACGATTCCGAGCGACCTCCTCGACGAAAATACTAAGTATCACATTAACCCGACCGGTCGTTTCGTCGTCGGCGGTCCGATGGGCGACGCCGGTGTGACTGGGCGTAAGATCATCGTCGACACATACGGCGGATATGCTCCGCATGGCGGTGGAGCGTTTTCGGGCAAGGATCCAACTAAGGTTGACCGCTCGGCAGCGTATATGGCTCGTTACATCGCAAAGAATATTGTTGCAGCCGGCCTGGCCGAGAAATGTACGGTGCAGCTCGCCTACGCAATCGGTGTTGCCGAGCCTGTCTCAGTTTTGATCGACACTCACGGTACAGGGAAAGTCGATGAGATAAAACTTTCAGACGCTGTCCGCAGGCATTTCGCCCTAACGCCGAAAGGCATTATCGAAATGCTCGACCTGCAGCGTCCGATTTTCAAGCAGACAGCCCGATTCGGTCACTTTGGCCGAACGAACGATGAATTTACCTGGGAAAAAACCGATCAAGCCGATGCCCTGCGTAACGCTCTGAGTAATGGAGCCGCGGGATAAACTAATTTTCCGAGTTAAAAGGAAAATTGTGTAACGCAACGGACAGGCCGCGGCCTGTCCAACTTTTTAATAATATGGCAACAGAACAACTTTCAATGCAATACGACATAAAAGACATCAATCTTGCTCCGCAAGGAAAGCAGCGGATCGAATGGGCCGACCGCGAAATGCCGGTTCTCCGGCTGATTCGCGAGCGATTCGAGGCCGAAAAGCCGTTGACGGGCGTTAAGCTCGTCGCGTGTGCTCACATTACGACCGAAACCGCCAATCTTGCCCGCACGCTGCAGGCTGGCGGCGCAGAAGTCGCTTTTAATTGCGTCGAATCCTCTCTCGACCCAGGATGACGTCGCCGCTTCGCTTGTCGCCGACTGGGGCATTCCCGTGATGGCGATCAAAGGCGAATCGATCGAGACCTACGTCAGTCACGTTCGGGCAGCTCTCGATACTAATCCTAATCTGATCATCGATGACGGCTCTGATGTTGTCGCGACGATGTTGAAGGAAAAGAAGGAGCTGACGAAGAACCTGATCGGCACGACGGAAGAGACGACGACCGGTATTGTCCGTCTGAAGGCGATGCAAAAGGCCGGTGTCCTCAACTTCCCTTCCATCGCCGTCAACGACGCACAGACAAAGCATTTCTTCGACAACCGTTATGGTACCGGACAATCGACACTCGACGGCATCATCCGGGCGACCAACATCCTGCTCGCCGGAAAGGCGTTAGTCGTTGTTGGTTACGGATGGTGCGGCAAGGGTGTCGCGATGCGTGCGCGCGGTATGGGCGCGAACGTAATTGTTACCGAGATCGATCCGATCAAGGCGATCGAAGCCGTCATGGATGGCTTCCGCGTGCTGCCGATGAAGGAAGCGTGCAAGATCGGTGACTTCTTCGTCACAGTCACGGGTAACCGACACGTCATCGACAAGGAACACTTCGAAACGATGAAGGACGGAGCGATCGTCTGCAACAGCGGACACTTTGACCTTGAGCTGAACCTTGACGCTTTGCGCGAGATGTCGGAGCCGGCCGTCAAGCGTCGTCCGTTTGTCGAAGAATACCGCAGCAAGGATGACAAAAAGAGCGTTATCGTACTCGGCGAAGGCCGCTTGATCAACCTCGCCGCCGCCGAAGGCCATCCCGCCTCGGTGATGGACATGTCGTTTGCGAACCAGGCCCTCTCGGCGGAGTATCTGGTTAAGAATAAGGGTACGCTCGGACATGGTGTTCACGTTCTTCCTTCGGAAGTCGATCAGGAGATCGCCAGCCTCAAGCTGCGGGCGATGGGCATTTCAGATCGATGAGCTTACACCGGAAATGCTCGAGTATATGTCGAGCTGGGAGTCAGGCACGTAGTTAGACCTTCATTTTTAGAGTAAACATTCGCTCCGTAGATCGTCACAGATTTACGGAGCGTTTCGTTTCTCTCACCTGAGCGATCTCACAAGAAATGTATTAAAACCATTCAAGAATCTCGGCATCAAACTTGCAAATCACGAACGCAGAAATAAGTGCAGTAAAATCTTGTTCTTGGAGGGTAAAAACAAATGGCAGACGAGGATGGAGGCGGAGCAGGCAATTTTGTCTGGGCGATCGCACTCATAATTATTGTTGCGATCATTGCGGCGGTGTTGCTTTCAGGAGGATTCCTAACGCGAGGCGACAAGAATATTGACGTTGAAATAAAAGCGCCGACGAGGTAGATAAAACTTCTGCGTCCCAAACCGAGAAAGCGCCGGCTCCTGCAGGAACCGGCGCTTCTTTTATTATCTTCTGCCCATACAGACCTCGGCTCAGAAATTATCTTCCAACGCCGTACCGCCGGCCAATAATCTTTCCACGGTCTCGGTAAACCTATCAAGATCGATAGACTTTACGAGAAACTCATCGGCGCCCGCTGCAAGAACGTAGTCACGGTCCTTTACCTGTACCCCCATCGCCGAGAAAAACATTATTGGAGTCCTCACGCCGCGTTCACGAAGCCGCCGGCATAACTCGACGCCGTCCATCCCGGGCAACCAAATATCAAGAATATACAGATCGAATTCAGACTTCCC
The DNA here is from genome assembly GCA_963772405.1 of uncultured Acidobacteriota bacterium. GTDB lineage: Bacteria > Acidobacteriota > Blastocatellia > Pyrinomonadales > Pyrinomonadaceae > OLB17. The sequence continues at coordinate 751,043 of CAVYWT010000001.1, read as the reverse complement.
GTTTAACGCCAAGGCTTCGGCCGCCGTTTCAACGGCGGTGATCTCGTAATCTTTATTTGCTTGTTGAAGGAGCGTCGCGATCATCTCACGGGAGTCGCGATTATCCTCAACACAAAGAATCTTGGCTTTCGCTCCGGGCATAAAAAACACTAAAACGTGAAAATAAATTCGCTCCTGTTAATTCTAGTATCTTCAGCTGACCTTTGTCTTTCTAAATTACGTTCTAACCCTGGAAAGTAGAAAAATTCCGAGCATCGAGAAAACTATCAGCGGCCCCCAAACGGCGAACGAGGGTGGCAAACTTCCGCTGAGACCAAACTGTATGAAGGCACTCGTAAGGCCCATAAACAATAGCCAGAGACCGATGGCGTACCCGACGGTTACAACCTTCCCTTTTCTACTCAAACTTAACGCAAACGGCGCGGTAAACAACGCGATCACAAAAGGAAGAACCAGCGTAGTGTATTTTTTCTCGATCGCGATCGCGAAACTTCGTCTCTCCACTTCCGCTTCGCTGCTGCTCAACTGCTCCTTCGTCTCCGAAATATCCAGATGGCTTGGCTTTTTTCTCATCTCCCCAAACGGATTGACCTTTTCGACTACTTCCCCGCCGGCAAGTATATCGGTCGCAACTCCCCCCTTCGACAAGACAGTTCTCTCAACCGGACCGTCAAAATGTATGACGCCGTCCCGCCAAATCGCTGATTTCGTGCGGTACAGAGTTTGCAGATTCTCCCCCCTATCATCGAATTCATAGATGCTCAAGTTTCGGACAGAACAGATTGATGGGCATAGAAAAGCATATCCCTTGTCGTTATCAGACGCTGCCCCGTTATCGACAGACCCGGACCCGGCCGAACTAAACAGCTGGAACGAATAGATGCGTCGATCATTGGCGACCCAAAACTTCCCAGACTTATTCACCAAAGTTCCGCGACTTCGAATTTGTGACCGTAGTTCATCCTGGCGTTGATTCGCCGCCGGTGCGATCCGCTCCTGTACCTGCCAGTTCACAGCTCCGAGCAGAATCATTAGTACGAGGCATGGAAGAAGCAGTCGATATACGCTCTGCCCTGCCGAGGTCCACGTGATGATCTCATTCTGCCGCGACTTGATCACATACGTCGCAAGAGTAGCGATCATCGCGGCGGAGGGTGCGAGCTGAATGTAAATAAAGGGGAGGAGGTGAAATAGATATTTGATCAGTAAAACTATTCCCCCGTCGAGCGTTCCCGCAAACTTCCACAGCTCGAACGCGGTAAAAATGATGAATATCGATGCAAGGAAAAGAAGGGTCAGAACGTAATACTTTAGAATGTCGACAATAAGATCAAAATCCCTGATCCCCGTTGTTACATCCACGAACAAATTCGCTCGCCGGCGACGGAGGCGGCGGAAATTTATACGAGGGAATATCTCCTTGAGTCGAAGACCCGTTTTGTCGGTGATAGAAAGTTTTCCCGACAAATTGAACCAGAGGATCGCAAAAAAACTCAGAACGATGGGAAGAAGGCTTCCCTCGAGAACGGAGATCTTCCCAGTTCGGGCGAGTTGCTCGCCAAGAAAGGCGAGCAAATAATATGCGATGAGGCAGCCAAGTGCCACGACAACCCCGAACCCTTTTCCCCGCCGGTTGAATCGAAGTATCAGAGCTGTTCCGAGCAGGCAAAAAACAAGCGGCGTAATAGAAAGAACTATGCGGCGCTGCCAGAGGATCTGAGCCTCGGTGCGTTCGGTTCCTTCCTTGCTGCTTGCGTACTCCGACAGTTGTGCAAGGCCCAATTCTTCAGGAGTCAGGTCGGCACTGCTAAGTTTCCGGATCAGCTCGCCACGCCTCGTTTTGATGGCAAAGCGAATATCTCCGATACGTTCGGAAACAAACTTCTGCTGTCCTGGCAAAGTATTGAAGGTCGTCGCGATCGCGTTCTCAAGAACGAGCTCCGAATGTTCTCCGGAAGAGTCGATCCGACCATTTCGTGAGGTGATCAGTCTAACGGTCCCGGTCTTTTCATCCTCGGTATGAACAAAGATATTCTCCCATGCCCCGGCACTCACATCGCCGCTTCTTACGTATATCGTATAGCCGGCGATCTCCGTATTGAAGACGCCAGGTTCTATCGGAGACTCTAGTTTGTAGATCGCAGTTTGGATCGCAACCTGCCGAACGATTCGCGCCGCGAGAGGGACGCCATATAAATTGATCGCAAAAGCGAATATCGAAAGCAGTACTCCCAAGACAAAAACCGGAATGGTAATTTGAAGATTCCCCACGCCGGACGCCCGTATAGCGACAAGTTCGCTGTCGCTCTGCATTTTTGACAAGCCTATTATCACGCCGACCAGAACGGCCATCGGACATGTAAAGGCGATTACGCTCGGCACGAGAGCAAGCGTAAGCTGCCAAACGAGGCTCGTCGGAATATTTGCACTAAAGAAAATGTCTGCGAACCGTGCGGCCTGCTGCACAAAGAGAATGACGCTGAGGAGTAGCCATGAGAAAACGAAGTAAGGCAATATTGCCCCGATAAGATATCGCGAAATCGTCAGGCTCAAGCGCATTTTGTATTGCTAAGAGTTTACTGCAAAGGTCTTTTTACCAACTATTTCCCTGCCGATCACGTTCGAGATTATGCGGCGTAAAATTCCGGAAACCTGATCGATTGCTTCGGTCTTGTCCGCAGCAAACTCAATGAAATCACGTGGCGAGAGCTTTTGTGCGGCCTGAAAGCTATCGCGCTGCAGTCCGGATATTGTCTGACTGGTGCGCGTCTTCCGACATTTACCGCACAAGACGTGAAAATCGGCTTGGACATCCGAGGGTTCGCCTGCTGCCAAAGTGTTTTTGCACGCGTCGCAAACTCTCCAATCGGGCAGATACCCGCCGAGTCGCAGGAGCCAGACCTCGAAATAAAACCTGATCGCCACAATGTCATCCGCTGATCTGCAGCCCGAATCAATACAGGCTTTGACCATTCGATACAGCGTTTCGCTCGGGTCGTGCGGCGGGACAAACGAAATCAGTAGGTCGGCGATGTACGAGAACGTGTGTAGTATCTCAGGTTCGCTTGCCTCCTCAAAACATGAGCGCAAAAGGTCGACGTGCCGGATGCTTACCAGCTCACGATCTTCCTTTTGAAAGTATTCAAGGTGCACGGTCGAGAAAGGCTCAAGCATACTTCCGAAACGGCTCTTCATACGCTTTGCGCCCTTCGCGACACCGCGCACGAGGCCAAACTCACGCGTGAGAAATACGACTATCCGATCTGCTTCGGCGAGGTTATAGCTCTTAAGGACGAGGCTCTCTGTTTCGAAATGAGGCATCAAGCTAAGGGATAAAATATAGGACCCATGCGATCACCAGGCTTATGCCCACGAATTGTAAAAACGTCTTTGCCGCATACAAGATGCGTTCCCTGGGCGTGCCAACATGAATAGCGCCAAAGACGACCGAAACGAACAATCCGAAACCTATGAGGTAAAGAAAATGGATCATTTCTTCCTCCCCAAATTGATGTCGATCGCATCGATCGTTGCCAAATAATTTAGAAGGCCGGCCGTCTCTAAAAATCGGCCGCCATATTCAAACGTCGCCCTGGCTGCCATATTTGGCGCTGGCTCGACCGATGCGAGAAAACCGATAATGGCTCCAAGACCGTTCCCGAGTTTCGCGAACACATTTAGTAAAAAAAGAAGCTGTCCGTCTTTAAAGTCGAACCCGGGATAGTATGCCCCTCCGCTAATCAGAGCGACAATAAACATCGTCCAAATGGCGCCACCGATGATCAGTCCCCGCTTGTAGCGACCTTGAACAAGGTGGCCGGCCCCGGGAAAGAACCACGAAATAATTCCAACTATGACAGGATTATCCATCGAATTTGTATGAACGAAGTAACTCTCAACCTTAACAGTCTACCCACCAACCTCTGCAAGGCTAGTCGAGATCAATTCCCCTAATTCTTCTGAAAACAACTGTTTGAACCTATCTAGATATCACTTCAAGCGATTTAATGCTTAACACCAATTTTTCCACCCTGAGCGACACCGGTCTATACGATTAGCGTGTGCCTGGGGCACTTCCCAATACAACCCCTCGCCCGTGAGCCACGCCTTCTGCGCATCTTGAGACGAACGATTCGAAGATCGCTCGCGAAAACTTGTCGGTTTCCCATGAGAGTTCTGGGTGCCACTGCACGCCAAGAATGAACCGCTCACGGCGAAGGTCTTGGATGCCCTCGATCACTCCGTCGTTCGCCCACGCGACAGCCCGCAGATCATTGCCAGGTCTTCTTACTGCCTGATGGTGATGAGAATTTACCTTGACCTTCTCATCAACGTTTTTCTCGGAGAGTTCAAATAACAAGCTATCACGTTCCATCCTGATCTCGTGTGAATTCCTTGCGGCCGGCTGGCCTTGCTGATGTCTTACACAGTTCTCAACCTGCGATTCGATGTCCTGGATAAGACTGCCGCCCCGAAAGACATTTAGGATCTGTAACCCGTAACAGATTGCAAGAAGCGGAAGATTCAGCCGCTCAACTTCGGCTAAGACCAGGAGGTCGGTCTCATCCTTCTCAGGCACAACTTTTCCAAGTTTAGGATGCGGGTCCTCTCCGTAGTAGGCCGGATCGACATCGCTATCACACCCTGGTAACAATACGCCATCCAGATCGGCCACCAAAGCCGAAATGAAATCTTTGTCGGGTATCAGCGGAATGTGAACGGGGAGGCCGCCGACAGCTTCGACCGCTTCGCTATAATCGCGGCCCAGATAGTATCTCCGCGTCTCGAGCTCGAGCCGCATCGTTAAGCCAATCCTTGGTCTATGTGCCATAAACTCATTTATGTTCAGATAAATCGCGGTTCTATGTCAATTTGAGCATTTGAAATTAAAGTCTTATGATTGCCTCTAATGCCTTCAGAGTTTACGACAAGCCGAATTCGGTCTACTACTGTGCTCCTGGTCCAGCGAAACGGAGCGGTCGCAATGGCCGGAGACGGTCAGGTGACGTTGGGTGAGACCGTGATCAAGGGAAACGCTCGAAAAGTGAGACGGCTCGCGGACGGTAATATACTGGTCGGCTTTGCAGGTGCAACGGCCGATGCCTTTTCCCTTCTTTCCAGGTTTGAGACAAAGCTGGAACAATTCCAGGGACAACTGGAGCGATCGGCGATCGAACTAAGCAAAGATTGGCGGACCGACAAGTACCTGCGGCATCTCGAAGCGTTGCTTATCGTTGCCGATAAAAAGGATTCGTTCCTGATCTCAGGCAAGGGTGACGTCATATCCTCGGATGAAGGGCTGTTGTCGGTCGGCTCCGGAAGTATGTTTGCACTGGCGGCAGCTCGTGCCCTGATCAGGCATACCGAAAAGGATGCTCGAGAAATAGCTACTGAGGCAATGAGGATCGCAAGCGAAATTTGTATTTTTACGAACTCCGATATCGTGGTTGAGGAACTGTGATCATTGATGCCGATCTACCTTGGCGGCGAGACTAAAGAAAGTGCGGCCAAATCAAAACTGGATGACCTAACACCCCGCCAAATCGTTGCGGAGCTCGACAAGTATGTTGTCGGCCAAACCGACGCGAAGCGAGCCGTTGCGGTCGCGCTTCGCAATCGAATCCGAAGGCAAAAGCTGCCAGCCGAAATTGCTCAGGACGTATTGCCCAAAAATATTCTAATGATCGGCTCTACGGGTGTAGGGAAAACCGAAATTGCCCGCCGACTCGCCCGAATAGCGGATTCACCTTTTATAAAGATCGAAGCCTCGAAGTTCACTGAGGTCGGTTATGTCGGGCGTGACGTCGAAAGCATGATCCGCGAATTAACCGAGGTAGCGGTCGATCTGACAAAGCAAGCGGCGTACGAGGAAGTCAGGCCGCGAGCGGAAGAAAACGCCGAAGAGGCGGTCCTAGACATCCTCCTTCCACCCACCAGTTTGCATTATCAGACCCAAGCGGAACCCGACGAGGCTCCAAATGAAGCTAAAGCGGGCCGGACGCTGCGAAAAACTTCGTGAGCAACTCCGCCGGGGTGAGCTGGACGATCGTTCAATCGAGCTTGATACCCAGGACCGGGGCAACGCGACCATAGACTTCGTTGGTGGGCAGGGAATGGAGGAAATGGGAGTCAACCTCCGCGACATGTTCGGAAATCTGTTTCCCACAAAGACCGTTCGACGCAAGATGCGGGTTTCGGATGCATTGGTTTATCTGATCCGTGACGAGCAGGAGCGACTCGCAGATACCGAGCAGATCACTCGAGCTGCGATTCAGAAGACGCAGGACTCGGGCATTATTTTTCTCGACGAGATCGACAAGATCGCCGGTCGGGAATCCGGCGGCAATCCTGATGTATCGCGGTGAAGGTGTCCAACGCGACCTCCTTCCTATCGTCGAAGGTACCAACGTAAATACACGGTATGGGATGGTAAGCACGGAGCACATACTCTTTATCGCTGCCGGAGCGTTTCACGTATCAAAGCCTTCGGATCTGATTCCCGAACTGCAAGGCCGCTTTCCTATTCGAGTAGAACTTGAAGCTTTAACCACAGAGGACCTTAAGCGAATTCTTGTGCAGCCGAAGAACTCACTCATTAAGCAATATCAGGCATTGCTTAAGACCGAGGGAATTGAGCTGGAATTTACAGAAGACGCCATTACAAAGCTCGCCGATATGACGGCACATATCAATCAAAGCACTGAAAACATCGGGGCTCGGCGACTCCATACGCTGCTTGAAAAGCTTCTTGAGGAAATCAGCTTTTCGGGTGCTGAACTCGAGGTTAAGCACCAACGAATCGACTCCGCTTATGTCGAAGAGAGATTAAGCGGACTGGTCCACGATCAGAATTTGCGACAGTACGTCTTATGATTTAATCAAATGCTGAATTCCTCATTCGTCGGTAAGCATAAGTTAAGCACAATCGTTAAGCTCCAACAGGTTAAAGCGCTATTAGCACTTTTAGCAGTTGTATTGCTTACAGGATTAAGCTGCGGAAAGCGAAAGCCTCCGCTGCCTCCGACCGAGCGTGTTATCCAACGTGTAGAGATCGGTGGCTTTCAGCGGGGGAATCAGGTCATTCTTTCGTGGAAAATGCCCGCCAGAAATGCTTCGCAAGGAAGCTTGCTCAATATTAGCCGCGCTGACATTTATCGCCTTGCTCAGCCGCTGGCGTCGCCGCAGAGCATGTCGGAGGAGGAGTTCGCAACACGCAGCACTCTTGTCGCAACTCTTACGATTCGAGAATCCGACTTCGAACTGAAAACCCTGAGTTATACCGATACGCTTCAATTCGCGGGGCAGCCGGCACGCCTTAGGTATGCGATCCGATTTGTAAACGCTTCGGGCCAGAAGGCAGCCTTTTCCAACTTCTTCCTGCTTGAGCCGTCGGCAAGAATTGCGGGAGCTCCGACTTCCCTGTCAGCTTCGATATCCCAGGAAGCGGTCCGACTTGAATGGGAATCACCGACAGCGAATGTCGATGGCTCAACCCCGGTCAGTCTGCTCGGCTATAACGTATACCGGTCGGGTTCAGACAAGATTCCGGGCAAGCTTTTGAACGAGACCCCGATCTCGGATACCCATTTCGCCGATGAATTCTTCGAATTCGATAAGCCTCTGTACTACTTTGTGCGGGCCGTTTCCGTTGGCACCGGAGGCGAGCCCGTCGAAAGCATCGAATCGAACATTTTGCAGATCTCACCAAAGGATACGTTTCCTCCGAGTCCACCGGCCGCGATCACGCTTGCCGCGACACCAACTACGATCTCGATATTCTTCGCGACTAACCCGGAGAAAGATATCGTCGGCTACCGGATCTATCGCTCAGAAGACGTCGATCTGGACAAAGCAAAGTGGGAACTCTTGACGAGCTCGATCCTTACAACAAATACTTTCCAGGATTCCCGCGTTGAAAGCGGCAAGACCTATTACTATTTTCTTACCGCAGAGGATAAAGCCGGCAACATCAGCCAGCCCAGCAACGTCGTGTCAGAGACGCTGCCGTAAAACAACGATGAAAAGAGACTTCTCGATAATTCCATCCAAGATCGTCTGCGTCGGCCGAAATTATTCGGATCATGCAAAGGAACTGGGTAATGAGGTTCCCACTAGCCCGCTGCTATTTCTAAAGGCTCCGTCGGCCATTATCCAAAGCGGCGACTCCATCGTCCTGCCGCGTCAATCGCAACAGGTTGAGCATGAGGGCGAGTTGGCGGTGGTCATAGGAAGCGACTGCAAGAATGTACGAGATGACGAAGATCCATTCGCGTATGTTCTTGGATACACCTGTCTGAATGACGTAACGGCTCGCGATATTCAACGCGAGGATGTGCAGTTTACTCGTGGAAAGTCTTTCGATACGTTTTGCCCGATCGGCCCGCACATCGAAACCGAGTTGGATGTAAGCGACCTGCGGCTGACTACCACCGTAAACGGCGTCGTGAAACAAAACGCAACTACCTCACAGATGGTCTTCCCTGTCGATTATCTGATTCGCTATATTTCCCGGCAGATGACGTTAAAGGCCGGTGACGTGATAGCGACCGGCACGCCGTCGGGCGTGTCTCGACTAAATGCAGGTGACGTATGTGAAATCACGGTCGACGGAATCGGTACGCTATCCAATCCTGTCATCTCCGAGTGAGTCGCTTTGTCTCATCCACATCCTTAGACTAGAATGGTCACAACAAACCTATGAAATTTTTTATCGATACTGCGAATTTGGATGAGATCCGCGAAGCAACCGAGCTCGGACTTATCGACGGCGTTACGACAAATCCGTCGCTGGTTGCGAAAGAAGGTGACGTCGACTTTAAGGAACACATTGCGAAGATCTGCGAAATGGTCGACGGCGACGTCTCCGCTGAAGTCACTTCGCTCGATACGGATGGCATGCTGAAGGAAGGGCGTGAGTATGCAAAGATCGCTCCGAATGTGGTCGTAAAATGTCCTCTGACGCTCGACGGTCTGAAAGCAACGAGGATCTTAACCAGCGAAGGGACCGGCGTGAACGTTACGCTGTGTTTTTCCGCGGCACAGGCAATTCTGGCGGCAAAGGCCGGTGCGAAATACATCTCGCCGTTTATCGGACGCCTCGACGACATCGCGACCAACGGCATGCAGTTGATCTCCGATATCGTTCGGATCTATGACAACTACGGATTTGCGACCGAAGTTTTGGCGGCATCGATCCGCCACCCGGTGCATATCGTCGAATGTGCTCTTGCCGGTGCGGATGTTGCCACTATTCCATTCAAGGTAATTCAGCAGCTCGTCAAGCACCCCTTAACCGACAAAGGATTAGAAGGTTTTCTCTCCGACTGGAAGAAGAGCGGGCGTTCGTAGATTAAGCGTCGGACTTCAATAACAACCTCAAATCGCCCTGTCTCGCGGCCGCGTCCAGATCTTGCTGTAACGCGGCCTGATACTTTGCCTTAAAGCCCTCGTCCTCATCCTCCATCGAGATAAGTTCGCGAAGTTTCTTTAAGTGCTCGTCTACACTCTCCGGCGAAAATCCGTCCCTTTGTGCGAACATCTCATCGATATCCACGATCAGAGTCGAAAATTTTCTCAGCCAGCGAAAGTCCGGATCCTCGATCAATACATTCAAAAACTGTCCGTTCGGGACAGGACCGTGTATTCCTTCCCAGATCGCCCGTTCGTGGTCGACCAGGTTCTTGTGAAGCTTAAGCAGTAAATTCCTCGCGCCCCTTAAACGTTCCGAGTTATCCATAAATAAATCTTACTACACGCTTAAAACTTTAGTTCCCCTTCTAAGCTTTGAATATTAGCCGGCTAATGGTAGCTTATTAGGTGGCTAATCGTTACTTATTAGCCAGCAACCGATTTCTTAAACCCTAGGCAATTAAAGCACTTAACCACGTTATGCAATTTGAGGACACCGCTGCTTACCTGTTGGCAAAGGCGACCGTTCTACACAAGAACGCGATTCAAAAATATGCGAACTCGGTCGGGCTTCACAGCGGACAGGTTTTTGTGATGATGGAACTCTGGAAGGTCGATGGACAGCGGCAGATCGATCTCGCGGCCCGGGTTAACCTGTCTCCGCCGACGGTCAACAAGATCCTCGGTGGGCTTCTCGAAAATGATTTCGTCACCCGGGAACGGTACGAGGACGATGCCCGCTCGACGCGGATTTTTCTGACACCTAAGGGGGTTCAGGTCCGCGAGGCGCTCGAAGAGGCTTGGATCGAGCTCGAAGAGCAGACGCTCGGCGAGCTGACCGACACCGAATCTTTAATGCTCAAACAGCTTCTGCAGAAGCTTTTCCTTTAAATCACTATTCGATTTTCGCGATTAGCGATAAAATAGCGGCATAAACCGATCAATTTACCCTGGGGAGGTTATATGAAAATACTCTTTGCGACCGATGGAGCGAAACAAAGTGACGCGGCGGTTGAGATGTTGAAATTTTTCGCCCTGTCGGATGGTGACGAGCTAAAGATCGTCAGCGTTGTTGACATGGCTGTGCCGATGGCGATCGATATCTATGGCGGTTACCTTCCGGACACCGGAGAGCTGGAGAAGACAGCACGCGAAAATGCCGGCAAATTGCTCGAGCGCACGGAGGAGCGGATCCGGGCTCAATTCCCCGCCGGAAATTTTGCGATTTCCAGCGAGGTTCTTTTCGGCTCGCCGGAAAGCCGGATCGTCGAAACCGCCGAAGCTATTAATCCGGATCTCATCGTCGTCGGATCACACGGCTACAGTCGTTGGGAACGCCTTCTGCTTGGATCCGTTTCGGATTCGGTGGTGCATCACGCCCCATGCTCGGTCCTGATCGTTAGGACTCCGCCCGAATGATCACCGTCAATTCGCGCAGATTTGACGGAACGATCCGCAGAAGCTGGGAGTGTGAATTGCTTTTTCAGCGTAATTCACTGATCGCCACGGTCGGCTATTTTACCGAGGACGTGACGCACCCTGATCTCGGACACCTGGGGAAAGGCACGATCTCGTACGAATTCTATTGGCTCGACCGCTGGTACAACATCTTTCGTTTTCACGAGCCCTCTGGCGAATTCCGAAATTTCTACTGCAACGTCACTATGCCGCCCAAGTTTGAAAACGGGATCCTGGACTATGTCGATCTCGACATCGACGTCATGATCGATGCTCAGCCTAAGACCACCGTGCTTGACCGCGCCGAATACGAACAAAGTTCCGCGACGTTCGGCTACACGGGTGAGATCGACGCTCGGGTCGAAACCGCCCTTAACGAACTACTTGAACTATTCGAGAAACGGGAAATGCCGGGTCTGCCGGAATTGTTTGCAACCAACGGCAATGATGTGCGTGAATCTCGTTAGCATCTGAATCGTTCCAACAATAAAGGAGTTTGTGATGAGAATAAAGATCTCTCCCCTTCCGGTACTTATCCTTGCTTTTGTTTGTTCCGCGTTGGGTCAGGATAGAGCCTCGAGCCCCTCACCGCAGCAACCGCCACTCGATCCGATAGCAAGCATTTCAGTTGACCTTTCGAATATCTCGCGCTCCGTGCAACAGCTCAGCGAGCGCCTCAAGTTATTCGTCGATAAGTTCGAAAAGGTCGGGGGCCTGACACTTTCGGAGAAGCAGCAGAGATTTGTGATGGGCCTCGAGATTCTGGTGCGTTCGGAGCAACGCGTCGCAACGCTTCAAAAGGCTCACACCGATCTGATCGAAAAACAGATCCAGGTAAAGTCGCGGCTCACGCAGATCGAGCTTGAGCTTCGCCCGCAGAGTATAGAGCGCTCCACAACATTCGAGGGATCGACACAGACTGTCGAGATACGCGAGAACCGTCGGGACAAATTCGTCGCCGAACAGCGAAGTCTGACGCAGCTTCTACAGCAGATCGATCGAAACGTTTCGGAGGCGGAAGCAAGTCTTCGCGAAGCACAATCGCACGTCGTACGGTTGCGGCGCTCGCTGCTGCCGCAGATAGAAAAGGAAATCGAGGGCGGGTCTTATTAATGCGGAACGCGGAGTGCGGAATGCGGAATTCGAGTCCCTAGTGACGTCGTCTGATTCCCCCACGCTCCGCACTCCGCACTCCGCACTCCGCACTCCGCACTACTGTCTGGGTTGGATTCGGAGCACGTAGCTGCCCACGGCGAGGTTGATCCCGGGCGTTATCGTAACGCGTCTGTCCCGCCGGAAGCTCATAGCTGCTTATCATCGCCGGGTTTCTCCCCTCGTTTACCGCCCAGTAATATCCGGCGCCATCGGTTCCCAACGTCAGATGTCGGCGACTGATCTCCGGATCGCCGGACAAAGCGATATCGACAGGTTTCGAACGTGAGCCGCGGCCAACGGAAATTTCCTTGTTGTATATCGGCACGACGTTCTGGCGCACGCCGTTCATCCAGATCTCCAGTTTATAAAGCTCGATCGCCGCGCGTTTACGAACGTTGGTCATGACCTCCGCGTCTTCGGGTGGGATCGGAGTAGCCTGATCAATACCGGGTAGCGGACGCGACGATCGCTGTTCCGTAAAATTGGGCGGCGGAGGCGGAACATACGCCGCTTCGATCGCTCCGCGCGGATAACTTGGGTTCGTCGGCTTCGCCGAAGGACGATTCGCTGCGGGCGAGGCCTGCGAAGGTGTCTTGAGATTTCCTGATTTTGGGCGAGCGAGGACACCGGTCTTATTTCCGGTCGACGAATCTTCCCAACTATGCTGGACGCGAATATTCCCTTTTTCCAAGGTTCCGTCCACGCGCAACTCGATCACAAACGATTTCGTTTCGAGTTTTCTCTTGCCGGCGATTTCCTTCGCACGCTCGGCGAGGATGTGATACAAGCCTTGCTCCAATCCTCGTCGCTTAACTCCCTGCCAGTCCTTGTCGTCAGCATCCGAGAGAAAGATTGCATACTCGCTAGGGATGATCGTAGTTCCCTGCGGCAGGGGCACAAGCTCGCGCTGCATCACGCCTTCCACCTCGCGTGCGATCTTCACGATAAACTCTTCGGCCTTCGAACGCGGTTTTACCTGAGCATCGCGTGCGGCTTCTTCAAGCACGAGCTCCGCCGTCTCACCGTCTATCCATCGTCTAACTTTGTCTAATACACTCATGCTCTCGTTTAATGGTGAACGGTGAGTGGTGAATGAAGAAAAGAGTCGTTCCGCCGCCATTCACCATTACCATTCACCATTCACCATTCACAACTCACCATTAATCTAAGTCCACATACTTCCCGTTCAGCCATCCGCGATTCGTGGCCAGCGGAGTGTCTCGGTTGCGGCCCTGTTCGAGAACGTCCACCTCATACCAATTGTTCTGCGTGTTCAAGATCCGCACCCGTGAATCCTTTGTCACTAAACCGATCGGGTCGTTATTCGCATTTGGTTCCGGCCGAAGGTTGATGTCCGTGTTCGCCTTCCCGGTTTTCGAAGCGAACGGATTCGAGATGGCCGGCAGGATTCCGCGGCTACGGAGAAACGCGGATGTTCCATAGAGCCCGCCAGCAAATACTATCAAAAGAACGGCAAATGTAGCGAAACGCCTTCCCTGAATGCGGACTGCGGATCGCGGAACGCGGAATTCGTCCGGCGGCCTTTCGACATCCATCTGAGGTTCTTTTGGAACTGCCCGCTGGTCTACCGGCTGTCTCGGTTCCCACGCAGGAAATTTAGTAGCACCGTTGAGTTGAATCTCGGTCCCCCGCACCGGAGATTCCGCATTCCGCACTCCGCGTTCCGCATTTGATAGTTTCAGCTCTCGCGACGTATCGAATCGCGGCTCCTGCGGTGCAAGCGGCGAGTATCCGCGTGCGACATGAGGTTGCGGAGTCTCGTGCAATTTCGGCCGCACGCTTGTCGCAGTTTCCATGTCATACGCGATCCGGCGAACCGGTTCGAGGTCATGCCAAAACTCGTCTACGGACTGGTGCCTCGCCGAGGGTTCGGACGACGTCGCTTTGGACAGCACGCGTCGCAGATCGTCGCTCCACTCTTTATCCCGCCACGTCATGGGAAGATCGGCGATCGGTTGATTCGCGAACATCCGCGGAGCCTCACCGGTGATGAGGGTGTACACGGACTTCGCGAGTGAATAGATGTCCGCCGCCGGCGTCAGCGCCGCGACCGTCATGTGTCCGTCCTCATTAAAATTCAAAGGGCTGTGTTCGGGCGGTGCGTATATGTTCGTCCCTACACGAGTGATCGGCGAGTCAGACAGGTTGAGTCGTGCGACACCGAAGTCGGCGATCTTGACGGTCTCGCGGTCTTTTGTCAGGAGCAGATTCTGCGGCTTTATGTCGCGATGGATGATGTTGTGACGATGCGCGTGCCGCAGACCGGCGCACACCTGTTCTATATATTTGAACGACTGTTTGAATGCGAGATTGCCATTTCGCGCCGCTTTCTGCAGATCGCCGCCTTCGAGATACTCGAGAACCAGATAATGAAACACCGTCCCCTTCAGATCGCGTGCCGTGCCGTGTCCAAGACGGCTTATTATGTTCGGGTGGCGAACGCGATCGAGGGCGATGGCTTCATTCTGAAAATTCTCGACCAGCGTCCGTTCCAGATCGGAATCGAGATCGTTTTGCAGAAACACATTCAGCGCCTTGATCACAACGTTCCGATGCGGTGATGTCGGCGACGCCATGATGTCATGCGCGACAAATATCTCGGCGTAACTTCCCCGGCCGAGTTCATTCTGGACATCGTACCTCTTATCCAGCCTGCAATTTTCTAATGAGAGTTCCCGCATGTCGACCTGGGAGAGAGTCCTAACCTCAATACGACATTATAGGTTGAAAGTTCGGGAATGGAACAGTCGCCGGTCCGGGCTGCTCGTAATACCAGGGTCTTTTCGCTAGCTCAGAATTCGGCGGATTGCGAAATCGACGTCGCTTTCAGCTTTAGGATGACGGTGAGGCACGTGCACGTAGTTAACTTTCAACGATTCAAGCTCACGGCCTAGTCGAAAGCGGACGGACAAGATGGTATTAAACGCTCCTGGCATTTCAAAAGCCTAGGCGTAGAATGAGCCGCAACGCGAGTCAAAGATGTAGTTCATACGGTGCTTCTATATCACCTTGACTCCCACAGAAAACAATGTCTCGAGGTGCTCAATTGTCCCTTCCAACTGGATTAGTCGACCAAGTTAGAACCGGTCAGGTCCATTTGTTCCCCGAACATGGAGCATTGTTCCCCGTTCATTGAGCATTGTTCGCCGGACATTGAGCATTGTTCGCCGGACGATGAGCATTGCTTGGCGAGCATTTGTTTCAGCGCACGGGCCATTTTGAAGTGGCTTCGGAGGAGCCGCATGTTGGTAGCAACGCCGGTCATACAAATGGACCGAGCTCCGTAGGAGCGGCACACTATGTCGCTCCTACGGAGCTCGATTTAATTTGCTGTTGCTCTTGCTACCAACATTTCACACCTACGGCGTTGCAGAATTAGCGCACTCATTACCGGCTCGGCCGGAAGACGCTGATGATCGGGTACGCCATTAGGCGGATGATAAGCGGAAAGATCAATGCGGCGGGAAGAAATAATACTGACAGCAGGACGATCCCTACGATATTCACGCCAACGCTGGATGTTGAATACCCTGCGCCCGTCGCAGATTGGTAGACCATATCGCCGAACATGAATAGAACATATCCTGCGGTGGAAGCGACGACGAGAGAGATAAGCCCAAACCACTTCCGGTTGCCGAACAACCTCGCGATGAGGAAGTCGCAGACGATAAGCGACGCGGCGAGCGCTAATGCGGTAGCATGACTGAAATCTATCGGGCGATCCGAATGCGGATCGATGCCATAGGTTAGCGCGATCGATAGATAAGTGCCGATTAAATGGCCGACGGCATCGGTCAGGAAGCGGTGAAGAATAAATCGATCGTGAGGAATGAAATTCACGCTGAGCATCATACTGAAAACCATCCACGGGAAACAAGGACAGTTGTTATCCGGGATTGATCTCGGGTCACCCGGTCGCTACCGCTCGCGGTTCTGACTGTTGTCTCGCGTTCTCGGGGTCTTGTGAAAAGCTCCCCTCCTGGATAGGAGGGGTGTCGAGGCTTTGCGAGGCGGGGTGGTAGACAGGTCAGATTCGTGTTTGATCCACCACCCCGTCAGCCGAAGCGGCGGAGTTCCTATAGGTGAGCGCTGTTAACCGCAGACGACGCGGATGACGCAGATTCTTTTTGATTGGTTGTCGAATCACTGTCTTGATTTCGACAATGCCTCGTTGCGGATCGTAACCCTGCCAGTACCTTGGCCTATTCAAAGTACCCTAACAAAACATCAGGGTCATCTGCGGTTAACGGGAGCTCACCTTTCGAAAACCGATCCGAAACAATCTGTCTCATCCGCGTCATCTGCGGTGAACCGAGCTTACCTTTCGAAAACCAGTGCTTAACTTTACGCACTCTCAGCGGACTTTCGTGTTGTCCCAAAAGCTCGGCTTGCGTGTCTTAACGGGATTTCTTTCGGCGAGCTCGATCTGTTTAGCGCGAAGCTCGAGTTCCTCTTCTTTCTGTCGTCGACGCCCTTCGCCGGTGAGCGGCGGTGCACCGCGTTCGCCCCAGTAATATTTCACCGTTACCAACACGAGAGCAGCCGTTCCGAGCAAGGTGAGTAGAAGGACGAGAACTATGATCCACGCGAAACTGGACATGGTCGTGATCCGAACCTAATGTTCGCATAATCCAGGTCTGTGTCGGAAGTTCACTCACTGCCAGTATTTTTGAACGCGGATTGGACGGATCAGGCGGATTATCCGGATCAGACAAAACCTCTTTTCAGATCCGCTCTCATCCGCCTGATCCGTCCAATCCGCGTTCAAAAAATACGTATGGTAATCAAAAACGTAACGCTTGATCCGCGTGTAAAAACAGGCACCTTCAGTCCACGTTCAAAAAAGAGACTTATTAAGCTAGAATGGCAACTAATCTTAGTAGCCCTTCGTAACTCGTTTTTGCATGCCGGATAACTCCGAAACCCCAAAGAAGAACATCACCCCGGATTGGCTGGTCCAGGGTGCGCTGACGCGCGTCGGGGACATGTTCGACAAGCTGACGGGTCGAAGCTGGAAACCGGCAGGCAGTCTCGCGACCAGTGGTTTGATCGAACGCCTGAAGATGCTGCTCGATTCCGAGATAAGAAAAGACAGCGATGGACGAAGCTTTGTCCCGCACAACATCAAGCTGAAGATGCAGTGGGACAAGTTCTCGACCGATTCCGATGACGGCCTGAGAAAACTCGAGAATGAGCTGCTGACGGCGGCGGTCGATCACATCAGCGACCGTCGCTACTACACCTACGCTCCGCTGAGCATCGAAGCGAAGCCCGACTACTTTACCGAAGGCGTCAAGCTGTTCGTCAGCTTCGACAAGTTTGACAAGGATGGCGGCGAGCGCGAGTTGAACGTGACGATACCGGTGGCGAACGTGAGTCATTTGATTCCAGATCAATCCACCAACCCGGCCGCAGAAGCTGCGGTCACGCCTCCGATCCGCCAGGGGAGCCTTGTCGTTCGGTTCGATCTCGGTCGCAGCGCGATCGAGAAACGGTTCGAGCTCGAAGAAGGTAAACGCCTTTCGATCGGACGAACAAAAGAGAATGATGTCGC
This sequence comes from uncultured Acidobacteriota bacterium, assembly GCA_963772405.1. Taxonomy (GTDB): domain Bacteria; phylum Acidobacteriota; class Blastocatellia; order Pyrinomonadales; family Pyrinomonadaceae; genus OLB17. The sequence goes on along the minus strand of CAVYWT010000001.1, from coordinate 733,447 downwards.
GATCGATCATACAAGCGTTTCTAAAATGCACGCTTCCCTGTTGTTGAATTCCGAGGGAAAACTCGTCATCGCGGACACTGGCTCGACGAACGGAACATATCTTAACGGCGAACGTATCGCCTATGGCAAAGCGATCGCGATCTTTCCCGACGATAAACTTAAGTTTGGTGCGATCGATGTCGCGTTGGAACTCACGTTGGCCCCGACACCGGAGCCGACACCAGTCGAGGATGAAATTTCTCCCGACGATCCCACCGAGGCATATATCGTCGGCGATTTTCAATTCTCGAAAAAGACAGAGGTCATCGAGCCGGCCGTGAAGTCGGAGACGGAACTTTCGGATTTGGTAGAGCAAGAAGGAGACTCCCCTCGTGGATAGAGGGGTGCCGGCTTGCCGGCGGGGTAGTGGATAGGAAGAATCAGATTCTTGTCGGTCCACCACCCCGTCAGCCGAAGCGGCTGCCACCCCTCCTATCCAGGAGGGTAGCTTTGTTGAGATGCTACCTATCGCATTATTTCAAATCGATTGGAACATGCTTCGGCCCGAAGCCATCTTCGGCGGGCAGGTCCTCGAACGAACGCCGGCGGGATTGAGCATCGTCTACATCATCGGCGTCGGGATACTGATCGGATTTCTCGTCCTAACTTTCTACGACAATTTCAACCGGCCTAAGTTTCTATACGAACGCGACCTTCCGCGTGAGGTGAAAAAGCGTCTCACGCAGACGATCGCCAACCGAAGTATCCGAGTATGGCAGATGACGTTTGTCGTGCTTGCATTCACGGTTTTCGGATTTCAGGTTTACTGGACATATTTCGCTGATGAGTCAAACGAGCAGTTTCAGGCGCTGGCCTACAAGGATATGCGCACTCGCCGGACGACGGCCGCAAATCTACGCGGCTGGATGCTGGATCGAACCGGCTCACTTTCGTCCGCGCTCGCGTACTACAAGCTGAACCCGGACGGCGACATCATTCGCGGATTTGCGCTTGAGAGAGAAATGGCTCATCTGCTCGGAAACGAACGCGGTACGCCTGGCCTCGAGCGCACGTTGTACAAGAGAGCTGCCGATCCGACGCCTGAGGCGTGGGAAGTTCTGACCCGCATCAAACGAAAAGAGGACGAGCAAAAAGACGTAAGGGTAACTATCGATCGCGATCTCCAGGCGTTCATCGCGACGCAGATGGAAGGTAAGAAAGGCGCCATCGTCGTACTCAACCCTCAGACCGGCGACATACTCGGTGTCTATTCAAATCCATCTTTCAACCTGGCCGAAGCACAATCCCTCGAGGACTACTTGAAGCTCGAAGGAAATAGACGCGATAAACCGTTGCTAAATCGCGCGACCCGCGAATTCTACGCACCGGGTTCGACATTCAAGACCTTTACGATGATCTCGGCTTTCCGCGCCGGAAAACAGAATTCGGTTTTTCCGAGTTATCCTGGCGGATTCAAGCCGACCCCTAATTCGCGTCCGATTGTCGACGCAACTCAGAAGCTCGGCCCGGACGGGAGCGTCTCGGGTGTGTGCGATGGCGGCTGTCAGGAAAAGAATATTCAGTTCGCATACCAGGTTTCGAGCAACCAGTATTTTGCACAACTCGCGATCGCACTGGGGCGCGAACGACTGCGGGAAACGGCATTGCTGGTCGGCCTAAATCCAGTTGACACGCCGAATGAAGCGTCTTCTCCAAAGATTCTTCCCGAACGTTTTGAATACGAGTAACCCGTCTATCGCAAGCGCTATCGCCCCGCAACAATCGACCATGGTAACCGGTAAGGATATTTCCCTTTACGACCTTGGGATTCAAGGTATGGGTCAGGGCTACGCCGGTCAGATGACCCCATTTCAGATGGCGATGATCGCGGGGATCCCGGCTAATCTCGAGGGAAAGTTGATGAAGCCGCGCATCGAATTGGACCAGCCGCCGCAGATGTTCGCGCAGGTCGTCTCGCCACAACAGGCCGCGCAGATCCGTATGATCATGTCGACAGTGACCGAGGAACCCGGCGGGACAGGCACCGTGATCTCGGCGAAGCTTGCCGGAACGGGGATCCGCACCGGGGGCAAAACAGGAACGGCGGAAAAGCTGGCACCGCTCTACGACGAAAAGACCGGAAAATTAAAAACTGAGAAGCGTCGCCGCAGGGTCCAGGGGCAGTTGGAAGAATACGAAGTTCCGCTGATGTACGAACGAACGGATAGCTGGTTCATAACTATCGCTCCGCTGGAGCGGCCACAGGTCGCGATCGCAGTTGTCGTCGAAGGCGGAGGCTACGGAGCCCGCACCGCGGCTCCGATTGCCGCCAATGTGATATTGAAAGCTCGTGAATTAGGATTGCTCGGCGATCAGTACAAGCCGAAGGTTCAGCCAGTCAAACCGACGGTGCAGAAACCGAGGAAACGCCGATGAGTTCTAACGATAGTACCGTTCGCCAGTGGCTGTTAACCGCGGATGAAGCGGGTTACGCTGATCAGAAAGATCTGACTCTTGTTTTGTTATCAGCGTCATCCGCGTTATCTGCGGTTAAATTGGTTGGCTGAGCGAAGTTTGACAGGCATTTCGTGTTAATTCGTGTGACTTAGTGGTTTCAGTTTTAGCTGCAACCACCAACACACGAAGTCACACGAACAGAAAACACGAATTGAAGAACCGAACATCATCACATTTTTTCATCCTCGTACTGATCGTCGTCGTGACGGCGATCTCGCACTATTCCATCTATTACAGCGGACTGATACGCGGATATGAAACATCGTCGATCACGGCCTTTCGAAATATCGGATTGCTCTCGATCCTCGCCGCTCTCCCGATCTTTCTGAAAAAATTTGCAAAGTATCAGGGAAACTGGACTTTGTATACGACCGCCGTTTTGCTTTTTTCAGTTGGGCTGACCGTGCAGTATCGCCTGTTCAGCGATCCGGAGTATATCTCGCGAAAAGACAAGGCCGAAGCACGCCAGGCGAAGATACGTTCGCTCCAGCTGCACTACATTCAAGAGAATTATTCGGCCGAGAAGAAACAGATCATGGGTTTGCCGGCCACGCCGCCATCCCCCGTCGATCTCTCCGCGGAGACGCCACGGCCATCGGAAGAAACCCTGTCCGGAGTTTTGCTTTCGGGAAAAACGATCAACCCTTTGCTCGGGATCCTCGGGTTGATCGCTGCACTTCTCCTTATTCAACGTGAAAAGGTGCTGGAGATCTTGCAGAAAAATGGCTTTCTGATCGTGCTGCTTACTCTTGTGCCTTTGTTCCTCGCCGCAATTACATCGAGCGCCGGAAAGTCGATCGGCAACATGACTCCGTGGGAACCTTCGAAGATTCCGTTCCTTATCGGCTTCGCTGCGATATTGGCGGTCCTGTACAAAAACCTCGCAAAAACATATTGGGGACTTCCCCGCGCCAAGGACGTCTTACCGCTCGTCTTTATGGGGATACTTCCCTTCGTGCCGTTTTTCGTTCTGAAAGATTTTGGCCAGATGATGGTTTTCAGCAGCGTCTACGCGACCCTGTACCTGATCGCCGTTCGTCGTTTCTCGCAAAGGTTCGTTCTGGTCGGAAGTGTGCTTTTGGTTATCGGGATACTGGTCGTCGGAGCACTGCCCGAAAAAACACAAAACGAAATTCCCCTGCTGCCGACACTGGCTCGACCGGTGAAGCAGGTTCTGCCCGATCGCATTCAACAGCGCTTCCATCTTTGGCTTGACGGATTCAACCCTCCGACGCCGGAGACTTCATGGTGGAAAGATGACTACAACGACTACTACAAAAAGCTTGTTCAGAAGGATCCATCGGTTGCCCAGATGCTCGCCGAAGATCCCGAGCTGCAGAGAACGATCAATGTCGATGCATGGTTCGACATGCTCGCTTTCCAGCCTGCACAGGCAACTTTTGGGCTCGCGTCGGGCGGAACGACGGGGCGTGGATTAGGTCTCGGATATCCGGAATTGATCCCGGTTGCTGACTCGGATTACATCTTCGCTGCTCTCGCCGAAGAACTTGGACTTTTCGGAGGTTTGTTGGTAACCTTTGCGCTAATCGTACTGGTTAGCGCGGGTGTTAGAACAGCTCTGGATTCCCGCGACATGTTCAGCAAGCTTTGCGCAATCGGATTATCCGCGTTCATCGGCTTTCAGGCTCTAGTCAACATAGGCGGCATTACCCGGGCTTTACCAATGACGGGAATCACTTTGCCGTTCGTCAGCCATGGCGGATTCTCATTGATAACCAGCTTTGTAATGCTCGGAATGCTGATGGCATTTTCGCATAGAAATGCACTGGACCGCCGTCAGGCAGAAGTTGATGCTCTGCCTTAAGAAATAAGTTCAAATGCCTGTTGTTTGGTCGTCCGGAGACTTTTAGATGGAAAACAACTTTAACATTACGTCCGCCTCGGTTTCCGACCGAGGTCTGAGCGAAAAACGTCCGGAGAATGAGGATTCGTTTCTTGTACTCGAAGAGCGGGGTGTCTATGCGGTCGCTGACGGTGTCGGCGGTGCCCAGGCGGGCGAGGTGGCTTCGCAGATGGCGGTCGAGATACTCGGCGAAGCGTTTATGAATCAATCGGCAGATCTCGACGCCGAAGACGTAATGCGTACAGCGATCGAACGCGCCAACGGTGCGATCTACCAGATGGCGAGCGATCTACCGCAACTTTCCTCAATGGCGACGACGATCGTCGCACTTCATGTCTATGGAAATATTGCCACGATCGGCCATGTAGGCGACTCACGAGCATATCGGCTGGATCACCACGGAAACCTGCTCCGCGAAACCTATGACCACTCGGTGGTCGAGGAGGAAGTTCGAGCCGGGCGAATGACGGCTGAGCAAGCAGCGAATCATCCGAGTAAAAATATTATCAGCCGCGCGCTGGGTGCCGAATCGGATGTCGAGATCGACCTTAAAACGATAATGGTCGAGCCTGGAACGACGTTTCTTTTGTGCTCGGACGGAATCACGCGGCACGTCGACGATGACGAGCTGAGCGGACTGTTGTCGAATGGAAATCCGTCAGCGATCTGCGACCAGCTCAAGGAAATTTGCTATTCCCGAGGAGCTGAAGACAATCTGACAGCGGTTGTTATACGAGTCGCTGGTGAACCTGCGAAAGACTTGTCAGCGGCTGCTGTTGCAGGAGACGGCGAAGAACTCACGGTTGCCTCTGCCCGCTCGCCTTTCGATAGCACGGTAGAACAGGAAGACGAGCACTTTTCGACGAATGACACTGTCTCGTTCGACGATTTGGACGATCAATCCTATTTGATGGACGAGGGATCGGACGAGCCATCAGCCACAGACGGGCCCGCGGATTCGCAAGACTACTCATCCTCCAGCGTGATCGTGCCGGCGCAACCGTACTTGCAGCCAAGCTCGGCCGACCCATCGATCCGTCCATATGTAAGGTCGGATGTTGCGGAAGACGGATCGCCCGGGGGCGTTTCGCGGCTCTTATCCGCACTCTTGTTTCTTGCACTAGGTTCGTTGCTGGGTATAGGTGGTTACTACTTCTGGGTCCAGTCCCAGCCAGGCCCGGTTGTAGAGGAGACGCCAGTCCTGAATGAGATGAAGAGCACCAACCCACCTCTAACCGCGTTTGAAGAAGGAAGGCGGCTGGTCGACAAGGACCCTGCCGGATATATCAACGCTAACGCCGCAAGTGCTCGTGAGGTAGATGATTATTTCCTGATGGGCCGGGCGTTTATGCTGACCGGAAAATATTGGGAGGCAAAGCGATCATTCAACGAGGCGAGAAACCGCCTTGCGACGGCCGACCCGAATAACGCGAAAACACTGGCGACAGAAATTTCTATGGCGCTTGCGATCATCGAAAGCCCGCAGGCAACCGACAGTTTTACAAAAGATATGGCGACCGCAAATGCGGCAGCGAACACAACCGCGAATACGTCCGGGACGGCGAATACAAATGCTGCGGCCAACACGAACACTTCGCCAGTTCGTTAGCGAATAGAATTCTGCCGGCGCGCCTCGAATAGCACCACACCGGCGGCGACCGCCAGATTCAGGCTCTCGACATCTTTCTCCATCGGGATCACCATTCTCTCGTCCAGCCTTGAAAGTTCGTCTTCATCCAACCCATGCGCCTCTGAACCGAAGACCAGCATCCGAGGGATCTGCCAATCGACTTCGGTATAGGATTTTGTACCGGCTATGTCCGCCGCGATCGTGCGAAGTTTCTTAGTCGTCGCCCACGAAAGGGCTTCGTCGAGACGGACTTCCGTCCACAATGGAAGTCTTAAGCTTGAACCCATCGCCGCGCGAAGGGCTTTCGGCGACATCGCATCCGCCGAGCCTTCGGACGTCAAGACACCAGCGACACCGGCGGCTTCGGCCGCTCGTATGACGGCTCCGAGATTCGATGGGTTATTTATCCTGTTCAGAAAGACAACCGCCGGCGTAGAACTGGTCGCTACAACCCGAATCGTGTCGGGGCCGGTCAACGGGCGATCCGCGATCGCGATTATCCCCTGCGGATTATTCGTATCGGCCATGGACTGCAGCGTCGAATCGGAGACCTCGAGGATGTGTCGCGGCCGAAGCCACGCGCTGATGTCCGGTTCCGACATCTCTTCCAGAAAGCTCGAAGAGACAAAAACCTTCTCAGTTGCTATCCGCGCGCGAGCCGCTTCGCTGATAAGCCTAACGCCCTCGAGGAATATCTTTGTCTCGTCTTTCCCGTCGCGGACACGCCGGGCCAATTTCAGTTGATCGTTGTCGCGGCTGATGATCTTTCGAATCGGCATCATTCGAAGCATAGTTTGCCATCGACCTACTTGAAATGCGAATTTCCCCATCATTGCACACCCCTGAAAAAAGGCTAAAATGACTGTGCATCTCACCGGATCGTTATGAAACCTGAAACTCGCGCGATGAACAAGATCGAGCTCTTGAAAGAAAAATCCCGTCTGGCCGAAGAAGGCGGCGGAGCGGCCAGGATCGAAAAGCAAAAGGCTGGCGGTAAAATGACCGCCCGCGAACGAATCGAGTTTTTCCTCGATGACGGCACGTTCGAGGAGTTTGATAAGTTCGTTGTCCACAGATCGACGGACTTTGGGATGGAGAACCAGAAGTACCTCGGGGACGGCGTCATCACCGGCCATGGACTCGTGGACGGGCGTGCGGTCTTTGTTTTCGCCCAGGACTTCACCGTATTCGGGGGTTCACTATCCGAGACCCACGCTCAGAAGGTTTGCAAGATCATGGATCTCGCGATGAAAACCGGGGCACCGGTCATAGGACTCAACGACTCGGGTGGAGCACGGATCCAGGAAGGGGTTGTCAGCCTCGGGGGCTATGCGGACATATTCTTGAGGAACACGTTGGCGAGCGGCGTGATACCGCAGATCAGCTGCATCCTCGGGCCGTGCGCCGGAGGGGCTGTATATTCGCCGGCGATCACCGACTTTAACGTCATGGTAAAGAACACATCCTACATGTTCATCACCGGGCCGGATGTGATCAAGACCGTGACGCATGAAGAAGTGACGAAGGAGGAGCTCGGCGGTGCGATGACTCACAACGCGAAGTCAGGCGTCGCACACTTCGCGGCCGATTCGGATGAGCATGCCTTGCGACTGACGCGCGAATTATTGTCGTTCATTCCTTCCAACAACATGGACGATCCACCATTCGTTCCTACAACGGATCCGATCGACCGAGCCGACGCCGCCTTGAATTCCGTAGTTCCCGAACATTCGAATCAGCCATACGACATACGAGACATCATCAAGCCTGTTGTCGATGATGGTTATTTTTTCGAAGTGCAGGAACACTATGCACCGAACATCGTCATCGGTTTCGCACGGCTTGGCGGCCGTTCGGTTGGTATCGTCGCGAATCAGCCGGCATTTCTTGCGGGAGTTCTCGACATCGACGCCGCGGTCAAGGCCGCACGGTTTGTTCGTTTCTGCGATTGCTTCAACATCCCATTAATTACATTTGAGGATGTTCCCGGCTTTCTCCCGGGTGTCAATCAAGAGCACCTCGGGATCATCCGTCACGGTGCAAAGTTGCTATATGCATTTGCTGAGGCCACGGTGCCAAAGATCACGGTGATCACGCGCAAAGCGTACGGAGGTGCGTATTGCGTCATGGCTTCGAAACACATCCGAACGGATATCAACTTCGCTTATCCGACGGCTGAAATCGCTGTCATGGGGGCCGAAGGGGCGGTTGGCATCCTTTATCGCAAGGAGCTCGCGGACACAACGAATCCGGAGGAAAATCGGCAAAGGATCGTCAGCGAGTTTAGCGAGAAGTTTGCAAACCCATACGTCGCGGCCGAGCGCGGATTTATAGACGAAGTGATCGAGCCCGCGTTAACAAGGCCAAAACTGATAAGGGCCTTGTCGCTACTTCAAAACAAACGCGATACCAATCCTCCGAAAAAGCACGGCAATATTCCGTTATAGAGTTTTACTTTAAGGGTCGCGGGCGCGACAGTTAATCTTTCTCTGTAAGCACATGAAAGTGATTCATTAACTCCCTGAAAGTATTGCTTTAAGGGTCTGCGCCACGACAGTTAAGACAGCAGTTTCACTGGAAACTTCCGGACGTTTATCTACCTGATGACCGAAAACATTTCTCGACGGCCGACCTGGGCCGAGATCAATCTCGACAATCTTGCGTTTAACTTTCATTCCGTTAAGGCGTTCATCGGCTCCGATACGAAGTACATGGCGGTCGTGAAAGCTAATGCGTACGGGCACGGAGCCGTCGAATGCGCGAAACGTTTAGAAGCAGAAGGCGTCGATTGGTTTGGCGTAGCTCTTCCCGAGGAAGGCGTTGAGCTTCGAAAAGCGGGCATTCGAAAACAAATTCTCTGCTTCGGAGGATTCTGGGATGGCCAGGAAGCAGCATCACTTGAGTATGGCCTTACCCCTGTGATCTTTCGGATCGAGCAAGCCTCTATATTGAATGAAGCCGCAGCAGAGCGCGGCACAATCATTTCGATTCACATAAAGATCGATACGGGCATGGGACGCGTCGGCGTTCGTTTTGATAGCGTTAGCGAATTTGCGGAGAAGTTAAAAGCCCTACCCCACCTGCGTGTAGACGGTCTAATGACGCATTTCGCGACGGCGGACGATCTCGAGCAGACCGATTTTACAAAGCTTCAGATCGAACGCTTTAATACGGCCGTTGCGATATTCAGAGAGAAGGGTTTTCGACCCACATACCTTGACCTGGCGAACTCACCCGGAGCTGTTGTTCACCCCGAATCACGAAGCAATCTGGTTCGTCTCGGAGGCATTCTATACGGGCTGGGTGGTGACGTCCTTCCGAGCGGTATCGAAAAACCGGAACTGAACGCAGTGATGTCCCTGCATACAAAGATCGCCCATCTAAAATTGGTACCGGCCGGAGAGACGATCGGCTACGGGCGAACATTCACGACCAACGCCGACTCTTTGATCGCGACGGTACCCATCGGATATCAGGACGGGTACAGTCGGGCACTTTCGAATGTGGGGCGAGCGATCGTTGGCGATAAATTTGCTCCGGTGGTTGGACGAATCTCTATGGACTGGACCACGCTTGACGTAACAGGTGTCGATGGAGTGAGCGTCGGAGACGAGGTGATCTTGATCGGAGCAAAGGCCGGATTGCAAATCGCAGCCGAAGATCTTGCCCGCTCAACCAAAACTATTTCCTACGAAATAACATGCGGCATAGATCGACGCGTTCCGCGGGTATTTAAGCGCGTATAGCTACAAACCGTTTGCCAGAGTCGCCGCGAATTTCGATAATCAAGACGAATGCCTTTTCTTACGAATGCTGAGTGGAAGACGTTCTTCAAAGAACTATACGATAAGTTCTTTGATACGGACTTGATGAATAGTGCCGCTCAGGTCGCATTCTATTTCTCGTTCGCCTTCTTTCCGCTGCTGTTGTTTCTCGTAAGTCTGTTCGGTCTCGTGCTCGATTCGACCGACCAACTTCGTAACGAGCTGTATCGATACCTCGCACAGATAATTCCCGGCAGCGCATACCGCCTCGTCCACACGACGATGGACGAAATAATTGAAACGAGTTCGGGCGGGAAACTTACCCTTGGTTTGTTCGTGACCCTCTGGTCCGCGTCTGCGGGTGTCGATAGCATTCGCACCGCTCTCAACCGCGTCTACGAGCTAAGGGAAACCCGTGCATGGTGGCAGACGAAACTACAGTCGATAGTCCTCACGTTCATGTTCATGGTCCTTACGGCGATCGTGCTCGCAAGTGTTACTGCCGGATTGTCCCTTGTTAGCGTCACGCTTGCCGGACTGGGTTACGAGACGAGCTCCCCTCTGGTTTTGGTAACGATCCAGTGGGCGACCATCGTGATCGTAATGCTCTTTGCGACAGCGATCGTTTACAGCTGGATTCCCTGCTTCGACAAATTCCGATGGGTTTGGATCAGCCCCGGTGCGGTGACGGCGATACTTGTGTGGATGATCTTTAGCGGACTATTTCGTCTGTATCTTCAGTATTTCAATTCTTACAACAAGGCTTACGGTTCACTCGGAGCGGTAATAATCCTGATGCTATGGATGTACATTACAGGGGTCGCTCTGTTGCTTGGCGGATTGATAAATTCCGTTCTCACTGGAATTTCTGAGAAACGTCACACCGACGACGCATAGATCCAACTCGTTTTTCGGCTCGGCCCGCAAATGTTATCATTTGCCGTCTTTCTTCTACGAAATACATTATGTCCTTAATGCTTCAGGAAATCGCCGAGCAGCCCGAGGTTCTCGAGCGTACTATTACCGCCGAACGCGAGAAGATGGTAAGGTTGGGCGATTTTCTTCGTCAAAAGGATATCGATCTTATAATCCTCGTCGCCCGGGGGAGTTCAGATAATGCCGCCCTATTCGGCCGATATCTTCTCGAGGTGACGACCGGAATTCCCGTCTCCCTGTCTGCTCCATCGGTCTTCACTCTCTATAACGCAAAGCTTCGCCTCAACCGCGCGGTCGTCATCGGAGTATCGCAATCCGGTGAGGGTGTGGATATCAACCACGTTCTCGAAAAGGCGAAATCATTTGGGGCATTCACTATCGCCATCACCAACGAAAGCGCCTCGTCGATGTCCCAGATCGCGGACGAAACATTGCTTATTCACGCCGGCCGCGAGAAGAGCGTCGCGGCAACAAAGACGTACACCGGCCAGATGCTTCATTTTTACATGCTGGCCAATGCTATCGGAGATAAGCGTCTTGATTATCACAAGATACCCGCCTTCACTCAGAAGGCACTTGAGCTTGAGGCAAAAGTTAAAGAAACAGTTCAACGTTATATCTTTATGGAGAATTGCGTGGTCGTCGGACGCGGCATGAACTATGGCAACTCTTACGAACTCGCCCTCAAGCTGATGGAGACATGTTATGTCGTCGCGGAGAGATTTTCATCGGCCGATTTTTTTCATGGGCCGCTGGCAATCGTTGAACGGCGCTTCCCCGTAATACTGTTTGCACCGATCGGCGTTACAAAGCAAAGCAGCGTGGACTTACTAAACCGGCTCCACGAGCTGAATGCGGATTCACTTGCAATTACGAACGACGACGAGATCGGCCGCTTGGCGACCCACAGCATTAGACTTCCCGGCGAGATCGACGAGTTTCTTTCTCCGATCCCATTCATCGTACCCGCCCAACTTTTCGCGGCCCATTTATCCGAAGCAAAAGGCCTCGACCCGGATGAGCCCCGATCCCTCGCAAAGATCACAAAGACGCTTTAAAAAAGATGTTCAGTTTGTTATCGGGTGAAAGCCTGGGAGTTGTCGATTCCCAGTGGGTGAACCAGTTTGAGACGAGTGCGGAATCAACTCCCGTGAACGGCGCTTAGCAGAGCTTCGCGCATCTCGCCGGCGGTTCGCCATCGACGATCGACGTGTTTCTCCAGTGCCATTTCGAAGACCGTCGAAACGCGCGACGGTACATCGGTAACCCGGCTCAAGATCGGAATGATGGGCTTCTCGAAAATGGCCTTTACCGTTTCCGAAATACCCGCTTTCGGACCGATATCGAGCGCATGAGCTCCGGTGAGCAAACTGTACGCGGTCATGCCGACGGCGTAGATATCAGACGGCGGGCGAACTTCTTTGAAGTCTCGAACTTGTTCAGGCGGCATATACGCGATCGTCCCGGCAACATCGCCGACCATAGTTACGCCGCTCATCCCGGTCTGCTTGTAGCTTTTTGAGAGGCCAAAGTCCGTCAGCTTCGCCAGGTAGTTCGGATAATTTCCATCGACCAGTATGTTCTGTTCTTTGATGTCGCGATGCACGAATCCCTTGTTGTGAGCGAATTCGAGCGCGGCAAGGGTCTGCTCAATTATCCTGACGACTTCTTTGTAGTTAAGTTTGCCGCCGCGATGCTTCGCGAGTTTGGAAGCATCCATCCCGGTCACATATTCTGTAACAAGATAGACGATCCCGTTGTGCGTTCCGTGGTCGATGTAGCTGACAATATTGGGGTGCTGCAAAGAGGACGAGACCTCGATCTCACGCAAGAACCGCTTCAGCGACTGGTCGCTGACGGCGACCTCGGGCAACAGTGTCTTTATCGCGACCGCGCGTCCGTCGCGAACCGACCGGGCCAGCATGACACTCCCCATTCCGCCCTGTCCAAGGACGCGAAGCATCTGATAATTCGGGATCGGTTGAGGATTCTTCTTAAGCTTTTCGCGGCAATCGTCACAAACAAATGACAATTTCGCGTCGGGACGGGACGCTTCGGCCTGAGCCGGTACTCCGCAGTTTAAACACGCGATCGTTATGAGCGATGGCTCGGTACGCTCACCGGACCCGGGTATTTGAGCAAAGAATTCCGATTGATCCGCCGCGACCTCGACCTCAAGCACAGTTTCGCCGCCTTGAATTCGATCGCCATGTTTTAGATGGGCGGTCTCGACCCGAACCCCGTTTACGAACGTGCCGTTTGTCGAACCAAGATCACGAAGGAAACATCGCGGCGGAGCGATCTCGAGTATGCAGTGGTGACGCGAAAAGAACCGGTCATGTGGCAGGCAGAACTGCGCGTCTTCACTCCGCCCGATCATGAACGTGTCGTGTTGGTCGAAGGTAAAGTCGCGCCCTGTCTGGGGACCCGCAACCACATGAAGCGTTACACGCATTAGCTAAGAGTATAGGGGCATCGGGAATGTCCCGACAACTAGGGAATGAGCAGCATGGAAAGCGACGCCAGAAAGGTCACGATTCCCAAAACCATTCCCGCGATCGCCATGCCGCGACCCCCGTATCGGCCGGGCTCGCGTTCGGCGTTTTTCATCGCGATAAATCCGACAATTGCCGCAGGAAGACCCATAAATATTCCGCCGAAACAGCAAACCAGAAAGACCGAAATGATCCCAAGGACCAGAGAGATCGTTGCCAATGTCTGATCACGCGAGCTGCTTTGACCGAAAATTCCGTGCTGCTGATTAGCGGTCGCGAGCGTCGCCGATTCCGGACGCCCGAGCGAAGACTGAGCCCAGTCAATGGGATTAGTCACGCGCGGTTGATCCATCACAAGCGTGGGTGGCGAGTCATCCCCAAAAAGGGTCGGCGGCGGATCGTATCCGGTCTGCTTGATCAGAAGTTCACCGTCGTTTAAACAGAAATTCAGCGTCTCGTCGCTGTAGGTCTGACCACACTTGAGGCATCGCTTCATAAAACGCTGTTACCTTACGACCGCTAGGTCTCTAAATCCGATCTTCGTTCCGTCACCCACGTACAACCCCGGAACTCCGGCTTTAGGTCCCTGTTTGTTAGTAATTATCGCTGCGCGCTGGCCGTTTATGTACAACTCGATCTTTTCTCCCGAGCTGCGAGCCTCAAGCACGTTTTGCTCGGCGCCGCCTTTGATCAGGTTCGAATTGGTCCATGCAGTAATAACTTTCTCCTGCTCGCTGACGTGTCGAATAACCCGGTACTTCTTCCGCTTTGTATCGATAAGAAAAGCAAAACTACTCTTCAGCGGCGTGGTCTCACTGTTAAAGATGAGGCCATAGCCCATGCCCGAGTCCTTGTCCTCCGCGTTACGCACGGTGACGCGAGCCGTAACGGCGTCGGAAAACTCGTCATTTTTCGCAACCAGCACGTAGTAGTATCCCTTCTGCTTAGACGTCATGAAGAACTCGCCGTCTTCGAACTCCGTCTCCAGCCATGCTGTCGGTTCCTCAACCCAACCTGCGAGATCGATTTCTTCAGCCTCGTTGGCTTCGGATGGTGACGTGCTGCTATTCGTGCTTGTAAACGTGTTCGTGTTCGACCTTGGGGTGGTCGATGTACTGTTCGTGCCCTTATTCGCCGCAACATTCGAATTCGCCACCGATGCAACGTACATGAAAAAACCGGCGAAGCCGCCCCCGCAGACAAGGATCATCAGAGCAAATATCGCCATTACCCAGAGCCATGCTTTCGAGGATTTCTTCTTTGGCTCTATCGAGTATGCAGGAGTTTCCTGGGGCTCCCACGCCGGACGTGTCGGATTCGTCAGACGCGGCTGCTCCATCACGATCGTCGGGGCCGCTTCGTGCGAGGAGAAAGTCAGAACAGACCCATCGTCGAGACAAAAGTTAAGGCCTTCGTCTTCGTACGTCTTGCGGCAAGTCGGACAGATTTTCATTTCTGATTTCCTAGGAAGCGGGGTGCCCCGATTTCGGTCCCAGATATTATAAGCGTATCGTCGTAAAGTTGTCAGCGGCAAGAACTAGGTCATACTCTGCCCGCATTTCCCACAAAAGCGTATGTGAGGCGGAAAGGCTCCGCCACACCGACGGCAAATACGTTCGGCCTGTGGCGGGAGTGAGGTCGGTGATCCAGATACGGGACCCGACGAACCTGTCTTCGGTGCCATGTTCAAACCGCATCGGCCACAGTATCTTGAATTCTCGGGAAGTGGTGAGGAGCAACGCGGACACGGAAACATCCTTGTCGATTGGCCGGTTTCGCCCGCGCTGACCGGTACAAATGATCGTCCGCCGCAGCGGCCGCAAAATTTCACGCCTTCAGCGAAACGAGAATGACAGCCCGTGCAAGCGACGATGCCCGGAATCACGCTTGAATGGATCCCGCTGCTTGGGCTTCCCTGCGACGGCGTTGGTTGACTGCCGTGTTGCCGAATAGTTTTAAGTTGAGCCTGGATCACTTGCTCACCCGCACCTTCGCGAATTTCAATGAGCCGCTCGTCGTCCTTCTCTCCTTGTTTAGAAACCCGCATCACGTGCTGACCCGCCGGGATGTCGCTCAACACCACTCTGCCGGAGCGGCCGACACTGCCCTTTCGCTCATCGTCGACATAAACCTCGGCGCCGACCGGAGCCATTATCACGAGCCGGGACATGCCTGAGCGCTTTACTTCGTCAACATCCTGCGACGCTTCTTCAAGTTGATCGATCCAATCGGCGACGGTTGCGGGCCGTGCGTTCGGGTCCATTTCCAGGGACCGCATTATGACACGTTCGACATGCGACGGAATATCCGAGCGCAATGACGACAACGGTGCCGGCTTGTGCATGATCTTCTGCATCACCAGCTGCATCATGTCGCCGACAAAGGGCGTTTTCCCACCCAGCATCAGATACGCGATGGTGCCAAGGGCATAGATGTCTGCCCTCACGTCTACACCCACTTCCGGCTGCATCTGCTCGGGCGACATAAATTCAGGTGTGCCGATAATTCCTCGTGAGGACGGGGTCGCATTGGAGTTAAAGTCGGTAACCGTCTGGCTAACGATCTTTGCCAGACCGAAATCGCCGACCTTAATAAAGCCGTCGCCTGCCCCTTTGCCTTTTTGCATTAAAAAGATGTTCGCGGGCTTCAGATCTCGGTGGAGAATGCCGATCTCGTGCGCCGCTTCAACGCCGTCGGCAATTTGACGAAGCAGTCGAACGGCACGTCTCACCGGCAGCGTTCCTTCGCGCCTTAAAAGCTTATGCAGGGTCTCGCCTTCGACGTATTCCATGACGAGATAGAAAACGCCATCAGTCGATTCGCCAAAATCCGTGACGCTTACCGTGTTCGGGTGTTGAATCGACGCTGCCGCCTGGGCTTCGCGCTCAAACCGGGCGATCGCCTCGCCTTCCTGGAGATTATCGCTGCTAAGAATATCCTGGCGAACTGTCTTAACGGCTACGCTGCCGCGATGCGAACTTTGTATCGCTCGCCAGATAGACCTGTCCCATCGCTCCCTTCCCGATCCGCCTTTCCAGGCGATATCGAGCGGCGAGGATCTGATCGCCAGGCAGCGAGAACCGTGTCGCCGTCTGGTCGTGCGGACACGTCGGGACGTCATCGGAGAAACACACATCGCATTGCGGACATTCTTTCATCGGATCAAGTGTAAAGGTGAAAAAGAGAAAACGTGAAAGAGTGAAAAGGAGGAAAAGTGACGCGAATCAGGTTTTGCGGTCGGGGCTAACCTTTTTACTATCTAGCTTTTTAACTTTTAGCTTTTTCACCCTTTCACTTTCTAGCTCTTTCACTCTTCCACCTTTTCACCCTTTCACTTTTTCACCTTTTCACCTTTTCACCTTTTCACTTTCTTGTTGCTATAATCCTTTACTTAACTTCTGGGTCGTTAGCTCAGTTGGTAGAGCAACGGACTCTTAATCCGTGGGTCGCAGGTTCGATCCCTGCACGGCCTACCAGAATCAGAACGCAGAAGGCGGTCGGCAATTGCTTGAGTCGAGGCCTTCTGCTTTCTGCTTTTTGCTCTCCGCCTTCCGCCTTCCGCCTTCCGCGTCAGACTTGATCACGCCATCTTAATATTTCTTCTCGCAAGATCGGGTTTTGCTGAAAACTTGCAGTTTGACCCTGAGCTGCCGTCGCACGCTGGATGTGCCAATAGCTAAGACCTAACTTGCCGATCGCCCGCAGATATCTGCTCCGTGCACGGAATTTACCTCCAAAAAGACCGCCAACCAGCCAGGCCGAGCTCTTAAAAGCCGAAACCGCCGTTTCACCGTGCTCTTTGGGGATCAACCCGCGAGCTATGTCGAACGCAAGCATCTCCTTGAGGATCTTGTTCTGCCTGTGCATCACGTAAAAGGCAAAGCCGACAAAGATCAGAAAGAACGGGATCTCGATGAAAAGGTATCCGACGACGAAAGACTCGAACCCTCCGAGAATCGCCATGCCGTTCCAAAGGGCGTGCAGGAATACCGCGGCGCAATAACCGAGCAGGGGTGCCAGTATGCGAACAAATTTATTGTGAGACTCGCGCGCGATACCGCATCCGATCCCGGTCATCGCTGTGAATGTCACGTGAGCAAATGGTGAGAGGATGCCCCGCATAAAGAACAGAACGATCAATCCGCCGACTCCCGACTGGCCAAGCGCCGAACCGTAATATTGCACGTTCTCTACCGTCGCGAAACCCAAGGCAATAACGCCGGCGAAAACAATGCCGTCCAAAATATCGTCGAAGTATTTACGGAAAAAGATGAGTAGGATGAGCAAGCCTATACCCTTCGACGCCTCTTCAAAGATCGGGGCCGACAAAACGCCGCCTGCGATCTGACCGGCACCCCCGCCGAGGCTTGCCTCGAACGCGATCGCGACGATCGAGTTTACGACGATCGAAAAAATAACGGCTACCAGGGCTCCCCACGCGAAGGCCAGCGACAAAAGCCACAGCGGCTCGGGATCATAGCGGTCGAGCCAGATCAGCGGAAAGAGATACAAGATGGCCGGAACAAATGCGACCACCGCAGCGATAACGGCCGGAACGATACCGACGCTCAGGAACATGATCCCGACGACGATGAGGGCCAGGAATACAACGGCGAAGATAGTAAAGCCGATGCCGACATAACGCCCGGTCCGGCTTGGCTCGGGGACAGCCTCAAGCTGGCCGAGGCCGATGTTGGTCATCGAAGTCTGGAAATTGTCGGCGTGTTGCTGGGCGACCTGCTCTATTTGCTGAAACTGCGCCGCCGCGGGGTTCGACGCCTGCTCCGACTCATCGACCAATATTGAAGCCGTTACCCCTTGCCGGCCGAATTGGATCCTATCGCCTGACCTGACCTGCGTTCGCTGGATCTTTTCATCATTGACCAGCGTGCCGTTCAGACTGTTGTTGTCGGACAAGAAAAAGCCTTCGGATCTCGCCTCGATAAAGGCATGTTGTTTTGAGGCGATCCGCTCGCTTCGGGGATCGAAACGAACACTGCAGTTTTCGCCTCGGCCGATCGTAAGAAAGCCGCTCTCGAGCTCGTAGACTCGTCCGGCAAGCGTGCCGGTATTCACCGTCAGACGCAATTTCATACAGCAATCATAAAAACAAAAGACCCAAAGTCAAGCTTGGTTAACTTTGGGTCCGGTGAGATATGAGTTCGGGCCGATGTGTTTATTCAGGATGCACCGATGAGGGTGAAGGACGGTCGCCCGCGGCACCAAATTCCCTGATGTCAAAACTCCCGCTTCCGCTGTTCAGGCGATACCAGACGTTACTACTCGGTCTGAAGACCGCGATGTCGCTTTTTCCGTCGCCATCATAATCCGCCGGAACCGGCACGTCTTCGGCGATCCCGAAATGGTACGCGTTGAATGCGCCGTTCGACGAGCTGATTCTGTACCAAACACCGTCTGACGGCCGGTAAATGGCGAGATCAGAGCGGCCATCGCCATCGAAATCCGCGAACATCGGTTTGTCCCCTGTGGAACCAAACCCAGAATACGAGGGGTTACCTGAAGAACTTTGCAGAATATACCAAACCCCATTAGACGGACGCCACGCGACGAGATCAGCTTTGCCGTCACCATCGTAGTCGCCGGTGAAGACCTTGTCAGTCGAAGCTCCCCACTGAACATAACGAATGCCCGCAGTGCTCTGATTGATGTACCAGACGCCATCCGAAGGCCGCCACACCGCAATGTCCGTCCTACCATCTCCGTCGTAGTCCGCCGCAACCGGAATGTCACCATCCACTCCGAACTGTACCGCCGGACGCGAACCGTTCGAGCTCAGGATCGACCACCAGGTTCCGGTACCAGGTCGAAAGATTGCATTATCCGTCTTACCGTCACCGTCATAATCACCGGGAGTAATGATGTCGCCCGGGAGACCCCAGTTCAGAGTGGATAGAGAATTGTCGGAACTTTTCTCTACCACCCAGTCGCCGGTCGACGGTCGAAAGATAGAAAAGTCTGTTCGGCCATCGCCGTCAAAATCGGAAACGCTGTTCGTTGTCACGACATTGACCACGTACAAGCCCGTAGCGAGATCGCCGAGCAGTACCCTATCCTCCCCAAGGAACGGAAAGACTGCCCAGTTGCCGTTGTAACCCGCGATCTGCTGATTCGTCAGACGATCGACGCCACAAACGACGTCGTCCGGAAGGAACTTGCTGTTTGCCTGCCTTACCTCACGAAGATCTTCTTCGGAGAACTGCGCTGGCCACGTGTCGTACTGGCCGATGCGAACGGGATTGGCCGGTTGCGAGATATCGAAGACGAGAGTGCCCGCCTGGTACCATGCGACGTATAGCTTATTTCCCATCACCACCGGATTATGGGGCGTAACCGCGACAATTCCGAGATCAGACATCGTTATGCGGTTAACCATCATCGGGGCTGCGGGATTTGAAACATCGTAAACCCGGATGTCACCGGGATTCGCTGCGGCGCTGTCACCTATCTCACGCGCCGCTGTACAAGTAGTTTCCATCTTCACTTGTCCAGGCACTGTGATTCGAATTGAATCCGACCGGAACAAACCCGAGAGGCGTCGGAGCCTGCGTGGCTAAATTTCCAATGTCTAAAATATCTACTCGCGAGCTGCTGCTAAATCCGGAAAGATACAACTTATTACCACGAATATGCATGGCGTGGACCCATCCGCCGTCGCTGGAAAGAAAATTCCATTTGAGCACCGCGGCCGCAGGATCAGTGACGTCAATGATCCTGAGGTTTCGGTTGCTCGTGGTATTTGAGTTTTCGAGAAGATACCGTCGCCCACCCTGATCGAAGACCATCATTTCATGGATCGTTGGATAACCGCCGCCATTGGTCGCATTAACAATACCCAGAAGTTGAGGTGAAGAAGGATTTGTCAGATCGACGATGTGAACCCCACCAGTGTTTCCGGTCCCGAAATATCCGCGATTTCCGATCACGATGGCTTCGAGAAATTGAAGATTCGCTCCCGGGTTGTAATGGTTATAGAGTGTCGGGGCGTCGGGATTTGAAACGTTCATGATGAAAACGCCCCGGCAATTGTAACTCCCCATCACCGCAATGTTCCCATCCGCGTAGATGTCGGCGAACTTGAGGGTGGTTGATCCGGTGCAAGCCGGGGTGAAATTTGATCGGAGACGCACAGGAGCGGCTGATGCTCCAATAGCAAAAACCCAGAGCGCTAATATTGCCGCAGTAAAAAGAAGCTTTTTCATTTTTTGTTGACGGGCGTTACTGATGCCCCCGAAGGATATGCGCAGTCAAAGACTGGCCATACAAAACTTAGCCGCTGATTATACTACAGAAAGGCCGGGAGTACGGATCGCTGGAAGTTACTTTTATTTGAATCCCTACGAGGCAACCTGGTCGCGGCTGGCTTCCCGCATTACGAGATCGAATGTTCCGGGATCGACTTTTCGGAATCGACGGTTTCGATTGAGCGAGACAGCGACGGAGATAGTCGGGTTATTCCCCTTGAATTCCATCCCGCCGGCGACAAGCAGGTTATACAGCTCGTTTACGTGAAGCGGCTTTCCGGCTTCGCGTAAAAGCAATGTGCAAGCTTGAGTGATCGTCCTGTCCGAAAAGCGGTGGCTGATCGGTTCAATGTTGTTCGTCCGGGACGGAACACCGCCGCGGTTCTGATTGATGTACGCAACCGAGTTCGCGGGCCGGTAACTCGATACAGGTTGACTCTTCTGGCTCCGTCTTTGCGTCGACTCGGGACGACGATCGTAATCGTCCTCGATGCGAAGGGTCTTGCCGATATTCAGGGTACGGTTGCCCGAACGCATCGTGACCAGCAGGCTGTCGATCGCGGATTCGGTTTGCGCCGCGCTGTTCTCGAGCGCCGTGATCTCTTCCCTCAGGTGCTCCGATTCAACCTCGACCTCGCGGAGCCTTGCCATCAGACGACTCTGCGCATTGCGCGTCTGACGGAGACTTTGTTCAAGTGTTGCTATAAGGTTTTCGTCGAGCATTATGGAAAGAGTTCAGAATGTACTTGAAATACCGGCTGGATCGTCGCGGCGGAACTTTCTAATTGTTTCGGTCTATTACAAAGTTCGGAATCTCATCCAGAGCAAGACGATACTCTGTTTCCGGCAAAATATCAAGATTTTTTCTGGCGGCGACCGCAAACGAGTGTGCAAGTTCGCGAATGGAATTAAGCGTACCTTGCTCAGCAAATCTGGCTGAGATCGACGCCCGAGTGCGGTCATCGTAAACTCCGTCATACATCACGCGTTCAAGTTGCTCGCGGACACCCGGATCACTTTCCTGAAGCAATATAAGAGGAAGGGTGATCTTTCCTTCGACTAGGTCGGCCCCGGCGGCCTTTCCTAATGCCCGTTCGTCGGCCGTAAAATCAAGCAGATCGTCCGCCAACTGAAACGCGATGCCCAGATTCATTCCATAGTCGCGGAGAGCCATCTGTTCATCGTGGCCTGCTCCGCCAATGATCGCCCCGATCTCGGCACAGCCTGAAAACAGAAAGGCCGTCTTTCGACGCAGAATGTCAAAGTATTCGTCGCGAGTGATAGCTGTATTGCCGATCATCGTGAGCTGGATCAGCTCGCCCTCGGTCATCTTGCGGGTAACGCGTGTAAGGATGTCGAAAATTTCCAGAGAGCGTTCCTTAAGCGAAGTTTCAAAGGCTGACATGTACAACCAGTCACCCATCAGGACCGCAGCCTGATTGCCAAACTTTGCGTTCACGGAGGCTCGGCTCCGCCGAAGATCGGCGTTATCGATTATGTCGTCGTGCACCAGTGTCGCCGTGTGCAGCATCTCCATAACGCTTGCCAATCTAATGGCGTTGTCGCTTGCTCCATTCCCGCCCACCGCGTAGCTCGCAAGCACCAGAAGCGCCGGCCGAACACGCTTGCCTCCCGATTGCCGCAGATAATCGCCGAGGTAATTGATAACCTGAACATTTGAGCTGGCCTGGCGCTCGAACTCCACCTCGACCAACGTCATCTCTGACTTGATCAGGGTAAATATCCTGCGCGCCGCGTTCTTTGGCAGCAGTTCATCTTTTGTCGCGACAAAAGTTTGCATCAGTTGGTCCGGTAGTTATCGAACTGCATGTCGATGCCAAAGTCTTTTGCTTTCAACTTTGCGATCACATCCTGCAGAGTGTCGCGGTCCTTACCCGAGACGCGAACGGTTTCTCCCTGAATCGAAGCCTGCACTTTCCACTTCGCATCCTTTATGAACTTGACGACCTCTTTCGCCTTCTCGATCGGAATTCCCTGCTGGACCTTGACGAGTTGACGCACAGATCCGCCCGCCGCGGGTTCGATCTTTTGATAATCCAGAGCCTTGAGCGATATCCCGCGCTTGACCAGTTTGCCTTGCAGAATATCGTTCATATTGCGAAGTTTCGTTTCGTCTTCGGCCGAGAGCACCAGGTCCTTTTGCTGCAGCTCGACCGACGCTTTGCTGCCTTTGAAATCGAAACGCTGCGAGATTTCTTTCGTCGTTTGATTTAACGCGTTACCGATCTCCGCGTAGTCCGTCTTCGAGACGATGTCGAATGAATTTTCTTTTGCCATAAGAATCAAAGTTTACCGCAGAGACGCAAGGACGCAGAGAACATAAATCACAAAATTCGGCGTCCCGGTGTCTCGGCGGTTAGATCCAGTCCGAAAAACTCCAAGAAGTTTCGCGTCGTCTGACGCGCAAGCACTTCGAACTCAATACCGTAGAAGTGCGCGAGAAACTTTGCCGTGTGCTCGACATACGCGGGCTCGTTTCGCTTTCCGCGAAAAGGTAGCGGGGTAAGAAACGGACAGTCGGTCTCGACAAGAAGTTTCTCAAGCGGTACGACGCGGGCTGCATCCCGAAGGTTATCAGCTTTTTTGAATGTCACGTTACCCGCGAATGAGATCAGAAATCCGAGCTCGATCAAACTGGTTCGCCATCTGCGGCGTGCCGCCGAAACAGTGCATGATCCCGCCGCGAAACTGTTCTTCCGAGCATTCGTCCGTTAGGATCTCGACAGTTTCATCATCCGCATCGCGGCTGTGAATAATGATCGGCAGGTCCAACTCCCTAGCCATGCGGA
The DNA here is from genome assembly GCA_963772405.1 of uncultured Acidobacteriota bacterium. Taxonomy (GTDB): domain Bacteria; phylum Acidobacteriota; class Blastocatellia; order Pyrinomonadales; family Pyrinomonadaceae; genus OLB17. The sequence continues at coordinate 710,190 of CAVYWT010000001.1, read as the reverse complement.
TCTGCCGTCGAAAGACTTCTTGCTGTACGTCTCGCGGACTGTGATCGTAATAAAAGTCCAGACCGATCTCGCCCCATGCGATGACTTTATCGGATGACTTCACGAGATCGATCAAGTGCCCTTCGGCTTTATCGTCGTACAACTTCGCGTCGTGAGGATGGACTCCGACGCTGGCATACACATTCTCGTATTTTTCAGCGACTGCAACGGCGTTCCGAAAATCATCCGAGTGCGGATCACCAGTTCCAACGTTCAACATCGCCGCGACGCCAGCGTCCGTGGCGCGTAGTACAACTTCGTCGCGATCGTCGTCGAACGCCTCGCCATCGATGTGACAGTGAGAATCGATCAAAATCACTTGGTAGGAATTTCAGTGCGGTTTTGTTCGGCGATTCTGATAAGGAATCGAAGTGCTTCGTTGACTGATTCAGAATCCGGAAAAACTCTAGCCACGTCAACGTCCAACTTGATCTGGTTCAACAAATTTCTCCCCTCACCGACCCCTCTAACCTTTAGCTTGGAAAGGTCATATTCGGATTTGAGGTCATCGTTCAAAGTGTCCGTGCTCATACTCTCTTCGCTCTCTTGGGGTCAACTGCCGCGCGCTTATTATTCTAACTCTATTATCACGTTCGGTGAAAGATATTATCAACAATCGCTGATGCTGCGATTCGCCAATCATAATGAAGCGATTTTCATCAGCCGAATGCTCATCGTCGAAAAACTCTATATTAAAGAGGTCATCCCAAACGGTTGTCGCTTCTTCGAAACTAACGTCGTGTTTCGCCAAATTCAACGCCGCTTTTTGGGGATCCCAGGCAAATTGCATCATTGGCCATCGTGCAATACAAGCTAATCAAAATCCTGTACGGTTTCGTTCATCTAATTCATTTCAACCTCGCTCCAATTTTCACATCTTCCAAAAATGTGGCGATCGCCGGTGTGTCTTCCTCGGAAAGCGACGCGGCACAGATCATTCCCTGAGATTCGAGCCCTCGCATCTTTCGCGGTTTCAAGTTCGCGACGACAACAACCTTGCGGCCGATAAGTTTTTCCGGATCGTAATACTCTGCCAAACCGGCGAGTATCTGCCGCGGCTGAGCTTCGCCAAGATCGATTTCGAAACGCAGAAGTTTGTCAGCGTTTGGTATTCGCTCCGCGACTTTCACCTCTCCGACGCGAAGCTCGACTTTGAGAAAATCGTCGATCGTGATGAAGTGCATCCGTCGGTTGGCTGATCGTCGGTTCGTTGTCTCAGTTGTTCGTTGACTGTCGTCGCAGTTCTGAAGTCTCGACTGCTGGCTTCCGACTGTCCCCGCGTCCCCGCGTCTCCGCGTCACTCTTTATTTCACTCATAACTTTACTTTTCTCGATCCGTGGGAATACCGACTCGGTGTCGCCGATCGCAGTTCCCGGTTCAAGATCGCCCCACACCAGATTTGCGGGATCGAGCTTCGAGATGTCCTCGCTCAAGCCGATCTGTTTGTAGATCTTCTCGGCCGATTCCGGCATCACCGGATACAACATAACGCTCAGCCAGCGAAGCGTCTCGCATGCCCGATACAAAACCGCGTTCAACGTTTCGGCTTGCTTTTCGTCGTTTGCAAGAACCCATGGCTTTGTCTCGGTGATCATCTTGTCGATGCGTGCGATGACCGTCCACAGAGTTTCGAGAGCGTGGCTGAATTCGAACTTATCAAAACGCCGGACGAATTCATCCCGAGCGTGTTCGAGCACCGACACGATCTCACCGCCGTCCGGGTCGAGCCCTGCCCGACGCGCGTGGATGTAATTCTCCTCGGTGATCTTTCCCTCGGGAATGTTCCCTTCACGGTACTTTGAGATCATAGAGAATGTTCGTGCCGCAAGATTGCCGAGGCCGCTTGCGAGATCCGCGTTGGCACGGTCGATCAGGTTTTCGTAGCTGAACTTTCCATCCTGCCCAAACACCATCTCGCGCAATGCAAAGTATCGGACAGCGTCGGCCTGGAAATGTTCATGAAGAACATCAACTTCAATGACATTCCCCATTGTCTTGCCCATTTTCTTGCCGTCCGCGTCGAGCCACATTCCGTGTGCATAGACTGTTGCCGGGAGTTCGACACCGGCGGCAAGCAGGAACGACCACCAGTAGATCGTGTGAAATCGAAGAATGTCTTTTCCGACGATATGCACAGCGGGCCAGTATTTCTTGAAACCGATGCTCGATCGCTCATCGTTCCCGTATCCGACCGCCGTAATGTAATTTGAAAGTGCGTCGAGCCAAACATACATCACATGAGCTTCGTCATCCGGAACCGGCACGCCCCACGCAACTGAACTCTTCAGACGGCTGATCGACAGATCCTGCAGCCCTCGTTTGATGAAAGCTATCACTTCGTTTCGCCGGGCATCGGGCCGAATCCGCAGCGGGTCATCTTCGATTATCTTCAGAAGCGTTTCATCGTAATCGGACAAACGGAAAAAATAGCTCTCTTCGGCTACACGATCGAGCATGCGTTCATGTATCAGGCAGCATGGTTCGTCCGCACCATCGGGTGTGTACATTTCGTCTTCGGACTTGTACGCCGCACACGGCGCGCAAAACCAGCCTTCGTAAAATCCCTTGTAGATCGGTTCGTTGCCTTTTGGCGTCTTGTTCTTCGCGATCTCTCGCCAAAGATGCTGCACACCCTTGTAATGAAACGCTTCGGTCGTACGCATGAAAACGTCGTAACCGCCGCTTGCGGGATCCAGCCCGAAATCCGCGAACATTCGTTTCAACTCACCTGAAATAAAATCAGCTTGCTGCTGCGGCGTGCGGCCTTCGCGTTCGGCCGCACGTTGGATATTGATACCGTGTTCGTCGGTCCCGGTCAGAAAATACACATCGAACCCGCGCTGCTTCATGAATCGGTGAATTACGTCGGCGACGATGGTCGTGTATAGATGCCCGAGATGCGGCAGGCTATTCGCGTAATAGATCGGGGTTGTGATGTAAAACGTCTGCATGGAAAAAAAATAAAGTGTAGCGTGTTAGGCGTAATTTCGCCATGAGCTACACTTTCGGCCACGTCATTACAAAATTAATAATTACACCATTACTAATTACCTTGAGGCGCGTCTGCTCCCGGCAGATCGGCCCATTAATTCCGTAATGTGGTAATTAGTAATTCGTAATTGCATTCATTACTTGAACCGCTGTTTATCGGCCGCCGAGAACTCGTCGGAGTCTTTGAACCTGGGCATCGTCGACAAATTCGCGAGCTTGACGCCAATCGCTAACCCGAGCTCGGCTTCCTGGATCATCGCCGATATGTCCCACCATTCTTTGAACTCGTCCGATGGCTGGTGATAGTACTTCGCCGTGTATCCCTTAAAGAATGCGTCAGCCTCGCCCTTTAGAGGGGTCACAAAATCGTCTCCGTGGCGAAGAGAGATGGACGGCACACCAGCCTTCGCAAACGGAAAATGATCCGAACGGAAAAAGAAGCCTTGCTCGGGACGCGTGTCGCCCTCAACCCTTAGCTTGCGTTCCCTTGCCGCTTCATCGATCACGCTGTCAATGGACGAGCGCTCTGCACCCAGGGCAGAAAAGTCTGACGTCTTACCAAAAAAATTCACGCCGTCTATGTTGACGTTCGCTGCGGTCTTCGAAAGCGGAACGAGTGGATTTAGAGAATAGTATTCGGCTCCGAGCAAGCCTTGCTCTTCGGCTGTCGGAAAGAGAAAAAGGATCGAGCGTTTCGTCCGTTCGCGTTTAGGCATCTTGGCGAAGACTTCGGCGATCCCGAGAACCGCCGCGACGCCTGAAGCGTTGTCATAAGCACCGTTGTAGACCTTGTCGCCACGCGAGTCGGCTTCGCCAATTCCGAGATGGTCCCAGTGGGCCGTATATACAACATACTCGCTCTTCAACTTCCGGTCGCTTCCCTCGATAACACCGACAACATTCGGCGAGTCGAACGTTTTCATCTCGCTTTTCAAGTCCAGTTTAACCTTCAAACCGGTGCTCACGGGCTTAAACCCGCGTCGTGCGGCTTGTGCCCGGAGATCGTCGAGATCGAGCTTCCCGCTTTTGAGTATCTTCTTTGCCGTATCCTTTGTGACCCATGATTTCAGATCGAGATATGGTGTGGCATCGCCGGCGTTGCGGAGTATTTCATATCGCCAATTACCGTTGGACGTGCGCACGACATTCCAGCCGTAACCTGCCGACTCGTCAGTGTGGATCAGGATCACACCTGCCGCTCCGCGACGTGCGGCCTCTTCATATTTATATGTCCATCGGCCGTAATAAGTGAGAGCTTTGTCGCCAAAAAGGTTGGGTTCGGATGCGGTCGCGGGCGGGTCGTTGACCATGATCATCAGCACCTTTCCGCGATACTGGTCGGGAGATCCGTTGTAATCGTTCCAGTTGTAAAGCGGCGCGTCGACCCCGTACCCGACAAAGACGAGTTCAGCGTCGATCGACACATCACCCTTCTGCGCACTCGTCGTCGCGACAAAGTCGTCGCCGAATTTGAAAGATTCGCTGCCGATGTTCAGACGCGTGTTCGGATCCGCCTTTACGCCGACCATCTTCACATTCTGGAAATAACTTCGGCCATTTCCCGGTTTTACTCCGCCGACTTTCATTTCATCAGCTATGTACTGGGCGGCCCGCGTACCGCCAGCGGTACCGGGGCCACGCCCTTCAAAATCATCAGCCGAAAGTCGGACCACCCTCTCACGCATCTTCACAGCATCGAACCGATCAGCGTAATTCTGGCCGAATGCTAGCTGGAGAGAGACGATAATTAAAAACAGTGCGATAAAAGATTTTTTCATAACTTAAGGTTTTCTCTTACAGGTCGGTGTGCAGACCCCTTAGGTTCTACGTCAAGAGCATTAATTCAATACTTGAAGGGGTAAATCACCCCTTTATTAGGGCCATTGCTTCGGCCCGAGTACGCGGATCTTTTCTGAAGCCTCCGAGAACCGCAGAAGTCACCGTGATCGCCCCCGGCTTTTTAACTCCGCGAAGCGTCATACATGTATGTTCGGCCTCGATCACGACCATCACACCGATAGGCTGAAGATGTTGAAAGAGCGTTTGTGCAATTTCCTGTGTCAGGCGTTCCTGGACCTGCAGACGCCGTGCAAATATCTCGGCTATCCGCGCGAGTTTGGAGAGTCCGATGATCCGTCCGTTCTTTGGGATGTAGGCTATATGGCACTTCCCGACAAACGGCGCGAGATGATGCTCGCACACCGATGCGATCGAAATGTCCTTCACCAAAACCATCTCGTCGTGTGAATCGCCGGGCAGAGCCTCGATGTGGTCTTTCGGATCGATCCACATCCCCTCGGTCAGCTCGGCATAAAAGTCGGCCACGCGTTCCGGCGTTTTCAACAATCCTTCGCGTGTCACGTCCTCGCCCATTCCTTCGAGCATCATCCGCACGCCTTCAGCTATTTTTTCGCGATCAATCGATTTGTTTTTGTCAGTCGCCATAAGATCCGATCAGTTACTCGCCGATTTCGATCGAGTTAAGTTAAACTCCGCGAGAGCCGCGTCCCGAATGATCCGGAAAGCGACGCCTCGCTCGACCGCGATCCTTCGTACCTGTTCGTATTCGGGCATCACGTGTACCACCCTTCCGTTTAGCTTCCCGATCTTTACGTCGATCTCGCCAAAGCCAATTGCGACACGAACCACCTCGCGCTCAAGGCATTCGCGTTCGATACTACGGACGCGCAAGCCGAGAGTCGTCGTTTCGGAATAGATCAGCTCGGTCAACCGGGTTCGGTGTTCGCTTTCGCATAACACGGAAAGCATAACGGCCGGACGGTTCTTCTTCATCTGGATGGGTGTGAACCAGCAATCCAGGGCTCCAAGTTCGAATGCTCGCTCCATGACGAACCCCAGGACCTGAGGCGAGAGATCGTCGATGTTCGTCTCAAGCAGGATCAGCTCTTGTGAATTCTTACCTGTTGTCGCCGTGTTAGTTTCTCCGAGGATCAGACGCAATGCGTTCGGAAAACTGGCATAGTCGCGGGTTCCCGCTCCGTAGCTGACCCGATCGATGGTGAGATCCGCGGTGCTTCCAAATTCTTCACACACTGTCGTAACGATCGCCACGCCGGTCGGGGTCGCGAGCTCGCCTTCGATCTCAGTCGAATAGAACGGAGCTCCCTTCAAGAGCTCGGTCACGGCCGGCGGCGGCACCGGAAATTTTCCGTGTGCGATATTCACAAAGCCGCTCCCGACATGTATTTTCGAGCACACAAACCGCTCGATCCCCAACAGCTCAAAACCGATGCACGCTCCGACAACATCCACAATTGCGTCCACCGCTCCCACTTCGTGGAAATGAACCTCGCCGGTATCGACGCCATGAACTTTGGCCTCGGCTTCGGCGAGACGTCGGAAAATCGATTTTGACCTTTGCCTGACCGTTTCAGAAACGCCGGACGCGTCAATTATCGTCTCGATATCGCTAAGATGTCTGTGGACATGTTCCTCGGGCACCTGAACATCCGCGTGAACTGCCGATATTCCCGACCGCATCACATTTGTGAAGACGATTTCGAAACCCACGGGCGCTACCTTGCGCAGCTGTCTCACGAGCTCATCTCGGTCGACACCCAGCTCGGCAAGGCCCCCTAAGATCATGTTGCCGCTCACGCCGGCAAAGCAATCGAAATAAAGCGTTCGCATGAAATTGAAAGTATAACTTCCGATAGCCCTTTGTCCCTAGTCCGTTGGGATTTGGGATTTGGGATTTGGGACTTGGGATTTGGGATTTCGGATTTCGGATTTGGGATTTCGGATTTCGGATTTCGGATTTGGGGTTTCAAATTTGAAATTTGAAATTTGAAATTTGAGATTTAGGTTTTGGGACTTGGGACTTGGGACTTGGGACTTGGGACTTAGTCGAGGGACTTGTATAATCCACGTTTTATCCAAACCCATGACGCTTACCGAACTACACGAAGTTTTACGTGAACGGATCCGATCGACGGCTCGCGGAGCTTTCGAGATCGAACTCGACTACGTCGCATCCGAGACACCGCCAAAGACGGAGCTTGGAGATGTCGCTTTCCCGGTCGCTTTTGAACTGGCAAAGACGATCAAAAAAGAAACCGGTGAAAAGAGGAATCCGCGCGAGATCGCTGAAATACTTAAATTATCACTTGAAGAGTTCGATTTTGTTGAGAAGGTCGAGGTGGCCGGGGCCGGTTACTTAAACATTTACTTTAACCGACCAGAGTTTATTGCTGGGCGGATCTCGGCCGAACCGCTTCCCCAGCTCGAACGATCCACCCGCCCGGATGCCCCGAAGGTTTGTGTCGAACATACTTCGGTCAATCCGAACAAAGCGGCTCACATCGGTCATGTACGCAACTCTGTGCTAGGCGACACCTTTCAGAGAATTTTGAAGGCAAACGGTAAACGTGTGGAAGTGCAGAACTATATCGATAACACTGGTGTCCAGGTCGCGGACGTCGTTGTCGGATTTGTCTATCTGGAGAATAAGACACTCGACGATATAAAACGGCTCGACTCCGAGCTGACCGCTTCCGGTTCGACATTCGACTATTACTGCTGGGACCTATACGCGAAAGTCGGAGTCGAATATCAGACAAACGAGGAGCTAAAAGAAAAGCGGGCTGAGATCCTCCATCTGATCGAAGAGGGGCATAACGAAATGGCCGAGTTGGCCGATTATGTCGCTACGCGAAATGTCCAGTGTATCGTCGATACGATGGAGCGACTGTCCATCCGATACGATCTGCTGCCGCGCGAGTCCGAGATCCTGCACCTTCACTTCTGGGATAAAGCATTCGAGCAGATGAAACAACTCGGCGTAATTCGGCTCGAAAACGAAGGAAAGAACTCGGGCTGTTGGGTGATGCCCTTCGAATCTCATTCCGGAACGGACGAACACGAAGCAGACAAGATCCTCGTTCGCTCCAACGGAACAGTAACGTACACGGGTAAAGACATTGCGTATCAGATGTGGAAGCTTGGCATTCTCGGAATGGATTTTTTCTACCGGCCATTTCACAAGTACGCCGATGGAGCCGAAGTTTGGATGACGACGGCCAATGCGGAGAAAGACGTCGCCGCACCTGAATTCGGACACGGCGAAACGGTCTATAACGTGATCGATTCCAGGCAATCGTATACACAAGACGTTGTCCGAAAAGGTGTCGCGGCCGTATCGCCTGAGAAAGGCGAACGTGCGAGTATCCATCTCGCCTATGAAATGGTGGCACTATCGCCAGCCGCAGCTGAGGAGCTCGGCTTTGTACTGTCGGATGAAGACAAGAAGCGTTCCTTTATTGAAATGAGCGGTCGAAAAGGCCTGGGTGTTAAAGCCGATGATCTGATAGACCGTCTCGAGACGATTGCTCTCGCCGAAGTTGAATCGAGGCACCCTGAGGAACCTGCCGATCAGAAAGCTTCTATCGCTCATCAGCTTGCGGTCGGAGCTCTTCGATACTTTTTACTGAAGTTCACGCGAAACACGGTCATCGTCTTCGACTTCAAAGAAGCTCTATCGTTCGAGGGTGAAACCGGCTGCCTTTGCCAGTATTCCGCTGTTCGAGCTAACTCGATCTTCCGCAAACTGTCAGAAGGTGGCGAGAGTCTTGCGGACGCAACCGCGCTCGCTGCGGATCCAGTCAAAACCGCCGAGGTGTTCCAGGGCGAAGGCGGCGACGACATCTGGTCTATGTTGATGCTCGCGTCTAGACTTGAGGAAACTATTGCTCAGGCGGCCGCACAGAACGAACCGGCAATTCTTGCGAGATACGCATTTAATCTCGCGAAGGGATTCAATCTCTTCTATCACAATCACAAGATCTTACCGGAGCAGAACCCCGTCAAACGTGCTGTTTTGCTATCGGTCGCGGATTCCGTTCGCAGATCGCTCACTGCAGCGCTTAACACAATGGGCATTGAAGTCCCGCCGAAGATGTGATTGACATCCGTTCGGTATTTTTGCTACAAGTGACTTGCATGAACTTTCAAGTAAGTACCGTTTCAGTGAACAGTTGGCAAGCCGAATCAGTTTGGCGCTCGGCTGGCGCCTGCGGTGTATGACTTGAGAGGAAATTGATCGGTTCTATCCGATAACGATCCAGAGTTTTAAGTCTTAAGAAACGCCGCCTGAGAGAAAGGTGGCGTTTTTTTTTGTTTGAGATGAAGAGTTCAGAAAAAAGAGAGGCAAGGAAAGTCATACCCGTGATCGATACGATCTCGGCGGATCTGCTGACTCCTCTGGGGGTTTACCTCAAGCTTTCAAAGCACAGTGAAAATGCGTTTCTGCTCGAATCGGTAGAAGGCGGCGAATCGCTCGCCCGATACTCGTTCATCGGTGCCGATCCGGAAATGATCGCGACGGGCACTGCGTCCTCGGTGACGATCTTAGATGATGCCGGTGTACGCACCTTAGATCTGCCGATGGTCGACTTTCTTCGCCGACACTTTGCCGACCGAATAGTTGTGTGCGACGAAGATCTGCCGGCATTCATTGGCGGAGCGATCGGATATTTCGGGTTCGATTGCGCCGGATGGTTCGAGCCGTCCCTCCGTGACCACACTGCCGACGACGAAGCGGACTCTACGTTCATGTTCTTTCGTTCCGTCATTGCCTTTGACCACGCAAAGCAGGTCGTAAAGATCATCTCACTCGTCTTTCCTGACGAGGCCGTCGCGGACTCCGACGCACACAACCGTGCCGCGCAAAGAAATAGATCGATCCGTAATGTGCTCGAGAACGATCCGATCGTGTTGCCGGAGATGGTCACCCAAAGCGTCAAGACGAACGTATCGTCGAACTGGCAACGGACGGATTTTGAGACGGCGGTAAGCGATATCAAGGAATTGATTCGTGCCGGCGAATGCTATCAGGTCGTCATCTCTCAACGCTTTTCGCGACCGACCTCGGCGGACCCCGTATCCATTTACCGTGCTATGCGCTCACTGAACCCGTCTCCGTATATGTTTCTGCTGCAGATGCAGGATCGTGCGATCGTAGGCTCCTCGCCCGAGATGCTCGTCAAATGCTCGGGCCGCGATCTCGAATATCGTCCGATCGCCGGTACACGCCCGCGGGGTAGGACAAACGACGAAGATGTCGGGCTTGCCGAGGAAATGCGGGCTGATCAAAAAGAGGTCGCCGAGCATTTGATGTTAGTTGATCTCGGACGAAACGATCTGGGCCGTGTCGCCGAATACGGAAGCGTTCGGGTCGAAAATCTGATGAGCGTCGAAAAATATTCGCACGTACAGCATCTCGTCAGTTATCTTTCGGCAACGCTGCGAGCGGGACTGGACCGGTTCGATGCTCTTGCGTCTTGCTTCCCTGCCGGAACAGTCTCAGGTGCTCCGAAAGTTCGGGCGATCGAGATAATTAAGGAGATAGAGCCGGATCCACGAGGCGTGTACGCCGGTTCGGTGGGGTACTTCGATTACGGCGGAAATATGGACATGTGTATCGCCATTCGCACGCTCGTTTTAAGGAACGGCGTTGCGTACGTCCAGGCGGGAGCGGGGATCGTCGCCGATTCTGTCCCGGAGCTCGAATACCAGGAGACGATCAACAAGGCCCGTGCGTTATTACAAGCTATCGAACTTGCGGAGAATAATCTGTCGTGAGCATTCTGCACAAACACGTTCGGGAATTTCGTGACGGCTGTGATTTAGATGAGGCTGCGGCCGAAGTATTTCTAGACGGCATGATCGGCGAAAGGAATGAGGATCTACTGGCTGAGGTTTTTCGGGCATGGGACAAGAAAGGGATCGCGGAAAATGAGATCTACATGATCGCTCGTATCATGCCGCGAACGGTGTACAAAAGTCTCAACGAAACATGAGACGTTTGTCGATATCGTCGGGACGGGCGGCGGTCGAAACAAGCCGTTCAATGTATCCACGGCGGCGGCATTTGTAGTGGCCGGAGCGGGCGTCGCGGTTGCCAAGCACGGTAACAAGGCCGCTACCAGCAACTCGGGAAGCGCCGATGTGCTGTCGGAGCTGGGGGTACAAACCGCAGGCGATGCTGAGATGGCGGAACGGTGTTTGAACGAGATCGGAATATGCTTTATGTTCGCTCCGAACTTTCATCGACTGTCGCCAACGCTCGCAAAAGTGCGGCGCGGGCTCGGCTTTCCAACGATCTATAATTGCGTTGGGCCGCTTTGTAATCCCGCAAATGCACCGCACCGTTTGATCGGAGTTTGGAAAGAGGAATTGGTATTGAAGATGGCGAGAGCTTTATCGCGACTCGGCACCGGAAGATCCTGGATCGTTCATGGCCTGGATGGAGGGGATGAGATTTCCCTGGGCGGCCCGACGCTCGTCGCCGAGGTCGATGAAGGATCCGTTCGAAGGTTCGAAATATCTCCGCAGGATTTTGCCCTCAAAGGTTCGATTCCATCTGAACCGAAGGCCGTTTCGGCTGAGCAAAGCGCGAATCTCATACGCGAGATCTTACGTGGCCAGCGCCGTGACTCGTCGGCCGAGCAGATCGTCCTCAGCAATGCCGCCGCAGCGATGTATATCGCAGGCGCGGCCGAAACTTTACGAGACGGTTTCGAAAAAGCGACCGAAAGTATCAGGAGCGGTCACGCGGAGAATAGAATGTTGCTTTTAGCCGATTTGACGAAAAGATGAGTTCGATCTTGAACACAATTCTCGAATCGACTCGGGTGAGAGTCGATTCTTCAAAGCGGGCGACGGACGTCGCTGCGCTGCACGCGCGGGCACGGCGTACGCGATCCGCGGCTCAGCCTCACGCTTTTCGAACGGCTCTCGAGGTCCGTGACGGAATCAACATTATTGCGGAATTTAAAAAGGCGTCCCCTTCTAAGGGCGTGATCAATGCCGCAGCCGACCCGGCAGAAACTGCGCGTTCATATGAAACCGCCGGAGCTCGGGCGATTTCCGTTTTGACGGAGCCGCATTATTTCCACGGTTCACTCGACGACCTGCGAGAAATTCGACGGACAGTCTCGCTACCTATCTTGCGAAAGGATTTTATCGTCGACGAGTTTCAGATCTATGAAGCAGCCGAGGCGGGTGCCGACGCGATACTTTTGATCGTCGGAGCTCTTACCGTGGACGAGCTAAAACGTTATCGTTTGGTGGCGGAAGATGAGTTCGGAATGGATGCTCTCATCGAGGTTCACACGGAAGACGAAATGGCGATCGCCGCGTCGATCGACGCGACGTTGATCGGGGTCAACAATCGCGATCTCCGTAGCCTCGACGTCTCGCTTGACGTCTCCCGCGAACTTGTTCGAGTGGCACCCGAGTCGGCACTTCTCGTTTCGGAAAGCGGGATCACAACACGGGAACAAATTATCGAGCTACGAGATCTGGGATACTCGGCGTTTCTCATCGGCGAGACTTTGATGCGTACAGCCGGCTCCATCGCTCGCGAGGAGATATTATTGTGACAAAGGTAAAGATCTGTGGCATAACGAGCCTCATCGACGCGCGGATCGCGGTCGATGCCGGAGCCGACATGCTCGGATTCAACTTCTACGAGAAGAGCCCGCGTTATATTCCCCCGGGCTCGGCAAAAGCGATACTCGATGAGCTGCCGCCACACGTCGTGAGTGTCGGAGTTTTTGTAAACAGCGATCTCTCCGAACTCGAAAGGCTCTATTGCGAACTGTCCCTGGACGTCATTCAGCTGCACGGAGACGAAAGCGCCGATTTCGTCAGCCGCTTAAAGGCGGTGACGGGTGCGAAGGTAATAAAGGTGGTCCGTGTATCGAAGGACTTTAGAGCCGGGATGGTCGGGGAATACGACGTCGATCACTTCATGCTCGACAGCGATTCACCCTCATTTGGCGGATCCGGCGCAACTTTCGATTGGGACGCCGCGGTGGAGTTCTCCGAGTTTGCACCGAACTTCTATCTGGCGGGCGGCCTGACACCGGGAAATGTAGTGGAAGCGATCCGCAAAGCACGACCGTTCGCGGTCGACGTATGCAGCGGTGTGGAATCGGAAAAAGGAGTAAAAGATCCGTTGAAGGTTGTCGCGTTCGTTAGGAACGCCAAAGCTGCTTTATGAATTACGAACCTGACGAACGAGGCTATTGGGGAGAATACGGCGGACGATTTGTTCCGGAAACACTTGCCGCCCCGCTCGATGAGCTGACGAGCGCCTATCTTGCCGCGCGAGAGGATAAACAATTTCTCGATGAACTTAATTCCCTGCTCAAGAACTATTCGGGCCGGCCGACGGCACTGACGTATGCTAAACGGCTCTCGGAAATGTTGGGAGGCGCCCACATCTACCTGAAGCGCGAGGACCTGAATCACACGGGCGCTCACAAGATCAACAACTGCATCGGCCAGATCCTGCTCGCCCGGCGGATGGGCAAAAAGCGTGTGATCGCTGAAACCGGTGCCGGCCAGCACGGTGTTGCTACCGCAACCGTCTGCGCCCTCTTTGGGATCGAGTGCGTAGTTTACATGGGAACCGAAGATATGCGACGGCAAGAGCTCAACGTATTTCGGATGCGTCTGCTTGGCGCCGAAGTCCGTGGTGTGGATTCGGGCTCGTGCACTCTGAAAGATGCGATCAACGAGGCTCTCCGCGACTGGGTAACGAATATCTCGACGACTTACTATCTGCTCGGATCGGCCCTCGGCCCGCATCCCTATCCGTCGATGGTGCGCGATTTTCAGAGCGTCATCGGACGCGAGACTCGCGAGCAGATACTTCAAGTCGAAGGCCGTTTGCCGGACGTCCTCGTCGCCTGTGTCGGCGGCGGATCCAACTCGATCGGATTGTTCCACGAGTTTCTGAACGACGATGTGCGGATGATCGGAGTCGAGGCCGGTGGTACGGGATCACAACTTGGCCAGCATGCTGCACGCTTCGTGGACGGCGGCAGTGTCGGCGTTCTTCAGGGGACGAAGAGTTACCTGTTGCAGGACGAGCACGGGCAGATCGCCGCGACGCATTCCATCTCTGCCGGTCTCGACTATGCGTCGATCGGACCCGAACATGCACATCTCCACGACATTCATCGGGTGGAGTACGTTTCTGTAACCGACGACGAGGCGCTTGAAGCATTTCAGCTTCTGGCAAGGACCGAGGGGATCATTCCTGCACTCGAGTCGTCGCATGCGATCGCGCATGTCGCGAAGATCGCTCCTGAACACACGCGAGATTCGCTGATCGTCGCCAATCTTTCAGGGCGCGGAGATAAGGACGTAAACACGGTCGCTGAACTTTTGAACAAAACTAATGAGTAGGATCGGTAAGACATTTCATCGAATGGGGGCTGAAGGGAGGAAGGGATTTATCCCGTTCGTAACTGCCGGCGATCCGGATATCGACCGTTCGCTGCTGATCATACTGAAGCTCGCGGAGCTCGGTGCGGATGTGATTGAGATCGGCGTTCCGTTCAGCGATCCAATGGCGGACGGACCCACCATACAGAGATCGTCCCAACGTGCCCTCGCAAATGGTGTCACCGTAACCGATGTTCTTTCGATCGTGCGGAGGGCTCGGGAAAAGATCGAGACGCCGCTCGTTTTGTTTAGCTACCTCAACCCTCTTTTGAGTTACGGGTTTCGAAACCTCGCCCGCGACGCCGCTGATGCCGGTATCGACGGCATCCTGATAACCGATGCGATCGACGAAGAGGCGCATGGAATTTTCGTCCGTGCTTTGCGACTCGGGTCTCGACTTGATATCTCTTGTAGCTCCGACAACAACGGGTGATCGGCTCGAGAAAATTGCGAAACGCTCCACCGGCTTCATCTATGCCGTGTCACGAGCTGGTATTACTGGTGCAAGCGATAAGGTTCAGCGCCGATGCTGAAAAGCTGGTCGAACGAACACGTCAGTTTACCGATCTGCCAATCGCCGTCGGCTTTGGGATCTCGACGGCCCGAGCAGATTCAGGACGTTTGGCGTTTTGCCGACGCCGCGGTCGTCGGATCGGCTATCGTTTCGGAAATCGAAAGATCCTCGAGCGGCGATCCTGTATCGGCTGTCGAAATTTTCGCAGGCGGTCTGTTACCGCAATTTGCAAAATCAACACCGGAACTCTAGAGTTCTAGTTTTGCCGGGTAGTCAAGGAACAACCTATTTATGCTCATTGTAATGAAATCCGATGCGACGCAAGCCGAGATCGACCGCGTTGTTGAAGTTATCGAGACTCTCGGTCTTCGCGGGCATTCGATGCCTGGCGAACACCGGACCGCGATCGGCGTCACGGGTAATAAAAGCGCGATCGATCCAGGTCATTTTGAAAACCTGCCGGGCGTCGCCGACGCGATACGAGTCACTAAGCCTTACAAACTGATCTCGAAGGATCTTCGGCCGGAGAAATCTGTCGTAAAGGTCGGAAACTCGACGATCGGGGGACGAGATCTCGCGATCATCGCCGGACCGTGTGCGGTTGAAAATACTGAACAAGTCCTCACGGTCGCCAAATCGGTTGCAGCGAGCGGAGCCAAATTCTTCCGCGGCGGAGCGTTCAAACCAAGAACCTCGCCATATGCTTTTCAGGGGATGGGGGAAGACGGGTTGAAGATCCTTACAGAGGTTCGCGATCAGTTCGGACTGAATATCGTGACCGAAGCAATGGATGAGCGCGGCGTCGACCTGGTAGAAAAATACGGTGATTGTATCCAGCTCGGTGCTCGCAACATGCAGAACTTCTCGCTGCTCAAGTATGCCGGAAAAACCCGTAAGCCGGTTCTCCTCAAGCGAGGCTTGTCCGCAACCCTGGATGAGTTCCTGCTGGCAGCCGAGTACATAATGGCGGAGGGAAACTACGACGTGATCCTGTGCGAGCGAGGTATTCGAACGTTTGCAGACCATGCTCGGAACACGATGGATCTATCGATCGTTCCCGCCGTGCATCGCATGACTCACCTTCCGATACTGGTCGACCCGTCACACGGCACCGGTCACAACTATCTCGTCAATCCTCTGGCTCGAGCCGGAGTTGCTGTTGGAGCCGACGGCTTGCTGATCGAAGTCCATCCGTGCCCTGAAGAGGCATTATGCGACGGCAGCGCAAGCCCTTACCCCGAGCCAATATGCGGAACTGGTCGAGCAGGTCAGGAAGATCTACGCGCTGGTCCACAATGAGATCGATAACCCATCTGTCGTCAGCGAGTTGGCGGCATAAGACAGGCTCGTCGGGGCAACGAAAAATCCGCGCGTGTTCCCGAAACACGCGCGGATTTTGTTTACGTTCGACGCCTTTTGCCTATCTCGCCAAACGATATCTAATCATAGCATAGAACTGCAAGTAGCAGCTGATCATGGCCGTAACGATCAGGAGCGTCATCGGCAGGAACCGAAACTCAGCCGGCAAAGCAACACCTACCGCCGCGTGATACATCAGCCCCAAAATAACGGCAAATACCGAAATGAGGCTCCGGCCAAGTAACCAGCCCATAAAATCGGGTTTTTCCCCGTCAAAAGGGAGAAAGTACGGCAAAATCAGGAGCATTCCAAGCGTTAGAGCCGAAAACACGGTATCTAAGCCGAATGACATCGCTGACTGACCGAAATCAACCCCCAAAAAGAAGAGAACGAACGTTGTATCCACCGAAAATCGCCTGTCTGACAATGAACTTTGCATTCTAAACGCTCCGAAGTGTCAAAATCTGTGAATTCTCGAAAGTTTCCAAAAAACGCGAGCCTTAATCTTCTCCCGGCTTACTAAACTGCTTGTAGGCGACGCGAAACAGCTCCGAGAGAGCTTTTGCCGTCTCCGGCGTCAGCTTTTTGTCCGCCCGGAGGTGGGCCTCGACGATCTCAGGTGTCGCTTCATGCGGATAATAGACAACCGCCTCAACATCGGAGCCAGGATTACTCATTAGACGGTCGATGGGCATATCGAGCCAGCCTGTCAGACGGGCAATATTGTCGGCGTCCGGCTTCCCGGTTCCGTTCTCGATCCTGGAAAGTGTTGACGCGGAAACGTTTGTCACGTCGGCAACATCCCTGAGACTCAATCCCAGTTCTTCCCGCCGCCGCTTGATCGCTCGGCCTAATTCCACCGTATTTATAAAGTTGTCATTTTTGTCAGCCATTTCTTCCAAAGCCTCCCGACTTAGTGTCATTGGTGCACGTGGCATTTCACGGATAAAACATAACACACGAAAATCCTAAATGCAACACCTAGTTTCATGCTTGCAACAAACAAACTTTGCTGATACACTGTTGCATCGATGGGACACGGCCCAGTGATGAGAGACGAGACCCGCGAAACCGAATAGTCCAGAAAAGCGAAAGGAGACAGCGAAATGAGACAAACGTACCTAAAAGAAGCCGGCGAGCCGACCCTGGAGTCGACACAACTGAGCGCAACGCGGCCGGGTGATGATCGCACAAATGTTCTTGAATTCTCCGCAACGCTTCGCGAGCTAAAGAAACATGTCGATCCGAACCTTATAAAGCAGCGGGAAGGATGGAGGGATCGGGATGGCAACGTCCGTATGATCGATTATGTCGAGTGGCACACGGTCGCCGATATCCTGGATGAGGCTGCCCCCAATTGGGCCCATACGGTTAAAGATATCCGGCAGATCGGGGATCTTATGACCGTCACTGTCGCGATCACGATCGACGGTGTTACCCGCGAAGGCATTGGGACAGGGCTTTCGCAGAGTGAGATGGGAATCAAGAAAGCCGAACACGATGCGCTAAAACGGGCGGCCGTAAAATTTGGTATCGCACGAGAGCTCTACAAAAAGGAATCGGAGTCTATAGAGCGCGTAGGATCGGAGCTCTCAGCTGATGACGAAGTCGATTTTCCGACAAACCCGATCGCACAAAGTTTAGGTGAACTCGTAACCGCCAAACAGCTTGGGATGATCCGTGCGATAGCTCGCGAACTGAATCTTGACGCCGACGAGACATGCCACGCGACGATGCGTTGTTCGACCGACGAACTCACGAAACGAGCGGCGTCTGCGCTGATCCGGTACTTGATGGAGATGCAGAAAAACGACGATTCGTCGATTAACCCGCCGCTGCGTAGAGCGAGCTAGAGCGAAAAGCATTCTCCCACACACACCAATGTTTTGAGTTGTGATCAACCCGTCCTGTCTTCTCCAAGAAGCAGCTACCTCACTCACAACTCAAAACTCCAACTCTTCCTGCTGCCATGGCCGTGTTCTGTCAATCTTTATTCGCCGAGCGCTATACTTTCGGCACGTCATCATCGAAAATTATTCAGCTTATGAGTATCGATCAAAAACTCTCGGATCTGGTGGGCTCCTGGAACGGAACGAACCAACTTCACGTGCCGTGGATGGAGGAAAAGTTGAAACGGTCGGAATCCGTCGCGACCGTTCGTTCTAAAATGAACGGACAGTTTCTCTCGATCGAATATACATGGTCATTCGATAACGATCCTCAGGAAGGTCTTTTGATTTTAGGGTCTGATCCACAATCCGATGCTGTCCAGGCAGTTTGGACGGACTCGTGGCACTCGAAAGACGTTCTGATGTTGTGTAACGGTAAGGTCACTCCCGAGGGAGGGATCTCAGCCATAGGATTCTACGCCGTCGCGGACAATCCTGATTGGGGCTGGCGAACTGAGATAACACCGGATCAATACGGCTTCCGCTACACCATGTACAACGTGTCTCCGGAAGGCGTCGAAGAACTCGCGGTTGAAACCGAGTTTACCCGAGCTTAGCTCGTGCGTTTTCCTTCAAAGGAAAGAGCGTCAGGCACGATCGGAGCGGACAACGTTCCGCGCATTGAATCGCCGTCGACCGATCCGTTTATCTCAAAATCTACGGACTCCCCTTGAATTTCTGTCCGTGCGGTTGCCGAGACCTTGTTACCCCTTACCGAACCGTCTTCGATCTCTCCACTACCCAGCAGTGTCTCGATCTTCCCTGAAACTCGGTCATCGCTTTGCTCAAGCGTCAGCGTAACCGGGAGCTTTTGTCCTTGAAAATCGAGACTCAATTCCCAGGTTCCCGAAACAACAGTTGGCTCCGCATCGGATTCATCTTCTTCGTAACTCGCGATATCCATCTTGTTCCCATCCGTACTGAAAATCTCTACCTGACCTGCATAACTGCGGACTTGTGGCAAAACATCCTTTGCGTCGCCGACCAGGACGATCGCGAGATCGTCGGGTTGAATATACTTATTCGCCACGCGTTGGACGTCTTCCTTCGATATCGCCGCAATGTTCTCGCGATACGTCTGCAAATAATCGCTCGGCAAATCATAAAGCTGTTGATTAACTATCAGATTTGTCAGCCCCTCCTGAGTTTCCGCCCGGATCGGAAACACCCCGGTCAGGAAATTTTTTGCGTCGTCTAGTTCGGACTCAGAAACTGGTTCGGCTCGAATACGTTCAAGCTCGTAAAAGAACTCGCGAAGCGAATCGCCTGTTACCGGGGTCCTCACCTCGGTAGTTGCCTCGAAATCCCCGGCCAGGCGTTTTGCGTCGAGCCGGGTATAAGCTCCGTAGGTGTAACCCTTCTCTTCCCTGAGATTCATAAAGACCCGGGACGAAGCTCCCGCACCGAGAATCTGGTTCATTACCGTAGCCGCGAAGTAATCGGGGTCCTTGCGTTCGAAAGTAGTGTTCGCCAGAACTATATTTGTCTGTGCAGAGTCCCGCCGATCGACGATCGTCACAGACCTGCCATTGCGAACCGGTGGATCGGGAAAATTCGCAGCAGGTATGTCACCCGACCGCCAATCGCCGAAACGATCTTCAACTTCCTTTAGAAATTCTGTTGTCTCGATATCACCGACAGCGACGAAAACGGAATTATTCGGCAGCAATCGCTTTCCATAAAAGTCCGCTAGCTTGTCGCGTGAAAGTCCTTCAATGTCACTCGCCGTCGGCGAGATACGTGCGTACGGGTGTTCGGCGTAGAGGATCCGCGCTACTTGTTCGTTCGCCAGAAAGCCGGGCTGGGAACGCTGAAATTTTAAGTTCTCGATTGTATTCCGCTTATAAAGATCAAGTTCGGCTTCTGGAAAGGTCGCCCTAAAAACGATCTCGAACATCAGACGCAGAATTTCAGTCGAGTAGATCGACAACGAAGACGCAGCGACAACGGTAAAGTCGTCAGCCGAATTTGCTGAAAGGCTTGCGCCAAGTCGCTCTACCTTTTCGGCGAGCGCCAAACTCGAATAATTTGCGGTCCCTTCGGTCAACATCGACGCCATCGCAGAAGTGATACCGATACTATCTGCAGGGTCGTCTGCATCACCCGGATAGAAATGCCAGACGGTAGCTGACCAGGGGCAGGCGGTTGTCGGCGACAACTACTACCCTCAAGCCGTTATCCAGCGTTGTGACCAGAGGTTCGGCAATGTTGAATGGGGCCGGCTCGAGCGGGCTTGGGAATGATCTTCTTGTTGCTTGAGTCATAGTTGAAATGCGGATCGGTGATTTCGGATCCATGGCCGGGATTATCCCTTTCCCGCGGGAGTAACATCCAGGAGGGCCCGGTTCTCCGTATTCAGAAAGTTTTGCACCGCGTTTCTTATTTGGTCCGGCGTCACGGCAAGATACTCGTCCAGATCGCTGTTTATCAGCGTCGGATCATCGTCATAAAGGGCGTACTCGGCAATTTGCTGGGCACGAGACATTGAGGACTGACGCATACGTACAGCGTCATTTATCAGCTGATTGTGAAGTTTCTGCATTTCGTCGGCTGTCGGGCCTTCCGTCGCCACGTGACGGATCTCATTCATAATAATATCGCGAATACGGCTCAGGTCTTTTTCCGGTTTCGGGATGGCGCCGACGAAAATGCTCGAAGGACCCCGACGCTCATCCGTAAATCCGAAAAGCTGAATTACCGATTCATCACCTTTCACAAGCTTTTGATACAGACGCGAGCTCTCACCGTCATAGAGGAGCTTTCCTGCAAGATACAAGGCATTGAACTCCGGCGACCGACGCTTGGGAATTTTCCACCCGATCAGAAAAGCCGGAAACGGAGCAAGCTTGTCTTCCCATTCGCGATAGGTTTGAGCGACTTCCGCGGGTTCGGATACGTCGAGTGGCGGCGGCTCTGGCTGCGAGGGAATATCTCCAAAGTAGGTTTCGACTAGTTGCTTCGCAGTTTCAGGTTCAAACGACCCTGAGATGACAAGTACCGCGTTATTCGGTGCGTAGTAGATCCGGAAGAATTCCTGAACATCGTCGACAGTGGCATCGTCGAGATGTTCCATTGAGCCGATCGTCGAGTGTGAGTTCGCAAAATTGCGGTAGATCATCTCGTTGATGAGGTCGAAGATCTGCCCGTAAGGTTGATTGTCATAGCGGAGACGTTTCTCTTCTTTGACGGCCTCGCGCTGGTTGTCGAGATTTTCCTGCGTGACCGCGAGCGAGCGCATTCGGTCGGATTCAAGCCACAGGGCGAGCGGAAGCTGATTCGCTGGAAGCGTTTCGTAGTAATTCGTACGCTCGCTTGATGTAGTACCGTTCATCGTGCCGCCGGCCTTCATGATGAACTGAAAATGCTCGGCCTTTTTTACATTCTCCGAGCCCTGGAACATCATGTGCTCGAAGAGGTGCGCGAATCCGGTACGCCCTTCTCGCTCGTTTCGCGAGCCGACGTTATAGTAAACCGCAACGGCAACTACGGGCACGGCTTCATCCCGATTCAGGACGACTCGCAGACCATTTTCAAGATAATATTCCTCGATCTCGAGGGGTGTCAGATTAAAAGTTTCAGACATAGATTTTCCAGATTTTATAAAATCACTTTGCTCCGCTAAATGCAAAAACCCACGACGGCTGAATTATTGGTTAATTCTGTATGGCGGTGTACAGAGATGTTGGGAAAGCAGTGATACCCTTGCCTCGAATTCCTTTTGATTAATCGTAGTTTAAGTTACTGCGTTTTCGCGACGCTTCTTTTCTAGGGTGTGAAGCGTCGCCTTTTTTGTGTCAGGCCTCTGTGACTCGTCCGTGGTTTTGTTGCGCGATCGCGTAAAGTGCCGACTTGACCTGAAACGGGGTCAGATCAGCATGTCGTTCCAGAAGGCGAGCAATGACGCCGACGATATGCGGGCACGCGAAACTGTTGCCGGTCAGGTTTCGATAGCCGCCATTCGGCCATGCCGTTCGGACGTTTACCCCAGGAGCAGTTAGCTCGATCACTTCGCCGAAGTGAAATCCGAAGTTTAAAGGATCTGCTTCGACGCTCTTAACCACTGATATAAGGGACGACGAGAAGACAGAAGGAAAACTGGGCTGAGGCAAATTGTTGGCCGCTGCGACGACGATGCAGCCAGCCTGATATGCACGGTCAAGAAGGTCGTGAAGCGGCGCGAAAAACTGCGGTTTCGTGGTTCCAAGACTTAGATTTATGACCTGATAGCGCTTATTGATCGCGTATTCCAGACCAGCGAGAAAAGCCTGACCATCGCCGAGGCCTTCGGCGCCGAGAACTTTGATACTAAAGATCCGAGCTCCGGGTGCGATGCTCATTACAATTCCCGCGCAAGCCGTCCCGTGACCGGCCGAGTCACCCGCGTCAGACGGTTCGAATACCACCCTTTTACCGTCCAATCGAGCCTCCACGGTTTCGACTATTTTGCCTTCCAGATCCGGATGCGTCGTGTCGATACCGCTATCGACAATTGCGATGCTTACACCGAGACCCGTCGCCAATCTCCACCCTTCGTCGATCTGGAAGAAGGTCTCGGTATCGGATGAACGTCCGGCGTCAATTTTTGAAACAGTCGTCACTTGTGGGGCAGAAGTAATCTACTCAAGATCCATCAATTCTCGTTGTAAACCTAGACTACAAACTAAGAAAACTTGTGTCGCCCCGGGCATCGGAGAACCGCAGGACTGACTCGAGCACCTCCCGGCACAAGACTCGCTCCGCGTCACCGCGTCTCGCGATCTCACGAATGAGAATCGCGAGGTCCATCATCTCGCGATGTTCCGCCGAGCTTCTCAGATCTTCGAGCCAGGAACGGATCGAGTCGATCTCCATATCCGCGTCTGTTCCGACGATTTTCTCGCCGAGATCACGAAAGAGCTTCGCCGATTCATAAGCACTTACGAGCGAGGCGATCGCATCGGCGAAGAGTGCCGCCTTATCCATTTCGTCGGGTGTAAACGGTTCATAAGGTGGGTCGCCGGGACGGTTGATATATTCCAGCACGCCGATCATCTCATCGTCATGGCGGAGCGGTGTCGCGAGGACCATCTGGGTCGAATAGCCGGTTTCCCTATCCACTTCGGCATAAAAGTTCGCTTCTTCCTCTACGTCCGACACCGCCATCGGCTGTCCTGACGACATTACAAAACCGGCTATTCCCTTCCCGGCAGGAATTCTCAGATCGAGAAGTTTCGAGGCCACTTCGCCGGTAGCGACCAGAAAACGAAGATCACCTTCGGCTCCGTCACGGATCAGGACCGATGCCTCGCGTGCTCCGAGCTCAGCCGCTGAAACCCGCAAGATATCCCGTATCGATCTCGTCAGGGGCTCAGTCAAAAGATTTGCGATATCGACGGTTTCGATAAGTCGACGCATTTTCCTGGTCAGATTCTCGTCGCCTGGCATAGCTAAGATTCTACTCGAAAACAACGGCGTTTCAACCCGGTGAGATTTCCGCGGGAGTTTAATGGAAGTTCTGTGTCATTGATGCTTTCTGACAATCAAATTTAGTTTTATTAACCCCAAAAAGGGCACCGGGATTGGCGTTCTCTCGATAATCCTCTGTATTATCTGCCCATCGTTCAATCTGGTGCACCGCTTGGGAGCGAAGTCGTTTGAAACCATGAAGATGTTTCTAAGTTTCGTATGCGCTTTGTGTGTCCTTGGACCGCTCACGGTTTCGGCACAGAATGCTTCAAAGATGCCGGCCTCGGATCCGTTCAGGATCGAGGAGGGCTCGTCGTTTTCGGCCTCAACCTCTCCAAAGGCAGGCGGGGCAATTGACACGAGTCGGCCGTCCACCAGTGCAGCAGGGAGGATAGTCTCGGACGTTCGACAGGCTCTCGAAATAATCCGCAGTAATCATGTAACAGGCTCAATGCTCAACGATGCACGTCTGATGAAGACCTCTGTCGACACCATGCTCGCCGAGCTCGACCCGCACTCAAGCTATTTCGATGCCGATGAATTCGCTGAACTGCTCGGTGAACAAGACAGCGAGTACTCAGGGACGGGATCGACAATTTCAAACTTCGTTAGGAACGGTGCGATGGAAACCTACATCCTCTCTACGCACCCCGAGTCGCCCGCCGCAAACGCAAAGCTCCAGTACGGTGACCGGATCGTGTCGGTGGATGGAGTTTCGGTGAGCGGACTCGCTTCGGAGATCGTTCGCGACAAAGTTCGCGGGCCCCGCGGTACGATCGTCCGGATGGCCATCGAACGAGCGGCCACGGGCAACGTCGAGATCATCGACCTAAAGCGCGAACGGGTCTTTCAACCTACGCTTCCAAACTATTTCATTATTCGAAACGGCATAGGCTACATCGATCTTACGGAAGGATTCAGCCATACGACGTCCGGAGAATTTTCGGCGGCTCTCAAAGAGCTCCATCGTCGCGGTTTGAGCTCGCTCGTACTTGATCTGCGAGGAAACAGCGGCGGCATTCTCGATCAGGCAACAAAGGTGGCCGGCGAATTCTTACCGGCGGGAAGCAGAATTATTTCGCAGCGCGGCCGTTCGTTGATCGATGATCGTGAATGGAGATCGTCAAATCGAAATCCCGAGAATATGCCCCTCGTCGTATTGGTCGACGAGCACACGGCATCGGCTTCTGAGGTTGTCGCCGGTGCTCTCCAGGACAACGATCGGGCGCTTATCGTCGGTGAAAATACTTTCGGCAAAGGCCTCGTTCAAAATGTTCTTGGTCTACCGATGGGTTCTGGGCTTACGCTAACAACTGCACGCTATTACACTCCATCCGGCCGCTCTATTCAACGGAGTTATGACGGCACTGGAGCGTACGACTACTTTACTCATCGATCGTCGGAAGTCACTGCCCGGCCGCAAGAAGCCCACACCCTGACTAACCGTACAGTGTTTGGCGGAAACGGGATCATGCCCGACGAACCATTCGAGTCCGCGAAGTTCGACTCGCATAAAGTAGCATTGCTCGACCCGATCTTCTTTTTCGTCCGCGATGTCGTTAACGACCGCTTCGCGGTGACAGACAGTTCGATAAGCTCGCGGAATGTCGTCCGTCAGTCCATCATCTTTGGCGGCCAGCCCGTCGGGCAAGAGCTTCTGCAAAACTTTCTCGAGTATGCGAAGCGACACAATTCAAATATCTCGAGCACGGCGATCCGCGAAAACTCCGCTTTCATCGCTGAGCGCCTTAACTACGAGTTGGCTTTGGCGACCTTTGGCCCTGGGTCTGCAAAGCATTCTCAGATACTCTCGGATGCCGTGGTGGCAAAGGCGATCGAAGCATTACCAAAAGCGGCCACGCTTGCAGAAAGTGCTCGTCAGGCCCGCATCTCCACAGAAAACAAAAAAACCCGCCGGGTCGCATTCCCGACGGGTCAAGGTAGAAACAGGAGGAATTAGAAAACTTTTCGCCGACGACTCGCGCCCCACGGCTTGGGCTTTCTCACTCAATTAAAATGATGCCCGATGTCCGGCCTGAGTTGCTCGACGACGAAATAGTCCTTTCCTTAGCCCGGTTGTCATACCGTCGCAATTTGTCCGCTATCGGGTGAAAACAATGGCTCGCCTAAATTTCTCTAGGCGAGCCATATTATCCCTTTGGTAGTAAGAACTCCTAGAACAGCACCCTAAATCCAAACCGAACTGTCCTCGGACTCTGAAACAGCTGCGGCAGTTTGTATCGGGAGTCGAGCCGGTTCGTCGGATCGGCCGCCAGATGATTCAGGATGGGTTGAAGAAGAGCACCCGAGGTATACCCATTCGCGTAAAGTCTCGGACGCTCCCCGGCAGGAGCGGCCGGGAACATGGCCGCATCGTTCGGCCTTCCCGTTGTGGTATTCATCGTCGGATAGATACCCGTAACGGTCTTCTGATCCCAAACATTCAGAAGATTGAGATCGACAGCCATCGTGACTCTGTCGTCGCGACCAAACCGGTAGCGGTGCGTGATGTTGAAATCGGTTTGAGAGAACATCGGAGAACGTCCGAGATCCCCGCGGTGGTAAAAGACCTGTGGAGTTATGCTCGATTGACCGTAGATGGAAGTCGTCATCGGAGTTCCAGATGTCACCGTCTGGAAAGCCGAGAACTCGGTGGAGTTTTTCTTACCGCCCATCCAGTCATAAATATAGGCCCCATAGACATTAAATACATGGGGTCGGTCGGTCGGCAACGGCCCGTTATCCGGCATCCCTTCAGCAGTAAATCCGATGAACGGCAAGTCGAACGCTCGACTAACGCCCGGTGACAGTCGTCCATCGACCAAATGAGGCTCGTCGGAACTTGTCAGACCGGTGTAGTTTCCGTGCAGTCGGCTGAAAGTATAGTTTGCGTTGAAGTACCAGTTGTCGGATAAACGTTTGTCGAGGACGAACTCCAGTCCGTCGTATCGTCTCTTCGGCCTCGTAGATTTCAGGTAACCAAGTTCCTGAAGCGTTTGAAGGTGAAGACCGCTTCCAGGATTGCCAATAATATACGCCTCGCTTCCTGCGGAATTGACAATGCCGGCGTCCTCAACTGCCTCGTCGACATTCTTGTAGGTGTAGCGAGCGCGGAAGACATAGTTCCTGCTGATCTGACGCTCAGCTCCGAAGGTAAATTCCGTTTGCTGAAAGGGCTTTAGGTCCGGGTCGACGGCACCGCTCGTGTACGGACTCGCGCCCGGTTCATTAGCGTTGATACGCAGGTTCCTCTGACACCTGCTTCGCGCCCCTGCGACGATAAAGCCCGTTGACGGACAAACGCTAGGTCCGCTGAACCCGCCCACCACGTTAGCTATATTAAACATCGAAGCGCTCTCGCCGGGGAAGATCTCAAAATAATCCTCGAGGAAAACGTCTCCGCCGAACAGGCCACGCGGAAGAGCAAACTTTACGCGATCGTAAAACTTGCCATAGCTTGCAAATACCTTCGTTTTTCCGTCACCGAAAACGTCGAATGCAAAGCCCAGACGCGGCGCTGATCTTGTCTGTCCAGTCGAAGTCGACACCGCTCGGGATGCCATTAAACGTAGGTAGGTTCTCTTTCTCGAAGCGGACGCCGAGATTGATGGTTAAGCGACGGGTGGGCTGCCATTTATCCTGGATAAAGATACCCTGACTCAGGTTACTTCCCTCTCCGTTGGTACCCGTGCGACGGAATGATGCGGAACCGATAGCTCCCATGGTATCGGTCACACCTGGCTGGGTGCTCGAGATCGGCGTGCCGACAAAGAAACGGAGCTGTCCGATCGCATTGTTACCCGACTGAACATCGTTAAGGATGGAGTAACGCTGATATCCCCCCTTCAATTCGTGCCTGCCCAGGACGCTGAAAGTGTAGGAACCGGAGAATTCGTAAGTTTCACGGATCGAAATGTCTTTGACCGTCAATGAATTCGCTCCGGTTGTCGAACACGGGAAAGGATCCGGATTCGTCGGCGGCGTGCGGTTGCAAGCTGCGATCTGCACGACCTGTGGCACGAAGTAGTTTCCTAATTTTTCGTTCAAGAATCCGCGGTTGTATCGCCCGTCGATTACCAGATTACTGGTCGGTGTGTAGACGCCGGAGAATGTTACAACGTTCGAGGTCTGACGACCGCCCTGCTTGGGCCTGTAGGCGGTTTCTGGCAAAACGCCGATGCTTCCACCAAAATTGGCCGTCGGAATACCCGCATTGTTAAAGACGTAGGAGGAGGAACTCACGTTCGAGAAACCGCTCCCCGGAAGACTGCCCTCTTGTTTCACCGGATTCCACAGGAAGGTACCCGTCAGTCTCAGGTTATTGAAAGGGTTCGCATCAATACGCCCGAACGCGTATTCGTATGTTGTTTTTCTTCGGAACTTTTCGGTCGCGAGCAGGGCACGTGTCGACTGAGGCGGATTTGTGAAATATTGCGTGTTCACCTCGGTGACGAAGACCTGCGGCGTGTAACTTCCGAAAAACCAGACTCGATTCTTGACGATCGGTCCGCTAAGGTTCGCGGTCGAGAAAACGTTGGTACCTTCCGCCTTTGGTGGCTGAAAGTATTCCGGGCTCTGCGTAAAGAACGATGCGGCCGCGCTTGTTCCGCCTAAGAGCTGACGCGGGCTCCCGTTGAACTTGGGAACTTCAAACTGGATACCTGCTTCACCGTGAAATTCATTGCTGCCGCCGCGAGTCACTACGCTCACAACGCCGCCCGTCGCACCGCCGTATTCGGCATTAAAGCCGCTCGACTTGATCTGAATTTCCTGAACTAGTTGCGTGGGTATGTTATAGGTCTCGTTGAGCGTACCGGTTCTGTAATTTGTCACTTCCTGACCGTCAATCACGAACACGTTCTCGCCACCGGAGGCCCCGTCGACTGTGAAACCGCCCGTCCTGGATTCGGGCCTGGTACCGGGAACCGTCTTAAGAAGACTCGTAAATCCCGTACTCTTAGGAAGCAGCTCAATTCGCTGAGCACTAATGTTCGTCTGGATCGCGTTATTGCTGGTATCAACGGGGGGCACGTCCGATGCAGCGACATCAACGGTATTTGTGGTGCCGACGGGGGACACGGTGATATCCAGCTGCGTCCTACGCCCGATCGCGACCACAACATTTTCGTAGTTCGCTACGCCAAAGCCGCTAGTCGCGGTCGTCGTTACCCCGTACGTCCCGGGCGGGATCTGAAGAGCCCGGAAAAAGCCCTCACTATCCGCGTTAACCGTGCGCCGAAAGCCGCCGGCCACTCCAGTCGTAGTGTTACCTGCCGACGTTTGCGAGGCACTAGTAATTGTTACGGTGACATTCGGAACAACGGCTCCGTTTGCATCCCTCACAGTTCCTTCGATACCGCCGGTCGTTTCTTGTGCGAGTGCTATCGACGAAACAAAAAGGACAACGGACACCGTGAATGTTACAAATCCGATCTTCTTCATTATCTTTTGCTCCTAGTAAAATAGTTTCTGCAAGCGACTTTGCTTAGTGGTCTTTGCCGAAGCAATGGTCGTAAGGGGTGAAACGGCTATGCCGTATCAGCAATGCTAGAACCTTCCCAAAAACGATATGTTGTATATAAAGATTCCTGATGAAAACAGGGCTAACGAAAACGAATGTTGATGTACGATAGCACAACTTTGTAAAAGTGTTAATGCAAAATCGAGTTTTTGAGAACTTTCACACCTATCGGTAGCCGAGAATGGTGCCGTTGAATCCGACCGCCCATCCGAACTTCTTCGTCATGAAGAGCCCGAAGAGGTGGCCGGTCGTGGTGCTCTCCTGCCTGACCCAGGTCTTGCCTTTGTCGGAGGAGCGCGAGAATGAGACCGCCGTGCCCGACGATCCATCCGTTCTTGTCGTCGGCAAAATCAACCCGCATGAGATTAGCAGAATGATTCACGATAACGCGTTGCCAATTAAGACCTCCGTTTTCCGTGCGGAGAACAAGACCCTTTTCACCGACAGCATAACCCTCTTTGTCGTCCCGGAAATCGACGTTGAATAAGGCAAGACGCGTCCTGGAATTTTGTGCGAGCCAGGTTTCTCCACCGTTAGCCGTCGTCAGAATGACACCTTCGTCGCCGACGATCCACGCATTCGAGCTGCCGCTGTAGTCGAGGTGGAACAGCTCGCGTTTCGATGGCACAACCACGCGGCTCCACGTGACACCACCGTCTTCAGTGCGCATTACGAGTGAATCAATGACGTTACCCGCGCGATTCAAAACCGACCCAACAACGAGACCGCGTTTCTTATCGGCGAACCTGATGCTTAGGAATTCTGGCGTCCCGCCTCTAAAATCGCCCGGGCGATAAATGACGGTCTCACGCCAGGTCGAACCGGCGTCGGCTGTAATAAACAGCTTTTTGCCGGCAACGAGGTAACCATTCTTCTCGTTTCGAAAGTAGATCTCATTGATATCTTCAGTTGTGTTCAAAGGATAGGTTTTCCACGTTCGGCCGCCGTCCGATGTCGACGCGAGGTAGCCGTTATCTCCGGCAACCCAACCATTTTCCGAGGTCGTGAAATAAACCGCAACGAGATCGCTCTTACTTTCGGAGGGACCTTTAGACCAGCCGGTCTGTGGGAAAGCCACGCTCGTGGCAATAATGACGAGACAACAAATGTAAATAAATCGTGAGATAAACCCTTGCACGCGAACAGCCCTCCGGACGAAACAAAAAGGTGATCTTCGGCGAGTAGGATAACCTTTTGCCCACCGAAAATCACCTTATCCAGTAGCCAAACCAACTCTATCTGGTTACGCGATACACCTTATTCTTCCACACGACTACGACTTCCTCGCCCAGAGAGAAGTATTGCGCGAGCTCCTTTTCACGATTCAGGACCGCAAAGTATTCGGCGCTCGCGAACTTCAGGTTGACCTCAGACTGTTTAAGCTCAGGCTTAAACTCGACATCGACCCAGACGTTGCTTTGCTGGACGAAGTTCTTGTTCGCAACGAACTGATTCTGTGCGCTGTTTCGAACAATCACCTGTGCATCAAGCCCCGAAGCACCGTCGATAATACGCACATTATCCTTCATGACATTCTGCTGCACGCTTTGTCGCACCGCTCCTGCTCCGCTTTGCGGAGCCATCTTCGCAGCCGCACGTTCGGACAGAACGCTAAGCTGTCGCGCATCGGTTGGAGCGGCGTTGGCGACCGAGCCATCGGTTGCGAGATACGAAGTATAAGGTGTCACGATCCCGTATCGCGTACCGAGATCGACGATCTCGTCCTTCAACTCTTTGGTTTCGCCGTTCAGTCGAATCTGCTCGATCAGCCAGCCGACACGGCGACTCGCCCACAGACGCGGCAGAAAATCGTTATCATCGTCACGTATCGGGAAATCCAAATCGTTATAACGGAAGCTTCGGTTTTCACTTCCCGATTTCCCTCGCAGCATAACTGTCACATCTTTCAGGTCGCCCGCGTTCTTATACTTTCCGATCACCGCCAACTGCATCCCCTTGAAAAGATCTGTGAGCTTTCGCGGATACTGTAGCTCTGCCTGCACGTCTCCGAGGTCCAACTCAAGATCCGATAATACCGGTGAGCTGACCCTCGCGAAAAAGTTCGACACCTTTACCTCGAGGTCTTCCTTGGGCTGGACGTAATCCGAGATGCCCGGAATTCTCCGACCCGAGCTTGTCGAGCAGAGCCGTGTTTACGTCATATCCGAAACCGAACGGAAAAATTCGCACGTCGACCGTCTTTGCCTTCTGCAGATTCGAGTTGATCTTGTCGATGTTCGTTTCGCCGACGGTCGGCAGGCCGTCGGTCATAAACACCAGCATCTTCGGACGATCGTTCTTGTCGAACTGTTTCATCGATGCCAACAGCGAATCATTGATGTTCGTTCCGCCGGTCGGTCGAAGCCTCTTTACAAATTCCTCGCCGCGGCCTTCGTCCTGCCGCGTCGGCGTTGATCAAGCGCCCGTTCCATCAAATGTTCCTCGCCCGCAAAGCTGATCACGTTGAATCGGTCGCCGTCGCGGAGCGTACGGATGCCGAACAGCAGCGCCTTGCGCGCCTTTTCCATCTTCCCTTCGTCAGCCATCGATCCGCTGGTGTCGAGAACAAAGACGATGTCCTTATTGACCAACTCCCGTTCGGCGATCGTCGTCCTTTGGCGAGAGCATCAGCAAAAAGTAGCCGTCCTTACCCGGCTCGCGATGCGTCAGCAGCGTCATGCCGAAATCGTCGTTCGACAGTCCATAAAAAAGCTGAAAATCGCTGTCGTTGTTTGTCGTCTCGAACGAAACCGACGCCGATCGCTCACCTTTGTTCACAACATCGATCTTGTGCGACGGCGAATACACGTTCCTCAGCGCTTCCCTGCCGGTGATCTCAATTTTTCCCGACACGGTTCCAAACTTGCTGCTGCGGCATCTGTCCGCGACCCGTTTCCGGAACGCCACTCGTACGCCAGAGATTTCTGCCCGTCCCCAGCGGATAACGATACGAGACCGTTCCCGACTCGGCTTTCAGCACCTGCGAATATACAAGCTCGAGTTTCTTGTCCGAGTTCGGCGGAATCGGAAAGATCGACGCCTGGAACAGATCCTTACCCGCATATTCCAAGAAGCCCGGAGTCACGCTGTCGACGCACGATCTCGTCATAGATCCGCCTCGCCTCTTCGCGTGTGCGTACTTCGCCAACAAGCTTCTTGCCGTTCTCCCAGATCGAGAATTCGACGATCGACGCCGTCTCAGGAATAGGAAAAAAATATGTGCCCTCGAGCGTATAAGGCGTGTCGTTTCGAAAAACCTGCTCGACGTGCGTGGTCGCAACCTGTCCGCTGATCTTTGTATCGAGCTGTATCGATTTGACCGGCAGTACATTTGGCAGTGGTATGGGCCGTGGGATAGGACGAGGCCGACAAGGTCGTATATCGCAGATTATCGGAACGATGACACCCTGAGCGCTCGCCGACGAGCCGATAAATAAAACACCGAAAACCGCGGAAAACGCTAATGCGAGGACTTTTATCTTCATACTTTTTCTCCCAAAACAAGCCAAACAGATGTAGCAGATCGTCAGTTGTGACAATTAGGGAACGGCGAGAGTTATGTCGGCTTGCATGAAAAAGGGCCGCCAAACGGCAGCCCGGATAAAATCAGTAAGTCTAGACACTCTAGTTTTCTGGTCGGCTGTTATCCGAATCGTCTTCTAATGCCGTGTCGATCTCTTTCTCGAACTTGGATCGCAATTTCTCGACGAGGACATCCGAGCGCTGGAGGCTGAGTTCCAGCGAAGCCCTCGTCTTTATAATTTCAGTCAGCAGGCTTTGCAGATTCGTCCGTTCAGATTCCAAACTCTTTCGCCTCGAGGCGCGGATCTCTTCGGGCCGAAGCGAACCGACCATCGCCGTCGAGCGCTCGATGACCTCGGGCCGAAGATCATATTCAAGCGAGTCAAGTTTCGTTTTCACCGAATTTTCTTTTTCGATCATCTCGAAAACCTGTTTCCGAAGGCTTTCAGAGCGCTGCTCAGCTCGCGTCAGGATATCGAGGTTTAGAAGCAGGCGCTTTTGTTTTTCGTCCGGATCGGCGGCTTTCGTAACCCGACCCGCCTCAAGATTCCTGATTCGATTCCCGAGATCTTCCAGAGTTACGACGCTTGCCGTGTCGGCTCCGGTTACAGTCCTGATCTCGTTCGGATCCGGCGGTATCGCTCGCGAGTTCTCATCCGGGAACTCATCGGCACGGCTGATGATAAGTGGTTCCGATGTCAGAGGAGTTGCCGAAGGCGCAGGAACTGGGATCGATGTACGCCGCCGCCGACTCGTCTGTCCGTCAACGTCCGCCACAGCCGCAGCGAACGTGAAAATTACTATCGCCGGAACAATCAAATGAATTCGACGGAGCGAAAGATCTCTCATACACTACTTTCCTTTCTTTGCGTTATCTTTGTCGGGAATAAAGTCGCCTGTAAAAAGCTCAACGGCATTCTTTGCGAGCCCGACGAACGGAATCGCGTCGATACCAGAATTCACGACACCTCTCACAAAACCCTTTTTCTTTATATCGTGACCTACGAGGCCGACGACGATCACGGTTCCCCCGAACGGCAGCATCTTGGCGGCCCGCTTTGCGACCTGCCAACCACCCGCATGCACTATTTTTCTACCTATTCCCGGCTTTTTCTCGGTCATCAGCGTCCCAGCTTATACTTGCTTTCGTGTGATGACAACATCATACTTTTGTTTGCACGATTTTAGCCTCCGAAAAGTTCCCCATTCTGCTCAGCATGTCTCTGAAAGTCGTTAACCTTTCGAAAAGATACAACGATATATGGTCTCTGCGCGATGTTTCGTTCGAGGCCGTGACCAGTCGAGGTTTTCGGGATTTTCGGTCCGTCAGGCTCGGGCAAGTCCACACTTCTACAGGCCATCGCGGGCACGATAACGTTCAACGGTGGCTCGGTGCACGTAAACTCGAACGGACGTCTACTGCACTGACTGGAACGGCTCGGGACATTACCGTACCCGAGTATAAAACCCCCTCGATGTGGCGCCGCGTCCTGAAAGCTAGAAACTCCTCGTCAAATATCAGAGGACAGATCGCGGGCCGTTCTCCGCGCCATCGAAAGTGTTAAGTCTGTCCTGCTCCTCGACGATCCCTTTTGCGGAATGGACGCCAGCGAATGTGAAGCGCTCGCCGAGAAAATTCGGAACGTAGCTCGAAACCGAGAAGTATCAGTTCTTTTCGCTTCAAACGATTTTGAGCAGATCCTGCTTGCATGCGATCGGGCGGCCGTAATTGTTAGAGGTGAGATCAAACAAACAGGAGCGCCGTCGGAGATCTACGAAAGACCCGAGTCCCGCGTCGTCGCCGCTGTCACCGGACGCCACAACCTTTTCGAGGCCCGGCGCCTGACATCGAGCAAAGCCGAGATTCCTGAATTCCATACCATCGATGGCGGTCACAGGTTATTCGCTCAACGGATCGAACGCGGTGCTCTCGGGGCGTTAAATCAAAACGTCACGTTGGCGATCCGGCCGGAACAAATATCGATCTCATTCGGCGCTTCGTTTCCCGAAGACAATCTTCTTAAAGCGACGGTTCGGCGGATCCAGAGCCTCGGGCCGACGACATTGATCGAGCTCGATGCCGGCGGTCTGAGATTGGACGCTCTCGTCCTGCGTGTCGTGGGTCTCAATGTCGGAGACGAATGCATGGTCGGTCTTCCACCTGACAGGATTCAAATATTTAGAGACTAAAAAAGCCTCGCCCGAAATAGAGCGAGGCCTTTATTGTTTTGCGTCGACGACTTACCGAACGAACGCGTTCGGCAACGGTGTGTCGCTCGTTATTCCGAAGCTCGTGATGAGAATGCCGGTAGTCGTGCGATCGACATACCAGGTCGCCGTCGACGGCCTGAATATCGCCCGATCGAACTTCCCGTCACCATCGTAATCACCGGGGACCGGAGCGTCTCCGTCCGTTCCGAATGCCACCGAGTAGAACGAAGAGTCCTCGCTTCTCAACACGTACCACGATCCGTTCGACGGCCGCCATAACGCAATATCCGCTTTTCCGTCACCCGTGTAGTCGCCGGGAACAAGCTTGTCCGTGCTCAGCCCGAACTGAAGCGCCGTCACACCGCCGGAGCTTTTGTTGATCCACCATTCACCGCCGCTCGGACGAAAGATGGCGATATCGCTTTTGCCATCACCGTCATAATCGGCAGGTGTCGGAATATCCGTCGGAACGCCAAACTGGATTATGTCCGTGCCGCCGCCCGACTTCGCGATGTACCACGTAGACGCAGACGGCCGAAAGACCGCGGCATCGGCTTTGTGGTCGCCGTCGTAATCGCCGGGCACAAAGATATCCGTGCTGATGCCAAATGGAAATGCATAGAAGGACGAATCCTCACTGCGCAAAACGTAAAGCTGGCCCTCGGAGGGGCGCCAGATCGCCACATCCGTTTTCCCATCGCCAGTGTAGTCAGCAGGCACCAGACGGTCGGACGAGGTTCCAAACTGCAGGGCCGTCGTCTGATTATCCGAGCTGCGGTTGATCCACCATTCACCTCCGGTTGGCCGGAAGATTGAAATATCAGTTTTGTTGTCGCCGTCGAAATCAACCGGGGCAGCTGCGGGAGGAGCCAAGCTCTGAAAGTTATACGCAACGAGTGCAAAGTGCTGATCGGTCGGGTCGGCATTCCCTAGAACACCGTTACCGTTCAATGCCACTGAAGAAACCGCCACAGAGAAAAACGTTCCAGCCGGAATCCCTGCCGGTAAAAATACATTCTCTACATTATTGATCGTGTCACCGGATCCGCCGGGAACCGAGACACCTGCGCTAAAGACATTACCGCGATAAAACGTTCCACCGACATTAACCTGCAAGTCCAGGTTGTTGACGAGCGCCGGATTGCCCGAGCCCGGCGGATCTGTCCAGACCAGCGTTATCCTCACCGGCTTCGTTGAATCCGCGACCGTTCCGATCATGCCTTGGGCCATACCCGGGTCGCTGAAAATAATTTCCTGATTTACATACAAACTCGGCACACCGGTGTTGAGCATGTTTTTCAGGTTGATCCGGCCCCAGCCCTCATTGCCGTTGGGAATCGTCAAAAGATTTGTCGTCAAACCATTCATTTCCTGAGCGCTGTTGATGATTGCCGCTTTGATCAGCGCCGGATTCGGAGAAGCTCCTGCATGACCATTTCGCCACTGCTGCGTAAACAGGGCCGCCGCACCCGCGACTTGTGGCGCCGCATGCGACGTGCCAGTGCTCCATGCGTGATTTACGTCGAAACAGCTAGATACTGATCCGCAGGATCCGGCTCGGCTCCCGGTTATGACAGTTCCCGGAGCTGTGACATCAGGTTTTATCCGCCCGTCGATTGCCGGCCCGCGGCTCGAGCTGCTTCGAAGGTCGTCAAGGTTGTCAGCCGAAGCGCCGTTACCAAATCCCGACTCGGGCCGAATGTTCTCAGAATTCGCGACCGCGATCGTGTTCTTGGAAACTTTTGGCCGGGTAAGCGTATTCGCGCCAGGCCCGGAATTCCCCGCCGAAAAAATTATCGAAAACGGATCGATCGTGCCCGCCAACGAACCGTCCTGCACAAAACCGTCATACTGCGCAGCCAACGAGTCATAGGAATTTCCGTTTGTACCCGCACCCCAACTATTGTTCGAAATAGAGCCAGGCACTCCGTTTGGTCCGAGCGTATTTAGAGCATCGTCGACCGCCTGCGCATCAGTCGTCGTGTTTCCGGACTTCAGGAACGGAATGTTGATTATGTTCGCCTTCGGAGCTACTCCAAGCCCGTAGTTGTATCCAAGTCCATCCAAAATGCCAAAGGGTGCGTCTCCGGCAATGATGCTCGCGTTGATATGGCCATGTCCCCCGGACGCCCCAGCAGTCGACCCGCGAAGCGGACCATCAACTGTGTTGCTCGATGTAACGTAAAAGCCCCCGTTCCCAGGAATACTAATGCCGTCATCCGATACCATCACGGTCACACCGGTTCCATCGACTCCGAACTGTGACAACGGATTGTAGCCAGGACCATTCAGCACCGTCGTGCTCATAAAATTACCGGCGACGATCTGCGCCGCCCGCTCATCTTCGATCTGCGGTTTCTCGTATTGATCGATGCGAAAGACGTCTGCGATCTTCGCGATCTCAGCGATGTCTGCGACCGCCGCTTCGACGCGCACTACGTTAAAGAAATTGTTGGGAAGTTTTATCCGGTGAAGGATCTTTCCGCGGATGACATTCGAGATTCTAACTGCCACATCTTGCAGGTCGGCCCTGCCAAATACCGCAACATCGAACATCGCGGAATCACCTTTTACGTTGCTGACGAACCGAGCAAGCTCGGGCGATCTTTTTTGCTCCGCCGCATATTTGCCGACCCATCGCACTCGGGAGTGGCCAGCGATCTTTGAGACCGCTTCCCCGCTGCCGTAAACAAATAACGCTTGGTGTGGAACGTACTGAAGAACCTCGACACCTGCATCGCGAATACTCTCCAGCCATACGTCTTTCGCGATCCCGCCGAATTGAACAACGTAGTACCCGCTCTCGTTCGGGATCGCGTCCCCCACACGTATAGTTTCTGCCGGAGTAGACTCAACCGGATCGAATTTTGCACCCGGTAAATTGATACTTGTCTCGATCCTCTGAACATCGAGCCCCGAGCGCGACATGTCAGTACTCTTGTTTTTCGAAAGCACGACAAACGAGCCATAGTCCTCGACGATGCGTCCGTACCTCTTGGCCCTGTCCCGATCGTTGATGGACCGAAACTGCACCCGAACTATTTCCTTTGATCGATTCCGGATATCCTTGGTCACATCGTCGCCAATCGAAAACTGCTCGAACTTTGCTTTCGGCGTGGGTTCCGCGGGGCGCTGCTGTGCACTGTTTGGTCTTTCGCCAAGGCCAACGTAAATTACGATCAGCAGAGCGACAGACAAGATCACAAACGCGAAACGGATCCGGGGGAACGATCTATTCATTAAGTTACTCCTGGTTTATTTCTGAGGAAGTCGGGCTAATTTTGACCTGACAGAAAACTTAGCATATCTCTGCAGTAAAGCACAGCATTTCGCCATTCGATACCTAAGAATAAGAGCCTCGGGATCGCTCCCGAAGCTCTTTGATATCAGTCGACTCCACTTACTAAATGTTTGGCACCAGTATTAGATTCACCCGCCTATTCTTCGCACGATTTAAGTTTGTTGTGTTCGGAGCAACCGGCAAGTTCGCTCCCATTCCTTTCGCCTCGATACGTGCATCGGCGACGCCAAAACCGACAAGCCGATCGGCAATTGAGCGAGCACGCTGTCCCGTAAGAGCATCCAGCTCCTCGGCTGTTCCCCTGTCATCGGTGTGGGCCTCGATAACAACCTTGTAATCCGGATTATTGGCAAGCAGCTCACCGAGTGGTCCAAGCTTAGTGGTAGCAGCCGGCGAAAAACTGCTCGCCCTTGCCGCAGACCAATAATTTTCCGGAAGCGTTAAGACAATGCCGCGCTCATTCTTCGATACCGCTCCGAAACGTCGCAGCGATTGCATGAATGCACCCTGGCCTGCCTCGAGAATTCCGATCCTCTGTTCTCTCGCTCGTTGCTCGTCCGACGCACGACGTTCGTTCTCTATTGTCTCGACTCTCGCCTTTGCATTGTCGGCTTCGACCTTGGTTCTTCCAAGCTCTTCGCGGAGCCGCCCATTCTCAGCACGCAACTCTCGAATCTGGGTCGAATAGTTTGTTACATCGCGCTCGGAAAGCTCTCGCTGTCGCGTCTCGTCCTGAAGCTGCTGTCTGAGCTCGGCGATCTCGTTCTGCGCATCCGCTAAACGGTTCTCAGCCTGTCGGGTTTCCGCATCGGACCTCGCTTTTTCGTTTCGTTTTTCACGCGCTTCTTTTCGTACGTACGCCGTCGATTCCGCTTTTACCGCACCGCTGATCGCACGCCGAGCGGCAATGTCCACCGCTTCGTCGTCACGTCCCCCTTTCCATGTATTCTCCGCGTTCGTGAGGAGCGCCTCGGCTTCGCGAAGCTCTTCCTGCGCGTCCCGCTCTGCCCCGGCAAACCGTGCAAGAGCCATCGCCTGTTTAGCCTGTAAGATCGTCGAAGGTGTTTTCGAATAATCGATCTCCGCGATCTCCGGCGTTCGGGAGTCGCGGAAATAATCACTCGAGTTTCCAAAATACTGAACTGCCGGAGCGGTCGCGATCGTCTTGCCGCTAATGGCGACGGGACTCAAATTCTCGAGCATGATCGCCTGACTCGGTCGACGGACAAGAAAGTGAGGCTCGGCCGTAATGATCAACGCAAAGGTTTGGAGCGGGGTCGTAACACTTATCTTTGAATCGAATTCAAAAAAACCGCGTCGCTTGATCTCACCCAGGTTGTCGACCTGCCCATCCGGTGCGATCGCCCACAGAACGTAAGTCGCGTAACCGGCTCCGAGCTCGAACGGCCGAGGCATTTTCGAAACAGAAAGTTCTATCTCGGTTCCGTTTCGGCTCGTTCGCTTCATCCTTGCATCGCCCTTCATTCGCGGGAAACGCGTCGTGCCGCGAAACTGGACGATCACCGGCTCATCGAGCGGATAAGTGATCGCCGTTGTCCGCCGTGGAACGTCCAGCTGACCATAGCCCACACCTACTAGCGCGAAAACGACGAGAAACGTAAACAACATTCCGAGAAGCCCTGAATTTTTCATATTGTGGATCTCCGAAAAGGAGGTCTTGATAAAAAGATGCCACAGAAGATTCAATCGTTGCAAAGTAAGGTAACTTGGACAAACCGCTCGGGAAACAAGTATATTCAACCTTTTCACGAGCCCGATGAACGAGTTTCGCCGACTTCTAAAATATGTCCAGCCGTACTGGCTGACTTTTACGTTCGCGCTCGTGACGATGGTGCTGGTCGCCGTCTTTGAAACCGCGACGGGCGCCCTTCTCGTTCCGATATTCGGACAGTTCCTCCCGGGGGCCACAGGAAAATCCGAAACACTTTTCAGTTTGCAGCAATTTATTCCGCAGGAGCCATGGTATCAGGCGTGGATCGCGATCTCGCTCATGCTGCTGACGTTTACGATCTGCAAAGGCATTGCCGAATTCTTTTCCTCATACTTGATGGCGAAGATCGGACAGGCGGCAGTTCTCGATCTTCGCCGACAGCTCTACGATCACCTGCTTCGGCAGCCTTCGTCATTCTTTGAAAAGCACCGCACGAATTTTCTGGTCTCCCGACTGGTGGTGAGCTGCTCGGCGATAGAGATGGCGGTTTCCGCAAACCTTCGCGATGTTCTCCGCGAAGGTTTCATGCTCATCTTCTTTTTCTCGGCGGCATTTTATTTCAATTGGCGGCTGATGCTCGGCGCACTGATCATCGCGCCGATCATCGCCTTTCTCACGACAAAGTTTAGCAAGGCCCTCAGGCGACTCGCCGAGGAAACATTTGAAGGCAACAAGCTCTTGAACGATACGGCACAGGAAACGCTATCGAATCAAACGATCGTGAAAGCATACTCGGCCGAGGATCGCGAGAATGAGCGTTTTGGCCGGATCGCCCAGATCATTGCAAAAGCGAATCGAAGGTCGGGCCGAATCGCTGCGACATCTCCGCCAACGATCGAGATCATCGGCACCATCGCGATGCTTATCCTTTTCTATTTCGGCTTACGCGAGATCAATGCCAACCGGATGGACGCCGCGCAGTTTTTTACATTCCTGTTTTTCCTTTTCCGCAGCTACGATCCGATGCGAAAGATCTCCCGTCAACACAACGAGATCTCAAAAGCATTCGCCGCCGCTAAGGATGTATGGAGCATTCTCGACGAAGATGAAACGTTGCCCGAAAGAAGCAACCCCGTTTCTCTCAGCCCGCTGGCCAGTGCTATCGAGCTGAAGAACGTATCCTTCAAATACAAGAATGATCCGCACAAAAAGATTCTCGACGATGTTTCGCTTATCGTCCCGAAAGGCTCGATGGTCGCGCTTGTCGGTGAAAGCGGGGGCGGTAAATCGAGCTTGATCCGGCTGATCCAGCGGCTCTATGATCCAACTTCCGGCGCGATTCTCTGGGATGGGACGGACATCCGCGATGCTCGGATTAGCGAGCTGAAGAAAATGATCGCCCTCGTCACGCAGGAAACCGTGCTTTTCAACGACACGATCCGATATAACATCTCTTACGG
Source organism: uncultured Acidobacteriota bacterium (assembly GCA_963772405.1). Lineage (GTDB taxonomy): Bacteria > Acidobacteriota > Blastocatellia > Pyrinomonadales > Pyrinomonadaceae > OLB17. Next base: position 668,949 of record CAVYWT010000001.1, on the reverse strand, counting down.
AAAGCCCGACGCGACCGATGAAGAGCTTGCTCACGCCGCGAAGGTCGCGTATGCCGCGGACTTCATAGACGAGCTTCCTCAAAAGTTCGACACGCTCGTCGGCGAACGTGGAGTGTTTCTTTCCGGGGGACAGCGACAACGGATCGCGATCGCCCGAGCCGTGCTGGTCGATGCCCCGGTGCTGATACTGGATGAAGCGACATCGGCACTGGATGCGGAGTCCGAGGTCCTGGTTCAGAAGGCGCTCGTCCAACCTGATGCGCGAACCGTACATCGATCGTCATCGCACATCGCTTGTCGACGGTGCGAAAGGCGGACAAGATCGTCGTTATGGAAAGAGGCAAGATCGTCGAGACTGGTACCCACAGAGAATTGCTAGAAAAGGGCGGCAGATATAAGAGGCTTTATGAACTGCAGTTCGCAGACGAAGAAAATGTAGGACAGGCTGTCAGCCTGTCCACTGATTTGGGCTAACAGCCCGCTGTACTTTTATGAAATCAATGACAGGATTCGGCCGCGGAGCCGTTACCGAAACAGACTTTTCCGTGACGGTCGAACTAAAGACCGTCAACAATCGCTTTCTCGACGTAAGCCTTCGCCTGTCGAACGAAATGCAGTCGATCGAAGCCGATATCAAGCGGCTCATCTCGAGCCGGCTTTCGCGTGGCCGAGTCGACGTAAATGTTCAATACGACCGGCCCGAGGAAATAAATTACGAACTGAACCGTCCAATGATCGTCGGTTACCTCGCCGCGATGAAAAAAATGCAGGAGGACTTCGACCTCGCCGGCGAGCCGGACATCAACGTGATCGCAAAGCTTCCGAACGTCATGATCTCGAAGAAAGACGAGTTCGAGCGAGGCCTTCGCGTTCGGCGTCGCAACGGCTGTTAACTCGGCGCTCGAAGATCTCGAAAAGATGCGTTTAAGCGAAGGCGAAATGCTGAAAACGGAGTTAGCTTCGCGACTCGACACGATTGAACAGCATCTTCCTTCGATCGAAAGCGAGGCCGCGTCCATCAGCGAAGAGTACCGACAGCGTCTTACGAAACGCATCGGAGATCTGCTCGAGAAAAGCGAATCGCAGATCGAGCTCGATCAAGGCCGGCTGGCGCAGGAAATCGCCTATATCGCTGATCGGGCCGACATCTCGGAGGAGATCACACGGCTCAAAACGCATATCGAGCACTTTCGAACGATCATGAATGAGGACAAAGAGGTCGGAAAGCGGCTGGATTTTCTGACCCAGGAACTGAATCGCGAGGCGAACACGATCACGTCCAAAACGAACAATATGGTCGTCAAGGAGAATGCCCTCGCAGTAAAAAGCGAGATTGAGAAAATCCGTGAACAGGTACAAAATGTTGAATAATTTGTTGCGGCGCTGATGGTTGACGGTCGATCGTTGATGGTTGATGGTTGATGGTTGATGGATGTGATGGTTGATGGTTGATGGTTGATGGGTCAACGAACAACGATCAACGATCAACGATCAACCATCAACGAACAACGATCAACGATCCACGATCAACGATCAACGAACAACGATCAACGATCCGATCGATCAACGATCAACGATCAACGATCAACGAACAACGATCCACGATCAACGATCCACGATCAACGATCAACGATCAACGAACAACGATCCACGATCCACGATCAACGATCAACGATCAAAACAATGAAAGGAAACCTGATCATCATAAGCTCGCCTTCGGGAGGCGGAAAAGGTACATTGATCCGCGAAGTGCTGGAGATCGCTCCGCATATAGGCTATTCGGTTTCATTGACGACGCGTCCACCCCGATTCGGTGAAGATAACGGTAAGCACTATCATTTTGTCACGCAAGCGGAATTCGATGCATACAGGGATAAAGGCGGATTTCTCGAGTTCGCCGAGGTCCACGGGCATTATTATGGAACGTCTCTCGAACAGACGGAACAGATGACAAGCTCCGGAATGGACGTCATCCTCGAAATCGACGTCCAGGGTGCCGCGACCATCCTCGAAAAGATGCCGGAGGCCGTCAGCATATTCATCCTGCCGCCTTCATTTGAAGTTCTCCGGGCGAGATTGACCGCACGAGCGACCGAAGGAAGCGAGGATCTCGAGCTTCGGCTAAGGAATTCCCTGGACGAAGTAATGCATTTCTCCAGCTTCGGGTATGTTGTGATCAACGACGAGATCCCTGCTGCGTCCCGCAAACTCGCGGCCATAATCCTTGCTGAAAGACAGCGGCCGCATAGACAGGGCGAGCAAATTCAGGGTATCCTTGATAGTTTCGAGAGGTCGAAACTTTTTAAACCGGAGAGTTAAGCTTTAATATGGCCAAAAAGGAAGCAGTTGTGGCGGCGGAAGAATCTGAAAACGGGACCGAGGAGATCATCAATCCGCCTGAAATCGATTCAAAATACAGAATGATCATCCTCGCGGCTCAGCGAAGCAAGCAGCTTCAGCGCGGTGCGATTTCGCGGGTCGATATCGACACCCGCAAGAGCAAGCCGACACGTGTCGCAATGAAGGAGATCGAAAATCGAAAGGTAAATTTCGAGATCCTTGAAAGCATTAAATAGGGATCTGCGCATCAATGCAAAAAGGCGGCCTTTACCGGGCAGCCTTTTTTCTATGCGTACCTCAATTTAACGTGTACCTCGGCACGCTTGCCTCAATCGTTGACGCGTTTGCCGGCGTCGCTGATCGCTTCGCCGACGGAATCGACCGTGTCCGATACGCCCCGCTTGAACTTACCCCAGGTTTCCTGAGCTTCGCCGCCGGCATTTTGTGCTTCGCCTTCGGCTTCGAGACGCTCGTTTCCCGTCACTTCACCGACCTTATCCTTGACGGTTCCTTTTGTTTGTTCCCATTTACCCTTTGCTTCGTCGTCATTAAAAATTGCCATTTCCCAACCTCCCTTGAATTTACGAGCACGTATCGAATCCGAACGTCTCGCTGGTGATTGGTATTCAAGCAAGTCCTATTCCGGTCTTATTCCGGCAAATCCCAAATCCAAAATCCAAAATCCAAAATGGAGTTTACATTCCCTTATAATTTGGCCCGCCGCCGCCTTCCGGAGTGACCCAGTTGATGATCTGGTACGGATCCGCAATGTCGCACGTTTTGCAGTGAACGCAATTCGAGAAATTTACCTTCAGTTCTTTACGGCCGGTTTTTGAATTCGCTTCCATCTCATAAACCGCGCCGGGCAAAACCGCTGGCAAGGATTTCCGTACTCCTCAGCGCAACGGGTCGCGCAGATCTCGGTATCGAGAACGTGGAGGTGCGACGGCTGATCTTCGTCTGTGAGACCGCGGCATGAAAGACGTCGGTGATCTTGTCGAAGGTCAGTTCTTTGTCGAACTTTAGGTCAGAGTAGCGATGACCCGGTCGGTGATCCGTTCTCCGGCTTCCTGACGATTTTTGCATCCGCTCATGTCCCGGCAACATGATGTTCTTTCGGCATAAATCCCCACGCCAGGCCCTTCGTCAGAAACTGCAGTCCCGTGTTGATCAGCGCCGACCATCGGCCCTTCTGAAATGCTCGCGTGGAAGTTTCGCACCGGATGAAGCTCGTCGTAGATCCAGCTCAGATTTACCTTTTCGTCGTAATGTTTCAGAGTCTTCGAACGAAAATCCTGATGCTGCAAATGCACCAACGATGGTCTCGGCTGCGAGCATTCCGCGATTTCATCGCCGTGTGAATGCCCTTGATCCGCTGGCCGTTAAGGAACGAAGCAGAATCACCGACGATCAGCACACCGTCGGCGTAGAGTTTCGGCATCGTCCAGTAGCCGCTCGTGTTGATCGATTTCGCGCCGTACTTGATCATCTTGCCGCCTTTCGAGAACCTCGGCGACTTTCGGATGAGTCTTGAATTTTTGAAACTCGGCATGCGGATCGATCGTTGGGATCCTTGTAATCGAGACCGGTCACGTAGCCGATGCTGATGACATTGTTCTTCATCCCGTAGATCCAACCGCCGCCATACGTGTCGGTATCCGACGGAAACCCGAGCGTGTGAACAGCCTTACCCTTCGGCGAAATTACCTTCAGGAACTTCCCACAGCTCTTTTACGCCGAGCGAGAAGACCTGCGGCTCTTTGTCTTCCATCAGACCTAGCCGCGACATCAACTGTTTCGCAAGGCGAACCCCGCGAACCTTCGCCAAGCACGGTCACCTTTGCCAGTATGTCGACGCCGGGTTCGAAATTCGCTTTCGGTTTTCCATCCTTGTCCTATTCCCTTGTCGCCGGTGCGAACGCCGATCACCGCGTTGTTCTCGTCGTAAAGAAGCTCGGCTGCCGGGAAACTCAGGAAAGATATTGATACCGGCTTCTTCGCATTTTTCGCCAGCCATTCGCACATCTTGCTAAGGCTGATGATGTATTTGCCTTTATTCTTCAGAGGTGGCGGCACGATCGGAGCATTGATCGAACTTTTTGCGGTCAAATACCAGAACGCATCTTCGGTCACAACTGAGTCGACCGGACAACCTTGCTCAAGAAAGTCAGGCATCAGCTCGCGGATCGCGATCGGGTCCATCACGGCTCCCGACAAGATATGTGCCCCGACGAACGAACCTTTCTCGACAATTCCGATCTCGAGATCATCTATCGTAGTGCCCGCTGAAGTCTCCCGTTCTCGACATAGCTCGTTGTGTTTCTTTATTTCATTCTTGAGGTGCAGTGCGGCCGCAAGATTCGCGGGCCCCGCACCGACAAACACCACATCCATCTCGATCTGTTCTCGTTCGATCATAGTTTCTCGAAATTATATCAACCGGTAGGCAGAAACACGACCGGTAGGGAGTGTGTCAACTCGGCGAGCTAGTATCCTAATCCCGCGTCTCCCATTCTTCGTCGTCAACCGTGGTCAAAAGTCTATTGGCCTCGGTTAAGGAAAAATGATTTGAGACTACAGCGTGTATCGCGTCCAGTATTTCGTCGTTGGAATGGCTTTCGTAATCGTCGAGCATTCTAAGCAGGGCGGGCACATCCTAATCGCTTGTGCAACGAAGAATCCAAGTTCTTGTGCGTGACGATGCTTGGATCTTCAACGAAGGCTCGAGTTAGTTTTTCCGCAACAATCGTAAACCGTTCGAACTCGCATTTTTCGTCTTGGTTCATGTCTACAAGAAAATTCGATGACACACTCCCTACCGATCGTGTTTCTGCCTCTTAATCGTCAAACTGCTTCTTCAGACTCTCTGTGTACGGTGCCCGGGCAACACCCTTCTCGGTGATGATCGCCGTTACGAGATCATTCGGCGTGACGTCGAATGCGTAGTTGCTGACGACCGTGTCATCAGGTGCGAGTTGGACGTCCTTCATGTGCGTCACTTCACGAATGTCGCGTTCCTCTATCGGGATGTCGTCGCCGGTCGGACAATTTAGATCGACGGTCGACAGCGGAGCGGCGACATAAAAGGGATGCCGTGACGGTGCGCAAGAACGGCGACCATGTATGTCCCGATCTTGTTAGCGACATCGCCGTTCGCCGCGATCCGGTCACTGCCGACGACGACAGCCTGCACACCGCCTTTCTTCATGACGTGGCCGCTCATGTTGTCGGTGATGAGCGTGACGGGTATATCGTCCTGCATCAACTCCCACGCGGTCAGCCGTGCACCCTGCAGTAAGGCCGCGTCTCATCCGCGATCACTGAGATGTGCTTACCCTGATCGACAGCGCCACGAATAACCCCGAGTGCGGTTCCCCAAACACCGCCCGTTGCAAGGCACCGGCGTTGCAATGCGTCAGAACCGTCGAATTGTCCTCGAGCAGTTCACCGCCAAACTTTGCGATCAGACGCTGTGACTCGATGTCTTCGTCGTGTATCGCCTTCGCGTCGTCTATCAGTATTTGCTTGGATCTCGCTGACCGACTTCCCTTCCGCTTTCGCCTTCTGAAACGTTCGCTTCATCCGATCGATCGCCCAAAAGAGATTGACCGCCGTCGGCCGCGTCGCTCCGAGCACATCACAAATATAGTCTAAGCTCATCCTCGAGGTCAGTCGATGTTCGTTCCGACAAACTGCTTCGTCCCCAAAGCGATGCCGTATGCCGCCGAAACACCGATCGCCGGAGCCCCACGCACGACCATGTCCTTAATGCCCGCCGCGACGTCATTGTACGTCCTGAGCATCAGCCATTTCTCTTCCGTCGGCAACAAACGCTGGTCCAGCATCCGCACGCCCTCGTCCGTCCACTCGACGGGAATAATGTTTAGTTTCATGTCAGTTATTACTTATCAGTTATCACCGGTTACTTATTTCGAAAAGGGGATTATAGCAACTCGGTTCGAAATAGGTGATACGTGAAAGGTGACAAGTGATAAGTAAAATGTGCAGCGATGTCAGTGAGGGCGAGGCCCGCTCGTTTGCCAGCCGGTACTGCTTGCTTTATAGTTTTTGGATACTCAATCCACCTGATGGCCGACGTTTCCACCGAATCAATGCAACAAGCAGTTCAAGCCAGGGTCGAAGGGCCTTTTCGCGGAGTTTTGTCGAGATCAAGGATCTTCCCGCCCCGATAAGCTCGCTCACTCGTATCTCCGAGAATTTTTATTGGTCCTGGCAGCCGGACGGAATCGACCTCTTTCGTGAGCTCGACCCTCGCCTTTGGATCAAATACGAACAGAATCCGCGGCTGCTGCTCAAGAATGTTCGCGGCCTGAGATTGTGGCAAAAGGCTGGCGACGAAGAATATATTGCCAAACTAAATAGATTTGCGGCTAAGTTTGAAGAGTATCTGTCCGAAGGTGTCGAAGCCTCTCCTTCGATCGCATATTTCTCGCGGAGTATGGTGTCCACAATTCGCTGCCGAACTATTCGGGCGGCCTCGGCATACTCGCCGGCGATCATCTCAAATCGGCAAGTGACCTGAACGTTCCGCTTGTCGCTGTCGGCCTCTTGTATCGCTACGGTTACTTCCGGCAGCGGATCGCACATGACGGCTGGCAGGAAGAGAGATATTTCGATGTCTTCGAATCTGAACTTGCGGTGACACCTGTCAACGATTCTGCGGGCGAACGTCTCACCGTTATGGTCCATATCCGCGGCCGGGAGGTTTTGGCGCAGGTATGGCTCGCAAAGGTGGGACGAATCTCACTCTATCTTCTCGACACAAATGTCCCGCAAAATGTTGAGATCGACCAGTTGATCACAGGCCACCTCTACGGCGGCAGCACCGAAACAAGGATCGTTCAGGAAAAGATTCTCGGTATAGGCGGCGTGCGTCTGCTGAGAAAGCTCGGGTTAACTCCGTCAGTGTTTCATTTAAACGAAGGCCACTCGGCGTTTCTGACGCTCGAGCTTGCGCGCGAATATATTCTGGCGAATCCGGACGCTTCGTTTGAAGAGGCGCAGGCCTTTGTCCGTTCGCAGTGTGTTTTCACGACTCACACACCCGTCGCCGCCGGGAACGATGTCTTCTCGACCGACGAGCTTCGCGATTGCTTTGACGAACATTTTATCGCTGGCCTTAAACTGTCGGAGGACGAATTCTTCGATCTCGGACGCATCGACCCCGCCGACGATGAAGAGCCATTCGGCATGACACCCTTCGCGTTGCGCATGAGCCGCTCGGCGAATGGCGTCAGCGAGAAGCATGGCGAAGTTTCGCGCGACCTGTGGCGGAGTATGTTCTTGGAGAAAGGTGAGACCGCAAGCGTGCCCATAACCCATGTCACAAACGGGGTACATGCTCCGACGTGGATCGCGGAGCCATTTCAAAATCTCTTCGAGCGATTTATCGGATCCGATTGGCAGCATCATGTTATCGACAAAGCGAGATGGGCCGCTGCGATCGACCAGATTCCGGATTCGGAAATTTGGCAAACGCACCTGCTTCTCAAAAATCTTTTGATCGCGTTTATTCGCGAACGTACGAGGGCAAAGGACACGGGAACCAGCGCCACAATTCACGAACACATCGACACAAAAAAACTTCTTTCCCCGGATGTGCTGACGATTGGTTTTGCTCGACGGGTTGCCGCGTACAAACGATGGAATCTGCTGCTCTCAGATCTCGACAGGCTTTTGAAGATCGTCGATGACGCTCAACGCCCGGTACAATTTGTCTTTGCTGGAAAAGCTCACCCCCAAGACCGAACTGCAAAGCAGATCTTGCAGGAGCTGATGAGCATCAATCATGAATCGAACTGGCAGCACAGGGCCGTTTTTATCGAAGACTACGACCAGGAGGTCGCCCGTTATCTGGTTCATGGCGTCGATGTCTGGATGAATGTGCCAAGACGGCCGCATGAAGCAAGTGGAACGAGCGGGATGAAAGCTGCGATGAACGGAGTGCTGAATTTCTCGATCCTCGACGGATGGTGGATCGAAGGCTATAACAGCGAGAACGGATTCGAGATAGGTGACCTTGCCGAAACCGACGACGAGACCGCGGACGTTCATGATGCCGAATCGCTTTATTCAACGCTCGAAAACCAAATAATTCCAACTTTCTATGATATAGATGAAGCCGGCATTCCGTCCGAGTGGGTGAAGAGAATGAAGAACTCCATCGCGACGTTAACACCGCAGTTCTCGAGCGACCGAATGGTCAATGAATACGTCGAGAGAATCTATCGGAACAGTGGCCAGTGATCAGTGACCAGTGATCAGCCTAGAATAGACTGGGTCAGACGACTATCGACACTGACCACTGACCACTGCCCACTGACCACTGCCCACTGACCACTGACTTATGACAAACACAGACTTCCGAACAGGCGTTATCAAACCGGTGGAATGCGTCAAAGAAGGCTTTGAGCTGATCAAGAAAGACTATTGGCTGCTGTTTGCCATCGTCCTTGTAGGCGGACTGATCGGCGGCGCCACGATGTACATTCTCGGCGGAGCGATGATCTGCGGAATAATGTTCGCCTTTCTAAAAGTTATCGATGGCAAGCCGGTGAAGTTCGATGACCTTTGGAAAGGCATGAACTATTTCGGCACGGGCTTAGCCGTAATAGCGATTGTCATCGGCCCGATGATCATTTATTACATATTTGTTTATGTGTCGCTGTTCGGTGCTCTGATTGCAGGCGCTCAAGCCGGAGAGGCAGGTATGATCGGCGCTCTGGTCGTGATCGGCATTATCGATCTGGCAGTCCTGATCGTGCTGGTCTGCTTTCACACACTGCTCACCTTTTCATTTCCACTTATAGTCGATCGAAACCTCGGCGCGATCGATGCGATAAAGACCAGTGCCCGGGCCGTATGGCAGAACCTTGGCGGCGTGGCCGGTCTTGTTGTTGTCAATTTTGGATTGGTATTTATCGGATACCTGGCCCTCTGTATAGGATTGTATTTCGTCATTCCGATCATGATCGCAGGCAACGTTGTCGCCTATCGAAGAGTCTTTCCATCTTTGGAAACGAGGGCGAACCTTAGCCCTCCTCCGCCAGACTCGTACAGGTGGTCGTAAAATATGCCGGCAAATTTTGTTAGCGTCGAATCGATCGAGACTCTCGATCGGTTGTTCGAAGAATCATTCACACAACCCGTCCTGCTGCTAAAACACAGCAATACGTGCGGCATAAGCTCAGGCGTATACCGTGAAGTCGGTCTGGTTACCGCGAACGTAAATGTCGTTATCCTTCAAACTCACCGTGAGATCTCTAATGCCATCACTAACCGAACCGGCGTTCGTCACGAATCTCCGCAGGCCATCGTGCTCCGGGACGGAAAGCCCGTCTACCATGCTTCGCACTACGATATAGAAGCTCAGCACATTAGTGCGAACCTCACCGTACCGGAAGATCTCGTATGATAGAGCCCGTTCAGATAGTCGAAGAAGGTGAGTCCGAGATCTCGATAAAGTGGTCGGATGATGCCGAAACGCATTACACCGCGTATATGCTCCGCAGGTCCTGTCCCTGCGCCGGCTGCATTAACGAATGGACTGGTGAGAAAACTCTAGATGACACACGGATCCCGGAAGATATATCATTCGAGCACACCAGCATCGTCGGCCGATACGCACTCAACTTCCACTTCTCCGATGGTCACGACACCGGAATTTTCAGTTTTGCATTCTTAAGGAAGTTATCCGGACAGTAGCTGGCGTGCCCCCCGGGAATCGGCGCCTATTTGACGCCTGTGTGAATTGCTGCAATTCCACCCGTAAGGTTCGTAAACTCGACCGACCCGAAGCCACACGAGCGCATTAGTTCGGCAAGACCTTTTTGATCCGGAAACTTTGCGACCGACTCGGGCAAATATTCATAGGCGCTCTGCGAACCGCTCACGACACCGCCGATCCGGGGTAAGACCTTTGTAAAGTAAAAGTTGAACAGCCCGCGAAAGCCCGGCACGACCGGGCTTGAAAATTCCAACACCACGAGCTTACCTTCAGGTTTCAAAACCCTCGCTAATTCGCTCAAGCCATCGGCGAAATTCGAAAGATTACGCAACCCAAACGCGATCGTCACGGCATCGAAAACCGAATCAGCGAACGGCAGACGCATAGCATCGCCTTCAATGTAAGGAATCGCAGCTTTAGCTTCATCCGTCTTTATCTTTGCGATGGCCAGCATCGGATGACAAAAATCCGAACCAATGACACTGGCATTGGCGTTGAGTTTTAACTCGAGCGAGAGATCGCCGGTTCCGCACGCGACATCCAGAACGACCGCGCTCGGATCATCGAGAATCCCGCTCAACTTCTGACGCACGCTTCGTCGCCATCTCTTGTCAATATTGAGTGAAAGGACGTGATTGAGAAAGTCGTACTTGCTCGCGATGCCCGAAAACATGTCACGTACGGCACGCCCGTGCGCAATCTCATTTGGGGGAAGCTGGTTGGCCATCGGCTATTGAGCGGCGGCAGGCGATCGGACCACAACCGACACGATCGGATTTTTCGCGAGGTGTCCGGCGACACGCTGGACATCCGCAATCGTAACTGTCTGAAAAGCCCGCGCATCGCCGGTAACGGTCGACCGATAGGTGTCCGCGTCAAGCCACTGATCGAAAAGAGTTTTCCTTGAAAACTCAGCGATCGTTCGGACTCGGGCGATGGCGAATTCGCTCTCCGAAATTCGTTCGCTTAGTGAGTTAACGGGGAAGGCGGACGCGCCGGGAATGCTGATAACCAAAACGCCCGGCAGCGTTCGCACCTGATGCGATACGACCGCGTGTGACGGAGCCTTCTCGAGACGGCCTTTTAGAATATTTTCCAGGACCATCGAAGCGGCATAATCCGGATCGCTTCTTGCGACGCCGCGGAGAGCGAAGGTCGTTCGTCCGTCTGCACCTTCCAAGATCATTTCAAGCGGTTTCGTGTCAGGATCGTCGGGCTGGCGAAACGTAGATGGAATCCGTTTATCGGATTTCAGCCAGGCTCCCAAATATCGGCGAGCAGCTCGGAATCCGAGATCGCCGTTGAAGTTTCCGCTGATCGCGACCGTCGCATTGTCGGCAGAGAAGAACCGTTCTCGGGCAAATTGAAGATCCGCAAAATCGATCCGCTGCAGCGACTCGACCGATCCCATCTGCGGGCGGCCGTACGGAAAGGCTCCAAAGAGCCGCCGGGCCGCGGTGCGGTCGGCGACGTAGACCGGATCCTTTTCAAGTGCCCTCAATTTTTCCGTTAAAGCCTTTTTCAGCACCAAGGTCGTCTCTTTGTCGATCGTGGGATTTGAAACGGCCTGGGCGAGAGTCTCGAGTAGGGTTACGAATTCGTTAGACTTCGCGGCTCGCATTGATCTGGATGTAATCGTAATTCGAGATCACCTCGACGCCACCACCTAGATCATCAACGAAGAACGTTCTGGACTCTGCGGTCGGGAAAATATTGTCAGCGAGCAACTGCATTACGCCTTCTTTCCCCTGCGGATCGAAAGCCGATCCGCTATGTATGCGGATGCTGACCTTAACGTCGGTTGCCGCCGGATCGCTCCACATTAAGAGCTTAAGCCCGTTGAGGAGTCTTTCCTGCCGCGGAGTACTGCTGCCGGGCCGTTGAGCAAAAGCTCCGAGAGACATCGTCGCGGCAAACAGAACAAGAACGAAGGATTTATGGAATAAAGATCGAAATTTCATCGTATAACAATTTGGAAAGTGAGATGTTACCTGTTTTAGTTGCAAAACTCCATCGAAGTGTTGTTCCGCCTATTCTCCAATCGCCGGCGGCAAAATTTTCGATCTGAGGCGGGCATCGTGTGAAAGTCACAATGCATCTATCTTTCTTGAACAAGCCGGGTTTAAAGCGATGTTCTCAAACTAGATATATCGCTTAACATCTGAGGAAATCGCGTTATAATAATTCACTTGCATGCCCCTGCCCGGGGTAGATGATTCGAGAGGCCACAGAGATGGGAAAGATTGTTAAGTATTGCAGTTCGTGTGATGAAGGATTCGCCGAGAAGTTTGGGTTCTGTCCTGATTGCGGAGCGCCGCTGCAAGCTTTCGAGATGAGTCCGGTAGAAGACGAAATTGAGACGGTATCGGTGGAACCCGAGCCGGTCGAGGCCGAGGTAGATGCGACGCCGGTTGAGGTTGAACCCGAAGCTCCGGCGCCGGTCTTTTTACAGGCTGAAGACCCGGACGAAACTGTTGACAAGATCGAAGAACCGGAAGAGATAGCGATTCCGGCCGCCGTGGCAGAGGCTCCTGTTTTTTATCAGACGTCTCCGGCATACGCGGATGAGCCGCGACAGTCTCTCGACGAGGCGACGAGTTGGGATTACACCCATGCCGATGATGGTGGCTTTTATGTAACCGTGATCGAGGAGAGGAACGGCAAACAGCGGAACGGACTGTTGCTAGGTGCGACCGTGCTGGTCCTGTTTCTATCGGTTGGAGGCTGGGGCGTTTCGCTATTTCAAAAAGATCTCGGTATAGGTTCGATCGGCAATGAAACTTCGCTCGCTTATTTAGGAGTCGAGGTTCCGATGGTGGTCGATCCGGAAGACGTGAAGAAAGATAAGGATAAAGGCGGCGGCGGTGGTGGCGGTGGCCGTGAAGACAAAGAAGAGACTTCGCAGGGAGACCTCGCTGATCAATCACGGACTCCGACCCATATCAAGCCGGACGTCAGCATCCACCGGTCTGACAATCCGAATTTCTTAAAACAGCCCGTCGCGACTACAGAGGGCGACCGGAAATTCCCGAAAGAATATGATCGCTACGGCGATCCGAATTCACGATTCGCCGGCCTGTCAAATGGACCGGGCTTTGGCGGCGGTCAAGGCAGCGGAAACGGACAGGGCCAGGGCAGCGGTAGCGGTACCGGTGCAGGTAGCGGAAACGGTTCCGGCAGCGGCGACGGGGATGGCGATGGCAACGGCGGCGGAAGCGGCTCGGGCGGACGCGGAGCGCCCCCACCTGCACGTCCCGCGGTGACGACGCCGTACAGGATCACCGCAATACCTAAAGCGACGTATACGGATACGGCACGAGCCAACAACGTTCAGGGAGCTGTTCGATTAAAGATCACGCTGCTTGCGTCGGGAGAGGTCGGGGTCCATCGTTCCGGTTACGAGACTTCCCGATGGCCTGACGGAAAGAGCGATCGCGGCTGCACGGCAGATCCGATTTGAGCCGAAGATGGTAAACGGAGTTCCACAGTCGGTTGTGATCACGCGCGAATACACGTTCACGATCTACTAATCGTGTTTATCTCCAACGAAAAAGCACCGAGATCTCGGTGCTTTTTTTTGTCTGGAGTGCAAGCTTGGCTTGCATTCGTAGTTCGTTTCGAGCTCAAGGTTAGCCGTAATCCTGTCTAAATCGAATTCCGACCTGACTTCGAATTCTCATTCAATTCAAAACGATTTCGATCGCGTTTCTCGATCTTCTCAATGATGTCGAGCGGCTCGTTATCTTCGAAATCGATTCCCATCGCATGGGCGTTTTCTTCGACATCAGACTGGTCCGGCGTCGGGTTATGGCCGAACACGCTTTCTGCTCCCGAGTCATTTACGTCTTCCCATTCAGCGTCGATATCTCCGCCGGAGTCGGCAGGCGAGGCAGCATGATTCTCCTTAAGACGTTCGAGCAGCTCTTGAGGGCGCCTTCGGCACGTGCGCGATTTCATCGTCGATAAACTCCTGGGTTTCTTCGTCGGGGACATCTTCCCTTTCGTAGAATTCCAGCTGCTTTCCGTTAATCATATATGACCTCCTTGCTCCGTGAGTTTAGAAAAGCATAGCACACGCCTAACTCCTCACCTACAAAATTTCAAATGAAAACTACGGTCTGGGATGAAGGTATCTCAAATCGTTTCCGGCAGCGAATGTTCATGCACATGAGCTGATCGTCGACCCTAACCATATAGTCGCGCGACTTTTCAAATTGTGCGCGGTCTTGCTGATTCAGATTTCTCGGTGGGTTTCGCTTCTTGACCCGCTTTAGCCATCGAATGTCGTAATCATTGCGTTCCCGGCAAAAGGGACATGAGTAATTGGCCTTCTTTGTTTCGTGTCGCTCATCGAAGATATCGCGTTCGTGCATATGTAGGTTATTGTAGCGTTTTGAAATAAAAGGCAGAAGTCCAGTCTTTCCCGGTTAATGGTTCATTTAATCATTTGGATCTTCTTTGCGGCTTTGCGACTTTGCGGGAACAATTGAAGCTGGGTATTTGCAATCAGGGTTTTTCCCGCAAAGTCGCAAAGCCGCAAAGTTCTTAGCCTTATTCGAATCGTAAATCATGGGTTAGCCAAGCTTTCACTTCTCTGCGACCAAATTCGCATTTCACTCTCTATGACGCTAGAATTTCCATTATCAGTTTCTGATTCGGGATCGACACACGCGTACTTCCCGCCGTACGAATGAAGCACAAGCTCCGAAATTTTTTCCGCCAGCTCGGCCTTATGTTGCTGGTTATATGGACCGTCGTCTCGCTCGTCACACTTTTGATCGAGCTTGTGCCGGGCGAACCGGCGGCTGCGATCCTCGGGGAAACGGCGACACCGGAACAGATCGCGAACTTCAACCAGAAGCACGGGCTCGACCGGCCAGCCTTCTTCTTTACATATTCCGGCGAATCCGGCTTTAAGTGGAACGGTGCCGACAATCGCTACGTCGACTACTGGACCGGTTTATTACAGGGCGATCTCGGCATATCATTTCGAACCGAACGGCCGGTGCTCGACATGATACTAGAGCGTTATCCCTCGACGATCCAGCTCGCCCTTGCGTCGATGCTGATCGCGATCGGTATTGCGCTCCCGCTCGGCGTACTCGCCGGTACCAATAAGAACGGCCTGATCGACAACTTGGCGTCATTTATCGCTCTGCTCGGCATTTCGCTTCCGACCTTTGTTATAGGGCCATTTCTCGTTTATATCTTCGCCGTAAACTTCCGATGGTTCTCGCCGACCGGCAGTGCCCATCCCGAAGATATTGTGTTGCCTGCCGTCACGCTGGGCGCCGCGCTTTCAGCGATCCTAACGCGGATGGTCCGCTCGAGCGTCATTGAGGAGCTTGGCGAAGACTATGTCCGAACCGCTCGTGCAAAGGGTTTGAGCGAACGCACGGTCGTCTACAAACATGTATTGAAGAATGGCCTTATTCCGGTTGTAACGATACTCGGTCTGCAGCTCGGTGTTCTGCTCGCCGGTGCGATCATAACGGAGAAAATTTTTAGCTGGCCAGGCCTCGGACTTTTGCTTTTGGAAGACGGTATCGGAAAGCGAGACTACCGGCTTGTCCAGGGATGCGTGCTCGTCATCAGTGTGACGTACATCCTAGCGAACTCGGTTACGGATTTTGTTTATCGAAAGCTGGATCCGCGAATCAGATTTTCATAGTGAATAACCTAGTTGTCGGCGTCTTAGTTTTTAGTTTTTAGTTTTTAGTTTTTAGTTTTTAGTTTTTAGTTTTTCACTCTCGGATGAACCGTCTTACATACATCGGCCTCACAATCGCGGCGATAGTCATACTGACGGCGATATTTGCGCCTTTGATCGCGACCCATGACGTAACGGCCCAAAATCTGCTGACGCGCTATGCAAAGCCGACCGCGGAACATTGGTTCGGCACCGATGCGCTTGGACGCGATGTATTTTCACGCGTCGTTTACGGCGCCCGTATATCGCTCGAGGTCGGCATTACCGTCGTCACCGTTTCGTCTATCATTGGAATCTTTATCGGAGCGGTCGCCGGGTTTTACGGCGGATTTGTCGACAAGTTCTTGTCGGGATATGTCTTCAACGTCTTTCTTGCGTTTCCCGGACTTCTTCTCGCGATCGCACTCGTCGCGTTTCTCGGAGCGGGACTTGGAAAGATGATCCTCGCACTGTGCGTGATCGGATGGGTCGGCTATGCGCGTGTGATGCGAGGGCAGGTTTTGAAAGTTCGGGAATATGATTTTGTTCAGGCGGCACGCGCGCTTGGTGCAAGCAACAAGAGAATTCTGTTCACTCACATCATGCCGAATGCCGTGCAGCCCCTGATCGTTCAGGCGTCGCTGGGTATGGCGGGCGCTGTGTTGTCGGAAGCGTCACTGTCGTTCCTCGGCCTCGGCATTCCTCCGCCGGCACCGAGTTGGGGGACGATGATCGAGGAAGCTCGCGGCTTCGATATTCTCTACAATGCTCCGCACGTTTTATTCTTTCCGGGCATTGCGATCGCACTGACCGTGCTCGCCTTTAATTTCATAGGCGATGGACTGCGTGAATATCTCGACCCGAAACAGCGAACCAGATAGCGTATGGCCTACTCACCAAAGATCTTTGCATTGGGCGACAGATGCATCACGGTGGACTTTGGTACTAAGATCTCGGTCGAGCTGAATAACAAGACACTCTCATTTGCGTCACGGGTTAGTGATCCCCCATTTCCCGGGTTTATCGAAGCGGTTCCGGCGTATTCATCCGTCGCCGTTTTTTACGATGCGGCCGAGGTGCGACGGAATCTGCCGGAATTTAGTTCCGCCTTCGAAGCGGTTTCGGATATTCTCCGCGCCGCATTGCTAGACCCCGACGAGACAGTGGAATTGCAGGCTCGGAGCTTCGAGATTCCAGTCGATTTCAGCGATCGCGCGGCCCTCGACATAAACTTTGTCGCTGACTACGCCGGCATCGCATCCCAAGAAGTTATCGATCGATTCATCGCGAAATCGTACCGGGTTTACATGATCGGCTTTCTTCCCGGCTTCGCTTATATGGGTGATGTCGATGAGGTTATCGCCGCTCCGCGCAAAGATTCGCCACGCACGAGAGTACCAAAGGGCAGCGTCGGCATTGCGTCCCGCCAGACTGGCATCTACCCGCTCGAATCACCGGGTGGCTGGCAGATAATCGGAAAAACAAATATCGAGCTTTTCACGCCTAACGACTCGACCCCCAGTTTATTTAGAGCCGGCGACGAGGTGCGCTTTGTCCCGAGATGAGCCTCATTTTTAGAAAACCCGGAATTCTCACCACGGTTCAGGACACCGGCCGGACCGGTGCTCGGCGCTTCGGCATTAATCCGAACGGAGCGATGGACAGCACGGCTCAGCGTTTGGTCAATATAATTATCGGGAATGACGAATCCGAAGGCGTACTCGAAATGCACTTCCCCGCTCCCGAGATCGAATTTGACTCCGACGCGATGATCGCGATCGGCGGTGCGGACTTCGGTGCAAAGGTGAACGGCGAATCCATTTCGAATTGGAGCACAGCGTACGTACCTCGAGGCGGTGTACTGACCTTTGAAAACAAGATCTCTGGTAATCGCGCTTATCTCGCCGTGCGTGGCGGCTTCGGGATCGATAAATGGCTTGGAAGCACTAGCACAAATTCGATCGCGGGAGTGGGAGGCGTCTCAGGTAGAAAGCTGATCGCCGGCGATCGCATCGTCTGCGGCGATTCGCAACGCAGGGAGCATCAATACACGATTGGCTCGTCAATACTTCCGCGGTACAGCCGCTTTCCGACCGTCCGCCTAATTGCCGCGAGCGAATTCGAATATCTAACGCCGTTCGCTGAACGAATATTTCTTGGCGAAGGTTTTACGTTGACGAATGACTGCGATCGGATGGGGTATCGCCTGGCGGGCAAGCCGGTGCATTTGCTCGACGATTCGCAGATGGTGTCATCGGCCGTCACCTTTGGGACGATCCAGCTGCTTCCCGACGGGCAGATCATAATCCTGATGGCGGATCATCAAACGTCCGGAGGCTATCCGCGAATCGCGAACGTCATTTCCGTGGACCTACCACTTCTCGGACAGTGCGGACCGGGCGACGGAGTCAGCTTCGCGATGGTTCCAATCGAGGACGCCGAACGCCTGATGCTTGAATTCGAAGACAAATTGAATTTCTTGCGTGTAGGGTGTAGATTGCAAAATCACGATGCCGTCGATTGATCTGAATTGCGACATGGGCGAAGGCTGCGGCAACGATGCCGAGTTGATGAAGTATATTTCGTCGGCGAACATCGCTTGCGGGTTTCACGCCGGCGACAGCTCAACGATGCGCGACACGGTCGAGCTTGCCCTGCAGCATAACGTCGCGATCGGTGCCCATCCCGGTTTTCGCGATCTCGAAAACTTTGGCCGCAATGCGATGTCATTGGCACCCAAGGAAGTCTTTGCGATCGTGGTCGAGCAAGTCCAGACGTTGCAATCTGTCTGTGAGACGCACGGCGCTCTGCTTCATCACGTAAAACCGCACGGGGCCTTATACAACCAGGCAGCAAAGGACCGTGATCTCGCCGCCGCCATCGCCGAAGCTATCGTCAGTGTCAATCCGAGTCTTGTTCTATACGGCCTGTCAGGCAGCTTTATGATCTCAGCCGCGGAGGCGGCGGGGCTAAAAACTGCATCCGAAGTTTTCGCCGATCGTACGTATCAGTCCGATGGGAGCTTGACGCCTCGTACCGAGTCGAATGCATTGATTGACGAAGTTGATACCGCCGTTACCCAGGCGTTACAAATGATTCGATCGAGAACCGTGACATCGACAACAGGCGAGAGCGTTTCGATCAGGGCGGACACGCTTTGCATCCACGGCGACGGCGCACATGCGGTAGGTTTCGCAAAAGCGATTCGTGATGCGTTTGAGCGATCTGGGATCCTTTTGAGCTGTGAACTGTGAACTGTGAGCTGTGAACTGTGAACTGTGAGCTGTGAACTGTGAACTGGGAACTGTGAGATACCAGAAGAACTTTTGTTTCAGTTCCCAGTTCCCAGTTCCCATTTCACAGCTCACAGCTCACAGCTCACAGTTCATAGTTCATAGTTCACAGTTCACAGTTCATAGTCATGAAAGAACGTTCTGTAAGATCAGTCATTCTCGGTGCCGCCTTCCTCATGACGACCTCCGCCGTGGGACCGGGCTTTCTTACACAAACCACCGTCTTCACCGGCCAGTTACTGGCAAGTTTCGGTTTCGTAATTCTCATCTCAGTCGTCCTCGATATCTTCGCCCAACTCAATATCTGGCGCGTGCTGACTGTCACGGGCAAGCGAGCACAGGATATAGCGAACGAGACCATTTCCGGCAGCGGATATCTGCTCGCGGCTCTGGTTGCCCTCGGCGGATTGGTTTTCAATGTCGGCAACATTGCCGGCTGCGGCCTCGGGATGAATGTTCTCTTCGACATTCCGGTCGAGGTCGGTGCGTTGATCAGCGCGTGTGTCGCGATCGGCATCTTTCTTGTTAGAGAAGCAGGCCGGGCGATGGATATTTTTGTGAAGATACTCGGCATCGTCATGCTCGGCTTGATCGTATATGTCGTGATCGATGCTCAGCCTCCGGTCATCGAGGCCGCTTACCGCACTATCCTCCCCGAGCGGATAGATGCACGAGCGATCGTTACGCTCGTAGGCGGAACCGTTGGCGGCTATATCACTTTCGCAGGTGCTCATCGGCTGATCGATGCGGGCATTACCGGAACGGAGTCGCTTCCGGAAGTTAATAGAAGCGCCGTGATGGGCATAATGCTGACCGCCACGATCCGTGTGCTTTTATTTCTCGCCGCCCTCGGCGTCATCTCACTCGGCTTGCCGATAGACCCGGCAAATCCTCCAGCATCAGTTTTTCGCCACGCAGCCGGCGTCGCCGGTTACAAGATCTTTGGTGTCGTTATGTGGTCGGCGGCGATCACCTCGGTCGTCGGCGCGGCATACACGTCCGTTTCTTTTTTCAAGAGCTTCCACGAGGGACTTGAGCGTCGCGGTAATTACGTCATCGTTACTTTCATCGTCGTCTCGACGCTGATATTCCTTGCGCTGGGCCGTCCGGTTTATGTCTTGCTATGGGCGGGCACGATTAACGGGTTCATCCTGCCGATCGGGCTTGCATTGGTTTTGCTTGCATCACGAAAACCGGAACTCATCAAAGGATATTCGCATCCTATCTGGCTCCAGATCGCAGGTTGGTTGGTTGTCGCCATAATGACGGGATTCAGCATCCAAACGCTGCTCGAGGCCGGTCGTTAACACACGGTGATCTTTCTTCGAAAATATCGCATCAAACCGACGAATCCGATACGGAGACCGTTTTATGATGATGATGATGAGAATTGTGAGTTTCCTTTGCCTTTCTTTGCTCGTCGCCGTTTCAATTTCGGCCCAATCCGGACGTAAGCTCGAACCGACCCCAACGCCTGTTCCCGCGATCCGGGACGATTCGGATACGTATTCCGAATCCACGCCGCAGAAGAAGCGCCCGGTTGCCGTATGGCCCTCGCTTCGTGGCGATTCATCCACCGGAATATCGGATCGAACCAACAATACGACTTCGAAAGGTACGCCCGCACCCGCAGCTGCCGCATCGGACGGCGAAGATGTCGTCAAGGTCGAAACTAATTTGATCACCATTCCCGTGTCCGTCTTCGACCGTCATGGTCTCTACATTCCCAATCTTCGCAAAGAGGATTTTAAGATCTTCGAGGACGGAAAAGAGCAGCACATCGAGTATTTTGGAACGTCGGAAAAGCCGTTCACCGTCATAATTCTCTTGGACACTAGTCCGTCGACTGAATATGAGATCGACGAGATACGCAACGGTGCAATAGCGTTTGTCGAGCAACTCAAACCGCAGGACAAGGTGATGGTCGTCGAATTCAACCGCAAAGTGCGCGTGCTGACGGAAGCCACCAACGACCGGATGGCAATCTACAAGGCGATCACCAGGGCGGGTTTTGGGAACGGAACATCGCTCTACGACGCCGTTAGTTTTTCCTTGTCAAATCGCCTGAACACGGTCAGCGGCCGGAAAGCGATTGTTCTCTTTACCGACGGCGTCGATACACAGTCTTCAAAATCCAATTACGATACGACACTTGCGCTTGCCGAAGAGTCGGATTCGCTCATCTTCCCGATCTACTACAACACCTTGGAAAAGACGCAGACCGACGCGATAGGTGTTTTCGGTCCGCCGCCGGCAGGAACAACGGCCCGTGAGTATGCAGTGGGAAAACGATATCTAGAGGAACTTGCGGCTTACACTGGTGGACGCGTCTTTCGGCCCGAAGCGACACCCGGCGGTCTGACCGCTGCGTTCGAAGGCATCGCCGAAGAATTGCGACGGCAATATAGCATCGGATACATCCCCAGCGAGGATGGAAAGCCCGGACAGCGAAAGCAGATCAAGGTTCGCGTCAATCGCCCCAATCTTGTTCTTCGCGCCCGAGACAGTTATATCGTTGGAGCAAAGTAGAAGGGAGAACCGCCCGCTCGATTTTTTTTTCCCACAAGTGTATTAAAAAATACATTGATTTCACTGTGATTTAGGTATATAAAATTTTTATTGGTTTAAGCTGTGATTTCTGTTGGGTGAGCACTAGAGAGGGGAAAATATCATGTTTGTGGCTAGCAGCGAGCGGCGCCGGTTGCGTTCTTTAACGCTAATCGGCGCTTTTTTGTACGTAACCTTCACCGCATTGTCCTTGCACGCGGCCTTGCCAGACGATGCACCCATTGTCGTCAGCGAGCCGAACTCGACTCGGGCTATCGTAACGGTCAATCAAAAACGGCGGCCGTCACCTCCACTGAGGGTCATTCCGATTGGCTCCACCGTTACGTTTTATGTAACGAATCTTGAACTCTTGAAAGGCGAAGGTGCGACGGCATTTAGAGCTGATCTGCAAGACGCCGCAAATTATCGGTATCCGCTGGAGGTTCTTTCGCTTCAGGCGACACCGGACCGGCCGTGGGTCTATGCCCTCACCGTTCGCCTCCATCCTGCGATCGGGGATGTCGGCGACGCCTTGGTCCGGGTTACATGGCGCGGCATGTCGAGTAATCGTGTGCGCGTTTCTGTCGGGCACGAAGGCGGGAAGATCGAGGATGACGAAGATTCGGTTCCGACTCCCATGCCCGAGAGTCCGATCGTTCACAATCAGTCAGAAGCGATCGGACTGCCGTGGACCGGGGATCGGGTTCGCTTCATGATGCAGGCCGGCTTCGGTGTCAATGCAGCATTTGAGGCTCGTGTTCGCCGCGTCGGATATAGTACCTGGCTCGAAGAACAGATGGAGGAAAAGCGGGACGCGAACGGCGACATTCGCTATTCTACATTTCCATATCCGCCGGTCGCACCGGTGATCACGATACCGCCGACTGACTGTGACGGCATTGCGGATCCGGATCCGGTATGTTTCCGAAACCGTTACTCAATGTTCCCTTTGCAGAATTGGTTCTACCGCGAAGCCCTTTATGGTGAAGACCAGCATTTGCGACGGCGTGTGTCGTGGGCTTTGAGTCAGATATTCGTAGTCGGTGGACGCGAGACGGAACAGAGTGGCCGCATGCTCGAATATATCCGAATCCTCGACCGCAACGCGTTCGGAAACTTCCGCAACCTCTTGAAAGAGGTCACGCTGAGCCCGGCCATGGGGAATTATCTCGACATGGCGCGGAGCACACAACAAAATCCCAACGAGAACTTCGCCCGTGAAATACTCCAGCTTTTTAGCATTGGGGTGGACATGCTCAACCCGGACGGCACGCCAAAATTAACGCCGGAAGGTAACCGTATCGCCACATACAATCAGGCAACTGTGAATAATTTTACCAAGGTATTCACAGGCTGGACCTTCTGCAGCGGCCCGGAATGTCCCAACCGGGTTAACGGTGTCGTGAATTACATAGACCCGATGGCGGTCACCGCCGCTAACCACGACAACTCGCAGAAGGTACTGCTTGGCGGAACGATCCTGCCCGCGGGTCAGTCGCCGTCCGACGATTTCAAGCAGGCACTCGACAACATTTTCTATCATCCGAATGTCGGGCCGTTCATCTCGAAACTCCTGATTCAGCAGCTTGTCACGAGCAACCCGACACCGGCGTACGTCGGCCGCGTAGCTGCCGTCTTTAACAATAACGGCGCGAACGTGCGCGGAGATCTCAAGGCCGTAGTTCGGGCGATACTCCTCGATCCGGAAGCTCGGGGAAATATAAAGACTGATCCGGATTATGGTCACCTGCGTGAACCCGCTCTTTTTGTTACGAATATCCTTCGGCCATTCAATCCTACAGCTCAGGCAGGGGCTCCGGCGTCATGCGGCGGTCTCAGCGACGGGGTCTTAAACCTCGCAACGATTCCCCTGGATCAGGATGTTCTCAATCCGCCTTCGGTATTCAATTACTATCCACTGGATTACATCATCCCGCAGACCAATCTAGCCGGTCCGGAGTTCGGCATCTTCTCAACAGGTACTGCGTTGAAGCGGCCAAATTTGGTTAACCAGATGCAGCCGCCAAATTCGGCCGTAGCCGGTGGGATTCCTATAGCAGCGGCACTTGTCGGGGGATTGCAGAATCCTAATTATGCTCCGTGCGGCACGCGGACTGACATAAGTCGTCTCCAAAACCTTGTCGCAGCCGATCCGACTGGGTGCAACATTGGTCGACACGCTTAACCGCGAGTTGCTCCATGGCAGCATGTCCCCGACGATGAGAAACGATATCTCAACCGCGGTTCAGGCGGTGACCTCAACCAACACACTCAAGCGAGCTCGCACTGCGTTCTATTTGGTTGCGACTTCCCCGCAGTTTCAGGTGCAAAGGTGATGATTATGAAAAGCGATCGAAGGGAGTTTATTAAGTCGTCGTGCAAAGCGCTTAGCATGGTCGCCGCCGCAACGCAGCTGAGGCATTTCGGTGCGGTCAGCGTGCTTGCTCAGAAATCGGTCGAGCAATTTCCGGAGGTTGAATATAAGGCCCTCGTCTGTGTCTTTCTCTCGGGCGGCAACGACAGCAATAACGTCGTCGTACCGAATTACGATGAGGGCTACAATCAATATGCCGCGGCTCGCTCAAGCCAGGGATTGGCGATCCCGCGGGCGAACTTGCTCCCCCTGGCTCCGCCGTCGATGGGCGGTCAAGTTTACGGGCTCCATCCGACACTACCGGATATACATGCGTTGTGGGGACAGGGCAAGGTCGCTGTAACGTGTAACGTTGGACCGCTTGTCCGGCCGCTCACCAGGGCCGAATATCAGTCGGGTGCCCCGCGACCGTACCAACTGTTCTCGCACTCGGATCAGGTCGAGCAGTTCCGAACCGCGATCTCGAGTTTCAAATCACCGACTGGTTGGGGGGGGCGGCTCGCCGACCGCACCGCGGCCTCTGAATCAAGGTGCGGCGATATCGATGATCACGTCGATCGCCGGCGCCAACGTATTCAATATCGGCGTGAATTCACAGCCATTGATCGTCACCGCCGCTCCGACGCCGCTGAATCAAGTGCTAACTCTTACGGGTTACGGAACGGCAAGTGACGAGCTCGCCCGCCGGGCCGCCCTCGATCAGATCCGCACTCGCGATCTGGACAAGACAATGATCCAGGCGACGAGTGTCCTCACGCAGCAAGCCGTGAACGTAAGTCAGCAATTAAGTCAGAATCCGGTTCTGACGGTCACGTTCCCGACGACAACACTTGGCAACCAGCTCGCACAAGTGGCCAAATTGATGAAGTTCCGGACGCAGCTCAACATGAGCCGCCAAATATTTTTTGTGCAACTTGGCGGCTTCGACACTCACAGCGGTCAGCTAAATAACCAGACATCGCTTCTCACACAACTAAACAATGCCCTTAAAGCGTTCTACGACGAGACCGTCGCGGAGGGCATCGCATCGCAGGTAACGACGTTTACGATGAGCGATTTTAATCGGACCTTCAATCCGGCTGGATCGGGTTCTAACGTTGGTTCGGACCATGCGTGGGGTGGCCACCATTTCATCATGGGTGGAGCCGTTCACGGAGGCGATTTCTATGGACGCCCGACGTCCAACGGAACGTTCTTCCCGACGCTGGTGAACACCGGACCGGATGATGCAGATACACGCGGAAGATTTATTCCTTCGACTTCGGTCGAACAGTATGCCGGAACTTTGTCGAAGTGGTTCGGCCTGCCGGATGCCGATATTCCGATCGCATTCCCGAACGCCGGTAATTTCCCGACGATGGATCTCGGATTCATGATGCCCGGCTAGGTCTGATAATCAGATTCGATAAAACGAAAAGGCGTCCAGACACGGACGCCTTTTCTTCCAAGACTGGTGATCCGACCAGGACTCGAACCTGGGACCCAATGGTTAAAAGCCATTTGCTCTACCGACTGAGCTATCGGACCACTCTGCTGTAGTAGTCCGCACGATGAGTGAGGACGTTCTTCCAGCCGAATGCAAAATTCTACAATCTGAAATGAGTGATGGCAAGTTCGCTTTCCGTTACGCGACCACAAGCTCCATCCTGATGTTCGCCCGCGTGTATTGCGAGTTCGGATCAAGCGGCGTGTCCTTAAATCCGAACTTGCGATAAAGCTGGATCGCCGCGACTTGTTTCGTGTTCGACTCGAGAATGATCCGTTTGCGGCCCGCCGTCTTGGTGAACTCGACGCATGCTCTCATCAGCTTATCTCCGATACCGTGACCTCGGAACGCCGGAGCGACAGCCATCTTGGTCAACTCGAATGCGTCATCCTCATACGGGATCATCGCGACCGTCCCGGCAACTTCAAAATCCGAGACTGCGAAAAACACCTGGCCACCAGGCCTCACGACCGAGTTGTATGGATGATCGAGGATCTCGTGGTCGTGGGGTTCAACGCCGTATGTTTCAGAGATCCACTGATAGTTAAGGTCCGCAAAGTCCTTCGCATATGCGGGATCGAATTCAACAATTTTTACGTTCTCTGCAGTCAACTCTTAAACCAGCTCTCCATTACCGAGTCCTTGAGGATGACGGTCTGATCACGCTCGGGGCCTGTCGAGATCAGACCGATCTCGACTCCCACCTGCGCCGACAGGAATTCAACATAGTCACGGGCTTTGTCGGGCAGCTCTGTAAATTCGGTCGTGCCGACCGTGTCGCTCTGCCAGCCCGGAAGCGTCTCATACACGGGTTTGATCTGACGAAGATCATGTGACACGGCGGGAAATGTGTCGACACGCTTGCCGTCTATCTCATATCCAATACACACTTTTATTTCTTCGAGTGCATCCAGCACATCCAGTTTCGTGAGTGCCATCGAATCAAAGCCGTTCAGCTCGGCGGCATAACGGGTGGCGACCGCGTCGAACCATCCGCAGCGTCGCGGGCGTTTCGTCACCGAGCCATATTCGTTTCCTCGCTGACGGATCAGATTCGCCATATCCTCTTCAGCGTCCAGCATCTCGGTCGGGAACGGTCCCTCACCGACACGTGTCGCGTATGTTCTAACAATGCCAAGAACTCCGGTGATATGGTGCGGCGGAATTCCGGTACCGACCGACGCACCGCCCGCGGTCGGGTTGGACGAGGTCACGTACGGATAAGTGCCGTGGTCGACATCGAGCAACGTTGCCTGTGCTCCTTCGAGCAGAATTCTCTTTTTTTGTTTTCGTGCTTCGGCAAGAAAGTGTGATGTCTCGCAAACGAATGGACGCAATCGCTCGACCAGCGGTGCGACCTCTTCGTAGATCTCGTCCACCCGCAAGGGCTGTTGCCCGAAAAGCACAATTATCCGATTTGCTTCTTCAAGATTGCGCTCGATGCGAAGTTTCAAAATCTCCGGCGACATCGAATCGGCGACGCGAATCCCGCGGCGTCCCGCTTTGTCTTCGTACGCCGGGCCGATGCCGCGCAACGTCGTGCCGATCTTTTCATTCCCGAGGCGTTCTTCCGATGTATGATCGAGCGCACGATGGTACGGCATAATCAAATGTGCTCGAGAGGAAACTTTCAGCCGCTCCGGCGTTACGGAAATTCCCTGCGCCGTCATCTGATCGATCTCTTCAAAGAACGCCTTCGGATCGATAACCATGCCGTTGCCGAGAACGCATGTCGAGTCTTCGTGAATGATGCCTGAGGGCAACAGGCGGAGGACGAACGCTTTATCACCTACGTAGACGCTGTGCCCCGCGTTATGGCCGCCCTGGTATCGCGAAACGACATCGAACCGGTCGGCAAGCAGATCGACAACTTTTCCTTTGCCTTCGTCACCCCATTGGGCGCCGATTATTACAATAATCATGTATGGTAATTGAAAATTGACAGTTGAAAATTGATAGTGCGTCTTACTTTCGTTTCAAAGTATTTAACATCGCGGTCAGGATTTGCTCTTTAAGACGTTCTTCCGCGGAACTGCCGTGACGATCCCCACCCGCCCTTCTCCAGCGACGCTCAATTATCAACTATCAATTATCAACTATCAATTAGCCACCCGTCGTCCATTCGTAGAGCTCAACGTACTTTCTTGCCGCGTTCTCCCAGGAATTGTCGATCTCCATTCCGTTTCGCTGGATCCTTCGCCATGTTTCCGGATCGGCATATGCGAATAACGCTTCGTATATTCTCTCTAAAAACCTGTCGCCGCTATACGGACCGAACTTAAAGCCGTTACCGGCGCCGTTAACGGCGTCGAAATTCTGCACGGTGTCGTCGAGACCGCCGACCGCTCTAACGATCGGCACAGTCCCGTAGCGCAATGAGTACATCTGGTTGAGTCCACATGGCTCGAATTTCGAAGGCATCATGAACATATCGGCACCGGCTTCGATCATGTGTGCAAGCGACTCACTGTATCCGCGATAAACGCCGACCTGTCGCGGTGCATGATCGCGGAGGGCCTGCCAAAAATCTTCATAACGCTTCTCGCCCGATCCGAGCGAAATAATATACGCCCCGGTTCCGAGAACTTCGCCGGCGACCTGCATCATAAGCTCGATTCCCTTCTGCGCGGTGAGCCTGGTTACATTTGCGAGGATCGGACGGTCCAGGTCTACCGGAAGCGAAAAGGCGTCAAGAAGCGCGCGTTTGCACTCACGTTTACCCGATAGGTCGTCGATGTTGTAGTGCGCGGCGAGATCAGGATCCGTCGCGGGGTTCCAGACTTCATAATCGACGCCATTCGTAATGCCGATCAAACGGCTCGCACGCTGCCGCGTCAGCCATTCGAGGCCGTAGCCGTTCTCGGATGTCTGTATCTCTTGAGCGTATCGACGCGAGACGGTCGAAAGCGTGTCCGACGTTTCGAGGCCGGCCTTCATAGCAGATGCATGGCCGTTAGATGCAAAATGCATTTTGGGCAAGATCGGAACCAAAACCCAGATCCCCGAGTTGGCCAATCCCAAAGACGCCCTGATACGCCATATTATGGATCGAGAAGACCGTGCGAGTATTTCGCCAGTATGGATCCCAACGGCGAGCGGCGGCGAGTTCGACCGCAGCGAAACCGCAGTGCCAGTCGTTGAGGTGAACTATGTCGGGCGGTGGTCCGATGCGTTTCAATAGGACAAGCGCGGCATGATTAAAAAAGGCGAAGCGCTCGTAATCTTCTACATAGCCGTAGATCGAATCGCGGTGAAAAAATGAGGGAGCGTCGATCAGAAAAGTCGGCGACCCGTTCGCTTCACTGTAGAACGCTTTGGCGGGATAGACACGGCCGCGCCAATTGACGTTTAGATCATCGATAGCGGTGTTCCAAAGATACTCGCCTTTCGTCTGCCAGTAGCACGGTGTGATCAGCACCGAGTCGACGCCAACGGTTTTCAACGCCTTTGGCAAAGCCCCAGCGACATCGCCCAGACCGCCCGTCTTCGAGTACGGGACCGCTTCAGCTGAAAGTACGGCTACACGCATAAAAGAAGTGGTCAGTTGTCGGTTGCCAGTTGTCAGAAAATCTCTGAAAACTGACTTCCGGCCACTGACCACTGACAACTGACAACTGACAACTAAGTCTGCATCGACGCCAAAAATTCGGCGTTCGTCTTTGTCTTACTGAAACGCTCAAGGACAACTTCCATTTGCTCGACCGGCGACAGCGGATTGAGTACGCGACGCATGACCCAGATCCGGTTGAGATCTTCCTTGCCGATTAGCAACTCTTCCTTTCGGGTGCCCGAACGCTGCAGATCGATCGCCGGATACAATCGCTTGTCAGACAATCTGCGGTCGAGATAGATCTCGGAGTTACCGGTTCCCTTGAACTCCTCGAAAATGACGTCGTCCATACGCGATCCCGTGTCGATCAATGCTGTAGCGATGATCGTCAGCGAGCCGCCTTCCTCGATATTACGAGCCGCACCGAAGAAACGCTTCGGTCGCTGCAACGCATTCGAATCGATACCACCGGAAAGGATCTTGCCCGAAGGCGGAACCACCGCGTTATGGGCGCGTGCCAGACGGGTGATCGAATCGAGCAAAATTACAACGTCGCGCTTATGTTCAACCAGCCGTTTCGCCTTTTCGATGACCATGTCGGCGACCTGAACGTGGCGGGTTGGCGGTTCGTCGAATGTCGAAGAAATGACTTCGCCCTTCACGGTTCGCTGCATATCCGTCACCTCTTCGGGACGTTCGTCGATCAGCAAAACGATCAGCGTCGTTTCCGGATGATTTTCAGTCACGGAATTTGCGATCGTCTGCAGCAGCATCGTCTTACCGGTGCGCGGTGGCGCGACGATAACCGCACGCTGGCCTTTACCGATCGGCGTGACAAGATCCATCACGCGGGCCGCGATGTTGTCCGTCCCGATCTCCATCTTCAGCTGCTCATCAGGATACAGCGGTGTCAGGTTATCGAAGAAAACTTTTTCGCGAGATTGTTCCGGGGCCTCGAAGTTGATCGCCTCGACCTTAATGAGCGCAAAGTACCGCTCGCCTTCCTTCGGCGGACGAATCTGTCCCGACACCGTATCGCCTGTTCGAAGATCAAATTTGCGGATCTGCGAGGGACTAACGTAGATGTCGTCGGGGCCCGGCAAGTAGTTGTATTCCGGTGCTCGTAAAAAGCCGAAGCCATCCGGTAATGTCTCGAGCACGCCCTCTGAAAAAATCAGTCCGCTCTTTTCCGTCTGTGCGGCAAGCACCTTGAAGATCAGCTCTTGCTTTCGCAGACCGCTTGCACCTTCGATACCCATCTCCTTTGCGATATGCGTCAGTTCGCTGATCGACATATCCTTGAGGTCGGAAATGTTCAAAAGATCGGACCCCGTGCTACCGGAGTTCGCGGGTCTGTCATCGGTTTTTGGTTGTTCGGTCTCTTCTCCGTTAACCATCTCCGCGCTTTCGGGGCTCTCGGCGTCGGACCTTGCCGACTGTGCCCTACCGCGTGGTGTTGTTTTTGTGCTTGCCATTGTTTTTTCCGTTTGATGTGGAATTCAGAAGCGTTGATTCGCGCTCAGAGGTTTGGGTTGTTCCAAGATTAAAGCCTTCAAAATGCTTTGAGTTTAAAGCTGGAGATTATTTTGTATGGATCAGCCCTGTAGTATAAAAATGCGCCTTGAGAAGCCTCAAGAACCCTCGAGTTTTCGGGATATCTAGATTATTACTACAATAAAACGAATAAAGCAAATAATGTTTCGGAATTTTCTTCAGCTTTTACCTGATCGCGGCGGCGATCTCGGACCAGATTAGATCGCGCCCTTTACCGGTCGGTGCCGAGTACGGAATCACCCTGCTTCCGGGCATTTCAGTCTCAATTATTCGGATCTGCTTGCCGATCTCGTTCGAAGAGATCTTATCAGCCTTAGTGGCGACAACAACGTGGATTTTCTCATTAAAAATGAGCCACTCGTGCAGCTGCAGGTCAAGCTGCGAGGGCTTATGCCGCGAGTCGACGAGCTGTATACAGAGTGCAAGCTCAGCCCTGTCCGACAGGTACTCTTCGGCCATCCTGCCCCAGTCCGCCCTCATGGACTTTGAGACTTTAGCAAATCCGTAGCCTGGAAGATCGACGAAGTAAAAATCATCGTTAATGAGAAAGTAGTTGATACTCTGCGTCCGTCCCGGCGTGTTTGATGTGCGAGCCAGGCCTTTCCGCTGCAAGAGCGAATTGAGGAGCGACGACTTTCCGACATTTGACCGGCCGAGAAAGGCGATCTCTCGCCGACCGTCGCGTGGCCAGTGCGAGCGCTCGAAAGCGCTCTTTGTAAATTCCGCGGACGTGATCTTCATCTTCGATGATTATACGGCAAAGCCCATGCGCAGGAATCAGTTGCTAAAAAGCCTCCGACCGTTAAGGCGAAGGCTCAATCGAGATCGGATCGGTCTATTCGACCGAGGTTGTAATGTCTGCGGGCGGAGTATCGCCACTCCACAGTTGAGGAGTCTCAAGAACTTCGTCGGATTTGTCGGGTTCGATCGCAAATTTAAGGACCTCGTCGATCATGTCGACAGTGTGAATAGTAAGGTCCTCGCGAACTTCTTCCGGTATATCGGCGAGATCTTTTTCATTTTCTTTCGAAAGTATGAGGGTCTTCAGGCCGAATCGATGCGCCGCCAGAAGCTTTTCTTTTACACCACCGATCGGCAAAACTTTTCCGCGGAGAGTTATCTCCCCCGTCATCGCAACGTCGTGACGCGCCCGCTTTCTGGTGAGTGCCGAGACCATCGCAGTCGCGATCGTGATGCCGGCGCTTGGGCCGTCCTTCGGTATTGCACCTTCCGGCACATGGATATGCAGGTCCTTCTCGCGAAAATCTTTCGGATCGATACCAAGTTCTTCAGCACGCGAACGAACACATGTCAGAGCAGCGCGGGCTGATTCCTGCATTACTTCACCGAGCTTACCCGTGAGCGTCACTTCGCCTTTGCCTGCGACAAGTGTCGCTTCGACCTGCAGAACATCGCCACCGACCTCTGTCCAGGCCAAACCGTTGACCAAACCGATCTCACTCTTTCGGGCGATGTCTTGTTTGCGAAAACGAATAGTGCCGAGCAACTCTCTTACTTTTTCGGCGTCGATGATCACTCGAAAATCGTCCTTCTCGTCGGCCAGCACATACTTTCGGGCGATCTTCCGAAGACACGACCCGATCTCGCGCTCGAGATTTCGAACGCCGGCTTCGCGGGTATAGTGCCGAATCGTTTCCAGAATTCCGTCATCGGTAAACTTTACCTTTTCAGGATCAATGCCGTTCTGCTCACACTGTTTTGCGATCAAGTGACGTTTTGCGATCTCTACCTTCTCGCTTTCCGTATAGCCCGATAGATTCAGGATCTCTAGGCGATCCTGCAGTGCCGGCGGGATGGTGTGAAGCACGTTCGCCGTCGCGATAAAAAACACATGAGAGAGATCGTAATCGACATCGAGATAATGATCCCGAAACGTGTGGTTTTGTTCAGGGTCCAGGACCTCAAGCAGACGCCGATGACGGGTCGCCGCGAAAGTCGCGTCCCAGCTTGTCGACCTCGTCGAGCAGAATCACTGGATTGATCGTCCCGGCACGCTTCATCAGTTGGATGATCTGTCCGGGCAAAGCGCCGATGTAGGTCCGTCGATGTCCGCGGATCTCGGCTTCATCATGCACGCCGCCAAGGGCGAGGCGTACGAATTTGCGTCCCGTCGCACGAGCGATGGATTTTCCAAGTGAAGTTTTACCGACCCCCGGAGCCCCAACAAAACAGAGAATCGTTCCCTTCGGATTGTTAACCAATTGTCGGACGGCAAGAAACTCGAGGATGCGCTCCTTGATTTTGTCGAGACCGTGGTGATCCTCATTCAAGGTCCTTTCAGCTTCGCCTAGATCGTTCAATTCGTCAGACCGGACTTTCCAAGGTACGTTGATCAGCCAGTCAAGGTAGGTACGAGACACTGTGCTCTCGGCGGACATCGGAGGCATCGCTTCGAGTCGGGAAAACTCCTGCAGAGCTTTCTCTTTCGCCTCCTCGGTCATGCCGGCCTCTTCGATCTTCTTCTTAATGTCTTCAAGCTCGGCCTTTTCGTCCTTGCGGCCGAGTTCTTTGTGGATAGCTTTGATCTGCTCGTTCAAATAATATTCACGCTGATGCTTATCCATCTGCTTTTTCGTTCGCGAATGGATCGAGCGGTCAAGCTGGCGCTTTTCAATTTCGGTCTCGAGAATATCGACAAGTTTTTGAAGCCGCTCAGACACTGAGATCGTTTCAAGCAGATCCTGTTTCTCTTCGACCGAGATCCGAAGATGGGAAGACATCGAGTCGGCGATCTGGGCCGCCGAGATCCCGCGAAGCGATGCGTGCAAGGCATCAGTGTAAGCATCGGGCGAAACCCGCAAGAATTGTTCAACGAGAGTGTGGATCTTCTGCAGCAATCCGTCCGTGCGGTATCCCGACTCATCACTCGGCGTTATCTTCCGGACATGAGCATAAAACATACCGTCCGGATCCTGCTCGACTCGCACAGACTCGCCGCGTTCCCTGCCTTCCACAACAACTTTTATCTGACCATTATCCTGACGCTGTGCTTGCAGAATGCGTCCGAGCGTTCCTATCGAGAAGATCTGCTCCGACGTCGGTTCGTCTATCGTCGCATCGTGCTGGGTGGCGAGAAAGATGTCGCGGTCGCCGGTCATCGCTTCTTCAAGCGCGCGGACTGAAGACGGCCTGCCGATCTTAAAAGCGACCTTAGTAGATGGAAATATGACGACGTCGCGAATAGGCACCATCGGGTAACGCTTGATGTCCGACGGCATTTGGTCTGTGAATTCTTGCATAACAGGGGAACGACTTGTTTTGAGAATTTTCTTCGGGTTATGGGCTACGTCTATTTACGCAAAATTGACGTTGAAAAGCAACAAATAGGATTAGCCCTAGTAAACTCCTATTTACATCGAAATTCTAATTTTCGGTCGACACCCGCTTCAAACTTTCGGATTTGGATTTATTTACTCAATTGCGATACATTTCCCAAGCTAGTCATTCCAAATTAAGTACATAGATGATTCTCGTAGTAGGTGCAACAGGCCAGCTCGGTACAGCCATCGTTCGAAAGCTCGCGGATCGTGGTCTGCCAGTTCGAGCTCTCGTGCGACGGACTTCTAACCATAAGCCACTGACTCGAGACGGCGTTGACATCGTTTTTGGCGATCTCCGCGACAGATCAAGTCTCGAGGCCGCGTGCAGCGGTGTTCATACCGTCATCGCGACAGCCAACGCGGCGATACCTACCCAGAAAGGCGATTCATTTACGTCCGTAGACGGTCGTGGCTATGAAAATCTGATCGCGACCGCCAAGCTTGCAGGCGTGCGCCAGTTCATCTATACGTCTGCACTCTCGAACCCGGGATTCGATAATCTTCCTATCGGCAGACAGAAACGAATTACCGAAGACAGACTGCGTTCGAGCGGCATAAATTACACGATCTTTCGTCCCGACGCCTTCATGGACGTGTACTTCGCAATGATGGGAAGTGACATCCCCATTCAGGGCGTAGACGGGGCAACCGTGGAGCGCCCGTTCTGGTTCACTTCCCGATTCTTCAAGAGCGTAAAGGACAGTATCGGCAAACATGGAACGGTCGGCATACTGGGGGATGGTAATACCAGACACAGCTACGTCTGTGTGGACGATGTCGCTGAATTTCATGTCAATGCGGTAGGTCGTGAAGATGCTTTTAATAAGACTTTCGACATCGGCGGCCCGGAATCTCTGACGCAGAACGAAGTGCTGGAGATCTTCGAAACGATCCTCGACCGGAGACTCAAGCCGAAAAGAACGCCAGCCGGCGTTTTTAAGGCGGTATACTTTCTGCTCCGATTCATCTCGCCGGCGGCCGCGAATATTATGGGTCTGAATTATTGTTCCACGCTCTATGCTTCTGACGTTGAAATGGACAAAACTGCGGAACTCTTCGGCGTCCAGATGACCTCGGCCGAGAATTTTCTTCGAGAAAGAGCCGGTAAGACCATTGCCAAGGCGTAGTGTGAATCTAAGTTAGGAAGGCCTCATGTTGAACGATCGGAGCGCTCAATCGAGAATTGCCATGGCCTTGGTCGCGGTTGCCGCGTGGCTCGGGTTGGCGATACAGTTTTACGTCACACAGACACATCCGAACCTGCAGGATGTTTCGCCCTTAGAACGTGGGGTTCGGTTCTTCGAATTCTTTACGATCCTGACGAACGTGATCGTTGCGATTAGCGTGACCTTCACACTGCTCGCCCCATCTAAGGCAATCGGACGATTCTTCTCCCTTCCGGGCGTCAAAACCGCGGTCGCGACTTACATTGCTCTTGTCGGAATTGTCTATAACCTGGTGCTGCAGGGCCTTCACGAATTCAGTGGTGCCGCGTGGGTTGCCGATTTCCTGACACACGATCTTGTTCCGCTGCTATTTGTCGCGTATTGGTTGTTCCTGGTGCCTAAGGGCGAGCTGAACTGGAAAATGCCGCTTTCATGGCTTATCTATCCGCTCGTGTACCTGCCGTACGTGCTGATCCGAGGCTCGTGGACCGGACGATATCCATATCCTTTCCTCGACGTCGGCGAGCTCGGCCTTGGAGTCGTGCTCGTCAACACCGTTGTGCTAACGATAGTCTTTATGGTGCTTGGAGAACTTTTCGTTGGGGTGGATAAACTGCTCACCCGATCTACGGGTGGTGGAATACGTTCGGCCGGATGAATTGGCAAACCCGTTACTGGTCTGATCTTACTCAATACTCCCGCATCGAAAATGGGCTCACGCATCCGCCGCCCCCGTTATCGCCCGAGTTCGGTTACTTACCTTCGGACTGGTCAGCTTTAATCAAATGGATATCGCGCTGCGGGAATGGTATCTCGATCTGCCGCGTCACGGAGGGCGTCGTGAACCGCCAACGTGACTTCACTTTTTACGGCCACCCATTCCGTGAATTTGTCCGTCCACACACGAAGCTGAAAATCTAAAGAACTGTCGCCGAATCCGAGGAATAGAGCGGCTCGGGCCGGGCTGCTTGAGAGTGTTTGGCGCTTCATTTCCTACTTTCTTGAGAATCTCGATAACCGACCGCGGATCCGTGCCGTACGCAACTCCCACGTCGATCTCCAATCTTCGCTGTTGATCGGACAAGGTCCAGTTAACTACTTTCTCTGAAATGAGATTGCCATTCGGAACGATCACTTCCGAACCGTCGAGGGTCCTGATAACACTTGCCCTAAGCCCGATCCTTGTCAGATCACCCGAGTCATCGCCTACCTGGACGGTATCACCAACATTGACGGGACGCTCGAAGAGCAGAATGATTCCCGAAACAAAATTGTTAACGATATTCTGCAGCCCGAAACCGATGCCGACCCCGAACGCTCCGGCAATTATCGTGAACTTCGTCAGGTCGATCCCGATGATCGCCAATGCCAGAAAGAATCCGAGAACTATAAGTACGTAGTGGAGCACCGTCGAGATCGCGTATGGCAAGCCTCTTGATATGCTGAACCGCGGATACAAATCCTCTTCGAGAGCGAAGCGTATGAACCGGGACAGAAGGAACGACGCCCAGACCGCAAGAACAAACGCCAGAATGTCGCTCAACGAAATCGCAAGCGAGCCTAACTTCAATTCTGAGCCCAGCGTTTCCCAGATCGCTTCGAACAATGTGGTACGAAGCGCCAGAAGGTCAAGCACTACGATTATCCATACTATCGACCCAAGCCAACGCGTCTGCGCGTCGAAGACGATATTGGATCAAAACGCGGTGGTTCCGAACCATTCCAAGTAAACTGAGCGGTCGAAACCGCAGTGCAAAAATGATCAATCCGTCGACGATACGAACTACGGCATACAAAATTATCCCGGCATACGCACTTCGGAGAACCGCGTTACCGAGTAGTTGCGCAAGTGTCACGTAACCCAGGGCGTTGGCGATGGCAGGAAACCGCAAAGATCGGCACGGCAATAATAGCCGCAAGCCGGATCGTCCTGAAGACGCGGCCGTGAACTTTTTCGTCCGTTTCGTTTATCGCCAGACGACCAAAGATCAGCCAGAGAAAGAATGTGAGGCCGATCAGCATTTCAGCAATGAAAACGAGCCTGGAGATCACAGGCAACGCCCTCTGCAACCATTCGAACCTGGTCGATCAGATAAAAAACGACGAGTGAATACAAAAGGGGGTATAACGGCCGCTCGACGAGTTTCCTGACGATAATGACCGTCGGTATAAGAGCGATGACGCCAAAAATGGCTTGAAGCAATTGCGGCGGTGTCTGCGGATAAACCCATCCATTCAGGACGATCGCAAGGATAGCCGCCGTGGAAATCGGAAACGAAAATATTATCGCCGCCTTTCGAAGGTCCGGTTCCTTTTCCACCCATGGCCGGGCAAAACGGCGAAGAAAAATTAAGAGACCGGCAAAACCAAAAAATATCAGGAAATGGAATATCAGGCGACCCGCGTTCTGGGTGGCAAAATCTTTAAGCGATGCCCACTGGACCGATATCGATTCATTGGGGTTTTCCGCTTGAGCCCGTGTCCAGAAGCCGGAACTCCACATCGGAGGGCTGTCTTGCATTAGCAAGCGGCCGACCAGCGATTCGCGGGCCTGCTGTATCGATTTGACCGCAGCATCCACCCTGTTATTTTGTTCTGCGATTCTGCTCTGTAGTGCGATCATACGAGAGCGCTCAGTCTCGATCTGTCCACGGACGCTCGTGATCGAGGAGAGAATCTCGTCGACGCGAAGGGCGATCTCGCGCGGTGCGTCAACGGATTGTAATTGCTCGAGTGTCTTTCGCCACTCCTCGTTTAGAGCGGCTAGGCCCTTCAGATCGATCTCAAGTTCTTTCGCTCGAGCGGTCAGCCTGGTATTCCATTTTTCCAGATCCTTCGTGAGTAATTTCCACTGAGCCTCAACAGATCTAAGTCTTTCGAGCGAGGCTCGGCCCTCGATCACGCGTGCCGTTTCGGTAGCGTGTGCATCAATTCCGGCGATCAGATCCGGAAGTTCTCGCTCGACGATCCCGATCGTGGGATCCGCCTCGACCGCGACACTAGTCTGTTTCAAAGATGTCGACGCGCTTTCGCTTTGGGCGACGATCTCGGAGATCGGGAAGGGTGTCGAGGTCGGAGATGGCGAAGCATTCGAATTTGCCTGGTTTGAAAGTAGTGTCGTCGCGTCCTGCGCCAACATCACGCTCGTCATAGCGAACAGTAATGTGAGAAGGCCCGCGGCAAAAGACGCTCCGCGTGCGAATTCGTGCAGGGTAAATCGAGTGCTCCTATTCATGAGTAAAAATATTCGTCCCTTCAAAACGTAGAAAACTTATCCGACGACCAAACCGATGTGGTCGAATCGCCTCGACTTGAAACATTCTGTTCGTCTTCTACTGAACTGTGTTCCTACATTATTAACCAAACCCCGCGACATTTCGACAGGAGGAACAACACTAAGGGACGATCTCGAAGCGTTAGATATGTTTTCGAAGCTATTCGAGCACGGAGCGCCGCGATTCGAATTGTTTTCTAAGACGATCGCAGACGAGGTCGCACAGTTCAAAAATTGATTCATCAGAGATTCTGTAAAAAGAGTTCAGACCGTCCTTACGGCGGGCGACAATTTCCGCGTCGAGCATTAGGCCGAGATGTTTCGAGATGTTCGCCTGTCCGGCGCGGGTCGCCTCGACCAATTCGGACACATTCATTTCAGCGTTACCCAGTGTGTGCAGGATTTTCAATCGCATTGGATCGGAAAGCACCCGAAATCGATTTGCGATCAATGCCAGCGCGTCTTCACTCATTTCTTCTCTTCTCAGCATAAATCTTAACCGGCGTCATAATGAACCGGGATCATTTGACAACTATATTACTGCTTGATAATATAGTTGTCAAGTTGTAATGAAGGAGGAATTCGAATAATGAACGAAAAAAGCACGTCACAAACGTGCGACACCAAAGAACTAAAGAGACGGTTAGAGGATGGCAAATGCGTTTTGCTTGATGTTCGCGAGTACGCCGAATTTTCTGGTGGGCGCGTGGCGGGTGCAAAGCTGATACCGCTCGGCGATGTTGAGCGGCGCTATACGGAGATTGACCGGGGCAGTC
This sequence comes from uncultured Acidobacteriota bacterium, assembly GCA_963772405.1. Lineage (GTDB taxonomy): Bacteria > Acidobacteriota > Blastocatellia > Pyrinomonadales > Pyrinomonadaceae > OLB17. The sequence goes on along the minus strand of CAVYWT010000001.1, from coordinate 629,812 downwards.
CTGTTTATGTGATGTGTCGGAGTGGAAAGCGTGGCGGGGAAGCGGCAGAGAAAGCTAATGGCTCTCGGTTTTTCTGATGTAAAAAACGTAACTGGCGGTATCGAGGCTTGGAAGGCGGCTGGATTCCCTATCGAAAGAGACGCCAATCCCGTCTGGTCGCTCGAACGTCAGGTAAGATTTGCCGCAGGGTCGCTCGTCGTAATCGGAGTGCTGCTTTCGCTGATCAGCCCTTATTTCATTTTGTTGTCGGCGTTTGTTGGCGCGGGACTGGTTTTCGCGGCAGTGACGGATACGTGCGGAATGGGAATGGCGCTGGCTAGAATGCCGTGGAACAAACAAACTGCGGCTGATTGCGAAACGAATGTTCGGACGGTTTGAGGAGACCGAATGGAAATTCAGTTCGCGTTCGGCATGATCTTAAGCGCGTTGATCGGTTTATCTCTGGGCTTGATCGGCGGCGGCGGTTCGATCATCACCGTACCAGTCCTGGTCTATGCGCTGAATGTTGCGCCCTATGATGCGGTCGGCATGGCTTTGGCGGTGGTCGGCGTGACAAGTCTGATCGGTTCTTTCTTACACTGGCGCCGCGGGACTCTGCAGATGAAAACCGCATTGATCTTCGGCTCGGCCGGCATCTTCGGCGCGTTGGCCGGTTCGCCTCTCACGAAAATGCTTTCGCCGTCGGCTTTGATGCTCTCCTTTGCGGGCTTGATGTTCGTGGTGGCTATCTTGATGCTGCGGAAAAAGACTGGGAACGAAGTAGTTGTTGTCTCGGTCAGTGTTCCAAGCATCTGGAAAGCGCTGGCGGTCGGTTTTGGCGTAGGAGTATTGACCGGCTTTCTTGGTGTCGGCGGCGGATTTCTGATCGTGCCCGCACTCGTCATGTTCGGTGGTCTTTCGATCAGAGACGCCATAGGAACTTCGCTTTTCGTGATCTTTCTGAACTGTGTCGCCGGGCTTGCGGGGCACGCGAGCCAGAACCATTTCGACTGGCCTCTGACGGCGATGGTGACTTTATTAGCCGGAGCCGGCGCCATCGCCGGCACGATGCTGTCTCATAAGGTCGCGGCGCACAAATTGCAGAGAGGTTTCGCATTGTTCGTTATAACGATTGCCGTGTTTCTGATCGGAAAAAATTACGGCGTATTTTTTGAAGGCTAATAAAATGCAATTTAAACAATTCTACCTAGGCTGCTTATCGCACGCTTCTTATTACTTGGGGTCGGGCACCGAAGCGGCCGTCATCGACCCGCAGCGCGACGTAGACCAGTACATCGCGGAGGCCGAGGCGAACGGGCAACGGATCAAGTATGTGATCGAAACCCATTCACACGCCGATTTCGTTTCCGGACACGTCGAACTCGCCGAAAAGACCGGCGCGGAAATCATTTTCGGGCAAAGAGCGAATACCGGATTCCCGACGCTCAAGGTCAAAGACGGAGACAAGGTTTCTGTCGGTCGCATTAGATTGAAATTTCTTGAAACACCCGGTCACACTCCCGAGGGCATTACTATCGTGGCGAATGATACCGATGATCCAGGTGCTCCCCTTAAGATCTTTACAGGCGACACGTTGTTTATCGGCGATGTCGGCAGGCCGGATCTGATAGGTTCGAAAGGTTTTACGGCAGAGGAAATGGGCGGCATGCTTTACGACAGCCTGCGCGAAAAAATATTAAAGTTGCCCGACGAGACGGAAGTTTATCCGGCACATGGCGCCGGTTCGCTTTGCGGAAAATCGCTTTCGAAAGAAACCTGGTCGACTCTGGGCGAGCAGCGCAAAACGAATTACGCACTCAAGGAGTTGAGCAAGGAAGAATTCATAAAGATAGTCGCCGCCGACCAGCCCGAAGCTCCTGCCTATTTTGCGGCAAGCTCGGCACAAAATCTGAAAGGCTCGGAATCAGTCGACAATTTGCCCGTAGCCAAAGAATTTTCTACCCAGGAGATCGAAGAATTCGATGGCGTGGTTATAGATGTCCGGAAGAATACGGATTTCGGGGCCGGGCACGTGCCGAACGCGATCAACATCGGTCTCGGCGGTCAGTACGCCTCCTGGGCTGGCACGCTGATCTCGATCGGTACGCCGGTCTCTATCGCCGCCGACACCAGGGAACAAGTCGACGAGGCAGTGATGCGGTTGGCTCGCGTCGGCATCGAAACGGTCCGAGGGTTTATCCTTATGAAAAATTTCGCGGGCACGACAAACAAGATCGAACAGATTGCGGTCGAACAGGCGAAAGAAGAAATTGCCTCCGGCAACGTGCAGTTCATTGATGTGCGAAACCCGTCGGAGCACGCCGGCGGACACGCCGCTAACACGGTCAATCTGCCACTCAACCGCCTCTCGAGAGAACTCGACCAACTTGATCCTGAATTGCCGACCTATGTGCTTTGCCAGAGTGGTTATCGTTCGAGCCTCGGTACCAGCATATTGGAAAACGCCGGATTCAGAGACATATACAACGTCACGGGTGGCACGAAAGCGTGGATCGAAGCGGGTTTCGATACGGACGCTGCTGCGACCGCATGCCGCGAATTCGTAGAAACGAATTCAGATGGCAAGAATATTTTTCGAAATATGAGAACTCTATGAAAATGACGATTTTTTTAACTTTAATCTTAACAAGCTTACCGTTCGCCGGTTGTCAGCCTGCGGAAAAGAAAACCGAAATAAATACGGCGTCGGTGGAAGTAAATCAAACTGAGACGGAAATCGCGCAGGTTTCGGTGAACGAGGCAAAAAACGCTCTGGAAGAAAATAAAGAGGCCCAATTCATCGACGTGCGCACGCCGGTGGAATATGCTGCCGGTCACGCTGTGAACGCCGCAAATCTGCCGCTCGATATGCTTGATGCTGAGCTTGCCAGCCTCGACAAAGATAAACCGGTTTACGTGATCTGCCAGACCGGGCGGCGGTCGCAGAAGGGGGCGGAGATTTTGAAGAAAGCTGGCTTCGAGGAAATTTACAACATTGCAGGCGGAACATCCGAATGGATCGCGGCTGGTTTGTCTACGGAAAAATAGTCGAACGAAAAGGGGGGAATAAAATGAATGAATTATATTGGATCGGCGGTTTCGTCATTGTCTATCTGCTGCTGCAACTCATCATTCTGCCGAAGCTGGGCATCGGCACCTGAATGTGCGGAGCATGCGACGTCGGGTCTCGGCGTCATAAAAACACGCAGAATACAGTTGATGATCTGGACTAATACAACCGGCAAGATCGTCGGCTATCAGAAACTTTAGATATCTTCGATCAAAAAAACCGGCCGAGCGAGAAATAGACCTTTCCTCGGCCGCCTTCGGCGAAGCTGCCACCGAGAAATATCGGCCCAAGACGCGTTTCAAGTACGGCGCCACCCGTAACGCTCTGCCGATACTTCGCCGATCCCCAATTTTCGAAGGCGCTCCCACCTTCATAAAACCCACCCACGTATAATTTTCCGCCGACATACGTGGGCAATGTGTAAGCCGACCTTAAAACACCAAATCCAGATTTCACATAATTGCTGCTTCGAAATTCACCGCTGCCGTACCCCCCGACATTGAACAAACCACCAAGTGCGAATTGTTGAAAAAGCGGGGCAGTTCTAGAGAATGTCGTTCCTCCGCCGCCCAATCCGAACACGACATATTTATCGCCAACCGATCGAAACGCGCTGAAAACGCGATTCAGCTTGCGGAAAACCGGACCCATCACCGGGGGCGTCAAAGTAGTAATCGATTGAGCTGCGAATTTCAAAACCGTGTGTGGGTATCTGAGCACTGTCGCGAGTATCTACATTCCATCTCAAAGACGTTTTGGTTTCCCTTCCGCTAAGATCCGGTAGCAGCGTGTCGCCGATACGCCGGGAGGCTTTCAGGTGACCTGTCGAAAATCCGAACCTGATCTCGCTATTTCGGCCCAGGTTGTATCCGAGATCTCCGCCAACGCTCAAGGTTCTGAAACTGTATTCCGCGAGCCGATCCCCATCTTCATAAAAACTAACCCGACGGTCGCTGTAAATGGCGTTGGGGGCCGCAAAAAACTTTCCGTTTCCGAATGGATGGTAAAACTCAGTTGCCAGAAGAGGGCTTGACCCGATGTTAATATCATTTCTCCATTCATTACCCTTTCCGCCGAAATCGAAGATCGTCAACCGGGCACGCGCGTTAAAATTAACTTCGTCGTTATCCGCATTGTTTACCTCGACCCCCACCTGAAGAACAGCGGACCGGGCAATCCGCTCAGGCGGATCATACACGTGAACTACAAGGCCGGTCCGTCGCGTCTCGGCGAGAGATGCCGTACCCGAGATTATCGAATCTTTCCGTGCCGGTAAGCTTTGTTAGATCCGCGGCGAGTGCTTCTTCATCAAGCGGTTTATCTTCGTATTTGCGATCCAATCCCTTTTCTATGCGTTTCTCGGCACTCTGGTCTTGAGTGCCCTCGATCGCCACAAAATCGGGTCGAGGCTGTACGCTTGGGAGAACCCTTGCACGGCGGGCTGCAACGTGCTCTTGCCAGTCGGCGTCGTTTAACTGTAAACCTTTTAAGAGAGCGATCTTGGCCTGGGCACCTTCGTAGCCTAGTGTGACGATCTCTTTCCCCGAACTAAAATCGAACGTCGAATAACTTTTCAGATCCGGCGCGACGATAATGTCCGCTTGGCGAAGGCTCCGTCGCGAATTTTCGACAGTTGCGACATAAAAGGTCTGTCCCAAAACACCGATCAGATCCTGAAGTGACGAACGATCACCGATCTCTGTCTCTATGTTGACGACCAGAATAATATCGGCACCCATCGCCTTTGCTACATCGGTTGGAATGTTATTCAAGATGCCGCCGTCGGCAAGGACCTTTCCATTTATTTCGATCGGGCCGAAAATGGCCGGGATCGCCATGGTCGCTCGCAGTGCCTGCGCTAAAGACCCATCCTTTAAGACGATCGTTTCAGCTCCAACCAGGTCGGTCGCTACGCAACGAAAGGAAATCGGAAGGGTGTCAAAATCAGTATTGTCGCCGTATGGCAGCATCAGCCGGTCAAGCACCAGCCCGATCTCATGACCGGGGTTTAGGCTACTCGGAAGCCGTAGGGATCTCGCGTCTTTTCCGCCAAGGGTGATCGCGCCGGGCAGATTGCGGCGGTCTTCCTTACGCCGGTAAGTCAGATCGTTAAGGCGTGGCCTGCCCTCCAGTAGCTTGCCCCAGTCCAGGGACTCGACCAACTTTTCCATCTCGTCGGGCGACCTGCCGGTCGCATATAGAGCACCGACGAGCGCTCCCATGCTAGCTCCGGCAACATAGTCCACTGGAATACGATTTTCCTCTAATACTTTGATTACACCGATATGAGCAAAACCGCGAGCCCCGCCACCGCTTAGGACAAGTCCGATCTTTGGACGCGGGCTCGGGGATGCAGCTGAATGATCCACTTTATCCTGGCCCACAACTGCCGATCTAAGAGTGAATGAACTTAACAGAACGCACAGAGCTACAATGTAGATTCGAGTTTTCTCGGCGGCGGATGTTTTCATATTACACGCGTCTTACTTTCTAATTTCGTGTTTCATACAAAGGTAGCACCCATTCTGCCAAGTGCTTCAATATCGGTCCGTCTTTTATTTCATCGTCAACGCTGAAATTATCACCCGGCTCGTTGAATCGCATTACGGCGTGTGATTTACCGCCTAAAAAAAGCGCGAAGCAACCCGTAAAGCTCTTTCTGCAAATGAGAAGGGACGCGAGTTCCCTCGCGTCCCGTTAAAAATTCAAGCCGATATTATTACGCAAATAACTGTCGGTTGTTGTTGAGGATCTTCGCGACAAGTGGAATGCTCGCGACGATCGTGCCGGCCAAAAGAGCTTTGCCGATATTCTTACGTCGTTTATCGCTGAAAAGGCTTGCCGTGAGAAGACCGAGGGCAAAGCCTCCGGCACCTTCAAGCAGTTCAATTTTGGCAAGTTCAGGGACTGTCAGATCCAGGCGTTTGCCTTCGCGCTGATCGGTCGCCAACCACTCCTTTGCTTCATTCTTCTGATCCATTGAGAAGGTCTTGCCTTCCATCGTCGGGATTAAAGCCGCCTCGACATTCAACGCCGTCTTGAGCAAGTTTGAATTGGTCACGAGAACCACTTTCTCGATCTTTGGCAGGATTCCCGGATTTTTAAAGAACATCTGCAAGTCCCTTTTCAACGCCTCGGACGACAGATCACCGAGATTGAAATCGCTCGCCTCGGCGTACAATTTTATTTTGCCCCCCGAGCTAGCGGCTTTATTCATTTCCGCATAAACCTGGTCAATGTCGTTTTTCTCGATCGTGCCATTTACTGCAAAGCCAACAGCCGTTTTGTCATTCATTTCTAAAATATTAATCATATGTTTTATTCCGTCTTCGCTCTCCTTGTAAATTTGTGATAGCGCGATCTGAATGGTTCGACTTGAACCGTTAAGATCCAAAATTGTTTTCACCTCGTGTGCGAAGTTCACAGGCTCACGAGATCTGCCTATTTCGAGTAGAGGCTCACCGTTCTGGTAAATTCGCTCAATTCTCTATAGGTCCTTACCATTTTGACGCTTGAGGGATCTTTCAGCACTTCAAACCCTTTCATGTTGTAAAGAGCCTCGTTGACATCATTGTCGGCGTCTAAGACCGCACCGCCGATCGTAGCTCCGGCGAATAGGCCTTTGCTTCTCGAATAAATAAGAATCTGCGCGTCAAGCGTCAGATTTGTTCCCGCACCGAGTTCCCGTCCAACCGGACCGGCTGCGACACTCACATTTCCCTCAAATTCGACCTTGTCGTCGAGCAGATCCTGCAATGCTCCTTCGTTCATGAACAACATCACATAATCGGTATTCTTGATCCCGATCTGGGCACCAAAACTGGCTCCGCCGATGTTATAAAATACCGGGGTGCTCCAGCCGTCCTTCACCCTGCGGGATACGAGCCCATCACCTCCACGGCCGCCGACAATAAATCCTGCCTTCCTTACATTAGGAAAGACGGCGATCGCCTCGGCCTTTTCGAGCAGGGCGCGCGGGATTCCTTTATCAGGAACATTCATGATCTCGCGAAATACCTTTGTGGCTTCGCGAGCTTCGTCACGTCCCTCTTTAATATGTTTCCTATAATCCTTCGAATTCTGTCCGTTTTGTGCCGGTGTAAGAACCGAAGCAAAACATAAAATAAGGGCCATCCCGATCAGGGCCGATAGGCGTGCTCGATATCCTTTTTGTTTTTTCATAATTTCTGTGGACCCTAGCGATCACTCGTATCAGGCATCCACCTAAATTACAGTATACTACATTTTACGAATACTTCATAATGCGAACTATTAGTATTCTGAAATAGTTATTGCATGCTTTATGATCGTCGGCCACTAACAATCAACCGATCGCGTTTCGCCATTAATAGGAGCATCCCACCCGCGCTGCTCTCTCTCTCCCGCAGGCCGATATTTTCAGTTTCTGAAGGTCGAACGACCTAAATTGGATCGACTAATATTGGGCAAAAAAAATGCCGATCCAGGAGGAAAGGCACAAAAAGGCGCGTTCAGATATTCGTAGTTTACCCGCCTTCTTTAAGATTCGCGGATGCGTTAAGGGCGATCTTGGCCGACAGTTCGATATACGTATCCTGCTCGGCAGGCGTCATGCCAACCAGCATGCTTCTACATAATTTCTCGAATTCCGCGATAAGAAATTTATGGATCTCTTCCCCTCTCGGTGTCAACGCAATATTGATGATCCTTCTGTCCTTGTCCGAACGAACCCTCGAAACTAAACCCTTTGCCTCCAGCTTGTCGACAAGTCCCGTAACGGTACTGACAGCGACGCGAAGATTGTCGGCGATCTCGCGCATAATACAGTTCTCGCGGCTCCCGAGAAATCCGATCGCCCTTGTTTCTTGCATACTTAGGGTCTCACTCGAATCTCCCGCCCATCCGTTGACACTCTGGAAATGATAAATAATTTGCTCGAAACTCGTACGCAGTCGCTTCGCTTTTGTCGTGATATTTCCCAATACAAGAACTCCTTACCTGTCTTGCTATACTCCGCATCTCCAATGGTTCGATTACCGAACTATCCTAATAGTAAACTGTCGGGAAGGTTTGGTCAAGGGCAGTCCTTCGTTCGAAGGGACAGGGGTCACGCTAATACGGGGGGGTCTGAACTTCTTCTTTACTGACGGTTGAGGCCGGGCTAGGGTGACTGATCGCAGCAAGTATGAGCAAGTCTGATGCAAAAGAAAAACGGCCAACGTCTATAGGTGGAAGCCTATGCCGCTTCTTCGATCCGCGGTCCAATGAGATCAAAGACGGGTGCTTTGCGCTCGATGTGGTCGCCCGTGATGACCAGATCCTTGACCTTTTTCTCACTCGGTAAAACGTACATCGATTCGAGCAGGACCTCTTCAAGGATCATCATCAAGCCGCGGGCACCGACCTTTCGTTTGTGCGCCTCGTGGGCGATCGCCTTTAATGCGTCCTCGGTAAACTTGAGGTTGATATTGTCGAACTCGAACTTGCGCTGATACTGCTTTATAAGCGCATTCTTTGGCTCGGTTAGGATTTGAACAAGAGCAGACTCATCGAGCTCTCGCAAAGTACCGATAACAGGAAGGCGTCCAACGAATTCCGGGATCAAGCCGTAATGGATCAGATCTTCCGGTTCGAGCTTATCGATCGATTCGTTCTGTCGCTGCGATTTCGATTTCACGTCGGCCTGGAATCCGAGTGACTTGTTTCGCATTCGCTTTTCGACGACCTTCTCAAGGCCAATGAACGCACCGCCGCAGATAAAGAGAATATTGGTCGTGTCGAGTTGTGTAAATTCCTGCTGCGGATGTTTGCGTCCGCCGCCTGACGGAATGTTCGCCGTCGTGCCTTCAAGGATCTTCAACAGCGCCTGCTGCACACCTTCGCCCGAAACGTCACGCGTGATCGACGGGTTGTCGTCCTTGCGGCATATCTTGTCGATCTCATCGATATAAATAATTCCCGACTGTGCTTTTTCAACGTCATTGCCGGCTGCTTGCAGCAGCCGAAGCAAAATGTTCTCGACGTCCTCGCCGACGTATCCGGCTTCGGTCAAGCTTGTCGCATCGACGATGCAGAACGGAACACTCAGTACGCGAGCCAGTGTTTGGGCAAGCAGCGTTTTGCCCGTTCCAGTCGGGCCGATCAGAAGAATGTTCGATTTTTGAAGCTCGATGTCCGACCGGCGTTTCGCAAGCTCGAGGCGTTTGTAGTGCTGATAGACCGCGACTGAGAGACGTTTTTTCGATTCGTCCTGCCCGATCACATATTCGTCGAGAAACGCTTTGATCTCCTGCGGTTTTGGCAGATTTGTCCGCGTCGCAGTCGTTTCCGTCTGCTCGTCGTCATTGATGATCTCGTTGCAGATATCAATGCACTCGTTGCAAACGTAAACGCCCGGGCCGGCGATCAGTTTCCTGACGTCGTTCTGCGACTTACCGCAAAACGAGCAGCAAAGAAGTTCTTCGGGTCTGCGAAATTGGCCATAGCGTTTGGGATATGCGTTTGGTGATGGGTACAAGACTCCCATCACTTATTACTCATAACTTATCACTTTTCTCTGTGTTCAATAACTTCATCGATCAATCCGTATTCTTTAGCCTGTAGGGGCGTGAGAATGCGGTCGCGTTCGACGTCCTTTTCAACCTGCTCGAAAGTCTGCCCGCTATGATCCGCGATAATGCGAGATGTCATCTCACGCATACGGATGATCTCTTCAGCCATGAGACGAACGTCGGTCGCCTGTCCCGACGCTCCGCCCGAAGGCTGGTGGATAAGAACTCGCGCATGCGGCAAAGCGAAACGTTTGCCCTTAGCACCGGCAGTCAGCAGCAACGCTCCCATCGAAGCACACTGTCCGACACAGATCGTCGTTACATCATTCTTGATGAACTGCATCGTGTCGTAGATCGCCATACCCGCCGTGATCGATCCGCCCGGGCTATTGATATAAAGATTGATGTCGCGTTCCGGATCTTCGGCTTCGAGAAAAAGCAAGCTGGGCGACGATCAGATTGGCGATCTGATCGTCGATCGGCGTACCGATAAAAATGATGCTGTCTTTGAGCAGTCGCGAGTAAATGTCGAACGCCCGCTCACCTCGCGACGTCTGCTCGACAACCATTGGTACTAATGCCATATATTTTTCTCTCAATAAGTGTAGGTTTATTTATTACAGAAGTTGAGCGAAGCAGAAAGCGTGGCCGATTGCCGATTCTACACGTATTCTTTCTAAATGCAAGCGGTTTCTATCCAGCTCCCTGATCAGCTCTCCTCGATCCAAAACAAACCTCGCTACTCTGGGTTTTGGCCTGAAGCCTTTGCCGCTTTCTTTGCGGCTGCTTTTTTCTTCGCCGGCTTTTTCGGTTTTTCTTCGCCGGACTCTGCACTCGCCGCGGCCGGAACGGATTCATCGATCCATTCACCGTCGAGTAACCTTTGCCTTCGCGATCAATGCCTCGATCGATTTTCGAGTGTTAAGATTATTCTGGATAGTATCGCTTCGCCGCCCTGTTGCTCGAGCGATTCGCGAACCTCGTCGGATGTGGTGCGATAATACTCGGCCATCTTCCCGATCTCTTCATCGACCTCTTCTTTCGAGACCGAAACGTTCTCAGCCTCAGCGATCTTCTCCAGAAGCATAGCTCCACGAACATCGCGCTCAGCCTGCGTCTGCATCTGGTTGAACGCCATTTCGACAAAGTTGCTATCGACCGTATTGAGATCGACGCCTTGCTGCTGTAGATCGCGTGCAAAATTATTCAAAAGATTTCGCGCCTGATTTTCGATCAGGGTCTTTGGAACCTCGAATGGGTTCTCTTCGATAAGTTTTGCGATCGCTTTATTGCGGACGCGGGCGTCGGCATCGGACTTGGCATATGTTTCGAGATCCGCCCGCAGCTTCTTGCGAAGATCGCCAAGCGATTCGTAATCCTTCGTCCAGACTCTTCGCCCACTCGTCATTCAGTTCAGGAATCTCCGGCGGCCGACCGATTTTATCCTTGCTTTGTAATGAACCGTCTTCCCTGCCAGTGCTGGCGATGAGAACTCGGCCGGATACGCGACCGTAAATTCCTTCTCATCGTCCTCCCGGACCCCGACGAGATTTTCCGTAAACGATTTTTCAATTACCTCGTCACCGAGTACGACTTCGAGATCGTCGGCCTTTATCGGTTCGCCGGTCGGGTCATCATCGAACTCACCTTCGAGATCGGCGATGACCGTGTCTCCGATCTCCGACGCTCGGCCTTCGACCGGGATCAGCGCAGCTTCCTGATTCAAGCGGCTCGCGATCAGATCTTCGATCTCGCCTCCGCGACCGGCTTCACGCGACGAGTTACTTCGATGCCTTCTAGTTTAGGCATCGGAATCTCCGGCATCACCTCAACGTGAACATGCAGAGCAATTGGCTGCGAGCCATTGACCTTCAAGTTTTCCGCATCGTCGAGATGAAGGTTGCGGTTCGGTCAACGGTTGAAGCTTATGTTCTTGGATCGCTTCGGCGACCTTCGCCGGAACCACTTGCTGTAAGACTTCGCTCTTGATCTCTTCCTTATACCGGAGGCGGACGACATCAAGTGGGGCATAACCCTTACGAAATCCCGGGACACTCGCGCTGCCGCGCGTATTTCTGGCTTACTTTCCCGTAAGCATCCTTCAAGGCTGCCGCGTCGATCTCAATATGGATTTCGCGTTGAGTTGGTGAAATTTCTTTTATGTCGCTCTTCATGTACGAGAAAAAGAATAACGAACGGGGCAATAAAAGTCGAACGGACCGGCAGTTGTCAGTGATCGGTCATCAGTTGTCAGAAAATAAAGGTGGCCGATTGTCTTGCTGACAACCGACCACCGATTACCGACCACTTTTTTTGGTGCCGAGGGCGAGACTCGAACTCGCACGTCTTTCGACGCTAGATCCTAAGTCTAGTGCGTCTGCCAATTTCGCCACCTCGGCACATCCATTTTGGATTTTGGATTTCGGATTTTGGATTTGGGTCCTTACCGTTTCCCCATCCACTAAAATGTACAAAACGTCCCGCCCGTTGTCGAGACCGCACGGTGAACGGAGCTCAGAATCCAAAATTACTTCTTGAGGTACTTCTTGTCGTACTCTTCCCAGGATAAGCTGTAATCGCGCTCATCTATATAGCCTGCCGTCGATCCGCCACCGACATATTTGTTTTCAGCTTTCTTGAACAGCTTGTAGCCTCCGAAGCCGGCGGCCGCAAGCAGCCCGATCCAGAAGCCATACCACAGGAGAGATGTGATCAAACCGAACAGCCAAAAGAACAGCATTACGCCGAAGATCAAACCGAGAATCGCGAGAATGACTTTTATGAAATTCATCTTCAAACCTCCAACCGGAATTCTATACGAATTCATTCTCAGGTTGTTCGTGCAAATTTTCACGCTGTCGTATAATGACGGGCGGAAACGCGACAGTTTTTTGGAGCGTGCTGAAGATTTGTCGTTCGGCACGCTCGTTTACAATCTCAGTTCTGCGCACGAGGAATTATATTGAAGGATAGATCGATCAGGCTTCAAGACGTTGCCGCCGAGCTGGGCGGTGAATTGTTCGGCGAATCGGCCGTCGCGATAATCGACGTCACACACGATTCCCGACAAGCACGCAACGGTGTGCTCTTTGTCGCAATCAAGGGCCACACGATAGATGGGCACAGGTTCGTCGGCGATGTAATGCGCCGAGGAGCGGCCGGGATTATTTCGGAATACGATCCGCCAGCGGATTTTCACGGAGCCTGGTTAAAAGTTCAGGACGCCCGCGAAGCTTTGGCGAAGGCGGCGACGGTCGTTAACGGAAACCCGTCACACAAATTGGATCTCGTTGGAGTCACCGGAACGAATGGGAAGACTACAACAACATATCTTTGTCTCGCACTCGCCGAGGCGGCCGGTGTAAAGCCGGCCATGCTGACGACGGTCGAATACCGGATCGGGGAAAAAAGCGAACCGGCCGTTCGAACGACGCCGGAGGCATCGGACACAAACCGTTTTTTGCGACAGGCTGTCGATGACGGCTGCAAGATGGCTGTTATGGAGACATCATCGCAGGCAATCGATCTGCATCGCTGCGACTGGCTCCGCTTCAAAGTTGCTGTCTTTACAAATCTCACTCGCGACCATCTTGATTACCATCACACGATGGAGAATTACTTCGACGCCAAGAAGAAACTTTTCGACGGGCAGTTGGGCGAAACGCCGGGATCGTCGGTGGTAAATATCGATGATGGATGGGGAGTAAAGCTCGCGGTCCAGCTTCGCAACTCCGGCCAACGCGTCGTAACGTTCTCCCAGGCGACTTCACCGACGAACGCGATCGCCGGACAAAAAGCTGACCTGTTCGCACACGATATCGATGTGTCGTTGATACGCGGAACGTCGTTTCGGCTTGAAACTCCGAAAGGGGATCGCGACATCACTTCCCCGCTAGTCGGCAAGCCGCACGTTTACAACATGCTCGCCGCGACGGCGACCGCGTTGGAACTCGGATACGATCTTGATTCCATCGTCGTCGGCTTATCGCGTTGTGCTGGAGCTCCGGGGCGCTTCGAACGTGTTCCCCATCATGGAGATTTCGCTGTAGTCGTTGATTACGCACATACCGACGACGCACTCTTAAATACCTTAAGAACCGCTCGGGATCTGACCTCAGGGCGAATCATCACCGTGTTCGGCTGTGGAGGCGACCGCGACAAGACAAAGCGCGTGCCGATGGGAAAGGCCGCCGGAGAGAATAGTGACGTCGTTTTTATTACGTCGGACAATCCGCGGACCGAAGATCCTTTAAAGATAATTTCGGAAATAGAGGTTGGTGTGGCTGAGACAGGTGTCAAATACTTTGCCGTGTCCGATCGTCGCGACGCCATCTACCGCGCGATCGCACTGGCAAAATCGGATGACGTTGTGATCATCGCAGGTAAGGGACACGAAACTTATCAGATCGTCGGAAATGAAAAATTCCATTTCGACGATCGTGACGTGGCAATCGCTGCGATCGAAAAACTGAATGGTAATTAGGCCGGCAGATCTTCGGTGTGCATCTCGACAAACCGCTCAAGGAATTCTTTCTGGGAGTCCGACAAACTCAGGAAATGGACGGCGAAGCCGATCTCGTAGACGAAGTTAGCGACCTGTCCCATAAACTCGACCTTCATACCGTCGCTGAGCGGGATAAACACCTTCACAAGCTCGCCGTCGGAAACGTCAACTTCGCTGAGGACAAAGCAGCCCTCTTCACTAATATCGCTAAGCGTGCCCGACCGCTTGCCGAAATGGTTTTCCCACTCGACGTCAATGGATGTCGTATAACGCCTAGACCTTCGCCTGTCGTCGCTTTTTCTTCTATCAACCTCGGACATATTATTCGCGTTCTCTTTCGTGGACGTCGTGCGCACCGCCTTTATTATTTAAGTAGTAATAGACCGGCAATCCCAGAAGAATTAGTCCGATTCCGATGAACGACTGGGTCGGAGAGGTAATCAGCGTATTGATCAATAACCAGCCGGCGACGAGAAGAAAGACAACTGGAACCACGGGATATCCCCATGCTCGATAGGGCCGTTCGGCGTTCGGGTATCTTCGCCGAAAGACGAAAACCGATGACGTGACCAGTGCGTAGAATATCCACGAGCCGAAAACGACATAATCCGTCAAAGTATCGAACGAGCCCGAGAGAGCGAGGATCGATGCCAGAACTCCCTGAACGAGAAGGGCACGGACCGGGACATGCGTGATCGACAACTTACCGAGCGACCTGAACATTAACCCGTCGTGAGCCATCGCATACGGCACGCGCGATCCGGAAAGTATCGATGTGTGAAGCGTTCCGAGCGACGAAAGCATGAGCCCGACCGTGAACAACGCAACCGACAAGCCCACGGCAAAGCTTAAAGGATCACCCCCGAAAAAGCCTGCGACAACGGTCTTAGCCACTGACGAGCTGGCCGAGACGGATGCGATCGTCGTCGGGTCGAGGACGTAGAAGTAGCCGATGTGCACGAACACGTAAAGAAAAATTATAAGGATCGTGCTGCCGATTATCGCAAGCGGAATGTTGCGTCCCGGCTCCTTAACTTCCCCGGCGACAAATGTCAGATTATTCCACCCGTCATAGCCCCACAGAGCACCGAGCATCGCGGCGCCAAAACCCGCGGCAAATGTATAATTTGCCGATCCGAATCTCGCTGCGTCAGGCACTTTCTCGCAGGCTCCGCCGCTCTCGATCATCGAAAAGTGAGTAAAATCACCGGTCGTCCAGATAAAGGCACCGACCCCAACAAAAACTATTAACGCGATCTTAACCCCCGTAAGCACAGTCGCGATCCGGCCGCTTATCGCAACGGTAGCGGCGTTCAGGGTCGTGAAGATGACGATCATCATGAGCGCGACGATCTGTATCATCGAGATCTCAATAAACGAGGTCTGGATAAAAATCGCTTCGCCCAGCCGGCCGTCGCCGATAAAATCATTTAGTCCGATCGCGAATGCCATTCCAGCCGCGGCCTGTGAGCCCGGCTTGGCGATAAACATTTGCATCCATCCGAATAGAAAGCTCGAGAGACGCCCGTATGCGTCGCGAAGGAAAACATATTCGCCACCGGCCTGCGGTTTCATTGCCGTCAACTCGGCATATGTGAGGGCACCCGCAAGAGACAGCAAACCCGCAGCGATCCACGCGACTATTACCCAGCTTGGACTACCGACATTGCACGTCATAACGCGTGCTTTTAGAAACACACCCGTGCCGATCACGTTTCCGATGATCACAGAGATCGCTGCGATCAAACCGAGTCCACGAATCAGCGTGAGTCTTTCGTTCGTTTTCGGATCCATACTTTTTCAGGAGAGCGAGGCTGGAAGGTATATTACGCGAACGGCAGGAGGACTTCCAAATCCGCATTAGGTTAACCCCAACTCAGGCAGCCGCCTCCTTCGACATGCTAAAATCGACGCCGTGTTCGAGAACAAACTTTCGGCCGACGATCTGGTTGCAAAACTGCTCTCCATTTCCAGGAATGAACCGGTCTATATTTTGGACAGCTGCGGCGTCGGACATCTGGGTTCGCACTTGCTTATCGCCGCGATGCGTCCGGTCGAGATCATCGAAGCCTCACACTCCGATCCCGAGGAGACGCTTCGAATTCTCGACGACAAACTGTCGCAAAACATGGCCGCGGTCTTCACATTGTCTTACGATTTTGGAGGTAAACTGCAGCCAGTTTCGGTCGGCACGAAGGATGCGGGTTCAACCGAAGCCGACGCCTTCATTGCCCTATTCGATTTTCTGATAGTCCACGATTACGATTCGGGTTCCACCCGCGTCGTCGGTAACGGTCACTCGCAAGCCGCCATTGAGTTGATCGGATCTCAGTCGGCGGAGTTCACAGATCTTGATGTTGTTCCCGACCAGCCCGGGCCGGTCATTTCAAACTTTACAAATTCAGGTTATATCGCGGCCGTCGAGCGTATACGAGAACACATTAAAAGCGGCGACACCTACCAGACGAACCTCACCCAGACTCTTCGCTGCAAGCTATCTCCGGACACCACTCCTGAAGCCGTCTATTGGCGGCTGCGGCGTGATCATCCGGCGCCTTTCTCGGCATTCCTGAGACGGCCGCAATCGACAGTCATCTCCGCGTCGCCGGAAAGATTTTTTCGAGTCGCGGCGAACCGGGATATTGAAGCTTCGCCAATCAAAGGCACGAGCCGGCGGGGGACAACTGTCGAAGAAGATGATCGCCTGCGAGCCCAACTCCTGTCGAGCGGAAAGGACCGAGCCGAAAATACGATGATCGTCGACCTTGTACGGAACGATATTGGCCGTGTCTGCGAGTTTGGAAGCGTTGTAGTAGAAAAACTGTGCGATATCGAAGAGCACCCGACTCTATTTCATCTCGTATCGACCGTTCGCGGAAAACTTCGCGATGGTATTAGTTTTTCAGAGATCCTGCAGGCGGTCTTTCCATGCGGATCGATAACCGGCACTCCAAAGATCCGGACGATGCAGATAATTGATGAGATCGAAAAGTCGAGTCGAGGTTTGTCCATGGGAGCTATCGGAGTTTACGTTCCCGAAGAATGGGATCTGGGCGATTCAACGCTCGAGGCTGTATTCGATCTCAGTGTCGCGATTCGAACGATGGTCGTTCGCGACGGCGAAGCAGTTTTCAACGTCGGTGGTGGCGTAGTGATCGACAGCGATCCGGATGGTGAGTATGAGGAATCCATCCTCAAAGCTCGAGCTTTGCTCAACGCGATCGGGGCTTCGTCCGTCATAAACGACAAGTAGATTTGAGGAACCTTTGTCGCTCGGTGGTGTCTAACACGTCACAACCGGCAAAGGAGAACCCGATGTCCAAACCTCAAATAAATGTCACGCCCCTTATCGATGTCCTGCTCGTGCTCTTGGTCATCTTCATGGTCATAACACCGACGAAGCCGAGCGGATTTCAGGCAAGAATTCCAGCAGAACCGAAGCCTGACTCGCCCGCTGAGGTCAACCCATACACTTTAATAGTTGCTATCGGCGCTGATTGGAATATTCGTCTCAACAAGGATGACACTAGCGCGACCGTGGACGATCCAGAGAACCTCATCGACCGACTTCGTTCGGTCTTCGACCAGCGAACTCAGAACATGGCTTTTGCAGAATCGGATGGATCAACTGCTCGCATCGAAAAAACCGTGTTCATCAAAGCTCCGCGAGGACTTGATTATGGGAGCGTCGCGAAAATTGTCGATGCCGTAAAAACAGCCGGCGCCAGCCCCATCAGCCTGCAGATCGACGATCTGGATTGAGTCTGGAATCGAAAAAACGCTTTATGCTATAATTTCGGCGTGTCGAAGCGTTCGCTCCCGGCATAAAGATTATCCTGCTCTCCGCCTTCAATATCGTCGATGGTGAATTACTACAACACACTGAAAGTGTCACCCAGAGCCTCGAAGACCGAGATCAAATCGGCATACCGCAGATTAGCGCGCAAGTTACACCCGGACAAAAATAATGGCTCCGAAGAGACCGCGAGGGCTTTTGCGGCGATTGCCGAGGCTTACGAGGTCCTAAGCAACCCGAAAGACCGGGCGGCTTATGACAAGCGCATCCTCAAGGAGCAATACGGCGGCCCGACAAACGGCGATTCAGTTTTCGCGTCGTCGAACAGCCACGCTCGTCGCTGGCGCCAATTGGTTTACGAACATCGGTACAACGAGATCATCGACCGAATGATCGCCGAAGAACGGCGCGAGTCGATGGCCTTGCAGCGAATCATTTTTCCAACAGTCGCCTTGTTTGTCTCGACCTTGGCCGCCGCCGTCTTCAAGCCTGATGTCTTCGTCAAGCTCGGGATCCCCGGAGTCATCATTCTCGGCACGTTGTTTGTCGTGGGATTCATCCATCTGATAGGTCGAATTCGCGAGGGTTTGGAGAGATATGCCTATCGCTCGGACGAGATCCATGATTCGATAATTGAAAGTGAGGATCTTGGCGTGAAGCACTATTCCCGGTTTCTGGCCGGAACCTTTCTGATAGGGGGAGTCGCGATAAGTCTAGTAGCCGGTCTGTTGATCCGAAATTATGCCGACTTCGGCTCGATCCTCCAGCCGCCTTTATTTTGGTTCTCGAACCCCGAGTTTATCTTTTATCCACCTATCTTTGTGCTCGTTGTCGACCTAATGCACTCGATAGCCTCTCGGGCGGAATCTTGAGCACCTGCTTGACCTTCTGTGGGGCGGCAATTATAATCTCTACTTTCTTTTCGAGAATTATCGGGTAAGGAATATTAATGGCAAATCATAAATCGGCAAAAAAACGCGTTCGGCAGAATACGAAGCGTAATGAAATTAATCGCAGCAATCGAAGCAAGCTCCGGACGCAGATAAAAAGTCTTCGGTCGGCCCTGTCGACGGGTGACAAAAAACAAAGCGGCGAGCTTTTGAGTCCTACGGTATCCCTGATCGACAAAGCGGTAAACAAGGGACTGATCCATAAAAACACGGCGGCGCGTCATAAATCGCGGCTCACCAAACACGTTTCCGAACAAGCATAGGGCGAGTTTTCACCTCACGCCTCATAGTTTTCTCCTTTAATTACGGAAGTAGCCAGTAGTGGCTGCTTCCGATTTTTATTTGTGGCGTGCCGCGTCGACCCGGAAGTGCGCATGCTACAATCCGCCTGTGGCAACGGCCCGACGCTACAAATATTTCGATCTGATCATGGCGGCATTCGTCGCCGCTCTCCTGTGTTCGAACCTCATCGGCGTTCATAAAGTCTCGTCGATCAACCTCCCTTTTTACGGCGAGTACATCTACGGGGCGGGCGTTCTTGTTCTTCCCGATCAGTTATCTTTTCAACGACATAATGACCGAGGTCTACGGCTTTGCCCGTTCGCGTCGGGCAGTCTGGGCAGGCTTTGGTGCCCTCATTTTCGCGTCATTGATGTCAGTGGCGGTGACGTCGCTACCGGCGGCTCCGACGATGTCGGAGAACATCAGAGCGCTGTCAATTTCATTTTCGGACAGACGGCTCGGATCACGCTCGCTTCGCTTGTTGCTTTCTGGGCGGGTGAATTTATCAACTCGTTCGTACTTGCTAAAGTTAAGGTTTGGACCGAAGGGCGCTTTCTCTGGGTGAGGACGATCGGTTCGACATTCGCCGGAGAGGCTGTCGACAGCGTGATCTTCTATCCGATCGCGTTCATCGGCACATGGTCAAACGAACAGGTCGTCAGCGTAATGATCGGGAATTATTTTATAAAAGTCTTGTGGGAAATCGTCGCGACACCGGCGACGTATGCGATAGTCAATTTCTTGAAAAAGGCCGAACACGAAGATTTCTACGATCGCGATACCGATTTCAATCCGTTTACGTTAGATACTTGAAGACTGATGAAGCTCACGCTCGACACTCCCATCATCGAATTTCACAACTACCGGGTCTCCAAACTCTCGGCCGCGATGGCTCGGAAGCTGGCGATCGCCGTCGCGGGCGAATCGGCGAAGTCAGATCTCACAGAGGCGACGGTCGAGGATCTTCTCAATTATTTTCCGATGCGGTACGAAGACCGGTCGAATCTGCTGCAGATAGACCAGCTTTATGATGGCATCGAGGCATCGGTCGAACTCTACGCGCGTGTCTCCGGGCGGATTTCAAGTTGGAAAGAACCGCGGGCCGAAGGCTCCTCCGCTTTTCATCTTCGAGATCTCGGGCAGTGATGTGGAACGGACCAAAAAACCCGTTGTCGTATGGTGGTTCGTCTCCGGCAGACAAGCTCAGCACATCATCGGCTATTACAAGGAACGGTTCGATCGGGGGACCCGATTTGTCGCCTACGGCAGATGGGAGTGGGATGGACGTCGCAACACGTTCGCTCTGAACATGAAGAAGCCGGACGAGCTCGAAGTATTGCCGGATCTGTCCGAACCGCCCTCGGTAGCGGGCTCTTTGTTGCAACTTGACGGAAGCGACATCACGCATCAGGAAGATTCACTTCAGCCGCCCGCTACCGCAGCCGGATCTGAGTCTGAAGACGTCGACGAAACAATCGATCCGGAATTCGCGATGATACATACCGCCCGGCGTGTTCCGGTCTATCGCAAACTCGGACCGTTCATGACAAAACGTCTCCGCGAAATAATCTTCGGCGTAATACAAAAACTCGACGGGTCGGCCGTAAAGGAAAACCTCCCTTTGGGACTCTTAAAAGAACAAAGGCTGGTCGCACGGGCGCAAGCTCTCGCCGAAATACATTTTCCGCCCGAAGATTCAACCATTCTCGAGTACGAAACTTTCCGGAGCCGCGCTCATCGGCGGCTGATCTTCGAAGAATTTTTCTGGTTGGTTTTTGCTCTCACGCTCATCCGCGGTGAGCGACAAAAGGAACCAAAAGGAACAGTGATCGAAATGCCGCCGGCATTGATGGCCAGGATGAGGCGTATCGCACCCTTCGAAATAACCAACGCTCAGGAGCGTGTGATCCAGCGAATAATCGACGACATGACCTCGGATGCTCCGATGAACCGACTTCTTCAGGGCGATGTCGGCAGCGGCAAGACGATCGTCGCATTTATGGCAATGTTCGCGGCGATCGAGAACGGGTATCAAGCCGTCCTGATGGCTCCGACCGAAATCCTGGCCGATCAGCATGCTCGAAATGCGGAACTCATATTCGCTGGCACGTCTTACAAGGTCGGACTTCTAAAGGGCAGTATGCGTGCTGCCGAAAAACGAAAGGCTCAGGAAGCCATCGCGTCGGGTGATACGCATATCGTTATCGGAACACACGCCGTGATTCAGGATGCCGTTAAGTTTGACAACCTGGGCCTCGCTGTCGTCGACGAACAACATCGCTTCGGAGTTTTGCAGCGATCGGCTCTGCGGGCTCACGGGTACAATCCGGATATTCTGGTAATGACGGCGACTCCGATCCCCCGTTCGCTCGCGATGACCGTCTACGGCGATCTCGAAGTTTCGGTGATTGACGAGCTTCCGCCCGGTCGCACCCCGGTGAAAACGGTTGTAGTCGGCGAAGACCGACGTGACGGAGTTTATCGAGGAATGGTGCGTGAGATCGAACAGGGGCGCCAGGTGTATGTCGTCTACCCGCTCATCGAGGAATCGGAAAAGATCGACCTAAAAGCCGCGACCAAAATGTTCGAAGAGCTGAGGGACAAGATCTTTCCAAACTATAAGGTCGGCTTGCTCCATGGAAAGATGAAAACTGCGGACAAGGACGAGATCATGCGGCGATTCGTTTCCGGCGAGCTCAACATACTTGTCTCGACAACCGTCATCGAGGTAGGCGTCGACGTACCGAACGCGTCGCTAATGGTGATCGAGCATGCCGAGCGCTTCGGCCTTTCGCAACTTCATCAACTTCGGGGGCGTGTCGGCCGCGGTTCCGAACAGAGCTTCTGCGTGCTTTTGACAGGCGATAAAAAAACCGCCTTCGCGAAGGAGCGGCTGGGAATTATGGAGGAGACATCCGATGGATTTCGAATTGCCGAAAAGGACCTCGAAATTCGCGGTCAGGGGGAGATCCTCGGTACTCGCCAATCCGGTATCCAGTCCTTCAAGATCGCTAACATTATCCGCGACTTCGAGATTTTGGACGAAGCTCGCCGCTCGGCGGAAACGTTCCTCGGCTCAAAGCGGGACAGCAAGGAAACTGAA
This sequence comes from uncultured Acidobacteriota bacterium, assembly GCA_963772405.1. GTDB lineage: Bacteria > Acidobacteriota > Blastocatellia > Pyrinomonadales > Pyrinomonadaceae > OLB17. Next base: position 607,598 of record CAVYWT010000001.1, on the reverse strand, counting down.
CAACTCATCAGACGGGTTCGCAGCAATCCGCTGTTTGACCTCGCAAATATCGGCTGAAAATCTTTATCTGGCTTTTTCCTATTGGTTTCGCTATATTTACCCTGCAGTTAACCCTATTCATTCGACTGAACAAGCAGAGCGTGGAACCGGTTTTTTCGGTTTTGTCGGCGCAAACGGTGGCCCCGCGGCACTTCTCCGACAGGTCACAAAAAAGCGAAGAGCTGAGATGGACAATCGACGCCCTCCCCGATCCAACTCAACTGACCGAAAATCCTATTTCGGCCGAGGTCGAGGTCCGTCACAGTCTCGGGACAAGAACCGAGATGGCAGTCCGCAGGCCGACGGCGAGAAACGAGGTAATTTTGCTCGGGATCGTGGCGGGCCTGCTCCCAAACATGGATCGAGCAATTCACGGTGGGGCGACAGCAGGTTCCAGAATGATGGCGGGAAGACTATAGGGCGCGGCCGACTTGGTAGGAATAAAAGCGACCACCGCGGCGGTCCGAGATCGGCCAGAGCTGGAGCGGAGAACGAGATCAAGATCACGTCGGACGCCCAGATAACCGACGGACGCTTCCGCGGTCGGCGTCTGAACGGTTCGCCATCTCCGAAATCTGCCCACACGGGACGTAAACTGCCGCGAAGTAGTTTTCAAAGTTATTTCAAGGCGTGTAAACGGCGGGCGAATTTTGGATCTTGGAGCCGGCGTCGGAACTATTGGAATAGAGGCGATCTCACGGGGCGCGATGCTCGTGACGTTTGTCGAGCGCTCGGCCCGCATGTGTACGCTCATCCGAAAAAACCTATCCGAGGTCGGTGTCAAAGACGGCCACGGTGAAGTGGTGGAGATAGAGATACTTCCCTTCCTGAAGAAAGCAGGACGTCGGAAACGTGTCTGGGACGTCGTTTATTTTGATCTGCCGCACAATGAAGAACATGCCGCGATCCTGGATTGCCTCAGCAGCGGCTACGCCATCAAACCCCGCGGTCTCCTTATAATCGAACACACCTCGGAATTCTCACATCCCGACAACGTCAAGCAACTCAGACGCTGGCGCACGATTGACCAAGGCGAAAAGATTCTCACTATTTATGAGAGAATCTAGCAGGAGTTCCGAATGCGGAATGCAGAACGCGGAATTTTGAAACGCGTTCGTCGGACCGTTGGGCTCGTCCCTGATCTGTTTTCCCATTCCGCTTTCTAACCTTGCATTTTTTATATGCGCATTATCGCCGGCGAATTCCGCGGCCGCGTCTTGAAAAGTCCTACCGATAGCCGAACGCGACCGACCTCAGATCGTTTGCGTGAAACTCTCTTTAATATTCTTGCACCGAGGATCGGCGAGGACACGCGTCTGCTGGATCTCTGCGCCGGAACCGGAGCCATCGGAATAGAAGCTCTGTCCCGCGGAGCAGAATTCGTTACGTTCGTCGACAAATCGCGTCGGGCCTGTGCGCTTATCGAGGAGAATCTGGATCTGCTTGCTATAGAAGAATCTAAGACTGAGGTGGTTGCGCTGCCCGCCGTAAACTTCACGGGGCGAGATCATCCCGTCGGTTGGGATATAGCGTTCTACGATCCGCCGTACGACACAGATTATTCGTTAGTGCTCTTCGATTTCGGCGCTGAAGATGCGAATCTGCTTCACGCGGACGGCGTTCTTATCGCTGAGCACCATTCGAAAAACGTCCTGCCGGATGCGGCCGGCAGTCTTCGTCGATGGCGGCTTGTGAAACAAGGCGAGACTTGCCTCAGTTTTTATGAAAGAAGTTAGTCGAGAAAATAGTGAATCGTTGATCGTTGTTCGTTGATCGTTGATCGTTGATCGTTGATCGTTGTTCGTTGATCGTTGATCGTTGTTCGTTGATCGTTGATCGTTGATCGTTGTTCGTTGATCGTTGATCGTTGATCGTTGGTGGATAATGTCTTGGATAAGGGGTCCGAGGTACGCGGGTTACGATTCACGATTCACGATTCACGATTCACGGTTCACCGAAAACATGAAAATTCTCGTCTGGCTGATTCTCTGTTTGATCTGGGGGACCACATGGATCTTCATCAAGATCGGACTAGCTGACCTTCCGCCCATTACTTTTGCGGCTTCGCGTTTCGTGCTTGCCGTCGTGATCCTGCTTCCGGTCATTTGGATCCGCGAATTGCCGTGGCCACGCTCGGCGGCTGAGTGGAAATTGATCGCTCTGACCGGGTTTCTTCAATTCTCACTTAACTACAGCGCGGTGTTCTGGGCCGAGCAGCACATAACTTCGGGACTTGCTGCGGTGCTGCAGGCAATGATCACCGTATTCGGCCTTCTATTAGCTTGGATATTTTTACCGGCGGAAAAGATCACGGGGCTGAAAATATTCGCCGTTCTGCTCGGGGTCATCGGAGTCGCGGTGATCTTCATTGAACAGCTCAGGATCGAAAGTATGATGGCGTTTCTTGGCTGCGTCGGCGTCGTGGTCGGAGCCTATTCCGCCGCCCAGGCGTCGATACTTGTAAAGTTACGTGGCAGTTCCCTGCATCCGGCAAGCCTCGTCTCGCGCAGATGATCTGCGGGCTACCGGCAATTGTTATTTATGCTCTTCTGGCCGAAGGAGATCCGCTCACGCTTCACTGGACCTGGACGGCCGTAGTGTGTGTTCTGTATCTGACGGTGTTCGGAACGATCGCCGCATTTTGGCTTTACTATTGGCTTTTAAGTAGAATCGAGTCGACCAACGCGATGATGATATCTCTCGTCACGCCCCTGATCGCGGTAGTGATCGGAGCCGTTGTTCTGGACGAACGCCTTCCACCACAGACGTTGTTAGGCGGAATTTTGATCATCGCGAGTATTGGGTTGATAGTTTTTCGGAGGAAGGTGATAAGCGATACGTGATTGGCTCCGCGCTGATCACTTGTCACCCATCACTCGTCACTCGTCACTCGTCACTGTCTTTTAACTATGCATTTCAAATTCACAACCGCAGGCGAATCGCACGGCAAGGCGCTGATCGCAATAGTCGAGGGACTTCCCTCCGGCCTAGCGATCGACATCGCGAGCATCAACCATGAACTTTGGCGGCGGCAGCAGGGTTATGGACGCGGCGGACGGATGAAGATTGAAAAGGACGTTGTCGAGGTCGTCTCCGGCATCCGTCACGGAGAGACTCTTGGTTCGCCGGTCGCTCTGATGATCGAGAATCGCGATTTTGTCCATTGGCAGGACGTGATGTCGGCCGAATCGCTTGACGAACAACCGAAGAACCCGCGAATCGTCACACGCCCACGCCCGGGCCACGCGGATCTTGCGGGAGGTCAAAAGTTTGCAGTGCGTGACCTTCGGAACGTTTTGGAGCGAGCATCCGCCCGCGAAACGACCGCTCGCGTCGCCGCCGGTGCGATTGCCAAGCAGTTGCTTGCTGTGTTCGGCGTGGATATAAAGAGTCACGTCGTAAAACTTGGAAGCGTTCCGGAGTCGCCGCTCGAAAAGACGTGGGACGAAGTGTCCGCGATTCCATCCGATTCTTCGTTAAATTGTGCGGATGCAAAGATACAGTCACAGATGATCGAGCTCATCGACCATGCGAAGGAGAACGGCGACACGTTGGGCGGAGTTTTCGAAGTGATCGCACGCGGTGTCGTCACCGGTCTGGGCTCCGCTTATTCCTGGACCGAAAAACTTGATGGCCGGATAGGCGCGGCCTTTATGTCTATCCACGCGGTCAAGGCGGTCGAGATCGGCGGTGGAGTTGCGAACGCGGGCAAGCCCGGTTCGCAGGTGCACGATGAAATCTTCTCGAACGCGGAACGCGGAACGCGGAGTGCGGAATCCGATTCAGACTCCGCACTCCGCACTCCGCATTCTGCATTTGTCCGCAGGACAAACAACGCCGGCGGTCTTGAAGGCGGAATTACAAATGGCGAAGAACTGCGCGTCCGCGGATATCTGAAACCTATCTCGACCCTGAAGAAGCCACTCCAATCAGTCGACATCGACACCAAGCAACAAAGCGAAGCCGCCTACGAACGCTCAGACGTAACGGTGGTTCCGGCGGCCGGAGTCATTGGCGAATCGATGCTCGCCATCGTCCTCGCTAATGCGATGCGTGAAAAGTTTGGCGGCGATTCGATTGATGAAATGAAACGAAATTTCGAGGCTTACGTCGAGGCTATCAGTAACTATTAGATCCCTCCGAGGAACCTTTACAGGTTACCTTCCGATGTCGCGTCGAAACTGCATCCCGCGCCACGATATACGTCCTACACATGCGTAGGCAGTGGTGAGAGCGTCGTCAAGCGTTGCTCCTGTAGCGGTGACACCGATCACGCGCCCCCCGCGGTGACAAAGGATGGACGAACGTGCTCGGCTTCGGAACCGCTGACCGTACTCGCGGATTTTCCCGCGATGACAGAGGTTCCCGCGTGAAAGATCGTGACATTCTCCATCTTCAACGGATCGTTCAATCCAGTGATTACGTCACCTGTTCGGGGCTTTTGCGGATAACCTTCGGCGGCCAACACGACACACGCGGAGTTGCCTTCACGCCACTCGATCTGGGTCTCGGCTAGTTTTCCCTCGAGCATCGCATCGCAGATAGTCGACAAGATCACTGTCCAGGCGAACCAGTATCGCCTGGGTCTCCGGATCTCCGAATCGAACGTTGTACTCCAGAAGCTTTGGCCCGCCGGCGGTCATCATTAATCCGAGAAACAGAATTCCGCGAAACCTAAAACCTTCATCCATGCAGCCCGCGAGTGTCGGTTCAATGATCTCTTTTATGATCTGCTGGGATTGGGCAGCAGTCAGCAAACCGGAATCCGTGATCGTACCCATACCGCCGGTATTCGGGCCCGTGTCGCCTTCTCCTATGCGTTTGTGATCACGGACCGGTGGCATAAGCGCGAAATCGTTTCCGTCGGCGAACATTAAAAGGGATACTTCGGTGCCGTCGAGAAATTCTTCGAGAACAATCTTCTCGGCCGCGCGGCTCCGACAAGCGCCGAGAGTTCGTTGCACGCGTCGACCGCCTCGGCTCGGTTCATCGCAACGATCACACCTTTTCCGGCCGCCAGTCCGTCCGCCTTCACGACGACCCGTGCACTCGCTTCGCCAAAATGTCCCGACTCGAGGATCTCGATTGCTTCTGCTGGTGAGTGCGCTGCATAAAAGTTCGCCGTCGGAATGGCATGTCGCAACATGAACTCTTTGGCGAAAGATTTACTGGCCTCTAGCCGCGCGGCGCTTTTTGACGCCCCGATAATTCTCAACTGGCGCTTCTCGAATTCGTCTACGACACCAAGCGCAAGTGAAGTTTCGCCGCCGACAAAAGTGACGTCGATCTGTTCCCTGGCCGCAAAATTTGCGAGCCCGACAATATCATCGGTATTGATCGGAACACACTCTGCAAGCTGCGCGATCCCAGCGTTACCGGGAGCGGCAAAAGATGTCGGAAACACGTCCGCTGCGGGCGAACGCATGGCAGATCGCATGCTCTCGCCCACCCGAACCGATCACCAGAATTCTCATATTTTCTTTATAAATTGCCCGTGAATGGTATATAATTCAGGACGCCTGGTCGAGCTTGACAGTGCATCTTAATAGTAATAAGGTCGAAACGCATCCAGTCAGGTACAACGTCCGGGCCAGGTAAATTCCACTGAAAGAATTTACTATAAACTTCTTGCTTTATCGAACTTGGCATTCCTGATGGACAGCGACCGATCAAGCCCCCGACACACGCGTTATGCGACGAGCGCTGCTGGATCAGAAAGCCGGCGAATCAAAAGCACGACAAGGAGGGTTCCGTAATGTCCGATAGCGAAATTAATAGGACAGAAGCTTCATCGGAGACCGCCCTCACCGAGGCTTCAGAATTTGAAGACACGTCAATTCTCTGCATCGACTGCGGCGTCAATTTTATCTGGACTGTCGGAGAACAAGCGTTCTTTCGCGACAAAAAACTTCAAAATCCCCCAAAGCGCTGCAAGGAATGCAAACAAGCCAAGAATGAACGGCTCGCGGCAATTTCTGCCGCTCAGGCATCTGGGGTCAGGCAGCGGATCGAGGTGGCCGTAGATTGTGCGAAGTGCGGCGAAACCACGACCGTGCCTTTTTATCCCTCACAGGGCCGTCCGGTTTACTGTCGTTCATGCTTCCTTGAAATGAATCCCTCAATACTCAACGGAAACGGAAAAATTTTATGACGAGTGATGAATGGCGGGCGATTCATGAAGAGCAACTACTTTCTCTTCATTAATCGCTCGCCATTCACATTTAGAGTTGGATTCAGCCTCCCACGTGAACATTCGGGCGTCGCTCCGGATCGTCCTCGGCCTGACGTAAGATCTCACGCGTTACGGGAGCCGTATCGCCTTCGCCAAACAAAATATATCGTGCCAGGTAAACGATCGGGTTACCCTCGCTCCAACCAAAATATACGTGCGGGATCTTACCCGTGGCGTCACGCAGGTGAAGCAAAAGCGCGGCGATCGCGTTTGGTACGGCCGGTGATTCCGTACGCAGGATCTTATACCCGTCGACGTCGACGCCGCGAATTTTCAACCCGCCGCTGAACTCTGAAGCGTCACCGAGATCGATCTCATAGAACAAAACCGGATCGGTTGCAGGGATGTGATTGTCGATCCGCTTTTCGTGTTCCTTGAATCGATATTCCCCTACATTCCCGACCTCGCGCCGATTCGTTACGATCCGGATCTCACCTTCGGCGGCTTCGTCGATAAACTCCTGAGCCTTGGCGTCGAACTCGATCGCATCCACCCGAAGCTCGGTTGTCCGGAGAGCCCGTGAGACAAACGACGCGGCAATTATGCCAAAGATAAACAGCGAGGCGATCTGAATCCCGCTCGGCTGTTCGACGATGTTCACGATCGTTGTATATATGAAAACCACCGTGATACCCAGATAGAATATCCACGAGCGCTCTTGCCGCTTTCTTGAAGAAATTGTCACGGCCGCAGCGGCGGAGGTCATTAGGACCAAAACCCCCGTCGCATACGCACCTGCCTGAGCATCGACCTCAGCGCGAAAAAGAACAGTGACCAGCAGGCAGATTCCGGTAAAGATCAGAACGAGCGGCCGCGTCGCTCGAGCCCAGTCCGGTGCCATTCCATAACGCGGCAGGTATCGCGGAACGATATTCAAAAGGCCCGCCATCGCCGACGCTCCAGCGAACCAAAGAATAAGGATCGTTGAAACGTCATAAGCAGTGCCGAAACCGTGCCCCAGATATTGGTGAGCCAGATACGAGATCGCACGACCGTTGGCTTCACCGCCCTCACGGATCTTTTCCATCGGAATCAGCATCGACGTGACGATGCTACTGCCAACGAGGTAAAGGCTCATTATGAGCGCAGCGCCCGTGAGCAGCTTTTTCCCGTTTCGTATTCGGCCGTCGAGATGGACTTTGGCATCAGCGGGCAGTTCGGTGTCGTCGACGCGGGTTGCGTGCAACAGTCTCATCTGATCGAGATGCGGAGCGGCGACATCGCTCTTTACCAGCGGCATGACAACGACGCCTGTTTCAAATCCAGATAGGCCGAGAGCTAACTTGGGAAAATAAAACATGGACGCAAAAAATATCCATATCACGCTGCCGCCGACGCTGGAATGCGACCACACGGCCGCCTGCCAGTTTCCAAATACGTCGGGATGGTTCCAGATCTCATAGAACCCGTATCCGATCGCAATGAAATTCAGCGTCAGATATATGGCGACGATACCGACGGCGATGCCGATCGCTTCGTTGAATCCACGCAGAAACACCGCACCCAGCATTCCGATTAGAATAAAAGTGACGATGATCTTGTGATTCAGAAACTGAAGGTTATGCTCGACGAACGGGTTTTCGATTATGTGGGCGGTCGCGTCTGCCGCGGAGAGTGTGATCGTAATGATAAAGCTCGTCGCGACGAAACCGAGCAGCATCAGGACAAACATCTTTCCCTTCCAACGGGAAAGGAGCTTCTCGAGCATTGATATAGAGCCGTCACCATGCGGGCTTTCCTCGGCGACTCGTCGATACATCGGCAGAGCGCCGAACAAAGTAAGCAGGACCAGGACGAGGGTTGCGAACGGAGAGAGAGCTCCGGCCGCCAGCAAGGCAATGCCCGGCTGATAACCGAGCGTCGAAAAGTAATCGACACCCGTCAGGCACATCACCTTCCACCACTCGTGTTCGTGATGGCGGCCCTCAGGCTCATGCGGGCCCTCGATCTCTTCGACCTCTCTAAAGAGCCAGCTTGAAAAACGGCCTCGTTTGCGAGATTTCATACCCTCTAAAAACAAAAAGACCGCCCGACGAAATTGCCTGCGGTTTCATTCCCCCTTGCTCAGTCTCGTTTCGCTACCTGCACGTCCGCGCTCAAGAAACAAAATAAATTCTACGCTTATTGGGATTCAGGTCAAGGGGACTTGGGACTTGGGACCTGGAACTTGGGACCTGGGACCTGGGACCTGGGACCTGGGACTTGGGCCTTGGGCCTTGGGCCTTGGGCCTTGGGCCTGGGCATAGTTATGGGCGGCGTCTCCCACTCCGCCGCCCGTATGGTCACAAGTCCTCACCCCTCGTGACCGGATGTTCACCGGGGAGGTGAACATTTCCGATTATGCACACTGTGTACGAAAATGCAACGTTTTAGTTCTGGGTGGGGTTTATTCGTCGAAAGACTCGAAACTGGCCCACGGATTAGTGTAATTATCGATCGTAAGACCGCCGATCATGGCTCTTTTGCCCCCGCGCTCGGACTCGGCAAAGATCGTATATTCGCCCATTTCGGCTCGTGGTGAGACGCGGACTTCGACGCTGACAACGCTGAGATCCTCCCCATAATCGAGGGACCGGATCGAACCGGCGACGACCGATAGAAAGGGCGATGTAAAGCTGATCGAAAGTTTTTTCGGATCGAGGTTGCGGCCGCCGAGATAGACGACGTAAGAACGTCCGGGCGACAGCGAAACCGCCACCTCAGATAGCTGGCCGTTAAAGCCGATGTAGTTCAAATCGAAATCTCGAACTCCCGTCGCGAGTTTTGCATTGAGGGTCGCGGTCTCACCACTCGCGACGACGGCTTCGCCGATCGCCCGAGCCGGCAGTACATTTTTTGCTCGACCGGAATCCTGTGCAAATACGCGATACTTCCCCGCACTTATACCCGAGAACCTGAATTCACCGTCGGTGGTTTTCGTGCTTCCTTGAACACCGCCATTCAAATCTTCGATCCAAATGTCCATCGTCCGCGCGGCTTTCGCAGATACCGCAATGCGGCCCTCGATATTCCCGCAGCAGTCGACGTCATCCCCTCGAACTCCGTAGACCGCACGTGCCGCCGAAATATCGTCCGAGGACAGCGTTCGGGAAGTAAAGTTCTGCAGTCCGAACACGCCATTCTTGCCGTAGTTCGCATGCATCGTCGAGCCGAAGACAGCGGAGTGCGAAAGCCCGAGTAGATGGCCGATCTCATGCGTCAGCGTGCTCTCGAGATCAAAGGTGCCTAGTGTGCCGTCGGTCGAAAATTGAAGATACGGATTCAAGACTATGTCAGCCTCGGTGATCGTCCCCCGCCGGTTATAAAAGATGCGTGTCGTCGCTGCAGTGTTCTCGGGATCTTTGGCAAAGAGCAACACATTTTCCGGTGTTGCGGCGACCGTCAGAAGGTTGACCCCATCGCCCGCAACGCCTGCCGGGCTCGCACTCTGCTTGTCCGAGATGCTCTCCTGAAAATCGATACTGACGATACCGGTCCATGCATCCATACTGCGCCTGATGGCACCGGCCACATCGCTGTCACGCTTGATGTTCGCACTTTCGCGGAGGATCGATGTCGAGACGGCGATCCGGATAGATGCAGCCTTCCAACGCAGATTCTTGATGCGCTCCTCGCCGGCCAGCGAAACGGGATTCGCAACGACGGAGGTCACCGCCGCCAAAAGCAGCCATGCCGCGATCATCAAGTTTTTGAATCGAAACATCCGAATCTCGTTATTCTTCGGTAAGGAATCCCTCTATATCTTCGCGGCCGACGCTCTCCAGGTCGGAGAACGCAACGATTATGAGAAGCACCACAAGGGAGATAGTCGCAAGAACGTAAAGGATCGCGATCTGCTCAAGGTAAATAAGGGTCCCAATAACGACCGCAACAACGAAAAGCCACAGCAGGGCCATCATTCGTCGGCTTAATTTGCTTTGTTTAGCTGCCATAAAAAAGAAAATCGCCCGTTAAATGCGGGAACGATCTATATGATGTATTGAAACAAATTTCAGTGGTTTCGACAAGACTTGATCCGGGGGAGTCTGGGAAGTCTGGGAAGTCTGGGAGGTCTGGGAGGTCTGGGAGGTCTGGGAAGTCTTGGAAGTCTTGGAAGTCTTGGAAGTCTGGAAGTCTTGGAAGTCTTGGAAGTCTTGGAAGTCTTGGAAGTCTTGGAAGTCTTGGAAGTCTTGGAAGTCTTGGAAGTCTTGGAAGTCTTGGAAGTCTTGGAAGTCTTGGAAGTCTGGGAAGTCTTGGAAGTCTGGGAGGTCTGGGGAGGTCTAGAGAGATTTGAGAGTTGGGTGCTCGCAACTCAGCTGACCAGGTAGATTCTCCAAGCCTACAGATTTTCCTGACTACTCCCCAGACTTCCCAGACTTCAGACTCAGACTTCCCAGACCTCCAAGACTTCCCAGACTTCCAAGACTTCCCAGACTTCCCAGACTTCCCAGACTTCCCAGACTTCCCAGACTTCCCAGACTTCCCAGACTTCCGGGACTTCCGAGATTCTCTCAGTCAACAACACGTAGCGGAAGACGCGAGAGAGTGAGTGTCAGGGGAATACCTTTTTCAATCACGGGAGGACGAGATCGCGCCGGTTTTCCCTTTTGCGGTACGTCGATTATGTCGAAGGCCTTCAGCACCGGATCGTCGATCTGGCCGGCGGCGATCTTCTGAAGATCGGCCGGGATCAGCTTTGTTTCGCGAGCTTCGCGGCGGAAGATGGTAATTTTCGAATTCGCCTCTTTCGAAAGTCCTCCGGACATCGCGATCGCCCGTGATAACGTCAACTGATTACGAAGGGGAATCTCCTGCGGCGCATTTACCCCACCAATAACGTAAACGGGCAAGGCTTCGGATACGGTGACGATGTCGCCACTGAGAATTAGAGGATTGGCCGCCGGATCTCCACTAAGGATTTCCGCGATTCGAATATTGAGTGTTTCGGGGACGGCAGTACGACTGGCTTTCACAAACTCGCCTTCGCTGTTCTTCCGAGGCTCTGTGCAATTCAGGTTTGCGGGTCGAAAGATAGAAATCTCTCCGCTCGACCGATCGGTTATCCCGCCCGACAGGATCAAGAGTTCGTTGAGGTGAACCTTTCGTTTGATCTGAAATCTTTTGGGTGATCGGACCGCGCCGCTTAGAAATGCCACCGCACGGTTGGAACGGTCCAGAATCCGCACGGCAACCTTCGGATCTCGCAGCGTCTTTATCAATTCTCTTTGAATCGCCAATGAGAGGTCGGCTTCGGTCTGACAGAGTGCGTAGATAGGATTAGCGATGGTATCGAGCCCGTCCAAAAACCCGTCCGGTGTCAGTGATCCCCGCCAGTCGTATTCATAACTGCCGACCACATCGACCTCTATGAGATCGCCGAAATGAACGAGCCCTGCCTGATCACCTTGCCCGAAGACGAATCCGTGCGCGAAAACGATACCGAGCAAAGTTGAGAGGAAATACTGCAGTTGTCTTCGCATTTTTCCCTATCTTACCCTCTCAAACCCCATGGTCCAAAAAATAAGGTTGTCAGAATCAATCAACGTCAGCCTTTTTCTTCCGCTTAAGCCGCGTGTTCTTGGAAGTCACCGTACCCGGCACTGCAAAACCTTTGAACTCAAGGTTGCAGTTGTCGCAGAGCAAGTAGTAGCGAAAGAACACCTTCGACCAGATGGGCGTCATTCTATAGCCGCGCCTGACGCGCGAGCTGCGGCATTTTGGACATTTTTGCGAAATCATTACGTGGTACTCAAGGTCGGATCAAGAGTCGGTCAGGCGTTTCTGGATCTTAATTATCTCCTCGTTAACATGATCCGCCACCTCATCTTCCGTATCGGGTTTGTCACGCTGAAGTAAGAAGAGTGCGTCCTGATAAAGGTTCAAAGCGCGTTTATGGTTACCCTTGAAAGCCGACCTGGCAGCCCTTTCCATCAGGTCCGAAATTCTTATCGACGAGACGAGTCGCTGCAAAACTATTTGCGACTCAAGCAGAGCCGGTTCGTGCGGATAAGCCCGCAACGCGAATTCGACGACACCAAGCGCCGACTGAGTTGACTCAAGCTTATCGGCAATCTTATCACGCCGGCTCGCCTCCTGTGTCTGGGCCCTCGATTCGATCTCCGCCCATTGCAGCATATGGTAGTGGTGGTATCGTCCGGCGACGTCCGTGCCACGACGCAGTGCAGCGATACGGGGAGAACCAGCCCCAACGTTTGGCAACTCTCGGGTCACGGCGGCAAGATATTCGTCGCAAAGCTCAAAAACCTCGCGATGACCTTCAGCAAACCGGCCGAGAACCTTCGCGGCTTCGGACTTCCGCGAAATTTCGCTAAGGATCGAAGCATTTCGCTCCAGAGTTAGCTTAGCTTCATCGCGCTCACGAACGCGTCGTGCAATCCCTTTCACGCTTTGGTCGATGTGGTGCTGTGAAATGAGATAGCGACGGCGAGCATCCCGGAGTATGACCTCGCGAAGAACTACCGCCGAACCTAGTACGATCGCAGCGCCTACTCCCGCGGGGATCCATGGCGTCTGATCGTGTCCATCGTTGAGGATCCCCCACACTAAAAAGAAAAACGCTATGACGACGGACGCCGTCAGCATGTAATAGTTAGACGCCGGAAGCCAGAATGGCCGTCGGTGTCGTGAAAATTCGCCTTTATAACGTTGCATCAAATCGCCGGATGGTATGAAATCGAACAGATTTCGCGATTGAAACCATACTGAGATCTTTGCCAGGAATTGTCAATTTGTTCTAATTAGACTCATTTGTCTATCTGCTATAATTTCGCCCGATGCGCAAGAGAAAACAAAAGGTCGAAAAACGGCCTGTCTTCGATTCGATAAGAAAGCCGACGGCTCCGCCAGCCAAGAAATTCGGCGATGAAAAGCCCGAGGAGATCGCCCGGCCGTCCCTTCGAAAGACAAAACATAAGAGTAAGGTTGATCAGACAGATCGTGATGTCGATTTTTAGAAAGAAAGAGCCGGAAACGCCTGTTGTTAAGCGTGTGTGGGCACGGCCCGAAATGCAAGTGACGTTTCGTGCCGAGATCATGCCGGGCCGGAGCCGCGAGGAAAGGACCTATCGGATCAAGAGCGTGCGCCCGAACGGCAGGGTAACCCTGTACGACTTTCCCGACGAACACCGGGAAAGTGAATTCGAGCAGATAAATTTTTTACGCGGATTGGTGAAGTAGTCGGACGATCTCACCACTCGTACGCCTTTCCCACCTCAAGAACCGTCACACTGTTCAAGTTGAGCCGGTCTATCTCATCAACTATCTTTTCCCTGAACATCGGCTTTAGATTCACCACATAGACGGGACAATCCCTATCGCACTTCTCCAGCTCGAGCGCCATCCGTCTCGGTGTCAGGTGGTGTGAAACAACGGCTAATTCGTCGAGCTCATCGGGAAAAGCGCACTCAAGCAGAATTGCCGACATGTCATCGGCAGCATTGACCATGGACCAAAAACCGTCCGTTCCAGCCGTATCTCCGCTCAGTGCGATCGTCGTCGTCGAGTCCGAGATCAGGAACCCCGTCGATGGAACTTTATGATTGACCTCGATCGCCCGAAGCGTCAGGTTCCTGACAGTAAATTCCTCGGCCTCGCCGAAGGCTTCGTACTTTAGTACAGGCCCGATCGAGTTCGACAGCTCCGAGAATCTCGGATACACGGACCAGTTAAAAATGTCGCGCTCGAGGATATCGATTACCGGTTGGGTCGCATGCACGATGATCGGTTCCGTCAAAGTCGAGAAAAGATCATCGATGTAAAGCGGCAGTCCGGCGATGTGATCAAGGTGTGCGTGGGTCAGTACGACGTTCCGAATTTGGCGTTGCTGAAGTGGGCTTGCCGCCATCGCCAGGCTGCCGGCGTCGATAGCAACCGCATCGTCAATAACAAAGCACGTCAGATGCTGCCGCGACGAGGCACCGGCACCAGTAAACGTACTTGGTAGTAGTTGAAACTTCACTTGCGATCACCTCGCACAGGTCTGAGCACGGCCGCCATCTATCTCATATGTCGCACCTGTAATCCACGATGCCTTTTCCGACGCGAGATAGTAAATCAGCTCCGCGACCTCTTCCGGTTCTCCGGGACGTCCGATCGGGTGGGTTTTCTTCGCGTTACTGAGAAACGCTTCGTACGCCTCGTCGCCCATCCCGCCGCGCTTGTGCAGATTGGTAATTACGACTCCCGGGTTCACCGCGTTGACACGAATTCCCTTCGGAGCGAGCTCGAGTGCCGCACAGCGCGTTAGTTGGTCCGTTGCCGATTTAGAGACGCAATATGCTAGTACGTTTGGAAATGCCCTGGTTCCCGTCACGCTCGAGACATTTACAACATTTCCCTTAGTGGCGGCGAGATGCGGCACGCACTTTTGCATCAAGTAGAACGCGGCTCGCAAGTTAACGTTCATCATCGTGTCCCAATCATCAAGGGTCGTATCTTCAATACTGCCGGTTTTGATAATCCCAGCCGCATTGATCAGCGCATTAATGCCGCCAAAATTATCGATCGTCTCAGAAACCAGTCGGTCGACGTGGAATAGCTCGGTGACGTCGCCGAGATGGACTCGGACCGACCCATCCGAATTGCGAACCTCTTCCCGCAGCGAATTAAGCTCGATCTCGTTTCTACCGAATGCAACGACCTTCCAACCATTCCGTGCGAAAAGGAGCGCTCGTGGCGCGGCCAATTCCACTGCTGGCGCCCGTAACGACCGCGACATTATCCTTCATATGTTTCCGCACCTAAAAATTCGAGGGTGGACGTTAGGATATCAATGATTTCGGAATTCTTTCAAATACGAAACTTGACGTTAACGCGGATGGTTTTTGCAATTGAAGGCGCTCCGATTCAGGAAGCGCCCTTAACGCATGACTTGCTGTGTTTGATTAGAGTTCGCTGGGCTGCGGTACCGGGTTAAAGAATTTTTCTATCGCGACCTTTGTTTCGTCGCGGTTTTGAGCCTGGAGATCATTGACCCAATTCGTTACGTTCGACACGACTTCGCGGGCAGAGGCTCTTTTCGACTTGGTCACAGTCTTGACAGGTTCCTTGATAGCATCCCTTTTAATGACCTTAATCTTCATTTCTTTCATTTTATGGCGTTCCTCCTTGTTCGTATGGTGGATGTATGAATTTAGTATGTAAATCTTGTCGGTTGATCCGATTATTCCACTCCCAGACGATAGAGCAATTGGCATGCCGGATATCAGACGAAGCAACTTTTGTATTTTTGCCTAAGGTTAAAAGCTGTTCTCAAGAGCGATCCGGGTTCTTTGCATACTGCAAACGATCACACGATATTTTGCATTTCGCTATCCGGACTAACGATTGCAATCGATCCAATGTTCGCTGTATTTTCAATTAAACGCTGCTCTATCGAGGGCTTGACGATAGAACGCGGCTCGTGGCTCTAACTTGCGAGCGGCGGTATAGACATTGCTTTTATACCGGTTAATGACGGTCACCGACTTATTCATCGTTTACCTGGCGTTCGGAGCCCCACTCGCCGTTTACAAATATTTGCAAAATCGAGCTATCGATATCCGACGTAGAATCGTCGTTTCGATCTTCACGTTCTTCTTTTGGGTTCCCGCAGCGATCGAGATCGGGTACCTCTATCTAACTAACGCGTACTTCGAAGTTGGATTCGTATCACGGTGGAACTCGGATGCGACAGACTTAAAAATTAGTGAGAGCCGCGAGTCCGTTACTGCCAAATTGACCAAGCTTGCACGAGTTTCCGATCTTCATGATCTTCGCGAGACCCTCGACCGATATACAGGTCTCGCCAATACAGTAAGAAACTCGACCGCCAAAACCTCGCTCGGTCACGCATTATTCGAAGCCGCGGGGCGTGAAAAGAGACGCGCTGGGATCCTTATGTTTGATGAGACGCAACCTGCGTCAACTCAAACGACATCACATTCGAGCACGCCGAGATCTTGTGATTATGTTTGATCAGATCGGAAGCACCGGGCATGAGGCCCTCCAAACCATCGAGATGGGTAAGGAGTTAGCCCGGCAATTAGGCGACGATGAAACCGTCGAGGCATTGAATGCATTGAAAGTGAAAAAAGGTGAAGTATGGAATCCGGAACAGCTCGAACACGCTCAGAGCATTACAGCAAGTGCCCCGATAGTGATGACCGCATCGTTGAACAACGAGTAGCGGCACTCTTAAAGATCAATGCCGAGATTGCCCGTGAAAAAATCGTCTATCGCAATGACCGTGAGCGGCTGGATGCCTTCTTAATGACGTATCCAATCGATTCGAGAAAGGCCTTCGCTTATTTCGGACTGATGATCGGCTCGTTGCCACCCTTCGCCCTGGTCCTAAAGATCATCAGTGAAACAATGCCCCCTTCTTCGATCCCGATAATGTTCCTGGTCCTGCTTACGGCAGCCGGAGTCATGACAGGTATCGCGGGTTACGCATCAGCTCGTTTCATCCCATCAGCCATCGATCGCGTGTCGCACTTTGGACTGCCGAATCGGATCGCTCTACTGACGCTGATTGGCTTTGGATGGGGCGCCGTTTCAGGCGCTGTCGGTGGACTCTTCCTGTTTATCGTTGGAGCCATCTTCGCGGGCATTGTGGGAGGAATCATCGGCGCTGTCACTTTTCCGGTTCTGGTCGTTCTTTTCTCATCCTTGCGCCGAGGTGACTTTATCGAGATGAAACATTTTCTCCCGATCGCGTTCGGAATTACTTTATCGCTGTGCGCGTTTATCCTGAGCTCTTGAACGTCAAAGTCCAAAAGATTTCTCCCGTAACATTCCACCGGCATCAGAACGGTTTAGCTCCGGCTTAGACGGATTTCTCTTTCCGCCCGAGGCTTTTCACAAACGACCGGATGTCGTCGATATCGGCTTCACTGCACAACCTTAAATAGTTCCAAACGCATTTTGCCTGCCCTTCGTGATTCGGTCTATGCTCTAGGTCGTGCTCGTTCTGCTCCACCTCTTCGCCCTTTTTCTCCTCGTACTGCTCGGGTTTTATGTTTTTGTAGCCGACCCGAGAAGCCGTGCCAATCAGACGTTCGCCGCATTCATTGCATTCCTCGCTCTTTGGACCACAAAAGATCTCGTCTTCTGGAATTTTCTCGATGCCGGCGTCGACGCCGGCTGGTGGGCCGCGGCGAGTTTTACGATCGCGCTTTTAATGCAGTTTGCGCTGGTTGTGTTCGCATGGGTGTTTCCGGAGAACACGCGGACCCCTAACGCGCCGGGCGGCAATATTATTCGCGCCAGGTCTGGTCCTAATTCCCGCCGGGCTATTCGGCTTTCTCTGGGAAAGGGCGGCGATCGATGACGGCCGGTTCGTTATCGACCTATCGCCACTCGCCTACATCTTCGTGGCGTATGTCTATTTCGTATTTTTCTATGGTGGCTCGGTGCTGTACTACAAATATCGAAAGTACAAGAACACGCAACAGGGACAGCAGGTCGGAGCGATCCTTTGGGGTTTGGGGATCACGGGAATCCTCAAAACACTAGCCAACCTTGTACTTCCTTTTTTCGGTGTTTACGATCTCCTCCCCTACAGCTCGATTTTCGTCCTGCCGGGCGTCGTTATATATGCCTACGCCATTTCAAACTTCAAACTCTTTTCACTGCAGACCGCACTCGACCAGTTTCGGCTGTTTCCGATCACATACAAGATCGCCCTCAGCATCGCATCCGTAGCAATAGCAAGCTTTGTGATTTTCCAGCTTCCGATCGTCTGGTGGTCATTCCAGGACGGCGTAACGGCCGACGGCTGGCGGCGGTATCTGGTCTTTAGCGTTGTCTCGGCTCTTGTGCCAAACCTTTTACTATTGCTGCTCGTCGTACGAACTATCTCCCGGCCGCTGCAGCGGATCACGGTTGCGGCGGTGCAGGTTATTGAGGGTGACTATGGAACGGAGGTCGATCTGAGAAAAAGCAACGACGAGATCGGCCTGCTCGCAGATTCATTCAATGAAATGAGCCGAAAGATGGCTTCGGATATCAAGAACTTGAGTCATATGAACGAGCAGCTTTTGCGAGCCAATAAGCTCGCGGCGATGGGTACGCTTGCCGCTGGTGTTGCTCACGAGGTAAATAATCCGCTCGCTTCGATCTCGTCGCTGATCCAGATGATCCGATCCGAAAACTCTGCACCGGACATTAACGAAAGACTCGAAGTAATTCAGACGCAGATCCATCGGATAACCCGCGTCACGAAAGACCTGACCGACTTTGCCAGGGCACGTCCGGCTGCCAAGTCCGCCGTCGATATCAGTCGCGTTATCATGACCGCCTTACGTCTAGCCGAATTCGACTCCAGTTTTCAAAAGCTGAAGATCTCCAATCGAGTGTCGTCGGATCTTCCCGAAATACTCGCCGACGCCGATCAGCTGCAACAGGTCTTCTTGAATATTTTTCTGAATGCTCGGGACGCAATGCCTGACGGTGGCGAGCTCACGGTTTCGAGCCGCAGCTCGGTCGATGAGATCGCGATAGAGATCAGCGACACGGGCGCTGGTATTGCCGCCGTAAACACAATGGATGTCTTCGACCCTTTCTTCACGACCAAGCCGCCCGGTAAGGGCACGGGACTGGGTCTCGCTGTCTGTTATGGAATCGTGACGGCACACGGTGGGACACTCGAAGTCCGGCGAAACGACGGCGGCGGGGCAACCTTCGTCGTGACTCTGCCGGTCGCTTGACAGTCATTGAGATTCATAGCAACGTAATTCTACACTCTGCGTTATCAAATCTATTCAAACGAGGTCCGTTTTCGATGAAACAACTTTACCTGTGTATTGCGGCAATGCTGCTAATAACCTGTTCCCTTATTGGCCAGACGAGGCCGACGGCATTTCTTAATGCCCGGATTATTCCGATCGCGGGGCCTGTGATCGAGCGGGGGGTGCTGATCATTCGAAATGGCAAGATCGAGTACGTCGGCAATGTTCACTCAGCGAAACTTGGGACTGAGGTTTTGAAGATCGACGTCGCCGGCAAAACGATAATGCCGGGCCTCGTCGATTCACACAGCCACATCGGTAGTGGTTCGGGAGCGGACGCTTCGGGCCCGATTCAACCAGATGTTCGTCTTCTGGATGGGATCAACGCACGGGCCTCGAGCATTCAACGGGCGCAGAGCGGCGGTGTCACCACGGTAAACGTCATGCCAGGTTCGGGCCATCTCGACAGCGGCCAGACACTCTATCTGAAGCTCCGTGACAATGCAGTGAAGATCGATGATCTTCTCATCTTTGGTACGGATGGAAAGTACGCCGGTGGAATAAAGTTCGCGAACGGAACGAACTCGATCCGTGCGGGCGGCGGAACCTTTCCGGGCACTCGCGCAAAGTCGGCCGCTCTAATTCGCGAGCAGTTCATCAAGGCTCAGGAGTATCGTGACAAGATTAAAAAAGCCGGCACAGATGCAACCAAGCTTCCGGCTCGGGACCTCGCGATGGAGGCCCTGGTCGAGGTGCTCGATGGTAAACGAGTAGTCCATTTTCACACACACCGTCACGATGACATCCTGACGGCGTTGCGATTGCGAAAGGAGTTTGGATTTCGGATCGTACTGCAGCATGTCTCTGAAGCTTGGAAAGTCGCGGACGAGATAGCCATGGCAAAGGCTCCGGCATCTATTATTATGATCGACTCGCCCGGCGGGAAGCTTGAAACCGTCGACCTAAGTTTCTCGAATGGTATGGCACTCGAAAAAGCCGGAGCCCTCGTTGGGTTTCACACGGATGACGGCATCACGGATTCGCGCTGGTTTTTGCGCTCGGCCGGTCTGGCGGTCCGTGCCGGAATGTCATACGACAAGGCGCTGTATGCGATGACGATGGCAAACGCGATAATGCTCGATCTCCAGGATCGCATCGGCACGCTCGAAAGTGGTAAGGACGCCGACTTCATCATTCTTTCAGGCGAGCCCCTCAGCGTGTACACACACGTGCTTCAAACCTGGGTCGAAGGCCAGAAGGTTTTCGACCGGGCCGACCCGAAGGACTATCTGATCGCGGTGGGCGGGCTCGGTGCGACCAATGACGGTGCGGCAAGTCATATCGATTGTTTTGACGGTGATATTGGGGGAAACTAGTAGTGAACAACGAAAAACTAACAACCAGGAACGTCGCGTTATTTTGTCTTCTCCTTTTCACTTTTCACTTTTCACTTTTCACTTGCTCGGCACAGATCGCCGTCAAAGGGAGTGTTATCTGGACAATGGCTGGGGATCCCATCTCAAACGGAGTTGTGCTAATCAAGGATGGCAAGATCGAAGCGGTTGGACCGGCCGCGAGCATCTCCATCCCTGCGGGATATCGCGTCATCAGCGGCAAACTACGTAACCCCAGGACTCATCGACGCTCACAGCGTTGTCGGGTTAAACGGATACTTGAACCAGCCGCATGACCAGATGGCGCTCGACGGGGGCGCGTCCGTTCAGCCGGAACTGCGTGCGATCGACGCCTATAACGCGCAAGAAAGACTTGTTGAGTGGATCCGTGAATTTGGCGTGACGACAATTCATACCGGGCATCAGCCATCTGCATTAATATCGGGGCAGACGATGATCGCAAAAACCTGGGGAAAGAGTGTCGATGAAGCAACGATAGTTCCGACTGCGATGGTCGCGGCGACGATCGGCGACGGCGGGAATGCCGGAGCGGGAAAATCGCCCGGCACACGTGCAAAACAAGCGGCGATGCTTCGTGCGGAATTGATCAAGGCCCAGGAAAATTCAAAAAAGGCGGAGCCCGCGAAAGATCTGAAGTCCGAGATAATGCTTCGCGTGATCAAACGCGAGATCCCGCTGCTCATCACGGCCCACCGCGCACAGGACATACTGACCGCTATTCGCATCGCCAAGGAATTTAATCTCCGAATCGTGCTCGACGGTGTCGCAGAAGCACACATGGTCCTTAGCGATATCAAAGCCTCGGGCTTCCCGGTTATCGTTCACGCAACGATGGCCCGAGCGGGCGGCGAAACCGAAAATCTCTCGATCGAAAATGCTTCCCGGATCCGTGCAGCCGGAATCCCGGTTGCGATCCAGAGCGGCTACGAGAGCTACGTCCCGAAAACCCGCGTCGTTTTGTTTGAAGCGGCGATGGCCGCTGCGAATAAACTGCTCCCGGCCGAGGCGATGGCGATGATAACGATCGACTCAGCTCGAATTTTAGGAATTGATAATCGCGTCGGCTCGCTCGAGAAGGGCAAGGACGCCGACATAGCGATGTATAACGGCGATCCATTCGAATTCAGGACGCAGTGCACCGGCACCATAATCAATGGTCAGGTTGTTAGTGAAGTGCTGAGATAGCTGAATCACTTTATTGTGTGCTTATTAATGCGGAAGGTTTCTTATGCTTGCATCTCTTGTCTTACCCATACTTCTATTTTTCCAGGCGCCAGGAGTTACGCCCAGGCCGACCGAAACGCCCAAACCCACCGAAACCGCTGCCGTTCAGAAAGATGAGCCGCCTGTCATTACGAAACATGTTGCGAGGGTCGGCGGCCGCACTCTGAACTATACGGTCACGACCGGCTTTATGCCGATCAAGAATCCGGCCTCGGGTGATACAGAGGCTCGAATGTTTCTACATGGCGTACACGCTCGACGGCGTGAACGATCCGAAGACGCGACCGCTGATGTTTTCCTTCAACGGTGGGCCGGGTTCTGCGAGTGTGTGGCTACATCTCGGTGCTCTTGGGCCGCGGCGTGTAAAGATGCTTGACGACGGAATGATGCCTCCGCCGCCTTACGAGATGGTCGACAATGATCAAACCTGGCTTGATCAGACTGATATGGTGTTCATCGATCCGGTCGGAACCGGATATTCGCGAGCCACCAAACCGGACCTCGCAAGTAAGTTTTTTAGTGTCAATGGAGATATCGAATCGGTCGGTGAGTTTATTAGGTTATATCTCGGGCGCAGCGAGCGTTGGGCTTCACCGCTATTTCTGGTTGGGGAAAGTTACGGCACGACCCGAGCCGCCGGGTTGTCGAATCACCTCTTCGAACGTGGTATCGGGCTTAACGGGATCATATTGGTCTCAACGGTCATGAACTTTCAGTCGATCCGCTTCGCCGAGAATAACGATCTTCCCCTCGTTTTGATCTTCCCGTCTTACACGGCGACGGCGTGGTACCACAAACGGCTTTCCGCCGAGATGCAGAGCAGACCTTTGCGTGACGTGCTTAGAGAGTCCGAAGAATTCGCGGCAAATCAGTTCGGCCCGGCCCTGCTACGGATCGATCGTTTGTCCGCGACCGAGAAACAAACGCTGCTCGATAGGTTCGCGTCGCTAACTGGATTGAGCCGAACGTTTATCGAACAGAATAATTTCCGCGTCGATCTCAGCGAATTCAACAAGGAACTTCTACGAGATCGGCGGCGAACGACGGGCCGGCTCGACAGCCGCTTTCTCGGCTTTGATAAAGATTCGGCAGGCGACAATGCAGACTTCGACCCGAGCATGTCGGCTATCCGCACCCCATACACTGCGGCTTTCAATGACTACATTCGCCGCGATCTGAATTACAAATCCGATGTTGAGTACTACATTCTGGGTGGCGGCATCACGACTCCGTGGAACTGGAATACGAACAATGCCTACGCCGACACGTCGCAGGCACTGTCGTCAGCAATGCGGAAAAATCCTTATATGAAAGTGTTCGTCGCGAGCGGCTATTACGATATGGCGACGCCGTACTTCGCGGCGGAATACACCGTCTCGGCGATGAACCTCGACCCGCAGCTTCGGCAAAATTTTACTTTTGGCTACTACGAGTCGGGGCATATGATGTATATCGAAAAGAATTCGCTTAAGAAGTTGAAAGACGATGTGAGTGGATTCATGCAAACAGCGCTTCGAAGGTGAAAAGGTGAAAAAGTGAAAAAGTGAAAAAGTGAAAAGGCTTTTCACTTTTTCACCTTTTCACTTTTTCACTTTTCCATGTCCGGTCTTCCCTTCGATCAGATCGATCGCGTGCTGGAGGACGGGACGGATAACTTCGAAACACTCGACTACTCCTTTCGGTGACCCGGGCAGATTAATTATCAGTGTGGCATTTCGGATTCCAGCGATGCCGCGCGACAACATCGCCATCGGTGTCTTTGACGAAGTCTCGCGACGCATGGCTTCGGCCAATCCGGGAGCTTCGCGGTCGATGACCGAACGCGTCGCTTCGGGTGTGTTATCGCGGGGAGAAAATCCGGTTCCACCAGTCGTCAATATCAGATTCACGTCCGCACGCTCGGTTAAAACGTGGATCGTGTTCCGAATATCGTCGAGGTCGTCCGAGACTATAAGCTTGCCCATTACTTCGGCACCGAGAGACAGTATTAGCTCCGCAAGTGCGTCGCCTGAGGCATCGTTCTCGAGGGTCCTGGTGTCACTTACGGTTACTATAAAAGCTGATATACGGGTGTTGCTCATGCGGCTGTGGATTGGATCTTCTCCAGATCCTGCTTGCGATTAGTATAGACAACGCTCAGCAGAACGCCGAAAACCACGAGCAGCATTCCGGCCAGCGACTCGGCGGATTGGGGCTCGTTGAAAACCAGCGAGCCGAGCAGCAGGGCATAGATCAGGCCGCTGTAGTTAATGATCGCCACGCCGGCGACCTTTTCCTTCTGCAAGGCATTCGTCAGGAAGATCTGGCCCATCTGTGAGAAAACGCCGATGAGAAATAGATACAGCCAGTCCCAGCCGGTCGGCGTCCTCCAATCGAAGAACAAGCTGATCGTTCCGACTATAACTCCGACCAGCTGAAAATGGAGAACGACGGTGAGGGGATGTTCTTTCCCGCGGAGGCTGCGGACGAGATTGTACGCTACGCCCGAGCAGAATGCCGAAATGATCCCGATCGTCAGATAGAAAAGCGAGACGCGAGTGTCGATCTGCTCGATCAGCAACACGCCAGAAAATGCGATGGCGTAAAAGATCCATTGCATCGATCGGACCTTCTCACTTAGTACAAAGATCGCGATGATGCTCGTGAAGATCGGCGAGAGGTATTGAATCGTCATCGCGGATGCAAGCGGAATGTTTTGCAGCGTAATGAAGAAGAGAAATAACGCGGTGGTTCCGAATATTCCGCGCAGCAAAAGCAGACTCCGATTCGAACCGCGCCAATCCGCTTTTGCCCGATACAGCCCAATGATGCAAAAGGTAGTCGCTATCGTCGTGCGAAAGAAAACAACTTCCATCGCCGGGATGTGCGACACCTGCTTTACGAAGACATTGGCCAGCGAAAAGGCGAGCGTCGACAAGAACATCGCACGCACGCCTTCGGTCAGGAATCTGTTTTCGTTGCTCAATGGGCGATCTTAGGGGTTTTCGATTTTGACGAGCATCCGCAGTCGTCCGCGCATCCTGTTTTCGCAGAGAACGAACGTGTCTTTTGCCACAACATGGTTGCCGCGTAGAACACGGCGGCTCCCAGAATCAACAAAGCGATAATACTCTGAAGTTCTAACATCTTAATCAGTGGTCGGTGGTCGGTGGTCGGTGGTCGGTGGTCAGTGGTCGGGTCAGTGGCCGGTGGCCAAAGTACGTCTGCTTAGTGCTTATCTGCTTACTGCTTACTGCTCACTGCTTACTGCTCACTGCTCACTGCATACCGTCTGCCGCCTTCCTCTTACACAAATCCCAGCATCGTACCGCCCTGATACGTCAGGAATGCCGCGAAATACGCGAGAGCCGTCATATAGCCAACCATGAATAGCGTCCAGGCCCAGGAGTTAGTCTCACGCCGAACTACTGCGACCGTTGACATACATTGCATCGCCAGTACAAAAAAGACCATCAGCGTCAAAGCTGTCAGCGGCGTCCAGACGATCCGGCCGTTATCGTCTTTCGCGTTTCGAATTGCGGATATCAATGTCTCAGACTCTTCGTTCTCATCCTTGCCGACATTATAGATGATGCTCAAAGTCGAAACCAGAACTTCACGTGCCGCGAAACTGGCGATCAGGGCGACGCCGATCTTCCAGTCGAACCCCAACGGACGGATAACGGGCTCGATAAGATGGCCAAGTCTGCCGGCGAAACTGTTTCGCAGCTGTTCGCCTTCTGGAAGAGGTTCGTTGATCGTAGATCGTTGATCGTTGTTTACGACAGCTTCTGGCTGACTACTTACTACTGACTGCTGACTACTTCTCGGAAAATACATCAACGCCCAAAGGATGATCGAGATGGCGAGTATCACCGTTCCCGCTCGTTTCACGAAGAGCCATGCTCGTGTCAGCATATTTTGGAATACCGTTCGGAGACTCGGCATTCGATATGGCGGAAGCTCCATGATGAACGGAGGCGGAGGTGCCTTCAGAATAGTCCGCTTCAGTATGAAAGCGACTATCAGCGCGACGGTGATGCCAAGGGTGTACATCGCAAGCATCAAGATCGCACCGAGCGAAATGAACCCGAAAACCGTCTGGCCTGCAAAGAACGCACCGATCATCAATGTATAGACCGGCAGGCGGGCCGAACAACTCATGAACGGTGCGATCATGATAGTCGCAAAACGATCGCGTCGATTCTCGATCGTTCGCGTCGCCATTATGCCCGGGATAGCACAAGC
Source organism: uncultured Acidobacteriota bacterium (assembly GCA_963772405.1). Taxonomy (GTDB): domain Bacteria; phylum Acidobacteriota; class Blastocatellia; order Pyrinomonadales; family Pyrinomonadaceae; genus OLB17. The sequence goes on along the minus strand of CAVYWT010000001.1, from coordinate 581,754 downwards.
GAAGCTGCTCATAAGCGGCAGAAACGCCTTGCCGTGCAATCCGACCCGGCTCATCAGTTTGTCGAGAAGAAACGCCGCTCTGGCGAGATAACCGGTATCTTCGAGGACGGAAACAAATAAAAACAGCAGCAGGATCTGAGGCAGAAAAACGAGCACGCCTCCGACCCCCGCGATGATTCCGTCAACGATCAGATCGGCGAGGATCCCTTCTGGTAGAAAGCTACGAACACCGCCGCCGAGAGCGCCGAAACCTTGCTCGAGCAGATCCATCGGTAGCGTCGCCCATGAAAAGATCGCCTGAAATACTGTTAGAAGAACCAGTATCAGGATCGCGAGGCCAAAAACCTTGTGCGTCAGGACGCGATCGATCTTTTCCGAAATACGATGTTCCCGCTTGTCGTTATGGCGGACCGATTCCTGAACAGCGCTTGAAATAAAATTGTATCGGGCGAAGATCTTCGCGTTATCTCCGTCCGGCCCTCCGCCGTTCAGCTCGTAAGGAATTTTCATCGAGGTCCCGACCGCTTCGAGAACCTTTTCCGCAAGCTCATTCCTTCCCCGTTCCGCTTTGGAGTTAACGGGAACCACCGGCACACCCAGATTCGCCGACAGCTTGCCGATATCGATCTCGTGCTTGCGCTTTTCGAACACATCGATCATCGTCAGCGCGATAACCACCGGAGTTCCGTACTCGAAGAGTTGCGTTGCGAGATAAAGGTTGCGCTCGAGGTTAGTCGCATCGACCACCGAAACTATCACGTCCGGTCTCGAGATGTTTTCGATCTTTCCGGTGATAACATCTCGCGCGATCTGCTCATCGAGCGAGGTAGCGTCGAGACTGTACAAGCCGGGCAGGTCTATCAGCGTTGCCGAACGCTCCCCAAGACTCCATACCCCTTCTTTGCCGCTCTACCGTCACGCCGGGATAGTTTGCGACCTTTTGATTTAGTCCGGTAAGTGAGTTGAAAAGGGTCGTCTTGCCGGCATTTGGATTACCCGCAAGTGCGATCGTGATCTGAGGTGTGGTTTCGTTCTCGCTCATTCATTGGCCGCGACCTTTTCGAGGACGACGGATTCGGCCTCGTTACGGCGAAGAGCCAGGCTGTAGCCGCGGACGTTGATCTCCAGAGGATCGCCAAAGGGGGCCGACTTGATCATGCGGACCGCGACGCCCGGTACGAGGCCCATCTCCATCAATCGACGCGTCACAATATCTTCGCCGAGAACTGACAAGACCGTCCGCGATTCCCCTTTTGGCAGATCAGCTAACGTCATACTAGTTTTTCTTTTCATCCTTCTTCGGCTTCAGTTCCCAGAGGACGTTAATGATGACCCATTTGCCGTTGAATTTGCCGAGATGCATGTAATCGACCCAGTCGCGCATTTCCAGCTTTACCGTGGCAACACCACCGAGGACGTCGAGGATCGTTACTATTTTTTGCTGTTCGGCTGCCGGGGTCTGTTTGCCGGAGCCGACTCGCGTCCCCTGCACCAACTCGAGTGCGGTCATTTGGCCAAGATTACTCTGGCCTTTGTCGTTTGTTCGTACGATCCGCTTAGCCAAGTGGGGGTGCAGAGAGCTTTCCATCTTGTCGGCATTGCCTTCGTACCAGCCTTCCGCGTAATTCAAAGCCGCACGCTTGATCGCTTCAGTGTCGGCATCGGCTTGACCGAATACTGAGAATATCGACGTAAATACAAGCAACGCAAGCAAAGATATTTTTCTCATTCAGTGGTACCTCGCAAACCGAAGTGTAGCCTAATTGAAAACCAATTTCAATTTCATTAGGGACTTATCCTTGTTCCTACATAGCGGAAATATACCCTAGTTGGGCATAACTTTGGACACGGAAACCAGGTCGGCCTGAAAATTCCCGATAATAAAGCGTAGCGGGAACCTCGAATCATCATTGCCGAGCCAGACCTTAATATTTAGTTGATCAAGGATGGAATTTTTTGTGCTGACCGTAACGAGTTGAGCTCCGACCGGTTTGCCGTCTAGCATGATCACCTCGGCCGGCGACGGGCGAAGTGTAAAAACATAGGGTTCAGATTCCCAAAAAACGGCGACCCGGGTGTCATTGATCGGATTATCCAAATCGCGGCTGGGCTTCAGATTAAAAGATCTCGCCGCGTATAGGAGAGACAATAGGCTATGCGTACCGACCGGGGCATCGACGCGGTTTGCTCCGACAAAGATTGCGCTACCTTGCTCCTCGAACCTGAGTGCAGTACTAAATGGGCGAAGAGAACCCGCGAATTTCATCTCGACCTGGCTAGGTGCCAGAGTGTCCGGATTGACATAAGCTCGCACAAAGTCACCTGCAGCAAAAGGTGCTCCGGCCTGCAAATCCGAAAAAGTGGCTTCAAGCAAAAGCCGGTCAGTCCCGTTGAACTGTTTTCGTTCCTTCGCCGCAAGTCGCATCGTCGCTACCTGACGGCCGCCCGAAACAATCCTATACTCAAGTCGCTCGCCGAGTTCGAACGCCAGGAACGCCGGGATGGGTTGGTTATCGATATATGGAGTCGGCGTCACGACAGGCCTCGGCGTACGCTCTGGAAGCGGGGTTCGCACCGGCTCAGGGGTCGCGTCTGGTACGGTTTCAGGTTCGATCGTCTGAACGCTCGCCAATCCGGCTCGAACGTCGCCCTTGCTCGTGTGAAATCGAATCACCACAGGCAGCCTCGCATCGTCGTTACTGACATTCACTCGAACATCCGTCATTCCGCGCTCACTAAAATATTCGCTCTGAACGGAAATAATTGTCGTGTCGAATTCGCCGGCATCCGTTCTTTGTTTCTCCGCGGCTCCTGATTGAAATGTCACCGAATAAACCTTATCGCCGTCTTGCATCGTTAGCGAACCGGTCCCGCCGGATTGGCGGAGCCTGTAGATCATCGTTAAGAGATCAGCGTGCGGAGTCGGAGTTGAAAGAAAGTTATGAACTGTTTCCTTAGGGAGGCCGAATGCATTTTGGTTCACCGACGTATGAAGAGGAAGACCGGTCGAGGGCGACACAAAAGTGGTGCGGCTCTCGTCGATCAGAAAAAATGCTGCACTGGCAAGGTCGAGGGTCTTGAACTTAGCTCGCACTTCGATCGCGTCTTTGTCACCAAGCCGTCCACGCGAAACACAATATAGTTCGCTATACGCCGCAATCGGAAAACGTCCGATCGAGACGTTGTAGGTCAAACGTTCGCCAATACGGAATCCATTGGCTTCTGGCCCCGTCTGAGTGAAGACGGCGGTCATCGGCGCAACGAGTGTTAGGACCACCAATGCGATCAACTCCGGCCGAAACGAGTTATTCCGTTGTGAGGATTGGGATTTCGTTCTAGTCATTTAGCTGTCGCACTTATTTCTTCGTGAATTCTCCTCAAAGCCCCGATGCGATCACTCGCTTGCAAGATCGGACGGCCAATTACGAGGTAGTCAGAGCCCTCGGAAATAGCCCGCCGTGGTGTCATTACACGTTTCTGATCATCATCCGTTGCAAAATCAGGCCGTACGCCTGGCGTTACGAGCAGAAAGCCAGGTTTTTTGACCGTGCTTCGGATCCCGGATACTTCCAGCGGCGACGAAACAACGCCGTCCAGTCCACATTCTGCAGCAAGTCGCGCGAGATGCAAAACCTGATCTTCCACCCCTCTTTCGATGCCAATTTCCTGAAGCCTGTGTGTATCCAAACTAGTTAGAACCGTTACGCCGATGATCAGAGGTCGCGGGAGATTTTCGCGTTCGCACGCCCCCTGAACTTCGCGGACGGTCGTGATCATCATCTCAGCACCGCCCAATGTATGAACGTTGAACATCCAGACGCCCAGCCGGGCGGCTTCGACGCTGGCTTTCGCAACCGTATTAGGAATATCGTGAAATTTGAGATCGAGAAATATCCGATGGTCACCCGCAATTTCACGAACGAATCCGGGGCCCGCGGCCGTAAATAGCTGCAGTCCGATCTTGAACGCATAAGCGTCCGACCGCAGCTCCTCAACGATGCTTCGCGCCTCATCCGCTGTATCCACGTCGAGTGCTACTATCACGCGGTTTTCTGATTTCATTGTTGCGGTTGCGGTCACTAGTCGAGATCGAGCGGATTTCGAAATGGTTTATCTTTGTCGCTATCCGAGTCAGCGCGTTTAAGAGCTTCTTGAAACTTCTCTTCCAGCAATCGTTCGCGGTCCTTCATCGAAGACATTTCCTGCGCGAACAACTGCTCACGGAGTTCTTTTTGCTTTGAGAGCTCACCCGCCAGGTCTTCGAATGACCCATGAGCTTTTTTCTTTTCCTCATGAGCCAACAACGCACCTGTCTGTCCGTCTATCGTAAGTGCGGCTTCGCAGCACGGGCATATGACTCTCAGCTTATCCATGTTAATTAGCCGGCTTCTTCGACTCCGATGTACCTGGTGCCGGTTGTTTCACCGGGGGCGGAGGGATTCCCGCTGCGAGGGAGATCGTTGCCGCGGACGCAGTAGAGAGCACCGGGATTTTCGCACCTGGCAGGTTAACGACATTTCCGTTCCGCAAGAATATTTTCAGGGATTGAGCGCCGCTGCTCTCGGTCCGCTTTTCCACTTTGAGTAGTTGCGGATGATTCTTAAAAGTTCGAATCTCGTGACCGACATCCGTAAGGTAGGAGGCAAACGTCGAATTGTCAGGCGCCGGACGGGCATTCCTGATAGCCAGAGCAGCTTCATCCACAGTTCCAGCCGTGCCGCCCATCTTGGTGATCTTTTCACCGAAACGCCGATTCATATTAGGCGACAGAGTCGAGTCGGACGAAGTGGCGGGAGCAGCGTTTGCATCGCCCGCCTGAGGTGTTCCGATCATACCGTTTGAAACGGAAGCTGTATTCGAGCTTTCCGAATTGATCGGCACGGCCGAGTTCGTTACATCCCCCTGACTGACGGAGTTCGATAACGCTTTAGACTTCTCATCTGTGGACGAGGAGCACGCTCCGAAGATAAAGGTTCCGGCCAGTCCGAGAATTACAAAAGATCTGATTCTCATTAATTACTCCAAGGTGCGGTTATTCTCTAACCGTGATTCGCATTCAATAATACTGAAAAATCGTTCGACAGGAAACTTCGCGGGCGCGGCTGCACTGCCCTCGGTTCGCAGCGATCATATAGTCTCGATAATGGAATCTCGGCAAAAGTAGCCGTTTAGGTTTCGACCGTTTCCGGGGGTTGCGCGGGTTCAGCGGAGCGTTGTTTACCAATAGGTTTCGCGTAACCCTCGCGTCCTTTGAGTGTTATTGAGGTAAGCCTGATCTTTCGGCGGGAGCCCTTCGCTTTTGGATCTGCGTGATCGTAGCCGAGGGTATACGTGTACTGCCCGGCGGAGAGTTTTTTACATGAATCAGTGTCGAGGTGAAAGGAGAATGCGTCGGCATAATGTCCAAGCGATTCATCGACGTGTCCGAGCAAGGTCGGTTCTTCAGTTGCGAGATAGACCGGAATCGCAGCCGTGATCGCCTCGCACCTTTCATAAAGATCGCCCAATACGTGCCGGCGCGACAGGGATAAGATATTTATTGCCATAACTCGAGCTAAGATCCTCAATGCTGTCCTACAAAAACGCCCCGGCGCTAGCCGGGGCGTCTTGTTTCGGCGCCAAGCCTATTACCATTTCTGTCCGCGGTATCCACCGCCACCGCCACCACCGCCGCCGTAGCCACCTCGGCTACCACCGCCGCCGCCGCCGTAGCCACCTCGGCCACCACCACCACCTCCGCCGTTGCGGTTGGTCTGGGGTTTCGCTTCGTTTACCTTCAGCTCGCGTCCATCGATCTCTTTCCCGTTAAGCTGAGAGATCGCATTTTGGCCTTCTTCTTGCGACGACATTTCGACAAAGCCGAATCCGCGCGAGCGGCCCGTTTCCCGGTCCTCGATAACGTTGGCCGACTGAACAGTTCCGACCGTTCCAAAAAGTTCGGTCAGTTCCTGAGCCGATGTATTGAAGGAAAGATTTCCTACGTAGAGTTTCATTTGTGTAATTTCCTTTCCCGGTCTGCCGGGTCTGCTATGAAGTGTCGAGGGCGGCTTGGGATCTCTTTACTTAGGAAAGGCCGGATCTCGGATACTCAAAAATTCTGAGAGCTACTTCTTGTGTTCTAACTAAGGCCTGCTCTCAAACTTATCCAAAAACCGTTAAAGACAAAGCGTGCCAAATAGCTGACGCGAGAGTAGGATTGCAAGCCTACACATTGACACTTTATGCCCGAAATAGCAAGCCGCAGCTCGAAACGTAAACGGCCATAGGTCGCATATTGCGGTGCGATAGCCAAACGGGACCGAGCTCCGAGCGGGGCCGAATCCGCACGCAGCGGTCGGCTCGGGCCCATACCTTGTCGTCCAGCGTGCCCAGGCTATATGCGTACCGGATGGAACAAAATACCCGACTGTCTAGTGTCCCAACGCGCTTTCTCCTAAACTAATTTGCTATTTCCCGTCATTATCCGCATCCTAATTCTGAAATCCTACTCTTGCGTTCAAGACGCGCTTCTTCACTAACGGTTTTCTGGATTAGTTCGAGAGCAGGCCTTATACATCAGCAGAAGTGCTCTCAGATTTTTTTGAGTTCCGAATTCCGACCCGTCTAAGAAAGTTTCTTTTCGACGACAGATCCGCTTCGACCCGCTTCTATACATTCCCCGAAAAAGGGAGGGAGAAAAATATTTAAATGTCAGTTAAGTTACACGTAGGAAATATTTCCTTCAAAACAACTAATCAGGATCTCAGCGATCTCTTCGCTACCGTCGGCTCAGTCACTTCGTGCGAGATAATCGAGGACAGGGCGACCGGCCGCTCGCGAGGTTTCGGTTTTGTCGAAATGGCGTCGCAGGCAGAAAGTGAGAATGCGATCGCCCAACTCAACGGCCGCGAGATCGACGGCCGCGAGATAACAGTGGCCTTGGCGAAACCGAAGGAGCCGCGTAACACTGGGGGCGAGGTGCGCGGAGATTACCAGAGCGACAACTATACCGGCTATACGTCACGAGCTTACATGAGCTAACCGCGGCTACATCAATATCTAACGCCTCGCATGCTTGAGTGCACGCGAGGCGTTTTCTGTTTACCTAATTGGTGCCGGTTGTCTCCTCCGCGGCTCTCAGGAGTTTGCACCCGTCGATCCGCCACATTTAACTTCGAACTTACGCGTCGTAATACATCGAAAACTCGAGCGGGTGCGGACGCAATCGAAGCGGTGTGATCTCTTTCTCGCGTTTGTACGCGATCCACCGGTCGATCATCGATGTCGTGAAAACGTCCCCATTCAGCAGGAAGTCGTGATCGGCTTCCAATGCTTTCAGAGCCTCATCGAGAGTTCCCGGCAGGCTCGGAACGTTCGCCAGTTCTTCAGGCGGAAGATCGTAAATGTCCTTGTCGAGCGGTTCACCAGGATCGATTCTGTTCTGAATTCCGTCGAGCCCGGCCATCAGGAGAGCTGCAAAAGTGATGTACGGGTTGCAGCTTGGGTCGGGCGGCCTGAATTCAAGGCGCTTTGCTTTCGGCGACTGCGAGAACATCGGTATACGTACCGCCGCGGAACGATTTCTCGCTGAATAAGCGAGATTGACTGGAGCTTCGAAGCCCGGCACAAGCCGCTTGTAGCTGTTTGTGGTGGGGGCGGCAAAGGCGACGAGCGAGGGTGCATGCTTCAACAAACCTCCAATGTAGAACTTTGCCATCTCGGAAAGACCCGCGTATTGATCACCCGCAAACAGCGGATCTCCATCTTTCCACAGCGATTGGTGACAATGCATTCCCGAACCGTTATCGCCATATAGCGGTTTCGGCATAAAGGTCGCTGTCTTTCCGTGTGCGACCGCCGTGTTTTTCACGACATTCTTGAAGAGCATCACGTTGTCCGCAGCATGCAGGAGGTTCGAGAAGCGGAAATCGATCTCGCACTGGCCCGCGGTAGCGACTTCGTGATGGTGGCATTCAACATCAATTCCAACCTCGGCAAGTGTCAGCGAGATCGCATTGCGAATTCCGATAAGCGTGTCGAGCGGAGCCACTGGAACATATCCTTCCTTAGCACGGATATGGAAACCGGCATTAATTATTCCGTCACCCGAGCGCCCCGAGTTCCAATGCCCTTCTTCGCTGTTGAGAGTAAATCCCGCAGACTGTTGATTGTTGTGATAAGAGACGTCATCAAATATAAAGAACTCGGCTTCAGGGCCAAAATAGACCGTGTCTGCGACGCCGGTGAACTTCAGATAGCTCTCAGCTCGAACTGCCACCGAACGAGGGTCCAGGCCATAACCCTCCTTTGTTATTGGATCGACGACATTTGCGATAAGGCCGATTGTGGGCTCTGACGCGAACGGGTCCAGCCAGAAACGTGTCGGATCCGGGATCAAAAGCATGTCTGACTCGTTGATCGCCGCCCAGCCGCGAAGGCTGGATGCGTCGAAGCCGAATCCTTCCTCAAATGAGTCTTCCGTCAATTGGCTGATGGGGTATGTCAGGTGGTGCCAGGATCCTGGTAGGTCCGTAAAGCGGACCGATACAAACTTCGCTCCTTTGTCCGAAGCAAAGGTCAATACATTCTTTGCGTTCATTGATGCTCCTAAGTAATTTTTTGTACGGTCTTGAGTGTCCGGCGTTACAAAATGCAAAAAGCCGCGGGACACATTCGTCGCGCGGTCTTTTCAAAATGATTATCTGGGAACGCTCATGTGCGGCGAAGAGTGCAACGGGCGTGCCGACGGTCTAGTGAGACGTGTAAATTAATCTATAGTTATGCTTACCTAAATTTGAGGGGATTCTAGATACCCGGGAATGCGACATTGCTGTCAGAATTATCCAGCGAGACAACAATAATGTCTGAAATCACGGATTAAGTATCTCTGCTTTCTTTTGCGACGCGAAGGCCACACTTCGGCCTCGGAAATTTACAAGTTGTACCTTTTTCTGACCGTTCTTATTGGCGAACTCCAACGCCTTTTGGAGAATTTCACGCTTTTTTTGTTCCTCCATCTGGTCCCAAACCGGAAGCGTTATTGCATAAAAAGTTTCGGAGGTCGCGCGGCCCGTCCGCATGTATTCCTTAAGGTCCGAATTTTCGAGGCTCACGTCCGTCGCGCTCTCCGCGGACGACGTTTCCGTCGATGGCTGACTAGACCATAAATACAAAGCGCTGCTGACCAGTACGACGACGATCGTCGCCAAAAGAAGCCATTTGTTTACAGCAAACAACTCAAAGGTGAAGAGACGCGTTTTATCTTTCTGAGCTTCGCGGGGAGTTGGATTCGCCTCGGTGCTCCGGAACCCGCCGCCGTCCGTCACTTCCCCTTCCTCACACTCCGGCAGGTTCTTGAGTACGTCCAAAAGCTGCAAAGTCTTTCCAGCAGCATCGGAAATAATCTGATCGTAATCGTAGCCGTATTTTTCCTCGATGCTTTCCGGATTTGATCGCTCCCGCTCAAGACGAACCAGATCCACGAACTTGTTTCCGATCTTTGTATTGCAATCGATGGTCGCAGCGACGACCTCAGGAGCGAAGAAGATCTCTCCAGTGGCTTCTTTAAATGCGTGAACCCTTTTGAAGAAGTCGTTTTGAATAAGCTGATCAAAGGTCAGAGCGCTTTCGGCTTCCGCCACTCGGTCTTCAAAGCCTGCAACGATCGCGCGGGCCTTCAGCGGCACGTCATCGGCAGAATATAACGCAACACTGGACCAGTTGGCGTAAAGAGTCTTCACATGCCCGATCATTTCCGCTCGGCCGAACAATACCTTTCGTTTGTCGCCGGACGCCTCGCGAGAAAAAAGGCGTGTCATTACGAAGTCAAATTTCGCACGGGTGCGTTCTAGAAAACGCCGAATTGCGGTAAAACCGGCCGAGGCCAAGGAGAGCTTGAGAGCTGAGAATCGGGCGAGAATTTTCGCAGAACCGCCTAAGGTTGGCTACCGATATCTTACTATCGCGTGCAGAAAGGGCCGAGCTCCAGGCCTCCGTCTCGCGCATCAGGTGAAACTCCGCTTCTGCATACTCTGTCGTCGTGGAGTCACCCTGCACCTGAAGAAACTTATGGAGAGCCGTTTTAGCCCGCAAGTCATCGTATGAGCTGGGCACGATTTTCATATACTCCCGCTCAATACCTGAGAGAACATGCTCAACCATCTGCAGGCTCGATACTTCGTCCAGTCGCCCGCTTCCGATAGAAGTCGCGTTCAGCATCCTCGGACCCCACATCCGGTTCAGATCCCGAACTTGCGGGATCGATTGCCTGTACGGAACCGTTTTCGGAACCTCTCGTTTCAGTCGTGAACGCCTGCGACGAACGTCCTTCGTCGTCGGTCACGTTGGTTCGCGGACCTCGCACGTCGATGATCGTATCCTCTAGCAGATTTTCGTCCCTGAGCTCTTCGATCAGGTCTTCAAAAACATTCATCTTTGGTGATTTAGATTCGGCGAGCGAGTTCATCTAGTCAATTCTCTGGGCCACCCGCCGGATAGACTTGTACGATTCGCCCGGTTTGGTTCAGCTCGAACCGGTAAACTGCGTCTCCCGTAACGTCTCGTGTCGCGCTTATTAAGAACTCCGTGGCGAGTTCCGCATCGTCGGGCCTCACGGGCGTCATTTCAAATACATATTTTCCGCGGACGAGACGGTCACCGACGATAGTTCCCACGCCGTTGCCCAAAGTAGCGTTGATCTCATCTAACCTGCCAAATCGATTGTGTTGGGTATAAAAGGAAACCTGCGTTGATGCGATCGTTCGCAGCGTGCCAAACGCCGATCCGTTCTCAGCCGCCCACATTCCTTTTTGATAGGCGGGCACCGCCATCGCTGCAATGAGACCGACGATCACTACGACCAGCAGCAACTCGACCAATGAAAATCCCGATTCCCCTCTCTTGTTCATATAGAACACCTCTTCATACTGACACTTTTTGACACCATTTTTTGACAGCTTTGCCATCGTCAATTAGGAATCCGCTGTAAAAAGCCGCTAAATACTGTGTTGCACAGAAGCCGCTCCAATTCCGATACGACGGTTTTGCAAGGCTTATGCCATGCGGGGACCTCTGAGTACCGGCGGAAAACTTTGTGTTGTTTCACTTTTTGTTTTTTGTTAGATTTTTACTAAGCTTTAGGTTTTCGTCTTAACTCTTCGGCTAGCGGAGGAAGGCGTGGGAGTATGGCAAATTGAGCTCAGTTATAGAACGCACCGTCGAAACGTACGGTATCGAGAATTGGGGAGCCGACTATTTCGGAGTCAACCGTAAAGGAAATCTGGTTGTAAATTCCCCTGACAATGCCAACCTAACCGCAGATGTCAAAGAAATTATCGACGATCTTGCAAAGCGTGGGATAAACACCCCGGTACTACTTCGTTTCCCCCAACTACTTTTTGGACAGATTCGAAAACTGCAAACCGCATTTAGAAAATCCATCCGTGAGTTCGGATATGAAGGCGATCATATGTGCGTTTACCCGATGAAGGTAAACCAGAACCGGGCGGTGATAGAGGAGTACCTGAAAGAGGGCTCGAGATATAACTTTGGTTTAGAAGCTGGTTCAAAAGCAGAACTCTACGCGGCGCTCGCGCTCGAACAGTCCGAAGAAAGCCTTCTCGTGTTGAACGGGTTTAAGGATCGGGATTTCGTCAAGCTTGCGTTCGCCGGAGCGAGCGCCGGCAAAAGAGTGGTGATCGTCATCGAAAAGCTGTCTGAACTCGAACACACCCTTAACCTCGCCAACGAATTCATAGCTGAAAACCCGGACACGTCCCTTCCGATGGTCGGCGTGCGCGTCAAACTTTACTCCAAGGGCACAGGCAAATGGGAAAAATCGGGCGGCGAAGCGGCGAAATTTGGCTTGACCACTACTGAGATCCTGGAGGTGATCCGTCAGCTTCAGGAAGCGGGACGTGTGGATATGCTAAAGCTCTTGCACTTCCACATCGGCTCACAGTTGACCGATATCAAGCGGATCAAGAATGCGATGAAAGAGGCTGCTCGAACCTACGCCAAGATCCGCCAGATGGGGATTCCCATCGATTTCCTTGACGTTGGCGGCGGCATGGCGGTCGACTACGACGGATCTCGCACGTCGTTCGAATCATCTGCCAATTACAACGCCCGCGAGTTCGCTAACGACGTCATCTACGTGATCAAGACGGTATGTGATGACGAGAATGTGCCGCATCCGACAATCATCCAGGAGTCTGGCCGCTATCTCTCCGCGTATCACGCGATGCTGGTCACCAATATTCAGGACGAGATAGAGACCGTCGTTGAAGATCTCACCCCGATGACGATCGACAAAGAGGATCCGCCGCTCATTCGCGAGCTCCACGATCTCCGCGAAACGATAAATGGGAAGAATTATCGCGAGTACTATCACGACGCTCTTGAGCATCGCGAAGCCCTGTTTACCATGTTCGATCTCGGTTTGATAGACCTCGTAGCCAAGGGGAAAGGCGAAGTTCTTTTTTGGGACGTTTGTGAGAAGGCCGACCAGTTTGCTCAACAAAAAAAATACGTATCTGAAGAGTTTGCCGACCTCCGCAGACTCTTGTGTGCAAAATATTTGGCAAACTTCTCGGTTTTCCGATCGATGCCGGACAATTGGGCACTTGAACAGCTATTCCCAATCATTCCAATACATAAACTCAACAAAAAGCCTACGGAATATGCTACCCTATGTGACATAACCTGCGATTCCGACGGCGTTGTCGATAAGTTTGTGGATCTGCACGATATCAAACCAGTGCTTGAGCTCCACAAACTAGTCAAGAACGAGCCTTATTACTTGGCGATGATGTTGGTCGGGGCTTATCAGGAAGTTATGGGTAACAACCATAACCTTTTCGGAGTTCCGCACGAAGCCCACATCTTTATCGGTGAAGACGGACACATCATACGAAAGGTGATTTACGGTGCGACGCTTGCCGACACGTTAAGTACTGTTCGTTTCGACACAAACCAGCTTCACGACCAATTTCGGCGGGCTGTGATGAAACGAATAAAAAGTGGAGCGCTTTCGACGAAGGAAGGAAATCAGCTGATCGAGTTTTACGAAAACCAGGCTGAAAGCTACACGTACCTGACACCGAACGGAAACGAAAATTGAAATTACTTTGCTCTTATTATTTAGAAATATTTTTTTTGGAGAATCATAATGGCCGCTCAAAAGAAAACTAAAGCTTCGAAATACCTGACTGTCCCGACCCGACCCGTTCCGATCGATCGGGACCGGTCTGTTGCGGGATTGTTGGAAAAAATGGAAGGCGCCGGATTTGGTGCGAAGCAGCTTGCAGAAGCTCACAGGATCTGGCTTGACATGCTCGACGACAACTCGACGATCTACTTGTGTGGTAGTGGAAATCTCATCACATCAGGTATGCGGCGGCTGTTGGCGTATGTCATCAAGAACAGGTTTGTTGACGTTATAGTGATGTCGGGAACCGTTCTTTTTCACGATATTCACGAGACTCTTGGCCGAAATCATTATCAAGCTCATCCGAGCATGGCGGACGACGAGCTCGAAGCGTCGGACGTTTCCCGTGTCGGGGATCTGCTGGCGAATCGCGACGAGTATCGTGAAGCCGACGAGTGGGTCGGGAGCGTAATAAATCAGCTCGACTCGAGCCGGGCTTATTCGGTGCGGGAGTTCTTATTGCTGATGGGACGCGAGCTTGCCGAGATCGCGCACGAAGATGGCATCATGACGTCTTCGTTCAAGGCTCGAATCCCGGTGTTTTGCCCCGATCTTCTTAGTACGGAATTGTCCGTCGGCATCGCCCGTGCACGATTCGAAAAGAAATCGCAGTTCACTTTCGATACGACGACCGACACCATGGAGATGATGCAGATCGCGCAGAAGACGCGGAACTCAGGCGTGATCACACTAGGAAGCTCGTGCAGCCAAAATATGCTGCACATGGCCGAGATTTCATCCTATATGGTTCGCAACGGAGCTCGCGGACATAAGTACGCGGTCTCGATCACGACCGATACCGTCCCGCTCGAGATACGCACGCCGTCCTATGCCGGAAACCATACAGGAGTTTTTGGAAAGCTTCTTCGAGGTGCGACGACAGCTTATGTGCCGAGCGATCCGTCGATCGCACTGCCGATGATCATCACGGCCCTTTCGCAAACTGCGGCAAAATTCATGAAGGGACGCAAGCGTCCCAACTTCAGCTTTGCCGGCAAGGACATGACCATCGACGTTCCTTAACATTTTGGATTTTGGATTGATTCCGTTGAGCGAGTCGGAGCGAAATCGCTGTACCGGAGCTAACCCGAACGACCGATCCAAAATCCAAAATCTAAAATCCAAAATGTCAGAGGCAGCAACACTTCCAATGAACTTTGGCGGGATCGACGAAGACGAGTATTCTTCGTTCGAATCGTCGCGGATATTGGTCTGGCCTGTGTCGTATGAGGGCACCGTATCCTATGGGACGGGTACGGGTGCGGGTGCAATGGCGATTGTCGACGCTTCGCGCAACATGGAGCTTTACGAGGAAGAGACCGATTCGGAAGTTTACAAACTTGGCATTCATACGCTCGACGAATTTGCTCCGCTCGAAACTCCGGAAGCAATGATGAAAGCCCTTTACGATCGAACGAAGGAACTGCTCGAATCTAAAAAATTCATCTGTATGCTGGGTGGCGAGCACTCGGTGTCCGCCCCGGTTATTAAAGCCCACGCCGAAAAATTTCACGACATCAGTGTTCTACAGATCGACGCCCATGCCGATCTGCGCGACACCTACGATGGCACGCCCCATTCGCACGCGTCTATCATGGCCCGTGTTGTAAAGGACCTCCGTATTCCGTCCGTGCAAGTCGGCATTCGGTCTATCTCGGGCGATGAGGCACGGTCGATTAGCAGCGGGCTGCCGACAAAGATATTCTGGGCAAGAGATATTGTCGGAAAAACAGACTGGATCGATGACGCGGTCGAATCGTTGACCGAGAATGTTTATCTTACGATCGACATCGACGGACTCGATCCAAGTCTAGTTCCAACAACCGGTACACCCGAACCGGGCGGTCTAGGCTGGTACGAGACTCTTGAGCTGTTGCGTAAACTTGCACAGAAACGTCGCATTGTCGGAATGGATCTCGTAGAATTTTCGAAGACCGATAATTCCGATGCGCCGGCGTTCCTTTGTTCGAAGCTTGTATACAAAGCTCTCGCCTATATTTTTGAATCGGAATCCCCAAAAATATCTACTAACTAAACTCCTGGCCTTATGCTCCGATCCGCTGGCTGACGACTATGAGGATCCACTCAGCAGCGCCGGCTCCTCAATTTCTTTGGCTCCAAACGGTATTATTCTGAACCCGATAACCGACGCCAGCGTATTTCTTTGCACACACTTGCAAGCCAATTTGCATACGGTAGAATTCTAATAAGTAGGTTGGGAGATGCATTAATGTTTAGAAGAGATATTTTATTGACTTCCCTGGTCGTTTCGGTGGGATTGTTTGGCGGTTGCAGAACGGGTCTATTTGGTGGGAACGAGGTGCCCGCGAACGTCGAGCCGGCGTCAGCACCCGCACCGTTGGTTGTTGATGGAATGAGAACGAGTTATGCGGATGTAGTAGAAAAGACTTCACCCGCGGTCGTTCGTATCGAGGCGGAATCCAAATCGCGGAGGGCACAGCAGGATGATCAACCGGCAAATCCGTTCGGTGGTGACGAATTCTTTAGGCAGTTCCCGATGCCGCGGGCAAATCCGCAGCCAAGGCTCGAGCGTGGTCTCGGCTCGGGCGTGATCGTGAGTGCTGACGGAACCATCCTCACCAACGCACACGTAATCGACGGTGCTGAGAAAATTACTGTCTTCCTTAGTGACAACAAAACATTCGACGCGAAATTGGTGGGTGCGGATAAGCCCAGCGATCTCGCCGTTCTAAAGATCGAAGCCCAAAATATGCCGTTTCTGAATCTCGGGAATTCGGACATGGTCCGCGTCGGTGACATCGTCCTGGCTATCGGCAATCCTCTAGGAATCGGACAGTCGGTTACCGCGGGAATCATCTCGGCAAAGGGACGTCGAACCGGCCTGAGCGATGGAAGCTTTGAAGATTTCCTCCAAACCGATGCACCGATCAATCGAGGCAATTCCGGTGGTGCTCTTGTAAGTCTTACGGGCGAACTGATAGGAATCAATTCCCAGATCCTTTCCGGCGGACCTTCAGGTGGAAATATCGGTATCGGGTTTTCGATTCCGTCGAACATGGCGAAGTCGGTTATGGAACAACTTCTTCGCGACGGGCGTGTCCGCAGGGGGATGCTCGGCATCGGGATTCAAAACTTGAATGAAGGTACGGCTCAGGCCCTCGGATTAAACGATACCAGCGGTGTTTTGGTTAGTGATGTTCGAAAAGGCAGCGGCAGCGGAGAAGGCGGGATTCCAGCGGACGGATATCATTACAGCCATCAACGGCGAAAAGATCGAGGACAGTAATGTGCTGCGGAATAAGGTAGCCGGCACGTTGCCTGGAACCGAGATCAAGGTTACCGTTCTTCGCGATGGAAATCCTCAAGAACTGACCGCCACGCTCGACGAGTTCGAACTCCCGGGAAGCAAGAGCGGGGGCGATCTCGAAAACGGCGACGCAACACCTCAAAAGCAATCCGACTCGGGAAAGCTCGGCCTGACGCTGCAGCCGATGACACCGCAGATCGCTCGGCAGTTCGGTATTGAAGACGGTGCAGAAGGCATGGTCGTCACAGGCGTGGATGGTGGCGGCGCAGCGGCCGAAGCCGGAATCGCTCGGGGTGACATCCTCTTGGAAATTAATCGTCAACCTGTGAATAGCCTGGACGCAGTCCAGTCCGCTCTTCAGAGTGCATCGGGTAAGCCGGTGCTAATACTCGTCTCGCGACGCGGGCAGACGATCTATCTCACCGTAAAACCTTAGAAAGTTAAAAGGTGAAAAGTGAAAGGGTGAAAAAGCTGGAAGGCATTTTCACGCTTTCCTTTTCCACCTTTCACTTTTTACCTTTTCACTTTCCGCCTTTTCACTTTCCACCTTTCACTTTCCACCTTTTCACTTTCCGCCCTTTCACTTTCTACCTTTTCACTTTTCACGTCTGATTGGTCAGGATGCATGCCGCCGCGGCCGGTCGGAAACCCCGAGGGAATGTAGTGTTCATCCTGAGAGCCTTGCTGAATCCGTCCAAGAAAGTGAATGCCAGCCCCTTAAATGCTGGACTAAAAATCACGGTTAGACGATTTTCGAATTAAGAGCTTGCAAATGAATGTTAGATAGGTTAACGTTACCACACTTTTTGATCGACATGGCTTCAAACGAGATAAATCGAGCACAGAAAAAGCAGGTAACGCTGAGGGATATAGCCGAAGCGGTAGGAGTCGCTCCGATGACGGTTTCGCGGGTCGTAAACGACACGGGATACGTCAGCGATGACACGCGAAAGAAAGTCTTGGATGCGGCAAAAGCACTTAACTACCGTCGCAATGGCCTGGCCCGGAACCTAAAGCGGCAGTTCACTGAAACGGTTGGGCTTGTGCTTGGTGATATTTCTAACCCATATTCGACTGAACTCGCGAGAGCGGTTCGCGAAACGTTGATCAATAATGGCTACAATCTCTTCATTTGCATAAGCGAGCATAGTGCAAAGGAAGATATCGTGGCATTCGAATCCCTTGCTAATCATCGTGTGGATGGAATCATCGTTGCCACTCGCTCGAACGAAAGCGGCGACAGATACCTGCGTGAGATCGTTGAAGGAAACGTTCCTGTTGTCGTCATCGGGCGTGATTTTCAGCACGAGGATGTTGATTTTGTCTCACCGGATAACCTAAAAGGTGGTTTTGAAGCGACACAGCATTTGATAGATCTCGGCCACGAGAGAATAGGGTTTTTAGGAGCGAATATTACCGCGGGGTCCCGGCTGAAAAGATTACAGGGCTATTTGAAAGCTCTTGAGAAACACGATATCGAGATTGACGAGCGATTGATCACCGGACGCACAGAGAATGACTCAGAAGTTCCCGGATATTCGACCGAAGAAATTGGTTTCGAAGGAATGAAGAGGCTTCTTTCGCTTCCGAATCCGCCGACCGCGGTCTTTGCACGAAACGATTTTACGGCTATCGGAGCCATGAGCGCGATCAAGGAAGCGGGATTAAGAATCCCGGAAGATATCGCTATTGTCGGCTTTGACGATATTTCCCTGGCGGTTCGGACATCACCGCCTCTGACGACTGTCCGCCAGCCGATGCGGCTCGAAGGACAACTTGCTACGGAAATGTTGCTCGAGAGGATTAAAGGAAAAGAAAAGAAATCGCGTCGCGAGCGCGTTTTGAACTGCGAGCTAATTATTCGTGAATCAACCGGATTGAGAAGGCGTTGATCCTCTGATTCGGATCACCCTGATTAGATTTCATGCGAACACCTGTTAACGATACCACACGAATACCAGTCACCTCGACGGTCGAGAATCTGCTTCTTGCCGCGATGCTTTTACTTTTGTTTTGCGTGCCGTTAATTGGTCAGACAGTTGCGAAAAAGGAAACGCAAAAAATAAAACTCCCGACATTTCCTGAGCTTCTTCAGCGCCCTGTCAGGTTGAAACCCAACTTGAAGAACGTTCATCCGAGATTGTTTTTTACCGGCGACGATCTGGCGAAACTGCGTGCGAGGGCAAACGGAGCTGACAAGGAACTGTGGCAGGACGTTGTAAAAGAACTTGCATCTTTTGGAACCGCGATTCCCGATCCGGGCGACGAAGATCTGTACAAAAGCGGACTCGCCGAACGGAAGAAAGGAACGATGACGCAATATTCGTTGGCCTTTCGGATTTCACAAATGAGTTTTGCCTACGTGATCGCCGGCGATGAAAAGCATTTCGAGATGGCGAGACAATTAACGCTTGCAGCATGCCAAATGCCGATTTGGGGTTATAAAACAAACAAGCCAAATGTCGATCTGCCGCCTGCACACCTACTTTATGCACTGGCTTTTTCCTACGACCTTTTATTTGACAAATATAGTTCATCCGAACGCGAAATAATCCGAAATAAGCTGAAAACTCAAGGGCGGTTGATGTATGAGTATTTCAAATATAAGCCGAATAAGAGATACACCTACAGCCAGAATCACACCTGGATTCCGATGGCCGGTTTGGCGATCGCGTCTTATGCTTTGCTAGACGAAGTGCCCGAGGCAGAAGAGTGGGCAAGACTTGCTCGTGCTGTCTTTGACCGGACGATGCTGACGTTTGGAACGGACGGCTATTTCTACGAGAGCTTTCATTATTACGGCTTTGCTTTTCGATGGGTGCTGCGATATTTCGACGCACATTTGAGCGCAACGGGAGAAAATCTCTATCTGCCGATGCGCGACAAATTCGCGAACATGAAATATTTTGCGATGCACTCCATATTGCCCGACCGCAAGAATATATTTGATTTTGCGGACGTCGGCGACGGCTCGCTTAACCGGAATGGGACGAGCCAACGTGAAAAGCTATACGGTGAGTACGATATTTTGTATCGCTTTGCTGCGATCTATCAGGATTCTCAGGCTCAGACCGTCGCCGATTTTATTCGCAAGGAAACGGACCTCGGGACACGCGAACCGATCTGGGCGTTTATTAGTCACGATTCGAAATTAGAACCTTCTCCGCTCTCAAAAATCCCAACCAAAATTCATTTTATAGACAACGACACAGTGTTTGGACGAACAGATTGGTCACAAAATGCAACGGCTTTTGCATTCAGATGTTCGCCGCCCCAGGGTCATCACGCGGCAACTCTTGCGTCGAAGATCCCGGATTGGCGCGAGAATACCGGCCACGCACACCCTGATGCAAACAGCTTTATTATTTACGCCAATGGCAAGTATTTGACGGGTGACACGGGATATCTCGGGATCAAGAATACAGATGATCACAACACAATTCTGATAAACGGACGGGGCCAGGCAAACGACGGCGTTTATGAAATGTTCAAGGAAGTTTCAAATGAGCGCCTAAACCAAATCCATATCGCCGAAGTATTTTCGACAAAAAACTATTTCTATATTCGCGGTGAAGCAGCGAGCGCATACTACGACGATCTGGGGCTAAAGAAGTTTGACCGCCATTTTCTTTACGTGACGGCGGGCAACTATTTCCTTGTTTGGGATCAGGTCGAAACCGAAAGATCTTCGGAACTTAAATTCCTACTAAACGCGGATAAGAAAATTGATCTGAGTGGAAATCAGGCGATTTTGATCAATGAGGGTGCGGCCTTGCGTGTCATTGGCCTTTCGCTGGACGAAACCGTGTCCAAGGTTGAGCCGCAAATGATCCAGGCCCGCGGACTACCCGGAAGTGTTGACAAGGGCAACACAGAGCAACGTGGTTTGCAGCTGCAGACAACCTCTGCCGAAAAGAAGCAAAAGTTTGAATTCTTGCATTTCTTGCAGCCCATCATGGTCGATGACAAAACGCCAGTTCCCAACTTCGAAAGGACGCCTAATGGATTGCGAATCATCTGGGCGAGTGGCCAGGAAGATCTAATAGATTTTCAGAACTTCCAAGCAAATGGTTCAAGGAACTGCGAAGCGATAAATTGCCGAATCGTTAACGAGAAAAAGAAGAACATGAGCCCCAACGAAGCGGAAACCGTGCCCACCGACCGAGCCTTTAAGATCAGAGGCCTCAGATGGATCATTGTCGGACTCGTATTTCTGGCGACGCTGATCAATTACATCGACCGGCTAACGATCTCGGTCTCGGCGCCATTGCTCACGAAAGAACTAAACCTGTCAAATACCGAGTTTGGCGGCATTGCAACATGGTTCCTTTTTGCCTACACCATCAGTCAGAGTCTTTCGGGCAAGCTATACGACCGGATCGGTGTTAAGCGTGGCTTTACAGTATCGATCGTCGTTTGGTCTTTGGCGGCGATCGCTCATGCCTTTGCGGTCGGTATCCGCAGCCTGAGCGCCGTTTCGATTTCATTCTCGGCCTTGGTGAAGCGGGCAATTGGCCAGGTGCGGCAAAGACTGTTTCGATATGGTTCCCGGCCCGACAGCGGGCCTTCGGATGGCGATCTTTAATAGCGGGGCCGCTATCGGATCTATCATTGCACCGCCGGTTATCGTCGGGCTAACGGCCTATTTCGGACATTGGCAGGAACGTTCGTGGTAACCGGTGCATTCGGATTCCTTTGGCTTATCCTTTGGTGGTGAATTTACGACTCACCCGAACAGCATAAATGGCTGACCAAAGAAGAGTTAGCCTTGATCAAAGAAGACGATCCCGTCGCAAGCGAGGACCACGTCGCGGTTCAGCATCGGCAGAGGACGAAAAACCATCCGGTTGGTTTGACCTGCTTCGATATCGCCAAACCTGGGCGATCGTTGCGGCACGTTTTCTGGTTGATCCGGTTTGGTGGTTATACATCACCTGGCTGCCTTTATATCTAAGTCAGGTTCATGGCTTTGATCTAAAGCAGATCGGACTATTCGCTTGGGTACCGTATGTCGCAGCGGATGCAGGCAGTTTGTTTGGCGGTTGGCTTTCGGGATTCTTGATCGGCCGTGGATGGAGCGTAAATGCGGCTCGAAAATCGGTCATCGGTTTTGCAGCGTGTCTTATGCCGGCTGGAATTATCGCCGCATTTACACCGGACGCGATGTCTGCTCTCGGCCTTATAGCGGTCGTCCTGTTTGGCTTTCAGGTCTGGATAAATAATGTCCAAACCTTGCCGAGCGATTTTTACGAGTCAAAAGATGTCGGATCCGTGGCTGGTCTTGGTGGTACCGGTGCGGGTATCGGTTCGATGATATTTATTTTTTCGACCGGATGGGTGGTCGATCATTTCTCGTACACACCTGTTCTCGTCACGGCCGGAATTCTAGCTCCGGTCGGAACACTAATTCTGTTTGCATTGTCCGGAAGGATAGAGAGGGTAAAGGTTCAGCATTAAAGGAGACGCATTAAGAATCATGAAAACTTTTTTTGATTTCACAGGCAAGGTCGTACTCGTCACCGGTGCTTCAAGCGGCATTGGGCGGGCGACGGCGGAGTTATTTGGACAGTTGCGGCGGCATCTGTTGCGCTCACTTATCACAAGAATAAAACCGGAGCCGACGAGGCCGTTTCCGCGATCTCTGCGTTCGGCAGAAGCACATCACCCGAAAGCTCGGGGGCCGCTGTCAGCACCGCCATCTCGAAAGCCATGGCGATCAAGGCTGATGTTCGGGACAACTCTGAGATCACACGTATGGTCCGAGAAGTCGAAGATCGGTCTCGGGCCAGTCGACATCCTGGTGAATAACGCGGGTTCGCTGGTGGAACGGCTACGAACGCTTGAGCTGACCGAAGAACGTTGGGACGAGGTAATAGATCTCAATGTAAAAAGCGCATTCTTCGCGGCTCAGGCTGTGATTCCCAAAATGCTCGAAAAGGCGGTGGCTCGATCATCAACGTCACCTCCATCGCGGGCCGCAACGGCGGTGCTCTAGGCTCGATCCACTACTCGTCGGGCAAGGCAGCGATGCTGACGATGTGAAAAGGTCTCGCCAAGGAATTTGCTGCTCAAAACATTCGAGTGAACGCAGTCTCTCCGGGAGTTATCGCGACACCATTCCACGAAGTATTCACAACTTCAGAAACGATGGAGAACCTTCGCAAAGCGATTCCGATGGGACGCGAAGGCCAACCGGACGAGGTGGCGAGCGTCATTGCATTTCTCGCTTCTGACGCTGCCAGTTATCTCTGTGGTGAAACCATTGAGATCAATGGCGGCCTGTTAATGGACTAGGAAATATTTAAAGGAGAAAGAAAATGAGAAAGATATTAGTTATGGCGCTTTGTTCGGTTCTAGGTATTTTATTCCTAGTTTCGTTATCAGTTGGGCAGACATTTAATGCAACCGTTGTCGGAAAAGTAACGGACGCAAACGGAGCGAGCGTTCCGGGGCGAGTGTGAAAATCACTCACAACCGCAACAAATCGTTCGCAATCAGCAGTTACAAATAATGATGGTGAATTTGTTTTGCCTCAGCTACCGCCGGGAAGTTACACTTTGCGGATTGAAGCGAGCAATTTCAAGGTCTCGAATAGGAATGATGTTGTATTGGAAACCCAACAAACATTACGACTGAATGTATCTTTGGAGGCCGGAAATATTAGCGAAGAGGTGACCGTAACCTCTGAAGCTCCTGCGATCAATACTGAAACATCCAGTAAGGGTGAAGTGATCACGCCGCGACAGGTACAGGAACTGCCGCTTAATGGTCGAAATTTTACCGATCTGGCATTGCTTACTCCTGGCGTTTACCGTCGTCCTGCTGATGACGATCAGGGCGAAGGATTGGCCACTGCCGGACGCGCACCGATGCGTCAAACTTTATTCTTGATGGCATCAATAATCGTTCTGACCGCAACGCAAATGTTGGCGTAACGACTTCGGTAGATTCAATTCGCGAGTTTAAAGTTGAAACGTCAACCTACACCGCAGAATTTGGCCGTACCGCCGGTGCCCAAATAAATGTTGTTTCGAAAAGCGGAACAAATAGGTTTTCGGGTTCGGCTTTTGAATATTTACGAAGCGATAAATTTGACGCGAAAAACGCTTTGGCTTTTGATATCCCGGGAACGCCGGAGGACGAAAGCTTAAAGACGCTGAAGAGAAATCAGTTTGGCGGTTCCATCGGCGGCCCAATGCCTTTCTTCAATTTTGGCGAAGGCGGACCAATGTTTACTAAAGGGAAAGACAAGACATTTTTCTTCGCAAGTTTTGAAGGAACCCGCGAGACGCGCTCGGCAACGTCGCAAAACACGGCACCGAATGCGGCGTGGAAAACCGGTGACTTTAGTAATATTCGAGGTGCCGGGCCCGACGGAATTCCTGGCAATGCCGATGATACAAACCGCGTATTGTGCGTGACGACGACGGGCACAAAGGTGGAATGTCCAACGCGGAATGTGATTCCTTTTGCCGTAAATCCGGCATTCCCAACCATTTTGCCCGCGAATCCGATCGCCCTGCAGATCCTGAAGTTCATTCCTTCTGCAAATAATCCGAGCCAGGTTGATGGCTATGTTGCAAGGGGTATAAATCGGTCCGACAAGAATCAGTATTTATTGAAATTTGATCATAGTATTGCCGAGAATAATACGTTTTCGTTTCGTTTTGCACGCGAACGAAGAGATGGTTATCAGGCATTCCCTTCGGCTCGAAACTTCTATCCCGGATTCGGGCGTGATGCATTGAGCAAGAATGATTCGTATTCAGTGTCAGACACTCATGTTTTCTCGTCAACGGTTGTCAATGAGGCGCGTTTTGGGCACTTCAATCAAGACTCACAAAATCTTGGAGAAAATAGAGGTCAAGATTGGAACGCAACTTTCGGGATCCCCGGGGTTTCGCCAGGCGTTGATTTGCAGGGCTTTCCGGCAATTCGTATCGATGGATTTTCCGAATTTGGTGATCGTCCAAACGACCCCTTTAGTTACAAGCTAAAGACATTTCAGTTTTTCGATGCGCTGTCGGTGATTCGAGGAAACCACAATATGAAGTTCGGGGTTGATATCCTCAGTTCGAACTATATTGAAAATGATGTCCGAAATGTCCGTGGCGATTTTCGCTTTCGCGGGCGAAACACAAATCCGGCGAACGCGACATCAAGCGGCTTCCGTTCTTTCGCCGACTTTCTTTATGGCTTGCCGGAGACCACGTCGCGGCAGATCGGAGCTGACCCCGCAGATACGACCGGAACCCAATATTCATTTTTTGTTCAGGACAATTGGCGAGTATCAGATTGGCTGACGCTAAACCTAGGCGTGCGTTACGAATATCAAACAGCTCTAAGGGAGAAAACCGGACGGTTGGCAAATTTGTTGATTGACACGACCAACACGGCAACGCTGGTTTGTTCAAACGAAGTTCGCAATCCGACGACAAATGCATTGATCTGTGCGGCTGCTTCGACAAAAGGTCTGCCTGAAACTCTCGTAAATCCCGACAAGAATAATTGGGGCCCGAGAGTCGGTTTTGCTCTTCGTCCACTTAAGGACGACAAGACCGTGATTCGTGGCGGTGCGGGGATCTATTACTCGCTCGAAACATTTAATCCGATTCGGCAACAGCTTGCAGTGCAGGCTCCGTTTTTGAACCGGATAAATTACAGTCGTGTTGCAGCGACCCCCTTATTGATGTCGCTGCAAAATCCATTTCCCGGCGGCGCAAGTGAAGCAACGCCACGAGGAATGAATCCAAATTATAAACAGCCGGAGATCTACCAATTCAATCTAACTCTCGAACGGCAGATAATGAATGATCTGGTGTGGGAAGTCGGTTATGTTGGGTCGCAAGGCCGTCACCTCGGGCTGCGTTACAATATTAATCAGGCGGTTCCGACCGGGGTTTTAGTTGCGGGCGTGCCGCAAGTCGTCCGCCGTTTCCAGGCTCAATACGGTACGGCAACGATCCAATATCAGGATCAGTTTGGCAATTCCAGCTACAATGCGTTGCAAACCAGTTTGCGTCGCAGGGCCGCGAAGGGATTGACCCTGTTGGTTTCTTACACATTTTCGAAATCGATCGACTCAGGGTCGTCTACTAATCAGTCGACCACCGGTGGTCAGCAGTTCCCGCAAGATATTCGAAACATTTTGCAAACGGAGCGAGGTTTATCCGATTTTGATCGCAGGCACCAATTTACTAGTTCGTTCAATTATTCGTTGCCCTTTGGTAAGGGCCGCAGATTCGGGAAAGACGCAAGCGGCTTTGCCCAAACGATCATTGGCGATTGGCAGCTAAACGGCATTGTATCGATACTCTCGGGACGGCCATTTACGCCGCAATACTGCGGCGGCAGATGTCACGTCCCAACGTCCAGATGTCGTCGGACGATCCTTATCAGAATATTCCCGCAGGGTTGTTGTTCAACCCGGCGGCGTTTGTCAGACCAACCGCAACGAACGGCGAAACTGACTTGCTCGGCAATGCGGGACGCAATATTTTGACAGGTCCGAGATTCAGGAGTTTCGATCTATCGCTTTTGAAGAATTTTAGACTGTCGGAAAGAACAAAGCTGCAATTCCGTACGGAAGTGTTCAATGCGTTGAATACACCGAATTTTCAGGTGCCGGTTTTCCAGCTTGATAATTCGAACGTTGGAAAGGTGTCTGTTACTTCAACAGAAGGGCGTGAATTCCAGTTTGCTTTGAAACTGTTATTCTAGGAACCAATCGGAGTGCGGCAGTCTGTTTTTTGCATTGTTAACTAATGCATTCAGCAGGCTGCCGCATTACGTTAAGAAAATAGAAGCGTTTGATGAACAGGAAGCGGTAACGAAAATCCGATGGTCTGAATAGACTCTTCAGCTTAGTTCACATGTCCGTTAAAGATCGTTTACGCAAGGAAATTATATGCTAAGACCCATTTATATTTTAATAATTTGCCTAAATATTTTTGCAAATTTCGCATACGCCCAAGATGCTCAAGAACTTGAAGCCGAGCGCCAAGCATCGGCAAAGTTAAAGGGTAAACATCCGCTTATTGCACTAGCCGAATCAAAGCCTTCGACCCTTCGAAAGGAACTCGAAGGCGTGCACCCACGAGTGTTTATGACGCAGCCCGAGATCGACGTTTAAAAACCAAAGCGAAGACCCATAAAGAACTTATGGCAAACGGCGCTCAGCTCGCGTTCGTGCTATGGTTGCGCGAACCGCCCGCACCGCCTGCTGAGGCTCGTCGCGTCCAAAACGAGGTCGGTATGGGAATCGCGGAAGCCGCTTTTGTCTACAAGATAACCGGCGAAAAGAAATACCTCGATGCCGCAAAAAAATATATGGACGCTGCCGTGTCGTATGATGTTTGGGGCTACTCGTACAACAAACCAAACGTTGATCTTGCGGCCGGTCATTTGCTCTATGGAATGGGTTGGGCGTACGACCTGCTTTACCATGATTTAACGGTAAGCGAACGAGGATTCGAAATAAATTGGTCAAACAAGCTCGGTTATTGTATGAATTCTTCAAACCGAAATCCGGCAAGAGCTATGCCTATAGTCAAAATCACACCTTTATTCCGATCTCCGGTTTAGCCGTTACAGCGTATGCGTTAATGGGCGAAACGGATGAGGCGAAAAACTGGGCCTCGTTGTCCCGAGCCATTTTTGATCGTGTTTTAGCGACCTATTCGGATGACGGCTATTACTACGAAGGAATGGAATACTGGATATTTTCGATGCCCTGGATCGTGCATTACATGGACGCACACGCCCACGCTACAGGTGAAGATCTGTATAAGACCCCGCCGGGGCTGAAAAACGCACATAAATATGTCTCTCATTCGACCTTGCCGGGCGGTGAATTCAATTTCGATTTCGGGATATTTATGCCGGACCGGTCACCCGTTCCCGCAAAGGCGACGACTACCACCGTGAACGCATCAACGGTCAGTTTCGAACCAACTACAACATTCTCTACAATCTCGCCACTCGGTATAGCAGCGGCGAGCTCAGGGTGTCGCCGACTGGCTGCGATCAAAAGGACAGGTAAATGCTGAGGAATTTTGGACATTTGTCTGGTTCGACCCGGACATTAAGCCGGTCGCGATCGAAAAGCAGGAAAAATGGCATTACTTTCCGGATCATGATGTCGTTTATTGGCGATCCGGCTGGGACGACATGCGACGGCGTTTGCATTCAAGGCCGGGCCGCCCGAAGGGCATGGTGCAAATGAAAAAGTAAAGCTTTTCCCAGACTGGCGGCTATCGAGCGGACACGCTCATCCGGACGCGGGCGGTTTCATTATCTGGGCGAACGGCAAATACCTGACCGGTGATTCTGGTTACGCGGGCGTGCCTTTGACGGAACATCACAACACGTTGGTGTTTGATGGCAAGGGGCAGGCCCATGAAGGCAAAGGCCATGATGCATTCGCCGGCGTGCCGTATGAGCGGCTAAATAAGATACGGATCGTAAGAGCCGCTGGCTAACGACCGGGTGTGTCGATCCTTGCGGATCTGGCGTCTGCATACGGACCCGAAGTCGGGGTTCGCAAATTCACGAGCGTGTTTTTGAGTTTTCCGCTCCCGGACGATTTGTGGTCAATGATTCGGTCGAGCTGGAACGGCCTCAAATAATTACCTCATATTTCCATTCGGACACCTCGATCGAAAAACAGTCTAGCGGCAGTTTTACCTTTGAACCCGGCTGCACCAGCTTGATCGGTGGGAATTTTGAACGCTGGATACTTTAAGACCCGTGACGAAAAAAATATACTCACTGGACCCGGAAAACCCGGTTCGGTAGACAAAGGTGAACGCGAGGAACGCGGTGTTCGGCTCGACGATCTCGACGAAAAAGAAAGTTCGAAAGCTTGATCAAGCGTGACTCTGGAAATTGTGAAAATCAGAAGCACTGAAGCATTGGCGCGTGCATCGATCTGCATTTAAATTTACTTATTCTGGATTCGAAAACAGGATGCTAAATATAAAATCAAAAGACGAATGTAAATGGGACATCGTTTCCCTCGGCGAAGTAATGCTCCGGCTCGATCCGGGTGATAAGCGTATTCACACGACGCGATCGTTCGAAGTGTGGGAAGGCGGCGGCGAATACAACGTAGCTCGCGGACTGAAAGCGATGCTTTGGGCTCGATGCGGCGGTCGTTACGGCTCTTGCCGATAATCCGATCGGACGGCTCGTTCAGGATCTGATCTATCAGGGCGGCGTCGATCAATCGCATGTGAAATGGGTGAAGTACGACGGCGTCGGACGCACGGTTCGCAACGGAATGAACTTCACCGAACGTGGATTCGGTGTTCGTGCTGCACTCGGGTGTTCGGATCGCGGCAACACGGCCGTTTCGCAGCTCAAAGCCGGCGACATCGATTGGGAAAAGATATTCGGTGACGAAGGTGCCCGATGGCTCCACACCGGCGGCATCTTCTGTGCATTGTCCGAGACCACGCCGGAAGTCGCGAAAGAAGCGATGGAGATCGCCAAAAAGCACGGCACGATCATTTCGTACGATCTTAACTACCGCGATTCGCTCTGGAAGGCGATCGGCGGCCAGGCGAAGGCGCAGGAAGTGAATCGCGATCTGGCACAGTACGTCGATGTGATGATCGGAAACGAAGAAGATTTCACGGCGTGTCTCGGGTACGAAGTCGAAGGCCAGGACGAACATCACTCAAAACTCGACATTGTAAATTTCGAAAAAATGATCCGCAAGCTGTCGCAGATTTTCCGAACTTTTGCGGTCGCGGCCACGACGCTGCGAAATGCAAAAACCGCATCGGTCAATGATTGGGGAGCCGTCTGCTTTACCGAGGGGCAGCTTTTTCAAGCCTTGATGCGTCCGGATCTTGATATCTTTGATCGCGTCGGCGGCGGCGATTCGTTCGCATCGGGTCTGATCTACGGATTCCTCACGGGCGAATCGCCCGAATGGGCAGTCAACTGCGGTGCCGCTCACGGAGCACTCGCAATGACGACGCCCGGCGACACGACCACGGTCGGACTGGCCGATGTTCTTCGAGTAATGAAAGGCGGCGGTGCTCGCGTAGCTAGATAGCGACTCACTGCAAAATGTCGTGCGCAAGTGGTAGAGTTCAGTCACTCGCCGCCCTTGCTTGAGCCTTGCGGAATTGCCGCTGGAACTTTTAAATGAATAAGAAACGAAATAATCACACAAATTGAAGACCTTGGCCTCGTGCCGGTCGTGCGTGCCTCTTCCGCGGACGAAGCGATGCAGGTGATAGAAGCGATCAAGGCCGGCGGCGTGAATGTGCTTGAGATCACAATGACGGTGCCGGGTGCCGTCAAAGTCATCGAAAGTCGCGGACAAATACGGCAGCGAAGTTCTTGTCGGAGCAGGAACCGTGCTCGATCCCGAAACCGCTCGGGCATGTCTGCTTGCGGGAGCTCAGTTCATTGTCAGCCCGGCACTCAATCTCGACACGATCGCAATCTGTCACCGATACAGTGCCCCCATCGCTCCGGGAGCTTAACGCCGACCGAGGTCATCACGGCGTGGAGCGCCGGTGCCGATTTCGTAAAGGTCTTCCCGTGCGGATCGGTCGGTGGTGCGAGCTATATCAAGAATCTCCACGGCCCGTTCCCGCAGGTCAAGATGATCCCGACCGGCGGTGTCTCGCTCAAGACCGCAGCTGACTTCATCAAGGCCGGAGCCCGGCTCTCGGCGTCGGTACTGACCTTGTCGATGTCAAAGCCATTCGAGCCGGCAACGCCCACATCGTCACTGAACGGGCGCGGCAGTTCGTAGAGATCGTCCGCGAAGCTCGTTCAGCATAATTTTCGGCGGATAAAGCGCCCTAACAGAATCAACGGCTCAGACCGCAGAGATTTTTCCGGTTAGTCACTCCAACCTGCGGATCTTGTCCACAGGATGGAAATTATGAAATTTATGACAAGGTTTTTAATGGGTATTGTTCTACTTTTTTTTGTTGCCGGATTCCAAAGTAATTGCGGCAAGGAAAAGGCAAAGGAAAATGTTAAATCATCGAATGTAAAAGTTACCCCCGTGGATCCGTCTTTGTTTTTAATAGAAAATCTGTTGGAGAAAATCATTACGGACGACTGCGAACTCTCGGACGGGACGAAAACGAAGTGTTATAGGATCACCGTGAAAGGAACGCCGAGCGAACACAAAATGGGACCTTGGTGTCCCGATCGGATTGACGATGATAACGAAAAAGGCGGGATCTGGTTTAGGGACGGCAAGGTTTTTGATGTTGACGGCAAGTTTATTGCTAACTTGGACGAATTTTATTCCGATCCGAAGTGGAAACTTTACCGCGAAGACGGCACGGTCAAAGTAACAAAAACCCAGCAAGCCTGCGAAGCGGCAGCGAGACCCGATGTTGCCGAAGAATATAATAATTACTGTGTCGAATGTTCGCCGGCATTCTACCAGAATTTCAAAACTGAATATTTAATTCCGATCAATCCGGTTTATCTTGGAAAAGGAACGCCGATGGGTAATAGACCGCCGGGCGGAGGCGACAGACCACCTCGCGGTGACAGACCACCACCAGGGGGCGGTGATGGACCACCGAGAGGCGGCGGCGGACTGCCGCTCGGACTGGCATTAAACGGCGTGAGATTCGATCCGCCAGCTCCGCTGAACGCGATCTTAGACGCACATACACTAGCACCGCTCGATGATTGCGGCGGACACGTCAATCCGCACGAAGGCTATCATTATCACGCCGCTACAGGCTGTTCCAAAGAAGCCGCACAAGAAGAAAAGCATTCGCCGCTTCTCGGCTATGCGTTGGACGGATTCGGAATTTATGCCCGGCTCGATAAGGAAGGCAAGGATCCTGAAGGTCTTGACCCATGCGGCGGACACAATGATGCAAATATCGGTTATCACTATCACGCGGGCAGTCCGGGCGATAACCAGATAATCGGTTGTTTGAACGGTGCAACCGGAAGCGTCCGAGTAATCGAATAGCCGCCTACACGACAATTTACTCGGGACGATACGGTATCTTAAGCTGGTTTTGCATTAGTCGAAAAAGACTGAAGTACTTGTGTGCGGTCAAGTCAACCTAACTATGGAATTATTGAGAAACACATCACAAATATCGAAATGCCTTTTCTGTGTAGCGAGCATTTTTGTTCTTCTATCGTGTCAGACCAGTAGTGAAGCGCTGAAATGAAACAACCTCCGATAACACAAAGGGTGATAAGACATTCAAGATGGAGGCTTGGGCTGATAATTGGTTTGCGGCTTATCTCGATGAAACTCTGATCGTCGAAGACAGTGTTCCGATCACAACTGAACGCTCTTTTAATTCAGAATCGGTCACATTCAAAGCGTCGTATCCCTTACATCTAAATTTCGTGTTGAAAGATTTTAAGGAAAATGACACGGGACTTGAGTATATCGGTTCTGACAGGCAACAGATGGGTGATGGCGGTTTCATAATGCAACTGACCGATGTTTCAAACGGAAAAGTTGTTGCCGTTTCTGACGACAATTTCAAATGTATCGTTATTCACGAAGCACCTTTAGATAAATCTTGTGAGAAAGAGTCTTCTCCTGTTGCCGACACAAAGCCTTGCGAGTTTAAGTCCTCGCCGGAGTCGGAGGGATGGAAGACAAAGGGCTTTGACGATTCAAATTGGAAGCCGGCTTCTGTATTTTCGGCGGATCAGGTAGGCCCGAAAGATGGTTACAATGCGATCAAATGGGATTCTCGAGCAAAATTTATTTGGGGAGAGGATCTGGAAACTTCCAACACGATACTTTGCCGCGTAACTATTGAAGGAAGATGATCTAACAAGAAAGTGTGGGGTTGCTCGGAACGCGAGCTGCCAGTCTGCGTTCCTTTGTTACAAACTCCTGAACTTCACACAAAGTTATGAGACTACAAACAAACGTTATCCTGATCGGTTTCTTTGCTGCGTTACAGATCGGGTGCAATACAGTCAACAAGGATGTCAAAGTTGCTCCCGTTGATACCTCGCTTTTTATAGAAAGCAATTTGCTTGAAGAGATCACCACCGAAGACTGCGAACTTTCAAATGGTTTGAAGACTGAATGCTACAAAATAACGATGAAAGCAAAACCGCAGGAACACAAGACGGGACCGTTTTGTCCTGAAAATATCAAAGACGACAAGGAAAAAGGCGGGATCTGGTTTAAGGACGGAAAGGTCTATGATGTCGACGGCAAGTTTGTCGCTAATTTAGCTAAATTCTATTCCGACCCGGAATGGACACTATATCGCGAGGACGGCACGATCCGAATATCGGATACGAAAGAACAGTGTGCCGAGGTCGCACAGCCGGTAGTCAATCCTAAATATAAAAATTATTGTGTTGAATGTTTGGCTTCGTATTTCGAGGAAAAGAAAACAACGTACACGATTCCTGTAACGCCCGTTTATATGAATCGAACAACCTCATTTGATCGCCGTCAGGCATTGGGTTTGGCGTTTAACGGTGTGCAATTTGATCCGCCCGCACCGCTCGAGCTTATTAAAGAGGCATACACGATCGGACCACTCGATGACTGCGGCGGACACGTCAATCCGTTCGAAGGCTATCATTATCACGCCGCCACCGGCTGTTCCAAAGAAGTGCCAAGCAGAGACGGACATTCGCCAATGCTCGGATATGCTCTGGACGGTTTCGGAATTTATGCCAGACTCGATGAACAAGGAAAAGAACCGGAAAATCTAGACGAGTGCGGAGGACATATTGACGAAAACATAGGCTACCATTATCACATTGGAAAACCGGGCGATAACGAAATAATTGGCTGTTTTCGCGGTCAAACCGGAAGCAGCCAAGTTAGCGAATAGAAGTCTAGAGAAAGGTCTTCTGAAGGAAAATAATCTCGAAAGGACTTTAATGAAAAACTTAATTCTGTTCGCCGTATTAGTAGTGGCTAACTTGAACGTACTTCCGACGAAAGGGGACACGGGAAACCGACAAAGGAATGGAATTTAAAATCCGCTAATGAAATTCTTAAAGCAGATTTTGTTAAATATGAACAAAATGTCGTGTTCCTGAGAGATGAACATCAAAAGCAGGTCGGGTTTAACGTCGCTGACTTTTCCGCCCAAGACAAGAAATATATTTTAGATAAACAAGAGCGATTACGCTCTCTCAATAGCAATACAAGAAGTAAACCGCTAAGCAACCCACCATCAAAATCAACCCCTTGGTTGATAGGTTTTGGCCTGATCCTTTTTTTCTTTTCGACTTTCGCGATTTCAACCAGAAAGAGACGGTCTCACCTAAGATACCGCGGCGTGTCGGTTTTGATAGTTTTATTTATTGCCTGCAGTACATCGCCCGACGAACCGCAAATTCCCATATTAGACAGAGATGTTCCCGCAAATGATATTGCATTACTGAAGTCGGTTTTCGGAAGTTTTTCAAACGTATCAACTACTTCTGAGGATGAGCATTTTTATGTCTCGTCAGATGGAATTCCCGATCACAATATGATGGTCGGGATTACAAATTGGCAACAGCAAGTTCCCATTCCCCATAATTATAAGGGTGACAATAGTTGGGCAATTCCGATCAAGCCAGTCCTGTCGGCAAATCCGTTATCAACAAAAACCAATTTATTAAAAGGAGCAATCGCCATTGCCGCCAACGGAATTCCAATTTTCAATCCTTTGAATAACCGAGGCGAAGATGCCAATGCTATCGGCGAGTTGGATGAATGGGGCGGTCACTGCGGAAGAGCCGATGATTATCACTATCATCTACCACCAAACCATTTGCAGTCGATCATCGGCGACGGCAAGCCGATTGCCTATGCGGTAGATGGTTTTCCTGTTTACGGCGAAACCACAGATGATTTGGACGAATATCTTGGCAAGTTCAACCCGGACGGTTCGTATCAATATCACACCATCAGCAAGTATCCTTATCTCATCGGCGGAATGCGTGGCATTGTCCGTTTAGATCCAAATACATCGGCCCCCGAAAACCAAGTAATTCCACAGGCGATGACGCGAGGAGTTAGACCCGATCTGCAACCTCTACGCGGTGCGGAGATAACTGCATTCGAATCAACCGGAAATAATGCTTATTCGTTGACTTATACTCTTAATTCACAGACCTATAAAATCAATTACAGTTGGGACAACAAAGGGCTCTACACTTTTGAATTCGTTGATCCTGATGGAACAATTACGAAAACATATGAAAGAAAATAATCGCTATAGGAGATCAGTAATTGATGAAGGTAAATTCTTTGCCGCCGTGCCCTTGACGGGAAGCTTACGGATCAATTAAAAGGGTTACTCATTTGCCCTCTCGTGGCCTTGGAGAAACAACGAAATAAAGAGGCCTTCGAATTTCTTCGAAAGCCCCTTCTATATTGGTCGGGACGACAAGATTTGAACTTGCGACCTCTCGCACCCCAAGCGAACGCGCTACCAGACTGCGCTACGTCCCGAAACTGTTGATTTTCAGATTAGGTTCAGAGGTGTGGTTTGTCAAACTAACTTATTTCCGAACACGCTCTTCGGATTCGCGTGTATGGCTCGCCTTGAGCATCTGACGAAGTTCGAGAAGCTGTGTGGCAAGCGACTTCAATGCGTCGCGC
This sequence comes from uncultured Acidobacteriota bacterium, assembly GCA_963772405.1. Taxonomy (GTDB): domain Bacteria; phylum Acidobacteriota; class Blastocatellia; order Pyrinomonadales; family Pyrinomonadaceae; genus OLB17. Next base: position 546,687 of record CAVYWT010000001.1, on the reverse strand, counting down.
CGATCGGCAGTAAGTCCTTGAGGATGGGCGTCGAGGGATTCCGAATCATCAATCACCAACTCTTCATCGAACAAACCCTGGACGCCGCCGTTCGTGTTCGAATCATCGTTCTCGGCCGCGGCTCGGACGGAACAACCTTTAGACGCGGTCGTTTCGCGCATCTCGGCGTGAAGCTTTTTCTTAGCACCGGCGATGGTGAACATCTCCTCGTAAAGAAGTTGCTTGATACGGAGCGATATTTCGACATCACGACGGCGATAGCTGCGCTGACCGGATCGGTTCTTCTGCGGCGAGAGCATCGGAAACTCGGTTTCCCAATATCGGAGGACATGCGCCTGCACACCGACCAGCTCGCAAACTTCGCCGATCTTAAAATAAATTTTCTCAGGTATCACTACGGCCAATTGTCCCATCTAGCAAGTCAAATGTGTTAAAGTTTTCGTTAAACGAGATCGCCGTTATTGTATGAATTTAATCAATTTGTGTCAATAAGATTATATGCGGACCGAGTTCGAGTTCATCCGAAACATTAAGGAACGATACGGGTTAAACCGGGTTGGCGACGACTGTGCAGTGCTGCCCAAAGACTCGAAAACCGACCTCGTGATCACCGCCGATCATGCTCGTTGAGGACGTTGACTTCCGACTTAAGTGGACCAAGCCGGAATTTCTCGGGCACAAGGCTCTGCCGTTTCCCTTTCGGATATCGCTGCGATGGGAGGAACCCCGAAATGGGCGATGTTGTCGATCGGCGTACCGAAGTCGGTCTGGAAAGGAAAGTTTATCGACAATTTCTACGCCGGCTGGTTCATGTTGGCGAAACAGTACGGGGTTGAGCTCATTGGCGGCGATGTCTCCGAATCGACCGACAAACTCGTGATCGACTCGATCGTGGCGGGAGAAGTAGCCAAGGGGCAGGCGGTTTTGCGTTCCGGTGCAAAACCCGGTGATTCGATCTTTGTGACTGGTACCCTCGGCGGAGCCGCCGGTGGATTAAAACTTCTGGAGTCGGGCTTACGGACAGCAAGGGCCGGAAAGAAAAAAAGTCGGCTTATCGAACGACAGCTTCGACCCAACGCTCGAGTCGAAACGGGAATGTATCTGTCGAAGCGAAATCGCGCCAACGCAATGATCGATATCAGCGACGGGTTCTGCCGCCGATCTTTATCATCTCTGCGAAGCAAGCCATGTCGGAGCGGAAATTGAGATCGATAAAATACCGATCGACGAGAACCTCGACGGCACCGATCTCCACGCGAAACTCAAATTTGCACTCGGCGGCGGCGAAGATTTTGAGCTGCTTTTTACGTCCGAGAGAAAAAACTTTTCGAGCCCCAAACTTCCCCCTATCGCTCGTGTCGGTGTGATCACCGAAAACGTCGGCACGCTTGAAGTTATCGACGGCGAACGGCGCAGCATTCTTCCACCATTCGGCTACCGGCATTTTTGAAATTGATATGCACAGGAATATTTTTTTTTGAAAATTACTTGACAAGCAATTTTGCGTCGTGCTAAAACTCTCATCCTGCCGCGAAGTGTGCGGCAACTTTTTTTGGAGATAATTTTGTGATTCGAAGTTCGATACATACAACGAGAACATTTAACGGCTCGACGGCAGGCGTGATCATGCCGCCCCGGAATGAGCTGGAATGCCATTGTGTGTTTGCAGCTCGAAGGCTCGGATTATCAACCGAAACAGGATCGCAATATGAATCCTGAACCAGTTACTTAACATTGCGGGAGCGGCGTTCCCGCTCCCGAAACATCGATTGAGTACAGCAAACTTAAGTTTGCTGTACCCCAGATAAACGGAGCGGTTACGCCAGGATCATTGTGAGATCCAAAACGTAGCCGCTCCTTTTCTTTCGATGTTTGAAAACTGAATAGCCGTATTTTAACGGTGAGTGACTAATGATGAATGGTGAATGGTGAGTGGTGAGTGTCTGATCATAACCAATTCCGTCATTCACCGTTCACCACTCACCATTCACCACTTTTTTCGGGGTCGTCTAACCGGCAGGACGCCTGGTTCTGAACCAGGAAATAAGGGTTCGATTCCCTTTCCCGAAGCCATTTCAAATTTGAAATTCGAAATTATTGGGTTGACCATCCTAACTGGTCGGAAAGACATCTCCGTCAATTAGAATTCCGTTGCCGCGTGTGGCCGCGAGACGAATTTTTTTCAGATCGGCATACTCCGAAGAGTGATACCACCTGAGAGCCGACTCCTTGTTGTCAAACTCGATGACAACCGGAAAAGTGAATTTCCAATCTCCTTCCAGAGTTTCCTGTTCACCGCCCACAACGCGGTATGTTCCACCGAAGTCTTCGACATTCTCGAATACCTTTTCACGGTACTCGGCCATTTTTACTTCGTCGAGAACCTCCAGCATGTCGAAAAAGAAGAATGCAGCCATTTTATTTACCTCGCTAATGATCGCCAACCGATTTCGGTCCGCCTTAATGTCTAACGCGAAAAGTCGCGGAGATTAGTATCTGACCCTTTTTTCGATCGGTAGCCAAGCGGGTTCAAGGCACTCGCCTTTTAAGCGAGGGACGCGTGGGTTCGAATCCCACCCGATCGGCCATTCCGATTTTGGATTTTGGATTTTAGATTTTGGATTGGAAAGCGAGACTGAGACTTCGCTCTTCAATCCACAATCCAAAATCTAAAATCCAAAATGGATTTGGCGGTGTAGCTCAGTTGGAAGAGCAAAGGTCTCATAAACCTTGGGTCGGAGGTTCGAATCCTCCCGCCGCAACCAATTTTTTTGATCGGCGGCGAGGCCTGCTAACGGTTTTTCTTTTTCAGATTCTGATTGAGGAATCCGATCGTTCGCTGCCAAGAAAGCTTTGCATAGTCAGGTCGATAATACGGCCTAGTGTAGGCGAGGAACCCGTGATCGGCCCCCTCGTACCAATAGACCTCGACCGGAGTCGACTGAAGCTTTAGAATTTTTTCGAGTTCTTTGATCTGGGTTGCGGGGACGCTCCGATCGGCGGTACCTTGGTGGATCATCACCGGAGACTTAAGCCGCGCTAGCTCCGCTGCCGACGTCGGACCTGGATGATACGGAACGACGGCGTCGACCTCCCGCGATCGTGAACCGAGCATCATCGCGAGTTTGCCGCCGTAACAAAAACCGACTACACCGATGTGATCCGTGCTTGCGAACGGTTGCGTGCGCAAGTAGTCGAGTCCGGCGTTTATGTCGAGAAGCGCGTCCGAATCAGTGTGCGATGCCGCCGGCGGCACGCCGTTCAGCGGTCGTCCGGGCGGATTCGGGAAGTATGTGAAAGATGTTCGGAGCAAGTCCGACGTACCCGGCCACCGCAAGTGCGGCACAGGTGTTGGGAATGTACTCCTCGGTGATTACATTGCCCGGAATCACGATTACGACGGGGTAGCGACCTTCCGCTTTTGGTCTGGCCAGGAAACCGTCGATCGTATCTTTGCCGTTGTGCTTGAACAAGACCGGACCATGCGTAATTGACGGATCATCGAGAACGCGTGTAACTACGTCGTGCTCGTGGGGATATTTTCTGCTTTGACCCGCAATGTTTGAGGCAGTCAAACCAACAACTGCCGTTACTGCCGCCGTTAGAAAATTGCGTCGACCTTCGTCACATTCATCGCTGATACACATATTGACCTCGATACAAATCTAACACGGTCTGCGCGTTGCTCTCGTCTTCTTTGCGACTTTGCGACTTTGCGGGAACCCACCTTGGGATCTCACGAATTCGATTTCCCGCAAAGCCGCAAAGCCGCAGAGAAGAAATACAACTCACCCCGAAGGGTTTTCATACAATAGGAGGATAAAATATGTCATACAAAAAACTAAATGTAAGCGGAGACGGCGGAGACGTCCTCTCGTGGGTTACCCACGAGATGTCAGACGACGAACACAAAATGCTCCGCAACGTCTCGCGTCTGCCGTGCCTTTACAAGCACGTCGCACTGATGCCGGACGCTCATCTCGGGATCGGATCGATGGTCGGTTCGGTCATTGCAACTAAGGACGCGGTAATTCCGGCGACGGTCGGTGTCGACATCGGCTGCGGAATGATGGCGGTTAAGACGCCGTTCAAGAGCGGTATTCTCGATCGGCAAGATGGCCGAGTTTCGACACGAGATCGAGCGTGCGATCCCGGTCGGGTTCAACGAGAATCGCGATCCGGTCGACGAGTCGAACGAGTGGGAAGGCTGGGCCGAATTCGAGCGAGCTGCATCGCGGAGTTCAGGATCGTCAATCGAAAGGCGATGAGTCAGCTCGGTACGCTCGGCGGCGGAAATCACTTTATCGAGGTCTGCCTCGATACCGAGGACAACGTCTGGCTGATGCTGCACTCGGGTTCGCGAAACATCGGTAACGAGGTCGCAACGCGGCATATCGCTACCGCTAAAACGCTTGCACGATCTGAACACGCTTCCCGATCCGGCGCTCGCATACTTCATCCAGGGAACGGACGAGTTCAAGGCCTACTGGCATGACCTCGACTGGGCTCAGAGATACGCGATGAAGAACCGGGAGATCATGATGATCACGTCTGATCCGGTCCTTCAACCGAATGTTCGATGTGGAGTTGGATCTGGAATCCAAAATCCAAAATCCAAAATCTAAAATCGAAATTGTCGTCAACTGTCATCACAACTACGTCGCGATCGAGGAGCACTTCGGCGACAGCGTTTACGTCACTCGAAAGGGTGCGATAAACGCCGAAGCCGGACGCTATGGAATTATCCCGGGTTCGATGGGAGCGAAATCGTTCATCATCCGAGGGCTGGGAAATCCGCACGCGTTCAACTCGTGCTCGCACGGTGCGGGACGAAAGATGTCGCGTACGAAAGCGAAAGCGAAGTACACGATCGATGATCTGAAAATGCAGACGGCGGGCGTCGAGTGCCGAAAGGACAAAGGCGTCGTCGATGAGATCCCCGGTGCCTACAAAGACATCGAGGAAGTCATGCGTGCTCAGGACGATCTCGTAGAGGTTGTTGCCGAGCTAAAACAGGTCATCTGTGTGAAGGGGTAGATAAAGGGACGGCAAACTTCAGTTTGCTCGCGCGTGCAACAAACTGAAGTTTGTTGTCCTCCGGGTAACGGCCAGGATTTTTGCCCGCGAATAACGCGAAAGACCGCTAATCAGAATTCTCTTATTCGCGTTCTTTCGCGTAATTCGCGGGCAAAAACAATCTTCAATACGCCTGTGCTCCACCCAGCTTCGCACCGATCCACGCCATCGGAATGTATGCGAACAGAAGATCGATGACGTCATACCACAGCGGCGCGGGCAGCATAACTACAGCAGCGATCCCACCGAGCAGGAACAGGACACCAAGACCCAACGCGATCTTTAGCTTGTGGCTCGCGGCGATCAGTGTCGCAACCAGGACTCCGACCAGCGTTCCAAGAGCATGAGCTAAGAACGGAAAGATAAACTGCTCCGGACCGAAAAGGGGCATCGCTGCCGCAATTCCTTCCATTGTCGAAAGGTCGGTTCCCGGAGGTGGAGCTATCACAGCATGCCCGAGACCGATCAAGCCCATGTTGACAACGGAGCCGACGACGATGCCGGCTATGACGGCGAGTATATTTCTGATCATTTTTTTAACTGGTGGTTTTGGTACCCACAGTGCCCGATTCGTCGCGGCCCGTCAAGCGAACCAAGTGACAGATCTAAATGTCGGCAAAGAACTTGTCGGCCCGCTTGATCGACGCTGCGTCGTTTGCGATATCTCCGGGACGATTACCGTAGCCGAGAAGCACACCGCCCCAATTCATTTTCATGTACTCCGCGGACAATCGGAGAGTGTCGACGAGAGGTTGAGCACCGCTCCAATCCTCGTCGCTCAGCGCCGATATCGCCCATAGTGTCTTAGATGCCATCCGCGCCTTGAAATTGACGCCGTCGAGACGCATCCAGCCCGACCAGTGATCGAGATAAAGCTTCGTCGCGGCAGAGATGCTGTACCAATATACGGGCGACGCGATAACGATGTCAGTCGCCGAGAGCGTTGCGTAGAGGACGATTCGTTCGGACTCAGATCCTATCGAGTACTGTCGAGACTCGTCGTGACGAATATCCTCGAACAACGGTAATTTGTGATCGAGCAGATGGATCCAGTGTTGCACAAAGGATGTCGGTAGGGATCGAGCGGCATGACGTGCGAGGTGCTCCGTGTTGCCGTCGTACCTCGCACTTCCAAGTATGAATAGAAACTCTCGGCTCATTAAAACCCGCCGCTATCCGCCGACGGTCCGTAGATCGACGGCACGGGTAAACCCAGCAAGCGCATGTACACGGTCAACTGTCCGCGATGATGCACCATGTGGTTGATCGCCGACATGATCGTCTCGTCGATCGGTGCGTTGAACAGCTCCTGTCCGTCGTTCTTAAGATAGAACGTTTCTTTGAGACGTTCGTCCGTCACGGCCTCGAGAGCTTTTTTCGCCATCGCAACACACTTGTCGAAATGTGTGACCAGCTCATCGCCGCTGGCGACCTTTGCATGCTCGTAAGTCGCGAAGTCGACTTCGCCCTTCTCGATCGCTAGTTGGATCCACTGCGGAATGTCTGCGGTCAGCAACGCCAGGTAACCAAGCTGCATCGATTTTTCGTGCGGCTTCCATTCGGGCTTGTCCATCGGGATGTTCTTGAGACACTCGCGTGTCGCGCGAACCTCAGATTCCAGTTCACGAATATATTCCGCTGCCATTAGCGATGATGATTTCATTGATGTACTTTGCATGTCTTCCTCCTTGATTGTTCTTCGTTATAATTTATTCCGGCGTTGCAGGAAATTCCAAATACCCTTTCATTAGATTGTTGGTACGAGCGTTTTGAGGAACAACAGATGCTTCCGACCAAGGGAGTCCAGAGATGATGTGACCGCCGCCCGCAACAACTGATGAAAGAGCTAGGGCGTCCTCAACAAACTTGTGATCAGCACCCGGGTCAGCACGCCGAGGCCCGACATTAGCTCCGCTAGTGATAAGTTGTCGAGACCGTTGTGGTTAACACGTAATGCATGTATATTACCGCTATTCCGCACATTTCAGCCAAGAATTACTGGAGGTTTCGCAATGAGAAGATCTACGTTTTGGTACATTATTGGGATCGCATTATGCACCCCGATCCTGAGTTTTTCGCAGGTTGCTCCGCCAACTGAGAAGAAGGTCGAGGTTGCAGGTTATGTTAAGAGCCGCGTCCTCGAGCCCGGCTCCAACCTCGTTATCCAGAATCTACCGTCGATCCCGCTGGAGCTAGTCGAGTCGGTGAAAAAATACACCGAATCGAAACCTGTGTTCGCAAGCAACTGGCATCCGGTAAAGCGCGAAGTCCTGGTCGGCAAGCGCGCCGGAAACGCCACGCAGGTCCATCTGCTCACCGCCCCGTTGGGTGAATTGAAGCAGCTTACGAATTTTCCCGATCCCGTCGGCGGCGGCAACTGGCATCCGAAGACCGGCGACTATTTTCTCTTCTTTAAAGCGACGGGTGGAAACGAGATCAGCCAGCTGTATCGATACGACGCGGCTTCGGGCGAGATCACCCGGCTAACGACCGATGACAAGCGACGGATCGGTGGAGGGCCCTGGTCGACTGCCGGCGACAGATACATCTACACGTCGGTTCCGACCGGCGGTGGCACAACGAGCGAAACGATCAAGACCGAGTTTTACACGATCGATCCGGCGGATCCCAAGTCTGCTAAGTTGCTCGCGTCATTTGACGGAGTCGGGTGGGGACCGGCTGACTGGTCACCGGATGACAAGCAGATCCTCGTCGGCAAATCGATTTCGGCGAATGAGACCTACCTCTATCTGTATGACATCGCGACCGGCGAAAAGACCTTGTTAACACCACAGGAAGGAACCGAGAAGGTAGCGTACAGAGGGGCCGAGTTCAGCCGCGACGGAAAAGGGCTCTACGTGACTACCGACAAGGGCTCGGAGTTCCAGCGATTGATGTATATGGATCTGGCGACAAAATCAATGACGCCGCTAACCGCTCACATCGACTGGGACGTCGATGGATTCGAAGTGTCGGAAGACGGTAAGTGGGTCGCTTTTCGAACCAATGAGAACGGGTTCTCCAAGCTCCACGTGCTCGACACGGCGACGCGAAAACAGATCAAGCTGCCAAAACTGCCGGCGGGTCAGATCGGCGGATTTGATTGGCACAAGAAAACTGGCGAGCTCGGTTTCAACGTCTCGTCATACCAATCGATCGCAGATGTTTACTCAATCGATTTAAAATCGGGTAAGATCACGCACTGGGCGAAAACGGAGCTTAACGGATTTGACACAAGCGGCCTTCGCGAGCCCGAGCTGATCAAATGGAAGAGCTTCGACGGCCTAATGATCTCCGGCTTCGCCTACAAGCCGCCAACCAGATTTACCGGAAAGCGGCCGGTTATCATCAACATCCACGGCGGGCCTGAAAGCCAGGCAACGCCCGGACCGCTCGGACGCAACTCCTATTTAATAAATGACCTGGGCGTCGTGATCATCTATCCGAACGTCCGCGGCTCGAGCGGTTTTGGAAAGACATTCCTTCAGCTCGACAACGGCTATAAACGCGAGGACTCGGTCAAGGACATCGGGGCTCTGATCGATTGGATCGCCACGCAGCCGGATCTGGACAAGGACCGGATCCTGATCACGGGCGGAAGCTACGGCGGCTACATGACGCTCGCGGTCGCAACACACTATAACGACAAGATCAGGGCCGCGCTGGATGTGGTCGGTATCTCAAATTTCAATACCTTCCTGAAAAATACCGAGTCGTACCGGCGAGATCTGCGTCGCGTCGAATATGGCGACGAACGCGATCCGAAGATGTACGAATTTTTAGAAAAGATATCGCCGCTTACGAACGCGCACAAGATCACAAAACCGCTGTTTGTTGTCCAGGGCAAGAACGATCCGCGCGTTCCGTATACCGAGGCGGAACAGATCGTCGCCGCTGCCAGAAAGAACAACACTCCGGTGTGGTTTTTGATGGCAAACGACGAAGGTCACGGCTTTGCGAAGAAGGACAACTCGGACTATCTGTACTATTCGACGATCTTGTTTATCAAGGAACATCTGTTGAATTAGCCGGCGGTGAGTCTAGCGGGTCTATCGAGTCTGTTGAGTCTGGCGAGTCTGGCGAGTCTGTCGAGTCTATCGAGTCAAGGACGAAGCAGACTCGACAGACTCGACAGACTCGACAGACTCGATAGACTCGACAGACTCGACAGACTCGACAGACTCGACAGACTCGATAGACTCTCCAGGGCCAGGATATTGTGCTTGTCTAAATCCCGCAATTGCATTAAATTACTGGTAGAAAAGTGACTCCTTAAAAGGTGTTGCACTCTACCGCGAAAAGGAGGAATAGAAGTTTTGCTGACTGGTCGTGTACTACTACTGAATTTTTCTTACGAGCCGCTTGGTACAGTCGGCGTGGCTCGTGCTGTGTGCCTTTGGTTTCGCGGCGCTGTTTTTGTCGAGGAAAACGACGGCGACAATGTTCTCCATTCCCCTTCGACAATATTTCCGGTGCCATCTGTGGTCAGGCTCCGACACTACGTGCATGTCCGACGCAACCGTCGCGAGACGACGATGAAGCGGGCACGCGTCTATATTCGTGACCGTTATCGCTGTCAGTATTGCGGCGATCACCGGCACGCGAAAGATCTGACGCTCGACCATATTCTTCCCCGTGCACAGGGCGGCGAAAGCACGCCGGCAAATCTTGTCACTGCGTGCGTAAAGTGTAACCAGCGAAAAGGCAATCGCACGCCGGAGCAGGCACGCATGCCGCTTCTCACCTCACAGAAACTTTTGCGACTCGGGCTTGATCATGTGCTGCTCTGTCATTACGCTGAGTCACGCCCCGAGTGGAAAAAGTATCTGTTCATGGATGACCACGAAACGGTCGAACAGGTGAAAGTGGCAGCTTGACCATTTTGGATTTTGGATTTTGGATTTTGGATTTGGATTTGGATTGCGGCTGACGTTTGTCAGCCGCTTTTGTTTGCCAACTCCAAAATGCAAAATCGCAAGTCGACCGCGGCCCACGTCATTCTGTCTTTTTTATTTAGGTGAGGTCATGGAAACGAAATACGAAAATAAATACAAATACAAAACTGAAACTGAGGTGCTCGAACTTGTACGTTCGTTCGAGGACGCAACGATCTCGCGTGACAAATGGAAACACGCAGAACATTTGGTAGTCGCGCTCTATTATTTAACTGGAAACGATATCCTCACGGCATACGCAAATATGCGTGCGGGAATTCTAAATCTGCTAGTCAAAGGATTCGGAGTCGATCTCGAAAAGGAGATGCCGTATCACGAGACTATTACGCGGTTCTGGATGCACACGGTCGCTGAATACGCTGCATCGAAAAACGGCGCTTCCTTGCTCGAAAAGGCGAACGAGGTGGCATACAAGTGGGACAAGGATTATCCGCTCCGGTTCTACAGTCGCGAAGTCCTGTTTTCGGACGCAGCGAGGAGAGCGTTTGTCGAGGCTGATCTTCCGACCACAGAGACAAAAATGACGGCGGTTTAGAACCGCCGTCGTTAGAATAGGTCAGGGGTGAGCCGGATCAGAAATTGTGCTGCGTCCCCGCGATGAACGCGTTCACCCCTGCGGCCTGTAATTGCACAACCGAAAGATCCGGTGAGTTTGTCAGGAGGACCAGATAGTAATTCTGGGGCAAGCGAACGATGACGTTTCGATAGCCCCCCGCAATGCCGTTCGACCAAATGACATTGGGCATGTCGAACTTGTCGCCAAGCCATGTGTTCGCCGTCGTACTGGACCACACAAGACGGTCGTTCGTGGCCATTGATTCGTTGTACATGGCATTACGCCCGGTATTCGTCACGATCAGATCGGATGAACTGAAGTGTGCCAGATATGCAGCGAGTGCGCGGCCCGACATGAAGTACCCGCCATGCCCACCACAATGTCCCTGAGTGTCGAGGAGGCTTGTGATCGCTCCCTTGGCGTTGTCGTTTCGTGAGACGTAACTCAGTGCCGCGGTGGCTGCGAGCGAAGTGCCGTCACAGTTCGGAGCGATCTTAGGCGTCATCTTGTCCCAGATCCGCTTCTTCATAAGGTTGTGCATTGCGGTGCCGGCGTTATTCCGGACATATGCATCTGCACCGACGGGGGTTAGATTTTGCTTAACGATGAAGCTGTTCATCGTATCCTTTAGTATCGGTGTCGCGTACATCGGAAGAAGATATCCGTTAAGAACGAAATTTATATTCGAGTACTCGCGCTGATTGAATTGCGACTGAAGAAACCCATCCGAGTCTTTTAGGAAGCCTAGTACAGTACGATTACTTCCCTTTGCATCGTCAAACCCGGATCGGTGCTGAAGAAGCTGACGAATCGTTATATTTTCAATACCGGCTGTCGCTCCGGCTTTCCAAACCTCCGGAACCATAGTAAAGAACTGCCGATTGAGTTTCTGCTGCAGCGACGAACCGGAATCCCAGTTAAACTGACTCTCGGGCTTTTCCATCAGACCGATCATCGCGGTGCCGGAAAGGAATTTTCCGAGGCTTCCGATGTTCGTCGGGGTCGATGTGGTCATTGCGAGCGTTCCGTCGGCCGCGTTATGAGCCACACCACCGGCTTTTTCCGAAACAACCTGTCCGTTCCTGATAAGTACGTATTGATAACCTATGACGCTCGATGCGACAGCGTTCTGAAGACTCTGGTCGAAGTTGGCTTTATTGAACGTTATCGTCGGACCTCCGGCAGTTGGTAGTCTCTGCGCGTTCGACATACTTGCCATTAAGATGATCGCGATAATTGATGTAAGAATATTTCTCTTTTTCATTTCTAATTTCTCCAAAAATTCACTCTCACGAGTTTCTGTTCTTCTGAAGGGTTCTCCTGGAAGCGGTTCGCCTCATCGGAAGCCCCATTACAATTAGCCTATTGAAACTCAACCCTTGCTCGATATTCGATACCGCCCGAAGCCCGAAGTGTAAAAATTCGACAGGTCTCCTTCCAGGCCCGATCCGTCTCGAGAAGAAAAATGTATTCGCGGCTCTCCGAGTCATACCTCCACCTCAGCTTGCGTGTTCTTACGCTCGAAGGACGCGAGGTGGATTCGGATTCACCACAAGCTACCTCGCGGTGCCTTATTTGGGTAGTCGGGCTTTGGAAAATATAAATGTCATTGATGTCGCGATTACTACTCCGATGGTTGACGCTCGCGATCCTAAGCCGGATCGTCTGACCCGCGAATGTTGTCGCAGACGTCGTACCATTCGCGGCTAAAAGGATGCCGGACGTCCCGTCAAAAACTTTCACATGCTGCCGCAGGGGTGGATACGGACCCGAAAGCCACGGCCGTCAAAATAAGGGCGAAAACGATCATTTTTTTCATAACAAACTCCTTAGTCAGCTGTCCTCACTCATGAATGCGTTGAAAGTCTCCGAAACCTATCACAGCACCCAACTAATTCTTGTTTTTCCAGGCCTGTGTTAGATTTAACCGTAGAAAACCTCGCCCCCTTGATACGATTTGTGACGTGCCGGAGCAAGATCCACAACAACTTACCGAGATCCTCCGCCAATGGAGCGCGGGTGATGCCGCGGCTCTGGATAAGCTGACTCCGGTCGTCTACGCGGAATTGCACCGCATCGCGAAGCGTTACATGGGGCGGGAGCGCCGCGATCACACCCTGCAAACGACCGCCTTGGTAAACGAGGCCTACATTCGTCTGATAAATTGGAAAACCGCTAAGTGGGAAAATCGAGCTCACTTTTTCGGCGTTTCGGCTCAGTTGATGCGGCGGATTCTCGTGGATTTCGCGCGGAAACGCCCCCATGAAAAGGAGACCGTTCTTCAAAAGGTTTCGCTTGAGGAAGCCTTTGTCGTTACAACAGAAAAGGACGCCGACCTCGTTGCATTGGACGAGGCCCTAAATGAGTTGGCGACATTCGATGAGCGGAAAGCTCGGATCGTGGAGCTAAAGTTCTTTGGAGGACTAAGTGTTGAAGAGACCGCCGAAGTAATAGGCGTTTCCGAAGTTACCATCATGCGAGAGTGGCAAAAAGCCAAAGCCTGGCTCTACCTTCAGCTAAACAAGACCTAATGGACCCAGCCCACTGGAAAAGGATCGACGAGCTTATCGACGCTGCTCTTGAACTGCCGGAAGGAGGTCGAGAAGACTTTGTCACCCAACGGGCGGGCGACGACACTAAGCTCCGCAACGAAGTACTCCGTTTGCTCGATGCGCAAAAGGAGGGCGATAATTTTCTTCTCAACTCTGCGATGAACATCGCGGCGAAGGCCTTGGCAGAAGACGGACAATCCCCATCGCATTCACTCCGGAACAAAACGATTGGAACGTATAAGATCGAGCGCCCCCTGGGAGCGGGGGGAATGGGCGAAGTCTATCTCGCGCTGGACACCAAATTGAAGCGCAAGGTCGCTCTGAAAGTTCTACCCGTCGAGTTCACCTCGCAAGACGAAAGAGTAAAGCGGTTCGAGCTTGAGGCCCGTGCGGTCTCGTCGCTGAATCACCCTAATATCGTTACGGTCTACGACGTCGGCAGCTCCGAAGGTGTGAACTACATTGCGACGGAGTTCGTTGATGGTGAGACTATTCGCGATCTGATGGGCCGCAAATTTAAGATCCGAAATATTCTCATCAATGCGATCCAGGTCTGTGATGCACTTTCAGCCGCGCACAAGGAAGGGATCGTGCATCGCGACATAAAGCCGGAAAACATAATGATCCGTAAGGACGGATATGCAAAAATCTTGGACTTCGGCCTCGCAAAACTGAGTGAGGTTGGCCATCAAACGTTCCGTGATATTGCCAAGACGGCGAAGGGAGTCATTATCGGAACGCCGGCCTATATGTCCCCGGCGCAAGTTAGTGATGAAGGGGTCGACCATCGAACGGATCTTTGGAGCGCCGGACTCGTTCTGTATGAGTTTCTCAGTGGAACGAACCCATTCAAGGCCGGTAATCGACAGAAAACGTTTAATGCGATTCTCTCGAAAGATCTTCCGCCGTGCAGTTCATTCAATCCCAAGGTCACACCGGAACTCGATCGAATCCTGGCGAAACTGCTCGCGAAGGATGCCGCCAGCGGATATCAGTCGGCGTCGGATCTGCGAACAGATCTAAGGCGCGTTCTACGCGAGATGGACTCGTCCGCGTCGCTGAGCGAGAGCAGTCTGTTGTCGTCGATCAGCTTAAAGGATTCGAATTGGGCGAAGGTAGGGGCGGTTCTCGCCGTACCGGTCATCATCGCGATCCTTGTGCTCGCGGGTTGGTGGCTAATACCTCGCGACGCGCCAGTTTCTGCCCCGACCAACGAATGGTCGCTCGCGACGATCACACAGTTGACCGACGCCGCCGGCCCGGAATACTTTCCTAGTCTGTCACCCGATGGAAAATCGTACGTTTACACCGCACAGATCAACGGAAATTGGGATATTCTCCTCCAACGCATCGGCGGAAAGAACGCCCAAAATCTAACGGCTGACTCTCCCGGACCCGATACACAACCCGCATTTTCGCCTGATGGCGAGTCGATAGCGTTTCGTTCGGACCGGGAGCCGAAAGGTATCTACGTAATGGGTGCAACCGGCGAAAATGTCCGCCGGGTTGCGGATTTTGGTTATCATCCGTCATGGTCGCCGGATGGGAAGGAGTTGGCGGTCTCTACGCAAGGACGGGATCTGCCGAATGTTCGAAATTCGAAACCAAGCGAGATCTGGATCGTCAACGTTGTCACGGGAGCGAAGAGGATTCTTACGAGATCCGATGCCATGCAACCGGCGTGGTCGCCGGACGGAAAGTTGATCGCATACTGGTTTATGCCATCGGCGAGCGGACGCCGAGACGTCGCGGTCATGCCGGCCGCAGGCGGCGAATCTGTCGTTATCACGACGGACGGCAATACGAACTGGAATCCGGTATGGGCGCCTGACGGCAGGTACCTCTATTTTGCGTCTGATCGCAAAGGAAGCATGAGCTTCTGGCGCGTAGTGCTGGGTGCTGACTTGCAACCTGCATCGGAGGCGGAGTCAGTAGTAACGCCCTCCAAGTTCAGTCGCCATATCTCGTTTTCTCGCGACGGCACACGATTTATTTATGTCTCGACGGATAATAAGTCTAATATCCAGGCCGTCAAGATCGACCGGGATTCGCTGCAGCCAGTCGGAGAGCCATTCTGGATCACGACCGGTGACCGCCAGGTATCGCGGCCCGAACTATCTTCTGACGGCTCACGATTTGTGTTCCGACTTCCGAAACGGACACAAGACGACATCGTAACGGTCGATATCGACGGAGGTAACCCGCGCGACATCACCGACGATGCAGCATTCGACCGTTATCCCCGATGGTCACCCGATGGAACTCAGATCGCGTTTACTTCGGATCGCACCGGCACCTACGAAATTCATACAGTAGGTGCGGATGGCACGGGCCTTCGGCGCGTAACTTTCGTTGGCGGTGAAACTAGCTTTCCGCTCTGGTCGCCGGACGGTCAACGCATTTGTTATTCCAGTGACGGGAAATCTTACATTGTCGATCTTAGTTCTCCTCTCGAAACACAGCGGCCGATCGCCATTCCTGAGCCTGATGATCTGAGATCACGATTCGTAGCATGGGACTGGTCTCCGGATGGCGATAAGCTGGCCGGCACGTTTCTGGGCACCCCCATGCGGGTTGGATATTATTCCTTCGGCGAGCAGCGTTTCGTCTCGCTTATCAACTCGATCTATTATCCGATGTGGTTTCCGGACGGTCAGCGTATGCTCTTTGGCTCGTCCGGCACGATCTCGGCGATCGATATCCGAACGAAGCAGGTCACCGACATAGTCAAGATACGTGAGTCCGACTTGGCAGGCCTGGGTGTAAGCAGAGCCGGGGATCTCGTTTATTACGTCGTAAACACCGAAGAGTCCGACATCTGGATGCTGGACGCCGGTCCCCAGCATTAGGAACCTAAACTTTTGAACGCCTTTCCCGGTTGCTCGCCGCCTGAGTTAATATCTTTTTTAGAAAGTCATGCTTAGATTTTTCAACACGCTTACGCGGCGGCTCGAAGAATTCCATCCGTTGGATGACGGCAAGGTCCGGATGTACGTCTGCGGTCCGACTGTCTGGAACTTTGCGCACATCGGCAACTTTCGAACCTTTATCTTCGCCGATGTTCTTCGACGGTATCTCAAGTTCAAAGGCTACGATGTCATGCATGTCTTTAACCTGACCGACATCGACGACCGGATCATGAACGAAGCGGCGATCAAAGGGGTATCGATCGATGAGTTCACGGCGCCTTACATCACCGCCTTCTGGGAAGATTTCGATGCGCTCGGGATGGAGCGTCCCGAGATAGCGCCGCGAGCGACGCACCATATCCCGGAGATGATCGAGATCATCGCGAAGCTCCTTGCGAACGGCAAAGCATACGAATCGGACGGTTCGATCTATTACCGTATCACCGCCTTTCCCGATTACGGCAAGCTTTCGCGGATCAACTTCTCGGGCAATATATCCGGTGGCAGCGAACGTATCGACACTGATAAGTACGATAAAGAAGATGCTCGCGATTTTGCGCTTTGGAAACTCGTCGGCGAAGGCGAAGAACCCGGATGGGATGCTCCGTTCGGGCGTGGACGCCCGGGCTGGCATATCGAATGTTCGGCGATGTCGATGAAGTACCTGGGCGAGACCTTCGATATTCATGCGGGTGGAATGGATCTGCAGTTTCCACATCACGAGAACGAGATCGCGCAATCCGAAGGCTCGACCGGAAAGCAGTTCGCCCGGTACTGGATCCACAGCGAATTTCTGAAGATCGACGATGTCACAATGTCGAAATCGAAAGGAAACTTTTTCACGTTTCGCGATCTTCACGAGCAGGGTTATTCTCCGCGTGCAATGCGATACCTGCTGCTGAGTGTTCCGACAAGAAAACAGTTGAACTTTACATTCGAAGGCTTGCAAGGTGCAGAGTCGACCGTCGAACGTCTACGAAATTTTCGCTCGCTCGTCAGCGACGCGAACGCGACCGAGGGCTCGAATCAGGAAGTTGCGGCGAGCGTCGAAAAGCGCTGAGCGGCTTCGAAGCCGCAATGGATGACGACTTCAACACCGCCTCCGCACTGGCGGCGATCCACGATATGGTCCGCGAGATAAATATCGTCCTGGCCGGTGAAGGGTTATTGTCGAAAGACCGTGAGGCTGTGTTGGACGCTATCGCGCAGTTTGATTCGGTGCTCGGGATCTTCGGGGCAAATGACGACACCGGTCTCGATACAGAGATCGAAGCCCTCGTCGAAGAGCGCCAGGAAGCACGGCGAAAGCGAGACTTCGCACGTTCGGATGAGATCCGCGATCTGCTCGCTGAGAAAGGAATTGTCCTCGAAGACACGAAGGAAGGCGTGCGGTGGAAGCGAAAATAACGCGGCGTCAAGGGCCTGCCGATTTACGCCGTGAACTTGATGAGAAACGACGTTTGGGCACCGGTTTCTATCGACCGCACATCCTCTACCTCATAACCGCGCGCTTCAAAATCCGAAACGGGCGTACCAAGTCCGGGGGCCATAGATGCAATGCCCTCGAATTTTGGAGGCGTTTGTTTTCGGAAAGCGATCCAAAGGGTCTCATCGCCTATCTCGTCGAGGCGAATGCTCGCAACTTCGGGGAAACCGCGTGGCAGAAAATATGCCGGGTCGTTGGGAATCCCGTCCAATCCTGTAACAAGAACCACCGCGTAATTTGGTATCTGCCGCGTTGCGAACCAGAGATGGTAAGCGGCTAGATCTTCAAATGCGTAAAGTCGCTTTGGCGCGGAAGAATAATGCGGAGTAAGCACCCACTCATCCGCAAGCCGCTCCCACGCGCACCACACCTGTTCGGGTTGCGGCGTGCGAACACGAACGACGAACGCGGCCAGCATCAGAAGTAACGTCAATCCCAGCAAAGCGTACCTGACCGGCTTGCTTGCGACCGAGCTCAGAAAGAGCCCGGTAAGGACCGCCATGGGTGCAAACACGACAATCAAATGTCGCGAGCCCCAGATCGAAACAGGGGCAACCCAACTGACCGCCAACGCGAGAACGATTGGTACCGCGACAAACACTCCAAGCAGGTAAAACGCCCTCTTCTCGTCATCGCCTTGACGATCCATTAACATCAGAAGCTTTGCCGTCGCAATGATCAACAGCATAGGAATTGTGATGTACAGAATTGTCGATGGATCCGCGCTGCTTTGTTGGTAGTAGAACGGCTCGATCGTATCGAAAACAAAGTCGAAGACCTGACGCAATCCGGGTCGTGCCATCCAGCCGATATTCTGCGTCAAATCGGCGCCGTCGCTCGCCGCCTTCAAAACCGCGAAGATCCATGGAAGGAATACGGCGAGAGCGATGCCGAACATGATCAACACGTGCCTTATCTTCACCCGCTGGAATACAAAGATCGCCGACACCTCAGCTGCGATAACAAGCCAGCCAAAGTAGTGCGTGTAGATCATCAGGACGTTGACCAGGGTCAGCAGCCAAATATTTTTTCCGCGGAAGTAAAACCTGGCGAACAGCCAGGCCGAGACCACAGAGAAAAAAAGCAGTGGTGCGTACATGCGTACTTCCTGCGCGTATTTGATCAGCGAGCCATTCACCGCAAAAAACAACAGGGCTATCAGTATTGCCGGTCTTTTTAACTTCAGTTCCCGGCAGAGATAAATGAATGGGAAAACCGCGATGGTCGAAAACAGGACGGGAAACAGTCTGAGCCAGAGCAGACTTTCACCGCCAATGCCGATCCATATCTTTAGCAGGATGTAAAAAAGTGGAGGGTGGATCAGGTCCTGAGCGACGAACCAAAACAAATCCTCCCACGAATGCTCGGCAGCGTGGACGCTGAAGATCTCGTCAAACCATAGGCACGAATCCGTCAGGCGCCACATCCGGATAAGAACGTAAACGAGGCACAACGCAATCGCGAGAACCGTAAATGTTCGCCGATCCTGAAGCATTGGATAGTAATTATTGATTACGAGTTATGTAATTACGAATTAAGCAACTAGAAAAACAGATTGCAAAGGATGTTAGAGACGTATGCCGTCGCATAGCCGACCGTCCATGCTTGTGTAAAAAAGCTTCACGTCCTTGAACGTGTCCGTGTCGCGGCAGTATGAGATACAGTGGTCAAACGGTTTGGAATAGATGTGAATGCTGACCGCCCGATCATCGTATTCAGGAAGGTTGAGTATCTGGTGAATCGGCTGCTCAAGCTCAACTTTAGCGGCGAGGCACTCGGCCAGTTCAAAAGAATCAGTTTCCCGCAACTTGCAGTGACCCGTCGTCTCATCGACGGACTCGACCGAAAAATTCTGCCCTTTCAGACGCCCGATCGGTACGGTCATCCAGCACCTCTGTTCGCAATGATTGTGAACAGGCGATACTTGTCCAGGCTCCCAGCAGATCGCCATCATCTCGAAACGAGCATCTTTAAAAATGAGGTTCCGGGTATAAAACCCCGGACTCCAGAACAAATACTTCTGTATCGAGTCGACCTCGATAGGATGTTGTTGGAGATACTCGTAAACTGGCTCACAGACAAATTGAGCGTCGGGAATTTCACGAAGACCGTGTACCAAGTTGTCGATGGAAACTTTATTCATTAAGCAACAAACCGGAAACTAGCCACAGAGCACACAGAGTTAATTAGCAACGCGCCTCACACCATCAACCAGGCGCTTTTCACCGAAGTTTATGATCAAACCTCGTTTTAGTCCAGTCACTTTGAGATAGGAGAGTAACTGAGCGAAAACGACTTCATGAACGCGAGACACTGATTTCAACTCGATGACGACCTCTTTCTCAACAATCAGATCAATCCGTTGGCCCTTAATGATTTGTCCCTTATAACAAACATCGATGCCGATTTGTCTTTGAAAATTCAGACCCCGGAGTGACAGCTCATAACACAAGGCATTTTCGTAGATCGACTCGATTAGCCCCGGCCCGATCGTCTTGTGAACTTCAATCGCTGCGCCTATGATCCGACCAGATAATGGGTCGGGTTCGAATGGAGTGGGAGATTCCATACTACTCCTGATAAAAACTCTGTGTGCTCTGTGGCTAATCTTCCTGCGCTTTCTTCAAGAAGTCAACGAACTCTTTCGGATCGCGAGTAAGGCCGGGGAATATCGCGACGGGCTGACCGTCCGCATCGAACACGGCGTAAAACGGGAGTGCGACAGTTTGGAAAGTGTCCTGCTGAAACTGCTGCTGCTGTTCATATACTTCACCTTCCCCGTCTGTATATAGGCTCACGAGCACATACTTCTCCATCTCTGCACGAACCTCAGGGAGGACGAACAAATTAGCCTCCATCCAGCGGCAATTCGTGCATGTATAGCCGGTGAAGTCGACAAACACCTTGCGGTCTTCCACCTTAGCTCGTTCAAGAGCTCCCTTGAAATCATTTGTCATCCAGTCGAGCTCTTCGTCCGGATTGCCGAGAACGTTAAATACAGACTGAGAATTTTTAGGCGGAAGGAACGATTCGAGCTCGCCGAGCTTTCGACCGAGAACGCCCGTCGTCAGATAGATACAAAGCCCAAAAAAGAGAGCGGCGAACAGCGCTCGCAATGGCGTGATCTTTCTCACCGGCGAGTCGTGGCGAAATTTATAAAAGCCAAGAATATAGGTGACGATGCCGATTCCGATCACGACCCAGATCATCAGTACCAGCTCACGAGTGAAGATCTTTCCATAATTCAGAACGCCGGATTCGTTCAGCCCCGCGCCCCACACGAGATCGACATTCGACAGAAACTTCATCGCCGCCGCGATCTCGAGGAAACCCATGACGACTTTGACAGAATTCAACCAGCCGCCCGAACGCGGTAGTGAATGCAGCAGGCGCGGAGCGATCGCGAGAACAAAAAACGGCAGGGCAAAGACCATCGAGAATACGAGCATCCCCAGCAGAGGCATCTTCCAATCGCCTTGTGCGGTCGAAACCAAAAGGCTTCCGATAAACGGCGAAGTGCATGTAAAAGACGTAAGCGTGAAGGTCAAGCCCATCAGCAAAGCGCCAAGATACGCACTTCCCTTTCCTTCCTTTGTACGTGTGATCGAATCGAGCTTGGTCAGTAGACCCGACGGGATCGAGATCTCATAGAACCCAAAAAGGTTGAATGCAAAGAAAAGAAACAGCGAACCGATAAAGAGGTTGACCCATGGGTTCGCGGCAAACAGATTGATGCCGGCCGCGCCAAACAAGACCGCGAGCAACATTCCGAGCAGCGAAAACGTCGCGATGATCCCCACCGAGTAGACGGTCGCGAGCTTGATGGTGCGTTTATGATCGCCGTCCGAGTGCTTCATAAAGTACGAAACGGTGATCGGGATCATCGGAAACACGCATGGCGTCAGTAAAGATATCGCTCCGAACGTGACAGCGAGCCATATGAAGGACCAAAGGTCAGCTTCCTGGTCCGTTGTTCTGACCTCGTACTTCGGAGCATTCTGGCTGGAAACTGTCGACTGAGAACCGGCGACTGATTTCTTAACGTCTTCTTCGCCGTCGACCGAAACACGCTTCGTCCGAGGGGGCAAACAAAACGTGTCGTTGCAGAGCTGGAATCGGACATCGATCGAGACGTCATTCACAGCAATATTCGTTACTGCTCTCAAAGCGAGGGTGAACGCTGCATCGTTCTCGAAGTATCTTGTTTCAAGCGGCTTGCCTTCGACAATGAAAAGCGGGTCCGGCTTGCTTATCGGAGGCGGAGAGGTCACATCACGCAACTCGAACGGAGTTCCCTCGGTGATCTTGATCGTAGTTGGAATGGGACCGCCTGCGGGCTGGTCTAACGCATATAGGTGCCAGCCGGGTTCGATCTTGACATTCAACTTAACGGAAGCTTCATCGCCCGAGCTGAGCCGCTCGTTCACAGGACCAGGAGCCAAACTCCACTTCGTCGGATTCTGCCCGGAGGCGACGATTGGAATAGCGAGAAGAATCAGAATTAGATTTAGGTAAAAACTTCGCATCAACGTCAACAATTTATCATACGGGTCATCGCGGCAACAGTTTCCGTCTTGGGAATCGGGTTTGATGCGTTCCTTGCCGCAAAAACTGCTTTTTTGCACAAATTATCATCGGTCGCTTATAATTATCCCCTTATACTAGACAAGTATTTCAGCCCGTAGCGGTACGGAGGATTGATTTTGGCAAAAACTGCAACAAGCCGGAAAACGGAATTAAAAACAACGACATCGTCCGGCAACGATTCGAAAATGGCGACTGCGAAGAACGGTAACGTTGATTTTGCAGTAGTTGAAACGGCTAAGGCTGACTATGCGAAGCGTCGCAAATCTCAGCTTGAAGCCATAAAAAAGACCGACAAGAAACTGCTTCGCTCCATGCTTTACGAGATGGTGCTTGGGCGCCGATTCGAAGAAAAGTGCGCCGAGGTCTATCGCATGGGCAAGATCGGCGGCTTTTGCCATCTCTACATCGGCCAGGAAGCGATCGCGGTCGGATCGATGATGGCACTCGAAAAGACCGACATGGTGATCACCGCGTATCGAGATCACGTCCAGGCAATGGTTAAGGGCATAACGCCCGAAGCCGTCATGGCCGAGCTGTATGGCAAGGAAGGCGGCTGCGTAAAGGGCAAGGGCGGATCAATGCACATGTTCTCAAAGGAACATGAGTTCTACGGTGGCCACGGCATCGTCGGCGGGCAGATCGGTGTTGGCACAGGCATGGCATACGCCGCGAAGTATAAAAAGACCGGTCAGGTTGTTCTTTGCTTTTTTGGCGAAGCTGCCGTCAATCAGGGTATCTTTCACGAATCGCTGAACATGGCCCAGCTCTGGAAGCTGCCGATCATGTACATCTGTGAGAACAACCAGTACGGAATGGGGACGTCGCAGGAGCGTGCCATGAGCACGCGAAACATCGCAAAAAAAGCCGAAGCGTTTGAAATGGCGAACGAGTTCGTCGATGGCATGGACGTTATGGCAGTCCGAGACGCGTCGCTTCGTGCGATCGAACGCGCTCGGAAAAAGAGCGAGCCGACACTGCTTGAGATCCGCGCATACCGCTTTATGGGCCACTCGATGTCCGATCCCGGAAATTACCGAACCCGTGAAGAGATCGCAAAATATCAGGAGCGCGATCCAATAGTTCTCTTCAAAGACACATTGAAAGCGGCAAAGATTTTGAGTGATAAGGAATTTGAAAAGATCGAACAGGAAGCGATGGAGGCAACAGAAAAAGCCGTCAAATTCGCTGACGAGAGTCCGCTTCCGGATGAGAGTGAGTTGTTTACCGACGTTCTGGCGTAGAGGTCGGTGGTCAGTGTTCGGTGATCGGTGGTCAGCCGCGACACTGGTCACAATGCATTGAAAAGTGAAGTGAGAGCAACGATGAGTCTCCTACATTATCGTGAGCTAACTGCTTGGCAAAAGTCCATGACGCTCGTCAGAAGAGTTTATGACCTCTCGGACAACTTTCCGACGGATGAGCGATACGGTCTTACGAGCCAGATTCGCCGAGCGGCAGTTTCGGTCCCTTCGAATATAGCAGAGGGTCAGGGCCGAGATTCAACTCGGGAGTTCATTCATCACCTCTCGATTGCGTACGGTTCGCTAATGGAAGTTGAAACCCAAGTCCTTATCGGGATGGACCTTGGGTATCTGGAGAAAGAGCTGGTTTCTACTTTCTTGAGGGAAAGTGCAGAAACGGGTCGCATCATCAACGGATTGATGCGGTCCCTGAGGAGAAAACTTACGACCGACCACTGACTTGTGACAACTGATCACTGATCGCGGATCACTGACCACTGACCACTGACCACGGATCACTGACCACTGACCACGGATCACTGACCACTGACCACCGACCACTGAACACTATGGCTTTACTAACAATTCGCGACGCTCTGAACCAGGCGTTGCGTGAAGAAATCTTGAGAGACGAGAACGTATTCGTCATGGGTGAAGAAGTCGCGGAATACGACGGTGCGTATAAAGTCACTCGCGGACTCTGGAAAGAGTTCGGCGACAAGCGTGTTGTCGATACGCCGATCACCGAGCTCGGATTCGCCGCCGTCGGCGTCGGTGCGGCGATGGCCGGTCTTGCGTCCGGTCATCGAGTTCATGACGTGGAACTTCTCGATCCTCGCGTCCGATCAGATCATCAACCATGCCGCGAAGATGCTTTACATGTCCGGCGGGCAGTTCAAGGTGCCGATCGTTTTTCGCGGCCCGAACGGCTCGGCATATCAGGTTTCGTCACAGCATTCGCATTCGCTCGAAGCGATGTACGCAAACTTCCCCGGGCTGAAGGTAGTTCAGCCGTCGACGGCCGCGGACGCGAAGGGCTTGCTCAAATCTTCGATCCGTGACGACAATCCCGTCATCTTCATGGAACAGGAACGCATGTACGGTCTGAAAGGCGAAGTTCCTGAGGATGAGGATTTCACGATCCCGCTCGGCGTCGCGGATGTGAAACGCGAGGGAACAGATTGCACGATCGTTGCTCGCTCAATGACGGTACCTTTGGCGTTGCAGGCGGCTGAGAAAATGCAGGAAGAGTTTGATGTCTCGGTCGAAGTTGTCGATCCGCGTACGATCAAGCCGCTCGACATCGACACGATTGTAAATTCCGTTAAGAAAACTAACCGACTCGTCATCGCCGAAGAGTCTCATTCGTTCGCATCGGTCGGAGCGGAGATCTCGCATCAGGTCATGGAGCACGCGTTCGATTATCTCGACGCTCCGGTAAAGCGAATCTCGTCCGCCGAAGCTCCGATGCCTTATGCTAAGAATCTCGAAGCACTTGCGCTGCCGGACGTCGATAAGATCATCGCGGCGGTCAAGGAAGTTTGTTACTTGTAAATAGTGAATAGTACATCGTGAATAGTGCTTCGCCCTGTTCACGTTTTACAAGTTACTTTTACGACTGGACACTATTTACGATTCACGATTCACGATTAACTAGATATGGCTGAAAAATTCTTAATGCCGAAGCTGTCACCCACAATGGAAGAGGGACAGATCGCTCGCTGGGTGAAGAACGAGGGCGACGCGTACGAGGCGAATGAAACTCTCGCCGAGGTCGACACCGACAAGGCGACGATGGAAATGACGGCCTTGACCGGCGGTACGCTTCTAAAGATCTTGAAGCAGGCGGGTGACACCGCGGCTCTTGGGTGAAGCGATCGCTATCACCGGAAAGAAGGGTGAGGACATTTCAGCGCTGTTGAGCGAAGTTGCGTCGAATGGCGGAGCTTCCAAGAAAGAAGGGGAGAACGGGAGCGCCGGAGACACGGAGACGGGGAGAAAGGGAGACACGGAGACGGAGAGAAAGAGGGACGCGGAGAAAGGCGTTCCTGCATCCGCGCCCGAACCCTCCACAGCAGCAATTCCGCAATCCGAAATCCGCACTCCGCAATCGAACGGCCGGCTTATCGTTTCCCCGATCGCCGCACGCATGGCGGCAGACAATGGGATCGATCTGCGGAGTGTCAGCGGCTCGGGGCCCAACGGGCGCATCATAAAACGAGACATTGAAGCCGCGATCAGTGGTCAGTCGTCAGTTGTCGGTGGTCAGAAAAGAGCGTTCATCGCCGTCTACTCAGGTCGGAGCGTCCGCGTTCAGCGACGAACCGACTTCGAAGATGCGTCAGATCATCGCGAGCCGTCTTGCCGAATCGATCGGCCCGATCCCGACATTTTATTTAACGGTCGAGATCGAGATGGACAGTGCGCTCGCCACCCGAAAGCAGATCAACGCGACACTCGACGATGACGACAAGATCAGTGTCAACGACATCATTGTAAAGGCAGCGGCGATGTCGCTGATCAAACACCCTTGGGTCAACGCTTCGTATCAAGACAAGACCGTTCGCTTTTACGAGCAGGCCGATATCGGCGTCGCGGTCGCGATCGACGAGGGCCTGATCACACCGGTCGTTCGCGGTGCTAACCTAAAAGGCTTCGCGGAGATCTCCGCCGAGATCAAGCACCTCGCCGCCAAGGCAAAAGCGAAGAAACTTCAGCCTGAGGAATATACAGGAGCGACGTTCTCGATCAGTAATCTCGGGATGATGGGGATCAAGGAATTTACCGCGATCATCAATCCGCCTGAGGCTGCGATAATTGCGGTCGGCGGTGCGAACCCAACAGCAGTTGTCCGCGATGGACAGATCACCGTACGAAACATTATGAGCGTCACCATGTCGTGCGACCATCGCGTAGTCGACGGCGCAACAGGCGCGAAATTCCTTCAAACCTTCAAACAGATGCTCGAAACACCGGCCATGATGCTGATGTGATGACACCCACGGCGGATTCCAGCAGCAACATCCAGCCGTTCGCCGCACTCCTCGCGGTTCAGGCGTTATTTGGAACATTGCCCGTTATTGGAAAGGTCGTGCTCGGGGCATTGCCGGCGGTCGCGCTCGTCGGGTTCCGCGTCGGAATAACTGCGATCGTACTCCTCGCCTTTCAGTCGTACCGAAAACGGCTCTGGCTCCAGAATCGCAGAGACTACGTGCAGCTCGCGGTGCTGAGTCTGTTCGGCGTCGTCTTTAATCAACTACTGTTCATTGGCGGTCTTTCGCTGACAAAAGCAGCGAATACGTCTCTACTTGCGGTTACAATTCCGGTCTTTACGATGGTCGTCAGCGCGATCATCGGCAGCGAACGGCTGCGTTTGATCAAAGTACTGGGAATCTTTCTCGCTGCCGCCGGAATAGTATTTCTGATCGATCCTCGAAATGCATCATTCTCGTCGCAGACGACGACCGGCGATATCATGATCATCCTCAATTCCCTTTCTTTCGGAATTTATGTCGCTACCTCAAAGGACGTGGTGACGCGGAACGGAGCATTCCGCTCGATGATGTGGGTCTTTATTTTCGCCAGTGTGATCTGTGTTCCGCTAGGTCTGGTTTCCGTTTCCACGATCGCCATAGGAGAGATAAGCAGTAGCGTCTGGCTTCTGGTTCTCTACATCGCGGTCGGTGCTACCGCACTGCCGTATTTGCTGAACGCATGGGCACTCGCGCGTGTGGATCCGTCGACCCTCGCCGTGTTCATTTATCTTCAACCGCTGATCGGGTTCGCTCTGGCCGTAATTTTCCTCGGCGAGATCATCGATTTCCGGTTTATAATCGCTGCGCTACTTGTTTTCGCCGGCGTCTTTCTCACGACGCGGAAATCTCGTGCGAATGTACACGTGACTGGTTAAAAGTTAAATTTTTGTAAAATCCCGCCGTCATGTGAACCGCGGGAACTACCCCTTCGTAGTCAGTTCTATGCCGACAAACATTATCCAAACGGTAAACGACGCGGACGGCTCGGTGACTTTGAGTGTCGAGGGTGACATGTTGCTAGCCGATGCCCTGCTACTCGAAAAGATCGCCGTTGGAATGCGTGGCGATAATTTTCGCGACGTCGTGATCGACCTCGCCGATCTTGACTTTCTCGATAGCGAATCGGCCCCTGTTCTGAAACGTCTTGCGAAAGAACTTGGATTCAGGATCGAAGGGATGGAGATCTTCCTTCAATCAGCCATCGACTCCGCCGAACGAAAAGCGCAAGGCTGATAGCGATTTTCCATTTCATACACAAGTCGCCTTTCTGTCTAAAACGAGATAAATTGTAACGAATGAAAGCTCGTGAGATAGCTGAATTTGTCCGCGGCGAACTTCGTGGCGACGGGGATATCGAGATCGCTTCAGTCGCCGGCCTTGCGAGCGCGATGTCAGGACAAGTGGCATTTATCGAGAAAGATATCGGAGATCACGAAACGGCTGCCTCATGTTTGCTCGTACCAATCGATCTCAAAGTCCCGAACTCGGATCACGCCACCGTGATCGCGGTGTCGAATCCCAAACTTGCATTTGCGAAAGTTGCAGCCCTTCTCCATCCACAAAAACGTCGCCCGCCTGAATCGCACGCGACCGCGGTGATCTCAAAAACCGCACGTATCGGTGAGAACGTTTTTGTCGGTCCCTTCACATGCATCGGGGACGGCACGACGATCGGCGAAGGAACGCAGCTTCGGGCCGGAGTAAAGATAGGCGACAACGTGCAGATCGGAAACGACTGTGTGCTGCATCCGGGTGTGTTTATCGAAGACGGCTGTTCGATAGGCGACAATGTCGTGCTTCATGTGGGAGTCGTAATAGGTGCGGACGGGTTTGGATACGTTCGCGACGTTCGCGCGACCCCGTCAGTCGAAGCGGCCGACACACCTCATCAGGCTGGAGGCGAGTATATTAAATTTCCCCAGATCGGAACGGTCATAATTGACGACAATGTCGAGATAGGGGCAAATACGTGCGTCGATCGCGGAGCGCTCGGGGAAACGCGGATCGGCGCTGGCACGAAGATCGACAATCTCGTCCAGGTCGGTCACAACGTGCAGATCGGAAAGCGGTGTGTCATCGCCGCGCAGACCGGGATCTCCGGCAGTACGGTGATCGAAGATGACTGCATTATCGGCGGGCAGGTTGGATTTGGGGATCATGCCCGCGTCAAAAGCGGAGCGATCATCGGCTCTCAAGCCGGTGTACTTCCCGGAAAGATCGTGCGTCCGGGTGTTTGGTGGGGGACACCGATCCAGCCGCTTGCTGAGTACAAGAAGCAGAACGCCCATCTCAAAAGTCTCGAGCGCCTGAAATCGGATGTCCGGGAATTGAAGAGAAGGATCGATCATAGCCCTGATGAATAAGTCCAACGTGGAACGGATAATACCATGAAGAACAGATTACGGTTTTTGTTGAACCGCCTCAGTGAACGCCTATGGATCCGGCCCTTGATAATGTGTGTACTCGCGATCGGCGGGGCATTTTTGGCTAAGGGCGCGGATTACACAAATCTGGGTGAGGTCGTTCCTGAGATCGCTCCCGGATCGATCAACACCCTGCTCACCGTCATGTCGGGCAGTATGCTTGTCATCGCAACGTTCGCGGTCTCGTCAATGGTCTCTGCCTACGCGTCGGCAAGCAGCAACGCTACGCCCAGATCCTTGATGCTGATAATTGCCGACGACGTTTCGCAGAACGCGCTCTCAGCGTTTATCGGTGCTTTTATCTTCAGCATTATTTCGCTAATAGTTGTCGAGAACAGCTATTACAACGAGGCCGGACGCTTTACGCTATTCGTTCTGACACTTCTGGTTTTCGCGATCGTAATCGTTACTTTTGTGGGCTGGGTCGATAGTGTTGCCCGGCTCGGCCGTTTGGGATCAACGATCGATAAAGTTGAAGCGGCCACCGCCGCAGCCCTGATTCATCGAAAGTCATCCGCGACATTGGGCGGCGTGCCGGTTACGGCACGGCCAGCGGGCGCGAAGCCAGTCTTTGGAAATTCGGTCGGATATGTGCGTCGGGTGGATTGCTCCGTCTTGCAAAAATTCGCCGAAAAACAAGGAGCACTCGTCGAGGTAGCGGCTTTGCCCGGTGCGTTCTCGGCCCCCGGACAACCTCTCGCCTTTGTAATCACTGATTCAGGCGGGCCAGCGGATCTTGATACGGAGCAGATAATCAAGGCTTTCACCGTGGGAGACGATAG
Source organism: uncultured Acidobacteriota bacterium (assembly GCA_963772405.1). Taxonomy (GTDB): domain Bacteria; phylum Acidobacteriota; class Blastocatellia; order Pyrinomonadales; family Pyrinomonadaceae; genus OLB17. The sequence continues at coordinate 517,085 of CAVYWT010000001.1, read as the reverse complement.
ATCGTTCGATGAGGATCCGAGGTTTGGCCTCATCGTCCTTTCCGAGATAGCTGGCCGCGCCCTGTCGCCCGGGATAAACGATCCGGGAACGGCTATCGACGTCATCGGGACCCTCGTCCGCCTGTTCACGTCCTGGACCGAGGTAAGCCCCGGCAAGCGCCCCGTCGAATTTGATCGCGTTTCGGTTCCTGAATTGAGTTTGGCGGATATGTTCGATGATGCCTTTCTCGCGATCGCCCGAGATGGCGCTGGCTCGATCGAGGTGGTTGTTCGGCTCCAAAAGGCATTCAAATCTCTCGCCTCGATCGAAAACTCATCGATGCGAGACGCAGCCCGGGAACATGCAAAGAGCGCTCTCGCACGTGCTGAAATGGCACTCGAGTTCGCGGAGGATATCGCTCGCGCCCGCGAGTCGGCGAGTTTTATCACATCCCTTCAATGATCTAATCGAGAAACTCGTTCGCCTTTCTGACGAACGAGTCTCTTCACCCGATCCGCCAGAAACTGCCGTATTCGGTAGGATTGAGTCTTAGCCCCGTCACATCTTCTCGAAACTGTAATACCGGGCATCTTGATCGACGGTAAATCGATTCGTCGAAAACGGCGCTCTCAGGCTCTAGTCGATTTCGTCGGGGTTGATCTGGACGGAGCGACGACGTTTCTTTTCGGTCCGTGGGTATTCGATGTAATAAGTATCACTCGAACGGAAGTCCGGCTCGTCTACAAGATCCGGGCGTTCTGTTTTTTTGTCGGGCAAACGGGTCGCTGGCTCTTCGACCTCGTCGATATATGCTCGCGTGACCGGACGATCTTCTCCGTCACCGATATCAACTGCCGGAATGGTGATGCTGGTCGGCGACTGATCATATTCACCTGTCTCCACCGCAAGCAGGGTGTCGAGGCGGGGTTGGTGCAGAAGACATTTTATATTCGAAACAGAGGATGTCTTCATCACCACTCGTTCGCTCTGCGGGCAAAACTGATCGGCCAGCATTCCCGTTTCTGGATCGACCACGACGGAAACCAAGCCTCTCGGCATCGGGAAAGCCGATCCGCCCAATTCAGGGCGCGACTGAATCGCAGAGCGCATAAAATCTACCCACAGCGGCAACGCGATCTCTCCGCCAGTCGCATGAAGATCCTGACTAGTATCCGCTCCGACCCAAACGACGGTAACCAGATTCGGAGTGTAGCCGACGAACCAACCGTCATTCGAACTCCCTGTCTTACCGGCAAACACGACGTTGCGGCCGAGAGCACCGTTTGCCTTCCGCGCGGTTCCGCGCTCAACGGCGGCCTCTAACATATCCGTGATCATGTACGCCGTCTGTTCGCTGATTATGTTGTCATCCGTTTCCGGTGCCGTATAGAGCGTCTTTTCTTCCCCGGTGACGATCCGCTCGATGAAGACCGGCTCGACGCGCTTTCCACCGTTTGCGAACGAAGCGTACGCGGCAGCGAGCTGGAGGGGTGTTACCTCCATTGTTCCCAATGCCATCGATGGATAGGCCTGGACGTTCTGAAATCCAAACTCGGATGCTTTCCTCGCGACATTATGAAGTCCCGCTTCGAACGCTGTTTTGACTGCCACGACATTCGACGATTTCGCCAATGCGGTCTTCAGTGTGACGTTCTTCATCGCATACGAGCGGCCGTAATTTTCCGGCTTATAAGGTTTGACCCCTGCATGGAGAAATTCGCTGGGCCGGTCGTCAAAGACCGTAACGGGCGTGTAACCGCGCTCTAGCGCGGTAGCGAACACGAACGGCTTGAAACTCGAACCCGGCTGACGCATAGCGTCGGTTGCTCGATTGAACTGCGACTCGAGATAATCACGCCCTCCGACCATCGCCATCACATGACCATTTCGCGGATCGATCGCAACGAGTGACGCCTGAAGCTTGAGGCCTTTCTTGCCGTAAATTTTATCTAAAGATTCGAGCCGCTCGGCAACCGCCTTTTCGGCAAGCTCCTGCAAGTGAGTATCGATAGTTGTGTAGACCCTGGTATTAAAGTTTGTGTTGAGGTAATCGCCGCTGAATTTCCCTTTCAGATCGCGCGTTGCGGCGTCCAAGAAATGCGGTGCGATCGAATGAAATTTAGTGCTAGGCTTTGCAAGAATCAATGGCCGGTCCCGTGCGATCTCCGCTTCTGATCTCGTCGCCGCTCCAACGTCGGCCATTTTTGAGATGATCGAGTCCCGCCGCGTCTTCGCCGCAACGTCATCTTTGTCCGGCGAAAATCGATTCGGGTTCTTGATCATCGCCGCGATCGCTGCGGATTCCTCGAGCGACAAGGCATCGAGATTCTTACCGAAGTAGACTTCTGCAGCCTGCTCAATTCCATGGACACCTGTGGACCCATACTGGCCGAGATAGATCTCATTGCAATAGAGCGCGAAAATTTCCTCCTTCGACATGTGATTCTCGAGTGCTAACGCGAGAAATGCTTCGGCGAATTTCCGACGGAATGAACGCTCAGGTGACAGAAAAGTATTTTTTACGAGTTGCTGCGTTATAGTCGATCCGCCCTGCTTGACCTCGTTTCCCTTGATATTCTTGATCGCCGCCCGGAAGATACCGCGAGGATCTACTCCGAAATGAGAGAAGAACCGCTGGTCTTCGGCGACGATGATCGCATTCTTGAGATTCTCAGGTATCGCATCGAAAGCGAGAACCTCGTTTCCGGTTCGCTTGCTTTCGGTCCTGCCGATCAGAAGCTCGGGTTCGATTAAATATTCTTTTCGCTCGGTGCCGTCAACGATGATCCCCGCGACACGGTCGTTCGCAAATTTAATTGTCACAGAACCGCTTTCGGTTCCGACGCGGGACGATTCGGCGACATCCAGGGTGTTGCCGGAAACTGAAAAACTGCCGTTCCAGATCCCATCCGCACCCTGGCCTTCAACGTAACCCGACCGTTTCAGAAATTCGACAACCGATTCCGCCGAGGCAGTGCCACCCACGCGGAGCTTGTAAGGCGCGGCATAAACACCACCGCGCGAATGCCAAAACCCGGACCGAACTCGGGCTTCGACGATCGATGAATAGTAGTCGTAGAAGTAAGCAGCGGCGACACCGCTGACAATGGCGAACAGGAAGAAAAAAACGAATGCGAACCTGAGGATCTTCCGAAATGAATGTGCCGGCCGAACACTGCGGGACTTAGTGACACTCCTAACACTTCTTCGCCGCCCTTTTAATACCAGCGCCTCTCCGGATACTAACTCGCCCGCATATGCCATGACCCACCCCCGCTCGTTTATGCCGTGCTTCCGACATCGAGTATCTGCAACGGGTGTGCCAACCGGATGGTCGAGTCTATTCCGATCGCGGTCGGTCAGTTTGGCGGAATAAGTAACACATTTGGATCACATATGTCCCTCGAAGAGTTCGGCAGGTTGTAAGTATTTGATACAGAATCAAGGTTGGAGGAGTCGCATTATGAGTTCAGCGGCTCGCTGAGATGCCCCGCCGTGGCCCAACTTGTCCGCCGCGGCGCTGAGTCGATCGCGAACTGCGGCATTCTCCGCCGGCTCGAGCAAACGTGAAAGCTCCTTCGCAAGTGTCGTTCCCGTGAATTCATCCTGTATAAGCTCGTTGGCAATACGTTCACCGGCAATTAGATTGATCAGGCCAAAGTGTTCGACGTCGATCAACGGCCGGAGCAGCTTGTAGTTTAGCCCCGAGGTTTTGTACACGATCGCCATTGGCGTACCGATGATCCCTGTTTCGAGAGTTGCGGTCCCGCTCGCTACCGCCGCCACATCCGAGGCCCTGAGTGCGTTGAAGGTTTCGTCCTCAACAGTGATCAATGTGTTCGGTAGCCGCAATCCACTCGATCGGGCATTTTCCAACACCTTGTTAACATCGCTCTGGTTTTTTTCCGATGCTGCCGCGATGACAAATTGCGTCGTCGGATCCGATTTCGACATTTCGGCCGCCGTCTCCAACATGACGGGAAGGATCCGGACGATCTCTTTGTGACGACTACCCGGCAACAAAGCAACGATCGGTATTTCCGAATTTAATGCGTGCAGTTCGCAAAATTCTTTTTTTTCGAGCGTTGCGTGGACCTCGCGGGCAAGCGGGCTTCCTACGTATTCGACATGGTCAACGCCGCGTTCGGCGTACCAGCTTTTCTCGAACGGCAGGATCGAGATCATCAGATCGACGTATTTCCTTACCACACGAATGCGGTACTGCCTCCACGCCCAAAGCTGGGGTGAGATGTAATACACGATCCTGGTGCCGCTCTTGCTGAGTGTTTTTGCAAGCTTGAGATTGAAATCCGGAAAGTCTACGAGGATTACGATGTCAGGTTTGCGCTCCCGCGCGGCGTTTTTCAGCTTCGAGAAGATCCTGAAAAACATCGGTAGTGCTCGGCCGATCTCGGGCAGTCCTACGATCGAAAGGTTGTCGGCCATTACGACAGGTTCGACGCCCGCCTCGCGCATCATTTTTCCCGCCGACCCAAAGAAAGTGAAGTTGACATCAGGAACTTCTTGCAGCGCCTTGACCAGCTTTGCGGCATGAAGATCGCCCGACGCCTCGCCTGCCACGATCATTATCTTAAAAGAATTCTTCGTCACTATTTTTTTTTCACGGAGCTCGCTTGCTGACGCATTGCGCGAATCGCAGTGTAAAACTACAACCCTTTCGGATTTCCACTGCATCAAAGGTGTTGTCTTTCCTGACTCAAACCAGTCTTTCTCCTCGCACTTGCTTGCAGAACGGCTGGTTTATATTTAAAATACCGGTTTTGGCATAGGTTCGGATTTTACTGATTTCATTGGCCTAAGCCAATTTCTTTTTGATTTCTCGGAGGAGTTTGTGAAGCTTCGCTTAGCATTTCTTGTAGCAATTATATCTTTGTTTGCGATCGGCCTGACCGTTTGGGGACAGGTCGATTCGGTTATCGGTCAGTTTACCAATTCTCCCGCAGAATCGTTTGCCGGGAGTATGAGTGGTGATGGCCGGTTTGTCGTATTCGAATCGAGAGGCAATATCGCGACGGAGAATCCACGGAACGCGGACAATAATGTCGAGATTTTCCTTTGGGATTACGCCCAGCGCCGCATCTTTCAGATCACGAATACAAAGAGCGTAACAAATAATCATTTCGGACCGCCGACTCCGAGCAACATCAGAGTCGATATTACAAACAAGCGGCCGATGATAAGCAACGACGGGAAGTGGATCGCTTTTGCGTCGAATGCATACTCGGCAGTTGCTTGCGGCTCGAACTCGATTGACCCGGGTAACTTCGATGGAAACGCGTGCACCTCGCCTGTGCCGTCTCCGACCCCGGTCCCGACTCCGACAGTCACGCCGACGCCCACACCGACTCCGACGCCATCACCCACCGCGACACCGAATAATAATCCGCTTGTCACCGATGCGAATACCGAGATCTGGCTTTATCGAATTCCGGACTACGCGCCGGCGGATTTGAGATCGGGAGAAGAACTGCCCCTCACGGACCTTGCCGGGGGAACGTTCACGAGGGTGACCGACACGCCAGCGAGCCGACCGCCGCTCGCCGCAACTTCGACGACGTCAGCTTTCGTGGCGGACGACAACCACGATGTAAGCATAAGCGACCAAGGTGAAGCCATCTCGTTTACTTCGACGCGTGATCTGATCGCGGGTGCCAATTCCTTTCCGACCAGTGATAACGACGAGATCTTCGTATTCCGACGCACGGTGACCGATGGAATGGCGGGCGGCGGCGTTGGAGCGATAAGCCAGGTAACTTTGACTCCCAGAGGACCGATAAATAGCCCGATCTATAACAAGAATTCAACTATTTCCGGCGACGGCACTCGTATCGTCTTTGCAAGTACGGGTGACGATCCGGTTCCTGCGACGCAGCCGGTTCCTGCTCCTTCGCCGAGTCCGGTGCCGAGTCCACCGACTGCGATCGACTGCGGAAGTAATCCATCGACCAGCCGGAACGAAGAGATTTTCTATGTCACGCTTGCCGCGACAGGCGAGCCGACGGCATGCCGTCAGATAACGACGACTACGCCGACTAATCCGGGCGACCCGGTCAACCTTCTGGATATCGGTCGTAGAATGAGCCGTGACGGTCGATTCGTCGCCTTTGACTCGTTCGCAGATCTTGCTGGCGAAAACTCGCCAGCGGGGACCAACTACACTTCGTTCGCGTCCTACTTGTTCGACGCGACGGCCCCGGCAGCGACCGCCTTTAAACGGTTCCTGCCGCGGAGCGATGCCGATTCCGCGGCGGCGGGTGGAGACATCCCCAGATTTCCCGGATTCACGGACTACAGCGTCACTGGGACTCCGTCAACCCTACTTCTCGAAACCAGGCTGAATATAAAACCGGACGGGACCGTAGCCACGACGGCAGAGGAAGGTTTGAATCCCGATGCGACACGTCCGGCACAAATTTACCGGACGGCGCAACCGCTTACCACCGCGAGCCCTGCGCCCTCGCCGGCTTACACGCGTTTGACGAAATTCCCGACCTCCGGCGCCCTTCTGGCGTTCACGCAGCCTCTTCCGAGTAATTCATCGGACCGATTCGCTTTCAATCTCGCTCTTGCGGAATTGGGTACCGGGAATCCGGACTTACAAAGCGAGGTTTACTATCTTTACCTTCCGGCGGCGATAACTCCGGCGATCTCTACATTCAATTTTGCGACAGGCGCCAGCCGTCAAGCCGTGACTGCTTCTCCTGTGCCGACACCGACACCGACGCCGACACCGACGCCGAGCCCAACACCAACGCCGAGCCCAACACCGACGCCGAGCCCCACACCGACGCCGAGCCCCACACCGACGCCAACAGGTTCGCCGACGCCTACGCCGACACCGGTTCCGACACCAACGCCAGTTACACCGCCGGCTGTTCAGGGTCTCTCTCCCGGTAGTTTGGCAATACTAAATTACGATTCAAATACGAATCCGCCCGTAGCCGCACGGACTGCGATTGGCTCGCTTCAGCGAAGCTTTACGCTTCCGATCTCGTTGAGCGGCGTGACTATGACAATTAACGGTGTCGCCTGTGGGTTAAAGTCGGTCGGCCGCCGAACGATCGTCTTCGTGGTGCCACCGTTGCTCTCCAGTTCCTCGACAGGCACCGTCTATCCCGTGGTTATTAATAACAACGGCACGGTGTTTAAGGGCAACATCACGATAGTCCCCTCGCGGCCGGACATTTTCACCGATCTTCCGGTGCCGGGTCCGTTTGGCAGAGCCCAGGTTCGTAATGTCACGAACCGCGTTCATACAGGCGAGCCCTTTACCGTGACAACGATAAGAGTACGTGGCGGAGGGCGCGTTCCGACAGTCCTCAGGCTGCGGCTGACCGGCGTCGCCAACATCGCTACGGGTGCCGGTGTGATCGAGATTCGTATCGGAGGCGTGACTATCTCCGGAACCCAGATCTTAACCGGCGGCGTACTGGTTGAGCCGGGTGTCTATACGGTTGATTTCCAACTCCCCGCGACCTTGGACATGGCGGGCGATCAGCCGATCATTGTTACCGTCAGGACTCAAGACGGCGCTGCGTTTTCCTCGAGGCTGGATGATACCGCCCCGAGGCTTAGAATACTGTAAATTCAGTTGTATGTCGGATCGAGAGGCGGACAGCGATGTCCGCCTTTTCACGTTGAACCCGCCTCCAAAGGCCGAAACGGAATTATTATTATGTTCCGTATTTTGGTATAATTCGCAGGAGCCCTCAGAATCAGCATAATGACAGCCCTTTAGCAGAAATTGCCGACCCGCCTTTAGAGTTCTTGATCAAGTCGTTCTTAATTTAAAAAGTTTATTTAGGAGTTTTAAAACAAAAATAATGGCAGGAAAAGACGTAGCAACGATGAAAATTTCGCCAAAGGTTTGGCGGAACGGTGAGTTTATAGATTGGGATGATGCACGGATCCACGTGATGTCGCACGTTGTGAATTACGGATCAAGTGTGTTTGAAGGTATCCGCTGTTATAACACGGTTAAAGGTTCTGCCGTATTCCGTCTTCGCGAGCACATCCAACGGTTGATGAACTCCGCAAAGATCTATCGAATGGATCCATCGTTCGACCGCGACCAGATCGTCGATGCCACCGTTGAGCTCATCCGCCAGAGCGGCCTCGACGAATGCTACATCCGACCTGTCATTATCCGCGGCCTTGACGAGGACAAACCCTCGTTCGGAGTCAATCCGTTCGGCAGTCCGATCGACACATACATCGCGACATGGCAGTGGGGCAAGTATCTCGGCGAAGAAGCTCTTGAAACAGGTATTGATGTATGCGTCTCAAGCTGGACGCGAATAACCTCGAACGCGATGCCCTCGATGGCAAAAGCCGGCGCGAATTACATGAATTCGCAGCTCATAAAAATGGAAGCGATACTCGGCGGATTTTCCGAAGGAATCGCGCTGGACGATCGCGGAATGGTTTCCGAAGGCTCGGGCGAAAACATATTTCTCGTAAACAACGGTAAGCTGATCACACCGCCGCTCGGAGCGTCGATCCTACCCGGCATTACACGTGACTCTGTTTTGCAGATCGCCCGCGAACTCGGCATGGAGATCGTCGAAGCTCAGGTCCAGCGTGCCGCACTGTATCTCGCCGACGAAGTTTTCTTTACCGGAACCGCTGCTGAGATCACGCCGATCCGCTCGATCGACCGCATCACGGTCGGGGCAGGCAAACGCGGACCGGTTACGACCAAACTGCAGGAAGAATTTTTCAACGTCATCCTCGCCAAACGCCCCGCACCGTTTGGTGCCGATTGGCTTACTTTCGTCCACGACACCGGTGAAAAAAAAACGGCCGCGCACGTGAGTTAGCAGTCGAAAAGAATATTTGATCTAGAAGGCGGCCTTGGCCGCCTTTCTTGATTGGTTCAGGTGTGCAGGAATTTGCGAGTCGGGTCATTCCTTTGCTGCTCACGGTGCGATCGTCGAAGAGCCTGGAACAAAGTTTACTGGATCATCACCCTGCCTAACGTAATAGAACTTCCCTGCGGCGAGGTCTCTGATAATCTGCGGCTCGCCGCCGGGCCAGTGGATCGTCAGCTCGTCGATCTTCTCCGCATCACCAAGTCCGAAATGGAGTCGGAAGTCGCTGACGGAGAGATAACTCTGGGCGCCCATGACTTCGCGCTGCAAGAGCTTATCGCCGATCCGAGCCGTGACGCGGGCACCGATCGCGTTTCGATTTGCTGTTTTTCCCTCGAGCCAAAGCATTACGAATTTGCCTTGTGGACCGGTACGATTCAATGCGAACTCCGCCGTCCCTCCATTGTTCGTAACAATGAAGTCGAGTGCCCCGTCTCCGTTAAAATCACCCGTCGCAAGGCCGCGGCTCACCTGAATATCCTTTAACGCAGAACCCGCCGCGTCGCTGACGTCCGCGAACTTTCCATTTCCCAAATTCCGGAATAATGTGTTTTGCTGCGCGAAGATTCCAAGCCCGGTATTCTGTTCTATGTTGTCCTCGATATGACCGTTCGCAACCAGGAGATCTTCGAAGCCGTCATTATCTGCGTCGAAAAAATCCATGCCGAAGCTCAAACGCTGTCGTGAGGTCTCCCCTATCCCGACGGCGTCCGAAAGTTCGCGAAACAACAGCGGATCGGTTTGGCGATACAGTGAAACCGGTTCTTCCTGAAAGTTTGCCACTGCGATATCGAGTCGGCCGTTCGCGTCGGTGTCGGAAAAATCCGCACCCATCGAGCCTTCCTCCCGACCCATCTCGCTATATGCGACGCCGGCGACCGGAGCCACATCGCGAAACTTGCCGCCGTCGTTTATCCAGAGCATGTTCGCGTCAGAATCGTTTGCAACGTAAACGTCCTGATCGCCGTCGGTATCGATATCTCCGATCGCGAGAGCGAGCCCGTTACCAGCGACGGACGAAATACCGGAGGCCGTCCCGACCGATGTAAATTTGCCTTTACCATCGTTACGCCAGAGCTGGTCGGGAACAGCGTTGTAATAAAGCGGCGTCGAATAGATAAGCATGCGATTACGGTAGACCTTGTGCGTATTTTGGGTTGTGAAATCGACGTATCGAGCGACATACAGATCAAGGTCACCGTCGGAGTCGTAGTCGAAGAAGCCCGCACTCGTCGCCCACTTCCCGTCTGACACGAGCCCGGCCGAGCCGGTAATATCCACAAAACCCGTGCCCGTGTTTCTGAGGAGCCGATTGTCGCCTTCGAACGTCGTCAAAAAGACATCGGTCCAGCCGTCGTTATCAACGTCCCCGACCGCTACACCCTGTCCGTAGCCATGTGACGACAGTTTCCACTCTTCGGTTTTGTCGGCAAAGGTACCGTCACCGTTGTTGATATAAAGCTTATTCTCCGCTCCTTGCGAGCGAGAGTCGGAGCCCAGAGCTCCGCTGTTCACCAGTATGATGTCGGGGGCACCATCGCGGTTGAGATCGGTGACAGCGACACCGCCGCCCATGATCTCGGGCAGCCACTTCGTTTCAGTACGGGTGGGAATGTGAACAAAGTTGATGCCCGCCTCTTTCGTCGCATCGACGAAGTTCAATTTTTGATCGTCATCCGCAGACGGCGGCCGGGTTTGATCCGGCGTGCACCCGAGCAGGAACGAAAGCATCGAGGTCAGTAATAAATTTCGGGACAATCTCATTTTTGTTGCTGAAGGCTACGGGCGGCTTCCAAAGCTTTGTTTGCTTCGGCCTCATTACCAAGCGCCTTTTGGGATTCGAAAATATATTGGTATAAGACAGATTTCTGAGTACCGTCCGCGGCCTGCAGCATTTCATTCGCCAGAGCTATGACCTCAGGATAATTCTTGCTTTTCCAGGCTGCTTCAAGCTGATATATCTGACCCACGCGGCGGCTTGCAGCAAAGGTCGAGGCGGCGGATATTTCGTATTGTTCCTGGGCTTTCTCACGATGCATTTTTGAAAGTTCTTCGTTGCCCGCCTGTGAATATGCCCGGCTAAGAGCGTTGTGCGCCGCAGAACTCTTGGGGTTGAGCTCGACGGCCTGTTTCAGGATCTCGATAGCACGTGGAATGTTTTTCTGCCGCAGATATATCAGACCGCGCAGTGTTATCTCGTCAACCTTTTTCTCCGATACGATCCCCACCCATACACTATCGAGATGTTCGGCAGCTTTTTCCGGCTGGTCCAGATGGAAATATGCAAATGCAAGCATGCCGCGCCTTGCGACACTTCCCGGCTCCGCTTCCGCCAAGGGCTCAAGCACAGCCGCCATCTCACGATAGTTTCCGAGCTTTCCATATGACTGAGCAAGCAGGAGTTTCTCGTCCACGGTAAGCTGCTCAAACGGAATGGCGGAAAGGTCACGCTCGATTTCCGTCCAGTTGCCGCGGAGCATGAGAGCTTGACGGTACGTCTGTTTCGTTTCGTTCGCCTGTGGGTACCTGGCATTGATCGTCCGCAGGATCTCGAACTCCGCATTCGGGAGCGTGCCGGACGCATCCATCGATGTCTTTATCCGCCGCAAATTTTCGAACGCAGTGGAATCAGCCCGAAGACGAGCCGAATCGCTTTCCGCATCATTCTCACAAGCGGCAAAAAAAACGAAACACAATAAGATCGGAAGAAAAACGGCGCCGGCGCGCATTGAAGAAGCGGACATTGTCATAAAAGTAACCAATTCAAGTCCGTGTTTCAATGGACGACAACCATTCGAAACGGAAATCTCGTTTCGTCTCTACGAATTCGGAGTCGTTATCGTCGGCGCCCGGATGCCAGTTTGCGTGGGCAAATCAAAAAACCGACAATCGTCGTTATGGCGTCCTTCCCAACACGTTACATCCTTGAGGTCACGGTTTTCCTCTGCGGAGCCCTTGTAATGATCTACGAGATCACCGGTTCGCGGATCGTATCGCCCTTCATCGGAACGTCGACGTATGTGTGGACCAGTCTTATCGGCGTGATACTCGGAAGCTTGAGTCTGGGCTACTGGCTCGGTGGACGGATGGCGGATAAACGGCCCGATGTAAAGATCCTCGCTCTCGCAATTCTTCTCGCTGGCAGCGCGGTGTCAATAACGATCCTCGTCAAAGACGTGATACTAACGGCGGTCGCATCCGCACCAACCGGCTTGGAGATCAAGTCCGTTCTTGCATCGCTTTTGCTATTCGCTCCGGCGAGTGTTGCTCTTGGTTTCGTCACGCCTTATGCGATCCGTTTGAAAATGCGATCGGTGAGCGATTCCGGAAAGACTGTCGGCCGGCTTTACGCTCTCTCGACGATCGGAAGTATCGTCGGAACATTCGCAGCCGGCTTTTTTCTGATCCCTTTCATCGGCAGTAATCGCACACTGTATCTGATCGCCGGGAGCTTGATCTTACTCTCTCTGTTGCTGGCCCCCTTTGCATCTTCACGCGTGGGATTTTCAGCCATCGCGGTATTCGTCCTCGGAGTCTTTGGAAACGAACTCACCGCCTATTACCAGCTTGGCGTCAACGGTCTCCGCGACATCGATACCGAATACAGCCGCGTACAGATCTTCGGCGGAACAGAAACGGAGACCGGCCGCCCGATCCGCGCGATGATGGTGGACCCTTATTTCGTCCAGTCGATAATCTATCTTGATGGCGAGGATCTTTCCGCAAAGTACAATCACTTCTATCATCTGCTGCGATATCTCCGTCCGGAGTTTCGACGCACCCTAATGATCGGCGGAGCCGGCTACACATTTCCGCAAAATTATCTTCGGACCTATCCGTCCGCATCGATCGACGTCGTCGAGATCGATCCGCAGATGACCGAGATCGCACGGGAATATTTCCGACTCGAGGAAAATCCGCGGTTAAAGATAATCCACGAAGACGGCAGAGTGTTCCTGAACCGCGCAGAATCGGGAATATACAACGCGGTTTTGATGGATGCATTCGGCTCGTTGTTCAGCGTTCCCTATCAGCTCACCACGATCGAAGCCGTCCGACACGTCCACCGTGTGCTCGATGATGAGGGAGTCGTTATTTTTAATCTCGGAGCCGCTCTCCGCGGTGAATCGAACCGCTTCCTACAAGCCGAGCTTGCGACTTATCAGAGTGTTTTCGCATCGGTTCATCTGTTTAAGGTAAACAGCGACTACACCGACGAGCAAACTCAGAACTTGATCATCGTCGCGTGCAAACAAGACTGCTTGATCGACGCTTCGCCCGAGAATGCTGACGAAGAGATCGTTCGCCTTTTGGGTCACCGCTACATCGTCGACTTCCCGCTCGAAACGCCTGTCCTGACCGACGATCTCGCACCTGTCGAATACTACAATTCATTCGTTCAAAACTTGTATCGGCGTTGAATGTCAGAGCCGCCGATAATTTTTTCCTGTTGCATTGCGCAAATCTCGAAATGAGTTTCCGTCTGCCTGATGAAGATAGTTTTAGAGTGGACGAAGTTAAAAAACGTATTGACACGCTTTGCCGGGAGGAGTAAAGTTTTCGGCAAATCAAGCAGTAACTTCAGAATTAAGTGGTTCAGGGATCGTACGTGGATTCCCAAAACCTTGGCCCTTAACCTTTTCAGCTTGAAAACTGCGCAGACTCCCAGCACTCGCGAGTTTCACAGTTCCCAAGCTCCCAACCATCTAGGGAAGTTTCACAAAGATTTTTTTTTCGCGTTCGGTTCGTGTTCGTGTGCGAGCTCAAAAGCGCGGCGGGCGAAGTCGGGTGCCAACGCAATCGGCGTCTGTCCTGACGGCATCACAGATCAACCAGAAATTATGCGCTCATTTACCGATAACGAAGTCCTTGCGAGAGTGGCGAGCTTGCCCTCATTTACCGGATTTCCGAAGGGGCCGATGGATGTTTGGATACGTTCGGCTGCCGACCAATTCGACTCGTTTGATGACAAGGCGTTCACGTATGAATGCTATGGAAATGTAAAGCAGCCCAAATTCATTATGTCCCGGGTTGGGACCACAAACGCGGGGTCTTACGGATTAAAGCATTTTGACCAATATAACCACCTCGGCTGCGCGATCTTGAAATCTGACACGATCGTCTACGATTCGCACGAGTTCGGCCTACACAAGGGCAAGCCAGGCTACAGGCAGGTAAAGGGGTTTCCGTATTTTCGCGATGCGAATCGGAATGAACGCTGCGACGAGATTGGGAAAGAGTATAACGACGTTATCTTTGCGAACCTCCACCGCGCGGGAGTGAACTCAACCGTCATAAAGAATTGGTCGGTTGCCTGCCTTGTGACGGCAAATCTCCAAAAGTTTCTCGACTGGCTGAAATGGATGAACAAGCGTCCGCTGACCGTCTGCATTTTGAAAGAATGGCCGGCGGGAACCGTGATACCTCCTACCACAGCCACACCTTCGACTTTGGCTCCTGCGGCGGCATTAAAAGCAGCCACGACCCACTTCGTATTTGACCGGAAGAAATTCTTCGAGTCATACCGGTCCCGCTTTGGTCCGCTTACACAGGGCCTTGTCAATGCCCTCGAATATCTCTTGGGCGAGCTGGAGGCCGACTCACGATTTGGGGTGACCGGCACGGACCGTCGCATGATGGCATATTGCCTGGCCACCTTTAAATGGGAGACCGCCCACACGTTCGAGCCGATCGATGAACGCGGAGGTGATGCGTACTTTAATAAGAGATATGCACCGGGCACAAAAGCCGGAAAGAGCCTTGGGAACACGCAGCCCGGCGACGGAGCTCTTTTTCACGGCCGCGGCTACGTTCAGTTGACCGGACGTTCAAATTATTCCAAAGCTAAAAAACTTACCGGAGTGGATCTCCTTGCGAAGCCCGACCGCGCAAAGGAACGCGATCTTGCTTACCAAATCGCGATACAAGGAATGATCGACGGCTGGTTCACGGGCAGAAAGCTTGTCCATTATTTCAAGTCGGACGGGACGGCGAATTACGAAGGCGCAAGAGCAATAATCAACGGCACCGACCAGGCGACACGAATCGCAGACATCGGCCGTCGCTTTGGCGAAATTCTGCTCGACGCGTCCCGCTAGAATAACAAATGCTCACGGATATTTTCGTCGCGTGGGAAAAGGTAACTCGGAGCCGGTGAACCGGGACAGTCGTACGTGATCGGCTTCACACCAGGAGGACGTAATGCCCAAACTCGTAGTTTCTGTGCCACAGCTTGGAATGCCCAAAACAGCCGACGATGCCCGGCAGCTGTACATCTTGTCGTTCGCAAGCGATTTAAACATAAAGCAAAACAAAGATGCAGAGGTAATCGGCGGAGCAAACAAGAACCTGAGCGCGATGATACCTCCGGACGCAGACAAGGACGCCTTGAAATTCATGCTCGCTTCCGTCTCGAATATCTTCCCGGTGACGAAGTCGTTTCCCCGGGCGTCATTATCAGGGAGTGGGATCATGATCTACCCGAACCTCGATCCGGGCGGTTTCTTTGCCCTGCAAATGTTCGTTATTGAGAGCGATGACAATCATAAGCGTTTTGGCACGAAGCTTGAGAAGATCCTTGGGGACGATGGCGTCAAGAGTGCCGCAGATAAGCTGAAAGGGGCGGTAACAAATCCTTTGATCGGCAGCCTCATGGGCGCCGTATCATCGGTGGTACCCAAGTTGTTCAAAGACAGTAGCGATGATCTGTTGATGTCGCATGCACACTCAGGGTTCGATTTCGATAACTACGGCCTTGACGAAGGATTGACGCTTCAGGATTTTCCATTTCGCAGTAAACACGCCGAGGGAGTTTTCGCGCCTTCGTGTTAACCAATAACCCGAACGGTCCATCGCGAGATTAAAAGGAAAGCATCTTGCGATCACGCCCACCCCTTGTCCACGCCGACGACGGATTCGATGGAGCAATATGCCGTACAAACCAGAAGACAAACTTGAGTACGAAGTCGAAAAGATAATCGCTGAGATCAAGATCCTGAAAAAGCCTTATCTGCAGGTGTCGTTTTGGGTCGGACTCATCGCCCTGGGTCTCTCAGTCGCAGGGAATATCGGGCAGGCGTTGACCTACGAAAGCAGAGCCACCATTGCCAAAGCCGATGTCGCGCAAGCAAAGCTGGACATGATCGAAATGAACAACAAACGCGACCTCGCAAAGGCCGAATTCGAAAAAATGCAGATGGGCCTCAACGAGATCAAGGAATCTGTGTCGCAGGCACAGCAGTCAGCCGTTTCGCCACAGATGCAGAACTCGCTGAAAGACGTCGAGCAGAAGATAAGCAGTCTCGAACAATCGACACAATCAACGGCCGATAACCTCGACAAGTCTGAGTCTCCGGCAACCACCAATTTCCGCGGCAAATTGGCCACGGCAAAAGAAAAGGAACGAGACGGATTTCAGAACCTGATCGAAGGCGATTATGACGGAGCGATCAAATCGTTTCAGGCATCGGAAGACTCGTTCAATACCTACAACAACGCTTATGACATCGCGAAACTCTTGAGGGAGAACAAAAGTCGCCTGTATGATCCGGCGGTGAAAAAAGAGGTCTTCAAGACGATCGTCAGTAAGCATTCGTATGGAGCTCCGCCGGACTTATTTAAGGAAGTAAAAATAATTGCTAACCAGTGATGTCTGGGATTTCCACATGAACGAAACAAACAACGTCGATTCCGAAGTCTTTTTTGAGTATCTGAAGCTAAAGCCCTTTTTTCTCTCTTTCAAAGAAACCGAGAAGAAGCGATGGCTAGCGGTCGTTCGTTACTGGAACAAGAAGTGCGCGGGCGAGGACGAACGAAAACTTGCGAAGGTCCTCGCGGCGGTTCATCACCGGACAAAAGAAAATGGCGATAAGCCTCTGCCTTTCTCTGATTATTTATTGACCGAGTATTTCAATGTCAGCCCGGACGATTGGTCGAACGTAAAAGAGTTGAAGGGACAGCTTCAAGGCCCGAGTGATGCGGCTCAGCTTTCCGACATCCTCTATACAGTCCTCTCCCAGATACGGCCACTAAATTTATCCCAGGTTCTTTGCGAGGAAATAGAAAGGACAAGGGGTATCGTGATCACGGATCGAAATCTCGAAAATATTTTTAACAAATTTCATGAAGTGGAGTTAACGGCCCTGTGCTTTTCCGGCGGAGGCATCCGGAGCGCAACGTTCGGGCTCGGTATCGTCCAGGCATTGGCTCGAAACAACATTCTCAAAAAATTCGATTATCTTTCTACGGTTTCCGGAGGCGGCTACCTTGGGTCCTGGCTATCGGCTTGGACATTACGGGAAAAAATAATGAATGCGGCGCCGGTCTCCTCGAAGGCAGCTATCGAACAGGAAGAGATCGCGGGATCCGATGTAATTGAAGGCGAGTCGCTTCAGGTAGATCTTCCGGATATGGAATCCCGACACGCCAGGCGCGTTGGGATCGAGAATGTCCAGAAGAAGATAAACGGTTGCCCGATTGACGGAACCGGCCCAAACCCCGAGCCAAAACAGCTTCAACACCTTCGCGAGTACAGTAACTACATGAGTCCCCGTACGGGGTTGCTGTCGGCTGACACATGGACGCTGATCGCCATATATCTCCGGAATCTGTTTCTAAACCTGACGATCTTTCTCCCGCTGATCGCCGCTGTTTTGATGTGGCCGAGATTCTTTTTTTTGGTAGTCGCGAACCACGACGTTTCCGATTTGGTAGCGTACGTGACTCTGCTTGCGGCTCTTTTCCTGGGGGGACTTTCGATGGCCTTTGTCACAAGCAAACTTCCGAGTAAGCAGGATAAGAAGCCGTTGAAGGATGAAAGTCGCAAGACATCGACCGATGGCGACGTGATAAGCGATGAGGTCGATGCCGGAGATAATACAGATATCGGCGTATTCATTTACGGAATACTTCCGCTTCTGTTGTCGGCGATCTGCGCGGCCAGCCTGTGGGCCTGGAATGCCCGCTCTGGAGGAAGGCTCTACAACTTGTTCGACATTTTAAATCTCGGCATTCGAGAAGATCCGAATATGACTCTCGTCTATCTTGTGCTCGGGGCGATGTTGGCATTTTTGTTCGGTGGACTGCACCTGGTGGCGATGGGCAATTATCGCGACGGGCTGGGCGCATTCGCAGCATTTATCTCAGCCATGCTCGGAGCCGTTCTATTGTGGATCGTCTGTGTCAAATTACCCGGGGCTGACTTGAGTTTATTAAGCACACCATACGCGTTGCAAGTCTATCTCTGTTTCGCGATTCCCCTATTTTTCGTGATCGTGCTTGCATCGGCAACGGTATTCGTCGGGCTCTCGAGTGGAAATGCAACCGATGAAGACAGAGAGTGGCTAGCCAGATACGGCGCCTGGGTTCTGATCATCGCCGTCGGTTGGATCTTGCTAAATTCTCTCGTGCTGCTCGCACCTTCCGGACTAGAAGCCGTCTTTAGCGGCAGGTGGCGAGACCCCAGCTTTACGGGCAGTATTGTTCCGGCTGTCGTCTCTGCGATCGGTGTCCTATCGGGTGTCCTTTCACTGTTCGGCGGGTTTTCGGAGAAATCGCAGGTTCGGAATGAACCTGTAAAAACAAAAACGTCGCGCTTCCTCGAGTACGCGCCGAAGATCGCCGCCGTTATCTTTTTGGGATTTATTTTCGTAACGATCGCGTATCTAACGTCGGTCCTTATCTATGCTGTTGGAAGCTTCTTCTCCGACGCGAATTTCAAAGTGCTGCCGCCCCACGCGACCATACTGACAAACTCGCGTCTCGTATACTTTGTGGGCGTTCTCTTTGTCCTTATTACGATCGGCGTAGTAATGGCTTTTTTTGTCAACGTCAATAAATTTTCGCTCCACGGCGCGTATCGCGACCGGCTTGTGCGGGCCTACCTCGGTGCTTCTAATACTCGGCGACGGAGAAATTCGTTCACTGGTTTTGACGATCGGGACAATTTCCAGCTTCATCGCCTAAAGGATCAAAAGCCTTTTCACATAATCAACGCAACGGTAAATCTGGTGAGTGGAAAGACACTCGCATGGCAGAACAGAAAGGCCGCGAGCTTTACAATGTCGCCGCTCCACTGCGGCAGCTGGACCCTCGGGTATCGAAACACCAACGAATATTGCCGCAATGCCAGCCTCGGCTCCTGTATAAACCTAGACGCCTGTAACCAGCTCGGAACCAAATGCCCCCTAAAGTCCGACGGCAAAACCCCTGACTGTCAGATTCCCGGAAAAGCGATAAGACTGGGTACGGCAATGGCGATCTCAGGTGCTGCGGCTAATCCGAACATGGGCTACTACTCGTCATCAGTTGTCACATTCCTAATGTCCCTGTTTAATATCCGTCTCGGATGGTGGCTCGGTAATACGAACGCGATCGGCGCACGGCTGGATTACCGGAACCGGCCTTTCTACAGCAAATCGAGCCCGTCGGTTGCGATACTTCCCCTGCTAAACGAAACCCTCGGACAAACCGACGAGAACAAGCGGTATATCAATGTCACCGATGGCGGGCACTTCGAAAACCTTGCCCTTTACGAGATGGTGCTCCGCAGATGTAAGTTTATCGTGCTGAGCGACGGAGCGGCGGACGATGGATTTAAGTTTGGGGAGATCGCCAACGCGATCCAAAAATGCAAAGTAGACCTCGGAGTGGACATCCAGTTCGTGGGCTCGATGAATATCCGACCGCGGTCGATCGACAAAGAGAGTGAAGAGATCACGAAGTCACGATTTGCGATCGCTCGGATCAGGTATCCCGAAAAGTATTTTGCGGAAATAAAGGACGGGAAAACCGGCAAAATAACGAGTGAACAGCGAAATCGTATGGGCTGGCTCCTATATACCAGGCCAACATATTACGAAACGGAACCGCGCGACATCATGAACTATGCGGAGAGCAATCTTAAGTTCCCGCATCAATCGACCGGGGATCAAATGTACGACGAAAAACAATTCGAAGCATATCGCGGCCTGGGCTTTCTCACGATGAGTGAGATCCAGAATATTTTTGTTGCGACTGCACAAGGTGATCCTGACGATGAGGTGGACGATTCCCTGGAAGACCTATTCGCTGAAGAGACCGAACTGCGTCAAACCGTGTTCAAGTTTTTCGGTCTCGGGGCATGGGACGGATACCTGTCACGAAAAAAGAAGGTCAGGAAAGTGGTCGACCAGACTGATATCTTGTGGCCCACAACATTCAGCGGATCGAAAACTACGTCGTAAGTTTCTATTTCAACCGCTGGCCGAATTGCTCGGTCCCAAATGCACCGATGCAGTTCAAAGAAAAGCTAACACCAGGCGGTTCTCATTACAGAAATCGACGTTGGTGGTATAGAACGAGTGGATGACGATCTTGAGAAACTTCTCATCCATGATGTTGAGCCTCGGAAAACTGTGTTCGACTTTTTCGGCCTGAATAATTCTGACACTTTTGCACGAGAAAAATAGATTCTGAAAAAACAGATTAACTGGAGGCCGTATGGCAAGCGAGTTTCAGGTAAGCGGAAATAACTCAGCAGCACTTTTCACATTGAAACTACATCGCGGCGACGGAATGACGCTCGTCGGAATGAACTGGAAAAGCGGCAAGCCGCCAAAGGACTTCGTCGGTTTTGCGATCGAGTACAAAGAGCCGGGCGGCGAGAAGTTTTTCTCTCTAAAGAACCGTTTAGCCTTCCCTGGTACCGACGGAGCGGTAAACGCGAACGCTCTGTCGACACGGCTATCGCCGATTCAGAAATTCCGTTGGGTCCACTTCCCGCGCAACGCCGAGATGGCCGGCGAATTTACATACAAGGTCACACCTGTTTTCATGAACGCGCTCGACGAACTGAGTTATGGCGAACCGCAGACGGCGGCCATCGAGCTACGCCGGGAAACGTATCCGAAAAAACTGAATGTCACGTTCACGCGGGGCTTTGTCTCATCGCAGGCATTCGTCGACAGGTATGTATCGGCCGGCGCGGTATCGACGCTGCTACCTGCAAAAGCTGATCTCGGTCTGACGTTCACACCCACCCATCCGAAAGCGAAGGACGCCCTGAGCTGGATGGGTTTCGAGGCTCGTCACGCGATTCTCGAAGTGCTTGACCAGGCGATCGCGGATAAGAAGTGTCAGGTCCGTGTCATCGCATACGATCTCAGCGAACCCGAAATCGTCTCCCGCCTGGAGAAACTCGGAGGTCGGCTAAGAATTATTATCGATGACGACGGCCCGCATAAGACCGCCCACTCCGGGGAAACGCAATCCGAGAAACGCCTCGCGGTCTCGGCCGGAGCTGCAAACGTCAAGCGTCAGCACATGGGTAAGCTGCAGCATAACAAGACGATCGTCGTCGATGGGCCAAAGGTGAAGGCCGCTGTTTGCGGATCGACGAATTTCACCTGGCGCGGCTTCTACGTGCAGTCCAATAACGCGCTGATCATACGCGGGAAGAACGCTATCAAGCCGTTCATCACCGCCTTTGAAGATTACTGGCAAAACGATACGCCGGGGAAATTTGGCGGATCGGGATCCGCGAGATTCAATCTCATAAAGCTGACCGGTATCGACGCACAGGTCGGATTCTCGCCGTTCAATTCGCAGAATGCCCTGCTTTCTACGATAGCAGATGACATCGGCTCAAAGACTACATCGAGCTTGTTCTACTCGCTGGCGTTTCTATATCAAACACCCGGGCCGATCCTCGAAGCGATCAAAAAGATAACCAAGGACAAGGATCTATTCGTGTACGGAATCTCCGATCGAAAGGTGGGTGGCATCGACGTTCAGAAACCGGACGGAAATGTCGCACCGGTGAAACCGTCCGCTCTGACCAAGAACATACCCGAACCGTTCAAGAGCGAGCCGACAGGCGGCAGCGGGAATCGAATGCATCACAAATTCCTCGTCGTCGATTTCGATAAGCCCACGGCCCGAGTCTATCTCGGTTCGTACAACTTCTCTTCCGCTGCGGACACGAAGAACGGTGAGAATCTGGTGTTGATTCGCGATCGAAGGGTAGCCGTGTCTTACATGATCGAGGCCCTGCGAATATTCGATCACTATCACTTCCGCGTCGCCGTCGACGAGGCCAAGGAGAAGCACGAAAAGCTTCAGTTGAAAAAGCCTCCGCGGAAAACCGGCGAAAAACCGTGGTGGTCCGAGTATTTTTCGAGCAAAAGGAAGATCCGCGACCGCGAGCTTTTCTCCTGAGATCTATCTCAACCCCTGGCCGAACTGCTCGGTTCCAAATGCTCCGATTCCGTTTAAGCGAAAGCTAAACACCAGGCGGTTCTCATTGCGTACGCCGACGTTGAAGGTATAGAACTGAACAGCGATTGAGCAGCAGTCGTAAGCGTAGCCAGCGGTATAAAGTGAGCTGATCAGCGGCGAAAGCTGTGATGCACGACGATTTTCGAAATCGAAAAATAGCGATGTACCGCCGTATGGACCGCGGTCGCGGTTTCCGACAAAGATCGATGGGCTCCACTGAGCACCCTTCAACGTTCCCGGTTCGTTTCCATCCCGGTTCGCGTAGATCCGTAGCGACGGCATGAGCTCAACCGCCCTCGTGTAGTAAAACGTCTGAAAGAACTTTAGCAGCGGAGTGTCGTAGCCGATCGTCGCCGAAGCGGTCCTGACACCATCGCCATGAACCCCTACGTCCAGCCGCGTGTTGAGAAAGATCGTTCGTTGCGGGCGATAAGTCGCGTCGACATTCAAAGGCGAAAAGCGTCGTGGTATCCCGCCGAAGGTATAGAAACTTACGGCAGTGATAGGTTCGATCTGATTTCGCCGACCGGGAATCAATGCTCCGCCAAATGTTCTATCAAAAAAATATTTACCACGGACGGTCAGGTTAAAGATCTCGTACGGCTGAACGGAAAGCGGTTTTTTATCAGTCGCGTCAGTTTCGCGCAGAAGTTTCTGGGCCTCGTCCGTCACCGCTTCTGAATACCGTCTTGTGTAGATACGGTTCGTCAGTCCGAACTCGAACTCATTCGTGTCGGTGATCGTATCCAGCTCGTCGATGCGGATTATCTTGTGAAAATTATTGATACCCTTGACGAAGCGATATGTTAAGAACGGTTCGATCACATGTCTGAACTTGAACGCGTCGTTCTTTCCGTAGTAGTTTTTCGCCAATGCAACAGGACGCAGGTCGAGCTGAAACTCACCGTACTTCCGGATCACATCACGGCCGACAACCTGCCGAATATCGTTGAATGAATTCGAATAGTACGTCACGCGGCCACCGGCAGTCGCCGTAATGTTGAAGTATTTCGTGTCGATCGGCAGCGTGACTTCCGGAAACACATCGAAACGCTGGCCGATCGCCGGTGTTAAAACCGGATCACCGCCGGTCATCTGCTGATACAAAGCCCGATCATCCACTTCCTCACGTCGCGAGACACCTTCGACACTGGTTCGAAATGAAAAATAGAGCGGTCGCAAAAATGAAAGCATCGAAGGCCGCTTTTCGAAATGAACGCTCGGAAGGTTGCGCGACTTTATCCGGACGTTCGGGATCGAGATAACTTGTGACCGAGCGAGTAAGTTCAGCTCGTAATTGTCCCAACTCTTATTCACAAATATCTGCGATACCTCGATCGGCGAAATGATCTGCTGGACGCCGTCTGAAAACACCTGCCGAAACGCGAGATTAGATGTCAGACGAACATCGGCGGCCGCGGTAAACCCATTCGAAAAATATTGGACACCTTCAGCGTAGATCAGCGAACCGCCCTGGTCAGGTGTGGTCGGGCTGGCGCTCGATCCAAATATACGGTCCTTGACGGCATAGAAACCGAAGTTGAGGAACGAGCGAGAATTCGCTCGCGTTCGAAAGTCGAGTCCGTAACCGATCCCACGCTGGGTGTAAAGATCACCGCGAATAGTTACGTCAGCGGAGCGGCCCATTGTTTGAAAGTAAGCCCCGGATAAACGAAATCCTTTATTCCCGGAGAAGCCAAAGGTCGGGGTCAAGAAACCGGACTGTCGATCGCGTTGCTCGATCGGGATCGACGCAAACGGGACCGGAATGATCGGAATGTCCTTTACGCGGAACTTCGCATTCTTAAGCTTTATTCTTTTGTTGATCTTTATCCGCGCCTGATCGGCCGTAAACGACCACTTGGGGACCGCTTCCTCGCACGCTGTGAACTTCCCTTTCGTTACAACGATCTCATCGAGCGACGTGCGCTCAACTTTATCGGCGGTAAAATAGATAACTGTTCCGTCGTTTGTTTGATTTGTGAAGCCAGTCGAATCTTCAAAGGTCCCTAATTTTGTTTTCAGATTCCAAACTGCGCGAGCTCCGGTAATGCGCTGGTCGTCACCCTGATCAAAGACGACACTGCCGTCGGCGACCAATCGATTATCTTCTTCGTACAGCGTAACTTTGTTCGCCTGCAAACGATAGATTCCGTAACGTACATCGACATTTCCCGTATACACGAGTATTCGTTTGCCCTCTTCGCCATCGACGGTCTGGTTTTCCGAGTAAACTACAACATCGCCGTCGCCGCCCTCGGGCTCGAAGCTCGCCTTTGGCTTTTTTGGCGGAGCTATATTTTGTTCCGCTGAAACGGGATTGATATTCGGAGTGTCGGTGATCGGGTTTGCGACCTGCCGCTCGACCGGGTTCGTCTGCTGTGCGAGACCGGGGACGTTAGACAGACCGACAGCGAGCGCGAGAAGAATTGGAGAAAAAAACCGCATTTATTGCCGAGAGAGAGTTCGTTTCGATGCTAACACGAAACCGAAGCAGGAATAAACCTTATGCTAGACTGAACCTGTTTACGCTATATGGCTCAACACACGATTTTGGTTGTCGAAGATGAAGAGCTCATGCGCTCGATCCTCAGACGGCTTCTCGAAGGGGCCGGGTATCATGTCGTAACGGCAGACAGCGCCGAATCGGCCCTCGCGGCGTTTGGCGAAAACGATATCTCAGTAACAATTACCGATATCAAAATGTCCGGCATGGACGGAATTGAACTGCTGGACGAGATCAAACGAATTGACGACGATGCTCTGGTCGTCATAATGACCGCCTATTCGTCCGTCGATTCGGCTGTCGCCGCTCTCCGCAAGGGTGCTTACGATTACGTTACAAAACCCTTCGTCAATGATGACCTGCTGCAATCCGTAAAAAACGCCATCCAGCAGCGCGACCTCTTTCGCGAAAATCGCTCCTTGCGCCGCGAACTGAACAAACAGTATTCGTTCTCTGAGATCGTTGGCAAGAGCGATAGCCTCCAGGAAATATTTACTCTTGTACAAAAGGTAGCCGGGACGAACGCCAGCGTTTTGATACAGGGGGAAAGCGGAACTGGGAAGGAATTGATCGCGAGATCGATACATTTCAACAGCGGGCGTGCGGAACAACCATTTCTCGCCGTAAATTGCGGCGCATTGCCGGAGTCGATTCTCGAAAGCGAATTATTCGGCCATGCAAAGGGAGCGTTTACCGGCGCAATCGGCGACAAGAAAGGTCTGTTTCGTGCGGCTTCGGGCGGAACACTTTTTCTGGACGAGATCGGAGAAATGCCGTTAGCTCTCCAGGTAAAACTGCTCCGTGCTCTCCAGGAGCACGAGGTAACTCCCGTAGGCTCGACGACTGCCGTAAAGTTTGATGCTCGGATACTCGCCGCGACGAATAAGAACCTCGAAGAAGAGGTGAAGAACAATCGATTTCGCGAAGATCTGTTTTATAGATTGAATGTGGTGGAGATGTACGTTCCATCGTTGCGGGACCGGATCGAGGACATCCCGCTCCTGGCAAAGCATTTTGTGGCGAAATCTGCACGCAATCAAAACTCATCGGAAAAGCGGATCAGTCCCGACGCGATGGCGGCACTCGCAAACTATGGGTGGCCCGGAAATGTACGCGAGCTTGAGAATGCGATCGAGCGGGCATTCATTTTGAGTGGCGAAGACATAGACCTCGACAGTTTGCCGCAGAAAGTGCGAGACCGCGCCGACCGGTCATTTCGAACACGCGACGGCGAAAGTTTCAGGCCGACTCTGGAAGAAATGGAGCGGCGTTATCTGATCGAAGTATTAAACAGCGTAGGCGAAGACAAGGTGAAAGCAGCGAACATTCTGGGCATCGATCTTTCGACGCTTTATCGAAAGCTAAAGCGCTACGAGGAAATCTGAAGAATGAAATAGTCGGTATTTTCGATCCGCGTGATCTTTCCACTTGTGTAAGGCGGATTCAGGAGTGGCTCAGCCGGATAGGATTGGCCGTTGACTGTAGATTCGCCGTTCATTTCGCCTTGCGCGATCAACTCGTTCGGATACCAGGCTTCGACCGTCACGGTCGCCGGCGACGGTTTTGAGTTCTTCGAGATCTCCGCCGCCATTTTTTGCGCACTTTCAGGCGAGAATCTTATGACGGCAGTTAGTGTTTTCTGTTCGGGGTCTTCTTCCCACGCGACTTCATCCGGTGTGAATGGAAGTCGGACCAGCATCCCGAACTCTTCGATGTTGTCATTGGGCCCCGCCTTCTGGGTGTTAGAGGGATTCGATGCGGCTGAGTTCGCGGGGCTCGTATTTCCCGCTCGGCTTGAACAACCTATCAGGAGTTGAGAGAAGAGGAGAAACACCAGAACGGCAAATCTTGAGGATTGCATTGGATAATTGTAAGGACATGTTTAAGGGATTGCAATTTTCTTTTCCTGCCTCGGAGAAAGAGCGTCTTGGGACGGAATTTTACAGATGAGAATTTTGCAAATATCTTCGGCCCGTTCGATTGGCGGCGGTGAACGCCATGTCCTCGATCTGTCGAATGAACTCACTAAGCGGGGTCACGATATTTTCGTCGCGGTAGTTCCCGGCTCGCCGCTGCTGAGGGCTCTCTCACGGGTTCCGCCCGGCAATTTGGCTGAGTTCCCTCTTCGGAACGCGTTGGATCTTTCAACTGCCGTCAAGATCGCAAGACTTCGCCCGGCAATACGACATCGAACTGATCAACGCTCACTTTGCAAAAGATTATCCGATCGCCGCCCTTGCTGCTCGCATCGCCAACATTCCGTTTATCATCACGCGACATGTTCTTTTTCCAATGAGCCGTCTGCATCGGTTAGTCCTGCGCAAGGTAAAACATGTGATCGCACCGTCGAACGCAGTGGCGGAACAGTCTTCGATCGCAACGACCTTTTTCCCGACGAAAAAATAGTAACGATACGCTACGGGCTGGATGTGGACAGATTTCCGGAGCGGATCAAGGCGGATCACGCGAATGCCCCTCCGTCGGCTCGATCGGAAACCTCGACCCCGTAAAGGGATTTGACGTGCTCATCCGGGCGGCCCACATTATTTCAGAACAGCGACGCGACGTAAAATTCACGATCGTCGGCGAGGACAGATCGCGAGATCGACGCAATGAAAAGGAACTTCGCGATCTCATCTCCAAATTGGATCTAGATAATGCCGTCGAGCTTGCCGGCTGGTCAAACGATATTCGCGATGTCCTGGCCGGCTTCGATATCTTCGTTTCGGCTTCGCGCAGCGAGTCGTTCGGCTTTGTCATAGCCGAGGCGATGCTTAGCGGAGTACCTGTTATCGCGACTGAGACCGAAGGCGCCAAAGAATTGATCTCAGATCCCTCGCTCGGACAACTCCTTCCGATCGATTCGCCCGAGCGGCTGGGTGAAGCGATCCTCGATCTGCTGAATGATAAGCAAAAACGGGAGCAATTGACCAAATATGGGCGTGATCACGTGCAGAAACACTTTTCCCTGCAGCGTATGGTCGACGAGACTGAGACCCTTTATAGAAAAGCGATCGGTGGGCAGTGAACTCTCGAACCTGCGGTTCGCTGTGTTAAAATTGGAGCCTGAAATCACAAAATATGACACCTGAAATCAAGGAAGCACAGACAGCCGCCGAGGCCGATAAACAACGCTGGGAAGACGAAACGCTTCAGAAAGTTCTCGAGAAAACACCCGAGCGAAAAGCACGATTCGAGGGCGTTTCCCTTGAGCCGGTGGAACGGCTTTATACCCCGGACGACACTGAGGGTATCGACATCGGATTTCCGGGCGAGTATCCGTACAAACGCGGAATTCATCCGACCGGTTATCGCGGCAGGCTTTGGACGATGCGGCAATTCGCCGGTTTTTCATCACCGGAAAATACGAACGAGCGTTTCAAGTACCTGATGGAGCACGGACAGACAGGTCTGTCGGTTGCATACGACCTGCCGGCGTTGATGGGACTCGATGCCGATTCTCCTTTGAGCGAAGGCGAAGTCGGAAAATGCGGTGTCGCCGTTTCGTCGCTCGCGGATTTCGAGGTTCTCTTCGATGGCATTCCGCTCGATCAGGTGACGGTCTCGCAGACAATAAACGCACCGGCTCCGATCTTCCTTGCGATGTATCTTGTCGTCGCTGAAAAACAGAAAGCTGATTTCACGAAGATTTCCGGCACGCTTCAGAACGACATTCTAAAAGAGTACATCGCGCAAAAGGAATGGATCTATCCGATCAAGCCTGCGATGAAACTCGTCATCGATACTTTCGAATACACAGTCAAACACGTCCCGAAATACAACCCGATCTCGATCTCGGGTTATCACATTCGCGAAGCCGGCTCGACCGCTCTGCAGGAGTTGGCGTTTACGCTGCGGGACGGCGTCGAATATGTTCAGTACGGCGTCGATCGGGGCATGGACGTCGACGAATTTGTTCCGAGATTGTCGTTCTTCTTCAACGCACACAACGATTTTTTTGAAGAGATCGCAAAGTATCGTGCGGCGCGTGTCGTCTGGGCGCGAACGATGAAAGAACGCTTCGGTGCGAAGAACCCGCGGACGATGCAGATGCGATTTCACACACAGACAGCGGGCGTGTCGCTTACAGTTCAGCAGCCTCTGAATAATATCGCACGAGTTGCGATCCAGGCTCTCGCCGGCGTTCTTGGCGGAACGCAATCGCTCCACACCGATTCCTACGACGAGGCTCTGGCGCTTCCAACGGACAATGCGGCGCTGATCGCACTCCGCACTCAGCAGATCATCGCTGAGGAAACCGGTGTCGCGAACACGGTCGATCCACTCGGCGGAAGCTGGTATGTCGAATCCTTGACTGAAAAAATGATCGAAGGCTGTCTGGATTACTTCGAAAAGATCGACGGTTTTGGCGGAATGGTCGAAGCGGTCGAGGCCGGGTTCCCGCAACGCGAGATCCAGGAGTCGGCCTATCAATATCAGAAAGCCGTCGAACGCGGTGAGCAGGTAATCGTCGGCGTAAATAAGTACGCGATGGAAACTGAGATCCACAAGACCGACATCCTGCAGATCGACGAAACCGTCCGTGCCCATCAGCTCGAACGGCTCGAGCAAACGAAAGCCCGGCGTGATGGCGGCGCAGTTTCCAATTCGCTCGAGCGTCTAAAGAAAGCCGCGGTCGCGAATGAAAACACAATGCCTTCGATCATCGATGCCGTCGCAGCTTATGCGACTGTCGAAGAGATCTGCGTCGCCTTGCGTGACGTGTACGGAATTTATGAAGAACCCGCATTCTAGATCTTAGTTCGAATCCAGTTGCCAGTCTTCAGTAATCAGTTTCCAGACTGGCCACCGGCTACTGTTGACTGGAAACTGGTTTCTACTCCCATGAAGATCAACGAAGCGGGCCCATCATAAATCATTGTTCGAATCCAGTTGCCAGTCTTCAGTAATCAGTTTCCAGACTGGCCACCGGCTACTGTTGACTGGAAACTGGTTTCTACTCCCATGAAGATAAACCAAGCAGGCCCATCATAAATCATTGTTCGAATCCAGTTGCCAGTCTTCAGTAATCAGTTTCCAGACTGGCACCTGGCTACTGATGACTGGAAACTGATTTCTACTCCCATGAAGATAAACCAAGCAGGCCCATCATAAATCATTGTTCGAATCCAGTGGCCAGTCTTCAGTAATCAGTTTCCAGACTGGCCACTGGCTACTGATGACTGGAAACTGGTTTCTACCCCCATGAAGAGAAACGAAGCGGGCCCATCATAAATCATTGTTCGAATCCAGTGGCCAGTCTTCAGTAATCAGTTTCCAGACTGGCCACTGGCTACTGATGACTGGAAACTGGTTTCTACTCCCATGAAGAGAAACGAAGCGGGCCCATCATAAATCATTGTTCGAATCCAGTGGCCAGTCTTCAGTAATCAGTTTCCAGACTGGCCACCGGCTACTGTTGACTGGAAACTGGTTTCTACTCCCATGCAAGATTATCGAAAGTTGCTCGTTTGGCAAAAAGCCCACGAACTCGCTCTACTTACCTATCGAATAACAGCCGATTTTCCTCGTGATGAACTTTTCGGACTGCGAAACTCACTTAGAAAAACGAGTGTCGACATTCCAGCGTTCATCGCAGAGGGATGTGGAAAGCTGACCGGCAGCGAAGCTGGGAGAGCCATTATCGGTGCAATCGCTTTAGCGAATCGGCTCGAATATTATTCTCTGATGGCTCGCGACCTTCGTATCCTTAGCGATCGTAACTTCGACACTGAGGTGGAAGCGATCGTTGAGGTGAGAAAGATGTTGAGCGGTTTTGCGAAGAAGCTCGAGGCCTGACTTTAATGAATTCGTTTCGTTATGCCGGAAATTCTCTCCATCTATGCATTGTCCGAGGTTCCGCCGGACGGCCGGATAGAAATGGGATCGCGCGGCGAGCGTCTCGCTGCTGAGTTTCTCAGCGCTAATGGCTACCGTCTGATCCTTTCAAATTTCAAAGTGCCGATCGGCCGCAACCGTCGTGGAGTCTCGGTCACCGGTGAGATCGACATCGTCGCTCTAGACGATGACACGCTTTGCTTTGTCGAAGTGAAAACGAAAGCCTCCGCTGAATTCGCCGAGCCTCTCGCCGGTGTCACAACCCGAAAGCAGCGACAAATCACCCGAACGGCACGGGTATATCGTCGTATCTTTCAACTCACACGAATGCCCTACCGCTTTGATGTTGTGTCAGTGCTTTTGACTCCGCAAGCCGAGCCCCAAATCGAGTTGATCAAAGGATTCTGGTCCGAAAGAAAGTTCCGCAAGAAAGCCTGGAGCGGTGATATTTACTAGAAACAATCGCGCCGAAAGTGGCGTACAATCGGAACACGCACTCCAACGATTTCGAGGAACCCAAATAAACTATGAAAATAATTAAGTTGACTGCCTCTGTTTTGTTCGTGATCTTTCTTTTTTCAGCCGCGGCCCTGGCCCAACAGCCGGCTCTGATCGACCGCGAGATCTTCTTTGGAAATCCGGAATATGCCGGTGCCCAGATTTCACCCGACGGCAAATATATTTCGTTCATCAAACCCCTGAATGACGTTCGAAACATCTGGGTCAAAGGTATAAATGAACCCTTTGAAAAAGCCCAGCCACTGACGGCTGAAACGAAACGACCCGTGTCAGGATACTTCTGGAGCCGGGACAGCAAGTACATTCTGTTCACAAAAGACAATGACGGCGATGAGAACTTTAACGTGTTTGCGGTTGATCCTTCCGCTTCTCCTGCCGAAGGTTCCCAGGTTGCGACAGCGACCAACCTGACCAACGCTGTTGGAGTTCGAACCTTTATCTACGACGTGCCGGAATCCGATCCGGATTTTCTCTACATCGGCATCAACGAGCGTGATAAATCGTGGCACGACCTTTATAAAGTTCAGATCTCCACCGGCACCAAAACTTTACTTCGTGAAAACAAGGACCGTTTGACGGGTTGGGTTTTCGATAATGCAGGAAAAGTTCGCATGGCGTCGCGTTCGCCACAAGAGGGAGGCACCGAGATCCTTCGCGTAGATGGCGACAAGTTCACGACCGTCTATACATGCGGCGTTTTCGATAGCTGCGGCGCGGTGAATTTTACAAAAGACGACAAGCGCGTCTATATGGTCTCGAATAAAGGAAACCGCGACCTCATCCAACTCGTGCTTTTCGATCCGCAAACCGGGAAAGAAGAACTGGTTGAACAGGACCCGATGGGCCGTGTCGATTTCGGAAACGTTTCTTTTTCAAAGGTAACTAAGGAGCTAATCGCAACGACCTATAACGACGATCGCGTCCGAATTTATTTCAAGGACAAGGCATTCAAAAAAGATTATGACCTGATCAAGAAACGCCTTGGCGACCGCGAGATCGCGTTCGGCTCAAGTACCAAGGACGAGTCGAAGTTTATTGTCTCCACATTCAGCGATGTCGATCCTGGAACGGTTTGGCTCTACGATCGAAAGTCGAAGAATCTCACGACCTTGTACACGGTCCGCGAAAAGCTCGATAGAAAGGCCCTTTCGCCGATGACACCTGTCCGTTACAAATCTTCTGACGGTCTGGAGATCCCTGCGTATCTGACCATACCGAAGGGCACGAGCGGAAAAAATCTTCCGGTTATTGTCGTGCCGCACGGCGGTCCGTGGGCCCGCGATTCGTGGGGCTACAGTTCGATGGCTCAGTTTTTGGCAAATCGGGGCTATGCGGTACTCCAACCCAACTTTCGAGCATCGACGGGATTTGGAAAGAAATTCCTCGACGCTGGAAATCTGCAGTGGGGCGACAAAATGCAGGACGATATAACGTGGGGCGTGAAATATCTGATCGATCAGGGCATTGCGGACCCGAAGCGGGTCGGGATCATGGGTGGCAGTTACGGCGGCTATGCAACTCTTGCCGGTGTAACGTTCACACCGGATCTCTACGCCGCCGGGGTCGCCATTGTCGCGCCCTCCAATCTCAACACTCTGCTCGGCGCGATCCCACCCTACTGGGAATCCATCCGTACGCTGTTCTCGAAGCGCATGGGCGATCCGAATACACCGGAAGGCAAGGCGCAGCTCGATCGACAGTCGCCTTTGAATTCGGCTGACAAGATCAAGACACCACTGATGGTTGTACAGGGGGCGAATGATCCGCGGGTCAACAAACGCGAGGCGGACCAGATCGTGATCGCATTGCGCGAGTGCGGTTACCCAGTGCAGTATCTTCTCGCAGATGACGAAGGCCACGGTTTTGCGCGGCCTGTTAACAACATGGCGATGTTCGCCGCAGCCGAGAAGTTTCTTGCTCAATATTTAGGAGGCCGGTTTCAGGAATCGATGACGCCTGAAGTCACAAAGCGACTGGCTGAAATAACGATCGATCCGAAAAACGTGACGCTGATCAAAAAGCCCTGAAGGGGCAACACACCGGCTGTTGTTGCTGGTAAGCGAACGTTGCTCCTCGAAGTTCTCAGGCGGGTCGACCGCCGTAAAAAGGGTCCGCATTAATGCGGGCCTTTTTTGCGTGTTGGGTCAGATTACACACTGATGCCCGAATTTAGAACACCGGGGCGAGAATGTATTCACTTATCCACAAGTTTTTCACTACGAACGCATGTGTTCACGGAACCCAGACGTTTGGGCATGATGTTTGCGTTTCACACCATTCATAGCGAAAGCTAAATTCAAAACAGTTTCAAGGGGAAAATTTATGAACAATCAGGCTACATCACGTCAGGAAAATCCAAGCTTACTTACAGGCATGTTTCGCGACAAGGAAAGTACCGAAGGGGCATACCGCAGCTTGCGTGACCGCGGATATACGGACGACGAGATCAATGTCATGATGTCAGATGAAACGCGTGACAAGTATTACAGCGACGGTGATACCGAGCTCGAGGGAAACAAGGCTCTCGAGGGCACCGGAGCGGGTGCCGCAATCGGCGGCACGCTGGGTGCGATAATCGGCGGAATCGCAGCGATCGGAACGAATGTTCTCATCCCGGGTCTTGGCTTGGTTGTGTGGGGACCGATCGCCGCTGGCCTCGCAGGTGCCGGCGCCGGAGGACTCACCGGTGGGCTCGTCGGAGCGCTCGATCGGCTGGGGAATTCCGGAGGAACGTGCGCGCGAGTATGAAACAGGTATTCGTGAAGGTGGAACGGTCCTCGGCGTAACACCGCGATCAGATGAGGACGCCAGTTACTTCGAGAATGACTGGAAAACCAACTATCGCGGAGAGCACGTCTATCGATAGAGGAAAAAGAATCAAGCGATTCTGAAACAGGAAGGGCTTCGTCCATGGTGACGAGGCCTTTTTTTGTGCCACACACAAAGAAAGAGGCTGCCATTTCGGACAGCCTCTTGTCGCACGCATACCGCGGAATTTACTGCGGCAGGTAAGCCGACGGGACCGGTATATCACCGTTCACGCCCCAGTTCGGTCCGAACACCGAACCGTCCGAGCTTCTTAGCACATACCAATCACCCGACGAGGGTCTGAACACCCCGATGTCGATGATTCCGTCACCGTCATAGTCCGCCGGTGCCGGTATGTCAGTGGCCGTGCCGAGAGCCACTACGCTGGGGACACCCGATAGTGAATTCGCGATCCACCACACGCCGTCGCGGTAGATTGCCAGGTCGTGCCTTCCATCGCCGTCGAAGTCAGCGGGTGTTGGTTTATCTGTCGCAATTCCCCAGCCCGAAGTCTGGACTGTGCCATCGGAGCTACGAGCGATATACCACGTACCGTCACGATAGACCGCGACATCCGTCTTGAAGTCACCATCGTAATCACCCTGGACTGGGCGATCCGTGCTGATTCCGAACGGGACACTGTAAGTGGTTCCGTTTGTGCTTCGTATCACGTACCACGTTCCGTTCGAAGGACGGAAGACCGCTATATCTGTCCTCCCGTCGCCATCGTAATCACCCTGTACAGGTTTATCGGTCGAGAGTCCCCAGGTGGTAGTCTGAATTCCCGAATCCGAACTCCGGAGGACGGACCAGTTTCCTGAGCTCGCCTGCCATACGGCAAAGTCGGTCTTACCATCACCGTCATAGTCTCCCGGCACAGCAGTCATGCCGCTCGGTCCAGCCGACCCGATATTGTTCGCACCATTGCTGGATTGCAAAACATACCACAGGGCTGAACTCGGACGGAATACACTAAAATCTGCCTTCAGATCACGATCGAAGTCCGCTGTATAAGGCCTGTCTTCATCGATGATCACACCTGCACCCTGACCATCCACGATCGTCGTGTTGGCCGAGGGATTGCTAAGGTTGACAAAGAAGAACTCATTTTGTTCCTTGGTGACGTCACCGAGGATCGGAACGGAAACCATCTGAGTTCCCGGAGATTCGAAGTTGATCGTTCCCGATGCGGAAGTGTAATCGCTTCCGGCTATAGCGGTTCCGTTCGCCGTTGCGTACTGGACCGACGCAATAGTAATGCCGAATCCGGCGGTCGGCGGCTCCGTCGATGTCAGGGTGACATTGAACACGGCGTTGGACATACCCGAATTCCCCTCGACCACCCGTACGTCTCCTATCGAGACATTAAAGGTCCCAGGCGTGGGATCATCATCCGTAATCGTC
Organism: uncultured Acidobacteriota bacterium; assembly: GCA_963772405.1. Lineage (GTDB taxonomy): Bacteria > Acidobacteriota > Blastocatellia > Pyrinomonadales > Pyrinomonadaceae > OLB17. The sequence goes on along the minus strand of CAVYWT010000001.1, from coordinate 481,885 downwards.
AATACTGCTGTTGACTGCGCTCCGATGGTAGCTCCGCCGGTCGGATTGGTTAGCGCCATGTTAACGGTTTCATCCGGTTCGTCCGTGGGATCATTACAGATCGTAACGTTGAACGATTCTGAGTTATCCCCATCGATGAAGGTAAGAGTACCCGATGCGTTGATATAGTCGACGCCCGCAGTGCACGCGGCGCCTCCAGTGGCTGTTCCGCCGGCAACCGTTGCGTAATCGACCGTTACCGTACCGCTGGTACCGCCCGAGCGGTTAACAGTTATGGTTGCGGTGCCTCCAGCCTCACCAACGGAGTAGGTCGGGCTACTGAACTGCAGTGATCCCGGTCCGATCTGCGGAACCTCATCCGCCCCGATATCCGGCATTGCGTCACGCATCTGACCGTCGATATCGGTTGTGATGCCGGTTCCGGCGACGCCCATGTCTATCATCGTGCTGGCCGGTTGAATATGAAGATCGGTAGGCGAAACGAATAACGGATCAACCGATTTTGAATTAGCATCCTGTCCGGTACCCGTCTGCCAATCGGCTAGCGTCGGTCGATCTGATCCACCGATAAAGCCGACCGAGCCGGTCGAGAAGTAATTGTTGTAGTTGATCGTGCTGAACACTGTAGCCGGCGCCGCACTGTGGACCGATCTGCGAGTCGCACCGGCCGTCTGAGTGTTGGCCAGGATGTTGTTTCGAAGGTCTACCGCGCCCGCTGCTACCACTGCCACCGTTAGGTTGACAGCCGCCGTGGTTCCACTGGTCTGGTTCGTATTCATGTTGACCGAGTTGTGGTAGATCTTGTACGCACCCGTCGGAGCCGCCGCATTGATCGTTATACCGAAACCGTTACTGGCGACGGTTGCCGAGCCGGCAGCCTGAACGTCGCTAATGAAGTTATTCGCGATGACGTTGTTGAGAGTTCCCGCCGCCGCACTTAACTGCATTCCAAAAGCACCGGTTCCCGACGTACTCAAGTTATGAATGTCCGAAATCCGATTGCTATGAACGCTGCCATTCGTCGGCACGAATGCCAACTGAATACCGGTATTGGCTCCGGTAGTTCCGGTGAAGTTTGTGACGCCGTGGATAAAATTGCCACTGATGACAAAGTTGTTCGCATTGCCCATCAGCATTCCGCGGAACCGGTTCTTATCCGCCTCGACCGACGAACCGAACTCGTTGTTTGTAACGCTCCAGTTCTGATCCAGGCCAACATTGCCCTGGTTGTAGAGTGAATTCTGAACACGATAGATCCAGTTATTGGTTATCGTGTTGTCGTTATTCGGTGCCTCAGCCGGCCCACCGAGTGTGACGCCGCTACCTCCCAGAATGCCGGCAGTCGTCTGGGCGGTCGTTCCGACGCTGGTGCCGTTAATAATACAATTCTTGATCGTATTATTATTGGCGCCGTTCGCGGCACTCGCGCTCCTGATCCAAAACACCGTTGACGTTCCCGTCTGACCGTTTGTGATTGTCAGACTTCGATCAGTTCCGCCAGAGAGTGAACCGTCGAATACGATCCGATCCGCTCCGTGCAGGTTGATCAAACCGTTGCTCGCGGCCGATGAACCGGTGATCGTACGTGCTGCATCTGACGGTTTGAAGGTCACGGTGTAGCCACCTGCACCGGATTCGCTCAACTGATTGAGACGAACGGCACCCGTTTCACCCGCCAGGTCGCTGGTAATGTTCACAGTCAAGTTACCAGAGATCCCGGCCGTGTTAAGAGCCTCAAACACTCCGCCCGGATTCGTCAGCGACGTATACGTTTCACCGGTTCCGACGCTGATGGTTCCGCCAAGCGGCGCAATGGTCGTGAACGAGCCGCTGATAGTGTCGTTGCTCGTGTTCTGGTCACCGGCCAGTTCGGCCGACGCCTGCATCGTGTACATTCCCGGATTCGCGATAGTCGTCATCGGGAACGAGACGACGATACTTTGCAGTGGTGCGATCGTGGGGATCGTGGCGATCTGGTTGTAGATCTCCATCATCGAGGAATCGAAGATACGGAACCTTACCGTGACGCTCGTCTGCGTCGCAGTACCGGCATTCGTAAACCTGGCCTGCGGCGTTAGCCCGCCGGTCGGGATCGTCGATCCATTGGCCGGGACGACAAAACCGCTCGCCGCCATATCGTTGGCGGGAGCCGGGTTACCGGCAAATTCGTCGGCACCAATGTCCGGTGTCGTAGCGTTTCGCACGTCCAGGTCAATATCGTCCACAACACCGACAGCCGCACCGCCTGATTCAATCCGTGTAGCTGTGCCCGCCGGAATGTGTAGATCGACATTCGACGTAAATGGCGGCGGAGTCGTTAACGCGAACGAAGCGTTGTCGTTTGTTCCAGCCGCGGACAACGTGCTGCTGTAAGCACGGAAGTTCGTCGCCGGAGTAGTCTGGGTCGGGTCGAAATCGGCCGCGAAATAGCCAATGCTGGTAGCGAATGTCGGACCTACCTGAGCCAAACGGCTGAGGGGGTCGCCACCCTCGAAGTAAGCATTGTTATTTAGCGTCAGATTCATCGTACTTGTTCCACCGGAAGGCAAATACACCACGGCATGCCGCGTTCCATCCGGATTTCCTCCGGTGATCTGATTGGAGAAGATGTTGTTTCTAACATCGAGACCCGTTCGCAACGTGCTGGGGATCATAAGTGCCGCCGTCAGATTCGTACTGGTCGCGCCTGGCATCGCCCCGTATAAATGAACTGAGTTGTGATAGATCTTATGATCTGTTCCGGAAATGATGCGGATTCCGTAAGCACCAAAAGTAGTACCGAATCCCCCGGTTCCTGCCGTTTGGTCGTTGATCACGCCGGACACAAAGTTGTTCTGAACGATATGGGCACTTCCCGTGGTACCGGCAACATTAATCCCGAAGGCGGACGAAGTTACCGGATTATTGTTCTTTACACGATTGACCTTGTTCTTCTCGATCGTTGAGGTCACGGTGTTTGTACTGTTAACCCCAACGCCGATGCCTTGAGTCGCGGTACTCGAATCGATAAAGCCTTCTACGTAGACGGTGTTACCGAAAATCACGGGACTGGTCGCGCCGTTGACGGTAATACCGAAAGATGTAACCTGATCAACTTCTCCGGCGACAGGATTACCTATAGAGTTATCCCTGACCTGCAGTCCGGTATGAACGGTGGTCGCCGAACCATTGATAGAGATCGCCCGCGCCGCAGTTACGACGCTATTGTTACTGACCACCAAGTTGCTCGCCGTCGCGCCGGAGGCCACACCTGTTAATACCGAAGTAATAGCGGTCGGCGCTGTGTCCGGGCCTGAAGCATTCGGACCCGAGAAAATACCGAACGTGGTATTCTGCGGTCCAGTCGTCGTCGTTGCGGTGGAAACGTTAGCGCCCGTCGAGCTTCCGACAATATTCAGATTTTTGAAAATATTGTTATCCGCGCTATTGACGGTCGTAATATTCGTCGCGATGCGAATAACGGAGGTAAACGTCGTCGTGTTCGCAGCCGTGTTCTGAACCGTCAGGTTCCGATTCGTTCCCGCGGTGTTCGGATTGTCACCGTCGATGGTGACATTATCCGCGCCGTTAAGCTCGATCAATCCGCGTCCCTGAAGCGATGGTCCAGCGACGGTAACACCATCGCTGGTCGGCCCCATGAGAATCGACGTGTAAGATGCCGAACCGGCACCGCTACTGTTCAGAACAGATGTCGCAGTTTCGGTCGTACTGCTAACTATACTGACCGTAATGGCGCCCTGATGCGTTCCCGCGTTTATAGCGTCAACCGCCTCCTTCAGCGTCATGTAATCGGTCGGACCCGTGGTACCTGCTGTCGCAATTACCCTTACCGGCCCACCCATGGACGGAGGATCGTCTTCCTCAATAGTTAAGACCGCAGTGGTTTGTGAACCCAGTGTTGCTCCCCCCGTCGGATTCGACAGGGCAAGATTTACGGTCTCATCGCCTTCAAACGTCATGTCGTCGCAGAGGACGACATCGAAAGACTTCGCCGTTTCGCCATTAAGGAATGTCAGTGTGCCCGAAGCGTTTATGTAGTCGACGCCGACCGTGCATGAAGCTCCGCCAGTTGCCGATCCACCCGCCACCGAGGCGTAATCAACCGTCACCGTATTGGCGCTTCCAACCGTCCGATCGACTGTGATCGTCGCCATCGCACTATTCTCCATCTGCGAGTAGGTAGGGCTGCTGAATTGAAGAGCTCCAGGTGCGCCGGTGCCGTTTTCACCTATGCCCCAATCTGAAAAATCAGTAACGCCAGTAACCGTTGCGGTATTCGTCGCGTCGTTGACACATGGTCCACCCATGCACTGGTTCGTCAATATGCCGGACGAGAGGCGCCAGACGCGGTAGTCGGTTTCGGTTCCGTTAACATCCGCGTCGAGATACGTAAAAGCCAGATCGGCAGTCAAATCTCCGGTTTCCGTCAAAGTCCAGTAACGTGAAGCTGAGACGGCGGAACTCAAGCCGGGCAGCGTCATATCAACCGGTTTAACGGTTAGACTCGACGGATTCGTTCCAAGGGCCGAAACGGTTGCCAGCAACGGCGAATAACCGTTTTGTCCGACGTGATATGTGTACGCTCCCGTTGCCGTGTAACTGCGGCTCAGATTACCGTCAACATATCCATTGGTGCGCGTGGCCGCACCGTTATGGGTAACTGTATTTGCGTTGGTCTCGATAACGCCGTTGGTCAACGTCATCGCGCCGACAATTGTTAAATCGCCCCCGTTTACTATCAGCGTCCCGCCGACTGCGTTGTCGTCAACCGTCCACACTCCCAAAGTCCGCGTCGGATTGATCTCGAAACCGGTCGGCCGATTGAGCGTCGTGGTTCTTAAATTCAAGACCGTGTGACCGCCCGAACCGGTATTAAAAACGGGCGAAACATCAAATGTTCCGGCGTTGGTGGGCGTGGTCGAATTACCGACCTGGATGACGGTGGTCGAGGCCCCGCCATTACCCATTGTGATCTGATTGCTGTTCGCAAATCCCCCTGAGAAAATATTGACGCGGTTAATGAATATCGGAGAAGTTATCGTCGTGTTATTGCCGGTTGCACTATTGGCACTCATTCCGACACCGCGAATGACGTGCCGGCTGTACCGAATGTTCCGGTACCTCCATAACTCATTGGTCCGCTTGCGGCCCAATCAAAACGTGAGCTTGTCTCCGGTACCCTGAACGACAATCGCGCCGTTATTCATAACAGTTGATCCACGGAAGAAGATTGCCCCGCCCGCCGTTCCGCTGCCAACCGCCATGATCTGACCGGTGCTGATCGCAATGTTAGGCGTATTTCCTAAAACGCGGAAGGTAGACGCAGCTGGTGTAGCTCCGCCCCCAACTTGTAGAACCGTCCCTGCCGGGTTCGCCAAGAAAGTCGATGAGGTGCTGACGCTCCAGTCGAGTGGTGCGGCGTTGCCGCTCGGCTGCATGAGGACAATCGTTCCGCCCGTCATGTTAAAAGTGTTCGTAGTAGCCGTCAGGCCGAAACAAGCGGTGGTCGCTGTTTGGCCGACGGTGCAGACATTGACCGTACCACCTGACTGGGTGTAGCTGACAACGCTTGTGGTCTGTAGACGTCCGGCGAAATTCGACGTGCCGCCTTCGAAGATGAACTGCGCACCGGTGCCACCCCCCATCGAATTGCCCGTGGAAGTTCCGACATTAAATGTGCCATCCGAGATTCGAAGCAAACCGCTGTTAGTCGGTGAACCGTTTTGTCCGGCCACCGTAAAGTTCGGATTATTTAGCCATAATCCGCCAATAGCCGGAATTGAGTAGGCCGCCGGCGTGAATAGCCGGTTCGTCATAGTGAAGGAACCGGATATCTTGAATGTCCCACTGGTCAACGTCAGGAATGCTCCTGCGTCTGTGTTCACACCGAGGACTGTAAAGTTCGTTGGACTCAACTCAACCGAACCAGTCGCTCCCTTGTTCACGACGACAGATCGAACGTCGGTTGTTCCACCCGTGCCTCCAAAGGTCACACTCGGCACCGGTGCACCGAATGTAAGGATCGCGCCCGAAGTGTCCGTGTTCGTGCTGAAGTCAAGAATGCCATTGTTCGTGACGTTGCCTCCGACAGTCAGGTTATTGGTTGTCACGGTGCCGGTCGTCGGGGACTGCAATGTGCCGCCATTGTCAATCGTGACATTCAGGGCAACGGCGGTTGTCACATCAACCGTCACCGTGCAGCCCGATCCGATTGTTACATTATCCGAGGCTGTGGGAACGCTTCCGTCCGTCCAGGTTGTCGTACTGCTCCAATTTCCTCCCGCTCCGTTACAACTATCACTGCCGGCCGGATCAGTCGCCTGATTCCCCGCCAAAACACCGCTCAAGACTCCTTCGGTGACGGCGTGAACCTGATAAAAGTATGTTGTTCCCGGGATTAAACCCGTATCGTTAAATGATGTTGCATCGGCGGCAGTCTGAGTTAAAAATGCGTAATTGATGCCATCCGTCGAACGATAGATGGCGTACCCGACTTCATTTGTCGCGTTATCCATCCAATTCAATTGCACGGAAGATTGGGTAACTGGCGGCAAAAGTCAGACTACTGGGCGCAGCCGGAACATTCGGCGTGAAAAGATAACTCTTGCCCGCGGCGATTCCGGGAAGATTAGTGTTGTTAACAACTGTGTAGGACACTGTGTCGTCAGACACCGTCACTGAAGCGAAATTGGTTGCAACGCCAGACTGCAGACCGACCGACGAGCCCAGGTCAGTCGTTGACGGTGAGATGCCGTCGCCGTAAACGAACTGAATCCGACCAGGATTAACCGCCGCACCTGGTTCAAAAAGCCACATTTGAAACACGCCTGTCGCCGGACCCGCCACGCAGGTACCGCTTCGCGGGATCTGCATGCCCGTCCATTCAACTACGAGTTTGCGATTTGGCGCGGTGCCGACGATCTTGTAATGCACCTTGCCGGTCGTACCGACACAAAGGTCCTCGAAGTAGGGCGCGATCTTCGGCGCGTTTGTCGTTGTATCTAATCCGGAAGTGCTGTTATTGAAGGTCGTCCCTACAGCAATTGAGCCCAGCCTGGCTAGGCCGTTTGCGTTAACTGAGAACTGCGCATGTCGTACGCCATCGTACCAGAAGTCGAACCCTATATTGTTAACAGGCGAGGCAGTGTCATCCGAGTTCGGACCGACGAGTTGCGTCGTGCCGCTAGACATATCTTCAAGACTGATACTTGTCTGAACCGAGAAAGCATACGTCCCGCCCGTTATCAGGTTCGCCGATACAGGATCGTCAGCGGGCGATTTGAGCGCGTAAGGAAAGAGCTCGTCAATGAGCTGCTTTTCAGCTCGATCCGGTTCCACATTACTATCGATCCGAAGCTCCTGAGAATAGGTTCGGACGCTGAGACCGACGAAAATTACAACGATGAGAGCAAAAACAAAATGGAACCGAACCGACCCGGTGGACATAGTACTTTCTCCTTTTTCTGGCGAGTGATGGACGTGACTGCTTTGGAAATTACGAAAACCAGCTGCCGGGAAGTGGGAATTCTCCGGGTGATTCAGCTAATTTAGGAAGCTAATGCTTGGAACAAGTATGATGCGATTATAAGCAGGTACGTATTATTGTCAAGGTAAGTTCGCGCGGGCTCCTGGATTTCGGTTAAGGCCGGTAAACGAAGATCAGCCGGCGGACCCTCGTCCGCCGGCCAGATGCACTCAGTGCAGGGCGGTCATTTGATCTCTATTGTCGTTCCGATCGTGAATGATCGACCGCGAGCCGGAGCGAAAACGAATTGTTCGCTGTAGAACCTATCGAGCAAATTCGAGACGCCAAGGTTGACGCTAAAATTGAAATGCTCGCGTCGGCCGTAGTAGCCGCCGCCAAGATTGTGCACGACGAATCCAGGCTCAGAAGTGACGCCGTTCGCGTTTTGGAACGCGGCGGAAAGACGTTTTTGTTCGCTCACGATCCGTGCGTTGTAATCGACATAATAGTTCTTCCCGAAATTCTGCCATCGAAACCCGACGTTGGTACGCACGGGACTAATAAAATCGAGCGGCACGTTCCGGTCAGTGTCATCTCCGCGAAGATAGCTGAAATTTCCGTAAGGCGTGAGGTAACCGACCCGGATCTTGAACGGAGCTTCGATCTCTGCTTCGAACCCCTGGATCCTGGCCTTGCGCACATTGCGCGTCTGGTACACATCGACGGGTGGACGAGGCGGCTGGGGAAGCTGAACACCTGTGATCTGCGTCGCCAGGAAATTTTTGAAGTGATTATTGAAATATGTCACGGACGCTTTGTAGCGTGACGTGGTGACTTTCACACTTGTATCGAAATTGATACCAGTCTCTGGCACAAGCGAGGGGTTTCCGACGAGAAATCCCTCCGCTGAACCCGGATCGGTAAAGAATCGCTCCGAGATGTTCGGAGTGCGGAACGATCGGCCTATCCGGGCCGACAGATTTACGTTTGGAGTGACCGTATAAACTCCCCCGAAATCCCCCGTCACCGACGTGTAAGAAGTGTTGATACCGGTCGTCAACCCGTTCAGTCCCAGCTGATCGATCTGTGCCTGCGTAAAGCGAGGGTCGAGCTCAAACTCGGCGGTCGGTTCCGATATTGTCGCAAATCGATCAATGCGGATACCGGCGATCAGTCGGAGCCGCTTGGTCACTCGATAGTCGTCCTGCGCGAAAACGCCAAGATTAGACAGACTTGCATCCGGAACGCTTCGCGAGTTTCGGATCGTCCGATTCGTCGAGAAGGATGTTGTCGATCTGATTATCAATCGGCGGTCGGTGTTCTGATCTCTAAACCAACTTGCACCGGCGACTATATTATGGCTGCCGAAGATCCAGTCTGACTGAAGGTCGAACCCGGCCGTATTAGTGTCGGTAACCGTTTCGCTGTACTGATACAACCCGGGAAAGAAGGGCGGCACAGCCCCGATCGTCAGAATGTTCGTAAAGTTCCGGTATTGCGTCTGGTAAAAAGCTTTCGCTGAAACTCGCTGAAGGTTCTCCGTCAGCCCAGCGACATCGTAACGTACGTTGAATTTGTCGCGGTTATTAAAGGGAAAGAAGGCATTGAAGACACCGGTTAGGCCGGAGATGCCGGTATTCGCACCGGCAAGCCCAGCGGATCCGATATTTCCTCCGCGCCGACGCTCGTAATTTAGCTTGAGAGTATTCGTGTCGTTGATAAAGAACCTAAGCGTTGCCTGGCTGTTGCTGCCGTGCGATTGCGAGTTGAGAATCTCGTTTTGGTCAGATATCTGGAGGTCGGTGTCGCGAAGCTGCTCGCGCTCGTCGGGTGTTGCGGGACCGGAAAAATAGTTATCGAAACGATCCAGCGATTGTGCGAGCCGGAAAGCGACAAATTTATTCGAACCGTTGACCGACAGGCTGCCTCGGCGTCCGTTCTCGTTGGACGAGTAGAACGTCTCAAGCGCCCCGCCGAACCGGAATCCGTCATCTCGTCTCGGAGGGGTGTCGCGTGTGATGATGTTGATCGTCCCGCCAAGCGCATCGGTCCCGTACAATACCGAGCCGCTGCCGCGAACAACCTCGACCGTTTCAATCTGTGACGTCTCGACCAGACCGGGCTCGATGCCGGATTGCCCGGTCGATGTGCGACCGTTATTTAAACGCTCACCGTCGACGAGGATCAGCACACGATTGCTATCCAATCCGCGAATGCGCGGCCGAACCTGAAACGCTCCCTCATTAACGGTGGATGTTCCCGGAAGCGTTCGAAAAATATCGCCGACGGTATTGATGCCCTTGCGCTCGATCTCTTCGCGGTCAACGACGCTGACCGATACTGCCGTGTCCGTGGTCGCGATTTCGTTTCGTGTAGCGGTGACCGTCACCTCCTCCTTTATCGGTTGTGGTTCGAGGGAAATGATCGCAACCGATCCAGTCGATGTGACGTCGACAGAAGCGCTCGCGAATCCACCAGCGTTTACAATGATCTCGTACTGTTCCGAGGATGCACCGAAAGAGAAATTCCCGCTTGCGTCAGTGACAGTGCTCCGCTCGGCCCGGTTCGCTTTGTTGCGAAGAATAACCGTTGCCCCCGCGACCGGATGCCCCGTCTGGTCCTGAACAACGCCTTCGATCCTGCTGGACTGGGCCAACGCCGAGATTGAAAAAATAATGATAAGGAAAAGAGCGATAATACTTTTGTAATTCATCTAACTTGCTCCAAAATCTGCGACTCCTAAATATCGGGGGTAAATGCAGATTAGTCCACGAAGGCGTGGATGTAAACAGCAGGCCTTTCAGTTGTAGTTAGCCCGTAGATAAGTGGTTCTTATCTAATTCGCGCCGCCTATCATCTCAAAAAATACGAACGCCGCGTGCGTCAAGCGCAAACGGCGTTCCTAGTCTCCATCTTACCGCGGCGGTCTATTTTCCGGCGGCGAGCTGCAGGCGGACATTCGCCGCTTCGAGCCGTTCGCGATCGGCCTCAGTTTCTTCTAGTGCCGAATTCGCATGGGTTGCGAGCGACTTCTCCGCCGCTTCGCGCTCTGCACGGGCCGAATCGGTATCGATCTCGCCCGCCGTCTCAGCCGTATCTGTTAATACCGATACTTGATTCGCACTCACCTCGACGAATCCGCCACTCACTGCCAAACGCTCGGTCGTCCCCTTGTTCGTATATGAGAGGATGCCAGGTTTCAGGGCTGAGATGAGCGGCGCGTGATTTGGCAGTATACCGGCCTCACCTGACGCAGTCGGAACAGTTACAGAATCGACGGAATCGTCGAATACTTTCTTCTCGGGAGTTACTATTTCGAGTTTCAGCATTTCTTTAACGGTGAGCGGTAAACGGTAAGTGGTAAGTTTCTTTCGCTCACCATTCACCATTCACCACTAACAATTTGCCGCTATGCGGCAGCGGCCATCTTCTTCGCCTTCTCACGAGCCTGCTCGATGGTGCCGACCATATAGAACGACTGCTCGGGCATGTCGTCGCACTTGCCTTCGAGGATCTCACGAAAACCCTTGATCGTATCTTCCGTTTTGACGTATTCGCCCTTCAATCCCGTGAACTGCTCGCCGACCGTGAAGGGCTGCGAGAAGAAACGCTGGATCTTACGTGCACGTGCGACCGTCAGCTTATCGTCTTCGGAAAGCTCGTCGAGCCCAAGAATCGCGATAATGTCCTGCAGGTCTTTGTAACGCTGAAGGATCTTCTTTACCGATTGAGCAGTGTCGTAATGTTCGTCACCGACGATCTGCGGATCGAGAATTCGCGAGTTCGATGCAAGCGGATCGACCGCGGGATAAATTCCGAGCTCGACGATCTGACGCGACAGAGCCGTAACCGCATCGAGGTGAGCAAACGTCGTCGCCGGGGCCGGGTCGGTGTAGTCGTCAGCCGGAACGTATACGGCTTGGATCGACGTGATCGCTCCTGTTTTGGTCGAGGTAATGCGTTCCTGCATCTCGCCCATTTCAGTGGCGAGATTTGGCTGATATCCAACCGCCGAGGGCATACGTCCGAGAAGTGCAGACACTTCGGAACCGGCCTGTGTGAATCTGAAAATGTTATCGACAAAGAACAACACGTCGTTACCCTGGTCGCGGAAGTATTCAGCGACGGTCAGACCCGACAACGCAACGCGGAGACGTGCTCCCGGCGGCTCGGTCATCTGTCCATAGACGAGCGATACTTTGGAGCCCTTGATCGCTTCCATATCGACCTTCGAGAGATCGAAAGCGCCCGTCTCTTCAAAATTATCCGTAAATGCGTCGCCATAAGTAATGACTTTTGATTCGACCATTTCGCGGAGAAGATCGTTCCCTTCACGGGTTCGTTCGCCGACTCCCGCAAAAACTGAAAATCCTTCGCGGCCCTTGGCGACGTTATTGATCAGCTCCATGATCAGAACCGTCTTACCCACGCCGGCACCGCCGAATAGTCCGATCTTGCCTCCCCGAAGGAAGGGCTGGATCAGATCGATTACCTTGATACCGGTTTCAAACATCTCGAGCTCTGTCGCCTGTTCGTCAAACGCAGGGGCGTGGCGATGGATCGGATATCGCGTCTCGGATTCGACCGGGCCAAGCTCATCGACCGGATCGCCGATGACATTCATCACGCGACCCAACGTCGGCCCGCCGACCGGAACCGTGATTCCGCCGCCGAGATCGATTACTTTCATCCCTCGGATCATACCGTCGGTCGGAAGCATCGAGATCGCACGTACGCGGCCCTCGCCCAAATGCTGCTGTACCTCGGCGACAACATCGACCGGAGTTTCGACTTCAAAACCTTCGGACGTGATTCTTAAAGCTTGATAGATCGGGGGCAAATAATCCTCGAATTCTACGTCGACGACCGGGCCGATGATCTGTACGACCTTGCCGATTTGTGCGTTACCATTATTAGCGGCCATTTTTGATAAAGTGCTCCTGTATAGATAAGAAATTGCTCTTATAACAAAGCAGTAAGATTAGCATAGGCCGCCTTTGTCCCGCAAAGACGGCCTACGATTTTGTCAGATACTGCCTTGCGGTTACGCTGCTGTCGTCTCGCCCCCAAGAATCGTCAATACCTCACCGGTGATATAGCTTGAATCAGCGTTCGACGCAAAGAAGACAAACGCGGGTGCTATCTCTTCAGGCTGGGCAGGGCGCTTCATCGGCGTATCGGCACCATGCTTTGCAACTTCTTCCGGATCTTTGTCCGCGACGTTCAGCGGCGTCCACACTGGTCCCGGAGCGACGCAATTTACACGTATCTTTCTCTCGATCAAACTCTGCGCGAGTGATTTTGTAAATGCGTGGATAGCGCCTTTGGTTGCCGAGTAATCGATCAGCTCCTTGCTGCCTTCAAGGCCGGTTATTGATCCGCAGTTTATGATCGAGCCGCCCTCGGGTATGTACTTGAGAGCCGCTTTCGCCATATAAAAATATCCGAAAATGTTCGTGCGGAAAGTCTCCTCGAATTGATCATCTGTAATCTTTTCGATCGACTTTTGATGTTTCTGAAACGCCGCATTATTCACTAAGACATCGAGACGACCGAACTCCTTGCGCCCTTTCTCGATCGCACGCTGGCAGAAACGGGGATCTTTCACGTCGCCTTCGATCGCAATGCACCTTCGGCCCTCGGCCTCGACCGCCGCAATCGTTTCCTTTGCGTCGATCTTCTCGTCGGGTAGATGGACGATCGCAACATCCGCACCTTCGCGCGCAAATAGCACGGCCACCGCTCGGCCGATGCCCGAGTCACCGCCCGTTATGATCGCCGCAAGACCTTTTAGCTTTCCGGCGCCTTTATACTCTGGAGCCTTATACTGCGGCCGGGGCTCGACCTTTTTTTCGATACCGGGTCGGCGCTGTTTCTGTCTCGGCATCGGGCTCTTTGGCCGCGTCCCCCTCTGTTCACCGTTCTTTTTGTCCGAGTTTCTCTTTCCTACCGTTACTCGCTCTTCTCTCGTCATACTGACCTCGCTTAAATACAAAAGGAGGCGATCGGTAAAAATCGCCTTCCTTTAAAGTAGTCGCAAATCAACCGGCGTGAACCCTCAGGACTTCTTCGCCCCTTTGCGTCCCGAACCGCCCGGGTTCTTGCCGCCGCCGTCTTGTTTGTTTACGGTGGCCCAAGCGCGCTTCTCGGCTTCTTTCTCCGAAACGCCCTTTTTCTTATAACCTTCTTCGATATGGTCGGCCTTTCGTTCCTGCTTTGCTGTATATTTGCTCGTTCCGTCCTTACGACTCGGCATACATGCGTTCCTCCTGTCTAAAAAATGCTGGCAGCCCGAACCGGGCGGTGACGCCGCGCACGGAAATATATCTCTCGGGCACGAATGTAAATATCGTTGCGTTCGCGAAGTGCTGCCTCGCTCACATGATTGCGTTGAATGACGGTTTCGGCCTGTGAGGTCGAAGTCGTGTCGGTGATGGACAACACGACCGGGCAAGGCTGACTACTGCGGCTCTTCTTGTACTTCGTGAACATTGCTTGATTCTCCCCGGTTTGAACTAACTATCTTGTAACGTTTTCGAACTCTGCCGACTCTTTGAGCAATCATCATGCCAATATTTCAGTGAATGAATATGAACATTTTCCGTACGACCGAATACGGAAGATATTGACAGTCGAAAGCCCTTCAGGTAGCCTCAGTCATAAGCCAAATTCGCGGTAAATTGGACAATAACATTTGAGCAATCTTCGAAAACTTGAACTGCCACCCCAAGGCCTCAACACGCTGTTCGGCGTACAGGATCAAAACATCAAATACCTCGAATCTCTTCTCGATGTGAATATCGGAGCGCGCGGCAATGAGCTACTGATAGACGGCGATCCGCGCGATATCGAGACGGTCGAAACGATCCTGCGGGATTTCGGCGAACTATTCGCAGAGGGCAGTACATTTTCGGACAAAGAACTTCGCGACGCCTTCAAACAGATCGCCGAAGATCGAGCCTATAGTCTGAAGGATCACTTTCTTAAGGCCCGTTTTAATCCATCGGGCAAGAAACAGGTTGCTCCGAAAACCGCTAACCAGAGAAAGTATCTCGACGCCATCGCCGCCAACGATCTCGTATTCGGTATCGGCGTAGCCGGAACCGGAAAAAGTTTTCTGGCTGTTGCGATGGCGGTCGACGCTCTATTTAAGAAACAGGTCAGCCGGATAATTCTCACCCGGCCGGCGGTCGAGGCTGGCGAACGTCTCGGATTTCTACCCGGTGATCTTCAGGACAAAGTCGATCCATACCTGCGGCCTCTGTACGACGCCCTCTTCGATCTCGTCGATGGCGAACGCGTCACAAAGATGCTTGAAAAGCGGATCATCGAGATCGCTCCCCTTGCGTTTATGCGGGGCCGCACTTTGTCCGACGCATTCGTCATCCTTGACGAGGCGCAAAACACCACCAGCGAGCAGATGAAAATGTTCCTGACCCGAATCGGGTTTGGATCAAAAGCCGTCGTGACGGGCGACAAAACGCAGATCGATCTACCGCGTGGCCAGAAAAGCGGCATTAAAGAAGCCGAGATCGTGCTTGCCGGTCTCGAAGGGATCGAGTTCGTCTACTTCACCGATAAGGATGTCGTCCGACATAAACTCGTACAGATGATCGTTAAGGCGTACGAAACTCATTCCGAAGAGAATAGCCGCGACGGTGACAATGCCACTTCTCGTTAACCTCCAGCGCAAAGTCAAGATCGAGACAGGTGGGCTAAAAGAATTTGCCCGGGAACTGCTCGCAAGAGTCAACGAGTCCGTTGAGAAGGATTTCTCGATCGCTCTTGTTTCTGATCGGCGGATGAAGGAGCTCAATTCTTTTTTTCGCGGCAAAGACTCGACAACTGACGTTCTTTCATTCCCACAGGAAGCGGATGAATTTGTTCAGAATGCGGGATTCAGCCCTTCAGGAACTCTAAACGCGAATTACCTCGGCGACATAGTGATCTCGGTCGAGCAGGCCCAGAGACAGGCTAAAGAAAACAAGCTCACGCTCGAGAACGAGATCAAGCAGCTCATACTGCACGGGGTGCTTCACCTTTGCGGCTACGATCACGAAACCGACGATGGCGAGATGAATAAGAGAGAGCTCGCGTTGAGGAGAAAACTAAAGATCTAGCCACTGAGTACACAGAGAGTTTTAGTTAACGTCCCGCACCCACGGAGTTGCGAAAATCCACCTTCGCTCCTCTGTGTCCTCTGTGGCAAATCTTCTTACTGTGGCAAACTCTTCCTAATGTCTGAAACCCACAAAACGGCCGAGCCGTGTGTGATGGTCATCTTCGGTGCTACCGGCGACCTGACGAAACGCAAACTCTTCCCCGCACTCTATAATCTCGCTCGCGACAAATTTCTACCGCCGAATTTTGCGATCGTCGGGGTCGGTCGGCAAGAGATGGAATCCGAGCAATTTCGCGACGAGATGCACGATAATCTCAAGGAATTTGCCGGAGCGAATCCGGATGATGAGTTGCTAGATTGGTTCTGCAGTCGGACCTTCTATACCGGTGGAGATTTTGACGACGACAAGAAATTGTTCAAAGACGTGAAGGATCTTCTGGCCGAGGTCTGCGCCAAACACGACATTCCAGAGAATTTCTTTTACTACATGGCGATCCCGCCTGAGTTGTTTGCGAACGTCGCGAAAAAGATCGTAAAGAACGGTCTCGGGCGTGAGGAGAACGGAAACTGGCGGCGCTTCATTTTTGAAAAACCTTTCGGCCGCGATCTTGAGTCGGCAAAGAAACTGAACTCCGACCTGCTGTCGATCCTGAAGGAGCGACAGATATATCGCATCGATCATTATTTGGGAAAGGAGACCGTCCAGAACATCTTGGTTTTCCGGTTCGGAAATAGCATCTTCGAGCCGATCTGGAACCGCAATTTCATCGACCATGTGCAGGTGACGGTCGCCGAACAACTCGGCGTAGAACAACGCGGCGGTTACTACGACAAGGCCGGGGCGTTGCGCGACATGGTGCCGAATCACTTGTTCCAGCTCGTCACGCTGACCGCAATGGAGCCACCGGTGTCGTTCGAAGCTGACGCCGTCCGCGACGAGCAGGCGAAGATCCTCGCGGCGATCCAGCCGTTTTCGCCGGAGGACACGCTGCAGAAAGTAGTACGCGGCCAATACGACGCCGGACAGGCCGACGGAAAGAAAGTGGCCGCCTATCGGGACGAGGAAAAGGTAGCTAGTGAGTCGAATACCGAGACATTCGCCGCACTAAAACTGTCGATCGACAACTGGCGCTGGGCAGATGTACCTTTCTATCTGCGGACCGGGAAGCGGATGCCCGAGCGGCATTCGAGCATTATCATTCAATTCAAGAAAGCGCCGTTCGTTTTGTTTCGCGATACGTCCGTCGAGCGGTTGCGGACCAACCGGATCGAGATCCACATTCAACCTGACGAAAGAATCACCCTACACTTCGGAGCAAAGATTCCCGGCCCCGTCGTGAAGCTTGGTGCGGTCGATATGGACTTCAACTATGCCGAGCACTTTGGCGAGCAGCTCAACACCGGTTATGAGCGACTGCTTTATGACTGCATGGTCGGTGATGCAACACTGTTCCAGCGTGCAGATATGGTCGAGGCGAGTTGGGAGATCGTCACGCCTATTCTCGATGTCTGGGCAGCAATACCGGCCCGCGACTTTCCCAATTACGATGCCGGCTCGTGGGGTCCGACCGAAGCTGACGAGCTCATGGAACGGGACGGGCGGATGTGGAAGAACCCGGGAAACTGATGTTCTCGCACGACATAAAAGTAGTAAAAGATGCTAATGCGCTGAGTGCCGTCGCCGCGAATCTGTTCGTTGATATCGCCCGTAATTCGATTACGCTAAATGGATCGTTCACAGTAGTACTAGCCGGCGGTTCCACACCGCGAAAACTCTATTCCCTCCTGGCATCAGACCACTACAGGCATGAGCTCGACTGGAAAAAAGTAACATTCTTTTTTGGTGATGAGCGCCACGTGCCGCCGGACTCCGACCAGAGCAACTATCGAATGGCGAATGAGACGTTTCTCTCGCCACTGAACATCGCCCCGGAAAATGTTCACCGATGGCAAGCCGAACTTGCCGACAGCTCAGACGCAGCAGATAAATACGAAGCCAAGCTCCGGGATCATCTTGGATCAAAGAATGGTTCGCTCGATCTTGTGCTTTTAGGGCTTGGGGAGGACGGCCACACGGCGTCCCTCTTCCCGCTTACCTCCGCTCTAGGTGAAAGTGAACGCCTGGCTGTGGCGAACTGGGTAGAAAAGCTAAACACCCATCGCCTGACTCTCACGTCAAAGGCGATAAATGTGGCTCGAAACATAGTATTTCTCGTTTCAGGGAAGTAATAAGGCGACAGCTGTCGCGCACGTCCTCGAGGGTGAACTCCGACCCGAACATTTTCCTGCCCAGCTCGTGAACCCTGATACCGGATCTCTGTTCTGGCTGCTCGATGAAGCCGCGGCTTCCCGTCTCACACGCAGTCGAATATAACGCAAAGCGCGTAGCAAGCTCGCCGATGGATCTCCCGTGAAGGGTTGCTACACGGCGCCTGCGATCCCCGCGTTATAAAATCTCACTGACTTGGGTAGTTGCGTTCGCCCCTACTGTAAAAGTAACATTAACAGTCGTTAGCCTATGGAGATCGAGATCCTTCTCGCGGTGGTCATTCTCATCGCCATGATTTTTTTGGCGACCGTCGATCTGGCGTTCTCGCACCTTTCGGATGTTGGCCTTCGTCGCCTGGCGTCCGAATCGGAAGATTCACAAAATGCGAAGACGGCAACCTTTCTCCGGGAAATTCAGGAATATCGCCCGCGCTTTCGTCTTGCCCTTTCGTCAGCGATCCAGATTCTCTTAATATCATTCGCCGTCGTCACGACGTTGATCGGCACCCGCCTCGACCTTTCACGCACCGGACTAGTAGTTTTTGCACTAGCCATAGGTCTCGTC
This sequence comes from uncultured Acidobacteriota bacterium, assembly GCA_963772405.1. Lineage (GTDB taxonomy): Bacteria > Acidobacteriota > Blastocatellia > Pyrinomonadales > Pyrinomonadaceae > OLB17. The sequence goes on along the minus strand of CAVYWT010000001.1, from coordinate 463,465 downwards.
GCGACGGTCGTTTTTCGTCAGGTAATGCCGCGGGTGATGGTCCGCAACAATCCGGAGAAGAAGTTTCTTCTCCTTTTGCCGGTAGTTCGTCCTTTCTACAGGTTCGCATACGCCATCTCGGTACCATTTTTTAATAGGCGAAGGTCCAAAGAGCAGAAGAGGCTTGAGTCGACGATCGCACCCGATATGGCCGAGGATAAGGCGGACGATAACGACGAAGATTTTCAGGCTTTGATGGAAGTCGGCGAAGCCGAAGGAATCATCGAAGAAAAAGAACGCGAGCTGATCGAATCGATGGTCGAATTCAGCGAAACGCGGGCCGGCGAAATAATGACGCCGCGGACCGAGATCTGTGCCGTGGACATCGGAACAACGGTTCGGCAGGCTCGTGATCTGATGACCGAGGAAAAGTATTCGAGACTGCCGGTCTATCGCGAAACAATCGACAACATAGAAGGGGTAATTTACGTTCGTGACCTTCTGCAGGCCTGGGCCGATCGCAAGGAGGACGAGCCCATCGGCGAATTACTTCGCGACGCCTACTTTGTCCCCGAAACAAAGACCGCTTCCGAGCTGCTCAAGAGCATGCAGGTCAATCATGTCCAGATCGCGATCGTGATCGACGAGTACGGTGGTGTCGCCGGTATAGTCACCGTGGAAGACATTGTCGAAGAGATCGTCGGTGAGATCGAGGACGAAGACACCGAGGAAGAAGAGATAATTGAGATCATCGAGGGCGATGACGGCTACTGGGACGTCTTAGGCTCTACCGAGATCGACAAGATCGAGCGGCTGTTCGACATCGAGCTCGAAGACGATGATTACAATACAGTGGCGGGAATGATCACCAGCGAGGCCGGGTATGTACCGCAAACCGGTGAAATACTGATGCTTCGCGGACTCGAGGCGCGTATCCTGCGGGCCGATGAAAAGAAGGTCGGCCTCGTGCGGCTCCGTAGATTCGAGGCAGACGACGAGACGCACGCTGAATCCGCATAAAGGTGAGTACCTTGTAATCCCCGTCCCACTGTGTTTATAATTCTCGCAAAATTCACTCTGGAGGTAACAAACAATGGCTATCCGCTTAGGTGACGAAGCGCCGAATTTTACTGTCGAGACCACGGAAGGCACCATCAATTTCCATGAATACCTGGGTGATGGGTGGGGCGTTCTTTTCTCGCACCCGAAGGATTTCACACCGGTCTGCACGACGGAGCTTGGCTATATGGCGAGCCTCAAACCGGAATTCGAGAAACGCAACGTGAAGGTCCTCGGCCTCAGCGTCGACCCGGTCGAAAATCACAAGCGTTGGTCCGAGGACATCGCCGATGCTACCGGTCATTCGCCAAACTACCCGATGATCGGCGACACCGACCTAAAGATCTCAAAGCTCTACGACATGCTGCCTGCGGCTGTCGGCGGTACCAGCGAAGGCCGGACCGCGGCCGACAATATGACGGTGCGAAACGTGTTCGTCGTCGGCCCGGACAAGAAGGTCAAGCTGATCATCGTCTATCCGATGAGCACGGGGCGCAACTTTGATGAGGTGCTCCGCGTGATCGATTCGCTCCAGTTGACGGCGAAGTACAGCGTCGCGACTCCGGTAAATTGGAAAGATGGCGAGGATTGTATTATCGTCCCGGCCGTGACGGACGAGGAAGCCAAGGAAAAGTTTCCAGCAGGCTGGAAGACGATCAAACCTTACCTGCGTGTGACGCCGCAGCCAAACAAGGTAAAAGGCGAATCGAAATCCGCATAGCTCCCAAGAATGAGCGAAGGAAAAAAAGGCGAGAGAAAGAGTCGGCGAATTGCTTACACTCTCGCCCTATTAGTGCCCTTTGTCTCCATCTTGATCGCCGAGATGATCGGCTGGAATCCATTGAGCGTTTATCTAGCGGCAAATGGAATCGAGTATGGTTGTCTTGCCCTACTTGGAATCTTGATCGCAGTGCTAGTTCTCCCGGCACTTTGGGCCGATATCCGCATTCGATTTTTCTGACTATCCTATGAAACTCCACGCAGAGATCGGTGACAGCAAGCACGAGATCGAGATCAAACGCGAAGATCGAAAAGTCTTCGCCACTATCGATGATCGCGACTACGAGCTCGACGTCTCTGAGCCCGAGCCCGGCGTCTTTCTTTTTAAGCATGAGGGACGTGTTTACGAAGCATCGGTATCTGCGGCGAAGGCACCCGGCGAACCGAGCCACGTTCGAGTAGGTACGAGTGAATTCGACGTTCGGTTGATCGATCCGAAACGCCTGCGCATTGCCGGCTCCGGAGTCGAGCACGCCGACGGCATCGCCGAGATAAAGACATCGATGCCCGGAAAGGTTGTTCGTGTTTTGGTGCAGCCGGGATCGGAAGTCGAAGCGGGCGCCAGCGTCCTCGTCGTTGAAGCGATGAAGATGCAAAACGAACTGAAATCGCCAAAGGCCGGGACCATTCGGGAGATCCGCGTAACCGAGGGTGACGCCGTTTCGGCCGGCGACGTTCTTGCTACGGTCGAATAGCTAGACCGCAAGAGCCTTCTCATACACGACCGTTCGCATCGGAGCTCTCAACCCGTCCATTAGCTCCCGGAAATTCTCAAACGTTAATTGCTGGTCGGCGTCCGACAAAGCTATTTCGGGGTCGGGGTGAACCTCGACAATGACGCCGTCCGCACCGATCGCGATCGCAGCCCTCGCGCATTTGTCAATGATACTTCGCTTACCTGTCGCGTGCGACGGATCGACGATCACCGGCAGATGCGTAAGCTCCTTGACCAATGCCACGGCAGCGAGGTCAAGCGTGTTTCGCAAGCTGGTATCGAACGTTTTTATTCCACGTTCGCATAAAATCACATTCTCATTTCCACCGTGCAGCAGATACTCCGCCGCCGAAAGCCATTCCTTGACTGTCGCCGACGGGCCGCGTTTCAACAGAATCGGCTTCTGAGTCCTGGAAAGCTTCTTTAACAGCGCAAAGTTTTGCATGTTACGTGCGCCCACCTGCAGCATGTCAGCGTACTCGCAAACGGCCAACACGTCGTCTTCGCTCATGACCTCGGTGACGACCGGCATTTCGGCCGCGTCACCGGCATCACGAAGCAAACGCAATCCCTCGACACCTAATCCCTGGAAATCGTATGGCGATGTACGCGGCTTGTAGGCTCCGCCGCGTAGGATGACGGCACCAAGATCCTTGACCGCAAGGGCTGTTCGCGTCACTTGATCTCTCGACTCTACCGAGCATGGTCCGGCGATGACAACCGCGTCGCTGCCTCCGATCGGAACGTCGCCGACCCAAACGACTGTCGATTCGATTCCCTGCCGCCGCGCGACCAGCGACCCGCACGTCGTGCCGTTTCCATTTCCCGCTGCCTGTTTTGGCGTCCATGTATCCAACATAAGTTTAATTCCCGATCAAATAAAAGACTGTCCAGTTATCTATATCGTCTGCAATGTTCTCGCGAAGGATCTTCGCTCCGTATAACTCCGCCGCGCGACGACTGCCGATCGCCGCCCGTGCCGGATCTCCGTCATTCACGATCCGTCGCACACTAGATGCCGTGTCGGCGCCGATCTCTTGTGCTAGCTTCGGATGCGCGTTTAGAAACCTTTGGCATTGTCGTAGAGCTTCCACGTGGGACCGAACGGAAACAAGGTCGTCCAACTCGGCGTCGGGAGTACCCACCAGCAGATGACGCACCTTTAACGGCAGCTTTTCGAGGATCTTGTACGGATTCATGCCGAGCAACTCGACCGTCTTTGTGATCTGACCCACGATCTTGTTCTCCACGGGTACGACGGCCCGGTCCGCTTCGCCATTACGCACCGCAGCAAACGTTTCGGCAAAGTCAATGCACTCAACGATCGCCGCATCGTTTCCTAACAGGACGCGTACAGCTTCCTCGCTGTACGATCCGGTCACGCCTTGTATCGCGACTCGCGTCACTGACGCACCTCTTCGCTCACCGCAACCCCATTCGCGACCGCATTTTGGATCCGGCGTGATTCACTCAATATCTCACGATAGATTACGGTAACCGCCCGATCACTTAGTTGCCCGCCGTTTTCGCGGAGCGGCTCGTCGGATCACTGTTTTCTCACGTTCCCGATCCGCGATCGGCAGCCCGGCGTTTAGTTTTATACTGCCTATGCGACGTGCCATGTCGGCTCGCCGCTTGAGCAATGCCACGATCTCGGAATCGATCTCGTCAATTAGTTTTCGACTTTCCTCTAACTTCATCATCACCTCAAAAGACAAAAAAGCCGCGAACCTTTTCAGTTACGCGGCTTTCGTTCAGATATTTTACCAGGGACTATCTTAAGCGAACTTTAGCCGTTTCACCGTAAAAGTAAAAGTAGAAAAAGCTAAAGTTGTTCGAGTTCCTGTTTCGCATGTTAATTCGAGTGCGAGTGTTCTACCATAACCGCTAGATGCGAATCGTGTCAAACACTATTTTCGACCACTGCCCGCGATGAATATTGTCTTGATCAAAGATGGGCTCCGCAATACTTGCAATGTTGTGCGTCGAAGTCATGCGGTTCAGCATTGCACTCCGGACATACCTGACTCGATGCGGGCTTTCCCGCGAACGCAAGCTCGGCGGTAACAATGCCGGTCGGTACCGCAATGATCCCGTATCCGAGGATCATCACGAGCGAAGCTAGAAATTTGCCAAGAGCGGTCTGAGGGGAAATATCACCGTAACCCACGGTGGTCATCGTCACGATTGCCCAGTAAATACTAACCGGTATGTTGACGAAGCCGTGCTCCTCACCTTCTACAACATACATAACCGATCCCACCACAGTCACAATCGTAAGCACCGCGAAAACGAACACAAAGATCTTCTTGCGGCTCGCCATAAGCGCGGAGGTGATGAGGCGCGAGGCGGACGAGTATTCCGAAAGTTTTAGAACACGGAATATTCGCAACAGACGAAGGATCCGGATCGTGAGGAAAAACTGAGTTCCTGGAACGAAAAGGGTGAGATAGGTCGGCAGTATGGCGATGAGATCTACTATTCCGTAAAAGCTCAAAGCGTATCGGAGCGGACGCCGCACGGAAATAAGCCGCAGCACATATTCGGCGGTAAAGAGTATCGTAAAACACCACTCGGCGATCAAGAGCTCGGGCCCCAGCACGTCGCGAGCACCTTTTACGCTCTCCAGCATCACCGTCGCGACGCTTAGAAGGATCAGCGTGATCAACGTGACATCGAATGCCCGGCCGGCCCTCGTTTCCGATTCGAAAACGATGTCGTGTACCTGATGTCGCCACCCGCTGGCCGCTTCTTCTTTGATTTCAGTTCGCACAGGAGAACAGTTTAGCAGTCTCGCCCCAGATCACTTCCCACGTCCGGCGCTAGGCGTTTTTCCCGAGTTAAGCAGATTCGCCAACAACCGATACGCACCGGGCACCCCGGCCGGAAGCTGTCTGAATAGCGAATAACTACAATAAATATACTTCCCTTTCCCGATGTCTGCGACAACAAGGCCTCCTTTATTTTCCGGCTCGCCTGCGTCATGGGATTCGAGAAGTCCGACGTATTTCGGATCCATCGTCGAAAAGTTATACAGATTCCTTTCCTGCACCCAGCCTTCAAAATCTGCCGACGTGATCTTATTCGGGAAATTAAATATGGGGTGCGTTGGCTGAAGGATCTTGACCGGCGCATTCTCGTCCACAACCCGCGGACCTTGTTGGGCCGGGAACGGCGTTAGGTTTTGCTGTGAGTAGGTCTGTGGCAACTGATACTGGACGATGAGCGTACCGCCTTTCTCGGCGAAATCTATCAGTCGGCGGTTATTCGATACGAGATCGGGGCGAACCTGATACGCGCGGATGCCGACGACGATCGTGTCAAACTTCGAAAGATCGCCGCTCGCGAGTGTGCGTTCATCGACCTCTTCGATCTCGAGGCCAAGCTGTTGAATAGCTTCGTACACACGGTCGCCGCTGCCGCGAATGTATCCGACCCTTACGGGAGCTACCTGCAGGTCGATGAGTTTCACGTCCACTTTCGCCGGTCGGTAGATGCGATGGGTCTGAATGTGTTCATACGCGAGCGTTTGCATCGTTTGTGCGAATGTCTCATCGCCGACCAAGGCCTCGGCCTTTATCTGATAAGACTGGGGGGGGGAGCCAACAGGGATGTCGATCGAGAAGCGGACCGACACTTTCTCGCCTCTTCGATTCATTGTGAAATTCGCTTCGCCTGGGACGGCTTTCCAACCGCTAGGAACGTTGAGGCGAATGCGCCCTCTCATTGGGCCACTGGTATTGGTCGTCAGGTTAACGAACACGTCGCGTTGGCTTCGTCGCAGGTTCGTCGGGACGATCAAAAGCTCACGATCGAATTCGACCACTACCTTCGGAACGATACTCAACTCGCGCCTAACCTCCCCCCGAATATCATCGGCATACCTGTATTCGACTGGCCTTAGAACTTCCAGCTGCTCTCCAGCCACAAAGAGCCGCAACGCGGCGATAACTGACCGGCTTTCGAAGATCGCGCTTGGCCAGTGCGACACGGTAAACATATCGTTTTGTCGCGGAACTCGAAGCCAGAATGGCTGACTCGGCAATGCATCGTCAGGAACTGTAAGCTGGTAGAACTCGGCATACTTGGCGCTTTCTGTTCGAATGCCTGATTGCGGGTTTGCTTTCGGTGCTTCTAGCTCTACGTGCGGAAAATTGAAATCTACCTCGTGGTAAAGGCCTAGGTCACGATAGGGCGAGAAGACTCGAACAGTCACCGGAACGCTGTCGCCAGCAACAACCGTTTCTCGGTCTGCGAGCACATCGATCCGCGTACCTGTTGCGCGCAACAAAGCCTCGCTCGCGACCTGTACCGGGTAAGCGTCTTTCGACTGGGAATGAATTCTAATAAGCGCGGGAATGACGGCCGTTGGGTTAAAGGGATCGTACTTCGCGAGGACTTCCTCGGCTTCTGGAACAGAAACATCTAGACCGTCGAAAACACCCGGTTCCCTTTCGACCCGCGGCGCGGAGACGCTAACGAGGTCCAGACCGGAAAATTGGTCACCTTTGAGCTCTAGCACGCCTTGCTCCTGAGACCGGTGCTGGCTACGGGCCTGCATTGCGATCTCAAAATATGACCGTCCAAGCAACGGATCATAGTTTCCCGTATTGATCTTCAGCGTCGGCTCGCCGGCTCCCCGATGACGGACATAGAACTTCTTTACGGCCCAAGCTCCACCCGACTCTTTGCACTGAACAGGATCGGCTGCGGCCTTTACGGCAAGCGGCGAAATATAACCCGCGTACTGATGTTGGCCATGGCCGTCGACAGGCGTTCCGGAAAACTGCGACACAACAACAAGAGGCTGAAACGTCCTGATAACTCTGACCACGTCACAGAGAATTACTTTCTCATCCCATTTCTCTTTCGCCTCAGCTAAAGTTTTGGAAAATCCGTAGTCGTATGCCCGCGTAAAAAATTGTTCCGCGCCGTCGAGCTTTCTTGCCTGCAGCAACTCTTCGGTTCGGATCACACCGAGAGCTTCGCCAAGCTCGGGGCCAATAAGGTTTTGCCCGCCGTCGCCGCGGGTCAGCGACAGGTAAGCGGTCCGGGCACTTTCGCCACGAGCGAGATATGCGAGCAAGGCCGTGTCCTCGTCATCCGGATGAGCGCCGATCATCAGTACACTCGCAGTAGTGTTCAGACGCTTGAGCAGTTGCGCTAATCCGAGCGCCCCCTGGTCGTAGACAGGCCGGATCTGGGCCAGCGAAGTCGAGTGGAAACCCGTAAGAACGCAAATAAAGAGTGTCGTCGCAATCGCGGACCGAACTATAGATTTTCGTTTTGAGACTTGAATCATTTTCACAAGAACCAATTACGTAATTATAGGTCAGCGAGTTATTTAATTGGCCTTGAAGAACGTCCCGTCGGCCGAATCCGTCCGGACGGTCAACGAGATCAAATAACCGACGGCGACCGTCACCAAACATCCGATTACGTTGAACCAGAGAAACTCGATATCCGTGTAGCTGCTTGCTATCCAGACCGAAGCGATACCAAACAGGAGCCCGAAAAACGCTCCCCGCGAACGCGCACGTTTGACCGCGAAGGCGAGGACGAACACACCAAGCAGCGAGCCGTAAAAGAACGAGCCGAACTTATTCACGACCTCGATGAGCGAGCCGAGATTGGCCGCGAAAATCGCGACAATGCATGCGAAGATTCCCCAGATAAATGTCGAGATCCGTCCAACGAAAACGTAATGGGCATCGGTCGCCTCGGGTGCGTAAAGGCGGCGATAGAAGTCGATCGTGGTGGCGGTTGCCAGAGCATTCAGCTCCGCCGCTATCGAAGACATCGCGGCGGCAAAGATCGCGGCGATTATCAGACCGATCACGCCCATTGGCATGTTCTCGAGAACGAATGTCGGAAACACGTAATTCACATCATTGAAACTCTTGTCGCTAGTCTCCCTGACAAACGCAATCGCTTCTTTCCGGCTTTCGTTGAATTTCTTGTCGCTTAAAATGTATGCGTCCCGAACGTGAGGTGAACCGACCTCGCCAATCGTCGAAAACTCGACCGCCGCTTCCCGACGTGCGGCGTGGGCCGCCTGATAGTTTTGCTCGATGGCCACAAACCGCGGATCGTTCTGTGCCTTCGCAACTTCATTCGTGTTGAAAACAATTGGGCGGTGCCGTGAACTGATAAAACACAAAAACGAGAATGCCGATCAGCAGAATAAAAAACTGAATCGGGATCTTCAGAAACGCGCTCATCAGAAGCGACGTGCGACCCTCATCGACCGACTTCGCGGTCAAAAAGCGCTGCACCTGACTTTGATCACACCCGAAGTATCCGAGCATCAGAAACAGTCCACCGATCAAGCCCGACCAGATCGTATACTTTTCGCGAAGATCAAAACTGGTGTCGACGGTATTCAGTTTCCCGAGACTCCCGGCGAGGTGTAATCCGTCGGAAAGCGAAACACCGGCGGGAAAGCTTGAAACGATCACGATCATGCAGACACCCAAGCCGAAAAAGATAATCACCATCTGCTTGACGTCTGTCCATGTCACCGCTTGAACACCACCGAACATCGTGTAGATTGTCGTCGACATTCCGATCGCGAAGATCGTCGCGATCAAATTCCAGCCAAACACGATCGACAGGACGATCGACGGAGCAGAGATGATCGTCCCCACGCCGAGCCCGCGAGAGACAAGAAAGAAAAAGCTTGTCAGCGTACGCACCTTTACATCGAAACGTTTTTCGAGATATTCGTATGCCGTAAAGACATTCGCGCGGTGAAAGAATGGCACGACAGTCACGCAGAGGATGATCATTGCGAACGGTAAGCCGTAATAGAACTGGATGAATCGCATCCCGTCGCTGTAGGCCTGGCCGGTTGTTCCGACAAGCGTGATGGCGGATAGCTGCGTCGCCATTACGGAGAGTCCCACCGCCCACCACGGTAGCCCCCGGTTCGCAAGAAAATATCCTTCCTTGCTTCCGGAATGCTTTGTCATGCGGATGCCGTCCCATATCACATAGGTCAGGTAGGCGACGACGATAAGCCAGTCAAGAAGTTTCATTCGAACAATCGTCTTACGAAAAGTATCGGGAAAAAGCCCAGAGCAATGTCACGACGACCACGGTCGTCAAGATCACCGCGGCGTAGACCCGATTCCAAAACCGGGTCGGTCTTTCTTCTATGACATCATCTGCGTGCTTCATGTTCGGTGAAACCCCCTCTCGATGTCTTTCATTGTGAGACGAAGAATAACCGGGCGGCCGTGCGGGCACGTCGTAGGCGAAGAAGTTATAAGTAGTCGATCGATAAGCCACTGCATCTTCTCCGGTGTCAGCTTCATATTTATTTTGATCGCTGCTTTGCATGCCAAACTCGCGGCTATGTCGTCCCGAAACGTCTGTTTTGCATGTCCACGTTTATCGAGCTCGATATGATCGAGTATTTCGGAGAAAAGATTTCAGCGCTTCAGACGGGAGAAGATCCGTCGGTATAGATTTGATCGCAACGGTCCGCCCGGAGAGTCGCATCAGGCCAAATCCAAGAGCAGCAAGATCGTCTTCGATAAGCTCGAACGCCTGCGATTGAGCGGGCGTGAGATCGATCGTTTCGGGCAGCAAAAGGTTTTGCGACTCGATCGGCCGGTCGGTTTCGCTCTTTCGGAACTTGTCGAAAAGAATTCGCTCGTGCGCGACGTGCTGATCGATGAGAAGCATTCCTTCGTCGTCGACGGCGATGATAAAGCTATCGTGAAGTTGTGCGATCGGCCGGATCTTGCGCCGAAGAAATCTCAGCGACCTCAGCAGTCTTTACAAAGCGCTCGGCCGAGTTCACGGGCGGCAGCGACGCCTCCGGTCCGGAGGCGGCGGTCGATGTATCGCCGCCCGTGATACCGGCGGACAATTCGCTCGCGTTGCGGCCCTCCGCAAGTTCCTCAAACTCAGCCGCAAAATTGAAGAACTCCTCCGGTCCCGATTCACCATCTGAGTCGTTGCTCGACGCATCGTCGCGGGACCGGAGCTCGTCGATCAACCTATCGGCTGGAGCAACCGAACCGTCGGATACCGGAGCCACTTCATCCACCGGTTGAAATTCAATCGCCGGCTGCGCCGTAGATGGCATAGTCGTCTCCGAACCCGCGGCTTTAGCAACAGCGTGATGTTCACCGTCCGCGCTTTCCGGACGCACTACGATCCCGCCTTTAGCAAGAGCTTCGCGGATCGCGTCGGCGATCGCATCCTTCACCGCGTCGGTCCGTCGAAACCGAACCTCGGTCTTCGCGGGATGAACGTTGACATCGATCTCTTCGAGGGGGACGTCGATGAATAGAAAAGCAACGGGGTACACGCCGTGCGGCAGGACCGACCTGTACCCTTCGAGCAAACCGCCGGCGATGGTCTTGTCCCGCACGAACCGCTGATTGACGAAAAAGTATTGAGCGTCGCGCGTCGTGCGCCTTTCTCGCGGAGCTGAGATAAATCCCGACACCTTGGCGATGAAGTCACGTCCGCCGGAAACTGGCAGCAGGCTATCCAGCAAACCCGGGCCGAAGATCTGAAAAGCTCGTTCACGTAGATCTTTTGCCGGAGAAACGCGCAACACTTCGCGGCCGTTGTTATTCAAAGTGAAGGCGATCTCGGGATGGGCGAGCGCATAATGGGTCACGATCCCCGTCAAGTGGTAATTTTCCGTCGCCTCTGACCGCATGAATTTTCGACGCGCCGGCGTGTTGTAAAAAAGATCACGGACTGCGATCGTTGTGCCGCGCGCTCGTGCGGCATCCTTCACATCCATAAGCCGGCCGCCTTCGACCGATACGAGCGTTCCTGCATCTGCCTGATCGACTTTGGTGATTAACTCGACCTTTGCCACAGATGCAATCGACGCCAGAGCTTCACCGCGAAATCCGAGCGTCCCTATCGCCGCCAGATCTTCGAGAGTGCTTATCTTCGATGTCGCATGGCGTTCGAAGGACAAGATCGCATCGTCGCGGTTCATTCCGCATCCGTCATCCGAGACCCGCATCAACCTGCGTCCGCCGAGTTCGACCTCTATCTCGACGCGACTTGCTCCCGCATCGATCGCGTTCTCGACGAGTTCCTTGATGACCGAGGCCGGACGCTCGACAACTTCGCCGGCGGCTATCTGGTTCGCAAGATTGTCGGGAAGGATCTTTATGTTCATCACAAATAGAGCAGGCGGTGACCGCGTTCTCCGAGATCGATCGAGTCGTACATCCAGTCGATAAAATACGGGCCGTATCTGGAAGTATAGCTTTCGACATTCAGAAAGCGTTCCTGAAGTTGTCCGTCGGGCCAGAGCGATGCAAACAGCGACTTAAGCTGGCGGTTCACTACCTCGTCTCGTTCGATCTGAACGCGGTGAAACTTCTTTCGCACCGCGGAAATATGATAGAGAATTTTTCGCCGTCGTTTTGCGAGGTTCGCCGCAAGCGTCGGATCGATCCGCGACAGTTCCTGGTCGAGACGATCGAGTTCGAGATTTACTTCCTCATCCGCGTCCGCGAACAGCCGCGAACTCGTTGGATTCACAAAACGCTCAACGATCTTCGGGAGCAAGCTCTCGAATCCCGCAAATAATTCCACAAAGTCCAGATCGTACTTCTCGAGTGTTCTCGCGTGCTTCGCTTCGATTACGGTGAAACTCTGCCGGTGGAGTATCGTCGTGACGGGCCGGTCGAGAATTCTGTACACTTCGCTATTTTGCGCGAAGTATGCGATCTCCGCGCCGCCACCGAAATAACAGAGGGTCGGAAAAAGATAATCCTGAACAACGGGGCGAAGCATCACACCCGGACTAAGGCGCTGTGGCTCATTAACGGCGAGTTCAGTTATCTCCTCGCCCGAGAACTCGAGTTTGGTGTCCGTCACGCGATAGTTTCCATCGGTCTGTTGCCGAACCGCTCGACGGACACCGTCGTCCGTGTGAAAAAAAAGTGGAAAGTAATCGGGAGTGATCAGTACCTGCGTACGGAACCCTTCGGATTCCAACTCGTCAGATCGATCTACCAAAGCTTCGACGATCTCCTTACTGCGAGTGGCGGCTTTAGCATAGATCGGTGCCACGAGTTTCTTTAGCCGCACATCGAGCGGATCGACGACGATCAGCCCATAGTTCTTGAAGAGACGCTGAATATGTCGGCCGAACGCCTCGCCGATAGTTCGTCCGGGAATCCAGATCTTACTGAGGGCGTCTATGAGGTCATCTTTGAATTCTGAGTGAGGCAGTCCGCGGGAAAAATCTTTTAGCTGTTCCCGAAAAGATTCAGCGATCGGAATTTCTCCAACTGGCCGGCCTTCCGATTCCGTGGGGCGCCCAAGTTGGAATTCGATCGGTTCGATACCGCCTTGGCCCATCATTGAGGCTCGAGAGATCTCATCAAAATCGTGATCTTCGGTCGCCGCCCAAAAGACCGGCACGGCATTCACGCCACGATCGCGAAGGCATGCCGCCATCTTTATCGCGGACAGTGCCTTGTAGATCGTATAAAGCGGGCCCGTAAAAAGGCCGGCTTGCTGTCCGGTGAGAATCGCGACTGTGTCATCGCGCCCCAGCAGATCGATGTTTTCAAACGTCTTCACTCCGGCCCCAAACTTCCGATTCTGTTCACTGAGAATGTCGGAGAGAGCGGCCCGGTCTATGAAATAAGCACTGAGGACCTCGGGAATTCGATTCGCGACGTCAACGAGCGATGCGACGGCTGAAGGATAATACTTTGTGAGCTCAAGAGGATCGGTTTGGTAGCGAAGAAAGAGATCGGACTGACCAGGAATGTCGGCAAAATCGACAGTTTCGAAACGCAATTTCGATTTGCTTGTCGTGGGAGGACAACCGGTTTCCTGCATCATTTCGCTCCGTCTTGCTGAAATTATAGAGGGGGACAACCGAACTTCCAAATACCAAACAGAAAGAGGCGGCCCCGCTGGGAACCGCCTCTCGTACATTGTGCTCAGACTCTAGTTTCCGTCAGCGGAGGTCGAGTTTGGAGCCTTGGTCTCGCCGGCGGCCGACTCCTGTCGTCTCTCAATGCGATAGACGCCTGACGAATGCGAGCCGGCAAAGATGGTTCTGGGATCGCTCGGATCGAATGCCATCGTCCAAACGCGTCGACTCGGAATTTTCATGTCCTTCGAATCAACCCGTTTCCATTTCATGCCCGCATCATCTGAATAGAAAATACCGCCGTCCGACTCGAGAGCGCTCGCGGCAAAGATCTCGTCGGTGTTATTCGGATCGATCAGGATGCTGACATAATTGCCGAGCGGCAGCGTGCCGCGGGTCCGCTTCCACGTTCGCCCGCCGTCACGGCTCAGGTAGATGGACTGGGTGGTTCCGACATAGAGATAGTTCGGACGTTTGGGATCAGCCGTGATCGAACTGACCGGAATTCCTTCCGGCATCCCCTCGACTTTCGCCCAGGTCGCACCGTTGTCTCTCGAGACGACAACGCCGGATGTAGCGGTTCCGACCCAAATAGTTCCGGGCACAAGCGGCGATGTATAGACGACAAAGACGTTCTCATTCAGCCCATCGCCGAAGGACAGCTTCTCCCAGCCCTTCTCAATATCGTACGTTCGATAAAGTCCGTTGTCGGTCCCGGCAAAGATGCCGTTCTTCTCGTCTTCGGTATGGACCAGGACTTTGACCTTCTCGGTAAATGCGGCGACCATTTTCGGGCCAGCTTCAGTCACCGCAGCTGTTTCTGCCGGTTTCGGCTTCACAGGTGCTTTTGCTTTTACCGCCGGTCTGCCGCGCCGCTTAGCTGAAGCTCGCACAGGCTTTGGCTTGGGCGGAGCGATCAGTGTCCACGAGAGTCCCCGATCAAGAGAACGGAATATTCCGATATTCGATCCGAGAAACATACGGTTCGGATCAATACGGTCCTGAAGTACGGCAAACGGCGAGACCCGATTGATGTCGAGACCCTTTGCCTGCGTCCAGCTCTTACCGGCGTCCATGCTTGTAAAAAAGAAACCGCCACTCGATGCCGTGTTCTGCGTCGTCGCGTACAAGCGATTCGTCTCGGCGATGTCCGGCGTGACGGAATATGTAAAGCGGCTGGTAAAGTTGTCGTTCGTCTGTGTAAAGTTCCGCCCCCCGTCGTTCGAGACCATCACGCCGTAATTATTTGTGGCGATAAAGACGCGACGTGGTTCATCCGGATGCACCGCTATCGAGTTGATCTCCAGATTTCTCTGGGTGGTAAGCGCCCACGATTTGCCGCCGTTTGTGCTCATCCAAAATCCTTCGGTCGTAGCGGCGTATACCGTTCCCGGTAAGGTCGGATGCTGCACAATGTCGCGGGTCCTCCGCGACTGCGAAGGAATTCCCTGGATCTTTTTCCAATTCTCACCGCCGCTGAATGACTCGTAAATTCCGCTGCATGCCGACGCGATGATATGTTCCGTATCGCGAGGATCTATCGTGATCGCGAATACATCCGAGTCGTCTATCATGCCGGCCCGGATAAGGCGCCAGGACTTACCACCATCGGTGGATTTGTATGGCCGCCAACTCGTGCCGGCGTATATGGTGCTGCCGCGCCGCGGATCGATCGCCATCGAATTAAGGTTGACCGGTGAGGTCGGAGACGAGATCTTCTCCCAGTCGTCACCCGAATCCTTTGAGATAAAGATCCCGTTCGTCGTACCCACATATAGGACGTTCGGATCGTCCGTCGCCTGGCTCATTGCGTGGATCGCCTCGCCTCTCAAATCCTTGGCTTCCTTCCAACTCGCGCCGCCGTCCGTACTCTTGAAGAAACCACCGGCAAACTTACCGCGGTGGCCGGAAGTGTAGAGTACCTTTGAGTCACGCGAATCCACGAACAGCTGGTCCAGCACAAGCTGCGGCTGGTTAAGATTAACGAGGATCGTCCAGCTCTTCCCGCCGTCTACTGAAACGTGGATCTGCCCGTCCATGGTGCTTATGTAAAGCCGATTCTTATCGCGGGGGTCGATGGTAACAACGCGGACATCGCCTCCGTTCGGGCCGACGACCGTCCAGTCACTAAATCTTGCCGGATCGCGAAAAACGTTCCCGTCAGCAAGAACATTAAATGGAAGGACGATTCCGGCGAGAGCGATAACCAAAATGCCGGCTGCGAAACGAAATCTGGTGGACGTGTTGATCATATTGTTACTGCCATTGAAGCGACCGCACGGGGCGGCGTAAATTCCGTCTTAGGATGATAAAAACAGCAAGGATGTTTGTATCAAAACACTTACTGATCCAATGATTGACTGGGTATCGAAGAGATTTGGCTCGACGGCGATCAGTTTACAACAAAAAAGAGTTCATGCAAAACATTAAGAAATAAAGAAACGGACGAGAACCTGTTCGATTCTCGTCCGTTTGATGTTCGCATCGAAATTCGATGCAAAGCTTTGACCGTATTACGGTGCCGGGTTTTCAGCTCCAGGCGGTATGCGATAGAGCTTCGTTCTCGGACCGTCACCGGTATCGCCGCCTCTTACGAGGGTGATGCGGCTTCGATCGAATTGACGGAAGTTGATATGGTTCGTGATCAAGCGTTCGCGTGCTGCGATTTCACGATCCGATCCGTAGTTGATGATATAACCCTGATTGTTCGGGTTGTTCGACAGTTCAGCAAAGAAGTTATCCAGACGACCTCGGATATCGTCATTTGGCAACTTACCAAACTCATCTATCAGAACCGATTCAGGCCTCGTACCAACCGGTGCCGTCTCAGATGCCGTCTTGGTGCACTCGCAATCAACGTCGAGTCCGATATCAACAGTAGCAGTGACGTTTCCGCCCGCCATTGAGTTATCAGTATCAACGGTGATACTCGGCGTACCCTGTCCCGAAGTGATCGTACCAGACGATACCGACCAGTTGTATGTAACGTTCTGGGCAGATCCGCCACTGACATTCGCTGTGAACGTCATCGAATCACCCGGATTCGTGACACCAGCAGGACCGGTAACACTCAAGGTCGGGCACTCGCAAACTCGGACGCAATCGCATTCCGCAATCGTGATCGTCTCGGTCTTTGTCTGTCCGCAGAGTCCGCAGCCATCGTCTACGCCCGCGGTGATCGTGTAGGTTCCAGGAGCAAGACCGCCAACATCCCAGCTGACGTTCGCACCTGTTCCAACAATACGTCCGCCGGAAACCGTATAGTTATAGGTCAATACGTCGTTCTCAGGATCGCTCGCCGAAGTAGCAACACTGACAGATGAACTGTCATTACAAGTCGTACCTTCGCGCGGCCTGAAGCCCGGTTGGCAACCCAACGTGATCGTCGTATCGCTCAAAGTAACACTGTTCACGTTAGCAAACTGGTTAACAACTTCTTCCTGCCGCTTGTGGCGCCGGCCGGCGAAGAACTGAACGATGTAACCATGCGGATCCGTAGAGCCCTGGAATCCCGGAGGGACACCATTCCATGAGGTCGTGACCGTTCTCGGAACACAACCCGTAGATTGCGGCGGACAATTCACGACGATAGCGGTGCTCGCGGAATCGTCCTCAAAACTCTCCACGTCCTGCTCGTTAGCGTGATACCTGTAAGCGAGGCCGATACCAAACCATCGTTTCGGGAAAATACGAAAACCGGCGATGCCGTCGATCGGATTATTCTCAAACGCGTTCGGTGTCCGTCCTCCGATGTACTTCTTCGAAGTAAGCTCGAAGATCGGTTGGAAGTACTTGTTAATCGGGAAGTCGAGCCCGATACCTGCGTTCAGCTCGTCGCCGCGATCTAGAAGAGTAAATGATCCACCAGGAAAGTCGCCTTTAACAGCGCTTGTATAAGTGTAACCAACATTACCCGACAGGTTCGCCCATTTAGCCAAGCGAGCACCCGCGAATAAAGTCACGTCGATGTCGCCGCGGTTTCCACCAGGGCTCGATCCACGCTGAAGCTGGTTGAAGCCGCTGAAATCGCTCGCTGAATCCGCGAACCATTTGTACGAGACGATGACGCCTCCGCCGATCGGATTGTTGATACCGGTCCATCGCCATTTCACACCACCGGTGAACGAATTGAACGAAGACTCACCAAACGTGCGATTAAGAAACGGGGCGTCCGCCAGGTATGACGGAGCCAATGTGAAAACTGTCGGAATCGTTGCGGCCGGAGAGCAACTCGCGGGCGGTGTTGGCGATCCAGGCGGCGGAGTACAGGCCGTCTGTAGAACTATACCCGGAAGGATGCCACCATAAACTGAACCGATACCCGGAAAGTTGTCAGCACCGTTGCCGCCAGCAACCGGCGGTCCCATCGTAGCGTTTCCAACGGGGAAGCCAAACAGCGGCCCCGATGTGAACGGAAGGGACAGCCCAAATGTACCAGAGCTTCCACCGACATAGGGAAATTGCACAAACGGCTGCGTTCCCGTCGGACGATAAATAGCCTGATTCTCGTAAGGTCCTGCTCCCGGACCGGATGGAGCCAAGATGATTGCCGGACCGCTCGTAAGCGAGCCTGCAATGTTCAACCTTGAGTTAGGAAGGTAAAAGCCCGATAAGTTTCTGGGTGAATTCACCTTTATCGCCCGGTAAGCCTCGGTATTAAAAAACAGTTCAACCCGATTCGTCAGACCGTACTGGACGGCTAATGGGATCTCAACAATATCCACATTTCCAGGATCCCGATCACGGTTGCTGTAAGCCACGCTAAAGGTGAACTCACCTTTTCTCAACGTGTCGCCGTCATAAACGGTAAAGAGCCCGGTCGGGCCTACGAGAGTCGGTGCCGTATTTCTGTCGTCCTTGGCTGATCTTAGATCCTTGTCCTGAGCGGATACCGCAAAGACAAAGGTCATAAGAATCAGCGTAGCGATACACACTCTGTACGCGAGTTTCATCATATTCCTCCGCCGAAAATAAAAAATTAAATTTCAATTTGTAGCTACAAAATAAAATTACCGCAATATTTCAGTAGTCTACTCAATATTACCTACGCTGAAAGTCTTTCAAACCACAGGCCGCAAAACTCAGCGCATACGCAAAAAATAAGTCTATATTTGCAAATTTCAGGGAACGCATTGACCAAAAGTCAACAAAATCTGTAACTTGGCATAACCTTCCCTTGCATAGACCTTAACGCAACTTTTCCCTAAAATCAAGCATTTTTAACAAATTACGTAAATTTTCTTTATGCGTAAATGCCGCGCATCCTTGTGTCGTAAGCGACCCGATCAATGGCAAGCATGTACGCCGCGGTTCGAGTATCGACGTCATGTTTATCCGCGTAATGACACAGTTCATTGAAGCTCGCGACCATCTTCTCTTCTAGCCGTGCATTAACCTCACTTTCTTGCCAGAAATAACCCATGCGGTCCTGCACCCACTCAAAATAAGAAACCGTCACGCCGCCGGCGTTTGCCAGGATGTCCGGAATCACGAAGATTCCCTTATCATGCAGGATCTTATCGGCTTTCGGCGTCGTCGGGCCATTCGCACCTTCAGCGAGGATCTTACATTTGATCCGGTCAGCATTCTCAGACGTGATCTGGTTCTCGGTTGCACAAGGGGCTAAGACGTCGCACTCGATCTCAAGGAGTTCCTTGTTTCCCACCTGGTCGGCCTCAGGATAATTTTCGAGCGAGCGATTTTTCTGCAGATAGTCGAGAACCGCGGGGATGTCCAATCCCTTCGCGTTGTAGATCCCGCTGCCGATGTCCGAGATCGCCGTGATCTTGTAGCCCTGCTCGTGCATCAACTGTGCACCGATACCGCCCACATTTCCCGACCCCTGCACCACGACAGACGTCTGCTCGGGTGTCAGCTTGAACCTTTTGATCGCCTCGTTTGCGGTGAACAGAACTCCGCGGCCAGTCGCTTCGCGTCGCCCAAGCGATCCACCCAGGGCGACCGGCTTTCCCGTGACAACGGCCGTTACGGTGTGACGAGCATGCATCGAGAAAGTGTCCATGATCCATGCCATCGTCTGCTCGTTCGTGTTCATGTCGGGCGCCGGGACGTCCTTGTCCGGGCCAATGAAATCGATCAACTCAGCCGTATACCTGCGGGTCATACGCTCAAGCTCTCCGATCGACATCTGTTGAGGATTGCAGATAATCCCGCCCTTTCCGCCGCCGAAGGGGACATTCACGACCGCACACTTCCAGGTCATCCACGCCGACAGGGCCTTTACTTCGTCAAGTGAGACGTCGGGTGCGTAACGGATCCCGCCTTTGGCGGGCCCGCGTGCGAAGTTGTGCTGGACGCGAAAGCCTTCGAAAACTTGTATGTGACCGGTATCCATCCGCACCGGAATATAAACCTTGAGCTCGCGGCTCGGGACGCGGATGACGGCGTACAGATCGGGATCCAGCCCGAGTAGTTGAGCGGCGCGGTCAAAGCGCTCGCTCATTGCTTCAAAGGGATTTTTTTCATCGCTCCCTTTGAAACGCCGCATTTCGTCTGCCATCGGATTTGCCATCTTTATTCAATTCTCCAAATTAGATCTCATCAAACTATTCTCGTTAAGATTTCCGGACCGAAAGCCCGCGAGGTCAAGAGTGACGTATCGGAAACCCAGCGCCTTGAATTTCAAGGAGAGATTCTCAACCGCTCCTATATTAAGGATACGACCCATCTCACCCGCTGCGATCTCAATACGAGCGAGATCGCCGTGAACGCGAACCCGAAACTCCCGAAAGCCTTCATCGCGCGAAATACCCTTCGCCCCGTTCTACCTGACTCAGGCGCTCTACTGTAACCGGAACTCCATACGCAATGCGTGAGGAGAGACACGGACTCGCGGGACGGTCCCAAGTCGGGAGTCCGTGTTCCCTGCTCCGTTCACGAATGTCTTGTTTTGTAAACCCGATCTCGGCAAGCGGGCTTCGCACGGCTCGTTCCGCTGCGGCGGAGCGGCCCGGTCGATGATCTAAAACGTCGTCGGCATTTGTGCCATCGGCGACGAATCGAATTTTCCGGTCAACGGCCGTCGCTACCAATTTGTCGTACAGTTCCGACTTGCAGAAGTAACAGCGATTCGTCGGGTTCGAGACATAGTTCGAATCCTCGAGCTCAGACGTTTCGAGTGTCTCGAAATTAAAACCGAATGCCTGAGCAACGCTTTCACCTTCCGCCCTTTGAACTGCAGAAACGCTTGCCGAAATCCCCATTACGCAAAATGCGTCCTTTGCCAGCTCCTGCGTAGCGATGAACGCGAGGTAAGAGCTGTCTACGCCACCCGAGTAGGCGACCAACACCGACCTCATTTCCTGCATCAAACGGCGCAGGTCGGATTCCTTTTGCTCTGGAGATTTCGTTGGGTAAGACGTATGAGTGGCCCGCGCGTTTTCGATCATTTCCAAGCTAGAATAGTGTGCTCGATCAACTACTAATAAAGCGAAATCTTATCGTACGCGAAATAAGCAACGCAAACGATTGCAACAAAAAGTCCGCCATAACGTTCGGAACTTTTTCAGCCGCGATGTTAACATCGCGTCGTTCACCCGATTTAGATGTTTTATAGCTTCCTTAATGTAATCTTTCGCAGTAAACGGAACACCGTCCTCCCGTGGGTGCTGTTTCTGTTCGCCTTGACTCTGACTCAAAACGTGGTTGCTCAGGATGACGACGACGTCTCCGGCGAGGCAGTCGCCCTATTTAACAAAGGGCAGGATGCTCACGAGAAAAACGATTTCCGGACGGCGATCGAGGACTACGAGAAAGCTCTCAAGCTCATCCCGGATTTTCCGGAAGCTCAGCTCCAGCGCGGAAACGCGTATCAGTCGCTCGCAAAATTGGACGAAGCGGAATCCGCATTTCGCCGGGCGGTCGAACTGCGAGAAGACTGGTCGCTCGCTCGCGCCAGTCTCGGCGCTGTTCTCGTCCGAAAGAATAATTTTGCGGAAGCAGAAAAATATCTTGTCCAGGCGATCGAGATCGACGATCTCAACTTCCCCGCCTATGCTGCCATGACCGAGCTTCGGCTAAAGACAAAAGCGTCACCCCAGGTTTTGAATGATCTTCTCATCAGACTCCGGGCACTCACCGCCAAAGCAAATCCGACCGCATCGATCTGGGCATCGCGTGCTGCGCTGGAAAACTCCGTCGGGGATCGAAAGAATGCAAAGGCGAGCTCCGCAAGAGCACTCGAGCTTGATCCGAAATCTCAGTTCGCTTTGTCGACGTCTGTCGACATTGCTCTTTTCGAGCACGACCCGGACTCCGCGGAGATTTTCCTCCGACGACTCGAAGCGATCGCTCCAAACTCGGAATCGGTGGACGGGTTGCGGGCTCGTCTTTTCCTTACGCAAGGCAAGCCGCACGAAGCTCTGGCATTATTGAACTCCATCGCCAAGCCCGGCGTTGAGATCGTCGATCTGAAGAATCAAATTCTCGCGGCCTCAACTACCGACGTCGCAGAACTGGAGAAGCAGCTCGCGTCGGATCCAAAAAACCATGTCGCCCTCGCCAAACTCTGCACAGCTTTTCGCGTCGGCGACCCGCCGAAGGCACTTGATTATTGCCGACGTGCTTCTGAGGCCGACCCGAATAGTGTGCAGCCAGTCGTCGGCTACGCCGCGGCGCTGGTCCAGGCAAAGCGCTACGACGAGGCGGTTATCGTCCTCCGAAGATTGATCTCGATAGCACCTTCGAATTCGACCGCGCGTGCGAATCTGGCAACGGCGCTGATTTCAACTGAAGCGTTACCCCGAGGCAAAGGTGGAATTTCGTTGGCTCACCGACCATCGACCCGAACAGCCCATCGCGTACTACTTTCTGGCGATCATCCACGATCAACTCGCCGAGTTCCCGGATGCCGCGGCGAACTATCAACAATTTCTTCGCCTCGCCGAGCCGGAATCTAGTAAACTTGAGATCGAAAAAGTAAATTTGCGTCTGCCTGTCGTCCAGCGATTTATAAAAGAAGGGAAAGGTAAAAAGCGTGGTTAGTCGCTTGAAAGAGTCGTCGCCGATTTGCCGTCGTTCGCTATGGCGGATAATTCCCGCGCTCATCTTTATCCTCGCCGGATCTGCTGTCGCAATCGGGCAGGGCGTGATCGAAGACAACCTTGCGCCACCGCCGCTAAAACTTCTCAGCCAGGAGGAAAAGTCTAAGCTCGGGGCCGAAAGTGAGGTCAAACGGCGAACAAAGCTTGCTCTCGAACTGATGGATGGGCGATTGAAGCAGGCCGAGAAATTTCATGTGTCGGAGAATTACGATGAGATGTTCACGCAGCTTGGTGCGTTTCACGGACTGATGGACAACATGCTCGATTTTTTGAACCGGAGCGATAAGGACAATCACAAAGTCCTTAATAACTTCAAGCGTCTCGAGATCGGGCTTCGCGGATTCACCCCTCGGCTCCAGATGATCCATCATGACGTCCCGACCAGATACGAGCAATATGTTCGGAGCCTGCTCAAGAATTTGCGATTGGCTCGGGCAAAGGCGGTCGAGCCCTTGTTCGAAGACACCGTGCTTCCGGACGAGAAACCCGCTTAACTGTGAACTGTGAACTGTGAGCAGCAAACTAAGACTACGCTAATGACAGTTCACAGTTCATAGTTCACAGTTCATAGCTCACAGTTTTTATGAAAGTTTTCACCACTATCGCCGCCACCCTGCTGATCCTGTCAATAACAGCGACTGCGTCTGCGCAGCGGCGGGATTATATGACCGAAGCCGAGGTCGAGCTTGTTAGGGATAATCAGGACATCGACAAACGTGTTGACGTTCTAACAAAAATGATCGATCGGCGATTTATTCCGCTCGGCATCGACGTTGGCGGATGGAAACAGTCTCAGAAGGATGAAAAGGTGTGGGGCGAATTGCCCACCGCATCGCGTTCCGCCCTTCTGTCCGACGTTCGACAGCTTTTGCAAAAGGCGATCGACGACGTCGATGACGTGTCCGAACACAACGAAAACACACTCACGCAAAACAAGACCGAAGGACTTCTGTTCCCGGCGGCCGTCCGCAGCCTTGCGGCGGCTGCAACGCGATATCTGCCTTCACTCAAATCGGCGCTTGCCGGGACAAAAGACGATCGCGACAAAGGTCTGATACTCACCTCGATCGAAAACTGCGAGGCTATTATCGAATCCGTGGGGAAGCTCCAGCCCGAAATAAAGGCAGCAAAAGAAGAAAGGAAAATCCTGAATCGCAATTTTGTGTAAGGACTGAGCCGTTCAGTTTAAAGACCTACTGATCTTGTGCGGTGAAATCCATGTCCGTGATTTGATCCTGAACGCTGAAGACCCGCGTTGGGTTGGCGAATGCGTAACGTTTCGAAGCGATCTCGAGGATATATGTGTGCCCTACCTCAACTCCGTCAAACGCATAGTAGCCGAACGCCGATGTGATCGCCGTCCGGATCGCGCCGTCGGGCGCGGACAGTGTAAGCCGTGCGTTGGTAATGCCGTGGCCGGAAACGCTTCTCACGCGGCCTGATATCGAAACTGCAGCTGCGGTCGGTGCAAGATTCTGAAACCAGAACCCGCCGTGCAGATTGTACGGCGCACCGGTTGAACTGGTTCCGGCGGCAGGTTGCCCGGCAGTGCCGCTAACGTTAAATGTTCCGCCCGTTGAATTCGATCCGCCGCCGGAGGCGATGACGCTGTGCGAAAGGTCAAACGTCCCGCCCGTCTGCGCGGGGAGATTCACCGCAGAGACGCCGAGAAACAAAGCGACGAATGATAAATATTGAATGGTAAAAGATCTCGTTTTCATAACACTCCTATTCAATCGCCACTAGCTTTAGCTAGTGGATATAGTCATAAAATATCTTTGACTTTATCCAAATCTTTTGCGCTAAAACCGACTTATTTCTTTAATGTTGTCCATTAGCTAAATCTAAATGATAATTTATCAAGCCAAAGAGGAATCCCGCCTTTTACCGCAGCGCTATGGAAACACCGGTATTTTTGTCACATCGTTACTGCTGGCACCCACCACCCAAATATTGGCGCCGTCAAAAGCGACCCCGCGGCCAACAGAGCCGGCCGGAAACGTCCCCTGAATTGCCCCGTCGCTGGCATGCAGTTTTGTCACAAGACCACCGACAGTATGCGACAACCAAATATTTGCACCGTCAAAAGCCATTTGAGAGGGAGATGTACCGACCGCATACGTTCCCTGAACCGCACCGTCGCTGGCACGCACCTTTGTGACATTGTTGCTGTTAAAATTCGCAACCCAGATATTCGCGCCGTCAAAAGCTACTCCGCTGGGATTACTGCCGACCGCAAAAGTGCAAGCGGGAGTTGGCGGGCCAACGACGCCGGCGGCAGGCTCCGTCGCTCGCACGCAGTTTTGTCACATTGCTGACGCCGCTATTCGCCGCCCATATATTTGCTCCGTCAAAAGCGACTCCGGTGGGGCTGCTTCCGACGGCAAACGTCCCCTGAAGCGCTCCGTCGCTAGCGCGCAGTTTTGTCACATTGGCGCTGCCCAGATTCGCCACCCAGATATTTGCACCGTCAAAAGTGAGTCCTTGCGGAGAACTACCGACTGCAAACGTTCCCTGAAGCGCACCGTCGCTGGCCCGCAGTTTTGTCACATTATTGCTGCCCAGATTCGCCACCCAGATATTTGCACCGTCAAAAGAGAGTCCTTGCGGAGAACTACCGACTGCAAACGTTCCCTGAAGCGCGCCGTCGCTGGCCCGCAGTTTTGTCACATTATTGCTGTCGCGATTCGCTACCCAAATATTTGCACCGTCAAAAGCGACCCCAAAGGGAGTGGTGCCGACCGCGAAATTCTGCGGCAGGAGCAAGTCCCAACGAAGGGAACCGAGTAAAATGGATCTAAGGGTGGTAGTCGCCGTTGTCGCAGTATCGGCGGTTGCCGCGTTGGCGCTGCGTATGGCGTAGGGAGTCGATGTCAGCGGTTGGCGCGGAGTAAGCGGCGTATATGCACCGCCTCCTGCCTGCCGGACGTTTATCTCGAGAAAGCGTGCCGCACCGGGAAAGTTTGCCCCAAAGTCCAGCCTGACTGTAAATATGCCGTTCGACACGGCAACGCCGGTTATAGCCTGCGTCGTTCCTTGCTGCGTGCCGCTCGCAAGCGAATCCCACAAGCTGAACTGAAAATCGTAAATCGCCGTCGGCGGGAAACTGTTGTCGAGCAGTCGTCCCTGATATGTAAACTCGGTCGACTCCGCAAACGCGACGACAGCCAACAGGTTTATCAAAACGCCTGCGATTATAAGCTTTTTCATCGTTTTACTTCTCCCTTATCGCGGCCAGAGAGTTTAGGCAGACGTAAACTTTTGGCCCTTCTTAAAAATGAATTCGCCGCCTCAATCAGCCGGAAAATCTCCCGCTCTCTCATACCCGACATCAATGCCACGGCTCGGGTGTCGCCATGATCGTGAACATGTCGCAATTCGGGCAGAGCTCGTTTATCGGGGCTGCGCGCTGTCGCAAAAGAATCTTCTGTTATTTTTCAAAAACGATTCGGCATGGTGCTTCACGCCAAATTTTCTTGCCTCGCATTTTCGTTTGGAGCTAGAACTGGTAAATCGGATCGGCCACCAGGTTTTTCACCGATTTTCGTTCGGTGTCATCATTCTGCACTCTTGTGCGCGAAAGAGTGTATCACCGAAAAGTTTCGGGTGACAGCTTCGATATTTTTGTTTATGACGCCGAGACAGGAAAAACTAGAAATCTTACAGACAGCGAAACCTTCGATGCCGTCCCCCCGTTCTCGCCCGACGACAAGCAAGTCGTCTTTGCCAGCAACCGCGACGGGAAGGGCGAGATTTATACGATCGACCTTGACGGCAGCAATCTCCGCAGGCTGACCTTTAATACCAAAACTGACAGTCGGGCTTTTTCGCCTGCAGGTACGAAAATAGTTTTCGTCGGCAATCGCGAGGACAAGTTTCCGATCTATGAAGTCGAAGTCGCGCAATAAATCTTCTCGAACAATTTCTTTGAGTTAGCTTTTACATCACCCGTGATTTAGACTTTCGTTTTATATGTCTGACGAGAAATTAAAGAAGACGCCGCTCAACGCGGCTCATCGCGAACTCGGCGGAAAGATGGTCGATTTCGGTGGTTGGGATATGCCGGTCCAGTATCCGGCCGGTGTTATCGAGGAGCATATGGCGACGCGCACCCGTGCCGGACTATTCGACGTTTCGCACATGGGTGAGATATGGGTCGAGGGCGATGACGCGATCGCGTTCGTCAATCGTCTGACGACCAACGACGTGACGCAAGCTCGTCGACGGCCAGGCCCATTACTCGGCGCTCACAAACGAAAAAGGCGGTGTCGTCGACGATCTGCTGGTTTACCGTTTCGATCAGGATAAGCTACTGCTCGTCGTAAACGCCGGTACAACCGAGAAGGATTGGGAGTGGATCACGTCGCACAAAAAGGACGAGAATGTCACGCTGACCAACGCAAGCGCGGATTATTGCCAGATCGCCGTCCAGGGACCTGAGGCCGTCGGCATCTTGAAAAACCTGACCGACACGAATCTTGACGAGATCAAGTACTACCATTTCGCGACCGGCCGCGTTGACGGTGTCGAATCGATCATTTCGCGGACCGGCTACACCGGCGAAGACGGTTTTGAAATTTATGCCGATCCGAAATTCGCAGTGCAGCTCTGGAACAAGATGCTCGAGACCGGCAAATACGGTCGACGGTATACTTCCCTGCGGACTCGCGGCGAGAAACACGCTGCGGCTGGAATCCGCGATGTCGCTTTATGGCCACGAACTCGAGCGACGACATCACCCCGCTTGAGGCCAATCTCGGCTGGATAACGAAATTGCAGAAGGGCGATTTTACTGGTCAGCGATGCGTTGAAAACGATAAAAGAAAACGGGCTTACGCGTAAGATCGTCGGCTTTGAAATGACCGAGCCGGGCATCGCACGTGACGGGCTACGAGGTCTACATTGACGACGAAAAGCGTGGGCTATGTTACGTCCGGCAGTCCTGCTCCGTTTCTTAAAAAAGAATATCGGGCTCGCATTTTTACCGCTCGAGTTTGCAAATGTCGGGCAAGAAATTAGAATTGATGTCAGAGGTAAACATCTTGCGGCAAAGGTAGTTCCGACGCCGTTTTACAAGCGTCAGAAGTAATATTGCTTTTATTCAGACCTACGTACAGCTAATTAGAGTTAGTCAAAAACTATGTCAAACATTCCTGAAAATTTACGTTACAGCAAAGATCACGAATGGGTAAGAGTAGACGGCGAAGTTGCCAGTATCGGCATCACCGATTACGCGCAGCATACGCTTGGCGACGTCGTCTATATCGACATGCCGCGAGTCGGCGACAAGTTCGGCACCCACGAAGCGTTCGGCTCGGTCGAATCTGTGAAAGCCGTGTCCGAGATATTTACGCCGGTCGCGGGTGAGATCGTCGAGGTCAACGACGGTCTTAACGACACGCCCGAAAAAGTGAACGCCGATCCGTACGGCGATGCGTGGTTCGTCAAGATAAAGATGGACAATCCCGGCGAAGCCGACGCCATGCTGTCGGCGCGAAGAATACGAAGAGTACCTGGCAGCGAACTGCATAACTGATTTTGGATTCTGGATTGGTGAAGGCTCGTCGGCAATCTGATCCTCATCCAGATCCGAATATCCGAAATCCGAAATCTGAAATCGAATGAGATATATACCTAATTCTCCCGAAGAACGTGACGAGATGCTCGCTGCGGTCGGGCTTTCATCGGCGGACGAATTGTTTCGGTCGATCCCAGCAGACGTTCAGCTCGGACGCCAGCTCGAGATCACCGACCCGCTTGCCGAATCCGAAGTCATCGCGGCGATGGAAGAATTTGGCCGCGAACAATCACTGCGGCGACAAAACCGTCGTTTCTCGGTGCGGGTGTCTACTCGCATTTTTCGCCGACGATCGTCGATCACCTGATCCAGCGATCCGAATTCTTTACTTCCTACACGCCGTATCAACCTGAGATCTCGCAGGGCACGCTGCAATACATTTTCGAATTTCAAACGCTTGATCTGTCAGTTGACCGGCATGGAGGTCGCGAATGCGTCGATGTACGACGGCTCGACCGCGATGGCCGAGGCTTATCTGATGGCTCAGCGCGTGACGCGGCGGGACAAGATCGTCGTCGCCGACACGGTTCATCCTGAATATCGCGAAGTCGCACGGACCTACACGCAGCACGGTGACGCCGAGATCGTCGACGGTTGGTTTTGATGAAAAGACGGGCCGCGTCGCGAAGCTCGTCGACTCTCGACGACACAGACCGCGGCGGTCGTCGTTCAGTCACCGAATTTCTTTGGCTGTGTTGAGGACCTCAAGGCTCTGGCCGAACAGGCACATGCCGTCGGTGCCTTGTTGATCGTCGTGGTCACCGAAGCGATCTCGTTCGGACTTCTTGAAGTCGCCGGGTGAGTGCGGGGCGGACATTGTCGTCGGCGAAGGACAATCGTTCGGTGTCCCGATGAGCTTCGGCGGACCGCACGTCGGGCTTGTTTGCGACACAGGAAAAATTTGTCCGGCAAATGCCCGGACGCCTGTGCGGTGTTGCCTATGACAAGAACGGCAACCGCGGATTCGTGCTGACGCTCTCGACCCGCGAGCAGCACATCCGCCGCGAAAAAGCGACGTCGAACATCTGCACGAACCAGGGACTGATCGCTCTCGCCGCGACCATTTACATGGAGACGATGGGCAAGAAAGGCCTGCAGGAAGTCGCGATGCAGAACGCCCAAAAGGCTGCATATGCAGCAAAGAAGATCGCGGCGATCGATGGATTTGAGATCGCGTTCTCGGCACCGAAGTTCAATGAGTTCGTGGTGAGATCGTCAAGACCTGCGTCGGCCGTTCTTGATCGACTTCGGACCGAAGATGGAATTATCGGCGGACTTGCGTTGTCGAAATATTACACGGATCGACCGAACGAGTTTTTGGTGTGCGTCACGGAAACCAGTTCGAAGGAACAGATCGATCGACTTGTAGCCGGCTTGCATGCGTTGATCTCGCGAAATCTAACTGTCGACTCTCGAACTAAAAACTGACTCTTTAGTGGATAGTTGAAGTTTTAAGTGGATGGCAAGATCCGATTTCTCGCTCACACAGGTTTTGAATGGACGTTAATCGAAGAACGTTTCTCTCATCCGCCGGCAAAGGCCTCGGCCTGATGACGCTGTCATCGACCGCGGTCGCATCGCTCTTTGAAAATGTAAAAGCTGCTGGACGTGCGATCGATCATCTCTCGCCGATCGAGGCGGCGACGGACGAAGACTACTGGGCGAACATCCAGCAGGCGTTCTCGGTAACTCGCGGGATCATCAATCTTGAACAACGGCGGTGTCAGCCCGAGTCCGCGAATCGTTACGGAAGCATTTGTTCGTTACACGTGGCAGCAGGAAGACGCGACCGCGTACACGATGTGGCAGATCCTGGAGCCGCAATCGGAGACTATCAGAACCGGACTCGCCGAGATCTTCGGGTGCGACGCCGAAGAGATCGCCATCACGCGGAACGCGTCGGAGTCGCTCGAGATCCTGCTGATGGGAATGGACTTCAAAGCCGGCGATGAGATCCTGACCACGACGCAGGATTATCCGCGGATGCTGACAACGCTCAAGCAGCGTGAACTTCGTGAGGGGCTTGAAGCTGAATCTGATCAAGATCCCGATCGCCCCGAAGAATGTCGATGATATAGCCGCCGCATTCGAACGTGCGGTCACGCCAAAGACTAAGCTGATCCTGGTTTCGCACCAGATCAATCTCACCGGCCAGATCAACCCCGTAAAGAAAGTATGTGAGATGGCTCGATCACGTGGCATCGAGACGATCGTCGACGGTGCACATTCGTTCGCACAATTTGATTTCAAGAGCGACGATCTGCGGCTGCGATTACTTCGGCACATCGCTGCACAAATGGATCTATGCTCCGAAAGGAACCGGAATGCTATACATCCGCAAGGAAAAGATCCCAAAGATATGGGCGCTCATGGCGAGCGAAGACAAGAACAAGAACGACGTCCGCAAATACGAAGAGATCGGAACACACTCGGCGGCGATGCGGCTCGCGATCGGTGAGGCGATCCTGTTTCACAACGCGATCGGAGGGAAACGAAAAGAAGAACGCCTGCGGTATCTCTCGCGTTATTGGATGAATAACCTGAAGAGTATTCCAAAGGTCGGATTCCATACTTCATTCGATCCGGCCCAGTCCTGTGCGATCGCGAACTTTAAGATCGACGGCATCGATCCCGTCGCTCTTGGAAGCTATCTGATGTCTAAGCACAAGATCTTTACGACGCCGATCGTTCACGACGAATTCACAGGCATTCGCATTACGCCGAATGTCTATACGACGCTCTGGGAGCTGGACCGGTTTTGTACGGTAGTCGCGGATGTCGCTAGGAAAGGCTTGCCGAAAGCGTGATGTACAACAAACTTCAGTTTGTTGCTGTCTTCGACAAACTGAAGTTTGTCGTCCATTAAAGTTTGTCGTCCTTTATGAGCATCTTTGAAAGGAAGTTTCAGGTGGGCTGGCGGGATGTCGATCCGAACGGGCATGTCGCGAACA
This sequence comes from uncultured Acidobacteriota bacterium, assembly GCA_963772405.1. GTDB lineage: Bacteria > Acidobacteriota > Blastocatellia > Pyrinomonadales > Pyrinomonadaceae > OLB17. The sequence continues at coordinate 432,465 of CAVYWT010000001.1, read as the reverse complement.
TGGTGTATCTGGAATACGCGGTCGATACGCGGATCGCGTTTTTTGCATCCGAAGGGTTCCCGCCGGCGAACTTTTTGACACACGGTTTCGGCCCGGTGATCAAGAACGACTTCGTCGAGTATTTTCGCGAAGTGATGATGCTCGACGAATTACGTGTGACGATGGAAAACGGCGGCCATAGCGAAGATTATTCGCGTTTTCGCGTCGTCAACACCATCTACAAAGCCGACGGCGAGCTAGCGGCCAAGGTTACGACGATCGGCGGATGGCTAGATTTAAGAGAGCGAAAGCTAATGGAACCGCCAGAAGAGATAAAGCAGGCATGGCAAGCACTAAGCCGAACGCTCGACTTTGAGGAGATGAAATCAAGCGTCAAACGGTAGTGTTTGATCCAGTCGCCAGTTTTCAGTTTACAGTTTTCAGTTTTTCCGGAAAGGTTTATGTCGATTAAAAAGGTTACTCAGCATCCCACACAGAACGAAGCGCTGATCTTCGAGCGTTCGCAGACCGGCCGCATTGGCTACCGTTTGCCGAAGCTTGATGTCGAAGAATCGAATATCGATGACATCTTGCCGAGCGAGCTTCGCCGCGACGACGACCTGGACGGCGTGCCAGAAGTCTCTGAGGTCGATGTAGTTCGACATTTCACGCGCATCTCGACATGGAATTATTCGATCGATCTCGGGATGTATCCGCTCGGATCGTGCACGATGAAGTACAACTCGCGGCTAAACGAGAAGGTTGCTCGCATAGCCGGGTTCACGAATCTCCATCCGCTCGCACCCGAAGCGGAATCGCAAGGCGCACTTGAACTGATCTGGGAACTGCAGAACGATCTCGCCGAGATCACCGGATTGCCGGGCGTTTCGCTACAACCTGCCGCCGGTGCGCAGGGCGAGATGACGGGCGTGATGTTGATCCGTGCTTTTCTGGACAAGCGTGACGGTGAGGCTTCGAAAGATCGACGCGTAATGCTGATTCCCGATTCCGCTCATGGCACAAATCCCGCGTCAGCGGCACTCGCGGGCTTTACGGTAAAAACGATCCGCTCTACCCCGCAGGGTCTTACCGATCTCGAACATCTGCATCAGCTTTGCGACGAAGGCGGCGTCGCCGGACTGATGCTCACCAATCCGAACACGGTCGGTATCTTTGAAACAAACATCCGCGAGATCTGCACGATAATTCACGATGCGGGCGGGCTTGTCTATATGGACGGAGCGAACATGAATGCTCTGGTCGGTGTCGCTCGGCCCGGCGATATGGGTGTCGATGTCATCCATCTCAACCTTCACAAGACCTTTTCGACACCGCATGGCGGCGGCGGCCCGGGTTGCGGCCCGTGCTTGTGCACGGCCGAGCTTGCGAAATTCCTGCCGGTGCCGCGCATCGTACGACGGACTGTTAGTCCGTCGGATGGACAGGCTAACAGCCAGTCCTACGCCCTCGACTATGACGCACCCGAATCGATCGGGCGCGTCAAAGCCTTCTTCGGAAACTTCGGGATGATGGTGCGAGCGTTGTCATATATCTACACGCACGGAGCCGAGGGTCTGAAGGAAGCGACGGAGGCCGCCGTGCTGAACGCTCGTTACATGGCCGAAGAGCTAAAGGACACGTTCCATCAGCCCTATGCTTCGGACTGCATGCACGAGGCGATCTTCTCGCATAAAAACCAGTCGAAGAAAGGCGTTCATACACTGGATATCGCAAAGCGTCTGATCGATTACGGATTTCATCCGATGACGATCTACTTCCCGCTTGTTGTCGAAGGGGCAATGTTGATCGAGCCTACGGAATCGGTCGGACGTGCGGACCTCGACGCATTCGTCGAAGCGATGAAGGACATCGATCGCGAGGCGCAGGAGAATCCGCAGCTGGTGATCGACGCTCCGCACTCGACGCGTATCGGTCGGCTGGATGAAGCAGCCGCGGCGCGAAAACCGGTCCTCCGGTGGAAGCCGGATATGGAAGCGTCAGCGAAATCGGCATAGCGTTGACTGGAGCGCAGGCATCCCTGCCTGCAACGTCGCGAAGCGACAGTCAATCAATTACAGGCCGAAATGTGAAGCGCTTTTCGGGCTTCTCCCTCGTGCAGGCAGGATGCCTGCGGTCCAGTCATTTGCTTGCGCTCGCTCTAGACGGCTTATTACTTATGACCAAGATCGGAATTCCGAAAGAGATCCATCCCGGCGAACGTCGTGTCGCCGCTACTCCGCAAACAATTCTCAAACTAAAGAAGCTCGGTTTCGATGTTGCCGTCCAGACCGGAGCGGGCGATGCGATCAACGCAAGCGACGCCGAATACCAGGAAGCCGGAGCTTCTATCATTGGGGACGCTGCCGAACTCTGGAATGCGTCGGACATAGTGATGAAAGTTCGTCCGCCGGAAGACAGCGAGGCGGATCTCCTGCGCGACGGTGGGTGGCTGGTCGGATTTATATGGCCAGGTCAGAATCGCGACATCGTCGATCGACTCGCGAAAAAGCATGCGACGGTTTTTGCTATGGACAGCGTGCCGCGAATCACCCGTGCGGCAGAAAATGGACACGCTGTCGGCGATGGCGAACATTGCCGGGTATCGAGCGATCATCGAAGCCGCGAATAATTTTCCGCGGTTCTTTACGGGGCAGATCACGGCAGCCGGACGTATTGATCCGGCTAAGGTGCTTGTCATCGGTGCCGGCGTCGCAGGTCTTTCGGCGATCGGCGCAGCTAAAGGCTTGGGAGCCATCGTCCGTGCATTCGACCCGCGTTCTGCGACAAAAGATCAGGTCGCGTCGATGGGTGCAGAGTATCTCGAGCTCGACGTTAAGGAAGAAGGCGAAGGCAAGGGTGGATACGCCAAAGAGATGTCGGACAGTTTTTTGAAAGCCGAGATGGCTCTGTTCGCACAGCAGGCGATGCAGGTCGACATTATCGTCACCACGGCGCTAATTCCGGGTAAGCCTGCTCCGAAACTGATAACGAAGGGCATGGTTGAATCGATGAAACCCGGTTCGGTGATCGTCGATCTCGCGGCTGAACAGGGTGGCAACTGTGCGCTGACCGAGCCGGGCAGCATCGTAAAGCATAAGGGCGTGACGATAATCGGCTACACCGATCTGCCGTCGAGAATGGCATCGATGTCTAGCCAATTGTACGGAGCGACGGTCACGGCTCTGCTTGAAGAACTGCAGGACGACGATGGCAATCTGCACGTCGATCTCGATGACGAAGTCGTCCGCGGTGCGATCGTACTGCACGAAGGGAAAACGATGTGGCCGCCACCGATGCCCGCCGCGCCGCCGGAACCGGGTGTTCCGATGAAAAGTTCTGCGAGTGTCGCGGTCGCCAAAGCGGCAGGTGCAGGTCATGGAGCCGACGAAGGTGCCGGAATCAGCCCGTGGTTCCTCGGCATTGTCGGACTCGTAATGGTCGGCTTGGCGTTTGTCATCCCGCCGAAACCTGCGTCCGCAGGCGGCGACTTTCTCGGCCACCTTACCGTGTTCATCCTCGCGATCTTTATCGGTTTCCAGGTTGTGTGGAATGTGAAACCCGCGCTCCACACACCGCTTATGTCGGTAACAAACGCGATCAGCGGCATCATTCTTGTCGGCGGAATGTTCCAGCTCACATCATCGTCTTTGAACCTAACCGTGATCCTCGGCGCGATCGCTGTCCTGATCGCAGCCATCAACATCGCCGGCGGATTCCTCGTGACGAATCGAATGTTGGGGATGTTTAGGAAATGAGCGATATCGAAGTGCGTCCCGCAGGGACGAATCGGAGTCATAATCGCGGTGGATTTGTAAATGAAATCGATGCTTCAGTTCGTCGCCGCCCAGGAGTGTCTGAGACACGCTCGCGTGCCGGTCATAATTTCGTTCCTCTCCGTTGCAGTCCTGTTTGTGGGTTGTGGACGCGTTGTCGAACGGGCCGAAACTGGGGGTAGCAGTCTCAGCGTCTCACACGAGTCGGGGAACGTATTCGACGCATACCTAAACACTGAATATCCTGCAGCGAACGGATTTGATTTCCCGATCGGGGACGTAAATGGCGAAGGTTTGTATACCGATAAGGTAACGGGCGCCGAACATAAAGGCTGGTTCATTGCTACGAAATTCGGTGAAGAATACAGTCTCGGCATACACCCGGGTGACGATTGGAATGGTGCTGGTGGAGGAAACACTGATCTGGGTCAGGACGTTTTTGCAACGGCTGCCGGACGTGTAACTAACGCAAAAAATTTCGGCCAGCCCTGGGGAAATCTCGTAACGATTGAGCATACTTTCTACGCGAACCACCAAAAGCGAACGATTGTTTCGCTCTACGCTCATTTATCCGAGATCGCCGTCGAGGTAGGTCAGACCGTCACCAGGCGCGAACGTATTGGTGCTATTGGTCAGGACCCGGACAAGACCTTCTCGGCTCATCTTCATTTCGAGTTCAGATGGGACCGGGAACTGCCGCCGACGTATTGGCCGTCATCAAACGGCAAAGATCAGACTTGGGTAGCCGAGCATTATGCTTCGCCTTCGGAATTTATAAGCAGGCATCGCAAGTTGCTCTCGCCCCGCGATGAGAAGAGACTTGTGCTGGTAGACCAGGCGAGCTACAAAATGCGGATCTATGACACAGCTGAGTTGATGGGCGAATATGACATCAGCCTAGGGCAGGGGAAAGGCCCTAAACTGGTCGAGGGCGACAACAAAACGCCGAAAGGAATGTACTTCGTTATAGCGAAACATCTCGGCGATTTCGACGGGCCGTACGGAAACTATTACGGCGGGCATTGGATCAAGATCAATTATCCAAACAAATTTGATGCTGATCGGGGACGTGGAGAAGGTCTCATCACAGAGCAACAAGCCACCCTGATCACCAAGAGCTGGAACGAGCGCAAAGCGACCCTTGAAAATACGCCCCTTGGTGGCGGCATCGGCTTTCACGGATGGGCGAATGAATGGCAGAATGACGGACCACGACATCTTTCATGGGGATGCGTTGTAGTGCATCTTCGCGACATTTCTAAGGTTTACGAGAAGATTTCCGAAGGCTCTATGGTGGTTATTTTTTGACCGATCCGGGTTCGGCCGCGATAGCGGTCACACGAATTTAGCCATGGGCCTTAGCCCACGGTATTTTGACAACAGGGAACGGCGTCGCGTCAGCGATGCAGAGATTCTTTAAATTGCCTCCAGCTTTAGCTGGAGGTCAACGGCATAGCGGAGATCGGGCGTTAGCCGAACCCAGAATAGAGAAACGCGCCCGACCTTAGCCCAAGACGGGTTGGGCTAAAGCCCTAATTAATTTTATTCGGTTCCCTCCACCTAAAGGTGGAGGCAATTTATATTGGGAACACCACCCCGCCGCTTTTTGGTTGGGCCACGTACTAATGAAAACCAGCCTCATCACAATCGCATACATCGCCGCGAGCGCGTTGTTTATCCTCAGCCTCGGCGGATTAAGCCGGCAGGAAACCGCACGCCGCGGTAACTGGTACGGCATCATCGGAATGTTGATCGCGCTTGTCGCGACCGGAGCCGCGATGAATACCGGCGGACTTCCCATTCTTGCCGCGGCACTCATCCCCGGACTCATCATCGGAGCGATCCTTGCGAGCCGCGTGCAGATGACCTCGATGCCGGAACTCGTCGCGATCCTGCATAGCTTTGTCGGTCTCGCCGCGGTGCTTGTCGGATTTGCGACGTATCTCGGGCCGCACGCCAACATGACGGCCGCGGAAATGAATCTTCACACAGCCGAGATCTTTATCGGCGTATGTATCGGATCCGTCACGTTCACTGGATCTGTGATCGCGTTTCTCAAGCTTCGTGGTTCGATTAGCGGCAAACCCCTTATGCTTCCGGGGCGACATCTGATCAACATCATTATGTTGCTCGTGACGATCGGGCTCGGCGCTGCATTCTTCATGTCGCCGGATACGCAGACGGGACAATGGCCGCTGCTGATCGCGACCGTCGTCACCGGAATTCTCGGAGTCCACTTCATCATGGCGATCGGCGGTGCGGATATGCCGGTCGTCGTATCTATGCTCAACAGCTATTCGGGTTGGGCGGCGGCGGCGGCGGGATTCATGCTTTCGAATGATCTGCTGATAATCACCGGAGCGCTTGTCGGGTCATCGGGTGCGATTCTTAGCTACATAATGTGCCGCGGTATGAATCGCTCGTTTGTCAGCGTGATGCTCGGCGGCTTTGGCACCGAGAGTGGGACCACGGCGACTGCGAACGGCGAACCTCAGGGCGAAGTTCGTTCCGTCGATGCCGAGAACGCTGCGTCGATGTTGCTTCAATCGAAGAAGGTGATCATCATTCCGGGCTACGGACTCGCCGTCGCACAGGCTCAGCATTCGCTCGCAGAGGTTGTGAAGATACTCAAGGAAGCGGGTACCGAAGTTAAGTTTGCGATACATCCGGTCGCCGGCCGTCTGCCGGGACACATGAACGTTCTTCTCGCCGAGGCGAACATTCCGTACGACATCGTCTTCGAGATGGACGAGATCAACAACGAGTTCAGCGGCACCGATGTCTCGTGGGTGATCGGCGCGAACGACATCGTAAATCCGTCCGCGATGGACGATCCCGCTTCACCGATCGCCGGGATGCCGGTGCTTCACGTTTGGGAAGCACGCGACACGATCGTCATGAAGCGGTCGATGGCGTCGGGTTACGCCGGTGTCGACAATCCGCTGTTCTACAAAGAAAATACGCAGATGTTATTCGGTGATGCGAAGAAGGTCGTCGATGAGATACTGACGGCGATGCGGGCGTAGTCTAATCTCCTTCTTAAGCGTGCGGAGCACGCGACCACAACTTTAGCTACACATGAGCGAAGCGAGTGTGTAGTAGCAGACAATATTCAACCGAGCGTGTGAAACACGCGTTGCACAAACGTCGCGTGTTTCACACGCTGCGTTGATTGACGCCTTGGGACTACACACTCCGCCTACGGCGTCGTGTGTAGTCCCGTCGCATCCCGAATCGAGCGTGTGAAACACGCGTCATTCCCACAGATATTTTTCGTCGAACTCCACGTGGTGCAAACGCAACAATTCCTTGTACTCGTCTTCGAAGGTCTGTCTCTTGTGATGCTCTTTTTGATTACGGATATATTTTCGAACCGCATCGGAAACTGACTCGCTCACTGAGAAAGCTCCGTATCGGCGCTGCCAACGGAATCTGGGTTCATGCGTGCGACGAATCCACCCCGAGGAGATCGACTTGGTCTCACGCAAAAAATCCGCTACCGCGACAATTGGCTTCAGCCTCACGAGCACGTGGAGGTGATCGGGCATGCCATTGATCTCGATCGCGATGCCGTGATGATTTCGGATAATGCCACCCATCTGCTTATGGAACTCCGATTCCCAGGTTTCTGAGATGAGCGGACGATGATTCTTTGTGCCGTAAATAATGTGGTAGAGAAGGTGTGTATGTGACATGGGAGATTTTCTTTTGTCTAAAATATCTCCCCGACGTCGTGATTTTGCCCCAACTCATTTCAATCGTCAACGGGCGGGACGCGTGTTTCACACGCTCGGTCATTTGTCGTTTGGGACTACACACTCCGCTTCGCTGCGTGTGTAGCTAAAGTTGGGGTCGCGTGCTCCGCACGCTTAAGAACTTCGAGCAGATCCGGGGCAAGCTAGTGGTTTACTTAAACTCCGCGGGCCCGCGGCATTCCCGCTTAGGTGCCCGGTTGGGACAGCTCAATCAACGCCAACCTGTCGACAACATTTCCCTTTTCTAGATGCTCTTCGATGATCTCCGCGACATCTTCCGGCTGAACCTGGCCGTACCATACGCCTTCGGGATAGACCAGTACGGCGACGCCGATCGAGCAAAATCCGACCGAACCACAATTGGTCAAAACTACCTCACCCATCGGATTTCGTCCTTTCGATTCCTTTCCTTGTCTGAGCCCTTTGGCTTCCAATATCCGCTCGAACTCGGCCTTGACCTCGGCACTCCCGACCAGCGAACACGATTTACCGTTGCATACGAAAACATGCCGCTTGATCGGGGCTTTCATCACAGGTGCGAGCTTTTCAAGCTGTTCCCGGTCGTCGATAAATTTCGGTTTTACCATCTCGTCCTCGCTCAAATACACCCTCCCTACCGGTCGGGTTTCTGCCCTTTCTACACCCTCCCTACCGGTCGGGTTTCTGCCCTTTCCACACCCTCCCTACCGGTCGGGTTTCTACCTGGTTATATTTTGCCACGAACGCCAGGCTCATTGCATCGAAGACAGATGCGGTATGGTAGAATCTCGTTTCAACTTTACGGAGTTGAAGAGTCTTAGATGGCAGGAATTATCATTCACATAGAGGTTGGGTCGGAGAAATCGACCGAGGTCTTTTCGCAGGAGCGTCTGACGATCGGCTCGGACGAGACGTGTGATCTTCAGATCCAAACAACGCAGATCCAGGCATCACCGGTGTGGCTTGAGCTGGAGGATACTGACGGTGTTTTCCGGCTAACGAAATTCGCCGCGGATCTCAAGTTTACGATCAACGACCAGCCGATTCGCCGATATATCGCGGTTGTCGATGGGGACGTTCTCAAGATCGAGGACACCGATATTTCGTTCTCTTTCTTTGCACCCTCGATCAAGCCGTCGCTGATCAGAACAAACCGCGATCTACCGCACATCGCACAGTTTATCGAATCGGCCGCTCTTGATGCAGCCACGTCCCCAAAACGCGACGACGCAAAGGCCTTCCTCCGAGAATTTTCACGCGAGCTGATGCGCGAAGTGAGCTGGACGACAAAGGCGATCATCCTCGTCCTCGCGATTGGGTTTATCACCGGCGTCTTTTATATCGGTTGGGCCGTCAACGCCGAACTTCGTGAGAACCGACAACAGGCTCAGCGGCAAAGCAACGTTATCGAAAAACTCGAGGAACAGCTCGGCGTCACCAACGATCAGATCGGAGGGCTTGAAAAGGCGAATTCGGACATTATCCGGACCGTCTCGCTCGCACAGAACCTGCGTGTCGATTATGGCAGCGGCATTTGCCTCGTCGTCGGCGTATACGATCTGGTCGAACGCTCGAGCGGCAAAGTTCTCCGTTATCCCGATCCCCAGTCCCTCCGGCCAAATCCCTACGAACCCGCGGCGACCGAAGAGACCGGACCGCGGAGCGCTCACCCAACTCAGCAAGGACTGACAACTGAAGGGAGCGGCAGTCCGGTCGAATACGACTTTATCGGAACCGGCTTTCACGTAGGTGGTGGTTATATCGTCACGAACAAGCACGTGCTGCAGCCCTGGACCGAAGACGATCTGGTTAAACAGATGATCCGCGATTCGAACGGCCGCGCCCGGATCAAACGGCTCGTCATCTACTTCCCGAATCATCCGCAGCCGTTTCCGATGAAGGTTCGTGAGTTGGGCGGAAAAGAAGACGTCGCCGTCGCCACGATAGATATCGCGAACATGCCCGCGGAGATACCGACTCTACCGCTGGAAACGGATAACGAGGCTTCAACGATCGGAAAAACCGTTGTCACAATGGGCTATCCGAGCGGCCCCGATCGTCTGCTCGCAATGGTCGATGACGACGAGGCAAAGTCCATCAACCAGCGTTTTGGTAATTCGCGGCAAAACCTGATCAACTTTCTTGCCCAGTCGCGGAAGATCGTGCCGCTGACGACGCAGGGAGCGATCACCGATCTCGACACTCGCCGCATCGTTCACGACGCGAAAACGGCTGAGGGCGGTTCGGGAGCTCCTCTGTTCGGGCAGACCGGAAAAGTGATCGGCGTGAATTTTGGTGTATTTACCGAGAATACCGCGGCGAACATGGCGGTGCCGGTACGATTCGCGATCGACCTTTTGAAAAAGGCCGGATGGAAATCAGCGGAGGAACTGAAACAGGAAGCGGCACAGGTGGCATCGGCGAATGCCAACTTAAGCGACGCGGGGAAACCTTGACGGTGTGACGCGGTGACGCGGTGAGAAAGAGACGCGGCGAATCAGTGCCGCGGGAACTAAAGCCTCGGGGAGAAGCGAGGATGAAGTGCCAAACATTCGCAGTTATCGCGATTTGCGAGTTTATCAGAATGCATTTGCGGCGGCGATGCGCATCTTTGAATTGACGAGGACATTTCCCAACGAGGAGAAGTACTCGATGGTAGATCAAATTCGTCGCTCATCAAGGGCGGTGTGCTCGAATGTGGCCGAGGCGTGGCGTAAGAGACGGTACCCAGCGCATTTTGTAAGCAAGCTATCCGACTGCGAGGGTGAAGCAGATGAGACAAGGGTCTGGTTAGAGTTCGCCCGTGCTTCAGGCTACGTTAGCCAGGAAGTGTTCGACGAACTGGACCTAAAGTACGATATCGTCTTAGGACAGCTGGTAAGGATGCATACCGAACCTGATAAGTGGAGGATTACGTAAATCGCCGCGTCTCCGCGTCCCCCATTCTCCCTATCGCAACAAAATGGACAGCCTAGTTTTCTCAAACATGCTTCACCGGCCGGCTCGGACGGTCGTCAGCATCCTCGGCATCGCGATCGGCGTTCTACTGATCGTGTTTACCGTCGGTCTTTCGAACGGCACGATCCGCGAGCAGGCGACGCGCGAGGCAAACGTCGGTGCCGAGATATTTATACGCGCCTCCGGTTCGATCGGGATGAGCGGCTCGGAATCATTTCGTCTGCCCGTGGCTCTTGCCCGAGATGTATTGGAAGTCGACGGCGTGCGTGCGGCGGTAGCGATCGGACAGAATTCGGTTGACGCAACCGACAACAATACCGGAAAGCGGCTTGTTGACGGTGTCGTGTTCGATGAATACGCGACGATCTCCGGAATGCGACTTATCGAGGGACGCGCTTTTGATCCGCGTGCGGACGAAGCCATCATCGACACCGCCTGGCAGAAACAAAAGAAACTAAAGCTCGGCGACACAATTCCGCTTTATGAGCGTCAGTTCACCGTCGTCGGAACCTACGAACCGGCGGGTGGCGCTCGTCTGAAAATTCCGCTTGGTGTGATGCAAGAGCAACTGGGAAGCCAGGGCCGTGCGTCGTCTGTGCTAGTCGCGATCAAACCGGGTTACACAGTCGATGTTATCGGACAAAATCTCAGGGCAAAGTTTCCCGACTATCAGATGATCCGTACGCAGGACCTCGAAGAACTTTACATGGCCGGCTTCCCCGCTCTCAATGTCTTCCTGAATGTCTTTATCGGCGTAGCGGCAGTTATCAGCGCACTCGTCATTCTGCTGACGATGTACACCACAGTCACCGAACGGACTCGGCAGATCGGTATCATGAAATCGCTCGGGATGAGCAATGCGGCCATCGGCTGGACGATCACCCAGGAAGCGCTTTTGATCAGTTTCTTTGGAATTATTACAGGAATCGTGCTGACGTTTCTTCTGCGGTTTGCGCTGACGCAGGTGACGACCCTCGAGGTTGAGATGAGCGTGTGGGTACTGTTGCTGACGCTTGTCGTCGGGCTTATCGGCGGGGCGATCGGCGGGCTTTATCCTGCAATGCGTGCCGCGCGGCTCGACGCGGTCGAGGCGTTGAGTTACGAATGAGTCGAATGAACGTCGGGCTGATTCCGGGCGTTGATGTTCGTCTGCTCGGCCATTATCAACCGCTCTCCGTCGACCGTATCTTCCTCCCGTTCCCCCTTCGGCAAGAAAAGTACAACGAGTAATCCCAACCCCGCCATGATCGCACCCAACCAGAACACCGGGCGGATCGCACGAGCGAGAGCCGACTGAAGGACATCGAGTGTCTCGCTTGAGATCGCCGCTTTTGCGTTTGGTTCGATCAACGCGTTGGGGTTCGAGGCAAATTCCTGCGCCTGGGCAACTGTTATCGCTCGATTCTCGTTCGCCGCCTTGTTTAGTTCCGTCGCGAGCGACGCGGTTAGTGCCGCACCCATAACGGCGACGCCGATTGCACCGCCGATCGAACGCGAGAACTGATTAAGCGATGTCGCGACGCCAAGTTTACTTTTCTCCACTGCCTGCTGAACGGCGATCAATAAAGTGAGCATCGATAGTCCGAGGCCCATGCCGATCACGATCAGATCTACATAAAGCCAGAAAAGATTCGTCTCGCGATCGAACAGCGCCAGGAGAATAAAGCCGAGAGTCAGAGCCGAATACCCGACGATCGTTACAATTCGATAACCTACCCGCAACATCAAACGCCCGCCGATGATCGACATCGAAACCCAAGAGAGCATCAGCGGCGTGAGTAGCGAACCGGCGGCCGTCGCCGAGAACCCTAGCGATCCTTGTGCAAAAAGTGGAATGAATGAGATCGCACCGAACATCGCAACGCCGCCGAGGAACCCGGCCGGGATCGCGATCGCTATAGTTTTATTGCGAAACAGATCGAACGGAATGATCGGATCGGCCGCGCGTTTCTCGACGAAAACGAAAGCCGCGAGCATAACGACAGACGTAATGAAGATCAGCACGTTTTGTGCGCTGAACAGTCCGCCGGACCCGCCTTCGACCATTGCGAACATCAGCAAACTGATCGCCGTCATCAGCAGTATCGCACCGGCATAATCGATGGTCGGTTTGCGGAGAATTTTGGGCTCACGCAATGAAAACCCGATGATGAGCGCCGCGACGACGCCGATCGGCAGGTTTACAAAGAAAACCCACCGCCAGGATATTTGATCGGTAATAAAGCCGCCGACTATCGGGCCGATAATACTCGAAAGCCCCCACACGCCGCTAAAATACGCCTGCATTTTTGCACGTTCCCCGACCGTGAACGTATCGCCAATGATCGTCATGCCGAGCGGCACAAGCGCGCCGGCCCCTAAACCCTGAATCGCGCGGAAAACGATGAGCTGTGTCATCGATGTTGAAAAACCGGAAAGCAGAGTGCCAAGAAGAAAGATGGCGATCCCGATCTGATACAGAAGTCGACGGCCATATAGATCCGAGAGCTTGCCCCAAACCGGAACGGTGACCGTCGATGTAACGAGGTACGCGGAGAAGACCCAACTGTAATGGCTCAAGCCGCCGAGTGACGCGATAACTGTCGGCATCGCCGTGCCGACAACCGTCGCTTCAAGCGCCGCGATGAACATTCCGGTCATCACTCCGACCGTAACAGCCCACCGGCGTCTCTTCGACATAGGCAGGGTGGGGGCTGAATTTTCAGCGATCTTTCGGTTCGCTTCGTCGTTCATTTCCATCCCCTTGCCCGATCCACTTCTCGTCACACCGGCTCAAGCTGCTCGATGTGCTCCATCAGAAAATCACCGATCTCTTTGTGTGTACGAATGGAATCGCGTTTGGAATAAAACTCAGAGAGGTCAATTTCCTCGCCAAACCAGATCCGAACTTTTTCGCCACCGGTCCAATTTCCCGATACCTGCCGGGGAAGATCGTTTATCAATCCCGTTACAAATACCGGAATGACCTGAGGCTTCGCTTCATAGACGACCTTTCCGATGCCGGGCTGTGCAGGCAGGAACGAATACGGATCGTCACTCAGGTTTCTCTTGCCCTCGGGGTGGAATCCGATCACGTGGCCGCGGCCTCGCGAGCAGATACGAATCAGCTCGCGAACTGAAAACTTGTCGAAGGATCGCTTTCGGGCCTCTTTCTGCTCGCGGAAAAAAGGCGGATACATCGCCCACCAACCCATCACAAGATTAACGAACCATCCAAGCGGATTGTCGTAGAAGAACTTTGCCCGCACCGGGAAAAAGAGCTTGATCGGCCGTTTCTTGGTATGCCGAAACATGACGCTCGAGATGGTGTACATATCGAAGAACGACCTGTGGTTCGCGACGAGCAGGACGGGGCGTTCGGGATCGGTGGCATCGACATTCTCGATACCAAAAACGTTCATCAGGTTATAGGTCGCGAGATAGATCCACAGCGAACCGATATGTCGCTGACAAAATGTCCAAAAGGTTTTCCACACGCCGGAGTTCATCCGCCGCACCAGACGAAATCCAACGGACTCGGTTGTGGAAAGCACCGAGATCTCTTCTTTCGTCGGAAGCAGGGGCCCGCCGCTGCTCTCAAGTTGTGCGCCGCTCCCGGCGGTCAGGTCCTGCGACATAAGCGAAGTTAAGTTTAGCACCCAGCCACGCAGTCGAGTGAATCGGAGTCCGAATCTGATTAATGCTGGAAGCCTCTCTCCAGAATCTGGACAAAACAGCCGGGGCTGAGCTATGATGTCCGCTACATTCCTTCACCTTATCAAAGGGTTCATTCGCTATTTTTATTTTGTGACCATCGATTTCGCCGTCTTGCCTCACCGTGGAGACCGCGTGTTTGAAGCCAGTTCAATAGGAGAGTTTTCCATGCGTACGCCCCTGCTCCGCTTATTAGCGGTGACCGTTTTCCTCGTAAGCTTTCATGCTCTTGCCATAGCTCAGACCAGTGCGGACCGCGTATGGACGGCGGTTGACGAGAATCGCCTCACGAGTCTTTCTGGTGAACGCCTCGTGATGCCGACTGCATATAAGACGTATGCCTTGAACAGGGGCGTTGTAGCGGCGATCCTCGACGCCGCTCCCGAAGAATTTTCACATGAGAGCCGGTTCACACAGGCCATTCTCACGCTGCCCATGCCGAACGGAACGTTTGGACGTTTTCGGATCGAACACTCGTTGATCGTCGAGCCCGGGCTCCTCGCAAAGTATCCGGAACTTGGCCGGACCTATAACGGACGTGGGATAGACGATCCGACAGCAACCGTCCGCCTCGATTTTCTGCCCGTCCGGTTTTCACGCGATGGTGCTTTCGACGACCGGCACCGTCATGGTCGATCCGTACGCCGTCGGTGAAACGGATAACTACATCACATATTTCAAACGCGACGCTCCAAAGGAAACGCGTTTCTCGTGCGAATTCGACCAGCAGGAAGCTCTCGAACGACTGTTCCGGCCGACCAACGGAGACAATCGCGAGCTTATCCCCGACATCGCATCGCCCGAGGTCATTTCGGGGACTCAGCTTCGTACTTACCGGCTTGCTCTTGCCGCAACAAACGAATACACGGTGGCGGTCGGGGGCAACACTATAGCGGGTGCCCTTGCCGCCGAGGTGCTGGTCATGAACCGCGTGAACGGCGTCTACGAACGCGACCTGGCGATCAGAATGGTCGTCGTCGGAAACAACGATCTCATCACCTATGCGGGTGACAACATGAACTGCGGCGGTATGGCGTGCACCTCTGCGAACGACCCATACACCAACAGTAATGGTTCAACGATGCTGGGTCAGAATCAGACCAATCTCGACGCTGTGATCATGACGGCGAATTACGACATCGGCCATGTCTTCAGCACGGGCGGCGGAGGCGTCGCAACGCTTAACGGCCCATGCGGTGCAAGCAGGGCCCGCGGTGTGACGGGGCTTTCCAACCCGACCGGTGATCCGTTTGCGATCGATTACGTCGCACATGAGATGGGACATCAGTGGGGTGCAAATCATACTTTTAACGGAACGACGTCGAGCTGTAGCGGTGGAAACCGCAGCGCCGGCAGCGCCTATGAACCCGGTAGCGGCGTCACCATCATGGCCTATGCAGGAATATGCGGTAGTCAGAATCTTAGTGCCAATAGTATCGATACATTTCATGTCAAAAGCCTCGAGGTGATCGTCGCATATAGCCAGACCGGAAACGGCAATACTTGCGCAACTACCACTCCGAGCGGTAATACACCGCCATCCGTCTCTATCGTCGGCGGACCGTCGTGGAACATCCCGAAGCAAACTCCTTTTACGCTGACGGCGACCGGTTCGGACGTCAATGGAGATACGCTTTCCTACGATTGGCAGCAATACGATCTCGGTGGTTCGACGACCGCGGTTCCCAATACGGATTCCGACGGAAACGCTCGACCTATTTTCCGACCGTTTCTGCCGACGTCCGGCCCGAGCCGCACCTTCCCGGCCCTCGCGCACATTCTTAATACTGCGAACGTACCGCCGCCGTCGACGGTTGGTCTCCTGACGGGCGAACTTCTGCCCGCGATGACTCGGACAATGAACTTTCAGGTTGTAGCTCGCGATAATCGTCCCAATGGTGGCGGAATAAATACTGCGAACGCGATGGTTGTTGTGGACGCGGCGAGCGGTCCGTTCGCGGTCACGGCACCGAACACCGGAGTCAGCTGGCCAGGCAATTCATCCCAGACGGTAACGTGGGACGTAGCGAACACAAGTGCCGCACCTGTCAGACGCAGCGAATGTGCGGATACTTTTTTCAAGCGACGGAGGTCAGACGTTTCCGACGGTCCTGGCCGCATCGACAGCCAATGACGGAGGTGAATCAGTCACGATCCCGAGCTCGCTGACGTCCACCGCCCGCATCAAGATCGAAGCAGTCGGAAACATCTTCTTCGATATCTCAGACGTAAACTTTACCGTCACCGCCCCTGTCGTAACGGTTCGTGCTCCGTTCGATTTTGACGGAGACAGTAAGACCGATATCTCGATCTTCCGACCTTCAGACGGTTCGTGGTGGTGGCAACGCAGTTCCGACGGCGTTGTGCCCGCACTCAGCTTTGGCTCGGGCACCGATGTGCCAGTGCCGGCGGATTTCACGGGTGACGGAAAAACCGATATCGCTTTCTTCCGTCCGACGGGCGGCCTCTGGTACGTGCTCAGGTCCGAGGACTTCACGTTCTACGCAGTTCCCTTCGGGCTTAGTACGGATATTCCGGTGCCGGCTGACTACGATGGTGACTCGAAGGCAGATCTCATCGTCTATCGTCCGTCAACAAACCTCTGGTTCATCGGCTTGTCTACTGGCGGATCGACGGTCGTCGGATTTGGCTCGGCGGGCGACAAACCGGCGCTCGGTGATTACGATGGCGACGGCAAAGCCGATATCGCGATCTTCCGTCCGGTAGGCAGCGGTGGCAGCGGTGAGTGGTGGATTCGAAGGACGGCCGATAGCTTTGTTTACGCATTCTCTTTCGGTACATCGACCGACCGGCCCGTTCCGGGTCGCTACACGCCTGACAATAAGACCGACGTTGCGTTCTGGCGGCCCTCGACCGGTACGTGGTTTATTCTGCGAAGTGAAGATGGATCGTTCTTTGCGAATCCGTTCGGCATTTCGACCGACATTCCGGTGCCCGGCGATTACGACGGTGACGGCAGGTTCGACCTCTCGGTCTTCCGTCCAAGTACCGCGACCTGGTATCTCGACCGCACAACGGCAGGTTTGCACATACAGGGGTTCGGACTCTCAGCGGATACGCCCGTCCCGAGTGTATACGTCCCGTAATACGGTGCTGTAAAAGAAAAGAGGCTGTCCTGAGTTAGATTTCAGGACGGCCTCTTTTTATTTGCATCGTGCCCTGCCGCGCTCGAAATTCCCGTCCTCTGGGTGATTCGGGTATCTTTTATTTCGGCATTGGATGGACTGTTACTCGACGTTGAAATATTTCGCCTCTGGATGGTGGATGATCACCGCCGACGTAGATTGTTCCGGATCCAGTTGGAATTCTTCCGTCAATTCGACTCCGATCCGTTCGGGGCCAAGCAATTCAAAAAGCTTGGTCTGGTCTTCGAGATTCGGACACGCCGGATAGCCAAAGCTGAAACGCGAACCCTGATAGCCCTGATGAAAAAGTTTCGCTAACTCCGGTGCATCGCTGCTCGCTATCCCGAGCTCTTCGCGAACCCGTTGGTGCCACATCTCCGCGAGTGCCTCTGCGGATTCCACCGAAAGGCCGTGGAACAAAAGATAGTCAGTATAGTTGTCCGACTTGAACAGTTTCGCCGAATGTTCGCTCGCCTTGCGTCCGACGGTTACAAGCTGAAACGCGACAACATCGGTTTTACCCGAATCGACGGAAGCAAAATAATCGGCGAGGCAGAGATTCTTTCCCCCTCGCTGTTCCAGCGGCTGGCGCGGAAACGTAAACCGCATTCGTTCCGTTCGTCCGTCGTCCTGATAGATGATCAGATCGTTTCCACTCGAGTGACATGGAAAGTATCCATAGACCAATTTCGCCTCGAGCAGCTTTTCACGGATCGCCTGGGCCTTGATCTCGGCGAACTTAGGATAGACAGTCTCGGCAAGTATCTTCTGATACTCTTCGGGCGACTTTCGTCCCTGCTTATACTGCCACTGTCCCTTGAACAGAGCGGTCTCGTTGATGAACCCGAATACTTTATTGAGATCGGTGATCTCGACGACCTTCGAGCCGTAGAAAGGAATCGGTGGAATATGAACCCCGGTCGTGACTTCCGATCGGATCGTGTGCGTCGTGTCACCGGCCGATCGGCTAGAAATTCTCGCGGCCTGCTTACCTAATTTCGCATCTTCACCAACCAAATCTTCGTCATCCGATTTTGGATTTTGGATTTTGGATTTTGGATTGCCGTTTCCAGCCGCTGCCGACTTTGCTTTCGACTCGACAGACTCGACAGACTCGACAGACTCGACAGACTGCTGACCTCCGGTCAGCTCGTCCATCGCATGCAATCCATCGAACGCATCGCGTGCGTAAAATAGCTTGCCCTTGTAGAGAGGTATGAGATCGGCATCGACATAGCGTCGATTTAGCGCGGCACCGCCGAGGATAACCGGAACATTGATCCCGCGGTCGTTCATCAGCTCGAGATTGTCGCGCATGACGAGCGTCGATTTGACGAGCAGGCCGCTCATCCCGATTGCATCACAATTCGTCTCTTCCCAGGCTCGCAGGATGTCGTCGATCGGCTGCTTGATCCCCAGATTAACGACCTTGTAGCCGTTGTTTGTAAGAATGATATCGACGAGATTTTTCCCAATGTCGTGAACGTCGCCCTTCACGGTCGCAAGTACGAGCACGCCTTTGTTGGACCCCTCGACCTTTTCCATGAACGGCTCCAGGAACTTGACCGCCGCCTTCATCGCCTCGGCCGATTGCAGCACGAATGGCAATTGCATCTGCCCGCTACCAAAAAGATCGCCGACCGTCTTCATGCCGTCGAGCAGAATATTGTTGATGATCTCGAGCGGCGGGTACGTTTCGAGTGCCTGCTTCAGCGAATCTTCGAGACCGATCTTCTCGCCATCGATTATGTGATGCTTTAGACGCTCTTCGACCGGCAGATGCGTGATGTCCTGCTTGATCGACTGTGCCGACTTCCCTTCGAACATCGTCGTGAATTCCGTCAGCGGATCATATGTGCAAACATCGCCATCAAACTTTCGCCGGTCATAGATCAAGTCGCGAGCCGTGTCGATCTCATGTTCATTGAACCGGATCAGCGGCAATATCTTCGACGCATTCACGATCGCGGAATTCATTCCCGCTTCGACACAATCGTGGAGAAACACCGAATTCAAAACTACTCGCGCGGCGGGGTTCAATCCGAATGAAATATTCGAAACGCCGAGGATAATATTTGCCTCAGGCAGTTCTGCTCGGATCTGGCGGATCGCGGCGATCGTCTCGTCTGCGTTCTTACGGTCCTCTTCGATTCCGGTCGAGATCGGCAGGGCTAGCGGGTCAAAGAAAATATCGTGGGGCTGGATACCAAACGCCGTTGCCTGTTCGAAAGCCCGTCGCGCGATCCTGATCTTATCTTCCCTCGCACGAGCCATTCCTTCTTCATCGATCAGACCGATGACGACGGCGGCTCCGTATTCTTTTGCGAGCGACAATACCTTCTGGAAACGCGGCTCGCCGTCTTCGAAATTCGTCGAGTTCAAGATGCATTTACCGCCGGCATGTTCGAGCCCCGCTTCCATCTTTTCCCACTCCGTCGAGTCGAGCATGATCGGGATCTTCACACTGGTCACGAGCCTCGATATGAGCTCATGCATGTCGGCCACACCGTCACGGCCGACGAAGTCCACATTCACATCTAGGATGTGTGCGCCTTCTTTTTCCTGCGACTTGGCGAGATTGACGAGACCGTCCCAGTCCTCCGCATCAAGCAGATCGCGCATCTTCTTCGAGCCGGATGCGTTGACCCGCTCGCCGACGATCAGAAACGACGCGTCCTGTGTGTACGGCTGCTGGAAATAAATGGATGATGCGGACGGCGTCAGTTTCGCGTTTCGCTGTTTCGGAGAAAGATTGGCAACACGATCGATCAGAAGTTTCAGATGTTCCGGCGATGTTCCGCAACAACCGCCGACAATATTCGCACCAAAATCTTTTGTGAAGTGCTCGACCTGTGCGGCAAAGCTCTCCGGCGTTTCGTCGTAGTGCTGTTTGCCGTCTTTTACTTCGGGGAGACCTGCATTCGGCAGCACCGAAACGGGCAGCGGCGAGTTTTCACACAGATACCGAAAGCTGTCGGCCATCTGCTTCGGCCCAGTGCCGCAGTTCATGCCTATGACATCGATCGGAAACGGTTCGAGCGCGGTCAACGCTGCACCGATCTCGGTACCGTTCAACATCGTTCCGAACGTTTCGATCGTCACCTGAGCGATAACCGGGATCTTGATCTTTTGCTTTTCAAAATGTTCGAAGATCGCTGCCAGCGCAGCTTTTGTCTGGAGCAGGTCCTGACATGTCTCAACGATCAGGATATCGCTGCCGCCATCGATCAAGCCGCGAACCTGCTCGCGGTAGGCATCCGTTAGATCGCGATACGTAATATGTCCAAGAGTCGGAAGCTTTGTTCCAGGGCCGATCGAACCCGCGACGAACCGAGGTTTGTCCGGTGTTGAATAGTCGTTTGTAATTCTCTTGGCGAGCTGTGCGGCTTTCAGGTTTACGTCGTAGGTTTTTTCTGCGATGCCGAATTCGACGAGCACGACCTCGCTCCCGCCGAAGCTGTTTGTCTCGATGACGTCGCAGCCAACGTCCAGAAAACTCGTGTGAACTTTCTCGATCGCGTCCGGGCGCGTGTACAGCAGATTTTCCGAGCAGTTCTCGAAATTTGGCCCGCCCCAATCGTCGATCGTCAGATTGAGCGCCTGAAGATTACTCCCCATCGCACCGTCGAAGACGACGATCTTTTCTTTTAGTAGGTCGAGAAAGCTCTGTGACATATTTTCGATTTGAGAATTGCGATTTGCGATCGCGTTATTCGTACCGAGACTTCACGGTTCCTGCGAGTTCTGACTTGTACGCGATCGAAAATCGCAATTCGAAAATCGCAAACAAAAAACTCTATGCAAACAGCACAGAGTCTTTTCTAAAAAATTAAGCTCTTTGCTGTTTAGCCGCTTGTTTTACGTGGCCGCAAGTCGCAATAACTCACCACGTTTTCAAGATAGGAGTTTACCGAGTTGGATTACGGACGTCAACCATGTCGGTCCCTCGCCGCACTCTCTCAAGTATCTCCGTGTTTCGCCGCCTATTCCGCTCCATGCTATCATTCGCGACAGACGAACTCACTAAGCTAAAAAAGTGCCCCACTCCTCAACTCTTGCATATATCCGGAGGTATTGTTTTATGTTCGGCAACCGCCGCTTTCTTTTCTTCTTCGCCAGATCGCTCACGCTCGCCGCGCTGTTCTCGATCTTTACATCTCAGGTCAGTGCCGGTTTTCTCTATTTCCTGAACGACGACTCGACCGGAAACCGGATCTACGGCTTTCGCGTTGATGAAACGACAGGGCAACTGACCGCATTAACCGGTTTCCCTGTTAATGCTGCAATCGGCGGAATAAACAACATCGTCAGCGAGCGGATGACGGTCGACCCGGTCCATAAGCGTCTCTACATCGTAAATGAAGGCTCGGATTCGGTCAGCGTGTATTCGATCGACTCCGCAACCGGTGCGATCACGCCGATGCCATTCAGTCCGATCTCTCTCGGCTCGGGTGTGTGGAACTCGATCGCAGTGCACCCCTCGGGCTCTCCAATGATTGTCGCGAACAACTCTCTCAACGGCGTGGTGCAGAGCTTTGTGATAACGCCGACAACCGCTACCCCTGCGACGGGAAGCCCGTTCGGCGTGGGAAGCACAGCCGGGTTTTCGAGCCGGTTCAGCATGGACGGAAACTATTATTACGTCGGCGGCAACATGGGTAGTAACATTGCCGGGTTCAGCGTCGATGCGACGACGGGTGTCTTGACGACGCTTGCGGGTTCGCCCTTTGCCTCCGGAGGTACGGCACCCCTAGCTTACGGGATCGACTCGTCGGGCCGGCTGTTCGCTGTCGACAACACATTTCTTATCCGGGTCTTTACGTCCAGCGCCGGTGTGCTCACTCCGGTCACGGGTAGTCCGTTCGCATCGGGATTGACGCAACGAAGATTCGGTCTAGTACATCCGAATCAAAATTTCTACATTGTAGCTGGTAATACGGGCAGTAACGTCGGTGTCTATCAGATCTCCGGTAGCGGGGCGTCAACGACAGTCGCGGCGGTTCCCGGTTCGCCTTTCACTACTGGGGGCACGACCGCGAACTGTCTCGCGATCACCGGGACGGGTAACTTTCTTTACGTCGGCAACCGTATCAGCCGAAATGTGACGACATTCGCCGTCAACACATCAACGGGAGTTCTGACAAGCAACGGTGTGCTGCCAAGCAACACCCTAGGATCTGTCGGAGCGATCAATGGCTGCGGATACTTGCCGGATGCGGTGGCGGTCAATGCTCAAATCGGAGGACGCGTAACCGACGCGAAGGGCAATGGCGTTGGGAGGGTATCGGTCCAGCTTACAAGCATGGATGGAATGACCACGCAGACGGCAATCACGAGTCCGTTTGGGTACTATAACTTCCCCGCGGTGCTCACAGGGTCGACTTACACGTTGACCCCGAGTCGCAAGGCAACGAGTTTCACTCCAACTAGTATCACGTTCAGTCACACTGGTGACGTGACGGATCAGAATTTCACGGCGGCTCCGAACTAAGAGCAAACGGTGACATTCGGATCGATTCGGTTGCGAATCAAACGAACATGCAAAGATCAAAGGCCGGTGGGAACAGCGGCCTTTCTTTGCATCGATGATGCCTTTGGTCGTTTTTCATGATCCTCAAAGCGGTGCAGATAATCCGTAGATCCCACAAAATGAGCATTCCCAACTGGCATCGTGTCAGGATGTTCATCCCGCCTGTCGTCATTATCGGCGTCGTCATCTTATTCGTTGGCTGCCAGTTTTCGCCCGGGCCGCCGCCCCGGACTC
Organism: uncultured Acidobacteriota bacterium; assembly: GCA_963772405.1. GTDB lineage: Bacteria > Acidobacteriota > Blastocatellia > Pyrinomonadales > Pyrinomonadaceae > OLB17. Next base: position 409,418 of record CAVYWT010000001.1, on the reverse strand, counting down.
CCTCGAACGTCGCGACTGTTCGAGGTACTGCGGGTATGGGTGAGCCATTCGGAATTGCCGTCAAGGACAATGTCATTTATTTCTCCGACGGCGACACCGGTACGATTCGACGGATCGGCGCCGATGAAAACGTAACGACAGTCGCATCCGGTCTAAACACGCCGTCCGCAATCGCGTTTCTCCCCGATGGTGATATCGTTGTCGCCGATACCGGCTCGCACACGATCCGGAAGATCTCGATAAACGGAAGTGTGACGATACTCGCCGGCGTTGACGGTATACGCGGAGCGAATGATGGTCCGGTGTCTGTCGCTACCTTCAACGCTCCGGTAGGATTGGCCGCGATGGACGACGGCAGCATATACGTCTCCGACACGTACAACGACCGCATTCGTGTGATCCGCGACGGCGTCGTATCGACGATCGCGGGCGGCGATCGTGGGTATGCAGACGGCATTGGAGCCAACGCGAAGTTTGACACACCGCTTGGGATCGCGGTCTGGGGCGATAAGCTGCTCGTCGCCGACTCGGGAAACGCACGCATAAGGCTTCTTGAACAAGGCGGAGCGGTTTCCACACTCGCCGGAACGAGCGATAGAGATCTGATCGACGGTACCTTGTCGAGCGCGCGATTCGTAATGCCGACAGCAATGACTGTAGACGCGTTCGGCCGTATCTTCGTCGCGGACGGAAACGCGATCCGCATGATCGGCGGGCAACTTTTTCCAACGATTGAAACGCTCGCAGGTAACAGACGGGGTTTCACCGACGGGAACAGATCGCGAGCTCACTTCAACCGCCCTTCCGGATTGGCCGTCGGCGTCCCGCGGCGAGCTTTACGTCGCCGATAGCGACAACCGCGTCCTTCGCGTCATGTCCGGCGACGACAACGTCCCGCCGAACTCATCAATTAGCGATCAAGAGATCGGCGACGATCCCTTACCGCTTGCTACTCGGTGGCCGTTCGATCCACCGTCAAACCCGCGGGAGATCGCGGGAACGCTGGGCGAGATACGTGGCGAGGTCAAACCGGATGGAAAGCCCGTATGGTTTCATAACGGCCTCGACATCGCCGGTGCATATGGCGAAACGGTGAAGTTCATCCGCGACGAGACTGTGCTGGACCCGCATAGTGCAGATAATTTGGGCACGTCGCGCGAGCTCCTGCGGCTACCTCTGATCGGCTACATCCATCTGCGACTTGGACGCGACAAGGACGATCGGCTATTCGATGATCCGAGATTTCAATTCGATCGCGATGAGACCGGGAAACTCGTCGGGGTTCGGGTTCCGCGAGGTAGCGAGAGTTCTCCGCCGGGGACGCGATCGGCACGCTCAACGCGATGAATCACATCCACCTCATCGCTGGGCGCACCGGACGCGAGGTCAATGCCCTTGCGGCGCTTCAACTGCCGGCCATAGACGATTCGATAGCACCGGTAATTGAAAACGTTTCGCTGTTTACCGAGGATTGGGTCGAGCTAAAACCCGAGGCTATAACCGGGCGGATACGAGTGGGCGACAAAATAAGAATTGTGATCGGAGCGTACGACCGCATGGATGGAAATTCCGAGCGGCGAAGGCTCGGCGTCTATCGCGTCGGATACCAGCTCTTTTCGGGCGGCACACCGCTGGGTGATCCTGTATGGACCATCACGTTCGATCGAATGCCGTCGAATGAGGCGGTGCGTTTTGCGTACGCTGAGGGGAGCCAGTCCGGGTACACACCGAACACCATCTTCGCCTACATTGCGACAAATCGGATCGACGGAGATTCATTCGGCGAAGGCTTCCTCGATACGACGATACTCGCACCCGGAACCTACACGCTAAGGGTTCTCACGGCGGATCACTTTGGAAATCTTAGTTCGAGAGATATTGAAGTAGTAAAGTAACCGCCCCTCATGCGGGCAAATGCCCGAGCTACAGTCTGCAAACATCACAGGGCGAGCGATTTGCCATCGATTATTCGCGTACCGTCACACATCTGAAACCGTGGCAGGTGTTGGCCGTATAATGTATGCAATGGTTCAACAGCCTTCGGCCCGGATTCTCAAAGACATTCCCGAGGTATCAATAATGCAAAGATCGTTTGTTCTGGTATTCATTTTCGCGATGGTGTTTTCGGTATTGCCCGCACCTGTGTCAGCATCTGCATCCGACTCGGCGACATCGATCCGCGTCACGCCGCCGGCTCCGAAATTTACCGACGCCGAGCGGCATGCCGAACTTGCACGACGGCGGGCCGCGGTCGCGGCGAAGATGCCCGATAAAAGCATGCTTGTGCTTTTTAGCGCAGAGCCAAAACTTTATGCCTACGATGTCGATTACGTCTATCGTCAGGAAAACAATCTTTATTACCTCACCGGTCTGAAGCAGGATAATGCGACGCTCGTCATCACAAAGGACGGCGAAACGGTGAAAGAGATACTGTTTTTGCCGAAGCGAGTTCCCATTCGCGAGGCTTGGGAAGGAAAGATGTATTCGCGCACCCAGGCGACCAATATCTCAGGCCTGACGTCGATCGTCGATGCCTCGGAAGTTGCCGAATTTTTTAAGGCGGTAAGGGGAGGTGGCTCCTTCGAGTCAAAGGACTCCACCGTTTCGATTTCCGGTTCGGCACGCACTCTGCACCTATTGCTTCCACGTAGCGAGCAGGACAGGAACGGCCGGCGCGAGTACACGCGGGAACTTGATTTCGTAAAAGAAGGGTTGGAGCAAAAGATCGAAAACGCACGTCCGATCTTTGACGACCTTCGACACATCAAATCGCCATATGAACTGAAAATGCTTCAGCACGCGATCGATATTACGACTGAGGCTCTGATGCGTTCCATGGCGATGGTCGGCAAGGCCAAAATGGAATACGAGGTCCAGGCCGAGGTCGAATATACCTTTCGACGTCGTAATGCCGATTTCTGGGGTTACCCGTCTATCGTCGGATGCGGGCCGAACGCGACTACGCTTCACTATGTGGAATCGCAGGGCGAAGTTCGCAAAGGCGATCTGCTGCTCATGGACGTCGGTGCCGAGTATGAGCATTACACTGCGGATGTTACACGCACTTTCCCTGTGAACGGTAAATTTTCAAAAGAGCAGGCCGAGATCTACCGAATTGTTTACGACGCACAGGAAGCCGTCGGACGTAGCGACAAAGCCCGGAGCTAGTTTCGCCGAGCTTTCGCGGATCGCGAGCGACACTATAGCCGACGGACTTCTAAAGCTCGGGCTGATCACCAAGAAAGAGCAAGTTGGTATCTGGTTCATTCACGGACTCGGCCACTGGCTCGGCATGAACGTTCACGACGTCGGCCGATACGGAGTGCCGCTCAAAGCGGGTATGGTATTCACCAACGAACCGGGCATTTACATCCGCGAGGATGCGCTCGACAATCTGCCTGACACACCTGAGAACAAAGCTTTCATTCAAAAAGTGCGACCCGTGTTTGAAAAATACAAGAACATCGGTGTGCGTATCGAGGATGATCTGCTTGTGACCGAAACGGGCGTGGAGTGGATGACGAAGGCCCTGCCGAGAAAACTCGAAGACATCGAGGCGTTCATGGCGAAGGCTCCAAAGCAGCTCGCATATCGGAGGTTTCAACCAAGTGACCTCACGACAGCCATGATCGGATCGTACTCGCCGATGTCGAGCGGAACGACCGCGCGACAGGGATTTGTACGGATCGGCAAGAGCTCCGACGCATCGGTCGCACATCATTAGCCCCTACGTTTCTTTTTTTCGAATAGATGATAGATTCGAGATTCTAGTTTTGAGATACGAGATTTGCTCGCATCTCGAATCCAGGATCTCGAATCTATTTGGTAAGCGCGTCTCAGTAATCACAAATGCTTCCCCTCGTAATCGCAAACCCCAAATCGGCCGCCGGTGCGACACGCGAAAAATGGTCGTCGATCGCGAGCGATCTGCGGACGCATTTCGGCCCGTTCAATGTCGCATTCACAAAAGGGCCTGGTGACGGCATCGAACTCGCCCGGCGTGCTTCCGAGAACGGCAGAACGTTAATCATCGCGTGCGGCGGCGACGGAACGATCAATGAGATCGCAAATGGGATCCTGCAGTCTGGCAAAGACGTCGAGCTCGGCATCTTCCCGTCCGGGACCGGCGGCGACTTTCGGCGAACGATCGGAATCCCGGGCGAGTCGCGCGAGGCGGCGCGAGCTCTAAAGGACGGCGAGACAAAGCGCATCGATGTCGGGAAGGTGACGTTCGTCGATCATAATGACAAATCAGACACGCGATTCTTTTTAAATATCACCTCATTCGGTCTCGCGGCTTCGATCATCGAGCGGGTCAAGGGCTCGAATTCGCTCTCGTGGCTGCCGATGGATAATGTTCGCGGGAGGGCGAGTTTCGCTCTTTCTACTCTTCAGGAGGTCATCGCCATCGGAGCTACAACTGTCCGCGTCAAGATCGACGATAACGATGAAATGACACTTCAGACCGTCAACTTCTGTATCGCAAATGCCCGCTATTTCGGCGGAGGAATGAAGATCGCACCGGCGGCGAAGATCAACGACGGCTTCCTCGACGTCATCAATATCGGCGACATCAACACCGCGAAGATCATCCTCAACGCATACACCCTCTACCGTGGAACGCATCTCGAACTGCCCGAGGTGAAGGATACGCTGGCACGACGGGTCGAGGCTCGTCCGCTTAACGCCGGACAGGAGATCCACATCGAGGTCGACGGCGAATTACCAGGTAAGCTTCCGGCCGTCTATGAGATCGTACCCGCCGCGTTGAGGGTGCGTGTCCCAAACTAGACCTGTTGCCCGACCCCGCGATTTATTAGAAGATAAAGACACTTTATGCAGGATTCGTTTTGCAAGCGCGTGATCGATGCCTTCGACGCACGTCCCGACAAGGTGGCGATGCGCATCGTGGGCGACGACAGCCAGATCTACACCTTCGGCGAAACGCTTCGTGCGGTCAGATCGGTCGCGTACCGCCTTGCACAAGAGGGCGTCGAGTTTGGTGACCGGGTCGCGGTTATCGGGGAAAATCACCCGAGATGGGCCATCGCATATCTTGGAATACTTTATCGAGGGGCGGTTTGCGTTCCGCTCGATCCGCACGGCGAGATCGAAACGCTAAAGAATTTCATCGAGAACTCGGACGCAAAACTCGTGTTCATCGGGCCGGAGACACGAAAGATCTTTGATCAGATAGAAAATCGACTCTCCCGCGACGTTACCTCGGTCGCCTGGAGCACACCCGACTTTGCCAATTGGACTTCCACGCCGTTTCCCAAGTCGTATGCCATTGACACTCCGACAGCCAAGGGCGATGACATCGCTCTCCTGATCTACACGAGCGGCACCACCGGCACTCCGAAGGGCGTTCCTCTGACGCATGGCAACATCGTCGCCGAGCTTGACGGCATCAACGAAGTTCTCAAACTAACGGACAAGGAGAAGATCCTCAGCCTGCTTCCCTTGTTTCACGCCTATCTTCAGATCGTTAATCTCTGGGTCGCGACCACCTATGGGTGTGAGGTCGGATATTTGAAGGAGCTTTCGCCCGCGGAGCTTGGCACCGCAATGCGAGAGTTCAAACCGACGATCCTGACAACGGTTCCGCGGCTCTGGTACCTGTTTCACAAGAAGATCTTCGATGCCGTGGCTGCCAAACCGAAACCCCTCCGAGTGCTGTTTAGGGCGATGCTCGCCCTAAACGGCACCATGCGCAATGCGTTCGGTATTAATCTCGGCCCCAAACTTTTCGGCCAGGTGCATGAATCGTTCGGCGGACAGGTCCGCATCGCGATCTCCGCCGGCTCGCGTTTTGACGAGACGGTCGCGAAGGATTTTCATAATCTCGGCTTCACCATTATTCAGGGGTACGGCCTGACGGAAACGAGCGGTGCGGCGACGGCAACCTACGAATCTGACAATCGCATCGGCTCGGTCGGTAAGGCTCTGAAGGGCGCCGAGATCAAGCTTGGCGAGCCCTGACAAGGACGGTGTCGGCGAAGTATTGATTCGCGGCGGGATGGTGTTCGGGGGTTATTACAACAATCCGGTGGCGACGGCCGAGGCGTTTACGGACGATGGCTGGTTTCGCTCCGGCGATCTTGGAACTTTCGACGCTGACGGGCACCTTTTTATCGTCGGACGGGCGAAGGATGTCATTGTGCTTCCATCCGGAAAGAATGTTCACCCCGAAGATCTCGAGATCCATTATCTTAAAACGCCGCTCGTCGAAGAGATGGCGGTCATCGGTGTGCGTGATGAAAACGCCCAGCATGCCGGGGCCGAAAAGCTTGCCGCGATCGTCGTCCCGGACTTCGATTATCTAAAGCAGGCGAAGGTCGCAAATTCGAAAGAGGCGATACGCTATGCTCTCGACAATCTCGGACGCGATCTGCCGGAGTATCAGCGGGTCCGTGATTATATCATCCGAGCCGAGCCACTGCCGCGGACTGGCACCCGAAAGATAAAGCGGTTCCAGCTTAAAAAAGAGCTCGAAACGGGCGCGGTTAACGGTGAGATAAAAGACACCAGGGCACTGGAACTGACGCCGGAAGACCGGGAACTGCTCAGCTCTCCTCCGTCTGAAAAGGTCATCGCAATTATCAAAGCAAACTCTCCCGATACGGATGTAATTCATCCGGCAATGAACCTCGAGATCGACCTTGGACTCGATTCGCTCGCCCGTGCCGAGACGTTCGCGGCGCTCGAACATGCTTTTTCGACTGAGTTCGAGGCCGACGACGCAGCGCAGGCTCTAACGGTTCGCGATGTGATCGCATTGGTGAATGGGTCAGAACCGGATGCAGCAGTGGGCGGTTTCGCTCTCGATCCCACTCAATCCAACGCCAGTGAACTTCAACCACCCGCGACCGCAAACGGTTCTGGCATGAGTTGGTCGACGATCATCAAAACCGCCGATGACGACATTCCCGGGCTCCGAAAGGCCCTCCAGATACGCCCTATCTTTTCGATCTTCGCGTTCACCGCGTACAAGGGTTTTAATCTTTTCAGCCGCGTTTTTATGAGGCTTGAGGTCGATGGGCTGGAAAACCTGAGATCCATGAAGCGCCCGTTTCTGATCTGTCCGAATCATCAGAGCTTCCTCGACCCTTTCGTTCTGTGCTCAACCTATCCGTTCGAATTTTTCAAGAACACATTTCATGTCGGGGCGAGCGAATTCTTTCAGACGCGTTTGATGGGATGGATCGCCGAGATGCTCCATGTAGTGCCGGTCAACCCGGACACTCAATTGATGAAGGCAATGAAAGCCGGGGCGATCGGACTCAAGCGCGGCCGCATCCTGAACATGTATCCCGAAGGCGAACGAGCGTATGACGGTGAGCTTCATAAATTCAAAAAGGGCGCGGCGATACTCGCGACTGAGCTCGATCTGCCGATACTTCCGGTCGCCATCGACGGCCTGCACAAGGTATGGGGCCGCCGCAGTCTGCAGATCCGTCCCGGGAAAGTGAAGATCCGGATCGGCGCTCCGTTTTACGCTCGAGACGTCGTGACCCAGGCCGACGAACAGCGAACAACGAACAACGAGCAGATCTACGAAGCCGTGACCGCACATCTCAAACAAACGATCGCCCGGATGATCGACGAAATGCGTAGTCGTTGACCGCTTGACATCCCGCCTGAAACGAAATAGAAATACGGGCATTCCACAATAGTTCGAACCGGGGATCTCTTATGTTTAGGAGGGGTCTAAGATGAATGCGTTTTGTTATCACCTGTCGCGCTCATCCGCTTGCGCGATCTTCGTTCTCGGTACGATCCTCGTACTGGAGAGAAATGTCCTGTCACAAGCTCCGGCCATCGTTGAGCCCGAAACCCTCGGCGTAATATATTTCCGCGACCCAAACACGGGCGGGCTCCTGCCGCTCGACCGAGAGGTTTCGCACGTCAAGGCGTCGCCGGGTTTCTTCAAAGCGAAGGCAAAACTGCGTGTCAACGGCACAAACGCGAAGATGCGCATCAAGCCGACGCAAAAGCCTGAGTTCATCGTCCAACTTGCGATGGGCGTCGATCCGAATAAGATCAAGCTCTACAAACTGGATGTCGGGGGTGGAAGCGCGAGACGGTGATACTTACCGTGGTGGCGTTCAGCGGTGCGAAGGCCGAGCTCAAAACATTGACGCTCGACGTAACCAAGTACGGTCAGGCCTCGTACAAGATGACCCCCGCGCAGCAGCTTTTGCCGGGTGAGTACGTTCTGGTCGCGACCGATTCGACGGACGCGTATTGCTTTGCAGTGGAAGCAATGGTGCCGTAACGCATCGCGAACTGCGAGGGGGCAAGCTAAAATGAAGATTCAGATCCGACGCGGCCGGCGCGTACTCGTGTGCGCTCTGATGGGGCTCGTTATCTTCGCGTGCACCGATACAAAAGACAACATCCCAAACGACGCGACCGAGCAAACGGAGTCAATAACGACCCCATCGCCTGCGATCGTAAGATCCGGCGGGCTGGAAATATCAGTTAGCAAGATTGATGTCGTGCAGGAGCGGGAGGTGATGCCGGGCTTTGGGGACAAAATGGTCGCCAAGGCGGGGCGAGCGTTCGCGGTACTGCATCTTGCCGTCAAATATTCCGATGACGAAACAAAGCTTGATGTTCAGCGGCTTTCGTTGATCGATATCGGCGGAAGATCATATAAACCAGCTGTCATCCGGACTAACGCATGCGACGCAAAAACCGAGCACGCCACGCAGTGTGAGCTTCCGTTCGACGTTCCGGCCGACGCGGTTTTCGCGAAACTCAGGCTGGACGAAATCGAGATCCCGCTCACAAGGTAGAGGTTCCCGCTCTCATTCGGACGAGTCGTTCCTCTCAAGGTTGAAGGACAAAACATCCCGTTACTTTTAATTTTCTCGAATTTATCGGAAAATCGAGGTGTAATTTCAAGCCTCATTTTTGTCAAAGTAGATATGCGCTCAAAGCTGATTTTCGTCATCCTTTTCATTGCCTCGCTCGTATCCGCTGGAATCGGACAACAGACCGCGGCCCAGAAAGAGCTGGCCGATTACATTCGCGACAACTATGACAAACAAGAGGTGATGATCACGATGCGCGATGGCGTCAAGCTGTTTACCGCGATCTATACACCGGAAAAGAAGTCGCAGAAATATCCGATCCTACTGAATCGAACGCCCTACAGCGTCGCTCCATACGGTAAAGACAAAGACGGCAAGTATCAGTTCAGGCAAACGCTTGGGCCCAATCACCTCTTCGCCCGCGAGGGTTATATTTTTGTCTATCAGGATGTGCGTGGGCGCTGGATGAGCGAGGGACAGTTCGAAGATGTAAGGCCCGACATCGTAAACAACACTCCGCAACAGACGGATGAGTCGACCGATACGTTTGACACCATCGAGTGGTTATTGAAGAACGCCGACAACAACAACGGCCGGGTCGGTATCTATGGGATCTCGTACCCGGGCTTTTACGCTAGTGCCGGCTCAATTGATTCGCATCCCGCGCTCAAGGCGTGTTCGCCCCAGGCACCTGTCTCGGATTGGTTCCACGGCGACGACATGCATCACAACGGGGCTCTATTCCTCGCACAAAATTTCTCTTTCTTCCGCAACTTCGGCCAACCGCGGCCGACTCCGACCTCGACCAATTCATATCTCACTCAATGGAGTGGCCGACAAACTGCGGACGGGTACGATTACTTTCTCTCGAGCGGCGGACTAAAGGAAGTCGCAGATAAATACCCGACGGGCCTCGGCGGTACGCGGATAAAGATGTGGGATCAGATGATGGCCCACCCCAATTACGACCAATTCTGGAAGGACCGGAATATCCTCCCGAAGCTTCGAAACATCAGGTGCGCGACGATGACGGTCGGAGGGTGGTATGACAATGAAGATCTCTACGGCGCCCTTCGTACGTACGAACATATCGAGCGACAGAATCCCGGGATCTATAATGTGCTGGTGGTTGGGCCCTGGGATCACGGGGGCTGGTCCCGCAGCGACGGTGATTGGCTCGGAACGGCTTACTTCACAAACAAAACCGGAGACTTTTACCGCCGCGACATCGAAGTCCCGTTCTTTAAACATTTTCTGAAAGACCAGGGAAATATTTCCGCGATCAAGGAAGTAAATCTCTACGATACCGGTTCTCATGAATGGCGCTCGTTCGAGAGCTATGAGCCGACCAGCGGCACGGATACCGCGTTATACCTGACCTCAGGTGGCGGCCTGTCATTTAATATGCCGCGCGGAACCGGCGGGAATGACGAGTACGTATCCGACCCGATGAATCCGGTTCCGTATACTCAGAAAATTACGTTTAGCTATCCGCGGGATTTTATGACCGAGGACCAACGCTTTGCGAGCAGGCGTCCGGATGTGCTCGTCTACCAGACCGAGCCCCTGAACGAAGATGTCACCGTGGCCGGGGATATCAAGCCGTCGTTATTTGTGTCGTCAAGCGGTACCGATTCGGACTTTGTCGTAAAACTTATCGATGTCTTTCCCGATGACTACAACTTTCCGCTTACGGGCAGGACGATGCCGAATGGCCAACCCGAGCGGATAAAGCCTCCCGATAATTCGGCGTGGACGATCTTTCAACCGGGCGGATATCAAATGCTGCTTCGCGGCGAACCGATGCCGGCAAGATTCCGCAACAGTTTTGAGAAGCCGGTTGCCCTGATACCGAATCGCGCAACGCCGCTCCGTTTTAATATGCCCGGCGTCGCGCATACATTTAAGAAGGGCCACCGTATAATGGTGCAGATACAGAGCACGTGGTTCCCGCTTGTGGCCCGTAATCCCGCAAAAGTTCGTGCTCGAACTATAAGCAGGCCACGAATGCGGATTTTCAGAAGGCTACGCAGCGGGTTTATTATGGCGGCAAGACGGCCTCTGCGATCGTGCTGCCGGTCCAGAAAGTGAGTCCCAGGTTTCATAGTCCCTGGTTCAAGAGACTGCATGCTGACGACTTGGGACTTGGGATTTGGGATTTGGAACTTGGGAGTTGGAACTTGGGACTTTGGGACTTAGAATTTTATGCCATCAACATCAATCGCATGCGGCACGCTCCTCGTGCTGATCGGAATCTTAGGATACGCTAACAGCGTAATGACAAATCACCCGAGTATGACGGCGATGATCCCGGCGGCGATCGGGATCGTGCTGATCTTACTTGGAGCTTTTGCCCGCATGAGTGAAGGGCTGAGAAAGCATCTCATGCACGCTGCGGTCATCGTTGCTTTGCTCGGATTTCTTGCAAGTGCAGGGCGGTTAGTATCGAAGATCAGTGAGCTGAGCTACAACGCCGCCGTCGTATCGCAGGTCTCGATGGCGCTCGTGTGCCTGCTGTTCGTCATTCTTGCGATCAAGTCATTCGCCGATGCCCGGCGAAGGAACGAAACCTAGGAATGGTGAATCATAGAAATGGTGAATGGTGAATCCTGAGTGGTGAATGGTGAATGGTGAATGGTGAGTGGTGATTGATAGAACTCACCATACGATTCCTTATTCACCATTCACAACTCACCATTCACCATTCCTATGATTCACCATTCACCATTACCATTCTATGATTCACCATTCACAACTCACCATTCACCATTCCTATGATTCACCATTCACAACTCACCGTTCACCATTCCTATGATTCACTATTCACAAGCAAAGCTCATCTCGACAACAAGACCGCCGTCTTCATTCCTCGCTCTTATCCGGCCCTTGTGAGCCTTGATCGCCTGCTCGGCAATCGCGAGACCGAGGCCCGTACCACCTGAACCGCGATCTCGTGCTTCGCCGACACGATAGAATGGCCTAAACAAATTGGTAAGTTCCTCTTCGGGCACACCGCCACCCTGATCCCGAACCGAAACCGTCGCCTGTCCATTTTTGCGAGTTAAAGACACATCAACCGTGGAGCCGTCCCGCGTGTACCTCACCGCGTTGCGAAGCACGTTTTCGACCGCGCTGCTGACCAATTCATCGCTGCCGACAATGCTGCATAAGTCGGCATTCGTGATTCGCACCGACTTACCGACAGCGGTCGCTTCGAAATCCGCATCGGACACTGTTTGTTCGACTAGCGCCTTGAGGTCGATCTCGGTGCGCTCGAAATCCTGTGCACCGGTTTCGAGACGCGATAGCGTCAGCAGCCGGCCGATCATTTCATTGAGGCGATTTGTCTCGGCCTCGATCCGATCGAGCACGGGCGACGTCTCGCCATTTGATCTTTGTTTCGCTAACTCGAGCGCTACAGCCATGCGTGCCAGCGGCGACCGCAGCTCGTGTGATACATCCCGGGACAATCTTTGCTGCGACGTGATGAGCGATTCGATCCGCTCCGCCATCACGTCAAAGTCTTTTGCGAGTACCGCCAGCTCGTCGCGGCGGTTACCGACCTTATCGCCGACGCGTGTGCCCAGTTCTCCTTCAGCGAGCTTTTGCGTCGCACGTCGTATCTTTTGAATCGGCGACGATAGATATCGGGCCAGCGCGTAGCAGACCAAAAGCGCCGTCAGCAACAGCGCGGCGTAGCGTATCAATCTAAGCTGCGATTCGCCGAAGAAAGGAACCGGCCGGAGTCTGTCCCAACGAATTACGAGAGCAAACTCATCGCCACTTGCAAGCTTAAAGCTCCTCGACGTGAGCGCCGTATCGGTCGCGCTCGAGCTCGAGCTCAACACCAGAGCTATCGAACGCCGTGCCGATCAGGACACGATAATTTGAAACATCCGTCGCATCGGACAGCCACATGCGCCCGTCACGATGAACGACGTTCACCTCGGTGACGGTTTCGACATCTCTAATTCGATCCAAAAACTCGCGGACACCGGCCTCTCCCTGCGTGCTGTGGATCTGAGTTATAGTCGCGGCATAAAGATTCGTCTGATTTCGGATGGAGCTCTGCCAGCGGCTGACGACCGGCTCGGTAGTCACGGTCCAGTTTAGGAACATCACGACGCCAACCATGACGGCACTGGCGACAAGGAACCAAAGAAATATCTTTAAGAAAAGATTCACGGCACTGTATAGATGTATCCCACCGAACGTACGGTCTTAATTCTTTCCGATCCGTCCGCTCGTGGGCCAAGTTTCTTTCGCACATTACTAATGTGCATGTCGAGGCTCCGGTCGTATGGCGAAAGGCGCCGTTCGAGCACGTTCTCGCTGAGATCTTCTTTCTTAACAACTTTGCCCGCCTCGCGGAGCAGCGCGGAAAGCAGTTCGAATTCGACGGACGTTACCGGAAGATCCTCGCCGTTGCGTTTGACCGAACGCGAAGACGCGGACAATTCCAGATCATCGATGGAGATCTTTTCAGCCGAGGCCTGACTTCCTTTGTCGGCCGACGCTCGCCGCAAGATCGCCCGCAGCCTTGCCACAAGTTCGCGCGGGTTGAACGGTTTCGGAAGATAATCATCAGCTCCGATCTCAAGTCCGACAATTCGTTCAGTGTCATCGCCCCGGGCGGTAAGCATCAATACGGGCAGGCCCGATTTTTCGCGCAAATTTTTGAGGACGTCGAAGCCGTCGAGCTTCGGAAGCATGACATCCAGGATCGCAAGATCGTACTCACCGGACAGAGCACCGGCGAGTCCGGTCTCGCCGTCGTGAAGTGAGGTTGTTTCGAACCCTTCAACCGTCAGATACTCCGACACGAGATCGCACAGCTCCACGTCGTCGTCAATGATCAGAACCTTATCCATCCTGAGGAAATTTTACGTCAAAAGAGAAAGGAATGCCCCGAGTCTGACAATTCTTTACATGGAATTGGAGCGCAGGCATCCTTGCCTGCATAAGTGCGAAGCACGAAAAGCGTTCATAGTTCGAGATCACGAGGGCACGACGCCGCGGAAGCCGCGACGTTGCAGGCAGGGATGCCTGCGCTCCAGTCATGCGCTCCAGTCGGCTACCGCCCGTCGAAAGCCACGCGCCCACCTATGATGCTGAGCTTTACGTCACCCTTCGAGTCGAGTGCGACGAGGTCTGCCCGCTTTCCGATCTCGATCGAGCCGTAGTCTGTCTCGAGTTTCAACAGTTTTGCCGGATTTAGGGATGCCATGCCTGAGACTTCCGACTGCGTGAAGCCTATCGACAGCATTCCTTTTACCGCATCGAGCATCGTGATGACGGAACCCGCGATGCTGCCGCGCTCGTTCTGTGTTCGTCCGTTTAGGACGGTCACCTTCTCACCCCAGATGTCGAATACGCCATCCCCCAAACCCGTAGGAGCCACGGCGTCGCTTATCAGAGAGACGTTGACCGGATCTTTTATCCGACATGCGAATTCGAGCATTCTCGGATCGACATGGATACCATCCGCGATGATGTCGAACGTGATTCCGGGATTCGTCAGGGCCCAGCCTACTACTCCGACGTCGCGGTGGTGGAGGCCGGTCATTGCGTTGTAGAAATGCGTGAGATGTCGTGCTCCGGCGTTGAACGCATTGTTAAGCGTTTCGACATCCGCCTTTGTATGACCGATCGACGCTATCCAGCCTTGTCTTGTTAGTTCTTTCGCTAGCTCAGTTCCACCGTCGATCTCAGGCGCAAAGGTAGTCATGTGGACTCCGCGCTTCAACCGCGGCAATTCATCAAGCTCGACGCCGGTAAACTTCTTAAAAAACTCCGGCCGCAGAGCCCCGCACATTTTCTCGTTCGCAAAAACGCCTTCGTAATGGACGCCGACTGCCTGCGCGACCGGCTCGTCGTGTTGAATTTCCATCAACTGATCGATTGTCGCGATCGTTTGCGCGTAATTTTTATCCGAATCGGGAACGAGAGTTGGCATCCATGCGGTCACGCCATTACGGGCGAGAAAACTCGCGACCTTGATCAATCCATCCAGATCGGCCGTGTTCACGTCCACACCCACCGCTCCGTGAATGTGAAGATCGATAAATCCAGGAACAAGGGTCAAGCCCATGCAATCGATGGACTCTTCTGTTCGGAGGACCGCTGAACCGATCGAATCTATCCGGCCATCGGAGATACCTATAGAAGAGTCCTTGACGACACCGGTCGGAAGAACCGCCGACGCATTGATGAGATGTGTAGTGGACATGAAGTTTTTATCTTATCAAACAAAAAAGCCCGCGCATCTTTTGTAAGAAGCGCGGGCAGAATTATCAGTGTGCCGGGTTCTACCAGTAGAACTTTGCGGCAAACTGCATTGTTCTCGGATCGCGAGCACCTGTCACCGCCCCAAAATTCGCGGCGGTCACATTTAGGCTCACAGTCGTAAAGTTCGTCCAATTGAATACGTTGAACGCCTCGGCCCTAAGCTGCAGCCGCAGGTGCTCCGTAAAATTGAAATTCTTCGACATCGTAAAATCGACACGCCGAGTTGGCGGGCCTTCGACAATACCACGAGGCGAGGTACCGACCACGGCCGGGATACCCACGTTCTGTGCGGTCGTCGGATTTGGCTGGAAGCATCCATTCGGATTCAACGGTCCGGAGTTCCCCGTCACGAAGATCGGCTGGATCCATTGCTGCTGAGTGTGCGGCGCATTCGCGTTCGGATTGCAGATAATTACCGGTCGTCCGCCCGCGATAAGCGCCGGGATGAAACCAAGCCCTGCCGGATCGAAACTCGACGTTACCACCGTCAGCGGCAAACCAGTTTGATAGGTTGCAATGCCCTGGAACTGCCATCCGCCGAGCAATACACGAGCGATACCGCCACCCTTATTAAAGAACGGCAGATCATATACCCAGTTAGTGGTGATGATATGACGCCGATCAAGAGCAGCTCGTCCGTAATCGCCCTTGATGTCGTAGGAATTCTGTGGAGCGGTCGAACGATCCGTCTGATTGTCCGAAAGATTCTTCGACCATGTATAAGCAAGGTTTACCTGCGACGAGCCGGAGAATCGATGCTGTCCGAACACCTGCAAACTGTGATAGTCGGAATTGTACTTCGGCTGCACGATGTTGATCGACCGAAATCCCCTGTAGGGTCTGATCTGATCGAGAATATTCGACGCTGCAGACGACAGGAATGCCACCCCGGCGACCTGACAAGGAGCGGTCGGTGTAGTCGAAGCTCCGACTGCACACCCTGTCGCACCTCGCGAGATCGCATCGCCGGGCCTAAGTTCATTCAGCTCAAACGCACCGATCAGGTTCGTTCCTTTCGAGCCGTAGTATCCAACCGTGACTAGCGTGTTCTTCATCAACTGACGTTGAAGGTCCAGTGACCAGTGCTGCAAATAAGGGGTCTTCCAGTTCGCCTGCAACGCTCGGACATTCGGTGCGGTAGTCGCCGCCGCGACGGCACAATTGCCGCCAGGAACCGGGTTCGAAATATTGATGCCCGTGACCGTGCACGTCTGCTGGTAAGGGGGATTCAATCCGATATGCTGAAGTAAAGTTCCGTTTAGAACCTGATCATGGTAGATACCGTAACCCATGCGGATCGAGGTATCACCTCTCTTAAACGGATCCCAGGCAAGACCGACACGTGGTGCAAAGTCGGTCTTCGGAGCGTCAACAACGAATTTTCCAAACGGAGACGGAATCGGCGTACAGTTAAAATTTGACGGGCCCGTAGTGTAGTTCTGCGTGTTCGCAATAATGCCGTTGCAGAAATTTTTTCCTGCGGCCGCGACCCGGGCGCCGGCTCCTGTAACAAGCGGTGCCTGTGCCGGATCGAACAACTCGGGAACAAAGTTGGTTATTCGGCCATTTTTATCGTAAGGCGAGCCAAAGAATGAATACCGGACCCCGCCGTAAAGGGTCAGATTCGGCCTGAGTTTCCATTCGTCCTGGACAAAAGCTTCAAAGGTCTTTTGTCGCAAGTCGGCAGTGTAGTCAAAGCTCGCCTGCGTGAATGTGGCGTTTGTACCGAGCAAGAAGTTTGCCCACTGCTGCTTCTGAGTGTTACCGCCGGTCGCGATCACCGCGCTCGTGCCGCCCGGAGTATTGAAGCCGCTGTAGCTGCCTTCGTTGTTGCCGGCCAGTGCATTCTCGTTCTTGCGATAGAGCGAGTAGATGGCTCCAAACTTTATCGTGTGGTCACCGTTGATCCACGTGGTATTTCCACTCAAATTTTGTTTCCAGGAAAAATTGTCGTATGGTCCGAAGCTTTGCAGGTTGCTGAAGCCGGTTCCCGATACGCTCGGCACCCGGTCGCGCGTGACAGGATATGGAAGCGGAGGCGTGATCGGAGAATTCGCAAGGGCGATCAATCCGATATTCTTGCTGAGGATCGCTCCATAACCGAAAGTATAGCCAACCTCGAAAACCAGGTTCGGTGACGCAACATAGGTAGAGTTCAGTGTATGGGTTCTGCCCGGCGAGTTGGTCTCGGTAAGCGAGACGCCGGGGAGGCCCGAACCGCTCGAAAACAATGAATTAGCATCCTGGGTCGGGATCTTATCGCGTTGGAAGCGGTAGTACGCCGAGAAATCTTTCGTGATGCTCGTGTCTACTTTGATCATCTGCTGTCTGAACTTTGAGACTCCGCGAGTCGGGTAGCTCAGGGCGAATGCACCCGACCCGGGATTATTCGGGGTAGGTACGTTGTTCCAGATATATTGAATGTACTGCTGGGAGATCGGGTTGATCGTTGCGACGCTACCCAGTGGCGTTCCGGCAGCCAATGTTGTGGTGCACGTCGTTCCGCTCGCCTGCAAGCAGATCGGCACATCGAAGACCCCTTGCTTCAATGCCGTCGTCGGGACAGTCGAATTGAGCGTCGGAAACCTGACATCATCTCGATTTTCCATCGAGTAGAAAAAGTACGTCCGCTTCATTTTGCCGAAATAGCCCGCATCCGGCTCGAGGTTCCCGAAGTTAAGAAAGTAGATCGGGCCGCCAACCGTCAGTCCATAGTTGTTGTATCGGAACGGGGGCCGGATCGCTTTTCCGTTCGAGTCCCGGGGCTGCGTCTGGTTGTTAAAGTACGTTCCGGCATTGAACTTTTCGTTTCTAACGAACTCAAAGAAATTGCCGTGGAACTTGTCACCGCCGCTGCGTGTAACGATATTTACCTGACCGCCGCCGCTTCGTCCGGATTCTGCCGGATACAACGACCTAAGAACCTTGAACTCGCCGATCGAGTCGACACTCGGGTATGCCTGGATCGTGAGGTTCGATCCGCGGTCTGTTACGTCGGCTCCGTCGACCGTGAAAGTATTCTGGCTTGACCGAGCTCCGTTTACAGATATCTGCATCGTATTTGCCTGGCCATCGGGGTTCGTTGTTCCGACATAGACCTGATCGGCAAGATTGCTCGAAACTCCAGGTGCGAGCGTTATAAGCTGCACCCAATTTCGATTGTTGATCGGCAGCTCTCGTGCCTGATCGCCGTTGATCGTGGTACCGACCGTCGGCGTATTTAATTCAACCGAAACGCGATCAGCCTCGACCGTGACCACTTCGGAGATGTTTCCGGCCGTCAATGCGATCTCGACGTTGCGGCGCTGGCCGACATCCACCTTAACATTCGTACTGACCGACTTTTTGAAGTTCGGTGCCTCGACCGAGATGTCATAAACATTCACGGGTACGTTCGCCGCCGTAAATTCTCCGTTATCGTTTGTCGTCACCGTTCGAACAACGAGATCGTCTTTTGACGGGATCGTTATCGTCACCGTAGCACCCGGGACGACCGCACCGGCTGAGTCTTTAACCGTGCCGACGATCGAACCGTTTATCTCCTGGCCGATCGCAATGCCGGTCAGGCAGAGCGTGATCGCCATCGTAAACAGTATCGAGGTCCATGTTTTTTTGCTTGTCATAGTGTTCCTTCCTCTTCAAAAAGTTCAAAACGCAATATTTTAGGTATAAGGATAATTTAGGTTTTCGGAAGTTTATCCAAATTTTCGTTATCGTTCACGACACAGAAAAACTGAGAATCCTTACCTAAATCCTTGAAATGAACAGGTTGTTACAAAAAGTGAATGCTGTGAGTTTTTATAACTCCAAATCTGCTATTTGTAAAGCAAATACGGTGCCCTGCGTTTCTCAAAGTCATCGAGACTTTTTCTCCAAGACCTCAGAATAGAGTCAGGCGATTCGCCGCTCTTCAGCTTGTCGAGAATTTCGCTGTTCACCAACAGACGCCCATAGCGGTCGACTTCCCATTCCTTCGAATAGAGCTTGCGCAAGGCAGCGGCTATTTCGATTCCCGTCCGCACCGGTTCGAAACCTTTTCGGTCGACGACGATAATGTTCACCCCGCCGAGCTGTTGGTCCTTAAAGACCGACGCGTTCGGCTTGAACCGAACCGGCACGAAGCGGACGCCTTTCAGATTTCTCTCGTTCAAATATTTCGCCAGCTTTTGACCATCCAGCCATGGAGCCCCGACCACTTCGAACGGTGTGTCGGTACCGCGGCCGACGCTTACATTTGTCGTCTCGAGCAACCCGATGCCAGGATACAATGTCGCCTCGTTGAGCGAACGCATGTTCGGCGATGGGTTGATCCAGGTCTGTCCGGTCTCGTCGAACCACATTGAACGCGACCAGTTCTCCATCTTGATCACGCGAAGATCGGCACCGATCTTCCGCTCGGCGTTCATCAACATTCCGAGCTCGCCGATCGTCAGGCCGTAGCGAACTGGAATTGTGTGAGCAGCGATGAACGAAAGTTTATCTTCCTCGGCGATCGGGCCTTCGACCGCGCCATTGATCGGATTCGGGCGATCGAGAACGTAAACCGGTATCTTCGCCTTCGCCGCTTCTTCCATTACGTTCTTCAACGTCGCGGTGTACGTGTAGAAACGTGCTCCGATGTCCTGGATGTCGTAAACGATAGCGTCGAGATCTTTGAGCTGCTCCGGCTTCGGACGCCGCATGCCATCCTTATACAGCGAAAAAACGGGTAGACCGGTCTTTTCGTCCTTTGTGTCGTCGATCTTTTCCGTATCAAGCTCGCCGCGAATCCCGTGCTCGGGAGCGAAGATCGCAACGAGCTTCACATTCTTAGCTTCGTGAAGAATGTCGATCGTCGGCTTCCCCGGCGAAATTCCGACCGGTGTGGTTGGTAACCAGAGCGATGCGTTTACCTTCGAGATCCTTGAAACCGTTCTTCTCGAGAACGTCGATTCCGTTGAGGACGGTCGCATTCTCCGGAATAACTGATAACTGATAACTGGTAACTGATAACTGTCTTTTGCTCTCCACAAACGCAGGGATCTGCGCGGCGACAGCGGCGTTGTATCTCGCCTCCGCTTCCTTCCAGTTCTCGATCGGCGTTGTCTTCGATCGCAGATGCCGCGACCGTCGCGACCTTCGCACGCAGCGAGCGTCACATCGCCTTTGCCGTCCGGATGAACGCGGTTCGACATGAAGACGACGAACGTTTGCGATGTCGGATCGATCCAGATCGACGTTCCGGTGAATCCCGTATGACCGAACGATCCGAGCGGAAACAACTCACCGCGGTTCGAAGAGAACGACGTATTGATGTCCCATCCGAGCCCGCGTGTCGCTCCGTCTTCGGAGACAACGTATGGCTGCGTCATACGGGCGATTGTCTGGGCGGAGAGAATCCGATTTCTTGACCACCGCTAGCAGCCGGTCGCACCGTCCGTTCGCACGCCACCATCCACGAGCATCTGGCAATAACGTGCTAGATCGTCTGCGGTAGAGAAAAGTCCTGCGTGGCCGGCCACTCCGCCCATGCGAAAGGCCGTTGGATCGTGCACTTCGCCCCGGAGAATTCGTTTTCCAGTTTGGTCATCGCCTTCAAAACTCGATCCAAGATAGCTGTTCTGTCCCTTAACATCCTCCGTTGGTGCGATATCGGGAACAGAGCTGCATCTCCGGACCGGCTCCTTTCGGAAGTCGCCAAGTACGAACGTCTTCTGAATCCAGATCGGGTAGTGCCCGCACCTCTTGTTAGATTGGAGCGAACAATATACATCTTCCTTTAACCCGACTATCCTTTCCAGGATTTCGCCCAACACAATGAACCCAATATCCGAGTAAACGAACCTCGTCCCCGGCAGAGCTGCGCAGCTTCTCTTTCTTCAGACGCAGCGAGCATCCCTTCGCTGCCGGTCCATTTTTCGCCGAGGTCGAAATCGGGTCGATAGCCGGACGTGTGCGTCAGAAGCTGCTGGATCGTCACCTTCTTCGCTTCCGGGTCGTCGATGTCGGGAATGTACTTTCCGATCGTGTCGTTCAAGCGAAGCTTTCCGTGCTCGACAAGGATCATGATCGAGGTCGCGGTCGCTACCGGTTTCGTCAGCGATGCGACATCGAAGATCGTATCGACAGTCATCGGCTCGACCGTCGGAACAAGTGAGCGATTGCCGAATGCTTTTCGATAGACGATCTTGCCGCGATGTCCGACGATGACGACGGCCCCGGGCAGTTTCTTGTCGGCGATGTCGGCCTTGACGAGCTGCTCGATCTGTCCGAGCTTCGCCGCGTTCATCCCGACGGTATGCGGAGCGGCGACCGTCAGGCCTTGACTATAGGTAGTCAGAAAGAGCGTTCCCGCAAAGACGCAAAGCCGCAATGCAAGGGCTGAAATTCTCATACTAGTAAATATTCTGTTGGAGAACATGGGTACCAAGCTCAACGTCATAATCTCATTGTGAGATTCTTTGCGGCTTTGCGACTTTGCGGGAAATAACCGATTCGGCCCCGCTGGATCTTGGCAGGTACGAGACCTACCGCTTCGCTTTCAACTCTTTTTCGCGTTCGACGAAGCTTTCCTTACACAGCTTCACAAATTCCTTTCCGATCGGCGAAAAATGACCTCCGCGGAGACGTGCGAGGCCGAGCTCCCATTTGATCTCCGCACCCTCGATGAACCACGAGGTAAGTTTCCCGTCTCGTATGTCGCGATTGACGCTCTTGGCTCCAGCCATTCCGACACCGAGCCCATTCGCGACCATCTCGTTGATCGCTTCCTGCCGCGAAAGTTCCATGTTGATGTTTGGCTTTACGTTTGCGGCCGCAAAGAAATCGTCGATCATCCGACGCGTATTCCCACCGCGCTCGCCGAGAATCAATTTCTCACCGGCAAGCGTCGCGGCGCTGATGTACTTTTCCTTCGCTAGCGGATGTTTTGGATGCGCGATCGCGACGATCTCATCTGAAAACAGCGATTCGGTCGTCACGTTCGTGTTATCGACAGGCAGCGAGATGAACGCCGTGTCCAGTTCTCCGTGCATTATCCGATCGACGAGACGCTGGCTCGTACCGGACGCGACGGACAACTCGGAGTGGGGAAACTTAACCTTCAACTGCTGCATGATGGCAGGTAATTGATGCATGGCGAAGGTACCCGAGGCAGACCCGATCCGGAGGCGGCCATATTCGGCGCCCGCGACCTCGGCTATCTCGGCAAGCGCCGAATCGTGTTCGCGGAGTATCTTTCGGGCTCGTTCCAGCAGATATTCGCCGGCCTCGGTCAGGATCACCCGACGCGGTGTGCGTGTGAACAACTGCAAACCGACCTCGTCTTCGAGCTGCTTTATCTGCATCGAGATCGCCGCCTGAGTCACATTCACGCGCCGCGCCCCGGCCGTAAACGTCTTCGCCTCGGCGATCGCCAAAAACGCCTTTAGCTGTCTGATTTCCATCTTCTCTTATTGCGGAGTGCGGATTGTGGAATGCGGAATTCCGGTTGCGCGATCTCTAACCTAAATCATTTTGCGTATCGGTCGCGACGGATTCCGCACTCCGCATTCCGCGCTCCACGTTCCGCATTTCTTACATCACACATTCTTATCGCTTACATAAAATCCTTTAAGTTTGATTATAAGTCAAGTTTAGCCAAGAATATTTTTGCATGGCCGCAAACTCCACACCTGACAAACGAAAGCACAGATCGCACCAGCTGTATCTGGGCGTCGATGGTGGCGGAACCAAGACTCAGATCGCGATCATGAATGAAGCTCGCGAAGTCATGAGCGAAGGGCATGCCGGTCCATCGAATCCGCTCAGGGTCGGCGTCGAGACGGCCGTCACTAATATTGCAAAGGCGATCAACGAAGCTTGTGATCGCGACGGCGTATCGCGTGGCGATATTGCTTCCGTGACTTTAGGTCTCGCGGGGGTTCGTCGTGCCGACCTAAAACGCAGCGTACGTGAAAGTTTTATCAAACGTCTAAGAATTCGAAAAGTAGAAGTCGTAACCGATGCCGAGATCGCGCTCTACGCGACGACTCAGGGCAAGCCCGGCCTTGTCGTGATCGCCGGGACCGGTTCGGTTTGCCTTGGAAAAAATGAGCATGGTGAAATGGCGATCTCGGGCGGCTGGGGACCGTTGGCGGGCGACGAAGGCGGCGGCGTCGGAATTGCGCAGCAGGCATTGCACAACATAGCAAAAGCGTCGGACGGCCGCGGCGTGCCAACCATGCTCAGTCAGCGGGCGTCCGAATATTTCCGTGCATCGGGTCCCGAGAATCTGATAGTCGCGATCTATTCGCCACAGGTCGACAACAGCCGCATCGCCGGATTCGCCCGCCTCGTCGTTGAAACCGCGCAGGATGGCGATAAGATCGCTATCGAGATCCTCAACGATGCAGGTTTCGAACTTGGCCTCGCCGCATGTGCCGTGATCGAGAAGCTGAAACTCGAGAATCGAAAGGTACCGATCGGATGCGTCGGCAGTATCTTTAACGCCGGCGAGCTGCTCACGAAACCGATGCTTCGGAAAGTTCGTAAATGCGCTGCAAAGGCATTCCTCACCGAACCCGCGATGCCGCCGGCTCACGCAGCAGCATTGATGGCGTACCAATCTTCTGCAAACGGACATCGTCGCTGATGGGTCCGAGAGAAAGGTAATGGGCATTTTGAAAATTCGGCGAGCTTTTTCGTTTGAGCATAGCCACGTGCTTCAACACTTGTGAAGGATCCGCCGAGAAGATCGCGTGGGGGGCAACTCCCTTCCAGTGGCAAGCCCGTTGGAAACGGGCTCGGCATCCGTCGCTCTCTGCCCACGCCGTAAACGGCGTGGCTACGCGAAGCCGTTCAAGCGGGAGGAAAACGGGAAGCTATTCAAGCGGACCCAGTACGAGAAAACTCGTAGCTTGACATTTTGATCGAGGTATTTGCTTATACAGAAAGTGATTCCAATAACCGAAACCGATAACCCGAACACGTCGGAGATCGATATTGCTTCGACTCTCGACGCAGTTCGGATGATCAATAACGAGGACAAACTGGTGGCCGCGGCGGTCGAGAAGGTGCTGCCCGAGATTGCCGACGCGATCGATAAGATCGTCGAACGGATGCAGAATGGAGGCCGGCTTTTTTACATCGGGACGGGTACCAGTGGGCGACTCGGCGTGCTTGACGCGTCGGAGATTCCGCCGACGTATGGTGTCTCGTACGATCTTGTTCAAGGTGTGATCGCCGGTGGCTACGGGGCTTTGTACAAAGCGACCGAGTCGAGTGAAGACAACACGGAACAAGGAGCGGAAGATCTTAAGGCGCGTGGTTTAACGCCTAAGGATGCGGTCGTTGGGATCGCTGCTTCGGGCCGCACACCGTACACGATCGGTGCCGTCAAATATGCGCGTGAGCTCGGTTGCTTTACGGCATGTATCGTCTGTAACCCGGATTCGAAGATCACCGAAACTGCCGAGGTCGCGATCGTTCCGGTAGTGGGCCCCGAAGCGATCACCGGTTCGACGCGGATGAAAGCCGGAACGGCGGAGAAGCTGATCCTGAACATGATCTCGACGGTCGCGATGATTCGCCTCGGATACGTCTGCGGCAATCGAATGACCAACATGAAGGCGTCGAACGAAAAACTTCAGGATCGTGCAGTGCGTATTTTGATGGAAGAAACTGCACTCTCACAGTCAGCAGCAGAAGAACTGCTGGATGAAGCCATGGGCGATCTTCGCATCGCACTGGTAATGCACAAGGCAAGTGTCGATGCCGCCCGAGCGCGGTTGGCGCTTTCGGACTCGGACTTTGTCGTGGAACGCGCGATAGCCGTACTTAAATAAGATGCAAACACTCGATCTCATCATCATCTTCGGCTATCTCATCGGCATTACTGCGTTCGGCATATGGTACGCCGGCAAGCAAGAGACGACCGAGGATTATTTTGTCGGCGACCGCAGCGTGCCGTGGTGGGCGATCGCTATGTCGATCGTCGCGACCGAGACAAGCACGATCACATTTATATCGGTTCCTGGTTTCGCATTCGCGAAGGGCGGTAATTTCCAGTTCCTGCAACTCGTACTCGGTTACATGGTCGGGCGGGTGGTGATATCGCTTGTGTTCATCCCGATGTATTTTCGCGGCGAACTGCAGACGGTTTATCAACTGCTTGGCGAAAGATTTGGCGGCAAAGTAAAGATGCTTGCGTCCGGTCTGTTCGTGATCATGCGGAACATCGCGGACGGGATTCGCCTTTTGCTGACGGCGATCGTGCTCGCGGCCGTCTACACAGCCTTTCAACCGAACACCGATCCGGCGATCGTCATCGTCGGATCGATCGTGCTGCTCGGCGTTGTCATGATCATCTTCACATTTTTCGGCGGAATGGAGGCCGTGATCTGGATCGAGGTCGTGCAGCTCGTGATCTACATCGCCGGAGCGATCGCCGCAGCGGTCGTGCTGATCCAAAACATCGACGGCGGATTCAGCGGTGCGATCGCGATCGGACAGCAGTTCGATAAGTTCGACGTTTTCGATTTTAGTTTCGATCTCGCGAAGACCTACACATTCTGGGGCGGTCTGATCGGCGGATGTTTCCTAACGATGTCGACGCACGGGACCGACCAGTTTCTCGTCCAGCGCTATCTTTGCACCAACAAACCTCGGGCGGCCATCGCGGCGCTAATGAGCTCGGGAGCGGTCGTGCTCGGACAATTTATCGGATTTCTTTTTATCGGCGTTCTGTTGTTCGCCTTTTACGAGCCGTTTTCGATGGCGGGATATGACACGGCGACGGGTGCGTTCCCATTTACCGGCGGCGATAAAGTGTTCCCCGATTTCATCACGCAGAAAATGCCGACTGGTTTGTCCGGCCTGGTCGTCGCGGCGATCTTTGCCGCTGCACTGTCGTCGTCGCTGAACTCGATCTCTGCAACGGCCGTCAACGACATCTACAAGCCGTTCGCCAGGAATACGTCCGACCGCCACCTGATGCGGATCGCGGGAATTCTGACGGTCGTCGTCGGGATAGTGCAGATCGCGATCGCGATTGGGTTGAAGGACGTCAACAGCTCGGCCCTCGGGCTTGCACTCGCTGTCGCGTCGCTTATCAACGGACCGATCCTCGGTGTGTTCCTTGTCGGTGCGTTCCTTAAGCGTGCGAAAGAGATCCACGCTCTCGTCGGAATGACGGTCAGCATTTTACTCATGACCTACATCCTTCTTTCATCCAACAAGATCGTCGCCGGTCCGGTCATCGCATGGCCGTGGTACGCTCTGATCGGCAGCATGACGACGCTCATCGTTGCGTATGTCGCAAGTCTGATAATTCGAAGTACTGAAAATGAAATTAAGTCTTAGTACACATTTGTTTATTTTTCTCCGGAGTGTTTTTAGAGTTTCTTCGTTTGAACTAGTGGTTTCAGGTCTCGCACGTTCTAAGACTGAAACCACGAAATCACACGAAGACACACTAACGAAGAAAGGCACAAACTCACGGGTGATGATTCGTTTTTGTTCCCGTCTTTTTCGTGTTGTTTCGTGTAAGTTCGTGGCTCCGGCTTTTAACGGCGTAGGTGCCCCAACCCTGAGTTCGCGAAAACAAGTGGTCAGTTGGGCTCTGGCTGCCGCGATCGTGCTGGCGCAGAGTGGGCAGCTCACCGCGTCCCCGCGTCTCCTCGTCTCCGCGTCGCACCAGCTCGCGTGGCAAAACTCGCGTCGCAAAAACTTGAACCATCCAAAAGATCCTGGGACTTTGCCGACAAGCGTCTGAAGAAAATGTCCGTCGACGAAAAGGTCGGTCAGCTCATACACGTCGGCATCAACGCGCGTTTTGCGAATCAGCAGAGCGCGTTCTTCAAAGATCTGAAACGTCATGTCGTCGAAAACAAGATCGGTGGCGTTATCTTTTTCGGAGCTCCGATCTACGAGACGACTCACCTCGCGAACCGTATGCAGGAGCTCGCCGACGTTCCTTTACTAATGTCGCTCGATGCGGAAACCGGTATCGGAATGCGGTTCGAGGATGCGACGAACTTTCCGTGGGCAATGGCGGTAACGGCGACCGGCGATCCCGAATACGCGCGGCGCATCGGCGTCGTCACCGGACGCGAAGCGCGTGCGATCGGCATTCAGCATGTCTATGCTCCGGTCTTCGATGTAAACAATAATGCCGCGAACCCGGTCATAAACGTTCGCAGCTTTGGCGAATCGCCGGAAGACGTCGCGAGATTTGGGATCGCGTTCGCCGACGGCATTCAAAGCCAGCGCGTCATCGCGACCGCAAAACATTTTCCCGGCCACGGCGATACGGCCGTCGATTCGCATCGGGGCTTGCCGATCATCGATCATTCCCGTGAGAGTTTGGAGAAAACCGAGCTTGTTCCATTCCGCAAAGCAGTCGAGTCGGGCATCGGATCGGTAATGATCGCGCACATCGCTCTGCCGCAGATCGATCCCGAAGAAGTAAAGCCGCTCAAGAATTTCATACAGGGCGATGCCGAGCACGGAGCCGAGATCGTCAACCAATCCGCGACGATCCCGGCAACGCTTTCCGCAAAGGTCCAAACAGATCTGCTTAGGAAAGAGATGGGCTTCAAGGGTCTGATCGTTTCCGACGCGATGTCGATGAGCGGTCTGACGATCTATTTCACGCAGGAAGAAGCGGGCGTCCGGGCGTTTCTCGCGGGAACCGATATTCTCGAAAAACCCGCCGATGTCGATGCGATGCTCCGCGGTTTGAAAGCCGCGGTCGCATCGGGCCGCATTCCGATGTCGCAGCTTGATGATTCGGTGCGGAGACAACTCGCATGGAAACATGAGCTCGGTCTTTTCAAAGAGCGAATGACATCGCTGGATGCGATCGACCGTATCGTTTCGAATCCTGAAACGATCGCAGCTGACGGACGAGATCGCAACAAGGGCGATCACGCTGGCCCGAAACGACGGCGGAGCTTTGCCGCTCGATCGCACGAAGAAGATCGCGGTTGTCGGCATCTCTAACGGATTCGACGGCGGGTCTGTGATGAACCCGCTCGTCGGCACACTCCGAGCGAACGGTCTTAGATTTGCCGCCGCGTATATTCAGGAGAACTCCGTGCAGGAACAAGTGGCCGCGGCCCGGAAAGCGATAGCAGAAGCGGATGTAGTAGTCGTCGCTCTTTACGGCCGGGTACGCTCCGGTGCAAAGAACAGCGTCGGTGTTCCGGAGAATGGCGCTGCGATTTTCCGCGAAGCTCTTGCCGGGAATAAAAAAGTGATCGGCATTAGTTTTGGCAATCCGTACGTTCTTGGTTCGTTTCCGGAGATGAAGACTTATGTCGTCGCGTATGGTGACATGCCTTCGCTTCAGCGCGCCGCCGCTCGTGCGATCCTGGGAACGCAGGACATCACCGGTCGTCTGCCGATCACGCTCCCGGGATTGCATCCGCGTGGAACCGGAATTCAATTGATGAGACGGTAAAGGGTTTTAACCGCAGATGACGCAGATGACACGGATGAAAGCTGATCTTTTAAATCTGCGTCATCCGCGCCATCTGCGGTTAAGCTTCGCACCATAATGACAACCTCCTGGCAAATCGAAAACTTCCTTGACGTCCGCGACAACCGTCTTCACATCGACGGCGTCGACGCCGTAGCACTCGCACGCGAACACGGCACTCCGTTATTCATCTACAGCGAATCTCGCATCCGTCACAATATCGAACGGCTTCAAAAAAGCGCGTCGGTTATCGATTGCCCTTTGAAAATTTGCTACGCGGCGAAGGCGATGTCGACACTTGGGATCTTACGCTCCGTAAAAGAGGCGGGTATCGATATCGAGGTAAATTCCGGCGGTGAGCTTTGGAAAGCTTTGAAAGTCGGCTTCACCGGCGAGCAGATAATTTTCAACGGGACGAGCAAGGAGGTTTGGGAGATCGAGAACGCGATCGGTGCCGACATCT
Source organism: uncultured Acidobacteriota bacterium (assembly GCA_963772405.1). Taxonomy (GTDB): domain Bacteria; phylum Acidobacteriota; class Blastocatellia; order Pyrinomonadales; family Pyrinomonadaceae; genus OLB17. Next base: position 380,410 of record CAVYWT010000001.1, on the reverse strand, counting down.
ATGCGATTCAGGTCGATTCGCTTTATGAACTCGAGCTGATCGAAGAGACGGCGAAGCGTTTGAACAAGTGCGCGAATGTCAGTTTGCGACTCGTGCCCGAGATCGAGACCGGAACGCATTCCGGTTTGCAGACCGCGTTGCTCACATCGAAGTTCGGCATGATGCCGGAAGAAGCGTTCGAAGCTTTTCGCAAATACAAAGACTCACCGCATCTCGATCTCCGCGGAATCCATCTTCACATCGGCTCGCAAAATCCCGAACCGCATGCCTACGCCGAAGCATTCCGCATGCTCTTCGACACGCTTCGAAGAGTTAATTCAGAGACCGGCCTGAAACTCACCCACATAAATCTCGGCGGCGGATTTCCGGTGAATTATCTTCGCGACCGTTCACAGTCGGCCGAGTTCCCCCGCGAACAGCGCGAGATGTTCGCCGCGGATTTCGAACCGTCGGATGCGATCCGAGAAGCATGGAATGCGGTGAAGGCGTTTGCGGACGACTCGAGTGCGTCCGATCTGCTCGAGGGGCTCACGCTGTTGCTTGAACCCGGCCGCTCGATCATCGCGGATGCGGGAATTTGCTTAACCACGGTTAGAAATCACAAAGCCAGACCCATCGACCAATCCAAAATCCAAAATCCAAAATCCAAAATGGAAAGCTGGTTGCTGACGGATGCCGGCTTCAACATTCTGCTTTCCATGGAAACGTACAAGTGGTACTACCACCTGATCTCCGCGGATCGGGCCGGCGAAGATCACAACGTGTCTTACAAGCTTGCCGGCCCTTTGTGCGACGGCGGCGATGTCTATTTCGATATCGAAGGTCAAGGTCGTCTGCCAGATCATCGAATGCTTCCCGATAAAGTACAGCCGGGCGAGGTCCTTGCTTTGCTGAATTGCGGTGCGTATTCGGTGGCGCAGGAGTCACAGTACAACGGTAGGTTTCTGCCGCCGGTTGTGTTGATAAGAACGGATGGTTCGGCTGAGTTGATACGTGAGCGTGAAACGTTTGAGGATCTTATCGGACGTGATGTGTAACTCGAATATGTCCGAGGTACGCAACACGAGAAGAATGCGTCGCGTGTGTTGGTCGCACGGATTCTTGGATGGATTGGACACTTCAATTACATCCCGGCTCGGGCCGCGAGTGTCTGCAGTACGGGACTAAACGACTCGTCGAAAACAAACCCCGTCTCATTAGTGATCTGGGCGAGGGCGGCGAGCGATGTCGCCTGTGAGCTGCTGTCGCGGATCTGGGTGATCGTATCGAGGCTCTTTCCGAATGCTTCGGCGGCACGGGATGTTTCACCGAAGGCCATCAGACGACGTCCGATCTCTGAATATCCGGACGCGCGAAAGGTAAACTGCGGCACCGTATCGGCAAGCTCGGCCGCTTCGGTTAACAAAGCAATAGCGCCTTCGCGATCATCGTTTCTTTGTTTCGCATCGCTCATTCCGATCAGAGCGAACACACGATCGCCGTCAGCATCGATCGCACGAAATGCATGTCTGGCCTGTTCCTCCTCTCTACGGATCGTAAGGACTGCCGCGATCTGCGACAGAGCAGCGATCCTTTCTGTCTCATCCTTTATCTTCTCGGCGATCTCAATTGCCCGCTCCCCTTTTTCAAAGCCTGCGAACTGAGCTGCGATCTGAGTGAACAATTTGAAAGCGGCCCCGGCTGTCGCGCGTTTCGCGTTCGTGCTGCGACTCGAGTATCGCGAGAGCTTCTTCAAGCGACTCGATCGCCTCATCTCGTTCATCTTTCCGCCATAACTCTCGCGAGTAGCCCAGAAGACACGACGCGATCTGCGTCTTGTCCACGACGAGATCGAGAGTGCGGTCGGCAAGATCGAGACTGCCCGCGTGAAGGAAACCGACCGCCGCAAGCGCCAAAAATCCGTCGCGATGCATGCCGTCGATCGACTCCGCGGTTGACTTCGCTTTATCGAAGGTTTCGATCGCTTTATCTTTCCGGTCAGTTTCGATAAACCCGTTGCCGATATCGCAATATGCCCGTGCCTTTTCTTCGGCCTGTTCGATGTCCTGAGCTTTTTCGAGCGAGCGCTCAAGATACTCGACGCCTTCCCGGTTTCGCCGCGATGCAGACATTCGGAAGCAAGCTCATGAAGCGCGCTGACGGCCGCCCCCGGAAAACCGATCTCTTCGATAGTTTCACCTGCTTCGTCTTCGAGCCCTTTTGCGGCCTGGCTGACGGCGATACCGGCCAGAACACCATCGGGATGATCCATCTTGTCCGACATCTCGCGGGCCAGATCGAAGTCTCCGCGTGCCGCCTGACGGAGCGCGACGTGCTCGAATCCCTGTCCTCGCAGCCCATGATCTTCAACCGCATCGGCGAGCTGCATCGCATACTCGTCATCCGCCATCTCGGCACACTTTTCCGCAACAAGTATCAATAGCCGGTCCCGTGTGTACGGATCGTCGACCGTGTTCGAAAGTTCGGCCGCGAGATCGACATTTTCCTTTTGGAGATAAAGCGGAATGACCGCGGTCATTGCCTCTGCACGGCCGTCGATACTCTTTATGCGCTCGGCGAGGTAAGCGGCTGCGGAAAGTAGATCTGATTCGGCGTCCTGTCTTGAAATAAAATGTTCGCTCATAAAGTGAAAAGGTGAAAAAGTGAAAAGGTGAAAGAGTGAAAAAGTGAAAAGGTGAAAAGGTGAAAAGGTGAAAAGGTGAAAAGGTGAAAAAGAGTCAAAAGGCCAAAAAGTGAAGAGTAAAGAAGAAGAGTAAAGAAGAAGAGGTCTATGTAGTATATAGGCTCATATTTCACCTTTTCACTTTTTCAGCTTTTCACTTTTTCACCTTTTCACTTTTACCTTTTCACTTTTTCACTTTAGTCAGGCGAAAGCCTTACGAAACGACTCGGGGAACCAGTCGTTCAAATCTTTCGCGACCCAATCCGCACCTGCGGCTCGAAGCATATCCGCATCGACCGTGTTCGTTACGCCAAGCACGGGAAGCCCGGCCGCCTTTCCCGCTTGAACGCCCGGCGGCGAATCTTCGATGACTACACATTCGCTGTGGATCATCGGCAGATGGCCTTTTTGCGTCCGCGCCAGATCAAGCTCGCGAAACCCGATGCGATAGCATTCCGGATCGGGTTTGCACTTTGAAACATCCTCCGTACTGACGATGACCTCGAAACAGCCGGCCAAACCGGTTTGTTCGAGTATGAAATCGATCTCCGTGCGGCCCGACATGCTTACAATTCCGAGGGCAAATTCCTCTGCCATCTTCCTGACGAAATTTTCCACATTGTCGAAAAGCGGAACACCATCCGCCATTATCTCACGCCATCTCTGCGTTTTATGCTGAGTCAACTCAAGAACCTTGTTCGTTTCCGGCTTGCGGCCGACGCGTGCGTATGCCGACTCGACAAAAGTCCGGTCGTCCATCCCGAGAGACTCGTAATAGTCGGCGTCGGTCAGCGCAATATCCTCGGCGGCAAGTAGTTCCTGGTACGCCCTCATCTGTATCGGCTCGTCATCGATAATGACGCCGTTGAAATCCATCAAAAGTGCTTTGATCATTTACAGTGTGTCCTAATGAAAATAATTTAAAGGCTATTCTAACGGCGGGGCGCGGTGGTGGCAAACAAGGCTGTCAGCCGAGGGCGCTGTATTCGCGGCGTGCAGCCGTAAGAGCCGGCATATCCGGATCGGCATCTTTCCACAACACGAAAAACTTGTCGTAGTCTGCTTTATTTTTTAGCGCCCGCACCTTTGCAAGTTGGGAAAGCGGGTAAAGTGCGGATAACGGTGCTTCGCCTCGATGATCCAGGATCCGATCAAATTCGTTGACCGCGTCCGAGATCCGGTTGAGCCCGAAATATGCGAGACCGCGGAGATACTGAGGAAGGAACCGGCCGGCCCGCTCAAAACGTCCTGAGACTTCCAACTCGGCGACGACCGCGTCATACTTCCCTGCCTGAAGCATCCCCGCCGCCCGGGCGACCGGGATCCACATTTGATTGAGCATCGTGTCCTTTGGACGCTCGGCGCGGATCTCGCGGATCAACTCTTCAGATTCGTTAAGACGCCCCGCGAATCCGAGGGCGATCGCTCCGCGCGAAAGTGAGATCTGATTTCTGGCAAACCTCAAGGCCTTTTTCACCTGACCGCGCAACGCAAGCATCAGCTTCGGATCATTACTTTCCGGTATCCCGGTTCCCGAGCTCAGAAGCGTCATTCGTAGCGCCTGTTCTGCAACATATTCGGCGGCGCACTCTGCGACACCGCTGCGTTCCGCCAACTCTATCGAACGTCGGGAATATTCCTGCGAAGCCCGCCATCGCCCATTGAACAGTTCGGTCTCGGTTCTAAGGTTGATGGCGAAATGCTCGTCGTCGCGCCCGTGAAACCACATCAGCTGCGATTCTGCCCCTTCTAACTCGCCGGCCAAAATAGATGTCTGGTAGAGCAGCATGTGAAAGAGATCGCCGTCCAGCCCCTTTTGAAACGCATCCTGGCACAATGAATTCACTTCGTCGTAGCGGCCCACGCGCAGCAGCGCCGTGCAAAGATTCTGGACAGCGATCGCGTAGTGAGGATTAAGGCGAAAGCCTTCGCGGCCCTCTTCAACTGCCTTTTCGAACTGGCCTATTACTTCGTATCGGTCGGAGAGCTTAACGGGCGGGATGGCGTCGAGCGGGTATGAACGCTTATACATGTTAAGCGTCTCGATCTGCTTATCGACCTCGCCGCTGACGGTAGTGTGATAGAACTCCGTTATCCGGAGTCCTTCGTATTCGCCCACACGGTCGCGAAGCTCGTAGGCTTTCGTCGCATACTCCGCCGCAAGCTTTGGCTGGTTCGTATTGTTGTACATGACCGCGAGCATTACATAGGCTGAAGCGAAGTTCGGGTCCAGTTCGAGCGCGCGTTTAGCGAAAGGTATCGCTTCGAGAGTTTTGCCGTCGCGATAGTATTCGATGAAAACGGAATAAGCCTTGAAAGCCTCCATCGACGTCGTCGTCGCTTCCTGAAGCGGAGCATCGAACATGTCGATGGACGACAGGCTCTCACCGAGTCTTTCTCGCATTCCCGTAGCGGCACGACCGAGCGCGTTGAGGACATTCTCTTTCGAGTCCGTCTGTTCGAGCTGACGTCCGATTATGTCGCCGTTGCGCCCGTTAACTGCTTCAAGGGTGATCACGTACGTCGAGCCGAGATTCGATATCGTCCCTGTGATGTACGCCTTGAGACTCTGCCGCATACAGATCTCGCGGCCGAGTTCTCGGGTCACGCGTTCGCCCGGATCGCGGCCCATGAGGCGTAACGAATGGCGGACGCGTGCGTCGTTGAATATCTCTACGACAGGCGATTGCTCAAGTGTAATGGCGAGGGCGACGTTAAGTGTTCCGTCGAAAACCGGATCCCCGGTTAGATTCGTAAACTCCGTCAACAGTACCGCGTCCTTGCTGCCGCCGGTACTCGTCGCAACTCGCGAAATCGAGCGGTCAGGTGGAACACTGAGCGGCTCTTCCCGATTCGGTATTGAACTGCGCTCCAGCTCAGACTCAAACTCCATTCGCTTACGCAGGCTCTTGAGGTCATTGGCAATATCCTTAACGAGCTGGTAGCGCTCCTCACTATCTTTCTGCAGAGCCTTGATCACGATGCGTTCGAGTTCGGGCGGGCATTCGGTGGAATATCGTGCGACCGGTTTCGGCGATTCGTACATGATCGCGCCGATGACTTCGCCCGGCGTGCTGCCCTGGAACGGCAGTCGCCCGGTGAGCATTTCATAAAGTACAACACCGAGGCTGAAGACATCGGTCCGCGAGTCAATGGTCGGCATTCCCTTGGCCTGCTCGGGCGACATGTAGGACGTCGTTCCCATCACCGCACCCGGATTTGTCTTCACGTACATCTTCGTCTGGACGGCTGAGTCGCCGTCAACATCTGTTGAACCTTCCGTGAGTTTGGCAAGACCGAAGTCGAGAACCTTAACGTAGCCGTCAGGGCGGACCATGATGTTCTCCGGCTTGATATCGCGATGCACAATATTCGCTTTATGTGCAGCCGACAACGCATTCGCCACCTGCGATCCGATATCAAGCACCTGCTCGATCGAGGGATTTCGCTTCTCTATAACCTCGCGAAGGGTTTCGCCTTCGATATACTCGGTCGCAATGAAATGTGAGCCGTCACTCTCTCCGATCTCATGGATGATGATGATGTTGGGATGATTTAATGCGGACGCCGTTCGCGCTTCCTGAACAAACCGCTTCATCCGGTCTTCGTTGCGCGTGAACTCTGCGGAGAGCAGCTTGAGAGCAACGTTTCGATCGAGCTGGGTGTCTCGGGCCAGGAAAACTTCGCCCATGCCACCGGATCCGAGAGGCGACGCAATTTCGTAACGGCCAATTTTTTTGCCGGGCGAGGGTGTCATAAGTATGGCGGTGTGACGATTGTAACCCAGATACGGGTTTCGTCAACGTTTACTTCCCGAGGCGCTAGAGGTACTTGAGATCGACCATGTTGCCACAGCCAAGGATCCCGTTAGGATCGAACGCCCGCCTGAGCATGGCCATTTCGTTCAGATAGCGCTCACCCATCATCACATTCAGATATTTCGCCTTTAGCTTTCCGATCCCATGTTCGGCGGAAACAGTGCCGCCCAGCATGACCGCCTGGGCGATACAGCGGCCATAAATATGCCGCGACATTTCGGCCTCTTCTTCGTTTTTCGGAAGCAGATTAGCGTGAAGATGGCAGTCACCGATGTGGCCGAAGATGACGTAGTCGATGCCGCTCGCGTCCAGCGTCTGCTTGTAAAATTTCAGGAAGCCCGGAAATGTATCATCGGGCACGGCCATGTCGGTACCGACCTTTCTTTGTTTGTGCCGGGCAATAAACTCGTTGACCGAAACCGGCAGAGCATGTCTGAACTCACGCATCTTTTCGCGATCCTGTTCGCTGGTCGTGAACCACGATCGGTCGATATCGGCGTTATGTTTTTCGAGCAGTGTGTTCCACTCTTCAAACAGAGCATCTTCGCTTTCGGCCGTCGTCTCCTGTTCAAAAAAGATGGCACCGGCCATTCCATCGGGAACTTCCGGGAATTTCTCGGAGATAAATTTGAGCGCCCGATCGTCAAAGTATTCGAGAAGCGTTGCATTCAATTGCGGATTTCGGATTGCGGATTGCGGATTGGTCGCAGCGAAACGTCCAAATCCGAAATCCGAATTCCGCAATCCCAAACTGGATGACCCGGTCGCTACCGCTTCCGGTTCTGACTTGTGCCGCCATCGATCGAAAGAAATCGCACGAGCCTCGTCTACTAATCGGAGCAGATCGCCTTCCTTTTCAAAGAACACGACGCCGCTAAAAAATCCCAAAGGTTTCGAGAGCAACGATAGTTCGATCTCCGATATCACACCGAGCGTTCCCTCGCTGCCGATGAAAAGGTCGATGGCGTCGAGCGGAAGCGAAGTATAAAAGCCGCTGACGTTCTTCCGGACGTTCGGAGGAACATACGTCGGCGGAACGATCCTGATCTTTCGACCGGAGTCAGTGGCAAGCTCTATCGGCTCACCGCTCTTCGAGATCGCGTCGCCGCGGGAAACGGCGAGTGTATCGCCATCGGCGAGAACGATATTCAATCGTCGAACGAACTCACGCGTCGCACCGTATTTGAAACTTCTTGCACCCGAAGCGTTTGTCGCAACCGTGCCGCCGATCTGGCAGCTCCACTCGGTCGGATCCGGCGGATAGAACAATCCTTCGGCCTCGACAGCTTTCTGAAAATCGCCAAGTATCACACCCGGCTCTACGACCGCCGTCATAGTTTCGCGATCGATCGAATTGATCTTGTTCATCCGTTCAAGCGAGATGACATACCCGCCAAACGGCACCGCGCCACCGACCGTACCCGTTCGCGCTCCTGATATCGTCACCGGCGTGTCTGTCGCATCCGCTTCTCGCAAGATCTCCGCGATCTCATCCGAAGATTCCGGAACGAACAACTTTTCAGCATGCCCGCCCGACATGTTGCTCGCGTCGGTCAGGTAGTCTTGGAGCTCGTCGGGTCCTGATTTCACTATCATGATTGTTCGCTGCGGACTATTTTGGAACGGTCTTTCTAAAAATCAAAATCCCTGCCCGTTCTCCGAGCAGGGACCATAAATGTGACTAAGTCAAAGGCTAGGCTCCAACTCCTACGCCGCCAATATTCAAATTTTTCATAAAAGTCTCCTTCACCGAACAATCCTACGAATAAATACTAAGCCCGGTTCCAAATCAAAGCCAATGAAGTATAGATTTCACCGAAGATGGTTGTCAAGAATTCTTGACATCAGATACGTCCTATGTTAACCCTTCTGAAAATCCTGAAACAATCTATCCCCAGCATATGCCGAACTCCCTTCCAATACAAATAGCTCTCCAGGGCGGAGGTGCAAAACTCAGTGCGCTTCTCGCCGCTATGGAAGCCGTCCAGGCACTCCACCGAAAAAAGACGATTACGGTAACTCGTGTTGCCGGAACTTCTGCCGGAGCCATCGTCGCGTGCCTGTTCGCGGCCGATGTCGAACTTGGCCGGGTACGGGAACGGCTAAAACGATTCAGTTCCGCTCATTGGGAGAAATTATTTCCGAAAAGCAAGTCGAACGCGGCGTGGAAACTCTTCCGCGGAAGGCCTCTATGGAGCGATCAATTCTTTCAGGACGAACTAGCGTACTTTTTTGAAGCCCAGGGAGTTCGCCGCCTCGAGGAGATATTTCCGAAATACAACGTTCAACCGATTCTTATCGCGACGAACTTACGCGAAGCGGACTCGGAAGTCTACATGGAAGGAAACTTGATTCAGAAAATAATGGATTCGTGCGCACTTCCCTATTGCTTCCGGGTCTGGAATCGAGATCAGAGCCCGATAATTGTGGATGGCGGGATCTGCGAGAACCTGCCGTCTGACGTGCTAGCTGGTAAGGACCCTGAGTTCGGGCAGGTCTTCGGTATCTCGTTTCGAAGAAGAGGCCAAGCGAAATCCGAACTCCGTGATCACATTCACATACGCTTTGCTCGACGCTGCGATCTCGCACTCTGTCAAGCGTTCGCGCGCATCTCTCGGAAGCTGCAAACGTCTTTCAGATACCCACTATCATAAATACTTTCGATTTTCCCTTTGCCTTTTCGGATGCCTCGGACGCGGAATATGCTCGTATCCGACAAGAGTCTGACAAGTTCTTTTCGAACATTACAAGTCTGGCGAAACCCGTTCCCACGGTAACGGGTTATGAATGGTCGCTGCAAAACAAAACGATGGTCAGTCTCGGAAAGATATTTGAGTCCCATCACATGGATACGCGGCTCAAGTATCTTGGGAGCAGCCTTGAAGTAACGGCCAACTCGCTTTTGGATCCACCCGAAGACGACTACGTAAGACACAGCGTAACGTTTCGAACCCTGGATGAACCCATTCAATGCATGGGATTTTCGCTAAACGCCGATCACGATTTCTCCTTAGAGGAGACAAAGTTCCGCGTTTATAAAAAGAAGAGCTTGGAACCGGTCGAAACTATCCACCTACCGTCAATCGCGGGGACCGAAGGGACAACGGACAAGACGCGAAAACGGTTGATCGTCTACTTCTTGCCACCGCTGCCAGCTAATAGTGAAGAGTACGAGATCACCCTGAGAGATGTCGTAACGGATTTTATGAAGCCTCTTAGAGAAGAAAAAAACGACTCGCTGTCGATTACACCCTATTTGACGGAAGAGTCAATTGATAAGTTCAGTATCGTATTGCACGTCCCGGAGAAACGACCTGACATCAAAATGATCCAGGCATCAGGTCTTGGACACAAGATGAACTCTGCAGAGCTTGCAAGCTTTACCGATCTAAAGGGGTTCAAGTCGTTCGGATGGGTGGCCGAAAACATCAGACTCGACCAACTTTCCGACAACGATTCATTCAAGGTAGAGCTTTTCTTCTCGAAGTAATTAGAACTTTAGCGATATTCCAATTCCCTCTCTCTCAGATACTTCAACCGATCCCGCAACTCCGCCGCCTGCTCGAATTTCATCTCCTTTGCCGCGTGCCGCATGTCCATCTCCAGCTGAGCGATCGTCTCCTTTAGCTGCTTCGGCGAATACTCTTCGAACTTGTCGAGCTCGAGCGGCACTTTGAAATAGTCAGCTTCGTATGCCGTGACGAGTGTCGCGTCGATCGACTTTATGATCGTCGTCGGCGTAATGTTGTTGTCGATATTGTATTGCTCCTGGATCGCCCGCCGACGCTGTGTTTCACCGATCGCATTCTCCATCGATCTCGTTATCTTGTCGGCGTAGAGGATCGCTTTTCCATCAGAATTTCGCGCCGCCCGGCCCATTGTCTGGATCAACGACCTCTCGGATCTCAAAAATCCTTCCTTATCCGCGTCAAGGATGGCGACAAGCGAAACCTCGGGCAGATCGAGCCCTTCGCGCAGCAGGTTGATCCCGACCAGAACATCGAACACGCCGCGCCGAAGATCGCGCAGAATCTTGATACGCTCAAGCGTCAGGATCTCGCTATGAAGATAGTTGACCTTGACGCCGACCTCGGCAAAATATTCGCTCAGGTTTTCGGCCATTCGTTTTGTCAGCGTCGTTACGAGAACGCGTTCGTTGCGTTCGGCTCGGAGGCGACATTCTTCGAGAAGATCGTCGATCTGCCCTTTGACCGGACGCACCTCGACTATCGGATCAAGCAGACCCGTGGGGCGAATGATCTGTTCGATGACCTCGCCCTCGGTTCGTTCCAGCTCATACGGCCCGGGCGTCGCCGAGACATATATGGTCTGGCCGATGCGTTCTTCAAATTCCTGAAAATTCAGCGGACGGTTATCTTTCGCGCTCGGCAGACGGAAACCGTATTCGACCAGCGTCCCTTTTCGCGATTGGTCGCCCTTGAACATCGCCCCGAGCTGCGGCACCGTCTGGTGCGATTCGTCGATCACCATCAGAGCATCCTTTGGCAGATAATCCAGAAGCGTCGGCGGCGGAGCGCCCGGCGGTTTCCCGGTCAGATGGCGCGAATAGTTCTCGATTCCGCGGCAGAATCCCATCTCCTTGATCATCTCCAGGTCGTACATCGTCCGTTGATGCAGCCGCTGTGCCTCGACGATCTTGCCTTCGTTTACAAGCAGCTCCTCATGCTGAACAAGCTCTTCCTTTATCGTCTTGATCGCCCGTTTGATCGTCGGCTTCGACATCACATAGTGCGTCTTCGGATAGATCGGGACACGATTTTCGTGTTTTGTGAGCACCTCGCCTAGCAGCGGATCGATCGTGTAGACGGAGTCGATCTCATCGCCCCAGAACTCGATCCGATAAGCCTGATCGGTGTAGCTCGGATATAACTCGACTACATCTCCTCGGACGCGGAAGACACCGCGGTCAAAATCGATATTTACACGCTCGTACTGTAGTTCGACGAGACGCTGCAGAAATTCGTCGCGTTTGATCTTCATCCCCGGCTCAATAAAGATCAGCATTCCGTAATACGCGTCGGGATCGCCGAGACCGTATATACACGAAACGGACGCGACAACGATAATGTCGCGCCGCTCGAACAAAGCCCGCGTGGCGCTCAACCGCAGCCGGTCGATCTCGTCGTTGATGGTCGCTTCTTTTTCGATGTAGAGGTCCGATGCTGGGACGTAAGCCTCGGGCTGATAGTAATCGTAGTACGAGACAAAATATTCGACGGCGTTCTCGGGAAAGAACGTCTTAAATTCCTGATAGAGCTGGGCAGCAAGCGTTTTGTTATGCGCGAGGACGAGCGTCGGAAGCTGAGTTTTCTCTATGACGTTCGCGATCGTGAAGGTCTTGCCGCTGCCGGTTATGCCGAGGAGGACCTGGTCCTTGACGCCATCGTTCAAGTTCTGGACGAGCTCGTCGATCGCTTCGGGTTGATCGCCCTTTGGAACATTGTCGGAGACGAGTTTAAAACCTCTGTCCGCAATAATATTTGGTCGTGGTACTGATTGAGCCATTTTACTTAGGATAGCGTGAAGAGACGGTAAAATCCGAATAGCCCGCCGCACACCCCGGGCGAGACCAAAATATATCTTTACTAACTCAAGGCCGGTTGGTTATTCTAGGGATGGCTGCCCACTTGACACACATCTCTTCGTATCAGCAACGATTTACCCAAGCCGCACTTCAATCTTTTTCACATGAAGGAGGACAAATGCAATTCACTCGCAAAGCTAGCTGTACCGTGAGGGTCATTTTGTTTTTCATTACCTGCGCACTCTCGCTCCCATCCGACGCGAACGCGCAGAAGTTCAGATACTACGGGACCAGCCTGACTGACTGGGCGGTTCTTACGTCTCCGCCGGCGGGCGGACAGGTCAACTGGAGAATACTGAAGAATGACAGTCCGTCGACCGGAACATTCGTTGACATCCCTTGGGGCCTGAGCTCTGACGATATCCCAAATCCAGGCAACTGGGTCGGCGGAGCAGCCCACGACCTCTCCGTCTATCGAAATAGCAATAACACCTACTACACCCGAGAGGTTAGCGGTGCAGGTACGACCTTTGTCACCTGGGGCGCGTCTCTGACCGACTCCAGTGCTGCAGAGGGCGATTACGACGGGGACCAGAAAATGGATTACACGATCGTCCGCGCACCTACACCGACGTCCACTCTCGAATGGTGGGTACTCAGAAGCAGTGACAGTACCGTACGCGTGTTCGCATTCGGCAACAACGCTACGGACATTGCCCTCCCCGGCGCGGACTACACGGGTGACGGAATCGACGATCCATGTGTCGCTCGGATCGGCGCGAGCGGTCAAACAGCGTGGATATGGGGATCGACGAACGGGGTTCAGCTCGGTCAGGTTTTCTGGGGTAACTTCAATGTCGACTTTCTGGTCCCGGGCGGCGACTATGACGGTGACGGAAAAGACGACTTTATGGTCTGGCGTGGTCTCGGCGACGGCGTCTGGTATCTTCTGACGAGCTCCGGTAATGCATCGTATACTGCGTGGGGAATTCCGGGTTCCGCTAACCGGGACAGAGCCCTGCGAGCCGGCGATTATGATGGCGACGGCAAGACGGACATCGCTATCTATCGACCTTCGACAATGACGTTCTGGGTGAACAATAGCGGCGGTGGAATCCAAACTCAGGCCTGGGGCGTACCGGGAAATACCAACCTTCCCGTCGCAGCCTACGGAATCTACTAACCTGTCGCAAAGCTTCGGAAACTTTTCGATCCGGTGAAGGCGTTATAAATTTGCAAGCGTTTGAAAGCGATCGGTCGAGTTGATCGATCGCTTTTTTCGCGCACTTCGTCATTCCTTTGCGGGTTGCCGCGATTCATAATAGAGTTAGAGATAACCCTATCTTTATGCCCGCAACACCGACAGTCATTTCTACTTCGCTTTCCGAATTGTCACTCGTTCATCGCGGAAAAGTGCGCGACGTGTATCAGGTCGACGACCAGCGCTACTTACTTGTAGCGACCGATCGTCTCTCGGCGTTCGACTGCATATTGCCGACGCCGATCCAGCGGCAAGGGACAAGTGCTCACCGCGCTTTCGGCCTTCTGGTTCGAGAAGTTGAAGGATATCTCGCCGAATCATCTGATCACGACCGACACGGGTGAGATGCCCGAGCCGATTTCCAGTACCGCCGAGCTCCGAGGTCGGTCGACACTTGCGAAACGCACGAGCGTTTTTCCGGTCGAGTGCGTCGTCCGCGGATATCTCGAGGGTTCGGGATGGAAGGACTATCAGGCGACGGGAAGCATATCAGGTCACGCTCTCTCGGCGGGATTGCGTCAATGCGACAAACTCCCCGAGCCGCTCTTCACTCCCGCGACCAAAGCCGCGACCGGTCATGACGAGAACATCAGCGAATCGGAATTCGCGAAAATACTCGACAAGGAAACCGCGGGCTATCTGCGCTCAACCTCTCTTAGGCTTTACCGGGCGGCGAGCGAGTACGCGGCAACGCGGGGCATCATCATCGCCGATACGAAGTTCGAATTCGGCGTCGATGAGCAGGGCGAAATTCTCCTCATCGACGAAGTGCTGACACCCGATTCATCGCGTTTTTGGTCGGCGGAAGATTACGAACCGGGTCACGCTCAGCCATCGTTTGACAAGCAATTCGTTCGCGAGTATCTTGAGACCCTCGATTGGAACAAGCAGCCGCCGGCCCCACCGCTGCCACCCGCGATCGCTCAAGCAACGACCGATCGCTACCTCGAAGCATTTAGACTTTTGACCGGAACGGAACTGCCTGATTAGGCGGCACATTGATTTTCGAATATGCGCAAGCAGATGGAAACCTTGATCGGCGAGATGCTCGACGGCCGGATACTGCTGGACGAAGCCATCACCGAATTCGAGAAGATCTATATTCAAAAAGCGCTCGAACGGAACTCGGATCATCTTTGTAACACGGCGGCCGCGCTTGGCATCCATCGAAACACCCTCTCGAAACGCGTCGCAGGTTATAACGGCAAGCCAAAGGTTGCGGCAAAGCGGCCCGCGAAATCAAAGAAGGCGACGCGCAAGACCATCATCAAGAAAACAAAGAGGCGCTGAAACAACCCTGTTCGGCAGGCGAGTTTAAAGATCGTAGCAGCGCCTTAACCGCGGATGACACAGATGGCGCGGATTTCTTTTTAGTGCGGTTTCGGGTGCTCAGTGTGTTTCGTGGCTACGGTTTTTTGAAGAGGAACCACAGAACACACGAAAAACACGCCGCTTCATCCGCGTTATCTGCGGTTAAGAACCTTTACGTCGAGAAGCTCGGATCTCCTCTCAAGAACCTCAATCTCATCGCCAACCCGAATCGTTCCGCCTGGCGTCTCAGCGATCAGATTCTGACCAAACATCACGCCGCCATTTTGATTTCGATATTCGGAAAGGGTCTTCAAAGGGTCTTTCCCGGTTTTTTCGCCCGTCGCCTGATCAACAGACGGAATTACGCACCGGGCACAAGGCTTGACGACGTGAAATTCCTCAGATCCGATTCGAATACGCTTCCACGTGTCTTCTTCGAATGCCTCCGAGCCGTGGACGACGATGTTCGGGCGAAATCGGTTCATAGGGATCGGCGACGCGAGCCGCGAGTTCAGATCGGCAAGCGATCCTTCGCCGATCAACAGAAACGGAAATCCATCGGCGAAGCTGACCGTGTCATCTGGCCGCACGGCATACTCGCTCGGTATGATCCGATTCGTATCAGCCGGCATTACTACGAGCTTGCACGGCGTCTCGAGCTTCTCCGAAAACCATTCGCTGACGACACCGTTGTAGGCAAGCGCCGGCACATCCACATCGCGCCAGATCGTCACCGGCACACGCTCGCCCGAATCCGGTACGTATGGAATGTCGAGCGTATCGCCTTTCGAAACACGCAGCTTACCTCCGCCAACCGAAGTTTCGATCGCCGCCATCGCCGGAAATTCTCGTTGCGTCATGAATGTCCCTTCAGCGTCGACAAGCATCCACCGCCGGTCGAATTGCAACCCGCGCTGCTCGACCACGGCCGATCCGAGCGCGATTCCCTTCAACGATTTGACCGGGTAGATGTGTAGTTCCGAAAGAACCATTTGAATTTGCCCTTACCTTTCCGTTCTCTTTGCTTCTTTTCTTCGCTTCTTTTCTTCTTTCTTTTCTTCTTTGCGGCTTTGCGACTTTGCGGGAACCCACCTTTCAAAGTCCCCAAATTACTTTTTCCCCGCAAAGTCGCAAAGCCGCAAAGAAGAACCATGCAGAATGTGACAATGCCACACTCAGATTACTTGCGTACTCCAGTTTCCCTCTTGACAGACCCGTCCGTCTTCTGTAAATTAGCACTCTTGGACGCAGAGTGCTCAAATTCGCTTTTTCCGGCTCCGGGTCCAAGTCGTTATTTTATCACCATCATTTCAAACTAAGGAGTAAACCAATATGGCAACAAACATTACACCACTTCACGATCGCGTGATCATCCGCCGGATCGAAGACAACGTGAACCAGACCGCGGGCGGACTTTTCATCCCCGACACGGCAAAGGAAAAACCGCAAGAAGGCGAAGTCATCGCCGCCGGTGAAGGCAAGTATAAAGAAGACGGCACGCGTCAGACGCTGGACGTCAAAGCAGGCGACCGCGTTCTGTTCGGCAAGTACAGCGGATCGGAGATCAAGCTCGACGGCGAAGAATTCATCATCATGCGCGAAGACGAGATCCTCGGCATCATCAAGCGGGCCGGAGCAGCAGCGTAAGTTCGATTTGCGATTTTCGAGTTGCGATCGCGTTTACTTAACGCCGCAAATCGACACGAATAACTCTAAGCGATCACGAGATCGCAAATCGCAATTCGAAAATCGAAAATTCTAAGAATCTCAGGAGATTAATAAAAGATCATGGCAAAACAAGTAGTTCACGGAGAAGAATCACGCGCCGCTATTCTGCGCGGAGTTAATCAGCTCGCTGACGCGGTAAAAGTTACGCTCGGACCGAAAGGCCGCAACGTCGTTATCGACAAGAAATTCGGTTCGCCGACGATCACCAAAGACGGTGTCACCGTCGCAAAGGAAATCGAATTAAAAGACACGCTCGAGAACATGGGCGCACAGATGGTCCGCGAAGTCGCTTCGCAAAACCAGCGACGTCGCCGGTGACGGTACGACGACCGCAACGGTCCTCGCACAGGCGATCTTTAAGGAAGGCGTCCGCACGGTTGCTGCCGGTGCAAACCCGATGGCGCTCAAGCGCGGTATCGAAAAGGCAGTCGCAGAGGTTGTTGCTGAGATCGGCAAGATGTCACAGCCGGTTTCCGGCGACGCGATCGCACAGGTCGGAACCGTTTCGGCCAACGGCGACAAGACGATCGGCACGATCATCGCGGAAGCGATGGACAAGGTCGGCAAAGACGGCGTCATCACCGTCGAAGAATCGAAGACGATGGACACGCTGCTCGAAGTTGTCGAAGGTATGCAGTTTGACCGCGGCTATCTCTCGCCGTACTTCGTCACCGATCGCCGACCGTATGGAAGCAGTCCTCGAAGAGCCCTTCATCCTGATCAACGAAAAGAAGATCTCGAACATGCGCGATCTTCTGCCGATCCTCGAGCAGGTTGCGAAGATGGGCCGTCCGCTGCTCATCATTGCTGAAGACGTCGAAGGCGAAGCACTCGCGACCCTGGTCGTGAACAAGCTTCGCGGCACGTTGAACGTTGCTGCTGTTAAGGCACCTGGCTTCGGCGATCGCCGCAAGGCAATGCTCGAAGACATCGCGATCCTGACGGGCGGCAAGGTCATCACCGAAGACCTCGGCATCAAGCTCGAGGCCATCACGCGTCGAAGACCTCGGCAAGGCCAAGAAAGTCACGATCGACAAAGAGAACACGACCATCGTCGAAGGCGGCGGTTCGGGTGAAGCGATCGACGGACGCATCAAGACGATCCGCAAGCAGATCGAAGACACGACCTCGCGACTACGACCGTGAAAAACTGCAGGAGCGTCTGGCCAAGTTGGTCGGCGGTGTTGCAGTGATCAAGGTCGGTGCTGCTACCGAGACCGAGATGAAGGAGAAGAAGGCACGTGTCGAAGACGCAATGCACGCAACCCGTGCGGCTGTCGAAGAAGGCATCGTCGCCGGCGGCGGAGTCGCTCTGGTTCGTGCAGGCAAGGTTCTCGACGACTTCAAGACCGACGCAGAAGATACCGACGAAGCAGATCGGCGTCAACATCGTCCGACGTGCTCTCGAAGAACCGCTTCGCCAGATCGCTGCCAACGCAGGTCAGGAAGGTGCGGTCGTCGTCGGCAAGGTCCGCGAAGGCAAGGACTCGCTTTGGCTTCAACGCCGCGACCGAGAAGTACGAAGACCTCGTCGCAGCCGGTGTCATCGACCCCGCAAAGGTCACCCGCACCGCTCTGCAGAACGCAGCCTCGATCGCCGGCCTGATGCTCACCACCGAAGCCATGATCGCTGACGTCCAGGACGAAAAGGGCGGCGGCGGCATGGGCGGCATGGGCGGCGGCATGGGCGGCATGGGCATGGGAATGTAATTCCCATTTTGGATTGGGGATTTTGGATTTTGGATTTTGGATTGGGAGTCGAGCTTACGCTCGGCTCCCTTTTTTACGTTCAGGACCGCGGGTTTACATACGGACTTCTAGACACAACCAATCCAAAATCCAAAACCTAAAATCCAAAATGGGGCTGTCAGAACCGCGAGCGGTCGAATTTCACGCCACCCCTTTTCTTTTTTCCCATACCAATCCAAATTCCCAAATCCCAAATCGCTCTGGCTCCCCTCCTGGATAGGAGGGGTGGCCGCCGCTTCGGCGGACGGGGTGGTCTCCTAGTCCAAAGTCCAAAATCCGAAATCCAAAATCCCATCACCGGCGTCCCGCCTGCAACGCCGCGTTTTCCGCGGCGTCAACCTTACCTTTCGGCAGGATGGTGAGCTCTGACCGGCAGACCCGATCCCTCTTAAGAATCCACTTAAAAGCAATCGACCGTCTAAAATTCCGGCTGCCCAATCAACATCTTCCTCAAAACAGTCCCGTGCAGCGGTAGCGGTCGCGAGCGTCGGAAGAGTAATGCCGGGACGTTGGTCTGAGAGTTGTTCGCTGAGATGAGCGGAACGTTGTTGACTAGTTCGAGTTGAGGACTGGTGCCCTGCGGGAATATAACCTGTCTCCAAAGGAACGTCGCACCTAGATCGGTCGAGACGTGATAGCGTATTCTCCGGAAGCCGCTTCCATTCGACGCTTCGTAAGCGACATAGACGTTCGAATTGTATATCCGCACTTGCGGCTTGTTCGCCGCTGCCTGACCGGACAACGAGATCATCTGATGAAAACTTTCTCCGCTGTTCGTCGATCGGGCTAAGAAGACTTCGGAATAGTTGTTAAAGACAACAATAATATTCGACCCCGAAACCGCGATTCGCGGAGCTTGGTAGTACGAGGGCAGCGTTGGTTAGGTTGACAGGGCTTCCGAATGTCGTGCCTCGATCCGTCGACCGTGCGAGAAAAACGTCGCTGCTGAGATTGTCAGGCGAGCCGGTCCAAAGAAGCAGAAGCTGGTCTGATTTCGCCACGACCGACAGGTTGCCTATGAACGGCTGAGGATTGAGGATCGTGGCCGGCCCGAAGGTCGCCCCGTTATCCTGCGACCTGCGAATAGAGATGCGGTCTATCGGATTCACGGACGCCGCGTAGACGTTGTTTCCCTCGGCCGCAAATCTGAGGTCGTATCCTCCCTCTGGAAATGTTTGCGGATCGGAGAATGTTGCACCGGCATCATCGGATCGGCGATAGACATGGGCAGTGTTGCCGGCCCAACTGTAAAAATAATGCATTTCCATTAGCGAAGGCCGTGAACGACCTCGTCGGATCCTCCATGTGGCGGGCAACTTCCCTGGCCGCATCGAAGTTAGCTCCCTTGTTCGATGACCGCCGAAGCTCCGCGATCCTTCCACCACCACTTGTCGGCTCCCGCTGCAGCAGGACATAAACAGTGTTCCCGCCAAAGTGCATCGTCGCCGTTCCGTTACCGAGCGGGTACATCGGTTGCCAGGTGTGACCTCCATCAAGCGATCGCCGCAGACGAGACAACCGGCCGCCGTCTTGTGCAGGTCGCTCTACTGTCCACACGACATAGACGATGTTGTCGTGCACGTACATCTGATTCTCATTGAGATTCCAGTACTCAGAGCCGATACCGCCACCGACGATCTGCTCGTCGAGAAACTTCTGCCCGTGAGCGACCTCTAGACACGCAAACACCGTGAGGGCCAGGAATAAAAGTTTCGGAAGCGAATATCGACGTGACATATTACCTTCACCTAAATCGCAGGACCACGAGAACAGTTGGGCGGGGCAGAAACTAAAAGAATGGTAACCGAACGTTTGCCTCGATTCAAGCTAATTTGCGGTAGCGATGACGAGATCCTTTTGTGACTTGACCGCAGCCATGTTCTTGTTCGTGCAGGAAAAGTTCTCTATGATTTCGCAACTAACTCGGACGACACCCGATGAAGCCATCGGCGTCAATATCGTGAAACGTGCTCTCGAAGAGTCGCTTGGTATTCAGAACTCGCCGAGTTTAACTCTACGAAGGAAACGTCCCGACGCATTTGTTCTACAGACAGACCTCGGTTAGCGGTTGAACCTTTGGTTTTAGGTATTAGCGGGGCTGAGCACTTTATTCGAATTTCCTCTAGGAATGCGTCGTAAATTTTCTCGGCCAGCTCCACGGTCTTGAAATGGTGAGGTTTTTCTTTTCCAGTGCTCCAAATCACGCTTCCGTCACCGTCAATGTCGGAGTGATAGAAGTTCTTGCCATTTCTATCAGAGCGGGTGCCAATGTTGTTTACTTCAACCATCAGGCGACTTTCTTCGGACGGAATTTACGGTACTGTGCCGCCCACTCAAGATTGAAAGCCATCATTCCTCGGTGAATCAGAGAAATACGAGGTTGACGCCGTTCGGCGTTCCATTGCAGTTCGTTTCCGATTGTTTGATGGTGAGTTCCGTCTCGATCGAACAACTCTTTAATTCGTGAGTAAAGCCTTTGAACTTCCAACCGGACTTCTTGGACTCCCTCCTCACTGTTCAACCACTTGTTTCGTTCTTTAGCAAAGACCGTCTGTCGGCTCAAAATCTCGGCCTTAGATGGACCTTCAGAGCTGCGATCTTCCTTAGTTTCACGCGTGATGCGAGCCGATCTTAGAATCTCAGATAACGAAAACGTTAACTTCCCGATTAACATCTGGCGGGCCGATGTTCGGTCCTCGTCTGGTCGGAGCGAGTATGTAACGGTCCGTCGCCATGGTAGATCGAACGGAAGCCTATTGGCCTTTCCAAATGCCTCATTGATCACCATGATGATCCTTTCCCCAACCTAAAGTCTTAAGGGCATAACCGAGTTCAAGCAGAACATTTGGATTTGGAGCTACTCTGAATTTCGAGGTGCTGTTGATTATTGTCACATCACAAACAAAGACGTGGGCTTGGTCAATCTTGCGAAGGATTTCATCGATGATGTTCGGTGTACCCGCCACACCTTGAGTATCCCGGTCGATGACCGGGTCGATTGAATTCAGAGTTATGTTTTATTGCTTCCGAAGCTTTCTCAACCGCGGTTTGTATGAAGGTACGATTGATTCCTGAAGGAATATGTTTATCGGACTGCCACGAATAGAAAATCTTTAGCTCTGTAGTCATTGTTTCGGCAAGTGGGTTTAGGTATACGCTTTCCTAGGAATGCGAAAATCGAAACCTCTTTATGGAATAGCCTGCGACTTGATGTCGTTTATGATTTTCGATATTCCAAGGATTTAGCTCCTTTCGGCATGATGACTTTTGAGAAACAGTGACCTATGTCCGATAAATGTAAGACACGACGCCTCAAAACTCAAAAGCGTGCCATTAGTCAACTTGAGGTCTTGGTATTACCCGTAGCAACTTTACTCAAAATTCAGTAATATACCGCGTGTTCGTCGCCCGCGGGCACAAGTCTCCACCTTGCACCGATTGCAGTTTAATCGCTTGTAAATTGAAGGCTTCGCTCAGGAATGGGCGAAGCCTTAATGTTTCGACTAACGAGCATTCCCTAAAACACGCTCAATTGATCAGGTACTCTCAATTAATATGAGGCTAGAAACTCTTCGGATCGTAAACTGCTTCGGATTCGCCGATTCCGGCCTAGTTGAGATATCCGACAATAAGAACTTGATTTATGTACTCGGTCGAAACAGTTCGGGCAAGTCATCATTTCTAAATGCAATCAAATCTTTTGGCAAAGGTATTGTTCCGAACAAAATTCCGAAGTTTGAAAATTTCGACAAGGCTCGCGACACTGATCCACACTTAGAGGCATCGTTCACGTTTCGAACAAAGCTTAGTCGCCAACAGTTTGAATCGGACTTCCGAAAGTTCTTGAAGGGGCAGGGCCTGGACGAGCCCGCCTTCACAGCACACCCGCCAAATGCCGATTTCTTTAACGAGACCGTATCCATCTACGCCAATCTCATCGAAAAGCTGAATGCCCGGAAGGGTTGCGTAGTGGTCAAATATTTCGACGGAAATTATAAGTTTCTAATCGAGGCGAACGATAATTCGTACCAAGAACGGTTCCAAACTTTAAATGACTTGCGGAAGCGAACCGTCAATACTCAAGGGCACTTTCACACTGGTTCTGCATGGGCGCCGCTCACCATCAATCAGTGGTCAGGTGAGAACGTATTGTTTAATCAGTTTCCAAAAGTGGCTTTGTTCAACGAGCAGTTCGGTCTGTCGGACGATCTCCCAAATACAATTGGTCGCGACTGGAAGGAAAACTCGAACGAGCTGACAAAAAGTTTCGTCCATTATTTGGGAGAGGATTTAATAGAAGAGTTGCTTTTCGCAACCGTACCAGAAAAGATTCGGAACTTGGAAGAGAAGCTAAACGAGAAGGCCGGCAGGCTGGTGAGCAAGATCAACGCAGGAATGGGCAGGAAGCCGAAGCATAAATTGCTTGGAATAACTATACTCTTCATGCACGAAGGGCTTCAAATCACGCTCTTCACAGATGACAAGCCCTCTTACTATTCTCAACTTAGCGACATACGAAATTCCTTTTTGCATACCATCTTCACGAGGCCGTTGAGGGAATTAAAGGAAACATCCTTCTTTTCGATGAACCAAGTAACGGGTTTCATCCGACGGCTCAGAAACAGTTGCTCAATTTTCTACAGAGTCTGGCCCGAAGCGGCAACCAGGTTGTCGTTTCAACGCACTCAGAGTACATGATTGACACGAACAACCTTAGTGGAATTCGAATAATGAGTTCCGACAAGGAAAAGAAGCTCTTTGTTAGAAATAAATTTTATAATCGAGGCAAGCACGGCGATTATCTTTCACTCCAGCCCATCTACGACGCAATAGGCCATCAGTTCGGGAGTCAGATTACGATAAAAGATAGAATCATAATTTGTGAAGGCGTAACTGACATGCTTTATATACTGGCGTTCTGCGAGATACTGCATCGCAGACGACCAAGTATTGCTCCTGCTCGAGGTGATGGACAAATTGCGCATTTGCTGTCTTTCATGATTGCTCAAGGGTTTCGGTCAAAGATTATCATCGACAAAGGCGAGGTTAGAACAAAGCTCCAGTTGGACTTCGGTATTGACGATAAGTTTATCTATCAGATTCCGGTGCCCGACGAGTTTGCCTCCGGAACTGATAGGACGGGGATTGAAGATCTATTCAGCAAAGAGGACTTTCCAAAGGTTCTGGAAGTAGCCGGCCTTGCTGTGCCTTCAGGATTCTATAAGACCACCAATTCAAACTACGTACGGCACCTACCTGGGTATAGCATGAAACGAATTCTCGCCCATGCATTCTTCGAAAACGCGCAATCAATGTCTGAAAAGGAATTTGATGAAATAACTTTAACTGGCGTAAAACAATTGATTGGTTTCTGTGATAACAGTGAGTGGTTTTCGATTTAACAACTTCATGTGTTTAGGTCACGTCCTCGTTCTTGTTGGATATGGATATTTCCTCGTACATTCTAGGATCCGAAGTGCTGGAAAAGAAAGTCTCTCTTCGCGTAATCAAGCGAGAACTGCGGGGACTAAAACGTGTTCCAGCGCGTTTTCGAATCTGTGCGGAGTCAACGCCCTATTCGCAAAAAGTATGCTCACCGGAAATCAAATGAAGGAGTATGCCAATTCAGCAACGACTTAAATTTCACTATCTGCGGCCCGGAATTCGATTGAAGTTGAGAGAACGCGAATTTGACGGCCGAGCCGTCTTTTTCCGACAACAAACTCTCTTTCTTGCGCAGCTATCACCTTCTCAATTCACAAGATGACGTTGCACTTTGGGCAGACGGGTCGACGGAGGGAGGCTACAAGCTGGGAGAACTACTCCTGAACACGAGCGATAATTTATTAACCGCGAGTGAAGAACGGAACACGGTAGGCGCATCAAATAAGAAAAGAATAAGACACCTTGGATTTCAACTTGCCCCCGTCTCGGAACTAGACGCACTCGCTCGAATTGCATCAGGGAGTTGTTCGCTCGAATTTCATTTACCTCACTCTTTTAGAATCTGATGAATTCAAAGAAATACTTCGAAAAAAGAAAAGAGAAAGTTTTGACATTGGACGCGAATTTCAGAATTCGACGGGAATTTCGCTGGAAGAGTACATCGATATAACGGTAGGTCTAATTTCCGTGTTGCTTTACTGCGATCCTGAGGATACTGGTGTTGTCACTCATTTTACTGTTGACGGATTCCTTCGAGAATCGAGCCTGCGAAAGGAAACGTTAAAACAATACTTGAGTATCGAGGCTAAAGGTCTCAAGGAATTTGCTGAAATCTTCAAGACTCAATCACCGCTATATGCAAATCGATTTAGCTACCTTCCGTTTCGACAATATCCGCTTCTACAAATCCCTAATGGTCCGTACGTCTGCATCGATCCGTGCTTTCTTACTGAAAAACTGAATTCCGGTATCTACTGGAAAATCATAGACAATCTTGGTACCAACAAATCAGTATTCTTTGAAGTGTTTGGACATCTGTTTGAGCTTTACGTTCGAAAAGTCTTAGAGTCTGTCTGCTCTAATCAAACATCAACTGTACGTATCATCAATTCAAGGGGTTTGCTTTTCCTGCTTCGCCTGTTTACTCCAACGGCGATGACTGTTTCGATGAAATCATTTATTACCCTGAGACAAAACATCTCGTTCTTGTCGAGACGAAATCTAGTTTTGTCCACTCCTTTAAGAAATACGGGCGAAGTATTCGAGGTTTTCGAGAAGAGATACTGAAGAAATTTGTGCAAGACAAGGAAGGAGATAGAAAAAGGCATAGGTCAGCTTGCAAATCACATCCATGGCTTGTTCGACGGAAACAAAAGTCGTCGTCACACTTGGCCGACCTAGATTTAGATGACGTAATCCAAAGTGTGGAAAAAATCACACCGGTGCTTGTCGTGCAAGACGAGACAGTCAGTTTTCATATAGTTGAGGACCTCCTGAATGAAATATTCGCGAACCTGTTGAAGCGGCGAAGTACCAGACATAGCGTCCAGATTTCTCAGCTGACCGTCCTAAACATTTCAACCTTGGAGATGTTAAAGCCACATATTATCGACGGCGAGGTAACATTGGAGCAATGCCTCAGTTCTAGAAACTATCGCGACGCAAACTACCGTACGCACTTTAAGTTTTTCGTTAGCGAACACTTTGATCTGCGTCGGAAAACCGACAAAGAGTCTGATGAACAGTTTAGTAAGGTTTTTGATCGAGTGCGGGGATCGTTTTTTTGATTCGCGAGCTTTTAATTCCCGCCAGAAGTAGCTAATCGGACTGTTTAAGACCCACCAACAACGCAGTCAGGCGCTCTTTTATCTCCGTTTCATCGTCGATTTTGACGAACTGTGTTGAGTATTTAATGTCCTGAGTGTACTTTGCTTGAACCAGTCCACCAAACGAACGGCATTCAACCAAGTAATAAGTGACTAGGTTCCCATCAATCGCATCAACAAAATACGAATTGCCAAGGTTCGGATTTAGATAAAAGTTTCCCTCCAATCACGGTGTCAAATCCATGGGCAAGGTCAGAGATGTCTACGAAATGCGTTTTGCCTGAAAGCTCATCTTTTATTTTAAGGAGGTCAGGGGAAAGGCGTGGATCATTGGATACATAGTCAAGGTTCAGCAGTTCCGCTTCAGTAATAAGCGGCGTGTGAAATTTGGATCGCTCGAATTGGCGTCAGATGGTTAGGAAAATTGGGATGTGTCATCACCGTTCCATCAGGAAGGTCTATCCTAAAAACTTGTGTATCAGGAGTAGAGACATTTTGAATTTCACGCGTGTATCTTCCTACGAAATGAGCAAGCGTTTCATTGATATTCGGCCCGACTATCTGGGTATGCTTCATCAGGGAGCGGATATGACGCGGATCGTCGGGAAAAAGGAGCGTTCCTGGAGGTTGCGAATCGGACTCGGCAGTGCAGACCACTCAAATAGAGGACTGGAGTTATCGAACTAGCTAAATCCTCTGGCGTCTTATTAATAGTCGAAAGACTCAGAATTGTTACATTGTGTCGTGCGGCAACCTGCTTAGCTCCAGACTGAAATCCATTTGCGGCAACCATCACCGCCTTATCGGCATGGGCGTCTCTCGCTTTCGTAACAAGAGCATCCAGCTTCTCCGCTGAAACTGCGGTTGAATAATCCTTACATTCGATGACAACTAGGAATTCGTAAATTGCCTTCTTAAACCGAACCGGGACGTCGAATTGGCGTCCATTAATAGCTTCGTTCCAAGCCACAACCGCTCCACTTTCCTGCATCGCCTGAATCGCCGCTACCACTCGTTCAAATTTTTTCCAGTTGGGTGCCATATTGCTTTTCAGTGCGATACTACCACACGACGACTATGCAGCCGTCAGCGAACTTTTTATAATAAGACATGTAGGGGTTACAATTCTCGGATAATGTCGAACTCGAATTCGAAAGAGTATTGGCGGTTGGATTGCGGTGCTTGTTGTGGCGGTTGTGCTGATCGGGGGTTCCTTGGGTTTCTCTATCTGCGGCAACCAGCGGCTCCACCAGCGGCCCAGATCAGACTCGGTCCGATGCGCCGAAGCCTCGTGTTAGAGGTGCTAATCCGGTCGCGGCTGCAGACATTGCAAAGGTGAGCTATCTCGAGTCGTCGATGTCGAGCCACCCGGCGGCTAGTCCGGTCGCATTCAGCAAGATCGATGGGGCGAATAATTCTCTATCGTCGAGCACCGTGACGTTCTCGTCGGATGGCACGGCGACAAAGGAGACTTCGAGTGAGTTGACCGTCAATGGTGTGAAGCCGGCGCCAAGGAATGAGAGGTTCACCGTGACGGTCGACAGTTCGGACTTCGCATCTCTGGCACAGGTCCGCGCCTACAAGGATTTCGCACATGAACCTGACTCGCGAGACATCACTTCGTTGCCGATCAAAAAGGTGCTGACGATAACATACAACGGCGGCGAAAAGACCATCGTCACTGGTCATATGGGAAGGAATTCCATCGAGACGATGCTCGATCAAAATGGATGTAAACTGATCCCATCATGAGATTCATCTTCACCTCACTGATCTTGCTTCTTTCGTCCACTTCCCTTCTCGCACAGACAGACACGCCCAGGACGGTTACCGCGAATGGGGTTGAGTTGACTTACATCGAGCGAAGCAGTGGGCCGGTGGTGATACTTTTGCATGGCGGGCAGGCGGATTATCGGGCGTGGGAGTTTGCTATGGGATATCTGTCGAAGAACTACCGCGTCATCTCGTACAGCCGGCGTTACAATTATCCGAACAACAATCCGGTCACCGGTAATCGCCATGCGGCGTACGTCGAGGCGAAGGATCTTGCGGCGTTTATCGACGCACTGAAGATCAAGCGTGTTCATCTTGTTGGAACGTCGATCGGTGCATACACGGCGCTGATCTACACGGTCCGGAAACCGGCCAAGGTGATCACACTTTCGATCGCCGAACCGACCATACACGCGTGGGTGAAAGATACCGACGCGTTCTTGGATAATGGAACGAAAATGCAAAACGCTCCGCCGCTAACGAGAAACCCGTGAAGCATTAATACAAAGTGAGAATTGCGCATTTTTCGTGGATGACGCGGATCTAATTCAGCACACGGGCGGAGTTGGTTATTGCTCTGATCGGCGTCATCCGCGCAGATCCGCGGCTAAGTTGCCTTCGGTTATTTTGCAATCTCCGTTATTCCGCTCTCGACCGTTTGGCGATCGATGCATCAACCCTCAGTCCATTTGTGTAACTATCCTGGATCTATACTGCGAAATCGAGATCGACGGATGCTATAATTTCCCGTCATGACCCAACCACAAGCTACAGCCGAAGTTTTCTGGACGGCCTTTAAAGCCCTGAAGCAGGAAGAGCGTGAGGCATTTATCAGCAGACTGATGAAGGACAAGAAACTCGCTGAGGACCTGCGTTATGCTGTTGTCATCCACGAAAGAAGGAAAGAGACCACGGTCTCGCTCGACAGTTACCTGGCAAAGCGTTCGAAGAAAAAATAGGTGGCCTACCGGATAGAACTCACAAAATCCGCCGTTAAGGAACTGGAAAAACTTCCGGCAAAACCGCACGACAAGGTAATCGAACATCTCGTCCAACTCGAACAGAACCCTCGCATGCAAGGAGCTGAAAAGCTTACAGGCATCAACGGCTACAAGCTAAGAGTCGGCAATTACCGGATCGTGTACGAAATAAACGATGTGAAGAAGGAGGTTCGCATTGTTATGATCGAGGATCGGAAACAAGTTTACCAACGCCTCCGCCGAAAGAAATAGAGTCCGGCGTCTGTGCGGAAAACGGGCGCTGCAGAACGCAAACCTCAGAAAAAATGCGGATAGAATTCTGATTTTTCATTTGATATAACCTCTATTTTTGACGGGAATAATGTCAGTCTCTCAAACCGTTACTAGAATTCGCGGTCATATGGGAAGGAATTCTATCGAAACATCGGCGATGCTTGCCGCGATCAAAGAACTCGAGAAGAAAGTTTCGTGGCAGGCGGTAAGATGAACACCACGGGCTCAGATATCGACGAGAATGTTGAGGGTTACGTAAGAGCTTAACCACGAACTACACGAAACACACTAAATAGCACGAAAAGAGGAACCTCACCCGGCTCATCAATTTTTTAGCGTACTCCGCGATCGAACAACCTGGCCATCACGGACTTCGAGTAAGATAGTGTGGATTCAATTCGGATCGTTTCCGATATCTATGACTGACAAGGCGTTTGAGAATGGACATGTTAGCCGGCGACGATTTCTGGCGGGAATATCTGCGGGCTCGGCGTTGATGTTGTCAGGAGTCGGATGTTCACCGCCAAAGCCACCACGGGTCGGGTACGACGAGGTGATGAATCTTACTCTGGCCGATGCGGCGTTGCAGCTGCAGTCGCGCCGGATATCACCTGTTTTACTCGTCAATGCTTGCCTCGACCGGATCGACCGGTTCAATCCTCGAATCAATGCATTCATTACGGTTCTGCACGAAAGCGCCCTCGAGCAAGCGCGGGTGGCTGAGGCCGAGATAGCGAACGGAAACTGGCGCGGCCCTCTTCACGGGATACCTATCGCGATAAAGGACAACATCAACACGGCGGGCATCAGAACCACCGCGGCGAGTGCTGTGTTTGCGGACCGTGTGCCGGCTGTGGATGCGGAAGTGATAACGAGACTCAAAGCCGCGGGTGCGATAGTCATCGGTAAATTGAACATGCATGAATTTGCCCAGGGCACGACGTCGGCGATAAGTCATTTTGGAGCGGTCCGAAATCCGTGGAACACGGACTATATCGCCGGCGGTTCGTCGGGCGGAAATGGTGCTGCGATAGCCGCCGGATTTTGTCTCGGCTCGGTCGGCACGGACACGGGCGGGTCGGTCCGGATCCCGGCCGCTTGCTGCGGCATTTCCGGCTTCAAGCCGACGTACGATGTAGTCAGCACAACGGGCATCATTTATATTTCGCGTTCGTTCGATCATGTCGGGCCGATGTGCCGGACTGCAGAGGACGACGCGCTCATGCTCGCTGCAATGACTCGGCATTCGGTAGCGAACAATTTTGCGAATGCTAGCAGTGCGGATATGTCAAAGCTGCGGGTCGGCATCCTCCGCGGAGAAACACCGACCTGTGATGTGCCGGTTGAGCCCGAGGTCGATCAGGTATTTAAGGCGGCTGTCGATGTCATACGCTCGTGTGTTGCAAGTGTTACCGAAGCGACACTTCCCGCTCCCGAACATCTGGGGAGCATCATTGACGCGGAATATGTAGGATTTGAGGCGGACCGCCTTGTTGAGAATTCCGGAATCTACAGACCGACAGCATCGGGATCAGATCAGATCACGCCCGAACGATATGCCGAGCTCAAACGCGAGCTCACAGCTCACCGTGCAAACATCGCCAAGGCTTTTAGCGACGTCGACCTCGTCATCGTTCCGACCTTGCCCGGATTACCGCTCAGGATCGAGGACGCGACAGATCCTTTTGCGCTGAACGCCTGCACATTCTCTTTCAGCATCGGCGGTTTGCCTTCGATCTCTATCCCATGCGAATTCTCGCAATCGGGTTTGCCGATCGGGCTGCTGATCGGCGGTCCGCCACATTCCGACGCGCGGGTTGTCGCTCTCGCCCGAGCTTATCAAAGCAAAACCGACTGGCACCTCAGACGCCCACAGCTAGGTTGAAGAACCATCAAAGGTGGGATTTGGGATTTGCGATTGGGTTGTGGGTTTTTGGGATTGAGTCGCGGAGCGACGAATCGAGTTTAGCCGTGGCCTTCAGGCCACGGTTCATCCGTCACATCGATTCCGTCGCGTCAGCGACGGTCGAATCATTTTCAATCCGTGCGTCGCTACGCGACGCGGTCATCATCTCTTCTTACCGTGGCCTGAAGGCCACGGCTAAATGCGTTTTGTCGCTAACGCGACCAGGGCTCGGCGGCAGAGCCGCGAAGAACGATCAGAGTATCGCCGGTGAGCCAAAGGCTCACCGCTCATCGGGCGGCACAGCCGCAATATCGACCTCGAGATTCGGCGCTGGGTGTCGAGAGGTGTGGGTTAGAAGACTGGAACCGCTAACCCACACGAACTCACACGAACAAGAAAGAAGACACGAACGAAGAGCCGTCTCGCCAACATAAAGGGCGACCGAGGCGATCGGTTCGGCGTGACGCGGACCAGGCGCGCAGTTCAGTCGATAATAGCCGTCAGATCTTCAAGAAATCCCTTTGCCGACTCGCAATCCCAACTGCTTGAGATATTAAACAGCCTTGATTCCTTTGTGAACGCGACGGTGCAGGATCCGATCGTCATGCCATCCTCGGTGCGGCGAAAGCCTGACCTGACCAATAACTTTCCGGCATTGTTCGGACGCTCTTCCCAGACGAATTGATCTTCGTAAATTACTCTCTCGCTACCCAACTCTTCGAGCCTGGCAACGGCCTGATCGGGCGTATCAAATATATCCACGGAGTAGTAGATACGAGTAAGATCGGCGTCACCCGTGCGGTCGGCGTAGGCACCCGCGCATTTGATCGCGTCGTCGCGTATGCACTTGGGCATGTACTTCTCCTCGGGCGCCAGCTTACCGACCTTCGATGGGAAAATGCCGGGTGGCGGATCAAACTGCTGCGGTGGCTCGGTTGATGATCGTCTCTGGCATCCGACTGCCGAGATAAGAGCGATAACAATTAGCACGCCGATGCTGATCTTGCAGATTGTGTTCATGTCTGGGGGTTCAGTGAATCGTAAATAGTGAATGGTAAATAGTGAATCGTAAATAGTGAGCATTCAGGAAAGCTCTCTCGTCTGTAATCTATATCGTACGGACTCATGACTAACGGTTAACGATTCACTATTCACGATTTACGCTTCACAATATCGCTCACACATTCAACCACCTTTGATACCGTAGAGAGTCGACGCTCTTCGTATCCCATGAGGTCGCGTCGCACGAGAACAGCAGATCGCCCTTCAGATGGCCGGGTGCGATCGGTTGTTCGGGATAGAAACCGTATGACGAGCGTTCCTTCTCTTTCTGACCGGGCTTCAGGTTCGTAAACATCGCGATCTGCGCCGCTATCTTTTCGTCGTAGCGGTTGGGTTGGCCGAGCAGGCTCTCGAGCCGTCGGAGTGAGACATTGATCGGGGTACTGTAGTCGATGTAGATCGCGTCCAACATGTTCGCGTCGGGCTGACCGTCAGGCCCGGTCTGAAAGTCGATGCTTTTCAGAATCCCGGGCTGATCCTCGAAGGTGTAAAGCTTGCGAATCTTCAAGTCCTGAATGCGTGGTTCTCCGTTTACGCCGAGGCCGTTTCTAGCCTGTTCGAGCCCAAACGCCGGGTCGGTGAAGAAGCGGAACAGGTCAAAACACTCATCCGCATCTTCCGGTATTTTCAGCACCGGCACGTGCTCCTTACAACCCGTCAACGCCGCCGCGAAAAACGCCAGTGTCCCGAAACAGAATTCTCGCCGTCCGATCATATTGGCCCAATCATACGAGCAGTCGTTGCGGACATCAACTCGAGCACATATGACGGCGATCTATTAGAAGGTCGGAATCTCAAACGGACGGTAAATTTCGACAACGCCGCGGAGGATGGTTTGTGCCGGGTAAACCACCCCGTTAGAACGATAGGCGGCCGCCCGCTCTTATCGCTTGAGACATCCGAGTGAGAGCCATTAAATACTTCCCGAGGCTGAGCCTCCGATTCGAGGCCGAGCCTCGTTAGATTTAGGGGAGCGTCACGGTGAGCCACAGGCTCACCGCTCATCGGGCGGCACAGCCGCAAGAATCGTCTCCCGGGCCAGCCGGGGATCTTCACAGAGTTGGTGTTGTATTAGGCACTCGCAGCACGTGCAAAAGCCCGCGCGTGAGCAAGGGCGATATGCTCAACATTGAGCACGTCGGCCGCTGTGATTACCCCACCTTGAGCGTATCGCCTTTGCTTACGCGCGGGCGATTGCAT
Source organism: uncultured Acidobacteriota bacterium (assembly GCA_963772405.1). Taxonomy (GTDB): domain Bacteria; phylum Acidobacteriota; class Blastocatellia; order Pyrinomonadales; family Pyrinomonadaceae; genus OLB17. The sequence goes on along the minus strand of CAVYWT010000001.1, from coordinate 347,871 downwards.
CTTGCGGCAGACGACTGTGGTTTATAATGCTCGCATTATGTCGGACTCGAATTCGAAAATAATATTGGCAGTAGGATTGACGGCGTTAGTTGTGGCGGTCGTCTTGATCGGGGGGTTCCTTGGCTTTCTTTATCTGCGGCAACCGGCAAAGCCGGCGCGGGTTGATGGCTCAGACGGCGCCGGTCGGAGTCCCGACGCACCGATTGCTCGTCCGAAAGGCGTGAACCCTGTTGCGGCTGCGGATATTACAAAGGTGAGCTATCTCGAGTCGTCGATGTCTAATCGTTCGGCGATGAGCCCGGCGGCGTATCTCAGTAATATCAACACGACGAATTATTCTTCATCGTCAAGCACCGTGACATTCTCCTCGGATGGCACGGCGACAAAGGTGACTGCGAGTGAGTCGACGGTCAATGGTGTGAAACAAGCACCAAAGAATGAGAGCTTCACCGCGGCTGTCGACAGTTCCGACTTCGCAGCTCTGGCAAAGGTCCTAGCCGACAACGATTTCGTAAACGAAACCGACTCGCGAGACATAACTTCCCTGCCGATAAGAAAGATATTGACGGTCACGTATAACGGCGGTGAAAAGACGATCGTCACCGGTCATATGGGAAGGAATTCCATCGAGACATCGGCGATGCTTGCCGCGATCAAAGAACTCGAGAAGAAAGTTTCGTGGCAGCCGGTATTGGTGACTCAATGAGAATGTTATCTGTAACGTAGAAGCGTAACCACAGTGTCAGAAAGAAGTTCTTGACAGGGATGGGAGGGATGAAAGGGATATTGGTTTTAGAGATCCCCTTCGTTACCTTCATCCCTGTCAAAGCTATCTTCAAGTAGCGAGTAGGCGCATGTCGGTCCCAGAGGAAGACCGTCCATTGATAGTCGAAGAGCTGGCCAGCGACGTCACACAACATCACACGAAACAGATACGCTCGATCTGCAATACCCGATCAAGCATCCCGATCCGAAATCGAAGTCTATTCGTGCCCCATCGAAGAAAAAGCTTGTCGAATAAAACACAGACGCGTGCTAGTCTCGAATTTATGAAAGCCGTAATACTGCTGGCGACCCTTAAGAAAGAGGGACATTCGAATACGCTTACCTTGTCGGAGTTTCTGGGAGATAAGATGAGCGGGGCCGGGATCGATGTCGAGATCGTTCGTCTTGTAAAGATGCACATGCCGCCGGGCACTTACACGGATATGGGCGAAAAAGACGAATGGCCTGGAGTACTTGATAAGATCCTCGCGGCGGACATCGTCATCTTTGCTACGCCGATCTGGTGGAACAATATGTCCTCGCTGATGCAGCGCGTGGTCGAACGTCTCGACGAACTTCACGACCAGATAATGAAGGGCAAACCATCGGGCCTCGAAGACAAGGCCGCAGGCATCGTCATCACGGGCGACTCGGACGGAGCTCAGAGTGTCATCGCGTCGCTCGCAAACTTCTTCAACGCCGTCGGCTTGCAGCTGCCGCCCTTCTCGACGCTCTCGGTCCTCTGGGACAAGCAGGCCAAGGGCAAGGACACGTCCCGCAAAGAACTGCTGGCGAAGTATGAAAAAGATTACGCCAAAACCGCCGACAAGATGATCGAACAACTGAAAAAAGCGGTCGGCCCTTGAGCGTTTCGTGAGGTCCATAATCCAAAATCGAGACGCCGGCATGTTCATCGTAAATGCCAGCTTCCACGCGGAGCCGTCCTTGACGTAGACGGACGTGCCGAGGACCGGGCCGACCGGTTGGCCGAAGCAGGTGCCGTTGGCGGCGGCGCTTTGGATGAGATCGAGGTGTGGGTGGCAACCGATACTCAGATAGATGCCCGCGAAGTGGTCTTTGGGCCAGGTCCAGTCCTCTTGTCAGCACCTTCATTTCGGCGGTCTTTGTTTGCCGCGGGTCTTCAAGAACTGATAGATTTCGCACGCGCGAAATTACTTGACACTAATCAAAACAAAAACAGGAGTGTAAGCAAATGAAGATCAGAGCGAATTTACTGTTCACAATCGGATCGATCCTGCTGATCGCCGCGAGTGCGAGCGCACAGAATATGGCTCATGGCAGCAACGTATCGGATATGAAGCGAACGACGATACCGCCTTTGCCGACGTGTGTTCGCGGAGCCGTGGTGAGTGGTGATCCGTCACAAGGCTCATCCGTGATATCCGCCACGATCGCCACCGGCTGCACGATCCCGTGGCACTGGCACACGCCGACCGAGCACGTGATGATCGTTAGCGGGGTCGCACGCATCGATATCAAAGGCCAAAAGTCGTTGACATTCCGCTCGGGCGGTTATGCCGAGTTTCCCTCAAAGCACATTCACCAATTTCATTGCGTTCAAACGTGCCAGATCTTCGTCTATTCGGACGCGGCCTTTGACCTGCATTACGTCGACGCCAAGGGTGCGGAGATCACACCCGCCGCCGCCAACAAGGCTGTTAAGCAAATGGCCGCGACCGAGATGAAGTAAAGGTTCTGGCGCGGTGCTCAAGGCCACGCGAAGCTAGCCGGGATCCGCACCCGCCGAAGCGGGCTTCTTTTCGTGTTGTTTCGAAAGAGGCTGTCTGCCGGGCGGCCTCTTTTTATTACTTCTATTGGGGCACGGCGTAGATATCTCATTCTCTAAAACGATTTAAAGTGGGGTAAATATGAAGATAACCGCCTCCTGCATTGCCGGTTTTCCCTTCGGCGGGACAGGACATTAAAGTTTGCAGGCGCAGCTTTATCAAAAACATCTCTACCCCAAATTCCTCAAATTAGGCTAAAATATTTCCCGCCTGACCACCACACTTATACTTTTGAGGAGAACATTCATGACTAAATCGTCGTCGCTTATCCTGATCGCGGCTATCGCGATCACCTCATTTCTCACCGAGCCGGCAATGGGCCAGTTCACGATGCCGAAAATAAAGATCCCGAAGATCCCGAAGCCGGACGCCCGCCCGACGCCGAACGACACGGACAACAATCCGGTGACTACGAATTCGAATTCCGACTCGTCTTCGCCGGACCGCGGCAGCAACGTCCGCGGAATGCCGATCCCGGGTGCGAGAGTAACTTTCTCTAACAATCCGGACGGCTCGAACCCGAAGACAAGCTTCGCATCTTCGGAGTACATATACGGCCGGCTCGATCTGGGCGGCAGGACAATGTATGACGCGTTCGGATTTAAGAATCTGGCCGATGCTAAGTTCTATTACATCAATTACGATGTGCAGATCTGGAAGCCCGGCGAGAAACCGTGGGACAACTGGTCCGGGAATAGCTACGTGCTCGTGACAAAAGAGGACGCTCAGAAAACCTACTGGAACTTTGACGTGCTGCCCGATCCTTCAAAGGTCACGACCCTCGGCAGCGCGATCGCAGATGAGCTGCAGTATTACAATCATGGCCGGAGTGTTTACTCGAAATGGTATGACGCGGATTCTGCAAGAAGCACGTTTCCCCAAAGCGGGACCTATACCATCGACGTGACGTTGTTCGGCAAGTCGTTCGACGACTGGGGCAAACCGACGGGCGAAAGAGAAAAGTATCCGACGGCGTCGGCAGCATTCGCCTTTCAGTTCAGCGGCAGCGACGGACAAACTTTAGTCGCGAATTCAAAGAAGGCCTCTGAAAGCGCCGTTGCCGCGAAGAACCGTCGGGAGATGTTCCACGCAATGCCGAGCTGGTGGGCAAGAGGTGCAGTTCCGCCTGAGGCGAAATTAACTCCGGCAAGACTCGTCCCGATGATCAAGACTTATATCGGCAAATGGAATCTGACCTATCTCAAACACATGATCTATCCGATCAGTGGACCTGTTTGGGCAGTGGAGAAAAACGAGCTTGGGATTCCCCGATATCGTAGGATGACGTCGGCTATCTACATCATTTACAAAGACCCGAAAGATAATTCGTGTCAGCTTGGATTTTTGGAAATGATCGAGGACTACGGTGGGGGCGGCACTTACGGAGCGCCATATCTCACCGGCATCCGCGAAGTAAAGTACATCGACTGCTCCGCGGTGAAATAACGTCGGATTTGGGATTTGGGATTTGGGATTTGGGATTTGGGATTTGGGATTTGGGATTTGGGATTTGGGATTTGGGATTGCGTCGCAGAGCGACGAATCGAGTTTAGCCGTGGCCTTCAGGCCACGGCTTACCCGTCACATCGAACCCGTCGCGTCAGCGACGGTTGATCATTGATCGATTCGTACGTCGCTACGCGACGCGGTTTCATCTTGATTGACCGTGGCCTGAAGGCCACGGCTAAATTCGGTAGTCGCTACGCGACCTGGGCTCGGCGGCGAAGCCATCTCGATTTTGGATTTGAGATTTGAAATTTGAAATTTGAAATTTGAAATTTGATATCTAGGTTTGAGATTTTGGATTGCGTCGCGGAGCGACGAATCGAGTTTAGCCGGCGCCTTCAGGAGACTGTTTGAAGCATCGAAATGGACTCGATGCGCAAAGGCCCGCGGCCAGTACATAAACTTCCGAGATGGCAACATACGAACCAAAGACGCGCGAGACAGATGCGAGCGTCGAAGATTTTCTAAACTCCGTCGAGAACAAGGAACGTCGTGAGGACGGCTTACGCGTACTCGAGATGTTTACGCGGCTCACGGGCGAACGGCCAATAATGTGGGGAACGGCGATAATCGGGTTCGGGAAGATGAAGCTCAAATATCCAGACGGCCGCGAGCTTGATTGGCCGGTGGTCGGTTTCTCGCCGCGAAAGCAGAACCTGACCCTTTACGTGATAACGGGCACAGACAAACAAAAGAAGCTATTCGAAAAACTCGGCAAGCATTCCACCAGCGTGAGCTGCCTCTACATAAAACGGCTTTCGGATGTCGACGTGAAAGTGCTGGAAGAGGTCATTGCAGATGCGTATACGGCCGCGTGAAGATTCGAATTCTGAGCCGGAACCAGAACGGCTCGACAACGAGATCCGCTAAATGCCGGTGATCAGGGCAGGTTACTCCTTCTCGGTATCCCGTCTCACCCGCACCGGAATCTCATCTTGCGTTTCGTAAAGTTTCATTTCAACAATGTTCGCAGGCAGGCCGAATCCATTCTCGAGCAAAGCATTTTTCACATTTGTGATCACTTCGCCTTTTTTCAGAAGGGCTTCCATGCCGTACTCCATCGTCCTGACCCAGAAATGAACCTTCAGATTCACGGTGCTGACGCCAAGCTCGTCCACCGCAACAAAGTGCGGATGATCGTCGTCCGCATAGGCGGCGTCGGTCTCGGTGAGCACATCGAGAATAAGTTTTTCGGCCGCTCCGATCTCGTTTTCATATGCTATTCCAACGATAAAATCGAACCTGATCCATCCGTCCTCGGTGAAATTAAAGACCGGCTTCTTGATTACATCGCTGTTTGGAATGTAGACGTCCTTACCGTCGAAGGTCCGGAGCTTGGTGTATCGAAACTGGATGTCCTTTACCTTGCCGAATACCTCGCCGATGCTAACCGTCTCATTGACGTTGAACGGGCGGTTGAACGAGAGAATTATTCCCGAGATAAAGTTTTCGCCGATGTCTTTGAAAGCGAATCCGATGATGACCGCCGATGCACCGGCCGCGGTAAGAATGCCGGTCGCGATCGAATCGAGGCCCGCGATCTTCAGAGCGTACATGACAAAAATAGCGGAAAGGATGATCTTTACCGCCTTTGTCAGAAAATTTATGGTGATGAGGTCGTCGGTGCGTGTGACGATCGCACGTCGCGAAAGCTGTCCGATCTTTTTTGCGATAAGAACGCCTACGGCAACAATGACGACTGCCAGCAAAATATCCGGGATCGATCTGCTGAACGCGGTGAATTGTTCGCTGACCGACGTTTTAACATTGTGCAGAAAATTCTGTAGGTACTGTTCCATTTGTTCCTGCTTGCCTCTCGCACCTCTTGATAAAACTTATCGGACAAGCGAAGCAGAGATCCATGCCGCCTCAATGCCTTCGGTTGACTCCATTACCGGCTCCCTGTCTTCGAACTCTGATATGCAGCCTAGAATAGTATCCCATTCAGCATTGCAAACGTCGGGTCCAAGGGAAAATAGTTCATCACGGCGGGCTTTTTGATTTGATGAAGCGCCCGTTTCGGGTAAGATTTCGGATTTGGGATTTGGGATTTGGGATTTGGGATTTCTTCACGGAGCGACGATTCGAGTTTAGCCGTGGGTGAGCGAAGCGATGCCCACGGTATAACCGTCCCATCAATCCCGACGCGTCAGCGACGGTCGAATCATTCACCAATTCGTGCGTCACTACGCGACGCAGATTTCATCTCGTTTGACCGTGGGCGTCGCTTCGCTCTGCCCACGGCTAAAGTCGTTAGTCGCTAACGCGACAAGGGCTCCTTGAATATCGGCTTTCCGGTCTGAACGGCCTCAGGTTCGATCATCGGCGGCATCATCATCCTCAAGCAGAGTCTGCGGAAAAATTTTCAGGCTCGTCGGCTTGATGAGTACAGGAGCCGAAGAGGTCGCCTCGACATTGTTGTGGCCGACGCCTCTGCCTGTCAGGTATGTGTGTCGATGATTCTCAAATCCCTCGAGACGCTGGAGAATTTCCCTCTCGTCGACTCTTCCCGCTTTTCATCGCCGAGACCGGTGTGCTCTAATCATCGCCATGTCGAGTGCTGAATTCACCTACCGAACCGCGGAAGAATCGGATGCCGAGGGGCTCGTGGTTCTGATCAATAACGCCTTCGCTGTTGAGAAGCCGTTTTTCACGACTGAACGGATCGACCTCGCGGAGACTCTCGAGCATTTTAAGAAAGGGACGTTCATTCTCGCCGAGGACGGCACGACCATGGCTGGATGCAATTATGTTGAGTTACGAGGTGACTCGGGTTACTTCGGGCTGTTGTCGATCGATCCGGGTTATCAGGGACGGGGGCTCGGCAGAATTTTGATCGAACAAGCCGAAGAGTCTTGCCGCGATGCGGGATGCTCCGTCATGCGGATCCGCGTGCTAAATCACCGTACCGAACTTCCGCCCTTTTACGAGAAGTTTGGATATCGAGTCACCGGCGTCGAAGATGTCGAACAGGTTCCGACCGCCCGCATGCCGTACAACTTTATTGTTATGGAGAAGCGCTTGTAATAATGGCGAAGTCTGAACGGTGAGTGACGAATGCCCCAGTCGATGAATTGACGCTCGGTCTTCGTTCCTGATCCGGCGCTTCCCCGCTTGACCCGGTGTGTTACATTGATGCGTATGAAAAGCCTGCTACTTCCGATCTTCTTTTTGTTCATCTCGTCTCTGACCGCGTCCGGACAGTCGATGTTCGATCGGGTAAATGATTTCGACGGAGATGGGCGGGCCGACTACGCCGTTACGCGGAACGAAAACGGGCAAAAGATCTGGTATCTGTGGTGCTCGACCGCGGGGTTCGGAGCTCTCGCGTGGGGACTGCCGACCGACACGGTCACGGCCGGGGACTACGATGGCGACGGCCGGACCGATGTTGCAGTTACGCGCCTTTCCGACTCATCGGGCAGTCCCTGGATCTTCACGACATACTACCTGGCTTCCTCGACGGGATCGGTGGGTGTGGCAGATGTTGCAGCCTTTCCAGTAATTGGCTCTATGGCCATCGCGAACGAAGATTACGACGGCGATGGTAAAACGGATTTCGGTGTTTTTATGTGGCACGCCGTCGGCAATCTTACTTACAAGAAAAGCTCAAACGGCTCGATTAGTTCGGTTTCGATGACCTGGTTTCAGGTGCGCGTGGGTGACATTACCGGTAGTAGCGCCGCGGATGTAGTCTCCACAGGTCCAGGAACGGGCGAGACGACCGTTCAGAACGTCGCCGACGGCGGAGAGTACATGTTGCGCTTTGGAACAGGCGGCGACCGCTGGGTCGCGGCTGATTTCGATGGCGATAATAAGGGTGACATCGCGATTTTTCGGCCCTCTACGGGCGATTGGTGGTGGCTTCGAAGTTTCGATTCGATCCTCAACGTCGCTCACTGGGGTGCAAACGGCGACGTGCCCGTGCCGGCAGACTACGATGGCGATGGCAAATCCGACTTCGCGGTTTACCGACCCGGGTCACCGCAAAGTGTTTTTTGGGTCCTCGGCAGCACCGCCGGCTTTTCCGCCTTTGGATTTGGCGTCGAGACCGATTCGGTCGTGACTTACTGATGAGGGCTCCGCCCTTGATTGGACCGCCTATCTTTTGATGTTCAGTCCACCATGAAATCGTGTGACCACGCGGTGAGCGGCGTGATCACACGAGTTAGTTCCGCATTATCGAGGTCCTGGTTTTTCAGCACTCTCCGGTTCCAAATCCGAATCTTCATCATCCCCCTTTGTCCGCACGGACGACTTACTGGTTATCGGCGGCGACGATGCCGCTTCCGTATTGTTGTGACCCTCGCCTCTGCCGGTCAGATATATGTGACGATGGTTCTCGATACTGTCGAGCCGCTCCAGCACTTCCCTTTCGTCGAGACCGACTTTAACAAACAGCGAATTCAACTCCACGCGGCCGTTGTCTCCCCCGCTGAAGACGCCCATGTAATCAGATGTGCTCGGCGTACTTGACGGAAGGATCACGAAGAGTGTCGTAGTCAATCGAACCGTGAGCCGGTAGGTGTGGCCGCGCTTCAATACCGCGGGAAAAGTATTGATCCTGATACCCGAATCGTTGAAGTCGAAACCGACGTTGATGAACTTATAACTGTGCGTCTTCAGATCCGAGCGCATGGATCGATTCGATGTGAATGTTGCTGCTGGCCGTCACATCCCGAAGAATAATATCGACATTCACCGATGCGTTCGTGCCCAGTGAGGCAAGTATCAACTGAAAACCCTGCCAGTCGACCGAGTAGGTTATCCAGGCGCCGACCGTGCGGTTCTCTGTGCCGGGCGTCGCACCGACATCGAAATCGTAGAAGATCTGCGAGCGGGCCAGCCCGGTCCCGATCGAGAGGCCCCCCGATGCCTCGGCCCTCATCGTTTTTGTGGCCGTGTTGAAGTCTGAGAAGAGGGAGAATGAAACGTTGCCGTTGGTGTCGGCGGATCCGCCGTCGGCGGCAGACTGGGTCAGCGTCCGCTCGGAACCCGGTGCGATGGTCACTTGTGCACCTGGGCGCCTCCGCGAGAAGTAAAGAGAAATAAAGTAAACACACTAATCCGAGGTCTTCATAGAGTCCTCCTATTTTTCGGCAGTTTTTCGTGCCGTTGCGGTTAGAAATGATTAGTGCGTATGAACCTAAGTGTACGCTGGGTTCGGTGTTCGACGCAAGAAATAAACAAAAAAAGTATGTGACGGGACGTAACCTCCACCGAAAGAGCGGCTCTCCGACCGCCGATATTTGACAGCGATCCGCCGCTCGTCGAGACGGAATATGCTTGCTGGTTTCACTTCCTGCTCGTCGAGGACTAGCCTTTTTCCCGACTTGTTCGTAAAATTTCAAAATCGAATATTAACAATTAAGGAGCTGGTATGAATCCAAATAAAGCACTGTGGGAAAAAGGCGATTTCACGCGTATAGCGGAAGCTATGCGCGAGAGTGGAGACGCCCTCGTCGACATCGTTCGGGATCCGCGAAGGGTATGAAGTGTTCTCGATCTCGGATGTGGTGACGGCACGACTGCACTGCCCGAAGCACGCCGCGGGGCCGATGTACTGGGCGTCGACATCGCACAAAATCTCGTTGAGGCCGGGAACAAACGTGCCGAAGCTGAGGGCCTGACGAACATCAAATTTCAGGAAGGCGATGCGAGCGATCTGAACGGGCTCGCGGACGATTCCTTCGATCTCGTCGTATCGATCTTCGGGGCGATGTTTGCGCCGAAGCCTTTTGATGTGGCGAAAGAAATGGTCCGGGTTACGCGGCCCGGCGGACGAGTGATCATGGGAAACTGGATACCCGGTGATCCGACGCTCGTCGCGCAGATCCTAAAGATCAGTTCCGCTTACACGCCCCCGCCGCCCGAAGGATTTGTCAGTCCGATGACATGGGGCGTTGAAGACAACGTGAAGGAACGCTTTGTTTCCGCCGGGGTTCCGGCAGACAAGATATCGTTTGCGTGCGAGACGTTCACATTCAATTTACCCGTACCTCCATCGGATTTCGTCGCCGCGTTCCGAGACTTTTACGGACCGACGATGAACGCATTCGAGGCCGCGGAAAAAAACGGTGAGGCGGCGAAACTGCAGACGGAGCTCGAAGATCTCTTCGCAAGCCAAAACCAAAGCAATAACGGAGCCACTTCGATTCCCGCAACGTTCCTCCGCGTTACAGTTGAGGTTTGAAGGTTTGTTTGCGGTAGGTTTCCCACGATTTAGTAACCCCGCTTAAACATAAGAAAGCCGTCGGGCTCCAATCAGCCGGCGGCTTTCGATACGAACGTAGTTTTCGCGTTGATTCGAACACCTGCATTGATGCCGGACCGACTTTCAGCCTATAGAACGATCTCGTAGATCTGGTACCGCCCCGTCCGATCACTCGTGAACATCAGCTTCTTCCCGTCCGGCGACCAGTGCGGCGACACGTCCCGCCCGGGATCGCGGGTCAAACGCAGTAAAGCGCTCGCCATCTGCATTCATCACATAGATCTCCGGGTTTCCATCAGCGTTACTCGCGAACGCGATCCGGCTCCCGTCCGGGGAGAACGTCGCGTCCACGTCATACCTTGGGCGAGTAGTCAGCCGAGTCGGCGTCCCACCATCCACTCTTATTGAAAACAGTTCGAAGTTCCCGACGCGTCCTTCTTCCTTATCGTTCGAGAAGACAATACTCTGTCCGTCGGGTGACCACGTCGGACCGACGGACATTGCGCGATCGCCGTAGATCAACTGCGGACTCGAACCGTCAGAATTCATGACGTATATCTCAAAGGTGACTGTTCCGGACGCGCGATTTGCCGAAAAGGCGATCTTCGTACCGTCCGGCGAATATCTCGGTGATAGATCTCTTGACGGGTTCTGCGTTATGTTGACAAAGCCCGAGCCATCGATATTTACCGAACAGATCTCGGTGTTGTCATCGATTCGATTTACAAACAATAGCTTGCTGCCGTCCGGCGAGAACGAAAGACTCCCGCCCCCCGATATCCGGTAAACGAATTTGTCCGTTCGCGATCCCGTATCGAATATCCGGATCTCGTTCGATGATATGTATCCGATTTGATCGCCGCCCGGCGAGTACGATGGGGTCAGCGGCTCATCGCCTTCGATAGTAGAAGTCACGAGCTTTGGAGCGTAGGGCTCGATGTTCATCAAGTAAACGTTTTCTTTACCGCCCCTATCGCTAAGCAGCAACACCTGAGTTCCGTCAGCCGACCAGCAATTCGGCGGAGCGGCATCCCAACCGGGACCGTCAGTTATCTTTCGTACATTCGACCCATCGGCATTCATCAGGTAGACGTCGGTATTCTCCTTTTCGAGATCGGAATTAAAAATTATCTGCGTGCCGTCAGGCGAGTATGTGGGAAACGAATCGTGCCCCGGATTGTTTGTGAGACGCTTTGTTTCGCCCGTCGCGATCACTTTCGAATAGATCTCGAAATTGCCCTCTACGTCGCTGACGTACACTATGCTTTTTCCATCCGGAGAGAACGAGGGATCGGCATCGAAGAACTGGCTTTCGACAACGGGCAGGATGGTTCCATCCTCGGTCGTGAAGATAAAAATGTCGGAGTTGTTCGCAACCGAATCGTCGCGTGAGCTCGCCTGATAGACGAGCCGTTTTGAATCCCGCGACCACTGACAATTACCGGGTCGGAAAGGCATGACTCGCTCGTCCGAGCCGTCGGTATTAGCAAGGTAGAAGTTAAAGTCGCCGGGCTGCTTATGATAAAAGACCTTCGTTCCGTCGGGCGAGAACACGCCGCTCGTGAGGCCCGGGATCTCCGATTGTTCTCGGACGTCGGTTCCGTCCAAATTCATGACGTAAGTTGCCAGCGTCTGCTTATCCAGAAAGCGGGAAAAACGGATCAGTCCGTCATGTGTAAAAGTGGGGTAGGCGTCATCGAACGGGGAGTCGGTCAGCCGGATCAAAGTATTTTTTTCGGCCTTGGAATCCGCCGTGCCGAAAAAGGGAAACAGATGCAGATAGTGATAACCCGGATACCCTACGGCAAGCGCGATCGCCAGCCCGGCCGCTCCAGCGAGCACCAGAGGCATCCATCTTTTCCTCTTTCGTGTTGGCTCTCCATTGGAGTCTGCGATTTCGGGTCGCAGAACTGGAGGCCTTCGATCCGTCGCGCCTTCCGTCGCGGACCGCAACGCGTCGGGGAGGTCTACTGTTCGCAAAATGGACCGGACGCTCGGATCGTCGCGAAGGAAGGCGAATTCGCGATCGACATTCAGCCACGTCAGATTCGAATCGCGTTCGACGACGGCGAGCTCAAGCCACCTCAACGCTTCGTCCCTTTCACCAAGGACCGCAAAACCACTCGCAATGTTTACCGCGCTGACGTACTTTTCCTTCCTTTTCGCGATCAGCCTGTTCAGTTCGTTACGCGCTCCTTCGCGTTCACCGATATGTGCTTGTAAAAATATCGACGCAGAACGCGTAAGCGACATATCGTCCGACAACAAGACGGCCGTTTCAGCGGCTTTCGCGGCCTCGTCAAGTCGACCGGTGATCACAAACGACTGCACAAGAAAGTAGTAGGCGAACACGTATTCCGGTGCGAACCTGATCGTCTCCTTGTGAATTCGGATCGCGGCCTCGTGCTCGCCCAAAAGAGCGAATGCCTCGGCCATCCAGGTATTGATCGCCGGCGACAGCGGATCGAGTGTCTTTGCTTTTTCCAGTTCGACGATCGCGTCTCCGATCCGACCAAGCCTCAGCAGAAGCGTTCCGTAAACCTGGTGGGCCGCCGCATAGTTCGGGTTTAGCCGGATCGCTTTTTGCAACGACAGTTCCGCGCCGCGCCAATTCCATTCGAAATCCATCAGGACAATTCCAAGCGAGACGTGGGCTTCCGCTAACGAGTCATCTATTTCGAGTGCGCGTAAAACTGCCGCCTTTGCTTTCGGAAAAGCCACCCGAGGTTCCAGCTCGTCGGAAAGCGGAAGCAGCTGGTACACCTCGGCCATTCCGGCATATGCCAGAGCGTATAAAGGATCGATCTCGATCGCCGTTTCGAAATTTCGGAGCGCTTTCTTCAAACCGTCGGCCGTGCGTTTTGAAAAATTGGATCGACCCTTTAGATATTCCTGATAGGCGGTTTTGTTTTCTGTGTAACGCTTGGTCAGCTCATCACGCGTGTCGGGAGAGTACTGCTGGCTGAAAGCATTTACGATCCGTTCGGCGATGCGGTCCTGGACCTCGAAAATGTCGTCGATATCGGTATTGAAACTTTCGGCCCAGAGAGTTTTTCCGCTTTCAGCATCCAGCAGCTGCGCCGTGAGCCGCAATCGATTACCCGACTTTTGAAAGTTCCCTTCGAGGATGGCATCGACGTTCAACAACTCGGCTATGGCCACTGAGTCCTGGTCGCGAGATCTGAACTTCAAAACCGAAGCTGTCGGTCGTGTAATTATCTTCCCTGAACGTGTGAGTTGGGTGATCAGAGCATCGGCAACACCGACACCGAAAAAATCGTCGTCAGCCGGCGACGTGAGCGACTGAAACGGCAGCACGGCTACGCTGTTTATCTCGCCGAGAGTCCGTGGCTCGTTTCCCCCGAGCTTTACACGCATGTGGCGCTCGATCACAAGATCGGAGTCGGACGTCCTAACCTCGGCCAGAAAGCGATAGCCGCGCTTTGAGATCGTTTTTATGTATTGATTGCCGTCTACATTGAGGATCTTCCTGAGACGCGAGACGTATTGGGCAAGATTGCTCTCCTCGACGAACGTATCCACCCAGATCGCCGTCATCATCTCGTCCTTGCTGAGGACCTTGCCGTTGTTCTCGACGAGCATCCGCAGGGTCTCGAATTCCTTCGTCGGCAAATGGACCGCCCTACCGTCCGCGGTAAGCATTTGCTCTTGAACGTTTAGGACGAATTTGCCGAATTGGTAGATCTTCGCCATTTACAACAGGTTCAGAAAAAATACAGGAAAATTCACAAAATATTTAGGACTCTCGAGACGCGTTTCGCCGATGATGGTCCGCAATGACGAAGAACAACGAGAGCATCGCGGTCGAGATAGTCGAGATAGACGAGCGGATCGCCGTGACGAGTGCTGAACAGCAATTTGAAGCGTATTGCTCTGAATGCAAAAAGATGACTGAAATGGCCACACCGAAAACGGCCAGTATGTTGACCAATATTTCCGAACGAGAAGTCTTTCGCCTGATCGAACGAAAAGAGGCCCATTTTATCGAGAGTGCTCGGGTGCTTGTGTGTATCGAGTCAATTCGAAAACTTATGGCTGATTCTAGCACAGCGTCGGGATAGCCGAACGACTGTCTCCAACGCGCTGTCGCCACAGGGAGAATAACTATGAAAAGAAAAAGATTTAGACAAATACCTATCCTGGGGTTCCTATTGGCTTTCGTCCTCTTAGGCTCAGGAATTTCACACGCTCAGACTCTCAATACCTACGGTGGTGGGTACAGCACCGGCTACGGAACGGTGTACGGATCGTTCGGTCTCGCGATGGCGACGCAGAACATTTACAACACGTCGCAGATGCAGATGCAGAAGACGATGGCACGCAACGCGATGATCAAAAGATGGGGGCTTGCGGCTGTCGAAAAAGCCGAACGCGATAGCTCCGGAGGATCGTCCGGCACGAAGCCGCGAGCCGCGTCGAACCCGAAGATCGTCGTCCCCCCGCCCCGCGTCGTTCGCAATCACGGCGTATTCCGACCGGATCCGACTGTAAATACCGGAAAGGCTCTCGGGGAGGCGCTTGGCGACACGCCCGAAGAGAAGGCTTTGATCGTAAAGATATACCGAGCGACTAAGACCGCTTACGACGTCGAGGCCAGCGCAAAGGGATGGAAGAACAACATCGCAGGCGGACTCACTTTCTTTACGATCACCGCGATGACCGTCTTTCACGACGCCGAAGAGCCGGGTAACGAAGCGGTCAATACATACTACGAAGTTTTGAACGCTGCCCTCGACGACATACCGGAGTTCGCAAGCATCTCGAACAAGGATAAGCAGAACTTCAACAACATGGCGATCGGCTTCGCCGGATTACTCCTCGCGGGATACACAGAAGCAAAACAAGATGGTGACGCAGCGGCGCTCGAGACATACAAGAAACTCGCGGGCGAGCTGATCCGGCTCATTCTGAAGGCCGATCCAGAGAATCTGAGGATCGAGAACGGCCAGATCGTGATGAGGTAAACATACATGAAACGAACCATCATTTTTTTCGCCACTTTATTTCCTTTGTTATTTCTGACGGCGATCAATTCGATCGCGCAGAAGTCAGAGGTCTTTGATCTTGCCACGTTTACACCGCCCGAAACTTTTGAAAAACAGGCTAACGAAAATTCGCTCCAGTTTTCAAAGGCGGACGACGCTAAGGGAACATACTGCGTGATCACGCTCGTCAAGTCTCTACCCGGACCCGGCAGTTCGAGAGAGAATTTTGATTCTGCATGGCAAACTCTTGTTAAAGAAAAACTGGCGGTCGCAGCGGCCCCGCAAATGCAGCCGGCGAATAATCCCGAGGACTGGAAAGCAGAGATGGGTTCCGCTCCGTTTGAGAAGGATGGTCTTAAAGGAGCTGCGGTCCTGGTGACGCTAAGCGGCTATGGCCGCATGTTCAGCATTATTATCCTTACGAATTCAGAATCGTACGAACCGTCGATCACGAGCTTTCTGGAGTCCGTCAGTCTAAAAGCGCCGCAAACTCAAATCCGGCCGGTCGAGAAAGTGACCTATCGGTTTAACAAGCATTACTTTCAGGTATTCAGCAATGGGATCTGGTGCTGCAGGCTCAACGACAGACAGAACGAGACGGACCATACAGCCGCAGCCGCACCGATCTTGTCGAATCTGGCGATCGAATTGCCGCGTTATTTTTTTTCTAAAAATATCAGGATAAAACTCATATGAAACGACCGATATTCTTGCTCCTTACAATCGCGGCGATGATAACACCCGCATTCGCCGACTGGAAACTGACGCAGAAAACGACGATCAAAGGCGAAGAGATGGGACGCACATCGACCATATATCAAAAAGGCGTCCGCCAGCGCCGCGAGGAAAAGATCGACATGGGTGCCGAAGGCGACGACCCGGAAATCGCTGCGATGATGGCCCAGATGGGACAGAGCATGCCGACACTTCCTACTCAAGTTTCCCAGTGTGACCTGAAACAAGACCTTTTAATAAACGAAAAGAACCGGGCGTACTTTATCGATTACTACGACTGGTCAACGGTGCCATCCGAAAACCTGAAACGTCGGCCAAATCAGAAAGATGGTCGTAAAAGGAACGTTAACGACGGATACCGTGGTGACGGATTCAGGTAAGCGGCCAGCAGATGTTCGGCCTGAGCGCACGATGGTTGAAGGTCATCCAGACGATCGAAGAGTCTGCGGACTCATGTAACGGAGCGTCGACGAACAAGATCGAACAAGAAGGCTGGTTCGTGACGCTGTCGCTCGAAACCGAATCGTGCCCGATCCGGCGCTCGCCTTCAGATTCCGATTCAGGAGGATGTCGTCCGCGGCTCGTCGTCAGACGGGCGCAGAATCCCGGCACCATGATCACGGGTACGATGAAGATGTACGAAGGTGCGAAGGTCTCCGCCGCCTTCGAGATCGAAACACTCGAACTTTCCAGGGCAACACTCGATCCGGCACTTTTCGATATTCCGATCGGTTTCGCCGAAGTCGATTCGCAACACGAGCTCATGAATAAGCGCAGTGGGGTAGACACGTCCGCCAGGACTGTGTTCACGGATAGCCGCGTCAAGGGAAAGGCGGGCAAGACAATCGCGATCGACTTCTTTTCCGGCAGTTCGTCAAAGATCGATCAGAAAGAACTCCGCAGCTATATATCCGGCAAGATCACCTCCGCAGGGATGAGCGGATTTCTGATCAATTCGCAATCCGAATTGGCGAGCGGAAAGTTTTCAAATGTCATCGGCGTCGAGATCACAAAGATCAAGGAGTCGGGTGCCAGCAAGATCGGCGGACTGTTCGGTAAAGTAACCGGAAACGACGACGCTGCGAAGGCCGGAACTTCATCGGCCGAGATCGTCGTGACGATCTATGGCAACGACGGCAAATCAGTGATTGCCAGCTCGCCGGGTCGCGCCGAATTAAAGGGTAACGCGACGGCTGCGGTAAAAGCGGCGATCGATCAAGTGATTGACGGACTCTTGGGCAAGATCAAATAATCACCCGCGGCTCGGCCGCTCAATCAATTTGCCGAAAAGCTCTACTTTTCCGACCGCAATTAACGAATGAACTGCGGCTTCGCCGCCGTGTCGGGCCCTTGCCCGGTGCAGCAAAAAATGAGGTGCAATAATGTTGAAAGCTAATCTCGTTATCATTGGTCTGATCTTTCTGGCGGTGTCGATTTCGTGCAAATCGTTCATGCCTGCGAAGACAATCGAAACGGCTAAGGGTCCAGCAATCGATTTCACGGCGCCCGGCAAATCACTCGACGTGAAGGTCAAGCTAGATAAGAAATACGCAGCGACCGAAAAGATCGCGCCGGCGGGCGGGAGTGTGTCATTGACCTCGGCTGACGGGAGCAAATTCACGCTCGATGTTCCGCCCAACGCACTCGAACGGGAAACAGCGATAACTATGACAGCGGTAAAAACTCTCGACGGTGCACCGCTCGATAAAAATACGCCGACCGCCGTCCAACTCGAACCGTCAGGTTTGTTCTTTAAGGAGGTCGTGACCCTTACCATAATTCCGGCAAAAGAGATTCCGATCAAGGAGCAGATCATTTTCGGATACGAGGGCGATGGAAAGGACTATCACGTCGCCATGATCGATCCGAACAGCAAGGACGTGAAGATCAGGTTGACGGAATTCAGTGGTGCGGGAGTTGGGAGCGGCACGGACGCCGCCTGGGCGGCGAATTTGTCGGTACAAGCGGGTACGCACTTTACAAGACTGCAGCATAGAGCGGGCGTCATAACCGGGATCGAGCGTCAACGGCAACTGCTCGGCGACGAGTCCGGAGCCGAGGCGTGGCGAGCGGAGATAAAGTCGATAATGGATCAGTACTTCGAACAGATCATGCCAAAGGAAATGGCCGCCGCCGAACTTGATTGCCGATTTGCACCCCGTGCGGCCCAAAGCATACTTGGCGCTGAGAGGCAGAGACAGCTTCTGGGTTTCGATCAAGATTCCACTTCCGATAAGACGTGGCAAAAAGTCTGGGACAATATCGCGAAGCTCATGAAGATCGCCGAAAAATGTAAAAAGCCAGCGGCGTTTCAAATCGTAGGCGGTCTGGACGATTGGCAGACGAGCACAAAGGTCTGCGATATTCTGAAGCCGTTCGAGCTTACGGCCGGCGGCTTCAGCATGAAGCTCTCAGGTGGATTGACGGGAACTTACAGCTATACCGGTCCGTTCGATGCACGCGGCACCGGAACCTACACGATCTCCCTTCCCGACGGATTGGACAAGCCCGGCACAATGACCGGGTCGGGTGCCGGATCTGTCGTCGGAGGATACACAGGCAGCGGCACCGAGCATTACACGCTTACTCCGATCCCCCCGTGCGATTAGAATTACGCGAATCGTGCATCCAACCGGCGCAAAAACGGCTATCGAGTCGGAGAATCGATAGCCGGCGACGGTGTGAGATTCGATTTAAAGGATCGGTTTCGTTTCGGCCGTACTCGGGATCGCGGTCGCGGTAGCCGAACCCGCTATGGACGGAACGGGTGTCGGAACAGCCGCGGTTGTCGAAGCTGCGACCGCAGCAGCAACTGACTTGGGCGTTGTTGACGGAGCAAGGACTGTATCCACGGCGTGGATCACACCGTTAGTTGCCTCGATATTTCGCGACAGGATCGTTGCTCCGTTGACTTTGAGTCCGTTCGAATCCGCGAACCTTAGCTCTTCGCCCGTGCACGACAATCTGGTCTGAGTTGCGCCTATGCTGGCCGCCATTACTTTGACAGGTAGTATGTGATACGACAGAAGTGACTTCAGTTGGATCTGACCGGGTTCATTTAGAAGCTCGCTCATGATGATCGTCGGGATCTTGGAGAAGGCTTCGTTAGTTGGTACGAGTACCGTGAACGCTCCGGGGCCGCTGAGGACATCATTTGCACCGGATGATGCCATGAGTTTTGTAAAGGTGGAAAATTTCTGTTGTCCTGCGAGCGTGTCAGTAAGATTTAATCTGTCGGTCATGCAATACTCCTATTCCAAAACAGCCGAAAATGCTGCAACTTGTCCGGGCCCTTGCCTCTGCTTGTAAATGGCTGTTTAAGTCAGGATTTGTCCGACGGATTCGGGTAGGCTGAAAAAAGAGTAAGCGAGACTCGATTCTCTTTGAGTATGCTCTTTATCCGCCGTAATAGCAATGATGTGGCTTGGAGAAACGCATAGCTTCACACACGCCGACGCTACGAAGCGCGGACATTTTCGATGATCGGAGCGTAAGCCGGCATCATTAGAAGACGCGCCGAGCCGTTGCAAGATTGCACACCCCCTTTTCGATAGTACGTTTGCTGCAGACTTCATCAGTCCGCGCATCAGACACGACGCGCATTGATTCAACGCAGATATTGTCTTCGAAATTACACAAGATCCTCAAATCCCTGGCGGCATATTGATTGCAAAGGTCGGCTCGTAGATTCAAATATTTAGAAGATTGGAGGAACTATTCATGGCAACCGCAAAAACATCTTCCGGCTCGAAACCAAAGGCATCACGATCGTCGGGCGCAAAATCCCGATCCTCGAAGTCAGCAACCGCGAAAACTACAAAAAGTTCCGGGACGAAAAGCTCGCCCGCTTCTCGATCTTCGTCGGCTTCGAAGACCAGGAAGGCTGCACCCAAAAAATCCACCAGATCCGCCGCATCGTCGAGAACCGCCGGAAAATCGAAATCGACTTCGAAGGCGAAGTCCACGACGGCTGCGACTTCGAAAACGACTGCTTCAAGGGCGAAGTCTTCCGCGCCTAAGAAAAGAACCTCGACAAATCGAGCCGGCAAGGATAACGGCAAAGGTATAATTGCTTCCGCCATCGACGCCGTCGCCGGAATTTTTTCGTCGAACCCTCCGAACGCTATTGACCTTCTGAAAGCCGACCACGACAAAGTCGAAGGCCTTTTCGAAAAGGTGAAGGCTAACAAGGACGGGAACAATGTCGCATTATTTAAGAAGATCAAGGAAGAGCTCGATGTCCACGCACACATTGAGGAGATGATCTTCTACCCGCACCTGCTTGAAAAGGGAGACAAGGAACTGAAGGAGATCGTCCGCGAAGGCATCGAGGAGCACCGGCAGGCGAAGATGTTTCTCGCGGAGTTAGATTCACTATCCGGAAACGCTTCGAAATTCAAAGCGAAGCTTACTGTGTTAATGGAAGACGTCGAGCACCACGTCAAGGAAGAGGAAGACGACATGTTCCCGATGGTCGAAGACCAGATTTCGGAGGAAACGTTACAACGCATCGGCTCGCTGATGGAGGGTGAAAAAGCAAAGGTCAAGAAAATGGGCGGCCCAGCGAAGTCAGCCCCAAAAGCAGCCGCCGCAAAACGATGAGTGGAAACGGGAGGTCGCGGGATTGCGGCCTCCTTTTTAGGTTACCTGCTTTGCTCTTCCCTGAATAAGCACCGGCGCCTCGGGTGAACAACAGTAATCGACGAGCCGTTCGCGGTCCCTTTTCATTTCCGGATTCGCGTCGAGCATTTTCATCGTCGCGTCAAACACTTCCGCCGCCGCCTTGTCGGTCGGCCTCGTTATGCGGTAGTGCATCCACTTGCCGTCCCGTCTCGCCTTAACCAGCGACGCACGCTTGAGGTAAGAAAGGTGGCGAGAGATCTTAGGATTGTTCGTGTCCAGTGTGCCCGCAAAAAAACAAACACATACTTCCCCATCCCGAAGCAGGTTCAGCAATCTCAATCTTGTCTTGTCGGCGAGAGCCGCAAAGAACAGTTCCATATCTAAGCTTTTTTCCTTTCCCATAAAATTATCCTAACATATGATAGTTATGCCTTGACATAAGTATTATTTCATATTATTTTTGAAATACAATTATGCTAACCCGTAATTATTAGTATGCAGTCAAGGAGACTAGAACCATGAACAGTACAACAACATCCATAAACACACTGAAGGCTCATCTCGCAATAAACGTTCGCGATGTTGAGAAAAGCATTGAGTTTTACAAGAAAATGTTCGGAATCCAACCGGCAAAGGTACGAACGGGATACGCAAAATTCGACGTCTCGAATCCGCCGCTGAATTTCACCCTGAACCAGGTTCCCTTCGGCGACAGCGGAGCTCTTTCGCACCTCGGCATTCAGGTCGCGACGACGGACGACGTACATTTAATGCGCGCGGCATGGGAAAGCGAAGGATTGATCCCGCGTGAAGAAATGCAGACGACGTGCTGCTATGCGCTGCAGGACAAGGCATGGGTCCACGATCCCGACGGCAATGAATGGGAAGTATTTGCCGTTCTCGCGGACAATCTCTCGGAGAAAGTTCAGGGCTCCGCCGATAAGACGTGCTGCACTCCGACATTCACTGATGCTGAGGGCAAAAAGCAGGAGGTCGCAACCGCTTGTTGCTGATAGAACGGAGGGTAGACTCATGGGCTTGGCCGAGAAAATGTTTAGTCGTTCCACGACGACGTGCCCGCTGCGAAGTGAGTGCGAAAAACAGTCGAACAATCGATATTTCGAATCACTCTTCGAAAACGACTGGGAGGTTTTTGTGATCAAACGTGTCAACGAAACCGACGACTTCGACTGGTTCACGCTATGCTGTGAATAGGCTGACGGAAAAAATGGCCAACGAAACATTATCTCGGCGGCTGGTTGCTGAACTCCTAGGCTCGGCCGGATTACTATGCGCCGTCGTCGGTTCAGGTATCATGGCCGAGCGACTTGCCGGCGGCAACACAGCGATCACGTTACTCGCAAACGCGATCGCGACCGGCGCCGCATTAACGGCTTTGATCTTGATGTTCGCTCCAATATCCGGAGCACATTTCAACCCGATAGTGTCGCTTTCCTCCGCTTTGAACGGAGACATGAAATGGCGGATCGCCGTTTTTTATATCCTCATTCAAGTGCTGGGAGGATTGTTGGGTGTCGCCCTGGCGAACTCTATGTTCGATCTTCCGCTGTTCGCGGCGTCGAACAAGACCCGAACGGGATTTGGTCTATGGCTTGGTGAAGTCGTCGCTTCGTTCGGGCTTGTTGGGTTGGTCATCGCCGTGTCGCGCCGACAAAAAACGATCGCCGTCGCACTCGCCGTTGCCGCCTATATAACAGCCGCGTACTGGTTCACATCGTCGACGTCGTTCGCGAACCCGGCAGTGACGATCGCACGCGGCGTGACGGACACCTTTACCGGAATTCGCCCCGTCGATGTACCTGCGTTCATAGTCGCCCAAATCATCGGGGGGATCTCTGCTTCGCTTCTTTTCAATTGGCTGGTACCGCGAAAGTCATGAAAGACAAACAGCGCGTCCTTATACTTTGCACCGGGAACTCTGCCCGTAGCCAAATGGCCGAGGGGATTCTCCGTCACATGGCGGGCGACAGGTTTGAAGTCGAAAGCGCAGGCGTCGAGCCGTCCACTGTGCGTTTGGAAGCGATAAAGTCGATGCAAGAGATCGGCATCGATATCTCCTCCCACCGTTCGAAGTCAGTCGACGAATTTACCAGCGCCGATTTTGACTACATCATTACTGTCTGCGATAACGCTAAAACGAGTTGTCCTGTTTTTCCCGGCAACGCTGCTCGAATTCACTGGAGCTTCGACGATCCTGCTGCCGTCAAAGGCAGCGAAGAAGAACAGCTTTCCGCATTTCGCAGAGTTCGTAACGAGATCCTGGAACGTTTGGAAAACTTTGCCGCGAAGGAATAAAACCTCTGGCTCCCTGCTCGGCGTGAAAACCAAAAAGGCCACGCATTACAGCGGGGCCTTTCTGTAGACGGTGTGGGCGAGCTTAATAGTTTCTTATCCCGTTGTATCCGTCGTTGTATCCCTGCAAATATCCCTGCCTGTATATGTAATCGCTGCTAGTCGGATCGCCTTCATTCGGATACGAACCAGTGTCGCGATAGACGTTCGACTGATTGTATTTTCTTTTTCGCCGATCATACTCACCCGCCAGCAAACCCTGCTGATAACCATTCGAGAAGTTGGCATTTGCAACTCGCTGCTCGGTCCGTCGACTCACTCGCGAATCGTTTCGATTATTCCGATAGCGCCGCTGTTCGCGTTGATAACGCGCATTTTCGCGTTCGATCCGCTGCCGCTCCCGCTCGATATCGCGGCGTGACTGTGCATTCGCGTCTACATTCGCAACCAGCAAGATCGCCAGGCCAATCGCAGCAGTGAGTATTCCTTTTCTAAAATCTAATAATGCCTTCATCGTCTCTCCTTCGGGGCACGCTCAAAAACATTTGCGTCGCTCCTATCTATTCGCTTTGCAAAGTCCATGCCAACCAAGCTGGGCATTTTTTGCGGGATCAACTGAAGGACCTTGTTCCAAATGACACGAAAACGCACGATATAGGTCGAGCGTTTTCGAAACGGGGAAAGGGAAACGGCTGATCAATTCTCTTCAAAAAACCAACCGTTCCCTTTTATCCACGCACGTAGGCGTGGAATCTTATCTATTCCGTTTTCTCTACGAAAGGCTTAATCCACCGACCTTTCCTAACTGCATGTCAACTTTTTCTTGTTTGGAGGGACGACGGTCGTCTATACTTTCTTATTGCTCCAGGACGGTAAATCTCGATATGACGCAACTACCCTGTTGTAAGACCCGGCGTCTGGCGGCAAAATTTGACACGAACTTGGGAGAATTGGCTTATGGCTGACGACAACAATTGCGGGCATGAAGGATGTGCCTGTGCCGTAACCGGTGATCAGAACTATTGCAGCGATCACTGCCGAAACGCGGACGAACAGGACATAACAGAAATCAGCTGCGACTGTGGCCACCCAGGCTGCGGTATCGTCTGAAGAAAAAAAAGCCTCGCCACCACGGCGAGGCTTTTTTACAATCAAATCCACAGCTAAACCGCGGCATTACTTTTTCCAAAAAGCATTCTGGCGAGCAGTAGTAGAAGTACGGCGCCCAGTATCGACATGATCCATCCGGCGGTGTAGGCTGAGTCGGCCCAGATAGTACGAGCGATCGTTCCGCCGACAAATGCACCGGCGACACCCAGCAGCGCCGTTATGAGCCAACCAAGCGCGCCATCAGGCAACGCTTCTTTTCCAGGTAAGATCAACCGTGCGATCACACCGACGATCAAGCCAACGATAAGCTGCCAAATTATTCCAAGCATAGTACTCTCCTTTTTCTAAATTGTTTTTCTATAACAGGATAGCTATGTATTACTACTTTCGCTATGAAACCGCAACAACTTCCTTTTTAAACCTCGGTCTTTCGATGCGCGAAGATCCGCAGCAAACCATTAATGGCGAGGTGAAGCAACATATACACGACGATCGCGACCACGATGGGTAGCGCGAGAGTAAATCCTTCTGCCGTAGTCGGACTCGGAACAAGACCCCTGAATGGCGAGTAGAAGGGATCGGTAACATTCTTAACGAATTTGAAAAAGCCGGCGCTTTCGCGAGCGGCGAACAATTCCAGTAAAAGCCTGACCGTCAACAACCCGTAGACAACAAAGAAAAGGTAATCGACTATCTGCGATATACGGGCAACGACGCGAGCTCGACCGATCTCTCTTTCTGTCTGAACAACCTCATCAACAGCGGTCCGACGCATTCCGTCCGCGACCTCTTCCACGCGGGCTGCTTGTGAAGCGGCTGGCCGTGCGGCTTCGGCATAGATCTCACTGCCGACATCTGTTTTTACATTCGACTTGATAGCTTCGTAGTTGGCGGCACGTTGGGCCTCTTCGCGTGCAAGTTTATCGTCAACCATTTTGATTCCGTGCTCCTGCTTTGTCGTTCTTGGTTTCCTCACGGCCGCGCGGCGTGTCGTCAAAATCCGTTGCACCTGCAACGTCTCGAGCGTCCGCGTCGCCCTCTGTTTCGACACCGCGCAACGTTTGCCTTAGTATGCTGTCGGCGTCACGATAACTCGCTTGTTCAACTATATTGTTAAGTTCGGACATATCTGATTGTCCGGCGCCGTTATCCAAATCTTTTGATCTCGGCATTCCTGACGGATATGATAGGGGACGCTGGGCCTTTTCGTTTGAGTTACCCATAATGTTTTCGACGTTTCGCTAAAATGTTTTTTACAGAATGTTAAAGGGTGGATCCGCGGATCCACCCTTACTCCTGCCTTGCCTAGTTACGCCCGATGTTAGTCGGTCCGGTCGCTGTGATATTAAACTCGGTACCCTGACCGAGCTCAACATTGTCACGTCCCTGAATCAAAACCGATCCGGCACCAGCTCCCGCTCCGACTGCCGCACCGACCGCCGCACCTGAACCGCCACCTGCGATCGCTCCGATAAGAGCGCCAAGTGCCGCTCCTATTCCTGCTCGCGTGACAGTCTTCTTGGTTTGATTGCTGTCGCGAACGGTTCCCTCGTTGGTCACCGAAACATCATCGCCGTTAACGGCACGAACCGAATCGATCAGACCCGCGAAGCGATACGAGCGGCCATCCCGCATTCGGATCGTATCGAATTCAAGCGAGACGTTCGCCCTACCCGAAACGCGACCCGAATTGTCGATCTGTGCTACACGTCCTTCGATCACGGCGTTTCGGTAAATTTCCGGCGACGTCACGTTCATCGTGAACCTGTCACCAACCTGCGTCGCCTTGGTCGTTACTGTGTTGTTCAACACAGCGGTCAACCGGGTTCCGTTCGGGATATAAAAATCGCCCGTTGCAGTTCCCGTGTTGTCGTAAGGATAAGGTGAGTTTACGTTGACGCTAGCCCACCGCGCATCGTCATCTATCCGGTCGTACACACTGGAAACGGAAACCGTTTCGTTGCGATTTTCGAGATAGAGCTTACGGGTAACCCGAAGTTGATTGTCGCGCGTTGGCGCAAACGTCAGATAAAAATCGTTCGTCCGATCGCCCACGTAACTTATCTCGACGCCGTCCCGGTTTGAGGTTGCAGTCGTTCTGATCGTGCGACCGCGATCTGTAGTCTCCGTCCGGGCGATGCCATCCGCCAAAAACGTTACTTGCGGCGAGAGGCTCGAAGCAATCGTCACGTTCATCGCATTTTTTTCGATCGCGATCATTTCGGGCGAAGCGAGGCGCCGCTCGAGATTTGCACGCATTCGACCGCGTTGAGTCGTCGAGTACGAATTGTCCGCTCGATCGAGTACTACATTGAGATTATCGCTGAGAGCTTTATTCAATCGATACGTTCCCGTGATCCTTGAATCGAAGCCGCGTCCGCGGTCGGTTCCATATCCGGTTTCATAATCCGGTATTCGGTTCCAGTTCCAGCTCACAGTATAAAGACGGGCCAGCCGGTTGAGGTCATTCCTCACATACGTCCACTCTCTCTGTGCTCGATACGTTAGGCGGTTCCGCGCCATGAATCGGTTAATAAAAAGCGCTCGATTCAATACCTCGTTGACCTCGTCGTTGATATTCCGATTGTCGTCGTAGGATCGCTTGAGCCTGTCGGTCGCGGTCTCGAAATCGGCTACAAAATCGGAGATCCGATCTTCGCGATTTGTAGAGTTGAGCGGCGAACGGTCAAGAGACAAATCGACTTCTCTGCGAAATGAATCTGTTCGGGTTTCGATGCGGGTCACCAAAGTTCGTCCTTGGCGATCGCGTGTGCCGCCGATCTGAGCATCGGCTGCTATCGGCAATAATAGGGCGGTTACAATAAAGAACCCCTTTATCAAATTAATTTTTCTCATAATATTTTTCTCCTCCGGTCCTGTGACTCTCTGGGGAGAGTGTCTTGATCTTTTTGGGTAGTGAACCCACATCATGATCAAGGGTGCAAGACTTGTGCCACCCGCACAATACGCACTATGAGAAGCTTTAAATCTACTAATTGCTGTAAATACGATTTGAATTTGTACCGAATTGATGCGCCATCCTAACTTTCGCTTGTTTACCGAACGGAGGTTTAATTGTGAAATTTCCACCCCCGGCCGCGTCCGCCCTCTCACCCTGGATCGGGCGATCGGGCGATGATTTAGTTTTATGATTTGCTGGCACTGGATGGGCCGACGGCTATCGCAACATGCCGAGCACGTCGCCACGTATTCAGCCATGTCGTCCCTGGTTCAAAGCGGATGACAAAAACCACTGGGCGGGCTTCCGAGTTACATGGTCGCTGATACTGGACTTGACCGCTCCCATCTATTCGAAGCGTCCTTCCAGATTCACGGCACCCCCGCGTGAATTTCCCGACGCGAGCGGAGGAGCTTGAAGGTCCGTGGCACCTGATTTGCAGCTGAATAACTCGTAGTGCGCAAATCAACTATAAATCGAAAGGGAGGGCATTTAATATGTCAGAGGAAAATAGCACCGGGAATAATCTTATTTGGGCAGTCACCCTAATTATTATTGTCGCGTTAATCGCGGGAGCACTTTATTACAGTGGATTTCTTGGCGGGGTAAAACGTCAGAGTCAGCAGATAGATGTCGAGGTGTCGGCTCCGGCTCCTGCGAGGTGATCGTAAGAAAATTACACGACCCGTGAATTGGTAAAGAAAAGCCTTGCATGACGTCTGCAAGGCTTTTCTTCATGAATGGAAATAGTATCAAACCCGATTTTCCAGATTATGACGCTTGATCATTCCGTATAGGCGCGGTCGGTAAAGGCCAAGCAGATTTGCCGCGGCCTGTTTGTTTCCTCGCGTTCGCTTTAACGCGGCCAGAACAACACCGCTCTCAATATCGTTGAATACGTCTTTTTGACTAGCTCCGTCCGAAGGCTCGGTCAGACGTTCGACGATAAAGCGGCCGATCTCCTCGAATAATTCATCGCCTTCGAGATCGATCATCGACGGCAACATATTGAGGCTTGTCACCGCTGAGCCTCCACCGGTACCCGCGTTGGCGGACGCTGCCGTCGTAAAATGCATTGCCGGAAATTCACCGCTAACCGCACTCCCGTTGGCTTGAATCAGATCCATGCTCTCGATCTTCCCGCTGCGACTTAGCAAAACGGCCCGTTCGATCGCATGCTCAAGCTCTCGCACGTTTCCTCGCCACATATAATTGAGCATTTGGTTATATGCGTTCTGGCTAAACACTACGTTCGATTTTTTATACTTGTCGGCGTAGATCTGGAGAAAATGTTCCGCCAGCATCGGAACGTCCTCCATCCGATCCCGAAGCGGCGGGATCGTGATCTCGATAGTATTGATTCGGTAATAAAGATCCTCGCGGAGATTCCCGTCCTTTATAGACTCGAACGGATCTCGGTTCGTCGAGCAAATGAGGCGAAAATCGGCTTCCTGAGGCTTATCGCTGCCAACTCGGTAATAAACCTTTTCCTGCAAGACCCGCAGGAGTTTTGGCTGCAGATCGGCCGGCATCTCGCCGATCTCATCAAGAAGAATGCTGCCACCGTGTGCCTGTCCAATAAACCCGACCTTATCCGCGTTAGCACCGGTGAACGATCCCTTAATATGGCCGAACAACTGAGACTCGATCAGATCTTTTGGGAGCGCCGAACAATTCACTTTCACAAAGGGTTTGTTCGAGCGCGGGCTCTTGTAGTGGATCGCATTTGCGATCACTTCCTTGCCTGTCCCCGATTCGCCAAGGATCAGAATATTCGCCTCTGAGTCGGCGACATTCTCGATGATCTCGTAAATATTCTGCATCGAGCGTGCCCCGCCGATAATTCCCTCGTACGAGGTCTTGCTGGATAGCCGTCCTCGCAATTCCTTGATCTCGGCCGCCTGAACTTTTCGCTCGACCGCCTTCCCGATCAGCTCAAAAAGTTCATCAAAGTCGAGAGGCTTTTCCAAATACCAGAAAGCCCCGGCTTTCGTCGCTTCGATCGCGCGGTCGTTCGACCCGTCACCGGTAATCATGATGATCTCGGTCTGAGGCGCAAGCTCCTTCGACGTTTTAACCAATCCGATTCCACTAACGTCCGGCAGATGCAGATCGGTAAGAATAACGTCAAAGTCATTCTGCTTGATCAGGTCGAGCCCAACTTCGCCGCTCTCGGCCGTTGTGACCTCAAAACCTTCGGAACTAAGCTGGAAGGTCAAAAGTTCGAGTGTTACTTTGTCGTCGTCTATTACGAGCGCTTTGTTGGCCATAATCGTAAAATTAACCAAATAGAATTCTTTCTAGGATTGTATCAAATTCAAACACCGAATTGATTCTTCCTTATCGCAAACGCACAAGGCGACCGACAAGATATCCAAGAACCAAGCCCGCCGCGGCCAATCGACCGAGATTCTTCCAGGCAGCCATCTGCATCTCTCCCTGATCGCCTCGTAAGTCCGCACTACAGCCTTCCGATGAGGTTCCTGAAGTTCGTTGGATGCGATCAGCCGGGGCGAAAATATCGTCAGAAATCCCGATACGGAATCCGCTTTTCGTAGAATCCTTACCCCCTGTGGAAACCAGTCGCAGACACGGGATTTTCGCCGAGGTGTCGTCCGGTAGTTCCTTTTCAATTTGCCCGGTGGCGATAGTCACAGTGGTGGCCTCCGATTATTTGCAAGATAGTAAACGCGTCCGGGAATTCGCAATCGTTATGCCACCGCCTTCTTAACTAATTATTGCAACATTTAGCTTTCTCAAACCGACGGCGGGCCTTCTCTCACAATGTATTGAATCAGGTCACATACGGCCCCTTCAATTCTTTGAACGACGCGGAGGATATTTTCTTCACGTAAGCGTACGGTTTCAATCCGCCAACCGATATCGATAAGACAATGGGCTCGAAAAAGTCCTTTGTTTTCCTAGATTCCCGGGTGGCCCGGTATTTGGCATACCATTTGATTTCCCTAACCGCAGATGCCGGCGAGCCTTTTAGACGGCATGTAACAAATCAAGGAGGAATATTTTAATTATGTTGGAAACGATTATCGTCATATTGCTAGTCTTATGGCTTTTGGGCCTGGTTACCGGCCAATTATTCGGCGGAGTATTACACGTACTCCTGCTGGTCGCGCTCGTTGTTTTTGTAATTAGGCTTTTGAACGGACGAGCAGCTGTTTAGAAGCATTCAGAGAACGCATACCTATTTGCTAAGATTGACCTCGTTGAGTTTATTTTGACGGGGTCTTTCTCACTACCCGGCCTTGGTTTTGTATTGTAAGTTTTTCTTGTTCATACAATGTATCCAGTTGAAAAAACCGGTTCCGAACCGTCCAACTCGTCAGACTTTGATCGACGTTCAAAGGCTATATTTGACAGTGCATTTGAGTTTTTCGGCACCCTCGATCTTGCCGGACGAGTTCTCGCCCTGAGCGGGCGCCTTTTTGAGAGGGCCAACAGCAATACCAGACTCTTAGTCGGGCAACACTTTTCGGAGACTGTTTTTTGGCAATCGTCGGAAAACACCGCACGGTTGGTCGATAAAGCAGTGACCGACGCAGTCGCTGGAAACTGCTCTCGACTGCTCGTTGATTTTCGTGTCAGTGCGGATGAAAAAGTTCCGGTTGAACTGCAGTTCCAGGCCCTGAAGGGTCTGCAATCCGCCGACGAGATCTTCGTATTTGCTCGTGCGTTGCCGAAAAACGACACCGGTAAGCTCGACGGCCTGGACAAGTGGCAGCTCCTTCAGGCTGCTGAGAATGGCGGGATCGGCCTGTGGTTCTGGGACATTCAGGACTCGAGGATCTACGCGACTCCGAGCGTAAACGAACTCTTGGGTTTACCTGTTCCCGAACCTGTCACTTTCGAATCTTTTCTCACCGTTATTCACCCCGACGACAGGTCTCGTGTCGAATCGTTGTTTGAGCGTCTGCAAACGACAAGTGTTAGTTACGAAGAGGAGTTCCGGGTAATACGGGATGATGAAACGGTGGATTGGATCTCGGCAGAGGGAAAGTCGGTCACCGATGGAGATGGGCCGCCGACCAACATGACCGGGATCGTCAGGAACATTACAGAGCAAAAAATTGCCGCCGAAGAACTGGCAAAGGTCTATGATCTGGAAAAACGAGCGCGCGACGAGGCGGTCGAGGCAAACCGAGCAAAGGACTTTTTTCTTGCGTTTGTGTCACACGAGCTTCGCTCGCCGCTTAACGCGATTCTCGGCTGGTCAAAAATCCTGCTGACAAAAACCGTCGACGATACCACTCGTCGAAATGCACTTGAAACGATCGAACGCAGCCGCTCGTCTGCAGACAAAACTGATCAACGATCTGGTCGATTCGGCGCGCGTCGCGTCCGGCAAACTGCGGCTGGAATTCCGCCCGACCAACCTATGCGAAATTGTTCGGGTTGCGTACCAGGCGGAGAAGCCGGTCGCCGATCAACATGGCTTGGAATTTACGCTTGTAAACGAATGCGAAGAGATAATTGTCTTCGGCGATGCGGGAAGGCTGCAGCAAGTTTTTACGAATTTGATTTCGAATGCTATCAAGTTCACACCTGACGGGGGGAAAGTCTCGGTGGAAACAAAGCGGACCGGCGAAACCGTGTCCGTTCACGTAAGGGACACGGGTTTTGGAATTAATCCGGACGCTTTGCCCAATATTTTCCGCCAGTTCTCGCAGGGTGAAATTGGACAGAACCGCAGCAATACCGGCCTCGGCCTCGGTCTATCGATCGTCAAGATCCTTGTCAACAAACACAACGGAGCCGTCAGTGCGCTAAGCGAGGGGCTTGGAAAGGGCTCGGAGTTTGTCGTCACGCTGCCTTTGACGGATTCAAAACTTCAATTGATCCAAAAACAAGCGATCGAGCCTCCGCTCGGTCGTCGTCCTTTGTCGGACAAGCGAATTCTGATCGTCGAAGACGATCCCGATTCGCGTGAAGTACTGCAGCTATTTCTGGAACAGTCGGGAGCCCATGTACTGGCCGCGGATTCCGCAAAAGTTGCCATGGAAATCGTGGCTGGTGCCGGTCAGGGCTTGCTGGATCTGATCATCTCCGACCTGGCGATGCCTGAGGAAGACGGTTACTCGCTACTCTCGCGTATTCGGCAGATGTCGACGGATCGCGGCGGTGCCATCCCGGCGATAGCACTCAGCGCATTTACGACCGTCGAAAGCAAACAGAAAGCTTTCGAATCCGGTTTTCAGCTCTACTCGACCAAGCCGTTCGAGCCGGATAAGCTCGTCCCGGATATTCTGCGTCTCACGACCGAATCAGAAGGTTAGTCAACTGAATCTCGCTTCAATGATCTCGCCGCTCCGTGTACCGAGGGCTGCGGTCAGGCGGGGGTATGTTTCATGCTCCGTTTCAAGATCGTCGATGCCAAGCAGCATTTCGACCTCTCTGATGGCGGTGATCGACCCCTCGATCTCCATGAACAATCCAAACGGAAGCTCGTCCAAAACTACCTCGGTAGATTTCAGGTTCCAAGTCTGTCGTCTCTTCTCGTAAATAAGTTTCGGTCTGAGGTCGAGTTCCGCGAGTATTCTCGCGGCTGCATCGGAATCGGAGATCTCGGTTTCGTATTCGACTTGCTGTTTCACATCGGTCTGATTCCCGACGCGGCGTTTGAATGTCAGAACCGCGTGCTCCTGCGTCCGGCGGATGCGCACAACGCCGCCCGTCCGCTCCAACGCATCGCCGCCGTATATCGTGTTCTCTTCGAAATCCTCGCCTACAAACACCGCCCCGACCTCGTTCAACGAC
Organism: uncultured Acidobacteriota bacterium; assembly: GCA_963772405.1. Lineage (GTDB taxonomy): Bacteria > Acidobacteriota > Blastocatellia > Pyrinomonadales > Pyrinomonadaceae > OLB17. The sequence goes on along the minus strand of CAVYWT010000001.1, from coordinate 315,060 downwards.
GTGACGATCTCACGCCGGCGGTCCTGCGATATCCGATATTTTTTTTCTATCTCCAGCATCGAACTTCATCAGGCTTGCCTGATCCATTTCCACACCTCTGGTATCGTCGCGCGCTTTCCGTACATGAGCATCCCAACCCGGTACACACGCGAAGCGAGCCAGACCAGTCCGGCGATCGCGACGGCATTAACAACAAAGGAAAGTCCGATCTGCCAGAAGGGTGGGGTTTCTGAGAGTATGCGAACCGGCATCGTGATGGGAGCAAAGAACGGTGCGATCGAGACCCAGAATGAGAGGTCGGAGTTGGGGTCCCGTACGACAGCAAAACTGAAATAGAATCCGATCAGCATGAGCATTATCGGGGGAAAGGCGAACTGTCCTCCTTCCTGAACGGTGGTGACCATCGAACCAATCAACGCGAAGATCGACGCGTAGATAAAAAAACCGAGCAGGAAGAAGACAAGAAAGTAAAAGATCATTAAAGGCGAGATCGTTGGAAGGACGCCGACCACCGAGGACAGGTCCGTTTGAAGCGCGACGACGCTGATGATCAGGGCGGCGGACGCGACCCAAATACCGAGCTGTGTTAGACCAGCGAGTCCCACACCGACGAGCTTTCCCATCATCAATTCGAACGGCCGGGCGGACGAAAACAATATTTCGGCGATGCGGGTCTCCTTTTCTTCAACGACGGCGCCCATGATCGCCTGGCCGTATATCGCGAGCGTGATGTAGATCATCAATCCGATCACGAACGAAGCTATTATCGTACCGCCTGTGTTTCGCTCTTCGCCGCGCTCGTCGATCCCCTTCGCATCGAAATTTACATCTCGGCTTAGTTCTGCGAGTCTCTTTTCGCTGATATTCGCGTCCGAAAGGCGCTGCGAGCGGACCGCATCGTTCAGAGCGTTTCTGAAGTTACCACCCACAAAGTCGCCCGCTTTGCGCGATCGAAATTCGAATGACGCTTCCTCGGAATTTATATCCTCGGGAATAATGAGATACGCGTCAGCTTCGCCGTTGACAAGCATGGAATTGAGCTCTGATCGGATTGTCGTGGTCAGGGCGCCGCCAGTCGGGTAATCGATGAATTCAAAACTTTCCGAAAATTGTTCCGTCCCCGGTTGGGTCTGTGCTTCCCGCTGCGGCGACAGGTCTTCGAGTGATCTTTCCGCAGCTCTTCGAGCCTTGGCTTCCATCTTTTCCGCGGAAAGATTGGCTTTCAGCCGCGGCTCGATCTTGCCTGTCGGATCGGCAATAACGATTCGCGTCGGCTCGCCCTTCAACGAAAAAATTACCGCCGGAACGACCGCGAAACATGCAGCGAGAAACGGCAGCAAAAGCGTGCCGATCAGAAACGACCATTTCAGAACGACCTTTTTATATTCATGTTTTACTACGGCAAGGAATTTGTTCATATGCGAAGTGAGAAATGAGATATGAGGGCAGTTGTTATGCCCGCGACTTCGATGTTTTTATCGCCGCAATCAACATTCGTTGTAGTTCATCACAGTCAGCGAGTAAAGATTCGGTCTGGCTTCTTGTCAGAAGTTTGCTATCTCTCAATAGTCTTAGCCAATAATGCGTTTCAAAAGCTTTCTTGTTTGCGATGGCGAGCTTGTGAATGAAATCAAGCTTCGATTCGCCCTGGTATGCCTCTTCCACATTGGCGCCTATGGATTGTTCTTGAGCGAAGAATCTGCTTTGCGAGCACATACTCCCGCAGCTCAACTACAAAGTATCGAGACAACTTAACAACTCTTAATGCGAACAGATACGATTTATCTTTCAGAATGTTTTTTTTCACTTTTACTCCTCCATTATTATTCACTTTTTCGTGTTACGTATCTCCCCGCTAATTCTTACCCTTCTTGTCACTTCTCACTTCTCACGTTCTCACTTTCTCATTTCTTACTTCTCATTTCCCTTCACTCCTTCACCTTGTCGATGAAAATGTCATTGAGACTGGCTTCGACCTGTTCGAACTTTGAAATAACGGCACCAACATCAATGAGCTTACGGAGCAGTGTCTGCGGACTAGTTCCATCGGTTAAATGCAGGATCACTTCGTCGGCATGTTCAGTTTGTTTGGAAACGAGATTTGGATCTGCAAGAACGGCTTCACCTCCGGTCAAACGTACCGCAATTAAATTTCGCCCGTAACTTTCCTTTACTTCCCGCAGACTTCCGGCGATAACCTTCCGAGCTTTGTTGATGACAAGAATGTCGTGGCAAAGTTTTTCTGCGGTTTCCATCAAGTGCGTGGAGAAAATTATAGTTTTATCCTGAGTTTTGAATTCGGATATTACGTCGATCAGAAACTCAACATTCAACGGATCGAGTCCCGAGAACGGCTCATCGAGAATTAAAAGGTCGGGATCGTGCATGACGGTCGAAATGAACTGGACCTTTTGCTGCATGCCTTTCGACAGATCGGTCGTCTTTTTCTTTTTCCACTCGCCGAGGTTCATTCGTTCGAGCCAGAAATCCATCTTCTTTTCCGCATCCGCGGTCGCGACGCCTTTGAGCGCGGCAAAGTATCGGAGCTGATCGACGATCTTCATTTTCTTATAAAGTCCCCGCTCTTCGGGCAGGTAACCGATCCGATCCTGGAGGGTGTGTGAGATCTTCCGTCCGAACAACTCTATCGAGCCTTCGTCGGGCACCGTTATCCCGACGATCATTCGGATCGTTGTCGTCTTACCGGCACCATTGGGGCCAAGGAAGCCAAATACTCGTCCGGCCTTTACCTCGAAGCTCAGATCTTCGACCGCAGAGAAATCCCCGAAGCGTTTGGAAACATCCCGCACGCGCAGTGTAACGTTGTGTTCTGCCATAGGTTGCCGTCCAAGATTAGCATAGGTATTATTTGTTTGCTGACCTTGACCCGCTCTACCGACAACGCGCTTATCATGGAAATTTTCGTTTATAGAAAAGGATCTGAGACCGTCGAGGAGGGCATCTCGCCCGATCAACTGCCCGAGTTGCTCGCCGACAAAACTAACGTCATCTGGGTCGATCTGCTCGGGGAAACCCCTGAACAGGTCGAACAATCTGTCGACATACTGACGAACATTTTCAAGTTCCATCATCTCACGGTCGAGGATTCGATCGAGACAAGGAACCAGCCAAAGATCGAAGCGTTTCCAGACTACTTATTTTTCATCGTCCACGGCGTCAAACCGGACGAGACAAGCTCTTCGAATTTCGTCACAAAAGAACTCGACGCATTTCTCGGGGAAAATTTTGTCGTCACCTTTCACAAGGAAAGGTTTCGCAGTATCAAAGCTGTCAAGCAGCAGACGCGTAGCAGCCCATTCGCTTTCCAACGTGGTGCGGCGTATCTCCTCCACCAGATCCTCGATCATCTTGTCGATCTATACATGCCCATCGTCGACGACTTCGACGACTCCATAAGCGAGCTCGAAGAGCGGGTGCTCCGGCTGAAAAGCGGCAGCGAAATTCTGGAGGAGCTGATGGACCTGCGACGTAGCGTTGCCAGGCTCCGCAGGATCTCGGCTCGGCAGCTCGAGGTCCTGTATCGAATGTCACACGGAGAGTTTCCACAGATACCGACACATATTCTTCCGTTCTTTCGCGATGTACACGACCATCTACAGCGCATATCGGACCTTGCCGAAAGCTATCGCGATCTTGTCGGCGGGCTCTTTGACATTCATTTCTCGGTTATCGCGACAAAGACCAACGAGGTGATGAAGACCCTTGCCGTGGTGTCCGCGATAATCCTGCCTCTGTCACTGATCGCCGGAATTTACGGAATGAATTTTGAGCACATGCCGGAACTGAAGAGTCGAAATGGTTATTTTCTGACGCTTGGGGTGATGCTTATTGTGACACTGGTTTTGCTCGTCTACTTCTGGCGGCGCGGCTGGATATTACAGAAGGACACGGTAGCCATACCTGAGAACGCGAAATCAGATTCGTAAGTCTTGCCAGATCTTTTTCACCTGCGCGTCGCCATAGCCATACACTCCGGCCCGGTCTTTGAATTCCCGAAAGACCTCATCAAATTCTGATACGCCGTTTCGGATGATCTCTCTGATGACCTCCTTCGGACGCGAATCTTTTTCGATCGCCGCAACACAAACTTCACGAATCTTCGGAAACACGTCAGATTCGATCCGTGAAAGCTCTTCGAGCTTTTGATGATCGCTGATCCGGTAGGCCGACCAAAGATCTGAACCAAGTCGTATATCATCGGGAGATAATTTCACTCGCGCATCGAAGCATTCTTTCATGTCGCGCGGTGTGAGTCCTCCGAATCCCTCCCACACATTCTCGTCCGATAATTTCACTGGTGCGACGCGAAAAATATCGGCCGTCGATTCCGCCAAGAGACTCAGGCAAAACCACATGTTCGTCTGGCAGAACAACTCGTACTCAAACCAGAGACTGATCTGAGAATCTGGTCCGCAGCTCGGCAAGCTTTGCAAACTCGGGAACAACCGTTTCGTGATAGTCACGCACTTGCATCCGGATACTCGTCGGCCAGAAATCGCAGCACGGTTCTCCCAGAACTCGGGCAACGTAGAGCCCGAAAGATCGCCGTCTACCAGACACTCCCGACAAACCGCGATCTCACCTTCGATTCCGCTATCCTCGAAAGCATTCACTGTCGCGTCGCCAGGTAAAACATGGAGGATCATATCGATAAACTCACGGCATGGATGACAGACAAGCAAACTCCGGCATACACACCGGCCAACAGGTCGTCAGCACAGATACCTATACCGCCGCGAAGAGATTGCAGATTGTCGATCGGGTATGGCTTCCAGATATCGAACAGTCGAAATAGTAAAAAGCCCGCTCCGATGAGGAGCCATGACGACGTGAAAGGGATAAAAAGAAAGACAACGAGTTGGCCGATGACTTCGTCGACGACTGCCTCGGGTGCATCTGCGTTTCCGAGCAATTCGATCGATCGACCTGCCGCCCATATACCAATAAGAATGAATACGAGAAATGCGACGAGGATAATGGCATGGATCGTCGCGACGATGGCTTCAGGTGACGAGTTGGTGGCCGAATAACGGAAGGCAGTGAATGTCGAGGCGAGCAGAGCGTAGAATCCAACGCCGACGAGGGAACCGTAAGTTCCCGGTGCTATCGGAAGATAGCCGACACCAAACGTAGTAATCGCGAGCGAAATATAATCGAGAACTCCCGAAGGTTTTCGCTTTTCAACCGAGCTTTTGGCCATCGGGTTTCTCTCCGAAATAACTGATAACTGATATTCTGGAAGCTAAAATTCAATTCCCTGTTGGGCGTAGATACCTGCGTGAAATGGATGTTTGATCTCTTTCATTTCCGTCACGAGATCGGCGGCCGCGACCAGTTCGGCAGGAGCGTTGCGGCCCGTCATTATGATGTGCAGGTGCGGCTGAGTTTCCCGCACAGCGGTTATTTCAGCAAGCACTTTACCGACATCGAGAAATTTGTAATCCAAAACGTAAACGAGTTCGTCGAATACGAGAAGTTCGTAATCACCGCTCCGCATTTTCTCAACGCACAGTGCCCAGGTCTCTTCGGATGTCTTGATGTCACCGGCCCGGTCGTTCGTGTCCCACGTAAATCCATCTCCCATCGTATGAACTTCGACACCGAGCGTCTCGAGCGATTCGTGCTCCCCGTAACGGTCGTTCTTCGACTTCATAAACTGGACGAGACAACATTTCATCTCGCGTCCCGCCGCACGGAGAAGAACACCCAGGGCAGCGGTCGTTTTCCCTTTACCGTCACCAGTGTTTACCATCAGGAGGCCTTTGGTATTTTCGCGATAGTCTTCGCGTCGCCACTTGTATCGTTTTTCTTTTGATTCGACCATTTGAAGATCTGCCCGCGAAACACGCAAAATGACCCGAAAAGAAGAGGGTCTATTGTTTTAGTTTTCGAGCACTTTCGCGTGTTTCGCGGGCTATGATTTCCCTACAAAGGAGGCAAGATTTTATACCACATCCGGCGTGACCGTAATGTCGCCGGCCCAGGTTTCATCGGATTTATCCACGGCTTCCTTCACCGCAGCAACGAGCTCGCTTTCCTTCTCGTCCCACACGCCTTCGATCTGCAGCCCGGCCGCGTTACGATGACCGCCCCCGCCAAACTTTTCGGCGACCCGGGCGACGTTGATGTCGCCTTTCGACCGTAGACTTACCCGATATCGATTTTCACCGACCTCGCGCATATAAACGACGGCGAGCACATCGCGGGCGGCAAGCGGAATATTCACGAAACCGTTGTTGTCGCCGTCTATCGCTTCAGCCTCCGCACGCATTGCCAGCGTCTGCCGAAGCGTCGCGACCTGTCCGGATCCATCCCGTTTCACTGTTGAAAGCACCTGCCGCATCAACTCGATCCTCGACCAGGGGTAATTGTTATAGACGGCCTCAGAAATTTCGGCGGGTTTTGCTCCGGCTTTGATAAGCTCCGACGCGACCTTCAGCGTCCGTTCCGTCGTATTGGAAAAATGAAATGAACCGGTGTCTGTGACGAGCGCCATGTAAACGCATTCGGCGATCTCGCGCGTTACGCGGCCGCCGATCGCCTTGCACAGGTTATAGATCATCTCGCCGACTGCCGAGGCGGTGGAATCGATCCAGTTTATAGATCCGAAGTGTGCGCTTGTCGCGTGATGGTCGATATTGACGGTGAACTGATCCTCTAGGCCTTTTATGCCGGGACGTTCAAGGTCCGAGCATTCGATGACAAAGACCGCGTCGTACTCGCAATCGAGCGTCTCGACATCCCTGATCGCATCGGCGCCTGGCAGATTGCGATATGAAGGCGGAATATCACCCCGCACGATAACCTCGGCAGACTTTCCCAGCGAACGCAGGAGCCAGCATAATCCGAGAGACGAGCCCACGCCGTCGCCGTCAGGTTTGACGTGCGTCGTGATGCCAAATTTATTCTTATTTTCAATTAACTCTACTACTTGGCTTAACACTGTTTGTGAAGTGACAAGCGACAAGTGACGAGTGACGAGATTACCGTTGCCCGCCACTCGTCACTTGTCACTTGTCACTTATTTCCTTCTGATTAATCTCGCCCTTGCTCGTCAGATCGCTCAGGATCGAGCTTATTCGCGATGCATTTTCTTCCGCCGAATCGCGGACAAAATGCAGGTGCGGAGCGAATCGCATACTCAAGTTCATGGCCACTTGCTGTCTGACAAAAGTTGCCGCATGCTGCAGCGCTTTCAAAGCGTTCTTGATCTCATCCTCGCTGCCATCGATCAACACATAAACTTTCGCGTCACGCAGATCGTCAGCAACGCTAACCTCTGTGACCGTGACCATCTCAACCCGTGGGTCGTCGAGTTCAAAACCAACGACTTCGGCGATCTCTTCGCGTAAGGATTCAGCTAATCTTTCCGGTCGACGCATGGTTAGTCGATAGTTGATAATTGATAATTTGATAGTGAGGCAGGCACGAAAAACGAACTATCCATTATCAATTATCAACTTCCCATTCCTACAGTTCAGTGGCGGCAATCCTCTCGATCATATAAGCCTCGATCTCATCCGCCACTTTTATGTCGTTAAAGTTAACGAGACTGATGCCGCACTCGTATCCTGACTTCACCTCGCTGGCGTCGTCTTTGAAGCGCTTCAGAGTTGCGATGTCGCCTTCCCATGCGACAACGCCGTCGCGGATCAAGCGGGCCTTTGCCTGACGCTTGATCACGCCGTCCGTTACACGACACCCGGCGATCGTTCCGATCTTCGAAACCTTGAAGGTCTCCTGGACCAGAGCCTTGCCGAGAATAACTTCCTTCTCGATCGCGTCGAGCATGCCGATCATCGCGGCCGTTATCTCTTCTTCGACCTTGTAGATGATGGAGTGAAGACGAATATCGACGTCTTCCTGTTTCGCAACGTCTGCGGCACGTGCCTCAGGACGAACGTTGAAACCGATGATGACAACGGCCGTGGACAGATCATCAGCCTGCGTCGCTGACGCCAGCAATACATCGGACTCCGCTATGGCACCGACTCCTGCGCGAATAACGCGGACCTTAACCTTCTCAGTTGAAAGTTTCTCGAGTGTAGACCGCAGAACTTCGACCGAACCCTGAACGTCGGCCTTGAGAATTACGAGCAGCTCCTTGACTTCAGACTGACCGAGCGATTCGATACCGCGTTTCGTAGTCTTCACCATCGCAGCCTGACGTGCGTACATTTGACGCTGGCTCGCGATGTCCTGCGCACGCTCGATATCTGCAACGACTTGGATCGAATCGCCGGCCTGCGGAACGCCCTGCAGTCCCAGCACTTCGACCGGCGTGGCCGGCGGAGCCTCGGTTATCGAAGCTCCCGTATCGGAGAACATGGCCCGAACCTTTCCGTAAAATTGGCCGGCAATAAACGGATCGCCGATGTGCATGGTTCCCTGCTGCACGAGAATCGTTGCAACAGAACCTCTTCCTTTATCCAGCTTTGCCTCAAGAACGACGCCCGAGGCTCGTCGAGTAGGGCTCGCTTTCAGATCGAGTATGTCCGCCTGAAGCAAAACAGTTTCAAGAAGAGTGTCCAAACCTTCGCGTTTCTTTGCTGACACCGGAACCATCTCGACATCGCCGCCCCAATCAACGGGCTGCAGTCCAAGTCCGGCTAATCCTTGTTTCACTTTGTCGGGATTAGCGTCCGGCTTATCGATCTTATTGATCGCCACGATCATAGGAACGCCGGCCGCTTTCGAGTGCTCGACGGCTTCGATCGTCTGCGGCATCACTCCGTCGTCCGCTGCGACGACGAGGATCACGACGTCGGTCGCTTTGGCACCTCGGGCACGCATCATCGTAAATGCTTCGTGACCCGGCGTGTCGAGGAAAACAACGCGTCGCTGCTCGTCCGGCTTGTCGGGATTCGTGACGAAAACGCTATAAGCTCCGATGTGCTGAGTGATTCCGCCGGCCTCGCCTTCCGCGACGTTCTCCGAGCGGATCGCATCGAGCAAAGAAGTTTTTCCGTGATCGACGTGGCCCATAACCGTGACTACCGGTGGTCGAGATTCTTCGACGTCGTCGGCTTCAGCGGCGATGAGTTCTTCAAACTCTTCCTCGACGACCATTTCCTCAAACGGGACGAAGCTCAGGTTGTAGCCGAAATCCATTCCCATCTCGACAGCCATCTTCTCGGCGATAGGCTGATTGAGCGTCGCGAAGACCCCGCGTTTGATCAACAACTGAACAATGTCGCGAGGAGTGATTCCGAGAGCCTCCGCGAACTCGCGGACCGTTGCTCCTTCAACGAGGCGAACCACCTTGAACGCATCCGGATCGCGCGTTCCGACTTGATCGAGCACTCTTTCTTCAATGGTCCTGAGACGCGGTGCGTCTTGATCTCGTTCCGCAAATCTTCCGCCTCTAACATCTGCTCCCTTACCCTTTCGCCCACCCGAACGGCCGGGACGTCGGCGTTGGTCCGCGGGCGGCGTATAGTTCATTTGCGGCGTAGCCGTCTCACCCGGCGTACCTCGCAGATCCGTCCGACGTCCACGCAGATCGCGGCCGCCAGCGTCCGTGATCGCCGGATCGAGCTTTCCTGTACGAGTCGGAGCTTCGCTGACAACCCTTTCGCCAGGCTTGACGCCCTTCTGCAAAGCGTCGCGGGTCAGTGTGAGTTGCTTGATCTGAGTGCCGCCTGGACGGAGTACTCGTCCTGCTGCTGGTTCCGTCTCAGATGTCACAACCGGAGCATCCGACGCCGGTTCAATTTCTTCAGATTGGACGGTCGTTTTTTCCGTCTCGACGGGCTGCTGAACTGGTTCGGCCTCGACTGGCGCTTCGACGACCTTTTTCTTCTTAAGGACCTTTCGAACCTGAGCGGCAGGAGCTTCCTCCGCCGCTTCAACAGTAACCGGCTCTGGGGCATCGATCTCCACCGGCTCCGCCGACTTAGTTTCCTCGGGCTCAACGACCGCTTCCGCCGCCGGTTCGGCCGCGACCTTCTTCGAGGCCTTGATGATCTTGATCCCTCGCTTTGGTGCGACTTCGGTTTTCGGGAAGTATTTAAGACGCACCTTCTCGGCCAACTCCATGCTGACCGAATTGGAAGGAACACTGACGTCCGCCCCTTCGCGGCGCAAATCTTCCATCACGCGCTTGGCGTCCTGTTTCAGATCTCGTGCAAGATCGTAAATCCGGATTTTCTTACCCATCGGCATAAATAGTCTCTAAAAACTTACCCGTTCCGCGGATGCCCTTGCACCTCGCCGCGCCTAACTATTTCGACTCCGCAGATTCTTCGCCGGCATTTTCGTCCGAGGCTTCCTCGGGTTCGATGTTTCCTTCTGCTTCAACCTCAGCGACGTCAGTTTCGGCCTCCGTCTCATCCGTGGTTTCGATGACCGGTTCATCTAAGCTGGCTTCAGCCGTCGCATCAGTTTGCTCATCAACAACATTCTCCGACGGAGCCGATTCCGACTCTTCGTCGGCGTCGGAGGTTACTTCGTCCTCTGCTTCGGCAGAAGATCCGGTGGGTTGCGATTGGGTTTCAGCCGCAACGACTTCCGAGGTTTCTCCGGATTCATCTGCCGCTTTGCTTTCCTCGCTCGGTTCAACTTCCTGATTTCGAGCCTCGACTATAGCTTTTGCCGACGACAGGATAGTCTCGGCCTCGTCAAGGCTAACGTCGAGATATTCGACAAGATCATCGACCGTGGTCGCCGCCAGAGCTTCGACATCCTCGATACCCTTCTCGGCCAGCGTCTCAGCCTGATTCGGCGTTACACCTTCAAGGACCGAGAGCGGCACGGCCTCGCCGGATGCCATCATCTTGCCCATTTGAAGGGCGATCTCTTTCTTCAATTTCTCTTCGCTGACGATGTCGATGTCCCAGCCGACAAGTCGTGTCGCCAACCGGACGTTCTGCCCCTTCTTACCGATCGCCAGACTCAGCTGATCTTCCGCGACGATGACTTCCATCTTCCGCTTGTTGATGTCGGTAATTCGTACCTGAGAAACTTTTGCCGGCGAAAGCGCATTAGCGGCGAACACCGACGGCTCATCGGACCACTCAATGATGTCGATCTTTTCGCCCCGCAGTTCTTTTATGATCGACTGCACGCGCGACCCCTTCATGCCGACACACGCACCGACCGGATCAACGTCCTTTTCGTTCGACGACACCGCGATCTTTGCTCTGTCACCGGGCTCGCGGACCGCGGATTTGATGACCACAGTATCATCGTAAATTTCCGGCACTTCCATTTCGAACAAACGCTTGATCAACTCGGACGAGGCTCGGGAAACTTTGATCTGCTGTCCTTTCTGATCTTTGGTAACGTCGACGATCGCGACGCGAATTCGCTCGCCCTGGTTCCACATCTCACCACGTGACTGCTCGCGTTTGGGAACGATGGCCTCGAGGTTATTTCCGAGATCGATGATCATGTCGCCGCGCTCGAAACGCTTGACGGTGCCGTTGATCAGCTCTCCCTTCCGATCGATGTATTCGTCGTAAACTTTTTCGCGGATCGCTTCGCGTACCTTTTGAACCAGTATCTGCTTCGCCGTTTGGGCGGCGATGCGGCCCATCTCTTCCTGCGGAAGAGGGATCTGAAGCATGTCGCCGATCTCAATCTCATCCCCCGCAAGCTCTTGCGCCTCGACGAGCGACAATTCGGCGGAGTCGTTCTCAACCTCTTCGACAACGGTCTTTTGCAGCGAAATCTCGATCGCACCTTCTTCGTTATTCCAGTCGACCTGAATGTTGTCGCCGGTCTTATCTTGCGTCCTGAACTGCTTGCGCGCCGCTGCCTTGACCGCGTCCTTCATCGCCTCAATGACCATGTCGCGGTCGAGTCCCTGTTCGGTGCACAATGCTTCAATACTTTGTCCAATCGATGATGTCATATTACAAAACCGCGTAAGCCGCCAAACAGCTATCGCTTCTTCTTAAATTCGTCCGTCAGATCGACCCTTAGATTCGCCTTCGCAACCCTGTCAAACGGAATGCGAACCGTCCCGTTAGTTTTATCTTCGAAAACTATTTCTGCTTCCTCGACGGCAGCAATACGGCCGTTAAAATTTACCTGCCCCTCAATCGCATCGGATGTTTTCACCTTGGCTTTCTTCCCCACAAACTTTTCAAAATCCTGCAGACTGAAAAGTGGCCGCTCAAGGCCGGGCGACGAGATCTCAAGCACGTATGGCGAAGGAATGAAATCATCTGCATCGATCACGGCTTCGACCGCGCGTGAAACATTTGAGCAATCTTCGAGCGTTACCCCTTTCGGTTTATCAATGTATATGCGAACGGTCATGTTCCGTTTGTTGCCGACGATCTCCGAATGGACAAACTCGACCCCATTTTCCTGTGCGGCCTGAGTCGCTATTTTGTCAATTCGCTCTGCTAAAGGATTCCGCTGCATCGCTTTAAAACCAAAATAAAAAGTGGGCACGAAACCCACCCAACACGTCCTACGCATTGCAGGAAAGAGAGAGTATATAACAAAGAGAGAAACTAATTCAAGCTACGCCGCAGACCGACGGGCGCGGGATCGCTCATCGCGTCAAGGGCGACGCGGGCAGCCCCTAATATGCCTGCCGCATCGCCGAGCGATGCTCGTGCGAGCCGCACCCGTCCGGCCGGATGCGGAAACGCCCGGGCGAGAAGCTCGGACCGAAGAGGGTCGATAAAGAACTCCCATCCGCCGGCAGCCCCTCCGCCAATAACAATCAGTTCCGGATTCAGCACGTTGACCAGCCCGGCCAGTGCTATACCTAGATAGCGGCCCATCTGTCTGAACGTTTCGAGAGAAACCGGGTCTCCGGCGGCCGCCGCATTGTAAACGTCTTCGGAGGTGAAATTTGCTCGCTTGCTAAGTGGCGAGGTAGAGTCGTGCCGCATTAATTCTCCGGCCATGCGCACGATCGCAGTAGCGGATGAGTACTGTTCGACGCATCCGTGACTGCCGCATCCACAGGAAAGCCCCTCGGGCTCGACACAGATGTGACCGATCTCACCTGCCGTGCCATCGACTCCGCGGTAGACCTGTCCGTTGAGGATCAACCCTCCGCCAACGCCGGTGCCGAGTGTGACGAAGACGGAGTTATCTATTCCGCTCGAGGATCCAAGCCAATGTTCTCCGATCGCCGCGGCTGTCGCATCGTTCTCGAGCACTACCTTTAGGCGGAGTCTTTCCGAAAGAGCATCGGCGAGATGGAGGTCGTCAAGTTCGGGAAGATTTGGGGAACTGAGCGTCCTGCCGTCTTGGACGCTAACCAACGCGGCCAACGCCAAACCAAACGAGAGTGGCCTTTCGTCGTTGCCGCCCGCGGCGATACTGGCGGCCTCCGCAGCGCGGCAGATGGCGTCTATAATATCTGCCGCCACACCTGTGGTCGGAGTCGGCTCGCTAAGATGCCTGATGACCGTTCCACTCGAAGAAACCGCGGCAATTCGAAGATTTGTGCCTCCGAGATCACCGGCCAGGACGTATTCGTCACCCATCTTTAAGATTTGTTACTGTTTGGGCCTTTCGCTCTCCGGCACGTTGCGGTAAACATCCTCGAACTTTGAGTACCCATCTTTGATCACTGTCTGCATCAAATTATCCCTGTCTACGACAGTCACTTCGAGTAATATCGCCGGGACTTCCTTTCCGCCAATCCGGTCGTTCTTAAAGGGCGTTGTCGAAATAGGTTCATTCTTCGCAAGCTTGATCGCTGCTTCGACCGCCTGGCTGGCCAGAGGAATGATCGGCTTATAGACCGTCATGGTTTGCTTTCCTTCCGCGATATTCTGGAGAGCTTCCAAGCCCGCGTCCTGCCCGGTGACAAGTATTTTGCCCGCGAGACCCTTCTTTGCAAGGGCTGAGATCACACCACCGGCCATTCCATCGTTAGAAACCACAAACGCCTGTATATTGTCGTTCTCTTTCGTCAGGCTGTTTTCTACGAAATTGAGTGCGAGGTCGTTCTTCCAATCCGGAATCATTTGATCGGCAACTATATTGATGTCACCGCGGTCGATGGCAGGCTTCAGAACGTCCAATTGTGCTTTTTTCATTATGTGCGCGTTGTTGTCCGTCGACGCCCCATAGACCATCACATAGTTTCCCTTCGGCACTTTCTGGAGAGCATATTCCGCAATTTTCTGACCGATCACGGGCACCTGATGAGAGATGTAAAGGTCAATCTTTTCAGAGTTAATAAGTCGGTCATAACTGATGACCGGAATACCCTGCCGCCTTTGCTTTATCGACCATGGCCGCAGCCTCGGTCGCCTCTTGAGGCGCGATCACAAGGACGTCGACGCGCTGGGTCAGCAGATTGTCCACGTCATTCGCTTGCCGGCTGGAATTATTGTCCGCGACGGTGATCACGCACTCGACGTTCATCTTCTTGCAGTGTGCGTCAAAGGCATCGCGATCCCTCTGCCAGCGCTCTTCCTTCACGGTCGCCATGGCGAAACCGATTTTTATCTTTCTATTTGGATCGGACGTTCCGTTACCCGTCTGAGTTGCTGCCGCGTCGCGATTGCCATTAGGGCTCGCACAAGCGAGTAAGAAGCTCAAAAATAGAAACAAAACAGTTGCACGAACTATCATTGCGATTTCTCCTGTATGCGATTCGTAAGGTCTCACAATTAAAACAAAAATCTCCCCGGTGGGCAAAACTACACCGGCTCCGACTGAGTCGGTTGGGATATCGAGACCAGTCTCTGGCCGCCACTGGCTCTTTTCTTCAAATCGGATGCTTACCTGCTCCGGTTTTTTCGCCGTCTCGGCGCTAAAGAACCGAGGTTCTAAAAATCTTTATAAAATACCTTTGAAATGGCGCTCGGTTGTGATATAAGTATCTATCAAATCTTAGCTTAGAAGTTTCTTAAGCAGTGCAACAGTTTCTTTTTTCAGTTTTTGGACTGCGAGGGTCGTTTTTATTGACATCAACCCTTGATTCGTGTAAAAGATTGAAAGGTTTGATTTTTTGAAATTATTGATTTTGGGCGATATAAGAGGAGAGATATGAATAGCAAACTGTGGATTCGCAAAGCACTCTCAATGTGCTTATGTGTTGCGGTACTCGCAACTTCTTCGATGGTTGCTTTGGCAGGCCCTGGGAAGGCTGCGGGTGAACTTGCGGTTTCCGGAAAAATTGTCAACGGTGAAGCCCCGTTTGTTTTTGTTAACGGTGAACTCGCACGAAGCGGACGCTCGGTTTTTTCGGGCAGCACTATTACTACATCTAACAGCACCAACGCCGTTATAAATTTGAGCAAGCTCGGCAAGATCGAACTCGCACCGAATACGGTATTAAACTTAACATTTGATGAGAAGGGTATTTTTGGCGAGTTAACCTCCGGTACGGTGTCGGTCCTGGGTGCGGCTGAGAACGTCAACATCAAAACACTTAACGGCAAGACCGTTCAACTAGCGGCCGGTCAAGCCGTCTCCGCGTCCGGGCTGCAGGATGATGATGACGATGATGACGATGGCGGCGCTGCCTGGTGGATCTGGGGTGGAATTTTCGGAGGTGCCGCCGCGGTAATCCTTTGGACCGCTCTTAAAGATTCTGACATAAGAATCGGAAGCAACGGCACAGTAATTAGCCCTACTCGATAGAGTTTGCAACCTTTCCGATCGCGATCACGCGTCTACCCGGAAAGGTTATTTCTTAAAGGATTGTTACAGGAGGATATTAAATCAAATGCTCGGCAAAAATTGTTTTCGTAAAATAACTACATCGTTAAGTGCCGCTGCGGTGTTGTGTGCGTATTCCATGGTCGGACTCGCCGCGACGAAAGACCTAACAGGTGAGATCACGGTTACAGGGCAAGTGTCCGTAAATGGTCAGAACGCAGTGTCAAATTCGACGATTATCTCAGGCAGTACGATTGTGACGGGGCCTGACTCCAGTGCCATTATCAGCCTTGGTAAAACTGGCAGAATCGAAGTCCTTGCGGACTCGAACATTGTTTTGAACTTTTCAGATTCGAGCATCGTCGGCATTCTTTCCTCTGGAAAAACTCGTGTCTCGAACGCTGCCGGTGTCGCAGCGACCATCACAACCAAGGACGCAACCGTTATCGGGGATGCGGGCCAGGCGGACAATTTCCTTGTGGAAGTTGAATGTTCGCACACTCACGTTGATACGACGTCAGGGCTTGTAACGATGCGTGAAGGTTCTTCAGATAAGCAGGTAGCAGCAGGAACAAGTGCTACGGCTGGCAATCTTTCGCAAACCGGCTGCAAGCCGTGCTTGCGTCCGGATTCGGCTCCGCCGGTTCGAGTTGCCGGATGGCCTTGGCTTATCCTCGCAGCAGCTGGTGTCGCTGGTGTTGCCATTCTTTTGGGCGGCAATAACGAGACGACTCCTGGCGGCGGTGTGATCATCGTTAGTCCTACTCGGTAGTCACGATCCTTTAGTAGATTTTGTTTCGTAATCAGTGCGGGTCATGTTTCAAAATATGGCCCGCACAGTTTTGTTTACGCTGCGGTTTGAACCCGGGCGACTTTATTTGTAGTCTTTATCTTTTATTGAATTATGCATATTGCGGTAATAGGCACCGGCTACGTTGGATTAGTCACAGGTGCGTGCTTTGCGGAATTCGGTGTCGACGTCACTTGCGTCGATGTCGATGCAGCTAAAATCGAAAAACTTAATAACGGAATTATCCCGATCTATGAACCTGGCTTGGATTCGATCGTCGAAAAAAACGTTAAAGCGGGCAGGCTTCATTTTACAACCGAGATAGGATCGGCGGTCGCAGAGGCACAAGTCGTCTTTCTCGCGGTCGGCACTCCGCCGAAGGCGGATGGCTCACCAGACATGAGCTACTACCAGCAGGCCGCGAAGGATGTCGCCTCAGCAATGAACGGCTACAAGGTGCTCGTCACAAAGTCGACGGTCCCTATCGGCACCGGGAAATGGCTTCGTGATTTTGTTACGGCAAACCTTAAGAGTCCGACTGAATTCGGCGTTGCTTCCAATCCGGAGTTTCTTCGCGAAGGAGCGGCGATCGATGACTTTATGCGACCTGACCGCGTTGTGATCGGTAGTAACGAGGATCAAGCGATCGAAGTTATGAAGGAACTTTATCGACCGCTTTTTTTGATCGAGACGCCGATAGTGATAACTTCCCTGGAAGCGGCGGAACTGATCAAGTATGCCGCTAACGCGTTTCTTGCGACAAAGATCACCTTTATTAACGAAGTTGCGAATCTCTGCGATGCTATCGGATGCGACGTCCACGACGTAGCTCGCGGCATGGGAATGGACAATCGCATCGGTAGAAAGTTTTTACATCCCGGGCCCGGCTACGGCGGTTCCTGTTTTCCGAAAGATACTCGGGCCCTTACCACGGTTGCCGATCAATTCGGAGTCGAGACACGAATCGTCGACGCGGTGATCGAAGCCAACGATAGACAACGCGACGCAATGATCCCGAAGATCGAGAGGCTTGTTGGCGAGCTGAGCGGCAAGAAAATCGGCATACTTGGGTTGTCCTTCAAGCCGGAAACGGACGACATGCGCGAGTCTCCCGCGATTGAGATCATTCACGCTCTGGTCCAGCGCGGAGCCACTGTTCGGGCTTTCGACCCCGTAGCGATGGAGGAAGCCAAACATTTCATCAAAGGCATTGAATACGCATCGGATGAATATGACGCCATACAAGGTGCCGACGCCCTGGTGATCATCACCGAATGGAACCAGTTTCGGGCTCTTGATATGGAGAAAGTAAAACAGTTGCTGAAGGCTCCAAAAATTGCGGACCTGCGAAACATATATGAGCCGTCCGACATGCGTGCGCTCGGGTTTGATTACATAGGGGTAGGCCGCTAACACCTTACGGGCAGAACTCTGCCTTAATTTCAGTATGCCCATCACAACTCGAGTCCTAGTGACCGGCGGCGCCGGGTTTATCGGATCGAATCTCGCGGATGAGCTGATTCGCCAGGGTGCGAAAGTACGCATTATCGACAACTTCGTAACTGGAAA
This sequence comes from uncultured Acidobacteriota bacterium, assembly GCA_963772405.1. GTDB lineage: Bacteria > Acidobacteriota > Blastocatellia > Pyrinomonadales > Pyrinomonadaceae > OLB17. Next base: position 297,095 of record CAVYWT010000001.1, on the reverse strand, counting down.
TCGCGAGAACCTGGAAGAGATCTCCGGAGATTTTGAATTTATTAAAGGAGACCTTAACGATGATGCCGTCCTGGCTCGCTCGCTTTCGGACGTCGACATCGTCTTTCACCAGGCGGCGCTTCCGAGCGTTCCGCGCTCGGTCGACAACCCCCGCGAAACTCACGAGGCGTGTGTTAACGCCACCTTTAACTTACTGGTAAAAGCTAAAGACTCCGGGGTAAGGCGGCTGGTCTATGCCGCATCGAGTTCCGCTTACGGAGATCAACCAACTCTTCCAAAGGTTGAAACGATGAATCCGGAACCCCTTTCCCCCTACGCCGCGGCAAAATTGATGGGCGAATATTATTGCCGGGTTTTTAGTCAGGTCTACGGATTGGAAACCCTTTCGCTGAGATACTTCAACGTCTTTGGTCCGCGGCAAGATCCGTCATCCACATATTCCGGCGTTATCTCTCGATTTATCGACGCATTGATGAAAAATGGCACACCCGTGATCTACGGCGACGGCGAGCAGAGTCGTGACTTCACTTACGTGGCTAACGTAGTCGACGCAAACATTCGCGCGGCGCAGACAAGTAACGGCATTGGCCAGGTAATGAATGTCGCCAACGGCGAGAGAGTCTCTCTTAACGAGTTACTCGCAGCGGTGAAGACTATTACGGGAAAGGATGAAGTAACTGCACAGTACCTTCCGGAACGTAAAGGCGACGTAAAGCATTCTCAGGCGGATAACGAGCGCGCTATCGAGTGGCTGGGATACAAGAAACTGATTGGGCTGGAAGAGGGCCTGCAAAAAACGATTGGCTGGTGGCAAACCAGCCGATTCGCGGGATAGTTACTTCCCCGTAAAGAACACGTCGTCCGTGACTTCAGTATTGACCAATATATCCTTTGTCTTAAAATCTGCATAGATCGTTAACTGTTCCGTGTCGAAACGCTGCACATACTTCTCAGGCACCCAGATCCCTTCCACGCTCCGCAACTTATCGATCTCGACCGAGGTCGTTACCGTCCTGCCGTTGATCACATAGGTTGAGTCATATCCTTTAATATAGTTGGTCTTCTCATCAAGGTAGAAATCGGTGAAGTAGCCGTCCGGCGCCGTCATACGGAAACCCTTCTTTTTCTTTTTCGCCGAAGGCAGCGGCGTTATTATAAAACCTGGCTGCCCGACCATGGGCAACAAGGGAAAGCCGAGCCGCGTGATCGGAGGAAGTGTCATACCTCCCTGGATGGTGGTCGACGTGTTTACGCCATCGTACGTCTGCTTGATGGGCTGGAACGGATTTGCTATCTCGAATCTGTACTTTTCCTTTGCGAGAACAACAGAGAACGTCGCGGGTATCGCTTGATTAAATGCCGAAGTGGTAACATCCACCGAGCCACGCATGACGAGCGTCTTCATGGCCCGCAGCCTTTCCCCACCGTGTGCTTCCAGAGCAAGATTAGCGAGGGAGATCTCTGCGTCGAATTTTGAGGCAGGCGAAGTCGGAACGACACCGGTGGGAACATTCCCGGCTTTGACAGCAGAAGGCTGAGCAGAGATCCTAATGGCTCCGGAGACTATCAGGATTGCGACTAGTACTGGCTTTTTCATAATCCGTTCGATCGATCAGTAGAAAAAGGGAGATAAAAATCGAGCCGGCCGATCTCATCTCCCCTCATTCATAACACTTCCGCTTTACCTACCAACTAAATCTCGCCTGAAGTTCGATTCGACGGTTGGATGATCCGCCTCCGTCTCCGCCGCGACCGAACCCGCCGAAGCCGCCGCTTGTAGATGTTGACTGTCCGAAGCGGCTTGAGGCAATATTCCCAACCGGCGATCCGAAGTTCACCGAATTAAACAGGTTATTGAAACTGACTCCGACGTTCAAGTTATAAGGTTTACGCACCTCAGGACCACCGAAGAAGCCTCCGCCGCCGCCAGCACCTCGACGGCCTCCGCCTCCGCCTCCGCCCCTGCCTCCTCGTGAACCACGGCCTGCTCCGGGGATAGCCCCTGAGCCCACTTGTCCGCCAGCTGGCTGATCGCCGCTTCCGGCAACAGGCTGAGCGGACTTTCCAAAACCGAAGTTCTTACCGAGACGAAGATTTACTGAGAAGTAGCCGGGCCCCTGACCGAAATTCCGGGGAATGATCGCCGACTGATCCTGATCGGCGACGTTGCAATACGACGCCGTAATACCCCATCGGGAACACGCAGCGGCCAGCTCGCCGAATGTCGGACGCTCCGTAAATAAGGTATCGCCGTTCAAATCGCTACCTTTCGTAATATTGAAGGGCCTTCCCGCGCTTGCGATCACGAAGGGGCTGACAGAGATACTCCACGGCAGGCTAAAGTTTCCTCCCATCACAAAGTTGTGCCGAATATCGAAAGCCGATCGTCCGAATTCTCCGCTGAGATCGTAGGAATATGCCGGAAAACTTCCCGCCCCGTCCGAATCGCCCATTGCAAATCCAAGACTGTAGTTCGCAAAAAGGTTGAAGCCGGTGCGAAAAGCCGATCGAATATTCAAGTTAAGGCGATTTTGATCGAGCGTGCCGGTCGACTCGTACTCGAAGATATTTCCTTGTGTTGGATCAGGGCGCGGAGCGTTGATGCAGTCCACCTGGAGCGGACAGATCGGAGCATTGATGTTCCGCGAGCGTAAAACGTTTTGCGTTCGCGAACCCACATAGAAAGCCGCCAATGTCGTCCGAGACGGCAACTGTCGCTCGACTCCAAGCGCCCACTGCGACATCACAGGGACATGTAGATCGCCGGAAACTTGTCTGATGGTATTCGATTGCGGAAGAGCAGCAAGGATTTGCGCCGACGTCGGAACATTTGTAACGCCACCGAGCGAGAATACCGGCTGCTGCAGGAGAGCTATAGCCGCGGCTCGACGTATAGGATCAGTTTCGTTGGCACTGACTATAAGGTCGAGTTGCTCGGTACCGCCAAAGCGGAGGGCCTGGAGCGTAAGGTTTTCACTAAAGCGTTCGTAGAATATCCCGAAGCCTCCGCGAAAAACTGTCTTCGGCGTGCGCGCTCCGCCCGCACCCGGCGACCACGCAAACGAGAATCGCGGGGCAAAATTCGTATTGTCGCTGACGTTTGTCTGATTTTCGTAACGCAGCCCAAAACTTAGGGTCAATCCAGGATTGACGCGCCAATCATCCGATACGAACAAGCCGACATCTGTTCGGGAAATATCTTGTTCAGGATCGCCGACCACGATTCGAAACTGGGTCGGGAAGTAACGGGGATCCGAGTTCCCAAGGATGCGGCCGCGGTATTGATCGAGGGGACTGAGAGCCGGCGATACGACAACACATGCCGGTGGATTTACAGGCGTACAGTTTGCGGGATTCCGCACTTCGGGCGATCCGGGAAATGAAAACGTTCCACCAAAATTATTTTCAGACCGATCGGTAAAACTGATACCGCGAAGCCGAACGCCGAATTTCAGTGAGTGCGCCGAGTTCTTTCCGACCGAAGTCGTAGTATAGTTTTGTAGCTCCCACTCGTTTGAACGATTAAAACTCAACCCGATCTGCGAGCCTCCGCCGGTAAATGCGTCGGCGACATTTATTGTCGGGATCGAATTGTCGCCCTCCTGCTGACGCTTCTCCATCGAGTATTCAAACCGTGTCTCATTTATCGTTGTCGGATTGATGATCATCGTTTCCGTAAGCCGGATCTCGTGCTCACGGTTCGTCGTTTCATACGCCCGCGACGGGAGCGAAGTGCCGCCTATACCCTGATTCTCAACCGACGACCTTGAAAAGCTGTAGCGGGCCACGAGTGTGTTCTTATCATTAAGCGCGAAATCGAATCGGGGGCTGAAAGAAAAACGACGATTTGGAATTCGAACATCCTGCTGGAAGGGGACCGGATTGAGAGCAGGGTCGAGGATGATCGCATTTATGATCGTATTGTTATCGACATCTCGATTATTTATATCGACAAAAAATGACGATTTCCCCTTTTTTATCGGGCCCGAAATGTTCCCGCCGAAGAAGCGGAGTTGGCTCGATGCCCGGTTCGGCGCGAAGGGATTACGAGAGTTCAAACTCTCATCATTGAAATTGAAGAACGCATTGCCGCGAAATTTATCCGCACCAGGCTTGGTCAAGATCTCAATTCGTCCGAACCCAAGCCGGTCGTACTCGGCGGAAAAGGGATTCTGATTTATACGAATCTCGCGGATCGCTTCCTTAGGCGGAAGACGGCCCCCCGTAAATCCGTCGATATAGATCTGTCCGCCGTTCGGTCCCGACGATGGTCCGGCTAGAGCCTGGAGCGCCGCCTCAAGCTCGTCAGGGTCGTCCGGCAGCGCTTCGAGATCCTTTTCCCGAAGTATAGTTGCACCCGCGCTGTTCTGCGGATCGGTCGAGACGCCGTCGCTGCTCGCGATGTCGACCTGTTCTTCGACGCCCTCGACGGTCAACGGTATCAGCAGCTCTTCGCGGTTTCCGGCGGTGACCTCAACCTCCGTATTCTCATAAAAAGCAAAATTCGTGGCCTTGACCCGAACTGTGTATACACCCGGAGCGAGTCCGGAAACTGAAAACTCGCCGCGTGAATTGCTCGTCGCAGTCTTTTCCTTGCCATCGGCCGAGACTACGGTCACCGAAGCTCCGACCACAACCGCGCCGAGAGTATCCTGCACTTGGCCATTTACGCCACCGGTCTGCTGACCGAACGCCGCGGTAGAAAATACAATTGTAAAAAGAAACAGTTTTATAAAGTTCGTCATTTTAAATATGCGGAAGAAATCATTATTAAGGCTCACGAATAATCGTAAAGCGAGTTCCATAATCTCGCACAGCTTACGGTCCGCCAAATCCGTCCAACCCGGGAATGTCTAAACTTAGGCCGCCCTGCCCTCTCTGGCCACCGCTCGCCGCTTGGGCCTGCGCCGCCCGTAGGAACGGTTCGACCCCTGCAAGCAACTTGATAGCGGTGATATGCTCGGGCGTATCATTCTTAGTGCTCGAGACGGCGATAACATCGCCGGTTTTCAGATCAGCCGCCGTAATATTGGGAAAACGCTCCAGCATGTCATCTATCCCGCGCGCTCCACCGAAACCGCGACCCGCGCCGCCAGATCCGGCCGGTCCGCCCTCACGCGCACGGCTCGACTGAGGAGGAGCTCCGCCGTCAGCACCTGGACCGCCGGCGGGCCGCACGCCACCCGCTTGCCTAGACTGTTGTCCGGCCAGTCGCTGAGCCATTTCCTCAGGAAATTTCTTTAGAACGGAGGCCGACCCGAGCTCGACCGTCACATCCTTTTTCGACTGAACGTCGGTAATCACGACCTCATTCCTCGCTACGTCAACCGTCTTAACAGTTCCGACTACCGTCCGGAATGCTCCGGTGACGATCTCTTCGGCAGCGAAACTCGCGCCGTCCGCGCTTCTGTCGCCAAGAGCACGAAGCATGTCCCCAGCCTGAATCTCATTTACCGAGCTCGTCTTTGCTTCACTAAATTTGACAGAGTTCGGCGCGTATCGCAGAACCCTCGCTCCTTCTTTCGGCGTTAAGACAACGGTCGTAGTATTAGCCAAACCCCGAACATCAACCTTGATCTGGCGAGTGATCTGGTCAACCGCCGAAACACGCCCGGAGATTCCCTTCGTCGCCCAGAGTTCTCTCTCTTTAACCTGTCTCTGTGTAATGTCCGACTTCGTCATCAGGTATATCGACTTTGCCGCCAATGTTGCCTTATCCGCCGAGAAAAATCCGGTGACGAGCAGTTTGTCGCCAACTCCAATATCGGACCATGCCGACGCGACCGCCGCGCTGAGTACCGGGCTCTCAGGAGGAACTCGTTTGAATTCCGTCTTTTCGGTCAACGTTATCTCAAGCGCACCGTCTTTTGTCTGAACGACGACCCTGCCACTCTCTATGGAGGTCACATCGCCCGTCACAACGGAAGCCTTTCCGCCAACGGTCTGCGAAAACACACTCAAAACATTTCCGGCAAGTAGGAGAAGGGCAAATGCAACTGTAAGAAATCTACGTAACTTCATATGCTTCTGAAAATCATACCGCGCGCGCGATCCGGGCACAGGTCTAGCACTCGAATATTTTAAGACGTTATTTCTCCCGAGCAGGTTTACTTTTTATGTAAAGTTTTGTCAGTACAGAAGTTGCTTTGGTCAACGGGCCGACCACTTCGGCTGCGAACGGGCGGTCAGCACAAGTCCTATGCCAGTCGAAAAGAGGATAAAGAGAGCGATCGTCCAAATGTACGGAATCGATAGAACCAACGTCCACGCCACAACACCAATCAGGATTGCCAAGGTCTCCGAATTGTTCTTCTCGCCGAGAAAGTATTTCTGAAGAACCTTGCCCACGCTCACATTTAACGCCACGCGGCCCAAAATATACGCGAGCATTAGCAACGTTAACGCCATCAGTCCAAAGATCACTCCAAAAGGATTGGGCATCAACTGAAGCATGGCTGCGACACCGAATATCGTACCGAGGAATGCCGCCACTCCGATCGCCACGATCTTCAGCGTCGACAATTGAAATCGCGCGATCGCGCGGCTCACCGCACCCGGAGCGATAGTCGTCAACCCGAGCGACAAGACGAACCAAAAAAGAACCGAAAGTATCCGCTGGGCCACAAATGCCCACGAGTAATGAGGCGAAAACAATGACGACGGATTCTGTGCCATGTCGCGGATCTCTTCTTCGTATCCGGCGTACATCACCGTCTCACGTCCTTCTTCGCGGAGAGGTTCAGAACTCTCAGGCTTGTAGGCACCTCCGACCGCGAATACGTCGCCACCGATATACGCTCCGTCTTTCTGTATCACCGACCCGCCGACCGCCACGACGTTCTCCGTTACTCTGCCTTCCACGACGACGTCGCCACCGATGGCCAGAACTCCTTTCGCTCGGGTTTTGACAATCACAGTCTTTCCGAAACTGACGATCTCCTGATCAGGTGCGTCTTCGATTGTCAGGGTTTCTGACGAAACCGATATTTGCGCAAAGGAGACCATCGCACCGATCAGTATCATGACCGCCGCAGCTGCGAGAATCCGCAAACTAAAGTGATGCTTGCCGGGTGGAATTAAGATTGAAGCAATTGTTGTCGTCACTTTGCGATAACCCGGGATGAACTAAGTTCGGCGAAAACGGACCACCAGTCGCGAAAACAGAGAAAGCGACAAAACGACGAGGGCGAGGAAAACCAGTGCAGACGTCCCCGAGTCCAGCAGGGCGTTGGAGGTAAGCGTTCTAAAAATAATCGCCGAGCCGAGCGCGACATCGTAAACAAGATGTCCTGCCGATAAGACGACGGCAAAACCCTTTTGGAATATCGCAGCGGTGGCAGCTAACGTATTTTGCGAACTGCTGGCAAGGGCAAAGAGCGAAAACGCGATCAGCGGCAGCGCAGATAAAAGCAGCGTTTCGCCTCTCGTGCGGGCGTCGAAGCCCGCTCACGCGAGACTCCGCATTGGCAACCACCGCTTGAGTAAAGTCGCACGGCAGGTCGATCTCATTCTTTTCGTCGAGAGAATAATCGAGAGCGTTAAGAAAACTCTTTTGGAGATTCAGATCGTCAGTGCAAATACCACACCCCGACACATGTTGTTCAAGCTCGAGCTCATCGTGCCGAGACAATTCGCCGTCAATATACGCCGAAAGCTCCGGCGACGGGCAAACAGTTCCTTTCTCGATATCGATATGCTCCATTTTCTGCTGCGTCTCACTATTTCAGAAATTTTATTGTGAGCGGATACTCCCACAACTCGCCTTCGTTATTCGCCTTCAGCGCCCCGATTATTGGAAAGATAATCGCCAACAGCCAGACAGCAGCACCCGTCAGAAATCCCACAAGCACAAACATCAGAAAAATACTGACGACGCCATAAATAGTCGCCGATATCATCCAGTTCGTTACCATCTTTCCGTGAGCATCGAGAGCGGGTATTTTGTCCCGCTGTGTCTGCCAAAGAACGATCGGAAGAACGATGCCGAGTGGAAAGACAAATGCGAAGGCTAATCCGGAAAGGTGAAGAAACAATCCCATCTGCTTTTCATCTGGCGTCTGCAGTGCCATCTGCGGGCGATATTGCATATCAAAACTCATAAAAGATCTCCAATTAGATCCCCGTGAATCCTCGCTCAATAAATATGTCTCGCATCATTTCCCTAGCCCGGAAAAGGCGATTCTTGACCGTGCCAAGCGGCAACCCCGTCACCTCGGCGATCTCGTCGTAACTGAGGTCCTTGGAATGGCGGAGCAAGATCAATTCCCGATAGACCGATGGAAGGCTCTTCACCACACTTTCGATCTCTGTCCGCCATTCGCTCCGCTCGCGATCCTGCTCGGGACCGGGCTTCGGACATTCGATTTGAAGTTGATACGTGCCGTCGACATTTTCGGTTTCGAGACTTTGCGGGTGGACCGAGTTTCGGCGCATGTGATCGATCGCCGCATTGTGAGCAATGCGATAAAGCCAGGTCGAAAACTTGTACTCGGAGCTGTAACGGGAAAGTGAGTTGTAGACTTTTATGAACACTTCCTGCGAAACGTCGAGCGACGCCTCGTAATCACCCAGCATGCGAAAGATATAACCTGTTATTGGTCGCTGATATCTGCGAACAAGTCCCTCGAACCCGTCTTCGCGACCGCTAAGGGCGGACGTTATAAGCTCGAGGTCGGGAATGTTTTTTAGGTTCTCGATCGCTGCTTCAGGTGTGGCCATGATGCTCGGGTATTACGGTATTGTCCGCAAAAATGTTTCACCAGGCAACCGCCTTTACCGGTCGGGTGGAGGCTACGGCCGTAATGTTCAGACGAAAGAAGTGCTATCGCCAACCGAACGAGGCGAGTCCGGCCGGAGCCGCCAGATCGTCAAAGCTCAAATCGCCGGCTGGAAGACTTAGGCCGACATCCTCGGCCCCGAGAACTCTCAGCGTTCGGCCTAGAGCCTCATTGGATATTTCTTTTATCTTTGCCGGAAGCAGATCCTTTCCGATAATGAGCAGGTTTTCGAGTAGACTGTCCGAGTTAGGTTCGGCAAAACGGTCGTTGTAGAACATCAGGAGACGGTAGATCTCATCATCCCGCTCGCTGTCCGTACAGGTTACGGTCCGGACGACCGCCGGTTCGTCGCCGCGTAGCAGCAGGGCGGTGAAGCCGTCATTTTGCGAACTCAACAACAGCGAGTCGGTGTGCCCTGCACTACGCATCAGCCACCTCGTCTCGCTGACCGCACGCGGCAGGATCATTCCAGCCGTCCATCCGAGACTTTCGAAGATGGTCTCATACTCATCGATCACCGACAGTTTAACGGCCGTCGCAAAATATCGGGACCTCCCATCACTATGGTTTGAAATCTTGTTTCGAGTGATCCGCAACTCGCCCGACGGAGCGCCGAAGCTCTGCTCAGCTTTCCAGTCCAGGATCTCTTCGGTCTCACCTTTCGCCGTAGTGCCGTTATCGAGAGTGAGGATAGCTGTTCGCGCCGTATTGCTCGGAAGCGAGACGGACCAGTTTTTCTGATTCAACAATCCGGCCGAAGCCACCGCGTCCTCCAGGAGAACGCGAAGTTGTTCGGCGCTCGAGATGTTCCGCTCGAGAAAGCTCGGCGTTAGAAGATTCTCCGGCAATTCGATGGTCGCAGCTTGCTTGACGCCAAAACCCCGGCCTTCTTTCTGCAAAGCGAGGGCCGTAATCGCCTCGTGTTCGAGGCCGATCGCGGCTTTCGGATAATTCGGTTCGGTTAAAACTGAAAACATTTAATAATCTTCGTAAGGCTTCCCATCGAGATCTTCGCCTTCGGCAAGGCTCTTTACATCCGTCAGACCTAATCCGCCCTCGGGGGAGAGCGCATCATCATCCTGTATCTCCTTCCACTCGTTTTTCTCAGTTATCGGATCGAGCGGTTTTTCTCGAAGATATTTTCCCTCGACCAGCTCGTCGATTGATTTCGGCGCCTTTCCCTTGTCAGCGGTAAACTGATCGATCGCCCGCCGCATCTGCCAAAGATTTTCTTTGAGAACTGTCTCGCGGGCGTGCTGAACACTCCGTTGATAGGTGGGAAAGGCGACCGAGAGCAAAATGATCATGATAAACATCGCGATCATCAGCTCGAGCAGAGAAAAACCCCTTCGCATTTTGGATTTTGGATTTTGGATTTTGGATTTCCAAAGCATAGGACCGCTCCGCACGAAGATTCGCTTCGCGAATCCTCCGCAAATCCAAAATCCAAAATCTAAAATCCAAAATCGATTTACCAATCACTATACTTCTCTCCATTGAGGGCTTTCTCATCCGACGCCGAGCGCAAGTCAAATACGTTTATGTCGTCCCAACTGTCGTCGTCTGGCGATTGATAAGACGATCGATATATCCAGTTGGACTCGCCGGTTATCGGATCAACAGGCTTTTCGCGAAGGTATACTTTCTTCGTTTCTTCAGTAGCGTTTAGCTCCGTCGCGTTCGTCTTGTCGAACACGCCTCCGCCGCCTAACCTCAAACCCCTCTGCCGGACCCTAACACCCTCGACCAGAACATCGAGGTCCGGCGGATACCGATCGAAATTTTCGCTCTCGAATAAGGAACAGTCGTCAATGACAACGCGGCTTCGCGGGTCAGCCAGCACAGGCTCGGGACGACCTATTTTGTTTTCTGTTGTTCCAGCCGGACATGAACCAACAGAATCGCGTTTAAATTCATCGATCGCGTTTCGCACCTGCCGGAGCGTTTCCCGCAGCCGCATCTCGCGCTCGCGCTTTACAGAATTTTGAGCCAGCGGCAGCGTTCCCATGATAAGGATCGCAAGCACGGTCAGTGTGACGACCAACTCGAAAAGCGTAAACCCACCGGCTTCGCTTGGATTAATTGCCCGCAACTTCACAACCTAACAAACCTCGACTAAAACCTGATACCGAGATTCTTTCCGTCAGCGGCGATAAAATTCAATACGTCCCGCTCAAGCGAAATATTCGGTGTTCCGTCTGCTAGCGCCTCGATCTCAATAAAAGCAAGCACCCCTTCGTTGCCCGCCACGGATTGGTCGGCAGATGACAGCGAAACATACATCTTGCCGTTTTGATTAAGGAACGGCGACGCAGCGGTATTCGCAATGCCCATACCGAAAACGTCTCCGTAGATCACCGAACGAACCGCGAGTTTCGTGGAATCGAATCGTAAACCCAGCACGGCCGAACGGAACGGCGCTCCGCTTTTTATCATCACCGGGATTCGCGTCTTCTCACCCGCCTTCATATTCGGCAGGTCGGTACCGAAGGTGATCTCGACATTTGAACCTGCAGCAGCGTCTGTATTCACAGACCCGTTACCAATCCCCGGCGTCGCAGACTGTAGAGTATCCGACGTCTGATTGATCCGCAGTGTTTTCACACCGCTGTCGATCGGCACCAGGTTCATCACACCACCATCCGTTTTTGTCAGGGCAGATGTCGCCGGTGCACTATTCGCGGGTGCGGAGTCGGTGCTCGTACCGGTCCGGACATACGCCGGAGTTTCGGTCGAGCGATCCGGAAGCTGGACCTTAGCCGTCGTCGGAAGCCGGCGTGCAGCTGCAAGCAACTCTTCCCGCTCTTCCTGAATTATCATCGCTTCAAGCGATCCGCTCGTCGGCGTCGCGAGACTTCCGGTCGGACGTTCGATCTCATCCTCCGGCAATATGGCCGGAGCGCGGATCACCCGCGGCGTCACCGCGATCACAATATCAACCTGTCGGTTATTTCGTGTCGGCGTCGCAAAAAGACGGCCGATGATCGGCAGCCACCCAAGCACGGGCAAGCCCGGCGCGGCCGTTACTCTGCACATCCTGCGCAACACTTGCGAGAAGCAGTGTCTTATTATTCTGGACCCGGGCCGTACCTTTAATGGTCCGCTCGGTAAAGATCGGATTTTCGAACGTACCGCCGTCGGCGACATCCTTCGACTCGATCTCCATCGCAACCTGAACATCCTGGTTCGGGAAAACGATCGGTTTGAATTTAAGTGTCAGACCGACCTGCTCATAATTGATCACGTTAGAAACCACCCCACCATTAGTCGGGGTATTTCCGGATCCAGTCACAAACTGAGCGGTCTGTACGGGCACGCGCTGTCCGATACGGGCGGACGAATCTTCATTGTTGAAAGCGTGGATCTGTGTCGATGCGAGAAGTTTTGTGTTGCCCTTGCTTTGAAACGCGCTGACAACCGAAGACGGGATCAAAAGTCCCGTCGCGATATTGCGCGCCACACCGACCGCAAACGCCGCATCACTCAGCGAGACGGCTGCTGCGTTCGATCCGCCGATATTATTAAGCTGGTTGCCGCCGCCGGTGGTCGCAGCCCCGATCTGGTTTCCCAGCCGGAGAAGATCTGTCTTGTTCACTTCATAGATCGCGACGTCCATTACGACCTCGGCTCGATCCTTGTCGAGCGACGATATGAGCTTCGAGAACAGACGAACGTTCTCCTCGGTGTCGCGGATCGTCAAACTGTTGGTTGTCGCGTCTTCGATAACGATGGTCTGACTTCGACCGGGCTGTGCGGGGATCGCTGACGTGATGATCGTCTTGACGTCTTTCGGATTTGCATTCGCAAGGTAAAACGTTCTCAATACCAACTGTTGAAAGTTTGTCCGACGGTTTCCGATCGCAACGAGGATCGTTCGCGGCCCGACCTTCTGAAAGAACAAGTTCTCCTGGAGAAATATATAATCGAGTGCTTTCGCGGCCGTAACATTCTTCAGCTCGATCCGGATCTTACGGTTTTCCAGTCTCGACTCGGCGTCGAAAAGAACATTCAGGTCGAGATCTTTCGCCAACTCTTTTACGATGTACTGCAGATCAACGCCGCCGGGAAACGGCACATCGCGCATCTTCTCGAGCCTCTGCGGGATTTGAATATCTTGTGGCTGCGCGGTGTAGCTCGTCGGAACCAACCTCACCTTTCCGTTCGGATCAGTCTTCGCTTCCGGATCTTCACCCTTCTGCAGGGCTTCCTGCATTCGGACCATCCGCGCCATTTCGGATTTCGCCAGCTCGTTCACCGGATCGTAAGCATAGGCCTTGCGGAATGCGTTGTACGCGCTCTCATAATCTTTCTGCTGAGCCGCAGTCGTACCCTTTTTCATGTACATCTGCGATGCGTTAAAAAGGGCTCGTTGGAGGTGAAGCTTGTACTCGGGATTTCTCGGATTCTCCGTCACCGCGAGTGCAAATTCTTCAACCGCCTGATCCCACTGTTCCGCAACCTCATGCTTCATTCCCTGCTTGAAGTGCTTTTTGCCATCACCGATAGCGAGGATCGCGACCGGTGACATCAGCGAGAGAACGAGCAAAAGACTGAGCGAAAATCGCGCGTAAACTGAGTTTTTCATAATAAAATTCGATTGAATTAGAGTTGGAAAACAAAAAGCTCTCGTCCGACGTTTTTACACGTCTCGCGGTCGGCTAAGTTTCAAAAACATTCTCCGGTGGAAAGGTCCGGCGAGCGCCGCTGTAATTTTCGTCTGCTTTGGTCAAAAACGCAAGTAATTAATAGTTTTGACGGCGAAAGTACGATGCCGGAGATCGAAGAAAAGTACGCCTCGATGTCTATTTTGCCTTCATGATCTGGCGGCGGAGATAGTCGAGTGCGGCCTGGCTCGACCGCCAGCGGATCAGTTCCCGATCGCCCGGAAGCGTCAATTTCAAAGATTTCGTCTTTTGTTCGTCGGCGTAGCCGATGAATACAGTTCCGACCGGCTTTTCATCACTACCGCCGTCCGGGCCCGCGATACCGGTAACCGCGATCGCATAATTACTTCCTGATCGCCCCCGCATTCCTGCAGCCATCGCTTCGGCTGTTTGTGAACTGACTGCTCCGAATGATTCAAGCGTGTCCGCCGGCACACCCAACGTACGCGTCTTTGCTTCGTTCGAGTACGTGACGGCTCCTTCAATAAAATATCCGGACGATCCTGCGATGTCAGTCAAACGCATTGCTATCGTTCCTCCGGTACAGCTCTCGGCGACCGATAGTGTCTCTTTTCGTGACTTGAGGAGATTGCCGACGACCTCTTCCATCGTTTCGCCGTTTTCTGCGAACAACGCGATACCAAGCGGAGCCGCGAGTTTCTTTGCGAGAGCGTCAATCGCGGATTCGGCTTCGGCTTTGCTCTTTGCCGCCGCCGACAGATGGATCTCGACCTCGGTCCGATTGAAGAGAATCGAGGTCTGAACTGTCGGATGGTTCTTGTAGATCGGGGCGATCAACTCATCCAGCGCAGATTCGCCAATGCCCGAGACACGAAGAACACGCCTCGCGACTGAGATATTGCCGGCAACGGATCTCACCGATTCGAGAACATGATCCTCGAACATCGGCCGCATCTCGCGCGGTGGGCCCGGCAGAACGACAAGAAATTTTCCCGCTTCCCTCAACATCATCCCGACGGCGGAGCCGTTAGGATTCGGAAGGACGTCTGCACCGTCGATGATAAAGGCTTGCCGTTTATTTATCTCCGGCATCTCGCGGCCCCAATGGCGAAACCGTTCGCGAAGATGGTTTTCGATTTCGACGTGATATTTAAGCTCACGGCCGGCTGCTCGTGCCGAGACCTGTCGAGTGACATCGTCTTCGGTAGGTCCGAGGCCGCCGGTCGTGATGACGATATCCGAGCGCTTCATGGCGTCGCGAATCGCCTCCTCGAGCCGGGCTTCGTCATCGCCGACGATCGTCTTGAGCTTAACCTCGACGCCGATATCCAGCAGTTTTGCGGTCAGCCAAAGGCCATTCGTGTCCGTCTTCTCAGGAGTGAGAAGCTCGGAACCGACAGCAATAATTTCTGCGGAGAGCATAAAGTTAATTTTGATTATGCGATTTTCGATTTTCGATTTTCGATCGCTCGTATATCAATGCTGTCCTCGATACCAGTCGTCGTCCGCCCTAGCGATCGCAAATCGGAAATCGCAAATCGAAAATACAGATACTCAGTCTTTATAGATCTCAACGACCGGCTTTCCGTCGCCATTGATGTATGCGCGGTACATTCCTTCAGAATTGAACGAAATGGCAATATTTGAAAACTTGTCGATACCGATGATTCCGCCGTCACCACCCAAATTCTGCAGTTTTTGTTTGATGACGAGATCGGCGGCGGCTTGGATCGGCATCGCCCGATATTCCATGAGCGCACAAATGTCGCGGGCGACGCCGATACGTATAAAGAATTCGCCCCAGCCGGTCGCGGACACAGCGCAACTGTCATTGTTCGCGTAAGTTCCCGCACCGATGATCGGGGCATCGCCGACACGGCCATACTTCTTGTTTGTCATGCCGCCCGTCGATGTCGCTGCTGCGAGATTGCCGTCCTTATCAAGAGCCACCGCTCCGACCGTGCCGAATTTGTTGTACGGAAGCTCGCTGCGAAATTTTCGACTCAGGCCTTTAGGTTTCGCGGTTTGAGTCTCCTTTGCCTTTTCTTTTTCTTCGGTAAGGATCTTCTGCAGCGAATCCCATCGCTGCTGCGTCCAGAAGTACTTTTCCTCGACAAGCTCGATGTTCTGTTCCTTTGCAAATTTCTCCGCACCGTCTCCGATCATCATCACGTGCGGCGATCTTTCCATAACTGCACGAGCAAGCGTGATCGGATTCTTGACGTGATGCAGTCCGGCGACCGCACCCGCCGCGAGCGTCTTGCCGTTCATGATCGACGCATCGAGCTCGTTCTTTCCATCGGCAGTAAAGACCGCACCCTTTCCGGCATTGAACAAAGGAGAGTCTTCGAGCATTCGAATCGCGATCTCAACAGCGTCGAGACTCGTCTTTCCTGCTTGCAGCGCTTTGTAGCCGGCGAGCAATGCTTCCTCTAGCTTCGCGCGATATTGCTTTTCGCGCTCGGGTGACAACGAGCCTTTCTTGATGACACCTGCTCCGCCGTGGATGACGAATCCGAGCCGAGGATTCTGCGGCCCTTGTAGCTGCTTGATCTCGGCAAACGATCCCTTCTGGGCGAGCATCGGGAGCGGGAGAACGAGAAGTGCAATGAGTGTGATGGTCGAAACGATGACTTTCATGATCTTATCCAGCCTGTGTGAATTCTTTGTCGATGCCAGATTATCATACCGCAGCAGTATCGCTTGAGGCTCGAACCTCGCGAGCAAACCAGTTCTTGAAGACCTCGCTTTCGGTCAGAAGGCGGACCTCCTGTCTTGCCCATGGGGAGATGTCGCTTCCGGTTTCATTGAGTGAAGCAAGGAAATCATTCCATTCAATCCATTTCACGTCCGCAACCTCTGAAGGGTTTGGTAACGGATGCGAATCCGTAACTCCGACCAGCACCGGGCAGATCTCGTTCTCGACCACTCCGTCTTTTTCCGCACGGTATTGAAAATCGGGTAAGGCTATAACAAGTTCCATTCGTCCCAAACCGAGTTCAAACTTCAAGCGCCGAATTGCCGCTCGCGTCGTCGATTCATGCAGCATCACATGCCCGCAACAGGAATTGGACCAGACGCCCGGCCAAGTCTTCTTTGTCAGGGCCCGCTGCTGGAGTAGTAATTCGCCTCGACGATTGAAAACAAAAACGGAAAAAGCCCGGTGGAGCTCGGTTTCTGCGTTGTGAGCTTTAAGCTTAGAGGCCGTCCCGACGGCTCGGTTGTGCTCGTCGACGAGAACGATCTTGTCGTCGAATCGGTAATGAAATTTTTTCCACGAAGCCGCGAGTGCGCCGAGTACGAGCACGCCGATCAGAGCCGGCCAGGTCAAACCTGCGAATGCGGCGAGGGCCGTCCAGAACCAGACAATGAAAATTGCGCTCGATGTCAGTTGGATCGGCACCGGTAGCAGAGGTCTTTGCCGCTCCACGATCATCTCGAGAACAAGCGCGCCGACAAAACCCGAGATAACCCAGCCTCCAAAATTCAAAAGGGGAACGCCATAAAACAATCCGTCGTCGGCATACTTCCAAAAGCCAAGGCGTACTGCCCCGGGATCGAGGACCAGGTCGAAAACGACCGGCAAGAGCGTCGTGGTCGCCATTCTCAAAAGGCGCGATCCCGTAACGTTGGCCGCGATCGAATATGCCGCTAACAATAGAGGCGGCCAAGCGAATGCAACCGTCCACGGAACGATGGCGAATAACTTAAAGCCAAGATGGTCCGAGTAACCGAAGTGGCCGTACGGAAAACCCGTCATGATCGCCGAACTTTCAATAACTACGGCGAGCAGAGCGAGCGAGCTGAAGAGAACGATGCCGTCACGCCAGCCGAGCCACATCTTCAACGCCCACAGACAGGGCACGGCAAAAAGGACAACGCTTATAGATGACACGACGTGAGACCATGGCGGCATCGGAACGTTCGCCATGAAAAACGCGGACGCCGCGAGAACGACGAGCACGATGAGCAGAAATCCGAGTTGTGATCGACGTCCTATCACTGAGCTATACTTTTCGAAATGACTAATATCATTAGGATCAGCCGGCCGCGCTTCTGGCTATATCTTTTCGGTCCCTATCTCATTGGGCTGGCGGCGGGTGCGTCTTCAACTTCAGACCTTATAGCGCAAAAGCCACTCATTTTCGGACTGTACTTCCTGCTGCCTGCCAATCTTCTTGTGTACGGCATCAACGATATGTTCGATTTCGAGACTGACCGGCTCAATCCGAAAAAGATCGAGTACGAAATGCTCGTGGAACCAGAAACACATCGTGCGCTATGGGTCTGGATCGGCGTTATGAATTTGCCATTCATTGCTGCGTCGATCACCTTAGCAGCAGGGACATTTCCGACCCTAGCCGCATTCCTGCTCATTTCAATTTTCTATTCCGCAACGCCCATTCGGGCAAAGCAAATTCCGTTTCTCGATTCGCTTTTCAATATACTGTACGTTCTGCCAGGTATTTTCTCATTTCAAATGCTAACGGGCGCATTTCCTCCGATCGGCGTTATCGTCTCAGCCGCCCTATGGACCGCCGGGATGCACGCATACTCCGCAGTTCCCGACATCGACGCGGACCGGGCTGCTTCGATTGCGACTATCGCGACTCGATTGGGTAAATCGGCAACACTTGTCTTTTGTCTTGCGGCCTTCGCGGCCGCGGCGATCTTTGCCTATCCATATCTCGGCATCGTCGCGGCCGCTCTTGGCTTGATCTACGTATCTTTGACCGTTATTACGATCGCCGGCGAAAGCAACGACCACGTCTTCGCAGTGTACAAGTACTTTCCGCTAATTAATGCCGGAGCCGGACTCGTACTGTTTTGGTTCGTCGTGTTCTCAAAGTTCTTCTAACGGGCCGGGGGCCTTGATCCCGTGAGCACGTTTATAGGCAAGCTCGGCGCTTATCAGACAGATCTGCGTCCCGATCCCCGGATTCGTGCCAGCCCCGACATAATACAAATTCTTGACTCGTGACGATCGGTTCTTCGGACGAAAAATGGCGGTCTGCCAAATGGTATGCGCGAGTCCCAGCGCCGAACCCTTGAAACTATTGTAATCCGCCGCAAAATTCTCAACTGTGTAGATCCGCCGATACTCGATCTTGTCGCTTAACCCCGGCAATCGCATCTCATTTTCGATCAGCGCGAGAACCTTGGCGGCATACGAATCTTTTTCCTTATCCGAAATTTCAAGGTCGGACGCGATCGGAACAAGCACAAACAGATTCTCTTTCCCCTCGGGAGCGACGCTAGGGTCTGTGACGCTCGGGGCACATACATAGAGGGACGGTCCATCCGGCAAGCACGGACTCTTGTATATGTCGTCAAAGTTCTTCCGCCAGTCCTCGGAAAACAGGAGATTGTGGTGGGTGATCCCGGGAAGCTTTTCGCTGACGCCAAGGTACATGATGAACGCCGATGGCGCCATGACCCGCTTACGCCAGTATCTCTGCGTATACGTCCGGGACTTTTCGGGTAGAAGCTTCGTCTCGGTGAACCACATGTCGGCATTCGAGACAACAATGTCCGCCGGCACGAATTCCCCTCCTTCGAGCCGGACGCCGGTCGCAACTCCGTTCTCAACAACGATCTCGGCGACAGTAACCCCCTTACGGAGATTGGCGCCATTCTTCTCGGCGATAGCAACGAGGGCCTTTATAAGTTCATAGAAACCGCCCATCGGATAGAAAACACCTTGGTTGAAATCCATGTGCGACATGAGATTGTACAAAGCTGGGGCGTCGTACGGCGATGTGCCGAGAAACACCATCGTGTACTCCATCACCTGCTGGAGTTTTCTCGATTTGAAAAATCGCGAGACGAACGAGTGCATCTTCGAGAACACCGCCAGTTTCTGGCCCTCGGTCATGACACGCCGATTTAGAAAATCGAAGACCGTGTCGTAGTTCTTGTACATGAAATGCTGGGTCGCCACCTGGTACTGATATTCGGACTGTTTTAGGTATTCTCGGAGCTTCTCTCCTGAGCCGGGTTCGATCGAATCGAAGGTTCGGGTATCAGTATCGAGATCGGAATGGATGTCGAGTGGATTAGAATCTTTACGGAAGAATATGCGGTACGACGGCTGAAGCTTTTTCAGCGTCAGATGATCACTAACTTTTTCACCCAGCAGTTCAAAATAGTGCTCAAAGATATCGGGTGCGAGATACCACGAGGGCCCCATATCAAACCGGAAACCCCGGGCTTCAAATATGTTCGCACGACCGCCAAAGTTCTCGTTCTTTTCGAGTACCGTTACGTCATAGCCTTTCTTTGCGAAGAGCCCGGCGGTACCAAGTCCGCCTATGCCGGCGCCGATCACGACGACTTTCTTATTCATAAACACCGGCAAGGGCTTTTACGGAGAGAGCGAGTTTCTGCTGATAGTTAGTCCGAACCCGGCCGGCATACACATCATAATTTACCCGCTCGATCTCATTAAGAATTGCCTTGTACAAAACATATGATATCCGAACTGCAAGACGTCCACGCCAGTTGAGAAGATCTATACCGGGAAGTGCTTCGCGATAGATGGCCCGGTTCCGATCGATCTGCCACTTCATGAACTCGACGAATCGCTTGTCACAGACGTGATCGCGAATATCGCCGCTCGAGAGCCCGAACCGCGCAAACTCATTCTGCGGCATGTAAATGCGACCGAGTTGGTCATAATCTTCGCGAATATCGCGTAAGAAATTTGTGAGCTGGAACGCATAACCAAGTTTTATAGCAAATGGAAAAGCCTCCGCGGTCGAGAACCCGACAATGCGAGTAACCATCAGACCGATCACACCGGCTGACCCGTACATGTAATCTTCCAATTCCGAGTAATCCCGATATTCGCTTTTTTCCTCGTCCATGAACATCGAGCGGAGAAATGCTTCGCCATCTGCTGCCGGAATCTCGTACTTACGGAACGAGTGGACTATGGCATTCATGACATCGTCGTCAGAACGACCCTCAAGCATCGCCCTGCGCCACTCTTCGCGCCACACCTTGAGCTTAGCTATCACATCCTCTTGATCACGGTTATTCGGATCATCGACGATCTCGTCCGGGATCCGCGCAAAAGCATAGACCGCATAGATGCCGTCACGAGTATCCTTAGCAAAAAATTGTGTTGCGAAGTAAAAGCTGGTTCCGTACCGCTTCGTGATCGCGCGGCACTTCTCGTAGCCCCGGGCGAGGCGATCCGCATTCGGATTGTTGGAGTCCCTATAAAGTCCGAGCATAATCGTGGCCTACTTCCGTTATTATGCCATTCGCGCCCGAACAAGTCGCAGATTCAATGAAGGCGTAGATTTCTATTCGTCTCCTAGCGACGTCAGATAACTCCGAACTTTCTTCATATCGTCCCAAACCTCACGTTTCTTACTCGGATCGCGAAGCAGGTACGCAGGATGAAAGGTTGGCATCACTTTGACCCCGAAGTAATCGGTAAACTGGCCGCGGATTCGAGTTATCCCGACCTTTGTATCGAGAAGATTGTGGAGAGCGGTGTTACCCATGACGACTATTACCTTCGGCCGGATCACTGCGATCTCGCGCAGCAAAAACGGTTTGCATGTGTGCGCTTCTTGCAGAGTCGGCTGGCGATTCCCCGGCGGACGACAGCGGTTGATATTGCCGATGCAAACATCTTCACGCTTCATACCGATCGCTTCGATGATCTTATTCAGCAGCTGACCCGCACGTCCGACAAACGGTTCGCCCTTCGCATCCTCATCCGCACCCGGGGCTTCGCCTATGAACATCAGGTCCGACTGATAATTTCCTACGGTTTGGACGATCTGCGTGCGCCCCTCATGCAGAGGGCAGCGCGTACAGTTCCCCATATCGGCCCATACCTGTTCCATTGTCTCGCTCGATTCAGGCAAGCCCTTGATGTCGCCGAACATTGTCTCGGAGGCCGATTCTGAACCTAATGGTCCGGTTGATTCGACTGCTACCTGATTCTCCGCGGCTTGGGCCCTGCTCGTCCCAGCCCTTTCTTCGGACGGCGGACGCTTTGCTAATGAAGGCAGCGATGCAAGACGCGACCCGCTCCGCGATTTTATCGGTGGAGTTTTGATTTCGATCTTTTGCGGTGCGGCCGAGATGACCGGTTCGGGTTCGTTAACGATAGGATGCATCGCTTCGGGGAGCTTTACATCAACTGTATCAACCCCGAGCTCACGCAGGTACAAGACCTGCTCACGAACGTCATCTATCAAATCGGAAAGTTCGTTCCCCATCGTTTTCTTTTAAATAGATTCGAGATTCGAGATATTAGATTCGAGAAACTAGCAAACTAGAATCTATCATCTCGAATCTACTCGGAAAAATCGTCCTAGGTATCTCTGAGTTTGACCAATTCGTCCAGGATGCGGTCAGCCAGGTCGCGCTTCGACATCATGGGAAGCTCGGTCTCGCTTGCCGGCGTGAGAATCGTCGCGATGTTCGTGTCTGTATTAAATCCTGCGCCTTCTTTCGTTATGTCGTTCGCAACCACGATGTCGAGGTTCTTCTTTTTCATTTTTGAACGGGCGTATTTGACGACATCGTTTGTCTCCGCAGCGAACCCAACCACAAGTAATCCGCTTGTTCGTTTCGCTGCAACCTCGGATAAAATGTCCGGGGTCTTTTTCAATTCCAACGTCATTACATCCTTGCCGTCCTTCTTGATCTTTGCGTCTGCGGTATTTGCCGGTGTGTAATCCGCCACCGCTGCTGCGCCAACAAAGATCGTCATGTCAGGCAATTCCTTCATGACCGCGGCGTGCATCTCTTCCGCTGAGATCGCTCGGACCAACTTCACATCATCTGGCGGATCGGCCGTCGTCGCACCGGCAACGATCGTCACGATCGCGCCGCGATCGCGCGCCGCCTCGGCGACTGCGAATCCCATCTTCCCCGATGAGTGATTCGAAATGAACCGAACGGGATCGATCGCCTCTCGTGTGCCTCCGACCGTGATGAGAAGGCGTTCGCCTAACAGGTCCCGAGTCCCGAGTCCCGAGTCCCGAGTCTGCGCACTTGGGACTTGGGACTTGGGACTCGGGACTAAAAGGGCGATAGCCTGCTCGACAATATTCTCGACATCCTCAAGCTTCCCCGTCCCGACCGTTTTGCATGCAAGCTCACCGGCGACGGGTTCGACGAAATGAACGCCGTCCTTCTTCAGTTGAGCGATGTTTCGCTGCGTTGCCGGGTTATCCCACATCGACGTGTTCATCGCCGGAGCGATCAACACGGGTGCATTCGATGCGAGATATGTGGACGAAAGAAAATCGTCGGCGACTCCGTTCGCAAACTTCGCGATGATGTTCGCCGTCGCGGGAACGATCAGCAGTAGGTCGATCGACTGCGAGAAGTTTATGTGAGCGATCGGATCGGGGTTCGCGGGATCATAGTCGTCGACGATGACATGCTTGTCGGTCAAGGCTCGAAACGTGAGCGGCTGGACAAACTCTGTCGCGTGCTTCGTCATCGCTACGGAAACCTCGCAACCGGATTTTTGCAGCAGGCGCATCACTTCGACGGCTTTGTACGCCGCGATTCCGCCTGAAACCCCTAAACCGACTCTAAATCCCATCTTGAACTGAATTTTACATTAAATAAGTTTTTTGGCTATGCTCACTGTTTCATGAAGCCAGAAACGCTTTCGAGCGAGAATATTTACAAGGGCAAGGTTTTCGAAATCCGCGTCGATGAGATCCGTGAAGGCGATATCGAATACAAGCGCGAGATCGTCGTGCACAAGGGCAGCGCCGTAGTGATCCCGGTTTTTGACGACGGGACCGTCGCTCTCGTCAGGCAGTATCGACACGCCGCGGGCAAATATCTGCTTGAGATCTGTGCCGGGACGTTGAATGCGGGTGAAGATCCGGAGATCGGGGCGATTCGCGAGCTTGAGGAGGAGATCGGTGTTAGGGCAGCGAAGATCGAGAAACTAACCGAATTCTACGTTTCGCCGGGATTTCTTACCGAGAAGATGTTTGTGTACTTGGCCACCGAGCTCACCGAGACCCAGCAAAACCTTGAAGACGACGAGATCCTGACCGTAGAACGGCATTCCTTTCCCGCCCTTCTGGAAATGATCCGGAATGGTGAGATCGAAGATGCTAAGACGATGGTCGGGATAATGATGGCGGCCGAAACAGTCAGAACCGCGAGCGGTAGCGACCGGGTGGCACCTTAATGGTACTGACCTGCCTTTCCGCTGACGGGTAACCCGGTCGCTACCGCTCGCGGTTCTGACCTGTCGTATCGGAAATCCCTGACTGAACTTGACCTCACACACCTGTTTAGATACTCTATCAGTTCGCTTTCTGGCGAAAATAGCTATCAGTGTAGGCATTAGTATGAGTACTTATTTTCCGAGCGGAAAAGGTTTGGCCGAAAACCGCAAATGGTTCGTCGTTGACGCTGCGGGTAAGACCGTCGGTCGTCTGGCTACAGAGGTAGCTCGGATGATCTCCGGCAAGAACAACCCGGCGTGGACCCCGTTCCTCGATATGGGCGACCACGTCATTGTGATCAATGCCCGCAAGGCTGTCTTTACAGGCTCGAAGAACGATCAGAAGCTCTATCGCCGCCACACGCTGTATCCGGGTGGATTGCGTGAAACGACAGTCAAGGAGATGTTCGAGAAAAAGCCTGAAAAGGTTATCGAACTGGCGGTCAAGGGCATGCTGCCGAAGACAAAGCTCGGCAAGGCGATGGTTAAGAAATTAAAAGTTTATGCGGATGGCGATCACCGTCACTTCGCACAGAAACCAGAGGCAATCGAAATGTGATTGGGATTTGGGATTTGGGATTGACTCCGGCCGCTAGCCTGCAAGTCTCTTCAAATCCGAAATCCGAAATCCAAAATCTAAAATCAAGATATGGCAGACATTCAGTATTACGGCACGGGTCGCAGAAAAACTTCGACAGCACGTGTTTACCTGCGTCCGGGTTCGGGCGACATAATTGTCAATCGTCGTCCCTTCGAGGCTTACTTCCCTAACGAAGCCTTGCGGATGATCATCCGACAGCCCCTCAGCCTGACCGAGACGGTTGGCAAGTTCGACATTCTCGTAAATGTCGATGGCGGCGGATCGGCGGGACAGGCAGGAGCGGTTCGTCACGGAATCACGCGTGCGCTGATGGAATTTAACGCCGACCTTCGGCCGTCCTTGAAGAAGGCTGGCCTGGTCACGCGCGATCCGCGTCAGAAGGAACGCAAGAAGTACGGACAGAAGGGAGCGCGAAAGCGGTTCCAGTTCTCGAAACGATAAGAACATGGTCTTTGGCTTTTGGTCTTCGGTTTTCGAAGGCCCAAAACCGGAGACCGAAAACCATTAGCGAGGTTCTTTGGTTCTTTTGATTACCTCGCTGAGTACATAAACCAAGGAGATTAATTTTGGCTACAGTTACGATGAAAGAACTCTTGGAAGCAGGAGTTCATTTTGGTCACCAAGTCCGCCGTTGGAACCCGAAGATGAAAGAATACATTTTCGGCGAACGCAACGGCATTTATATTATTGACCTTCAAAAAACGCAGAAGCTGTTTCGCGATGCTCTCAATTACGTCACCGAATCGCTGACCGAGCGTCCGAATCAGAAAATTCTGTTTGTTGGCACAAAACGGCAAGCTCAGGACGCGATCAAGGAAGAAGCGGAGCGCTGCGGGCAGTATTACGTCAACAATCGATGGCTCGGCGGACTGCTTACCAATTATCAAACGGTTCAGAAATCGATCGCGAAGCTGAAAGAGATCGAGACGATGCGTGAAGACGGCCGTATGGAGATGCTCACAAAGAAAGAGCGTCTTAAGCTCGACCGCGAGCACGAAGGCTTGATGAAGAACCTTGCCGGTATCAAGGACATGGGCGGCCCGCCGGACATGATGTTCATCATCGACGTCCGAAAAGAGGATATCGCCGTCAAGGAAGCGAACCGGCTCGGTATTCCGATCGTCGCCGTTGTCGATACAAACTGTTCACCCGAGGGCATCGATCAGGTCATCCCCGGAAACGACGACGCGCTGCGTGCGATCCGTCTGTTCGCGTCGCGCATCGCCGATGCGATACTCGAAGGCAAACAGATCGGGACCGAAGGCGGCACCGCCCAGGTCGACGAAAATCCGGAGGCCGAGGTCGAGACTGACGAGATCGACATCGCCGCAAGCCTGCGAAAGGCTGGCATTTCGGACCCGGATGAAGAAGGCGAGGACGATGTTGTGGCGGAAGAAGAGCCCGATGCCGATATAGTAGTTGCCGATAAGACTTGGGAGACGGCGGAAGCAACGCATAGCGACCCTGCGGGCGGAACCTATGCGGCACAGGAAGCCGGAGCCGACACCTCGGTAGAGGTTGGAACGGAGATCGAAAAAATGTCTTCGGAGCAGGTTGCCGAAGCGACAAAACCCGAAACAGAAGAAAGTAACGAAGCGGCGGCAAGCTAGACAGATTAAATTTTAGAAGGCGTGGCTTTTTCCTATAGGGTGAATTGGCTACGCATTTTTATAAGGACGACAAACTTTAGTTTGTCGATGAAACCCAGGAGATTGAGGCGACAAACTGAAGTTTGTCGTACGGAGTTATGGCAGAAGTTACGGCAAGCGCGGTGAAATCGCTGCGAGAAAAAACAGGGGCAGGGATGGTCGATTGCAAGAATGCGTTGGTTGAGTCCGGCGGAGACGAAGCAGCGGCGATCGAGATCTTAAGAAAGAAAGGAATGGCGACGGCCGGAAAGAAAGCCGGACGTGTCACGGCCGAGGGCGTTGTCGGTTCGTACATTCACATGGGCGGAAAGGTCGGTGTGCTCGTCGAGATCAATTGCGAAAGCGATTTCGTCGCTCGCGGCGAGGAATTTCAACAGCTCGTGAAGGACGTCGCGATGCATGTCGCGGCTTCGGATCCGCGCTACACGACGCGAGACGAAGTTCCGCAGGCCGAGCTCGACAAAGAACGCGAGATCATGCGCGAGCAGCTCAAGAACGATTCGAAGAACGCGAACAAACCGGAAGATGTTCTGAACAAGATCATCGAGGGCCGGCTGAACAAATTCTACGAAGACAACGTTCTGGTCGATCAGCCATTCGTCAAAGATCCGAGTAAGACGATCGGCGAACTGGTCGCCGAAAAGATCGGCTCGATAAAAGAAAACATTTCGATTCGCCGCTTCACCCGTTACAAAATGGGCGAAGGTATCGAAAAGAAAGTGGACGATTTCGCGGCCGAGGTCGCATCGATGGTAGGTTAGTCCCTGGTCCCAAGTCCCAGGAGTCCCATCACCGGGACATCTGAGCTTGGGACTTCTGGGACTTGGGACTTGGGACTATGGCGAAGCCAATGTTCAAACGCATCCTTCTAAAGCTTTCCGGCGAGGCGTTGTTGGGCCGTCAAAGCTACGGCATTGACATCGAGATGGCGGAGTCGGTGGCGAGAGAGATCAAGGCCGTCCACGATCTCGGTGTCGAGGTGGCGATCGTCGTCGGCGGTGGAAATATATTTCGTGGCGTTTCGAAATCGGCCGGCAATATGGATCGTGCTGCGGCCGACTATATCGGTATGCTCGCTACGGTGATGAATGCCGTAGTCCTGCAGGACGCTCTAGAAAAGCTCGAGGTTTACACACGGGTAATGTCGGCGATACACATACCCCAACTGGCCGAGCCGTTCATCAGGCGTCGTGCTGTCAGGCATCTTGAGAAGCAGCGGGTCGTGATCTTTGCTGCCGGAACCGGCAACCCGTATTTCACGACCGACTCGGCGGCCGCGCTTCGGGCGCTTGAGATCGAAGCCGAGGTCATCTTCAAAGCGACAAAGGTTGACGGCATCTATACGGCCGATCCGATGAAGGACCAGACCGCGACGCGATTCGAGAAGATCTCCTATCAGGAAGTTCTGGAGAAACAGTTAAGGGTCATGGACACGTCGGCGATCTCGCTTTGCATGGATAACAACCTGCCGATCATGGTTTTCAACATGATGGACTCCGGGAACATTATCAAAGCCGTCAGCGGTGATACGAGCATCGGGACGCTGGTCGGGGCCGTAGGACGGACTGTCAGTCCGGCTAAATAGACGAAGCACAAGCATGAACGGACCGGAAGTCCGATCCACCAAATAAATGAGTGTTAGTACTGTAATAAGCGAAACGAAACCGAAGATGGAAGCGGTCATCGAAGATTTCAAGCGAAAACTTTCGAACGTCCGCACAGGCCGTGCAACGGTCGGCTTGCTCGACACCGTCATGGTCGATTATTACGGAACACCGACGCCCCTTAACCAGATGGCGTCAGTCGCGGTTCCCGAGCCCCAGATGCTCACCATCCAACCGTGGGACATCTCGCAGGTGCCGGCCGTAGAAAAGGCTATCATCGCCGCTAATCTCGGCATGAATCCATCGAACGATGGCAAGATCATACGCCTGCCGGTGCCGTCGCTAAATGAGGAACGGCGTAAGCAGCTCGCAAAACAGGTCCACGAATTCGCCGAGGATCATCGCATCGCGCTCCGGAATGTTCGCCACTCGGCTAACGACGCCTTGAAGAAGATGCTAAAGGATAAGGTCGTTTCTGAGGACGAGGAACGCGGCGGTCTGGATGATGTCCAGAAAATGACGAACACTTTTGTCGCAACGATCGACGAGCTTGCCAAGCACAAGGAACAGGACATCATGAGTGTCTGATACTTGTAGTATCTAGTCCTGGTTTCTAGTTTCTAGTTTCTAGTTCCTGGTTCCTAGCTGCTGAAAAGGTTCAGTATCGAGTTGATACTGAACCTTCTTTCTTAACTAGAAACGAGAAACCAGGAACTAGAAACCAGGAACTAGAAACTCTTACCGCTATTCGAATTCTCCTCGGCTTTTGAATCCTCAAGATTGTCCTTGAATTCCTTGCAAAACTTCGCGACCTCTTTCTTATCGGTCTTACTGTCATCGAGACTTTTCTTGACGCGATCGCGAAAGGTGTTGAGAGCGGTCTTCTTGACGGCTTTTGTTACGAAATTATCCTCAGGATCGTTTGCCTGGGCCATCAGGATATCCATTGCTTCATCGCATTCGACAATGCCGATCTTCTTTTCACCGACGGCTGTATCCACGGCCGTGTCGGTCAAGGACTTGTTCGAATTGACGTCTATCTTTGTTGTATTTGAGTCCGGCTCCGAAGCGGCCTGCCGGGCGCGATCGATCATGCCGCATCCGAATCCGACAAACAGCAGCACCGCCAGTCCTAAAATTTTATTCATCATATTGGACGTGAGTTTCGGCGAAATGCGTGGGACTGTCAAGCCTCCTTTTCGGCCCGCAAACAGACCGGCTCAGGGTACGGGAGCTTGTGGGACTGACAACGCTGCACCGCTGAAATCGTAGATCACATACAGATTAAGGGCGTTGTTTTTGACCTCGGCTCGGACATCGGAAACTTTTGCCTGCAAATTTCCATTGGCTGCGGCGACCGGAAGATCGACTGCTATCTGCCTACCGTCAATGATACGGATCGGGTTGACACGTGTGTTCAGAGTCGATTGGACGATCGGCGTAAGCAAAGCGCCAACGACCGGGTTCACGCCGTCGAGATTAACCGTCTCCACATTTAATTGCCCAAACACGGCCTGATTCGGCGCGTCGAAACGCATCTCGAAATTCGATTGCGCCCATCCAGTAAATCTCAGACATCCTACCGGCGATGCATAGCTGCCAGTGAATGCGAGCGGGGCCGTGATGCGATCATTCTCGAAACTGACGCTCGTCTGAACGCCGCTTCCCTCGCGAAGCACGGTGATGCGACCATCGCAATCGGGCACTTCAGAGCCGAGCGGAAACGCCGGTGCGTTCATCTCTTGAAAGATGGTCGTCAGGACCTCGTTAAAAAATTGTTGTCGAAGGACGATCTCAGCTGCACCGGGCTGGACACCATTCGGGTCGGGCGCCTGGATCGGAGTTCCGGGTGCGATAACCGCTTTCGGAACGCCGACGAACAAATAGAAGACAAGAGCACCGCCAAGTATGATTCCGACAATTAAGCCGATAACGAGTCTTCCCATAGATCATCTCGTCGGTGAAGCCATCGGCGATGGAGACGTCGCGGGTGCTTGCGCCTGTTTGACCATCTGGCCGATGACGGCCGCAATAGTATTGAAAATTAAGTTTGCCTGCGCCTTTACTTGCTCCGCATCGATCTTTTGAAACTCGGACGGCAGTGTGAAGAGATTCGCGTCGGGCGAAGTCTTGATGTCGGTCATCTCGGTCACGATCCGCACACCGTTAATGCCCTGCACGTTTCCATTCTGTGATTGCGACACAGTCTCGCTGCGGATCGGCAGGCTCGTTTCTTTGTCGACGAGGACATACGAGTCTGTGGCGACGGTTCCGGCCTGTGTTTGCGTATTAGCCGTAGCATTGTAAGCGTACTTGAGCACCGTTCGGCCATTCGCCGTTTCTTCACCGACGAGTCGCACGCCCGGGATCGCCTTAACCTGCGCGACTATTTGGTCCGGCATCAGCAACCGGCGCACTTCGAATCCGAGGGCTTCTTTTGACAGCTCAGCATACTGCTTCCGATCTGGAAGAATGACATAGTTCATCCCGCCTTTGTCGAGGTAAACAATCTTTTCACCCGTAGGCATCGCAAACTGCATGACCCGGTCCGCGCCCGATCGCGCAACCATTGCCCCGACCGGAGCCAGACTTGCTTTCTGGGTCTCGCCAAGCGTCTCCAACGTCAGCTTGATGTTAGCCTGATACTGTTCCGGCTCGCTGGCAGTAATGCTGGTGGTGATAGTACTGACGTTCGAATTCGTATTCGTATTCGCGTTTGTACTGAGGTTCGTGTTCGCGACAGTGGTGTTAGTCGCGGGCGGCTGACAACCGGTCGCGATCATGACCGCGGTCAAAATGATTGATCCAAGTAAGAATACCCCTTTCTTTATCTCTCGCATGACTTGCCCTCCTCAAAGCAGTGCCCTAAAACGATACAACTATACGTGCGGTTGGTTTAAGTGCAAGCGTTATGCCTGTTCGAGTTTTGCGTATTTTTCGATAAGCTTTTTCTGTCCATATCCGGGAAAGCTAACGGTAAGTTTTACGTTGTCGCCGGTTCCCTCTCGCCGAAGAACCAACCCGCGGCCATACTTTTCATGTTTCACGTGAGCACCGGGAAGGAATGCCCCTGTGATCTGCGATTTTTGATCTTCGAGTACTTTCTTCGGAGTTGCCTGAGCGCGAAGTTTGTCGAATCCGGAAATATTCTTCTCTGTCGTCTTCGGCGGATCGCTGATCGCCGAAGGCTGACCGCTCTTTTTCTTGAAGAACTCGGCAACAGCCTCGGTGCTGTTATAGGTTTTTCCCGTGTAGAGATTTTTGGGTTTGTTGAAGGCGGGGCTTTCACCTCGCAATGCGCTCACGGCCGCGCGATTAGCTGTCGCCGTGGATCCGCGGGCGTACGACAACCAGGACGAGCCGTAGGAAAGATCCTCGATCAATTCGAGCGGCATCTCGTTGAGAAACTGCGAAGGCTCGGCCGCCATTTCCTCTCCATACACGCGGCGACGCATCGAGTGTGTAACGTATAGGATCTTCTCGGCCCTCGTGATCGCGACATACGCCAGGCGTCGCTCTTCTTCCATTTCCTTGTCGTCGTTAAGACTTCGCGAGTGAGGAAAGACGCCGTCCTCAAGTCCGACCAGAAAAACGGTTGGAAATTCGAGGCCCTTTGCCGAGTGAACCGTCATCAACGTAACGCCCGCGTTTCGATCGTACTTGTCGGTATCGGCCGTGAGTGCCGCGTGGTCGATAAAATCGCGAAGCCCCGCGTCTTCGGACCTGTCATAATCGACCGCCGCATTGACGAGTTCTTCGAGATTTTCCAATCGCGTCTCGGCCTCGTCCGTGTTTTCGGATCGAAGCATCAACGAGTAGCCCGTATCATCGATCGCCGCTATCACGACATCCGAAACCTTGCCGCTCGGTCCCCTCAGCTTGGGCAGTTGAGGTTTGAAGTTTTTCGATCACCCGCTTGAACGAACGGAGTGCATCTTTGGCATGCGCGGTGAGCGTCGAGCTCCTGCCGGAACCCGGGTCGGTCAATATCTCGATCGCTTCCCAGATCGGTACACGCAGATCTTTCGCCTGTAGCTGAAGCTCATCCAGAGAGGTCTTTCCAAGTCCCCGCGGCGGCGTGTTGACCACACGCAAGAGAGCGATGTCGTCCGCCGGATTCAATGCGAGCTTCAGATAAGAGACGACGTCCTTGACCTCGGCGCGCTCGTAAAAAGAAAATCCGCCGACAATGTTGTAATCGATCCTTGCCCGTCGGAGAGCTTCTTCAAAGACGCGCGACTGCGCGTTTGTCCGGTAAAGCACAGCGATCCGCTCGTTTGGATTTTTTCGCCGATGCTCTTCGATCTTCGACGCGACGAATCGTCCCTCGTTGTCCGCGTCGCCGGCCTGATAATAGTAGATCCGCTCGCCACCCTCGTTAGCAGTCCAGAGCTTTTTCTTTTTCTGATGGATGTTGTTCCCGATGATCGCGTCCGCGACGTCGAGAATGGTCTGCGTCGAGCGATAGTTCTGCTCGAGCAAGATGGCCTTTGCGTTTGGGAAATGCTGTTCGAAGTCGAGGATGTTTTTGATGTCGGCTTGTCGAAAACCGTAGATGCTCTGTGCGTCGTCGCCTACTACGCAGATGTTCTGATGTTTCTCAGTGAGAAAATTGATCATCGCGAACTGCAGCGAATTCGTATCCTGATATTCGTCAACAAGTATGTACTTAAAACGCGTGTTGTATTTTTCACGAACCTCGGGTGAGGTCCGTAACAGCCTGACGGTTTTTATCAGCAGGTCGTCAAAATCGAGAGCATTGGCAACACGAAGCCGGTCCTCGTACATGCGGAAGACCTTTGCCGACGCGGCGCGTTTTTCGTCAGTTGTTTCAACACGCGAAGTAAAAAGCTCAACATCCTCGCCTCGGTTCTTCGCTGCACTGATCGCGTTTCGGACGACCCGCGGCACGATCTGTTTTTCGTCGAGACCGAGATCTTTTATGCAGGCCTTAATAACTTTCTGCGAATCGTCGGTATCGTAGATAGTGAATGTCTTTTTGTATCCTTCGTTGAGCTTTTCTATGTCTTGCCTGAGAATGCGGACGCACAGACTATGAAATGTCGAGATCAGCGGAAACGATCGAAGTGTCTGCCCTTTAAAAGCTTCCTCGACGCGGGCGCGCATCTCGCCGGCCGCTTTGTTTGTAAAGGTAACAGCGAGTATATTGCGCGACTCAACCTGCTTTTCGGAGATGAGATAGGCGATCCGAACAGTGATGACGCGCGTTTTGCCTGAGCCGGCACCGGCGAGAATGAGCAGCGGGCCTTCGGTCGTTTTTACCGCTTCGACCTGTTGCGGATTTAGTGAGGCTAAAATGTCCATTGAACTTCTATTGTGATGTTCAATGGTAAGGTTTCGCGCGGCGACGGTCAAAGAACCAATAGTTGTCGCGAAAACCTGCCGTGAAGTTAGCTGGGTTGGGTCAACAACGCCGGACCGACGCGACGCAGCGTTATTTGATCAGCTTCTGAATGTCCTTGAACTTTTCATGGTGTGCGTTACGCATCATTTCAAACAACGCCATTTCGACGCTCGAGGGAACAACGCCGCTCGCAAACATTTTCGCCAGGCCGGCTTGTTTGTCGCGATCGAATCGGGAGGAAACACAATCGGTGAGGAGGTGGACGACGAATCCACCTTCGAGAAGGTCGTGTGCCGTTTGACTGACACAGACATGCGTCTCCAAACCGCAGAGCACAACGTGCGAGATGTCTGATGATCGCAACTTGTCTTCAAATCCGGCGCCGCCGCACGAACTGAACGAGCTCTTCTCAAGGTATCCAAAATCGTTTGGCAAAACGACGCTTATCTCATTCGCGGTTCGGCCGAGGCCCTTTGGATATTGTTCGGTTACAAAGATCGGACGTTCGAGGATCTGAAAGCCGCGGCACGCTATTGAGATCCGTTCAGCAACCGACCCGAAGTCCTCGACAACGCTTCGAAATGCCTCCTGAACGTCGACGACGACCAGGGCGGCCCGCTCCCTCTTCAAGATCCGGTTATCGTGCATCAGTGTCTCTTTTCAGCTTTTTTTGCCGCGTTGCGCTCATCGCGAAGCTGCTTTTCGTGCTTTTCTTTCTTGTACTGTCTAACGAAAATATAGATCGCGGCGAAACTCAGGATGAGTGTCAGCAACATCATCGCGGCGATGAAGTATATTTCGGCTCGCTCGGCTCCAGGCATAATTGAAAGGATAAGGGATAAAGTCGAAAAGGATAAAGGATAAAGTCGAAAGGATAAAAAAGAGACTTAGGCAGTTCCGTTAACTCGGAGCCTGATTTGGCGGGAACGTGTCGTGTACTTCTTCAACTCCACCGTTGCTGAAAAGCATTTCCTTATAACTTTCCGGGATGAGTCTTACTTTCTTGTTCTCGTCGGTGACGAGGTGAAGCGTCTCACCCTCAGCAAGCAGTGTCTTATCGCTCTCGCGAACGATCTCGTAGATAAATCGGATCGAACGACTGCGTACCTCGGCAACTTGCGTGCGAACGCTGAGGACGTCTTCGTAGAAAGCGGGTGATTTGTATCGAACGTAGGATTCGGCGACAACCATGAGAGCATTGTCCCGATCTTCCATTTCCTTATATGAGAATCCACGGGCACGGCAGAGATCGCTGCGGCCAGCTTCGAACCATATCAAATAGTTCGAATGATGGACGATGCCCATCTTGTCAGTTTCGGCGTATCGGACGCGTATCTCGGTTTCGTGCCAATCCATAGCAGCGGCCAGTGGACGTGGTCGGTGGTCGGTTGTTAGAAATGATTCGCGAACTGGCCACTGACCACCGGTCACTGACCACAAGAAGTTGGCTGGGAGACAGGGATTCGAACCCCGATAGGCAGATCCAGAGACTGCAGTCCTACCATTAGACGATCTCCCAGCGTAAGCATTAATCTACGTGGCGAAACTCCGGGTTGTCAAATACCGGGTTTAGAGTGCAAGCTTTAACTCGTGCTTCTAGGTCTTTACTCAGGCACTTGCGTTTCCGGCGGCGGATATTCAAGCTAAAGCTTGCACTCTGAACGATTGTTATGCTCGTCAATAAAGATATTCTGACCAACCGCCAGGCGTTCCACGAATACCACATCGAGGACAAGTACGAGGCCGGAGCCGTTCTGCAAGGAACTGAGGTCAAGAGTATTATGGCTGGCCGGATCCAGCTAAAAGACTCGTACGTTTCGGTAAAAGATGGTGAAGTGTGGCTCTTGAATGCTCATATCTCGCCATATTCGCACGGAAACAAACAGAATCATGAACCGCTTCGCCCGAGAAAACTGCTACTGCACCGTCGTGAGATCGAAAAGCTCGAGAAAGAGACAATGCAAAAGGGGATGACCCTTGTCATAACCTCGATCTACTGGAAGAGCGGCCGGATCAAGTTTGAGATCGGTGTCGCGAAAGGCAAAAAACTTTACGACAAGCGTGAAACCGAGATGCGGAAAACGATCGATAAAGAAACGCGTCAACAGTTGAAAGAAAACTTGAGATAAGTTATAGATATTAGAACCCTTTTGCATATTTTTGGATCGAGGTATTGAATGGATTTTCAAGGAATCTCTGGTAATTTTACGGAAGCAAGCGTCGACGCGCTCGCGATTATGGTTTTCAAAGACGAGAAAGCGTCTTCAGGGGTTTCAAAGGACCTCGACAAACTGACCGGCGGCCACGTCTCAGCCGTCATCAAGTCCGAGGAATTCAAAGGTGACGTGGGAGAGACGTCGCTTCTCCGGCTCTCGCCTAAGGGAAAGTTGAAAGCATCGCGGCTGTTGCTTGTCGGCGTCGGCGAGAAAAAGGACTTCAAAGCGTCGGACATCGCTGTCGCGGCAGGGTCGGCAGCCCGTGCACTCGCCAAAAGCAATGCCAGAAGCATCGCGTTTTCGTCGCGAAGCGACGTTAGTGCAGCTGAAGCCGCTCAACATGCAGCTCAAGGTGCCGTTACCAGCCAGTTCGAACTCGATAAATACAAAACCAAGGACAAAAGCGATAAAACGATCAGCAAGTTCGTTTTTCATTTCGAAGGTGCAAAAGCCGGGGACCTGAAAACGGGCCTTAGCCGCGGTCAAGCGATCGGCGAGTCGATGAATTTGACTCGCGATCTGGCGAACGAGCCGCCAAATATCCTGACACCGACCGAGATGGCGAACCGCGCACAAAAAATGGCGCGTGAGGTTGGGCTAAAATGCGAGATCCTCGACGAAGCAAAAATGCGGAAGCTCGGGATGGGCTCGCTGCTCAGCGTCTCGGCGGGCTCAGAACAGCCGGCAAAAATGATCATCCTGAGATACACTCCGTCACGTAACACGGGCAAGAAAGGCGATCTGCTTGCGTTGGTCGGCAAGGGCATCACCTTTGACACGGGCGGCATTTCGATCAAACCGGCCGAAGGCATGGAATCGATGAAATACGACATGTCGGGCGGGGCCACGGTCATCGGTGCGATGCGTGCGATAGCGAGGCTCAAACCGACGGTTCCGGTCCTCGGAATTGTCGCTGCTGTCGAAAACATGCCGGACGGAAAAGCCACTCGTCCGAGCGACGTCGTGACAGCGATGAACGGCAAGACCATCGAGATATTGAATACCGATGCCGAAGGTCGGCTGATCCTTGCGGATGCGGTCGCATACGCTGAACGTCAGGGAGCGACGCGCATCGTCGACATGGCAACCTTGACCGGTGCGGTGATTATCGCGTTGGGCGATCAGAACACCGGCATCATGGGAAATGATCAGGCGTTTGTCGAACAGATCATCGCCGTTGGTAAGGAAGCGGGGGAAAATTTCTGGCAGCTGCCCATCAGCAAGGAATATAGCAAGCAGATCAAATCCGATATCGCCGACATCAAGAATATCGGCCCACGCGGCAAGGCCGGAACGATCATGGGTGCTGTCTTTATCCAGGAATTTATCGATAAAGCAAAATGGGCCCACCTCGATATTGCCGGTACTGCATGGTACGATTCGGTCCGCCCGCATCAAGCAAAGGGCCCGACGGCCGTCGCGATCCGGACGCTAATAAAGCTCGTCGAAAGCTCGCAATAGACAAAAAACGATTTACTCTTTACTATGGCTGGTAAGTTTTTCTTACCAGCCTGTTTTTTTGAGAATCACCCGTTACTCTGAGGAAGAAAATTTATGAGCACACTCTTATCGAAGCTCCTGTTCGGAAGCAATAATCAGGTTAGCGGATTGATCGCGTTGACGGTCGTCGCGATGATCGCGCTCGGATGTACATGCGGCAAGAATTTTGACTTTGCGAATCTTGGTACGAACTCGAACTCGAACTCGGCTAGCATTGAGTCATCGTCCGATGATACGGATGCCGACGAAAAACTCCCGTCCAAGGAACTGCTCGACGCGATCATCGCTGAAACGACGGCGGACTTTAACTACGCCATAACTCTCAACGATTTCTCTAAGATGTATGAGAAGGCCTCACTCGATTTTCAGAATACGTACACGGAAGACGGAGTTCAAAGACAACTTTAAGGAATTTGTAAGCAAAAAGCGGGCGATCATACCAATCCTCTCGAAAAACGGTAACGATGGAGCCCGAATTATCGCCCGATCCGTACGTCAGAACCGAAAATGACCTCGACATTCTCGTAGTCAAAGGCAAATATGCGACGAAACCCGTTCCGATGACCTTCGAGTACGAATACGTAAAGCGTAATGACGAGTGGAAACTGCTAAAGCTGATCGTCAAGCTGGTTTAGAAACCGAATCGAGTCAAATCTAAGCAAAGGTGTCTGCGAACCAGCTCCTTTGCTTTTTGCATTTGCAAAAGGCTAAACTTTTGGCATAAACATATGAAAATTCATGAATATCAGGGCAAGGCCTTGCTCAAAGACTACGGTGTTCCCGTACCTCGCGGGATCGTCGCACGAACGGCCGACGAAGCAGAGGCGGCGGCACGCGAACTCGGCACCGATGTCGTCGTCGTCAAGGCGCAGATCCACGCCGGCGGACGCGGCAAGGGCGGCGGCGTAAAGCTCGCGAAATCGCCTGAGGAAGCAAAGCAGATCGCATCCGAGATACTGGGCATGCAGTTGGTCACGCACCAGACCGGTCCGGAGGGACGTGAAGTCAAAACCTTGCTGATCGAAGAAGGACTGCCTATCGATCGTGAATTCTATCTCGGTATCACGCTCGACCGCGTGACCGGACGCAACGTCATGATGGCGTCATCGGCCGGGGGCATGGATATTGAAAAGGTCGCCGAAGAAACACCGGAACTCATCCTCAAAGAAACGATCGACCCGTCCGTCGGTCTGCGCGGATTCCAGGCACGAAAGCTCGCGTTTGGACTGAATATTCCGAATGACCTCGTCAATCAGGCTGCGAAGTTCATGCTCTCGCTCTACGACGCATACGAAAAGATGGACGCGTCGTTGGTCGAGATCAATCCGTTCCTGCTGACAAAAGACAACCGTCTGATCGCTCTCGATGCAAAGGTCACGTTCGACGACAATGCCATGTTCCGCCACAAGGGATACGAAGAGCTTCGTGACCTCAACGAGGAAGAACCGCTCGAGATCGAGGCTTCGAAATTCGATCTTAATTACATAAAGCTCGACGGCAACATTGGATGCATGGTCAACGGTGCAGGGCTTGCGATGGCGACGATGGACATTATCAAGCTTGCCGGCGGCGAACCGGCAAACTTTCTCGATGTCGGCGGCGGTGCATCGCAGGAACGAGTCGAACAGGCGTTTAAGATCCTGCTTGCCGACGACAATGTGAAGGCAGTTCTTATCAACATCTTTGGCGGTATCGTACGTTGCGATATGGTCGCCAACGGTGTCGTCGCTGCTGCGAAGAATCTCGGAGTCTCGATCCCGATCGTCGCCCGGCTCGAAGGCACCAACGTCGAAGAAGGCCGACGCGTCCTCAACGAATCAGCCATCGGCATCATCCCCGCGACGACAATGCACGACGCCGCTGAAAAAGTTGTATCGGCGGCAAACGCAGAATTTTAGCGGACAACAAACTTCAGTTTGTTGCTTTTCACCCGCTTCGGACAACAAACTTCAGTTTGTTGCTCTTTTCACCCGCCCGGACGACAAACTTCAGTTTGTTGCTCTCTCCATCAGCCCGGACAACAAACTTCATTTTGTTGCTCTTTTCACCGGCCCGGACAACAAAGTTCAGTTTGTTCCTTTTCCTAATAGACTCTCAAACCGCGGATCACCGAGAAGCCTCGGCGCTAAAAAGTTCCCCGGCCAGTCCATCGGACGCTTAACCAATCCGGCCTTTACGGGATTCCGCAGGGTGTAGCGGACAGCTCTGATAAAACCTTCCTCGTTACGCACCTCGCGATCGAAACTCTCGTGCTCCCAGAACTGACCTTTTCGTTTCAGCAAACGATTACAATCCCGAGCTGTCACCCCTTTCATGGATTGCATTATCTCTGCGAGCGTGTCCTGATCGCTCTTGAAGTTCACGCGCCCGTCGATTCTTATCTCCGTCAAACTCCGCTCATCCAGATTCGGTCGAAACACAACGTGCACATGGTTGTTCATTATCGAAAACGCATCCAGACGATACTTAGAGACATCGTCTTTAAGAAGTTTCTCGTAAACTACCGATCGAACTTCTGGAATCGCGAGCCAGGTCGGCCCTGACACGGCCTTGTCCAGTATGGAATCGAACTTGAGAAACCAATTCCGATAAAACTCGGCCAGTTCAGGGTTTGTCTTACACTCCCTTTCTCGGAGAACGCGCTCGCTCCGATACTCATTAATAATCGAGGACGGGATGGAATCAGCCAACCGGAAAGTCGTGAACAGCGTGGATCCCGGAGAATGAAGGTGGGGCAGGTTACGACGATAGAATTGTCGATAATCGAATGGCGTCATGGGAGATGACACACACTTTAACTCCGAGTATCGCGGGATGTAAAGAACGAAGAGCAGCAAACTAAAGTTTGCTGTCCGCGGTTGAGATAAAGAACTTCGAGATCAGGTGACGAGCTACACCTTTATGTAGATTCGCCTTCGATAGAGCAA
The DNA here is from genome assembly GCA_963772405.1 of uncultured Acidobacteriota bacterium. Classification (GTDB taxonomy): domain Bacteria; phylum Acidobacteriota; class Blastocatellia; order Pyrinomonadales; family Pyrinomonadaceae; genus OLB17. Next base: position 257,606 of record CAVYWT010000001.1, on the reverse strand, counting down.
CCACATCAAGAAAAGCCAGAAGAGAATGAAACAGATAGCGTAGCCGAGCGAGGCGTTGATCGGGGACGCCCACGAGAGAAATGCGTTGTTGAAGATCCACTGCTGCAAGGTGATTTCCTTTCCTTCCTCGGGACCCGCGAGGCGAATCATGCCCAATACGCGCGCCATGATGCCGGAGAAGACAAACAGAGCCAGTGCGTTGACCCCGAAAACGACGAACGGCCCTGTCCAGCGTTTGTAGCCCTTAATGTCTATCAGCCAATAGCACGACGCGAGCGTCAGCATCGCGAGGCCTGATGTGTAAAGGACGTACGAGCTTGTCCAGAGCGATTTATTAAGCGGGAACAGAAGGCTCCACGACCAGCCGATGGCGAGAAGAAGGGTACCGAAGAAAAACAAACCGGCAGCCGTTTCGATTGCCGACTGCGGATTGGGGATTGCGGATTCGTCGGTGTTACCTGGATCCGGCATTCTCGCAGATCGAGTGATCCAGCTTCCGGTCAGAACTCCTGACAGCGTCGTCACTATCGCCGGTATCGTCGAGAGAATGCCCTCAGGGTCGAAAACTTTTGCCGAACGCCACATATGAGCTTCGGTCAATAGTGTCCGATCGAGCCACGCGGCGAGATTGCACGCTTTGTCGTCGATCGTCGTCACGTCGCATCCCGGAACCGGGACCGCGACCATGAGCAGCCAATAGAGAAGAAGCAGGCCGATACCGATTGTCGTCTGCTGTTTCCAGTTCGTGTGAATGAAAATGAGCGAGACGATCAGATAACAAACGGCGATACGCTGCAGCACACCCGGAATGCGCATCGTCGAAAAGTTGTACCAGACGATCTCAGCCCCGCCGAGATAAAACCCGAGGACAACCAGTGCCGACACGCCGGCGGTTATCGCGGCCGCGATTCGCCTTTCGAGGAGATACAAGAGCAGTGCAGCAGAGAATGAAAGAACCAGCAGGATCTTGATCGCGTACGGAATGCCGGTCGAGTCATTGAACTGGAAGAATGGGATCATCGACATGAGAATGCCGAGTGCGAAGATGGTCACCGCGCGTTGAATTATCTTCAGATAGAGGCCACGCGAAACTCCGGCTTGGATTCTCTTTGTGAGTGCGATGGGAATCGCGACGCCGACAATGAACAGAAAGAAAGGAAATATGTAATCGGTGGGCGTGATCCCATGCCACTCGGCGTGCTTGAGTGGTCCGTAGATCGCCGACCAGGTTCCCGGATTGTTGACGAGTACCATCCCCGCGATCGTCATACCGCGGAAAACGTCGAGCGAGATCAAACGATCTTGCGCTGGGATCGTATCTGCCATCAGGGTGTTGCCAGCCTACCTTTTTTCGAAATAAGTGAAAACTGATAGGTGATAGGTGACAACTGAGATCAACCTTTCAGTTACCAGATATTACTTATCAGTTATTCCGACGGTCACTATTTACCACCCGTTCCGCTTACGCGTCGATGTAATATGCGCCGTGTGGTGCAGCGAGTGCCATGCGTACAGGGCCAGAACTGCTTCCAGCGTCCAGTTCCCCGTTTCAGGATGCACAAACTCGCGTTTGAAATCGTCATCGGTCATCGACTCGAGCAGCGATGTCCATCGCGAATGTACGCCGTCGACGATCTTCAACGACGCATCCACCGGCATTTTGTTGTCCGCGAGCTCGGCCCAACGGTCCTCGTAATACGGTCGGATAGTTGGCGCCTCGTCTTCGGTCAACGCGAGCTTGAATCGGCAAAAAGAATTGATATGGCTGTCGGCGAGGTGATGAACGGTCTGACGGAGTGTCCAACCGCCCTCGCGATACGGCGTGTCGAGCTGTTCTTCGGACAAACCCGCGACCGAGGCCTTCAATTTCGCCGGAAGGTCCTGGATCGTGTTCACGTTTTTTTGAGGCGATGGAAAGTTAGCCGGATCGAATTTGCCAACGGGATATCTGGGGTCCTCAGCCATAGTAATTAACTCCAGTTCATTTGCAGATATAAAGGGGATGAATGGGATTGCTGAAATACATATCCCATTTGTCCCCCTTCATCCCTGTCAAAATTTCCTAACCCAAATACGCATCTTCAAACCGCGTGAACTGTTTGAGGAATGCAAGCTTGATCGTATCCGTCGGGCCGTTACGCTGTTTGGCGATTATCAGCTCGGCAATATTCCTTTGGTCTTCAGGGATCTCATCCTGGCTCTTCGCGTAGTAATCGGCTCGATAGATAAATGCGACGACATCGGCGTCCTGCTCTATACTTCCCGACTCACGAAGATCCGACATCATCGGCCGCGGCGGATTTCGGGCCTCGGGCGCACGCGAAAGCTGGGACAAGGCCATCACCGGCACGTTGAATTCTTTCGCGATCGTTTTCAGATCGCGCGAGATCTGAGACACCTCTTGCTGCCGGTTCTCATTCCGTCGCGAGCTGCCCATGAGCTGTAGATAGTCGACCATCACGAGATCGAGCTTTTTGTTTTCGGCTGCTAGGCGTCGAAGTTTGGCACGCATCTCAAGCACGCTGATACCGGGTGTGTCGTCGATATAGATGTCAGTCGCAGCGAGGATTCCGATCGCCTCCGCGAGGCGCGCCCAATCGGATTTCGAAAGCATACCGGTTCGCAGATTTCTTGCGTCGACCGACGCCTGCGAGCTCAGCATACGCATTACCAGTTGTTCCTTCGACATTTCAAGCGAGAAGACGGCGACCGTCGCTTTTTCATTCACCGCAGCACGCTGTGCGATGTTCAGGCAAAGCGTCGTTTTTCCCATCGACGGCCGTGCGGCGACGATTATCAGATCGCTCGGCTGAAACCCGGAAGTTATCTGGTCCAGATCGCGAAAGCCGGTAGCTAAACCCGTCAATGCGTGCGATTCGTGATGAGCGTATTCCTGTATTTTCGTGAAAACGTTCTCGGCGATCGGCTGGATCCGGGAAAATCCCTGCCTCTCTTCCATCTCGGTGAGTTGGAAGATCATCTGCTCGGCATGGTCGAGCACGACCTCGGCATCCTCTTCCTCTTCGAGCGCCTCGCTGGTTATCTCATTACAGGTCCTGACAAGCGAACGCATCATCGACTTGTCGCGGACGACCTTTATGTAATCTTTGACATCCGTAAAGTGCGGCAGACCGTAGGTCAGATTGGTGATCGTCGCAATACCGCCGATCGACTCGATCGAGCCGTCCTTTTTCAGTTCCTCACCGATGAGGATCGGGTCGATCCGTTTCGACGCCTCAAACAGCGAGATCATCGCGTTGAAGATCCGTCGATGGAGTGGGCCGTAAAAATCTTCGGCCTTCAGGTGTTCGACCGCTTGTGCGACCAGTGCGTTGTCCAGGAGGATGGCGCCGAGAATGGCGCGTTCGCTCTCTTCGCTACTCGGTAGCGGACGTTCCAGGAACTGCTCTCGTCGGGCTTCGGGAAATGCAAATGCCATGTCTGTTCGGGGAATGAGTTGGGACTATTCTAAAGCGAAAAATGCGGCGTGTAAATTTTCACTTCAAACAATTTTTTGGTGCAACAAAAACCGCGTCCGGAAATACCGAACGCGGTCCGTTTCGCACCGAAAACGTAAATTTATCTATGCTTCGTTCGCCTGTTCTTCGGCTGCCGGTTCTGCGGTGGCCTCGGCTTCGACCGCTTCAGCCGGAACTTCTTCGGACTCCACCTTCTCTTTTCTTGCTTTTTTCTCCGGTTTCGCCTCGGGCATCTCTCCGCCTTCACCGGTGACCTTGACCGGCACCTGCAGAACAACATCTCGATGAAGTTTAACGTTCACTGTGTATTCGCCAGTTTCCTTGATCGGGTCGCGAAGGACGATCTTGCGGCGATCGATCTCGTAACCTTTGGCCTGAAGTGCTTCCGCGATGTCCATCGAAGTCACCGAGCCGAACAGCGTACCGCCTTCGCCGGCCTTCCGTTCAAAAGTGAGCTCAATTACGCCCATCTGATCTTTCTGCGCTTCGGCCGTGGATCTCTCTTCCGCAGCTTTCTTAAGCAGGGCTTCGCGCTCCTGCTCGATCTGTTTGACGTTCCCTTTGGTCGCCAGAGTCGCCAGGCCGTGCGGCAACAGGTAGTTGCGAGCGTAACCGGCTCTAACCTTGACGATGTCGCCGCGTCCACCGAGAGCATCGACGTCTTCTCTTAAAAGAATCGTTGTATTTGCCATGATAATTTCCTCAAAGGCAGGACCGATGCCGTAATCGATTCCGACTGTTTATCGGTCGGGTACGGCTTCAATCCAAAATCCAAAATCCAAAATCTAAAATCGAGACCTAGTCCCAAACGAACGGCAGCATTGCCATTGAACGTGCGCGTTTGATCGCCGTAGCAATTCGCCGCTGGTCCTTGGCCGAGATTCCGGAGATACGACGCGGCATGATCTTTCCGCGCTCCGGAACGAACTGGCGAAGAAATTCGACGTCCTTCCAATCTATATAGTCAGGAACCACCTGACGCGGCCGTCGCCGTTGATAACGGCGCGGAGCCTTGTCGCCAAACTGCTCTTCGCCGCCGGCCATTATGTCCCGATCCCCGATTGCATCCATTTCTCTATCAATCATAATTCTCCTCCGGCGTTAAGCTGCCGCCTCCGCGTCCGCCGTTTCCTCAGTCGGACGGAACTTTGCACGGGTCGCCGCACGCTTCTCGCGTTTCTCCGTCCTTCGCTCCGCCTTCTTGCGGTCTTCGTCGACACGAACGGTGATATATCTGATGATCATATCGTTGACGCGCATGCGGCGTTCAAGCTCGGCGATCTCCTGACCCGAGCCCTCGATCTCAAAAAGAATGTAATAACCTTCGGTCTTCTTTTTGATCGGATATGCAAGCGTTCGCCTTCCGCCATCGTCCATTCGAACAACCGTTCCGCCTTCTTTCTCGATCAGTTTTCCGACCGCTTCGTTGAGTTTCGTAAGCTTGTCGGCCGGTGTTTCCGGATCGACAATATACATCACTTCGTATGTCCTGTTTGCCATGTTCCTCCGTCGTTGGGATTTTCGATTTACGTTCTTCCCGGGGGGCCGCTATGAGATAGCAATCTAAAATCGAAAATCGCAAATCAATTAAACTCCGCCATCGCCTTGTCGATGCCGTCTCTCAGGATGGTTCGAACGGCGTTGACGCTCGTTGCCAGTATCTTGTCAACCTCCGTGCTTTCTACTTTTGAAAAGTTCTCCAGCACAAAATTCTTCGTGTTCGTCACCGGATGTTCCGGCATGTATTCCAATTCGCAACCGAATAAAATCCTTCGTTCTCAGACAGTCGATGATCGATCTCAGGCCGTTCTGTCCGCCGTGCGAACCCTGTGGGCGTAATCTGATCTTTCCGAACGGCAACGCGAGATCGTCCGAAATTACGATCAGCCGTTCAATGCTTCGATCCGGCTTTTGCAGCAAGCAGCTTACCGCTTCGCCGCTCAGATTCATGAACGTCTGCGGCTTTGCAAGCTCGATCATTTGGTTGTCAATTTCGGCCCGTACCGATCAACGCGCGGCATTCCGTCTCGTTTGATCTGCGTCTGGCTCTCGCGAGCGAGCATATCGACGAGCATAAACCCGAGATTGTGCCGCGTTCGTTCGTATTCCGGACCCGGATTCCCCAGACCGACGATCAGCCAATTCGGTTCCAAACCGTTATTCGCCGCCCTTGTCGCCGCCTTTGTCTTCGCCTTCGCCTTCTTCATCCGGCTTGTCTTCGCCGACGACCTCAGGCTCAGCACCTTCCTCGACCTGCGGTTCGAGCTCGACTTCCTTGACGATGACGATCGACGCGACGACAGTTTCCGGTGATTCGTGGATCTCGATTCCCGCACCGATCTTGAGATCCGAAACGTGCACCGCGTGATCGGACGTCAGGTCCGTGACATCAACGTCGATCGAATCCGGCGTATTTGCCGGTTCGCAGAGAACCTTGATCTCACGCATCGCCTGCGTCAGCACCGCACCTTCTTCCTTTAAGCCCTTCAGGTTCGCCGAGTCAGGTGGATCGGCACCGTCATTTCGATCTTTTCGCCCTTTGCGAAGCGACGAAGATCGGCATGGATCAAGCGGCCCCTGACCGGATCGATCTGTCGATCCTGGAAAATAACGTCGTTGACGCCTTCGCCCTCGATATCGAGCGAAAATACGGTGTTGACACCGGTATCGGTTCGAAGAATCGCCGCCAGATCCTTTAAGTTCGGCGGTCGCCGCAACAGCTCTCGGTGCCACCGCCGTAAACAACGACCGGAATCTTGCCTTCGGCACGCAGCCGACGGTTCTCATTCTTGCCCGTTCATCCCGCTTCTCAGCTTTTACAACAATTTTTTCTGCCATATTTCCTCAGTGTCAGTGGTCAGTGTTCGTTGTCAGCTGCTTCTCGACCACTGTCACTGACACCGACACTCTAAATAAACAACGACGAAACACTCGTCTCGTCGTGAATTGACTTGATCGCCGAAGCCAAGAGCTTTGCGACGCTCAAAACTTCGATCTTTCCGCCTCTCGACCAGCGGCTTACCGTTGTCGCGGATCGGGATCGTATTTGTAACGATCACCTTTTTCAAATGCGAATCGCTAATATTCTCAACTGCCTTCCCGACAGAACCGCCATGCGTAAAGCACGCGAGAATCTCGTTCGCACCGGCTTTGTGCAATGCCTCGGCAACCTTACAGATCGTGCCGCCCGTGTCGCACATGTCGTCGATTATCAAACAATTCTTGCCGCTGACATCACCGACGATATTCATCACGTCAGCCTCGTTCGCACGCTCGCGACGTTTGTCGCAAAGAGCGAGGCCGGCATTGAGCCGTTTTGCATATGCACGAGCCCGCTCGGCACCGCCGGTGTCAGGTGCGACGACGATCAGATTCTCGATCGGATTCGTCTTAAAATAGTCGACCACGATCGGTGCGGCATAAAGGTGATCCACCGGAATATCAAAAAACCCTTGTATCTGCGAAGCGTGCAGATCGATCGTCAAAATTCGCTGTGCACCCGCCTTACGTAATCAGATTCGCGACCAGCTTTGCCGCGATCGGCACCCGCGGACGGTCTTTCTTGTCAGAACGGGCATAACCGAAATACGGAATCACCGCCGTAACTCGTTCCGCCGATGCCCGGACAAAGGTGTCGATCATTATCAACAGCTCCATCAGGTGCTGATCCGTCGGCGGACATGTCGGCTGAACGATAAACACATCTGAGCCGCGAACGTTTTCACCGATCTGAAAGTTAAACTCGCCGTCGGAAAAACGTTCCGTGCTCGCCTTTCCGAGTTCGCAGCTCAAGATGCGCCGCAGATCTCCTCGGCCAGCTGCGGGATGGGCATTCCCCGAAAAGATCTTGATTTTGCCCGTTACGCTCATCGTGTCAGTTGCCGAGTGTCGGTTCAGGTCAGTGTCAACAGCTCCGAACGTCCAACGTGCTGACACTGACACTAAAAAAAACGGACGACCTTGCTCAGAGACCGTCCGTTTCCGATTTCGAAATTGGCTGGGGCGGGAGGATTCGAACCTACGAATGCCGGATCCAAAGACCGGTGCCTTACCACTTGGCTACGCCCCAATGCGAATTTCAGAAACTGACTCGGAAACAACCTAACACACTTCTATTGCAGTGCCTCGCGATATTCATCGCCGCGAAATGGTTGCTACGGCAAACTTTCGCCAGTTGACCTCATGGTCAAGGGCTTTTATTGCAGTTTGCCGTGTCTCTTCTTTGTCAAATATTGCGAAAACGCTTGCTCCGCTGCCGCTGAGCATCGCTCTTTCGGCTCCAAGGTCGAGCAACGCAATTTTTGCCCGCTCGACTTCCGGATACGCCGCGAAAACAGAAATTTCAAAGTCGTTCTTGAAGGCGGTATGGTTAAAATCCGCCGATTCAAGGTCAAAACGACAAATTTGAAGTCTACGTTTCGACTCCTGCTTTGTCAAGGCTCGTGCATCGAGGCGTTTGAAGGCTTCGCGTGTCGCCACCGCGACCTTCGGAGTTACCACAAGCATTGATTCCGCTTCGAAATCTCCGATCGGTTCCACGATCTCGCCACGACCCATTCCCAGCGCAGTGCCACCGTATAGAAAAAAGGGAACGTCTGAGCCAAGCCCCGCTGCTACCGAGTGCAGTTCACTGATATTCAATTCCAAATTCCAAAGCTTTCTCAGTGCGAGCAGCACCGTCGCCGCATTGGATGAGCCACCACCAAGGCCGCCCGGCGCGGGAATTCGCTTTTCGAGATGAATTGTGGCTCCGAGCGAAACTCCGGCCGCATCGCGAAGAGCAAGCGCGGCCCGCACAACCAGATTCTCTTCGTCCACGGGTAGTTTATCGTCCCCGCACGTCATTCGTATTTCATCCGCCAGCGAGACGTCGAGCGTATCGTGCAGCGAGATCGTTTGAAATACGGTACAAAGATCGTGAAACCTGTCGGCGCGTCGGCCGATCACCTGCAAATGCAGATTGATCTTCGCAAAGGAAGGTAAAGTGAGCTCCGCCCGTTCCATACGTTTTAGAATAGGAGGCGGCACGTTTAATGTAAACGGAAAAATGAAAGCACGGTCGAATTTACCGTGCCTTGATCGAGAAGCGGACTTTCACAACGCAGACGCCACGTATATCCGCGACACTCGTTTTCTGACTGAATTATTTTCTTATAAGGAAGACTTCCGTAAAGTAGTACGTCCCGTCTTCAGTTATCACAACGCCGACCGCGGATTCTTTCCAGTTAGGGCCTAGCAGGTTCTTTCGGTGAGCTGTCGATTCGAGCCATTTTGCGACGGCAAGCGCTGCAGGATCTTCAAAGCCACGCATGTACGCAATGTTCTCTCCGATCGCCCGCCATGATCCGAGGCCCAGACGGTCGGCACGGTCGTCGACCAACGATCCATCGGATCCCCGGTGACTGAAAAACTCAGCGCGTGCCATGTCCTCGGAATGCATCCGGGCAACCGCCGCGAGACTCTCGCTCCATTCGAGTTCAGGCAATCCGCTCTTATTTCGTTCGGCATTGATAAGAGCAAAAACCCTCTGCTCGACAGAACCGGCTGCGGACGTCTCCGATCCGCCTGAGCTCTTGGCAGTACGCGTACCGGTGCTCCCATTGAGTGCGGTCGCCACGCCTGCATCAGATCGCAGATCGAGGCCGATGCTCAGACGACTCTGAGCGGCGGAGCTTACACAGAAAAATGTGAGTATTAATAGAGGAAATACAAAACGGGACTTCATCGGACCTCACTTCGGCAGCCGGGCAATCCCTCCAGAGGATTCCTGGCTTTGCGTCCGCGGCCCAAAAGCCGCAGTTGCCATTTCGGATAAGGTTTGGGTGACGCGAGCTTTCTCGCGGGTGAACAGCGTCGATGAATCGGACGCCATTAGAAAGAAATACCTAATAGACAGGGGTTTCCGGAATCAGGATCGATTTACCTGACGCGCCGAAAATGAGGACAAATGAGACTTTGCCGGCTGGCCAACTTATAACGGTTCATCGGTCTTTACCCTCGACGCTCAGTCTTTACAAGGAAGTCTGCGGTAGATATGATGAAGAGCGAATGACGAGATATGCGATCAAACAAGGCGTTTTAGTAGTGCTGGCATGTGCCGCGCTATTCGTATCGTCTATCTCGGCATGCGCGTGCTCACACCACTCAGAGCGTGCGAAGACTGATTCGTGTCATCCGCACCAAGAGCACAGCGACAATTCAACACAAAAAGCCGAAGAGCTTTCCCCCGGCAGCCGCATCGATTCTTCGTGCGTTTGCATCGCAAGAGAACCTCTGGCAGCACCCGTCAAAGTTGAAAAGAACGGAGCGGAGCTAAACTCGCCGGTGCTCGTTCCGGCAAAAACTTCATTCCTTCGGTTGGATCGGATTGTTTTTCGCGTTTCTGACAATATCGAAACGTCACTCGGCTACGCCTCTCTCGCCGACCGTCGTCTTCTTCCTTCGCGCACCTCCGCACCTGTAGAACCCAAAGAAAGTAAGAACATCCTCGAATGCATACCGGAAAACGTATTTCCTCCGGCGTGCTGTTGTCGTTTGGTTTTTTGAAGAAGGAGACAGAAATGCAACGGATCTTTAAGTTTATGCTTGTCGCTGTTTTTTCAGTGGCAGCACTCGCGGTTTCGCTGATTCCCGGGTCGATCAGTGCGAATGCCTCGCCGGAGCCTGCGAACTCGCAGACGCTGTACTTGCAGAACTGCGCAAGATGTCACGGTTCTGACGGCCGAGCGAACACGCCGATGGGGCGAACACTTGAGGCCGCCGATCTTACTGCACCGGACGTAAAGGCTAAGAGTGCGACCAGCATTGAGAGGGCTATAAGGAACGGTCGACCCGACATGCCGGCGTTTGGAAAGAAATTAAGACCGGCTCAGATAAGGTCGATCGCCATATATGTGCGATCCCTATGAGGCGTCAAAAATTCAGGAGTAATATCGTAATGAAAAAGTTAATAGTTTTAATTTTCACAATGCTTGTCCTAAGCCTTCCGGCGTTCGCCCACACGGCGTTCACACTGGTCAGCATTGAGAAGAAAACGGTGAAGGAAGCCGAAATCGCAGGATTCGAGAAAACGCGAACGATTGGAAAGGCCGAGGGCTCGAATCTTACCTTCAGCGGAAACGAGATCCGTCTTGTCGTCACGACCGGACCGGAGGACGACATGCTCTCATATCGCGTTCAGGGAATTCGCAATGCGAACCTGATCGTTCCCGCGGGAGCGATTCTGAGGATTCTTTTCATAAATGTGGACGTTGATATGCGCCATGACATTCGATTCGGTCACGTGAACGGCGAATTTCCGATCGCTCCGGAGCTGGCCGAAACGGCAGGTAGCGGCAAGCTCGCGGCACACGGCGAAACACCGATCTTTCAAGCCGAAGAGCTCGTCATAAGAGCGAACGAGAATGGAGCCTACAAATACTTTTGCTCGGTCCGTGGTCACGCAAAAGGGGGAATGTGGGGGAATATTTTCGTCGGGGTTAAGCCGGGTGAAGATGTGAAAATGGCCGCAAAGGTCGAGCACATTCATTCACCCGACGAAGACGATGACGGACACGATCATGCCGCACCGACAATGACGATGCCGTCATCCGATCCGAAACCGATGGGCGGACATACCGAGCATGCGGCTCCGACATCCTCGCCTTCCCCAACCGCAAAAAAGCCGGACGAGCACGCCGGTCATAAACCTGCTGCGGGTGAGAAGATGCAGACCGAAAAAACCGACGTGGAGCATCAGCCTGGCGGAATGAAACCGGGAGCCGATGAAATGGAGCACGGCGGACATTCGGCGATGCGATCATCGATCAACATCGGCGAGCCGATGTCACGCGAGGGCTCGGGCACGTCGTGGATTCCCGATTCGTCGCCGATGCAGGCATACATGAAGATGTTCGAAGACGGATCGATGATCATGCTGCATGGAACGATGTTCTTCCGTTATACATCGATCGGGTCGAGCCGCGACGTGTCGGCCTCCGGCAAGGGCAGCCGAAGCCGTTTCGACGCGCCGTCGATGTTCATGGCGATGTACTCGAAACCGATCAATGAAAAGTCGCAGATCGGGCTGAGGGCGATGATGAGCCTCGATCCGATAATCGAACGCGGCTACGGCTATCCGCTGCTTTATCAGTCGGGCGAACTTTTCCGCGGCGAGCCGCTCCACGATCGTCAGCATCCACACGACTTCATCAGCGAGCTCGCTGCGACGTATTCGTATAAATTCGACGACAAGAATTCCTTTTTCGTTTATGCCGGACTTCCCGGCGAGCCCGCACTGGGCCCGGCGATGTATCTTCACCGGCCATCCGGTGCAAACATGCCCGACGCCCCGATCGGTCATCACTGGCAGGACGCGACGCACATCACGTACGGGGTCGTCACTGCCGGGTTCACGCATGATAAGTTCAAGTTCGAGGCAAGCGCATTCAACGGCACAGAGCCCGACGAAAACCGTTGGGCGTTCGATTCGCCAAAAATAAACTCGTTCAGCGGCCGCTTTTCGTTCAATCCCACGAAGGAGTGGTCATTCCAGATCTCACACGGTTATCTAAAATATCCGGAGCGTGCCGAACCGGATCTCAAGGTGGTCCGTCGTACGACCGCTTCAGCGATATTCAACAAAGTATTCAGCGACGACCGAAACTGGTCGAGCACTTTCGTATGGGGACGCAACAGCAGCGACGAAGGGAACGGCAATTCATTTCTCTTTGAAACTAACTACGAGTTCGACAAGAACGCTATCTTTGGCCGCCTCGAGCAGGTTCAGAAGAACGCGCACGAACTTGTCCTCGATCCACCCCATCCCGAAGGCAACCTCCTTGTCGGAGCGTATTCGATCGGGTATCTTCGCGAGATCGTGAAAGACAAAGGCCTCGATGTCGGCATCGGCGGGATGGCGACTTTCAACACCAATCCGTCGAGCATCAGTAGTTTTTACGGCGGCACAAAGCACGGCGGGTGGCAGATATATATGCGAATCCGGCCTTCAAAAGCGGCACACTAACGAGGAGCTATGGACGGACGCTGGCTGACAACTTTGACGCTTACCACGATCATGGTTATCGCGACCCTGCGTCGATCGTGACGGTGTTAATTTCCGGTCCTTTTTAGAAAACATATGATGACAGCAAGCGCTCTGGCGAAACGAACGAACCTCCCGATCTACACGGTACGCCATTACACACGTATCGGTCTCTTGAAGCCGTCGCGGGATCTGCGGAATGGCTACCGGCTTTACAAAACTTCGGACAGGGAGAGGTTGAATTTTATCTCCGCCGCCAAGGAACTCGGGTTCACGCTGAACGAAATTGAAGAGATCCTCGATCACGCGGTCCACGGCAATTCACCGTGTCCGATGGTTCGCGAGATCGTGGAAAAGCGCGTTAAGGAAAACAAGGAAAAGATCCGCGAGTTGAAGCAGCCTTCAGACGCGAATCGAAAACGCGACCGAGATGTGGAAGTCGATGAAAAACTCCGAGCCCGACGGCCATTCAGTCTGCCGGCTGATCGAATCGTTCGCCGAAGGCAAAGATATCGCTTGACCTGACACCTGCTCACAGGTTGTAAGATCGTTTCCGGGGGGCAACACATATGACCGACAATCAGTTCATCGATCCTATCTGCGGGATGAAAGTCGATCCGAGAACCGCGGCAGGAAGCTTCGTCCATGAGGGCACGACATATTACTTTTGCGCGAAGGGATGCATGCAGAAGTTCATTGCGCAGACATCTAAAGAGCCGGCGGCTCAGGCTCCGGTTAAGATCGGCCGGGAAAAGGACTTTCAAGAAGATCATGCTCACGCCCACGAGATGAGCAGGACACCGGGCGGCACAGTTCTCGATCCTGTTTGCGGAATGTCCGTCTCGCCGGCGACTGCGGCGGGCAAACATGTGCACAACGGAGAAACATATTACTTCTGCTCGGCGAGTTGCAAGACAAAATTTGTCGGCGACCCCTCGAAATATTTGTCTCCACAGGTAGCCGAGGACCTACCGCTCGACGTCGAGTACACATGCCCGATGCATCCCGAGATCGTACAGATCGGTCCCGGCAGTTGTCCGATCTGCGGAATGGCTCTCGAGCCGAAAGAGATCACGCTCGACGACCGTCCCGATCCGGAATACCTCGACATGAAGCGTCGTTTTTGGATCTCGGTTCCGCTCACGCTGCCCGTGTTCATCCTCGCGATGGGGGAGATGTTCGTCGATCTCAATAACTTCTTTCCAAGCTGGCCGCACGGGCGAGCCGCGTATGTCTCACTTTGGATCCAGTTCCTGCTAGCGACACCGGTCGTGTTGTGGGGTGGCTTGCCGTTCTTCGAGCGCGCGATTGCATCGATCAGAAACGCGAGCCCCAACATGTTCACGCTAATCGGAATCGGAACCGGAGCCGCATATTTACTCAGTCTTGCCGCGTTGTTCGTACCGGACCTCTTTCCGGACGTCATGCGTGACGCCCACTCGGGAATCGTTCCCGGCTACTTCGAAGCGGCGGCGGTGATAACGACGCTGGTGCTTCTCGGCCAAGTTCTCGAGCTCCGCGCTCGTTCGCAGACATCTTCGGCGATAAAAGAACTGCTGCGGCTCGCACCTGAAACAGCGACGGTCGTAAACAAAGACGGTACTGAGGAAGTTATCGACTTGCGTCACGTACACGCCGGAGCGACGCTTCGCGTGAAGGCAAATGAAAAAGTTCCGACCGATGGCGAGATAATCGAAGGCGAAACATCGATCGACGAATCGATGGTTACCGGCGAATCTATGCCGGTTGGGAAAAGCGAGGGCGATAAAGTCATCGGCGGGACGATAAACAGCAACCGTACTTTTCTAATGACGGCGACGCGAGTTGGAAGTGAGACTCTGCTCGCACAGATCGTCCGGATGGTAGGCGAAGCACAACGAAGCCGTGCGCCGATCCAGAGGCTCGCCGACGTGGTCGCGGCGTATTTCGTTCCGGCGGTGATCGTCGTGGCCGTGATCGCGTTTGTAGTGTGGATGATGTTTGGAAGTCTCGCCTACGCGATCGTCGCGGCCGTTTCGGTATTGATCATCGCCTGCCCGTGCGCCCTCGGTCTCGCCACACCGATGTCGATAATGGTCGGCACCGGTCACGGAGCAAAGAACGGCGTACTGGTGAAGAAAGCCGAGGCACTCGAGATCCTGGAGAAAGTTAATGTGATCGTTGTCGACAAGACGGGGACACTTACCGAAGGACGACCTAATGTCCAGAAAATCCTCCCCATCGACGGCACTACCGAGGCCGATCTCCTCCGGCTTGCCGCGTCACTGGAACAGTTGAGTGAGCATCCGCTTGCTACCGCAATAGTCCGCACGGCTGAAGAGAGAAATATCGGTTTATCGAAGGTTGAGAACTTTGAATCGATAACCGGCTCAGGTGTCAGAGGGACTGTCGATGGGCGGGATGTCCGGGTTGGAAAAACCATAACGGATGGGGCGGCCGCGAACGATTACGCCGAGAGTCTCCGAGCAGCGGGGCAGACAGTCATCGGAGTATCTATCGACGGAACGCATGCCGGTCTGATCGGCGTCGCAGATGCGATCAAGCCTTCGGCTAAGCAGGCGATCGATGAACTGCACCGCCAGAACATTCAAGTCGTGATGATGACCGGAGATAATCGTGTAACTGCCGAGGCTGTCGCAAAACAACTCGGTATCGATCAAGTCTTCGCGGAAGTGATGCCCGAGGACAAAGCCGCCAAGGTGAAAGAACTGCAATCCAAAGGAAAGATCGTTGCGATGGCCGGCGACGGGGTGAACGATGCGCCGGCACTCGCCCAGGCGGATGTTGGCATCGCGTTCGCAAGCGGTACCGATGTCGCTATTGAATCGTCAGACATCACGCTACTCCGCCCAGATCTCTCAGGAATTCTGAAGGCTCGAAATTTGAGTCGGGGAACGATGAAGAACATTCGCCAGAATCTATTTTTCGCGTTTATATACAACGTTGTCGGGGTTCCGATCGCCGCCGGGGTACTGTTCCCGATCTTTGGGATCTTGCTCTCGCCGATGATAGCGAGTGCAGCGATGACATTTAGTTCCGTCTCAGTTATTGCGAATGCGTTGCGGCTGCGCAACCTGAAGCTCTAAGCGTGGTTAACCGCAGATGACACAGATAACGAAGATCTAAGAAGATCATTTTTCTAAATCTGTGTTATCTGCGTAATCTGCGGTTAAGCACCTAGCCAACCTACGGTACACTTTTGTAATGGCAAATATCGCCCTCGCAATTCACGGTGGTGCCGGGACCATTCTCAGATCGACTATGACGGCCGAGCTCGAACGCGAATACCGCGGCGGACTTGAAGAAGCTCTTGGTGTCGGCTGGCGAATCCTGTCCTCCGGCGGAACGGCGCTCGATGCCGTAGAACAAACGGTCTGCTCGCTTGAAGATTTTCCACTATTCAACGCCGGTCGCGGATCTGTGTTCACGCACGAAGGCAAGAATGAGATGGACGCGTCGATCATGGATGGCCGAACGCTAAGAGCCGGCGCTATTGCATTCGTTCGCAACGTAAGAAATCCTATCAAGCTCGCGCGGCTTGTTATCGACAAGACCCCACACGTCCTGCTCGCGGCCGATGGCGCCAACCAGTTCGCGAAGGAGATGGAAGTAGAGTTTGAACCTGACGAGTATTTCTTTACCGAGCATCGGTGGCAGCAGCTGCAGGAAGCGATCGCAGCTGGTCGAGTTCAACTCGATCACAGCGTGGGGAATGCGGAACGCGGAGTGCGGAGTGCGGATTCCGAAGCACGGGCGACTGAATTCGAGGGGGAAAGCTCGAACACCTTAGCCGATCGAAATCCGCAATCCGCAATCCGCAATCCGCAATCCAAAGGTACCGTTGGTGCCGTCGCCTGCGATGGCGATGGAAATCTCGCGGCAGCTACTTCGACCGGCGGCATGACGAACAAGAGTTTCGGGCGCGTCGGCGACACGGCGGTGATCGGGTCGGGAACCTACGCCGAAAACGCGACGTGCGCAATTTCCTGCACCGGATACGGTGAATTCTTTATCCGAGGCGTGACGGCCTACGACGTTGCCGCGAGGATGAAATACAAGGGAATCGATCTGCGAACGGCTGCCCAGGAAACGCTCGAACGCCTCACCGAGATTGGAGGCGAAGGTGGTTTTATCGCCGTCGACGCCCACGGAAATGTAGCCCTGCCGTTCAATTGTGAAGGAATGTACCGAGGTTACAGAACCCCGTCATCGACCGTCGTTGAGATTTATCGCCACTAAGCCAGTAAATTGCGACTTGCGTCAGCTTGATTCGGCGAAACGATATGAGCATAATCCGCACGGTAAGTTTCTTAACCCGCAACCTACATTTTTGATGACCGCGCTCCATCCATCTAGTTTTACAGCGGACCGGGGCGTGCGCCGCACACAGGAGAATTCAGAATGGCAAAGACTATCGCGACTCTTCTCGGTGTTGTTTTCATCCTCGTCGGTCTACTTGGCTTCGTAATGCCGGGGTTGCTCGGCGCCCATCTCAGCCCGGCCCACAATATCGTCCATCTCGCATCCGGAGCGGCCGCCCTCTACGTCGGAATGAAGGGCTCGCTCTCGGGAGCAAAAATGTTCTGTCTCGTTTTTGGAGCCGTTTACTTGCTCCTCGGAATAGTTGGATTTGCGGTGGGCACCGGAGAGGAACGAATGTTCGACGTTGCAGGGATACTCCACCTCGGAACTGTGGATCACATCATCCACGTTCTGCTCGGAGCAATATTCCTCATCGGTGGTTTGATGACCGGTGCCGCAGCCTCGGCCGCGGACTAGAAAGCTCTAGGCGATCGATCGCTTCTCTTTCTCGAGCAGCTCGTCGCGTATCTCCTGCACGTACGCGATGTCTTTGGGCACGAGGTCGGCGAGCGTCACGACGAGCTCGCCTTTTCGGCCGTATTTGATCGCGTGGTAGATCGCGTCGCGCCCCTCGGCGATGACACGAACCTGCGGCTTGTTGTCGCTTTGAGCAATTCCCTCCTGTAGCAACGCGAACATTTCTTCATCCGTTCGGCCGCGTAAATAATTTCCACGGCGGATGACGATCCGGTCGAAGTTATCACCGGCGATCTTTGCGAATTCGCGGATATCCTCGTCGCGGCGGTCGCCCGTTCCGTTTAGAACGCAAGTTCGATACTTGTTCGGCAGCTTCTGGATAAAATTCACGAGCCCGCGAATACCGGCCGGATTATGCGCGTAATCCATCAGTACCGTGACACCGCCCCCGACTTCGACAAAGTTGAGGCGTCCAGGCGTCTGGGCCGTTCCTGCGTTGAACGTGGTGAGCCCAACTCGGAGATCCTCGAATCGACACGCCGTGTACGAAACATGCTAGCGTCGCCGCTAGGACGTTCTGGACCATAAACTCGGCGCGTCCGCCGTAGGTCAGAGGAATATTCGTAACCTTCTCAATACGCACCTTCCATCGACCCTTTAAGATCGTCACATATCCGTTTTCATATACGCACGAGATCCGACCGCGACGGGCCTGGCGTTCGATATTCGGGTTGTTCTCGTCCATCGAAAAACACACGCAATGCCCTTCGACCCTCTCACGCATACTTGTAAACATGCGGGTCCTCGGCGTTCAGAACCGCAAATCCACGTTTCGAAACGGCTCGGGGGACCACCGATTTAACGCGGGCGAGATCTTCGAGTGTGTTCACGTCCTTTAGCCCGAGATGATCGGCCGCGACGTTCATTACGACACCGATGTCACAATAATCGAAACCGAGGCCCGAACGAATAATTCCGCCGCGAGCCGTCTCAAGCACCGCGACATCCACCGTGGGATCTTTTAGTACAAGCTGTGCCGAAACGGGGCCGGTGTTGTCGCCCTGTACGATCTGCTGATTCCGATGTAAGTGCCATCGGTCGTCGTAAAGCCAACGGTCCGGCCGCTGCCTTTCAGGACGTGTGCGATGAGACGCGTCGTCGTCGTTTTGCCGTTCGTGCCGGTGATCGCGATGATCGGTATTCGCGAAGGGGTGCCCCGTGGAAAGAGCATATCGATCACGTGTTCAGCAACGTTCCGGCCGATCCCCTCACTCGGTGAAAGATGCATGCGAAAACCGGGCGCGGCATTTACCTCGATAATTCCGCCGCCGGTTTCCGCGCAGCGGCTCGCTGACATTCGAAGCGATAACGTCGACGCCGGCGACATCCAGCCCGATGATTCTGCGCAATTCGCTCAAAGAGAAACACATTTTCCGGATGGACCTCGTCCGTTCGGTCGATCGCTGTGCCGCCGGTCGATATATTCGCCGTCGTTTTGAGAAGCAGGACCTCATCCTTTGGCAGGACGGTAGCGAGTTCATAGTCTTTGGCCCGAATACATCGAAGCGTCTGGTTGTCGATATCGATCTGTCGTGAGGACCTTTTCGTGGCCGTAGCCTCGTCGCGGATCATCATTAGTCTAGTCGATCAGCTCCTCGATCGTCTTTTCGCCATCACCGACGATGTGCGCCGGAATCCGCTCAGCGACAGCGATAAGTCGATTATTGACGACCAGAGCTCGAAAATCCGAACCTTGAAGCTGCTGCTCGACGATGACCCATCGCGAATATTCCTTTGCCTTTTCGAACGCAATTTCGGCGTCGTCGAGATCGACTTGATCCCGACCGTCGCACCTTTTCCGTGATTGCCATCAAGCGGTTTTATCACGACGGGATAACCGACCGATCGCCAGCGACTTCTCAAGTTCCTCGATCTCGCGGATCCGGATAGCCCTTTGGCACCGGCACACCCATATCACCAAGCAGTTTTTTGGTCGCGTGCTTATTTCCGGCGATGTCGACCGCGATCATGTTCGTGTTGGCGGTCGTCGTTGCCTGGATCCGTCTTCTGATGAACGCCGTAGCCGAGTTGGACGAGCGACTGATCGTTCAAACGAATAAACGGAATATCTCGAGTTTCCGCCTCTTCGACAAGCGATCCGGTAGACGGACCGAAACGCACCTCCTCGCGGATCTCGCGCATCTGCTGAATGTCATCGGCGATATCTTTCCGCAATCTCGTCAAGTCGACTTCCCGTCCGCGAGATCGAGGAAGAGTCGAACCGCCGCACGAGCCAGCGTATCGTCCAACTTCTTCTTCGTGATAACTGAAGACGACATTATAAATTCCACGTCTCGCCCGTTTCGCGTGTCCGGCCATAGCCCGTGTCCATTCCGGCCAGAGTCTGATAGTTCGAGTGCGAAATGTTCGATGACATGTCCGCCCCACGTCCCTTCCTTCACTCGCCGCAGGAATCCGCCTTCTTCCTGATAACTGCAGCCATGCGAAACTGAGCGACGGCAACACCTCGACCATGCGGTCGTAAAAGCCCTTTGATCTTATCCGTCGGCTTATCTCTCATAGTCCCCGATATCGAGGCGCATGATGATCAGCTTTTTCCAATAGCCGCTCCAATAATTTGGACCGCGAAGTGTGCGAATTTCTAGAATTTCCATAGAAGGGTTCGTCTTGGTCTCAACGCATTCTAACCGCAGATGACGCAGATGACACAGATAAAGCAACCTAAACATGATCCGCGTGATCTGTGTCATCCGCGGTTAACAACCTCCACCTTCTCAGCCTATATCCGGCAGCAAAAACTCATTCGGTAATTGGACCGGGTGACGATCGAGAAAGTCATAGATCAAACCGTCACGCAGTACGTGGAGCTGGACACCGCACACGCTGAACTCCTCGTTATCGCCGACTTCGGCGATCTCGTTGTAAGTGATCTGTGATCCGTCGACGATCGTCGCAGTTCCCTGCCCGTAGACTTCAAGAATCCCTTCGCTGTTCAGAATGATCGCCGTATTCTCGTCGATACCGATCCCGAGATTATACGGATTGAACGAAACTGCGGTGATCAAGACGGCTGATACGGCCGCGTTCGGTGAAATGTTGATCGATGATGATATTTTTCAGAAATCCGAGTCCTGGCGAAAGCCGGACGCTGTTCTTGTGAGGATGCGAGCGTCGATTCGCCACGGACGATCATCGACGTACTCATCCCGGCCGCTCCCGCACTGGTACCGGCGAGAACGATCTTCGTATCGCGAACCAGGTGTCGCAGCTTGTCCGCGAATTTTGTCCCGCCGAGGATAGACACCAGTCGCATCTGATCGCCGCCGGTCATAAAAACACCCGTCACGCCATCAAGAAGCTCTTCCGCATTTGCGTTGAAAACGTCCTGGCGAGACGTCGCCCGCAGCACTCGCGGATTGGCGACACCGAGATTTCTGAAAGCCTGCGTATAAACGTCCGCAGCGAATTCGGGAAAATCCGACGCCACGGGAACGATCAGTATTTCGGACTTGTCACCGCCCGCAAGCTCGAGAAACTTTCTCGAGAATCCGCCGTTCGTTATACTTGTCCTCTGCCCCGCCGATCACGAGCAGATGCCCGCCAATGATCTCGCGGTCGTGTCGGTCAGTCATATTTTGTCAGTTCCACCAAGCGTCAGCGGGTGGATGTCTTGTCTTTACCAGAACGGTAGCAACCGGTTTTTTCTTTTCAGTACCGGAAACGGCAGCGACCGAGTTCTTCAAAGCAGCCAATTTAGATCTTGAGTTTAAGTTATTGTAAACGGAAAGATTGGTCAAGAAACACCCCTTCAGAGCCGCTTCGTCAACTCGCTTCGTCGGCCGAAAGATGCTTTCCGCGTGGATCTCCTGCAAACTTCTCACAGTCACGTGACTTTCACTTTTCTTCGTCGCGATCGCTTCGACCAGAGCCTCGGCTCCGGTGATGGTTGTGACGCATGGAACGTTGAATTGCAAAGCTGCCTTGCGAATAGCTTTTTCGTCGTAGTGTGATGTCTTGCCGAGCGGCGTGTTGATGATCAGCGCGATATCGCCCTGGCGGATGAGATCGGCGATGTTCGGACGGCCTTCGTTGACCTTGAAAACAGACTCGCATTCGAGGCCGACCTCGTGCAGGCGATTCGCCGTGCCGTAGGTCGCGACCAGATCGAAGCCAAGTTTGTTAAGACGTCGTGCGAGCATCACCGCCTGGCCCTTGTCGGCGTTCGTTCACCGAAATGAAAGCTTTACCCGCCAACGGCAGCTTCAGTCCGGCACCTTCCATCGCTTTGCCGTAAGCCTCGCCGAACGTACGCACCGACGCCCATAACCTCACCGGTCGAATGCATCTCGGGCCCGAGTACCGGATCGACGCCGGCGAATTTTTTGAACGGAAAGACGGGCGATTTCACAAAGATCTTCGGCACGGGCAGAACGTCGGGCAGATTGAAATCGGCCAGCTTCTTGTCGCCTGCCATGACGAGCGACGCGATCTTTGCGATCGGCACACCTGTCGCCTTCGCAACGAACGGCACCGTCCGCGACGCACGCGGATTCACCTCGAGCACGTAGACGCGGTCGTCCTGGATCGCGAACTGAATGTTCATCAGACCGCTTGACCTTCAGGCCCGTGCAAGCAGTTCGGTGTAATGCTGGATCGTTTCAAGATGCTCACCGGCGATCTTTTGGGCGGGCAGAACGCTGGACGAATCGCCCGAATGAATTCCGGCTTCCTCGATGTGCTCCTGAATTCCTGCGATGACGACTGCCGTCTCGTCCGCAAAGGCATCGACGTCGATCTCGCCGGCACGTTCAAGAAATTTGTCGATCAGGATCGGTTTCTCCGGTGAAGCATCGACCGCCGATACGCATATATTCGTCCAGCGATTGCTCGTCGTAAACGATCGCCATCGCACGCCCGCCCAGCACAAAACTCGGCCGCACGACGATCGGATAACCTATCTTGTCTGCAATCACTTTTGCTTCCTCGGGCGAAACCGCTGTGCCGTTTCGGGGCTGTGGAATTTTTAACTCGTTCGAGCAACGCTCCGAATCGCTTTCGGTCCTCGGCGAGGTCGATCGAATCGGGTGATGTGCCAATGATCGGAACACCCGCCGCGTGCAGTCTGTCCGCCAGATTCAGCGGCGTCTGCCCGCCAAACTGGACGATCACGCCGTCGGGCTTTTCGACGTCGACGATGTTCATCACATCCTCGAACGTCAGCGGCTCGAAATAGAGACGGTCCGATGTGTCGTAATCGGTCGAAACCGTCTCCGGATTGCAGTTGACCATGATCGTCTCGAAATCCGCGTCGCGTAGTGCAAACGAAGCGTGGCAGCAGCAGTAATCAAACTCGATTCCCTGCCCGATACGATTCGGCCCCGAGCCGAGGATCATTATCTTTCGCCGGTCCGTCGGGTCCGCTTCGCATTCTTCTTCGTATGTCGAATAAAGATACGGCGTAAACGATTCGAACTCGGCTCCGCACGTATCGACGCGTTTATAAACCGGAACGATGACCCGATGCGACTTGCGATGATCGCGAACTTCAAGTTCGGACGCTCCGGTCAGGAACGAGAGACGTCGATCCGACAGACCGTATTCCTTTGCGAGTGCGAATCTCGTCCTCCGTGTAATCGCCGAGCGGCTTTGCATCGAGCGTCTCCTGAAATTCCATCACCTGCGAAAGCTGATCGAGAAACCACGGATCGATCTTTGTCAGACGATGGATCTCGTCGATCGAATATCCGTTCTGCAGAGCGTAGGTGATGTAAGAGAATCGCTGCGAATTTGGACGAGCGAGTTTTCGCTGCAGTTCTGCGTCAGGCACATCTGCAAGCCGCAGTGGCTTAACCGCTTCAAGCGAACGCAACCCCTTGAACAGACTTTCCTTGAAAGTCCGGCCGATCGCCATCACCTCGCCGACCGACTTCATCTGCGTACCGAGCACATCCTCAGCGCCGGGAAACTTCTCGAACGCCCATTTCGGGATCTTTGTGACGACATAATCGATCGTCGGCTCGAACGACGCCGGCGTCTTCTTTGTAATGTCGTTCGGTATCTCGTCGAGCGTGTAGCCGACCGCAAGTTTGGCCGCGATCTTCGCGATCGGAAAGCCGGTCGCTTTTGAGGCGAGGGCCGACGAGCGCGAGACGCGCGGGATTCATTTCGATGATCCGCACGTCGCCGTTCTCGGGATTCACCGCGAACTGGATATTCGATCCGCCCGTCTCGACGCCGACCTTTCGAATACACGCGATCGACATGTCGCGTAGACGCTGATATTCGACATCGGTCAGCGTCTGCGCGGGAGCGACCGTGATCGAATCGCCGGTATGAACACCCATCGGATCGAAATTCTCGATCGAGCAGATGATGACGACATTGTCGTTGAGATCGCGCATCACCTCGAGCTCGTACTCCTTCCAGCCGAGGATCGATTCTTCGACCAGTATCTGCGAGACGGGCGATGCGGCGAGTCCGTTTCGTGCGATCTCTTCGAATTCCTCCGGGTTGTACGCCGTACCGCCGCCGGTTCCGCCAAGCGTAAACGCCGGACGTACGATCGCCGGATAGCCGGTCTCTTCGACGATCGCCCGGGCTTCTTCCCAAGTGTGCGCAAAACCGCCTTTCGGGCGATGGAATGCCGATCTCGTCCATCGCCTTCTTGAAAAGCTCGCGGTCCTCGCCGACCTTGATCGCGTCGATGTTCGCACCGATCAGTTGGACGCCGTATTTTTCGAGAATTCCTTTTTCGTAAAGTTCGACCGAAAGATTAAGTCCGGTCTGGCCGCCGACCGTTGGAAGCAGTGCGTCGGGACGTTCCTTTTCGATGATGGCGGTCGCGGTTTCGAGTGTAAGCGGTTCGACGTAAGTGCGATCGGCGATCTCGGGGTCGGTCATGATCGTCGCCGGATTCGAATTGACAAGCACGACCTCGAAGCCTTCGGCCTTCAGCGCTCGGCAGGCCTGCGTTCCCGAGTAATCGAATTCACAAGCCTGCCCGATAACGATTGGACCCGAACCGATGATTAGGATTTTATGGATATCTGTTCGTTTGGGCATCCGTTTCAAAATGAAAGCGACTCTAATATAATGCACCATAGCGTGCTTCCCGATAAACCACGATGAAGTTAAAACTTGCTCTCGCATTTGTTCTCTTGTCGATTGCGCAGTCTGCCTTAGGTCAGAAAGCCGCGGCCGTCGAAGCTTATAATAAAGGCCTCGAGCTACAGGACCGCGGAGACGTCGTAAACGCTATTCAGTTTTATGACAAAGCAATCAGCCTGGATCCGCGGATGCTCGATGCCTATAACAATCGCGCGACTTTAAAGCTCGCTGCGGGTGATGCAGCCGGAGCGCTTGCCGACCTATCGAAGATCGTCGAATTGTCGCCGAAACATGCACTCGGTTTCTACAATCGCGGAAACATTTATCTGGAGAGGAATGAGTATGACGCGGCGATCGGAGACTTTACGAAGGCGATCGAAATATTGAATGGGCTGACGAATGCGTATGACAAGAAGGCACACGCGATGTCGCACAATAATCGCGGCAACGCGCTGATGGCCAAGGGAAATTTCAAGAGCGCCCTGGCCGACTATGTCCGTTCACTCGAGATAATACCCAACAGTTACGAGGCTCTAACCGGGAGCGGCTCGGCTAAACAACAGCTCGAGGACTATTCGGGCGCCGTAGCGGATTATTCCAGGGCTCTCTCAATCTTTCCCAATCATCGCGTGATCCTCATGAATCGAGCCGGTGCACTTGAGCAGATCGACAAAAGGGCCTCGATCGCCGATTACACAAAGGTTTTAAGTCTCGATCCAAAACACGCGGAGGCGTATATCGGTCGTGCATTAATGCTTCTTGAGACCGGTAGAAAGGCTGAGGCGGAAGCCGACCTCCGGATGGCCTTCAACTTGAATCCCTCATTTCGATCTGAGTACGCGATCTATCTCAAAGAAGCCATGAAGCGTTAACGAAGTAGGGATCATCAAACGACGACGGTCGTTCCGTCGAACTTGGTCAGCGAGAACCCGCTGAACTTTTCGTTATAGCTCAATTTCTGGTCTCTCAGAATGCTTATTGCAATCGCCTCGCCTAGTTTTAAAGATTCTGCCCCGTCCGATCGCCAGTGAACCCCTGCTATGTTGCGGCCGTTTGCGATGTTCGAAGC
The DNA here is from genome assembly GCA_963772405.1 of uncultured Acidobacteriota bacterium. Taxonomy (GTDB): domain Bacteria; phylum Acidobacteriota; class Blastocatellia; order Pyrinomonadales; family Pyrinomonadaceae; genus OLB17. The sequence goes on along the minus strand of CAVYWT010000001.1, from coordinate 232,129 downwards.
GAGCTTGTTAAGTTCGCCGCCCACGGTGAGGGTGTCGCCCGTATACGGGACGAGGACCTGTCCGCTTGAATCGGGAACTACCGGATTGGGGATAACGAAGGACTCGTCAAACCACGCCTTGAGAATAGTCGAACATGCGCCGGCAACCGTCGCGTGGCCGGCCCCGTACGCCGGATGGGTCGGGCTGCCCTCGGGAAATGCCATCGGGAGAAATGCGTTCCCCGACGGAAGATAACCACCGAGCCTCGCGGCCGAATTTACCGACGTAAGAATCTCGGGGTGAACCGGATAGCCGGCTCCGTGATGCGCAGTACGATCGACCCGCTCAGCAAACACTTCCGGCCGAAGCCTCCGATGGACCAGCCATTTCTGGTTCCACACTGCGTGCAGGGCGCGGGTGGACACTTCGCAAAGAAGCGTTGCGAGATGTGGCCCGCCAAACGTGGCAAAGCCGTCCTGTGTCGCGGAGTTTGTGTAAGGATTACCGCTGTCATATGGGACTCCCATTCCGGCAATGATCAAAAACGCCTGGAAGTAACCCTGGAAAAGAACATCGACGTGTACCCACTGGCCAATATCGCGGCCGTTTCTTACATAACGACGGACAGGGTCGAACATATTCGAACCTTGGGCAACACCATTCTGGACCGCGAGCCAGGTTGAGAAATCAGTCATGTAATCAATCCCGGGCATTGCGGTTATGATCTTCTGGTTGATCTCATTCGCTCCGAAGAAGCACGGGTGATGCCAAAATTGCGATAACAACGGGCCAGCCTTATCACCTGGCGTGAGACCGCGAAACAAGAGATTGGGCGTAACGTTCCCGTTAACATCCTTCGGGCCTTTAAAATCGGCTCCGTAGAGTGTCAAATCCGCCGCCGCCGCGGCAGCGATCGGATTCGACGGGTAATCGTTAAACGGTACATCCCGGAGCAAAGCCATCCAATAGTTTTCCGAGATCTCGCCCGCAACCTCGCGACTCGCAAACCTCGGCGGCGGCGGCTGCACCATTCTGAACGAGTCGGAGCCTTCAACCTCAAAGGCATAGCCTGACTGCGGACTAGTCAATTTTACTGTTCCGCCAAGTGGTATCTGTTCGAAGTCCGCGGGGTTACCCGATGCAAGCGCCGCCAAGAGAGCATCGTAAGCGGTCGGCACGACCTCACCATTCGGCTGATGGGGCAGCCCTTTCGAATAATTGCCGATTCGATTCGGATACAGCGTCTCGTCTCCGTTGTTAGGGCGATCGAACAAGGGTGGGATAAGTTCCCAATTACGGTAGGCACAGTCCATCCTGAACTGCAGAGCGGCCGCGGCTCTCTGGCGATAGAATGTGCTTCGCTGGGCCGTTTGTTCCGTCTTCTGCGCCACAACGGACGAATTATTGTCGACCAATCGGCGCAAGAGCACCGATCGCGGCGGCTCCGGCGACGGTTGTTCCCAGGTTTCCGATAAACTTTCTTCGGCTGACGCCTGCCGATTCGGCAGGAGCAGGATTCTGGGAATCGACGGATACTTCTCGCATGGGTTCTCCTCTAGTTTTAAAATCGGGCTTTCAAGATGCGGACGGTGAAAACCGCAATCTTTGCATCGGACCCTGGCATGCTAAAAAAATAGGACGGTCTGGACCGCGTCTATACTAACTTTAAGTCGGTGAAGGGCAGATTATAGCACTAACAACAGAGGCGCACGCAAGCACTAATTAAGCTTACATCGGCCACTCAAAACACTGTATTGCTACCTAAAAAGGCAGTCGCGGGATCTTGGGAATCTTGTTCTCGATCTTCCGCTTCGTCTCGTCGATGACGGCCTTTCCGCTCAAAATAGTATCGAGCCGCCGGGCGAGATCAGGATTCAACCTCTTTAGCCGCTCCTGAGTCTTCTTTGCTCCTTTCTTGTCCCCGCTTGCGTACTGAGCCGAACCAAGATTGAAGAGTCCGGCGACGTTGTTTCCATCGAGCGCGACGACGCGATTGAACTGCTGGATCGCCGCGCTAAGATTATTCAGCCCGCGATAGCCTAATCCAAGCTGGTTGATTGCGATCACCCAATCGCGGCGCAGGCTGAGTGCCATATTCAACGCCGCGACCGCGGCTTCGAAATCGCCGAGAGCATTGCTCGTCGACCCGAGATTCATGTACGCCGCGTCGAGCTTTGGATCTTTCTGAACGGCGGCCCGAAGCGACTCGCGGCCCTTTTCCAATTTCGCACTCGCTTCAGCGTCTTTCTTGTTCTGCTTGTCGACTTGCGCAGCATTGTAGTAAGCCCATCCCAGATTGGAATCGTCAACAGCCGCGGGACTAAGCTTGCGTGCCTGATCGAGGGTTGCAACGGCTTTATCCCATTCGTTTGTTTTTCCCAAACAGAAACCCCACTCAAGATAAAGATCGGGATCATCTTTTATACCGACCTCTGCCAATTTGTACTGTGCATTCGCCTCCGGGTAGCGCTCCATCTGCCGATATGTGCTGGCGAGATTCGCATTCGCCCGATAGTAAATCGGGTCGATTCGGAGAGCCTCTTTGTATGCCTTTTCGGCGTTCGGAAAGTCGCCGCGATTGTACTCGACCACACCGATGTCGAACCACGCCGGTGCATGATCCGGCGCGATCGCCACAGTTTCGCGATATGCCGCAACTGACTGGTCGGGTTGGTTCATCCGATCCAGCAGGGCCGCCCGATAATACCTCGCGGTGGCATTTCGCCCGTCGAGCGAGAGCGCTTTTTCGAACGCGGCCATCGCCTCGGCATTTTTGTTCTGCTTGTAGAAAGTCATGCCCTTCAGACCATAAAACTCGGCATCCGACACTCCGCGCTTCTCCGCATTCTGCAGAGCGTTCTCCGCTTTCGCGATCTCGCCTTTGTCCAGATATAAAATACCGAGCGGCACATAAAGTGTTTTCAGTTCAGGATTGATGGCTAGAGCTTTCTCGTAGTTTAGTCGGGCCTTGTCGCCGTCATTGCTGGAGTCGTAGATCTCGCTCAGCTTAGCAAATGCGACTTCATTCTTTGGGTCGAGTAACACGGCTTCGTCGAGATAGACGATTGCGGCGGTGTTGTTGGTATCACCCGCTACATCCATTCCCTTCGCCATCAGTGCGTCACTCAGCCCGGTTTTCGCATCGTCGTTATTCGGATCGTTTTTTAACGCCTCGCGATATGCCGCGATGGCCTGATCCGTTTGTTTAGCATCTACCAGGGCGTCAGCTTTTGCGGTTAGCGTGCGGGACTTAGTGACCTGGGCATTTCGTTGAACCGGACGATTTTTCGCGAGCTGGACCTGGTTCGGTTTCTCGGCAGTTCCTCGTTTCCTACGATGAGCGGCGAGCTGAGCGTCGGATACATTGCGCCCGGCACGGCCGCGCCCGCCGCCGGCACGCATTGCGCGGCCCGCGGCCTTTTCATGCGGCTGTGTTCGAGACTTACGAAATACGAAGACACTCGAGCCGCCGGCAATGTCGTCCGATGCGACGATGTCCTGCGGAAAAACGAAGATCGTTGAAACGCTGATCGAGAGAAGAACTGCCGACGAAAAAAAGGAGCGGGCTAAATATTGATTGCGGAACATGGCTACCTCATGAAAGGCGTTACAACCTTTGAAACGACGCCGCGGGGAAATTCGCGAAACTATTCAAAGCCGACAAAGACCGGCTCCGGCCGTAAAAGTATATCGAATTTTTGCTGCACTCCGGCTTGTATTTTCTCTTTCAGCGCGACTATCTCAGCCGCGGACGCATCGCCGAAATTTACGAGGGCGAGGGAGTGATTTGTCGAGATGCCGGCGTTTCCGCACCGAAAACCCTTGTGAAAACCGGACCGCTCAATAAGCCACGCCGCGGGTACTTTAACCTTGTTCTCGCCGGCAGGAAAATGCGGGACGCGATGCCCGTCCGAGGAGCTAACTATCTTCTCAAATTCCTCGGCTTCGACGATCGGATTCTTAAAGAACGACCCGGCACTTTGCGAGTTCGGATCGCGAGGATCGATGACCATCGATTTCGCACGGCGAATTTTAAGAACGGCTTCGCGTGTTTCGCTCAACGTTGGGCGGTGTTCGCCGAACAGGTCTTTGAGGTCCTGGTACGCGATCTTTGGACGGCCGTTCGATATCAATTTGTACGTCACTCCCAGAACCACGAATCGGTCGCGTTCAGTCGAATTGAAAATGCTCGTCCGGTAGGTGAAACCGCAGTCGGAATTATCCAGCTCGACGATCTGACGGGTCACCCGATCGTAGCACGAGACTGCGACGATCGACTCGGAAACTTCCTGGCCGTACGCGCCGACATTCTGTACGGGCGTACCACCGACAAAACCGGGAATACCGCTGAGACACTCAATGCCGGCCAGATCCATGTTCACACAAAACTCAACAAATGCGTCCCAATCTTCGCCCGCTCCGGCGGTGATCGTCGAATCGTCCGTCGCGATCCCCTCGAGTGCGACCTGAACAACAAGTCCGTCAAATCCGGCGTCAGAAACAAGGATGTTGCTGCCGCCGCCGAGCACGAAAACCTCGAGGTTTTTCTCTTCTGCGTACTCGAAAGCCCTGACCACTTCCGTCTGGCTCGAAGCACGCACGAAAAAGCGCGCCGGCCCACCGACTTTCAGCGTCGTCAGCGGTGCCAGCGAAACGTTTTGTTCTATACTTGATGGAATCGGACGAGGTCACATCTGACGGTTCTAGCGCGATAGTATCAGCGAAGTTTCCCCCCGCTTAACAGTTGAAGTTGTGCTACTAGATCTCTCCGGCCGAGCTCCTTGACCTTGTTATAAGCCTTCTGCGCTTCACCCAGGTTACCGGCTCGGAATTCGACCTCGGCAAGGTTGTAATAAGCGATGACATATTTGCCGTCGGTCGAGGTCGCCTTACGAAAGGCTGCAGCCGCATCCTTAAAATTGTCCTGCTTGCGGTATGCGATGCCGAGCTCGTTCATCGCAAAAACCCATTTCGGCTGTTTGTCGATGACGCGTTTGAATGCATCGACCGCACCGGCATAATCGCCAAGGTCGGTAAGGGTCATTCCAAGATTGAGCAACGGACCTTCGATATACTTCGGGCTAGAGAACGCGGCTTTCTGCAGCGCGACCTTCGCCTTTTCAAGATTTATTCTGGCCTCCGCCGGACGCTTGTTTGCGACGTCATTCTTCGCAGCATTGTAGTAAGCCCAGCCGAGATTTGCCGTATCGACGTTGTTTTCGGTTATCGACGACGCCTTTTCGAGTGCCCGGACCGCTACGTCCCAACGGCACGGCAACGCCTTGCTCATGTTGATCTCGCACTGTTTGGCGATCACAAAACCGATCTTGCTGTATATATCGGCAGCCTCTTCCCGATTGTAGGTTTTATCCCGCTCGATAAAGACAGTGGCGAGGTTGTATTTAGATTCGGCGTCGTTGTAATTCCCCACCTGACGGTATGCGTCGCCGAGGTTTTCGAGCACCTCTATGCTGTTGTTCCGAAGCCGCTCGGCCTGTTTATATGCGGCAATTGCTTCGGGATAATTATCGAGCTGGAAGTACGCCGAGCCAAGCCCCATCAAAGCCTCAAAATAATTTGCCTTTAATGTTGTCGCTTTCTGATATTCGACCGTCGCTTCGCGATACTGCTTAAGCCGTACAAGGGTTTCGCCCGCCTGATAGAAAGCCTCGGCGTAAGTCGGGTCAAGCGTCTTGGCCTTGTTAAATGCCGTCAGGGCTTCGTCGTTCCTGTTCTGCGAGTAGCGGATCAGGCCGAGAAAATACTGGGTCTGAGCATCGTTCGGCGAGTTCGCGAGTGCTTTTACAAGAAGATTTTCCGATTTTGCGATCTCGCCCTGCTGATAGTAGAGAATGCCCAGCGGAACATAGATCTCGGTCAGGTCCTTATCGTTGGTGAGCGCTTTTTCATAATTGAGGATGGCGTCCGGCTCTTTGTCGAGTTCAGAGAACACCTCAGCCAAGCCGAAATATGCCGGCGAATTTCTCGGATTGTACTTCAGCGCCTCTTCGAACTTTTGGCGGGCCGCCGAGACATTGCCCTTGACCAGCACTTCGTTTCCTTCGAGCGCAAGAGCTTCGCTCAAGCCCGTCTGAGCTTTCATGTTCTTCGAATCGAGCTGTATGGATTCCCGGAAAAAATCGGTCGCCCGTGCAAACTCTTCCTTTTCCATGAAGTATTCGCCAACGCCGGCAAAAAGAACGGAGGCATCTTCCTTGGCCATTGTGGGGATCTTCGGAAGCCGCGGATCGTCCTCACGAACGACGGCAGAAAGCACGCGGCGAGGAGCAACTTTTGCGAGCGTCACATATTGTTTGCTGACTCGTCGAGCAGATTCGATCCGCTGTGACTTCGTTCGGTTTACGCTGGTTCGTACGACGGTCCGCTTGGGCGCGGATTTCGATGTATTACGAAAGACGAAAACGCTCGAGCCGCCAGCCAGATCCGCCACCGTTACAAGATCCTGCGAGCGAGCCGGTGCCGTGGCCAACAAGAGCACGCACATGATGAGAAATGCCCCGAGTCTTTTCTGCATATTCGTCCCTCAACTATCTAAAACAGGCTGGAATCATGATCCAACAATTTCTACTGGCTCACATTACCACCGAGGACACGCGAAACAAAATTCCGCACAGCACGAAACGGATACTTATTGGCGAACTTGCGGTAGTGATCGTTGTCCTGAAGCGAGTACAGATAGCTTTGATGATTATTTACAAGGCGGTCGAGAATAGCGGGTTCGTTGTGCATCGGAAAGTCGCCTATCTCGATAACGAAAACGATGCTCGGGAGACAGTAAGCATTGAATTTAATGCCGGCCTTCTCGAGATGATCGATGCACGTAGCAATGCCGTTATATGTTATCTGCGCATCATGGAAGGCGATGCATCCGTCGGGCTTCAGCACGCCGAGGCAAAACTGAAAATCTGACAGAACGGCTTCGTCCGTGTGCTCGCCGTCGATAAAACACAAGTCGATCTTTTCATCGATCTCGGACGGTTTGATGGACCGCGAATCGCCGTCGATCGTGACGAGCTTTTCCATCTTATCTTCGGCTACCGTGCGAAGCTTCTCAAGCATTCGCTCGGTGGAGTTATTTAGATATGTGTAATCGAACCCTCGTGCGTCGGGCTGTTTCTCGGGCGGCTTGTCGATCGAAATGATCCGCGCGCACGCGTCATCCAGCAGGTGAGGCTGAATACTGCCGCCCAGGTAAGAGCCTATCTCGAGGTAGCTATAGCCCGGCCTTAGCTTTCGTACCGCAAGCTGGAGGGCGAGAAATGATCGTTTGTCGTTTTCGGTTGACTGGCTGTCAATTTTTGAGAACAGATCGAGGTCGAGATCCGCAATCGCCTTTTCAAAATCGCTCATAATAAAAAAGGCGATGATAGCACACCGCCTTCAAAAGGTTCCTTGAAAGCTCGGCGTCTTCGCGGGAAAAGTTCTCACCGCGAGTATGCATCGCTAAAGATAAAACATTACGGAATCAACGCACCGGGCACGGCAGTATCGGTACTGATACCGAATTGATATCCGGCGAATCCGGCCGTCGTCCGCAACAAGTACCAGATGCCGGTCGACGGACGGAAAACGGCAATGTCGGCTTGGCCATCGCCGTCGTAATCGGCAGCCACCGGCCGGTCAGTGCTGACGCCAAACGCGAGAGTCGTGAACGATCCGTTCCCGCTGTTGTAGATGTACCAGCCACCTTCAGACGGTCGATAGACCGCGAAGTCCGTCTTGCCGTCGCCGTCGTAATCGGCCGGAACCGGAATGTCGCCATTCTGACCCCAATGAACTGTCCTGAAAGCTCCGCCGGCGGAACTAGCGGCGTACCACCAGTCACCATTCGAAGGACGAAAGATCGCGAGATCGGATTTACCATCACCGTCGAAATCGCCGACGAGAGGTTGATCGCCCGCCAGACCGAAGACGGTGGACTGGACCTCCTGGTTCGTCAGGCTACTGTACCGGAACCACGTATTAGTCGACGGACGGAACAAAACAAGATCAGCCTTGCCGTCACCGTCAAAATCGGAAGGCCTGGGAATGTCGCCGGAACCGCCGAATGGGTTCAGAACCTGGGCTCCGTTGATACTGCTCTTGTACCACCAGTGTCCGTTCGACGGTCGGAAGATAGCCTCGTCTGTGATCCCGTCACCGTCGAAATCTGCGGGTGCGAGTATGTCGCCGGCGACGCCGAACGTCTCCTCAGCGACCGTGCCGGTCTCACTTAGTACTTCGTACCATCGATTAGTCGAGGTCCTTACGACGGATATATCCGCACGGCCATCTCCATCGAAATCGAAGGGTGTAGTACGTACTAAAGGAGCGACGTTCAGCCGTGCAATTCCAAACCGAGTATAGGTATCGACACCGAGAAAGCTTCCCGCAATCATCACCTTGCCGGTCGAATAATGCGCGAGTGAACTGACGGTACTACTTGCACCGGTCGAAAAGGTGGAGTCGACCAAGCCGTTCGACGTGAGACGCGCAAGGTTATTTCGCGGAATGCTATTTATCCTGGCGAACCTGCCGCCCATCAGAAATGCTCCATCCGGCATGAGCAGGACAGTATAGATAGAGCCGTTTAAGTCATCCTGATCTTTGGGGATGGAGGACGTAAAGCTGGTGTCTACGGTGCCATCGATGTGACGTCGAATTAACCGCTGCGCGTTTAAGTCGTTGATGACGTACTTGCCGTCGGGTTGTCGAACGATAAGGAGGACCCTGCCCGATGTCGGCGCATTGAATGTCTGGTCTAAGGCGCCGGTTGTATCCAACCTCGCAAGATTATTTCGTTCTGTGGCGTTGACCGACGTAAACCTGCCCCCAATCATTATCTTGCCGTCCGGCTGAACGAGAATGTCGCTGACGTAGAAGTTCGACGAAGGATCGGAAATAACCACGTCAAAGTCCGCGTCCAGCGTTCCTGTTGAAGTGAGCCGAGCGACCCTCGCGCGCGGAGATCCGTTAACCGTCGAAAAATCGCCTCCGATCAATATCTTGCCGTCTGACTGGAGCGCGATTGTATTGGCTTGGCTAACAGTCGCCGAAAACGTATCGTCTCGCGAGCCATCGGAATTGATCCGGACCACGCCAACAGCCGGAGCGCCGTTATAAGTGCTGAATGATCCGACGGCCACGATCTTTCCATCAGGTTGAAGCAAAAGTTCGGCCGGCGCGTTGCCGTCGAAGGCGGTTCCCGGATCGAAGTTGGTGTCTATGCTGCCGTCGGCATTAAGACGTGCGAATCGGTTTCGTGCAACTCCGTTCATCCCCGTAAACGGTCCGACAACAATGACCTTCCCGTCAGGCTGCGCGATCGACCAGCTTGTCGTGCTTGCCGCCGCAAGGTGAGGGTTAAAGCTCGGATCGATTCCGCCGTTCTCCAATAGGCGAATGAGCCTCGGCCCGCTAGTGGTTTGGGCAAAGATCACAGGGCGGCCCATCGTATCAGCCTGCCATCGGTTGCGAATCGATGTCGCAGCCGGATCCATAACATACGTTTTATCGACAGTGCCGTCGGAGTTGAGCCTCATCATCCTGTTGTTCGCGGACGACGTTAGCACCGCGCTATGAAGGATCTCGCCGTCCGGGAGTAGGTGAATGCCATTTCCGGATGCCGATAAGGGCGGGTTAAATCCTGGATCCGAAGTGCCGTTCGGAAGAAATCGGTAAATGTTCTTGTTGTATGGACCGCCAAGCATTGAGGGCGAGAAGACGCCGGTTGCCAGAACGCTACCGTCGGATGTGACCGCGATGTCCCCTATGCTGATAAAAACTCCGCCGCTGAAAGACCGTGAATATTCAGTAAAGGTCGGGTCAGCACTGCCATCTGCATTCCGCCGGGAGAGTTTTATTGATCTCCCAAGGTGACTTCCCGACGAAATGGCGAGATAGAAACGGCCGTCCGGAAGCAAATCAATCACCGCAGCAGTAGATACCAGGTGGCCGCCACTTAAAGGGGGAGCTGTAAAACTCCCGTCAATGCTTCCATCAAGGTTATAACGAGCCATGCTATAGCTCGTCCAGGTCCCCTGAATATTGCCCCAGTGAAGCAAGGTTGCGATGACCTTGCCATCGGGCTGGACGGCATTCAAAGTATAGGAAGCGCCCGTAAGACCCGGCGAACCGGACGACGCGAAGAATATAGAAAACGAGTTATCGAGACTTCCATCCGAATTGATCCGGATCATCTTCGCGTGGTTCGGAGATGTCGTTCCGGCCAGAATTATCTTGCCATCGGGAGCAACCATGGCGCTGCCTACACTAATTTCGCCACAACCGCAGTATGAGAACGTCTGGTCGGTAGTTCCGTCGGCGTTCAGCCTGAAAATCCCACCGACCGTCGCACCGTTGACTATCATCGTCGGCGCGTTATAGACGAGTATTTTCCCGTCAGGTTGGACGAGATAAGAAATGTTAGAGTCGGGCGCCAGGTCAGCGGAAGGCACCGCGTTGAAACTCGGATCTACATTTGAGGATTGTGCACTCAGCAGGGCTGCGCAAGCGATGAGTAGGAACAGAATTCCGAGAACGGAGCGAGAGTGAATATAGCGAGTCATGGTGTGGTTCTCCCTAAACAATGTGTCAAAGGAATGTTCCTATAACGGAACAAATAAGTTGCTAACGACGTGCTGGAAGCATTTTCCTAATCGCTCTTATAAGCCGAGGAGTACGCGGGATCAGCCCAAAAGGCTTTAAATGGTCCTCAGATTATATTCCCGTTCCGCAGGCATGTAAATCTTTTCCTCCTGCCCTTTCGTCGTTCTCCACGGTCGGACTTCTTGCTATCGAACCGCATTCCCGATAAATTATCTACTTACCAACCAACTAAGTCCCTGGTCGCTGGTCTCGGTCCAGGTCGTCGTTTCTTAGAACCTGGGACTTGGGACTCTTGGGACCCGAGACTTATAAAAAGGAGGACTTGCCGACGATGAAAGCATTCGCAACTGAGAACATCAGAAATCTGGCTGTCATTGGACACGGCGACGCGGGTAAAACCCAACTCGTTTCCTCGCTGCTGCACGTGTCCGGCACATCACACCGCTGGGGAAAGGTCGACGAAGGAACGACCGTCACCGATTACGAAGAAGATTCGATCGAACGAAAAGTTTCCCTCAACAACAACTTCGCCCACCTCGAATACAAGGACACTAAAATCAATCTGATCGACACGCCCGGTTATGCCGCATTCGTCTCGCATGCACGCCCCGCACTGCGCGTAGCCGATTGCGCTCTGGTCGTCGTCGACGCCGTTCACGGCATCGAGGTCCAGACCGAAAAAACGTGGCAGTACGCGAACGAGTTTTTGTTGCCGCGATTCATGGTCATCAACAAGATCGATAAGGAGCACGCCGATTTCGGACATGCCCTCGAGACCGCATCCTCGAGCTTTGCCCGCTCGATAGTGCCGTTCACGCTGCCGATCGGAACCGAAGGGAATTTTCGCGGCGTCGTAGATGTCGTCCATCAGAAAGCGTACGAGTTTGACGCCGAGGGCAAGGCGAAGAGCATCGCGATCCCCTCGGAAGGAAAGGAAATTTTCGACCGCACGCGCGAACGCCTTATCGAGATCGTCGCCGAATCCGACGACGCCCTGATGGAAAAATATTTTGAGGACGGAACGCTGCCCGAGGAGGACATATATCCGAACCTCGCGAAAGCGATCGCGAAAAGCAAACTCTGTCCAGTGTATGCGGTCTCGAGCACGACGCTCGTCGGCTTGCAGATCCTGCTCGACCATCTTGTCGAATTCGCTCCGAACCCCGCAACCCACGAAGCTGAATACGGCTTCACCGACAACGAAATGTCGGGCGACCGCATCAATCGAAAATATTCGAACGACGAGCCATTCTCGGCCTACGTATTTCGCACCATCGCCGATCCGTTCGCCGGTCGTATCAACGTCATGAAGGTCGTCAGCGGCAAAGTGGCGTCGGACGCGACGGTCTACAACCCGACCCGGGAAACGCCCGAACGACTCGGCGCACTGCATGTCATCTCGGGCAAGATGCTGGACAAGGTCAACGAAGCTCAGACCGGCGACATCATCGCCGTCGTGAAACTGAAAGACACGCAGACCGGCGACACGCTCAGCGACAAAGCGAAGCCCATCGTCTATCCGAAAGTCGAATATCCCGAAGCGGCCATCGCATTTGCGATCGAGCCGAAATCACGGGCCGACGAAGAAAAGATCTCGGTCGCCCTGCATAAGATCCTCGAAGAAGATCCGTCGCTCCATTTCGATCGCGACTCTCAGACGAAGGAGTTCATCCTCTCGGGTTCCGGCCAGCTTCACATCGAAACCGTCGTCAAGAAACTCGAACAGCGGTATCACGTCGAGGTCACGCTTCATCCGCCAAAGGTTCCGTACAAAGAAACGATCACGCAGCAGGTCGAGGTTCAGGGCCGCCATAAGAAACAATCCGGCGGACGCGGACAATTCGGCGATTGCAAGGTGATATTCGAACCGCTCGATCGCGGATCGGGTTTCGAATGGGTCGACAAGATCTTCGGCGGCTCCGTACCGCAGAATTTCCGGCCGGCTATCGAAAAAGGAATTATCGAGGCCGCGGCGTCGGGCGCCGTGGCGGGCTATCCGTTGGTCGATTTCAAGGTGACGCTGATCGACGGCAGTTATCACACGGTCGACTCGGACGAACATTCGTTCCGTGCGGCCGGTCGCAAGGCCTTCCGGGCTGCGATGGAAAAAGCACGTCCGACATTGCTCGAACCGATCATGGATGTCGAGGTCTTTACGCCGCAGGAAGTTTCGGGCGACATCATGGGCGATCTTAATTCGCGCCGTGGACGGGTCGGCGGAATGGATATGCGAGGGAAACAGCAGGTGATAAAAGCTAAGGTGCCGTTATCGGAAATGCTCGACTATCAATCGAAGCTGAACTCGGTGACGCAGGCCCGCGGCTCGTATCACATGCAGTTCTCGCATTACGATCCGCTGCCGCACAATCTCGCACAGAAGGTGATCGACGAAGCCGTCGCCGCCGGACGCGTGAGGGCGCACGAAGAAGACGAATAGCGCTCCGACCCTGAATCAGAAAAAGACGAGAGCCCGGGTGAAGCGAATGCCCCGGGCTTTCGCCTTTTCTGCGGGCGTTTCCCCGTGGCTTGTTAGTTGCTTAGGCAGTCGGAGGGGTGTACGAATATGACTCAACAACAACGCAGATCAACCAGCGACGACGACAGCAATAACGATCACGAACCGACTACGGGCGAAGGCAAAAGCGGCGGAAATGCCGGTGCCGGAAAATCGGGCACAGAAGGATTAGGATCGGAGAAAAAATCAGAAGACGAACGCTTCGGCAGCCAGAAGGCGGGAACTTCGAAATCGGATTAAGCTACCACGGCCGCTTCTGGTAGGCCGTGACGTATGCGTCGCCATCGACGACGATCATCGGATCGCCGCGTCTTCGGGTGATTCCTGAGCTCGATCGGGTAGACCATCTTTCCCTGCGAATTTGAGATCGCCGTCAGCGTTGTCTGCGTCGCGCTCCAGCGGCCTGAATCGTAAGACTGTCCCGCGGTCGATCCGTATGCACCGCCGCTCGAACTTTCGGCAGAATATTCGTAGGTGCCGTTTGCATTGAGAACAAAACACCGGCTCGACATGTAAGAATTGCTTCCGGTCAAGCTCGACATGTAACACCACTTTCCAACTAACGCCTGCATTACGCCGTCGCCGCGTCCCACACCGGTTCCCGCGCCACTCGTGTTCTTCCCGGCCTTTCACACGCGTGTAAACCATCTCACGTCCTTCGACATCGACAGTCAGTGTGTCGCCATCGAGCTGAAACGGGATCGCCATAGCTCCGTCTTCACCGACAACGTTTATCACGGCGTTCTTCACCTTGTACGCATACTCGGTCCCGTCGATAGTGAGCGTATTGTTCGCACGGATCTCGACCTTTGTGCCGTCGTCCTCGCATACCCAATTACCAACGAGCGGGTTTTTTGGCTTTTCCTGAGCGAGAGCGGCGGCGACGAAAGCGAGCAAAACAAAAACGATCTTGACTGATCTCATTGTCATTCTCCTATTTATGGCAGCGATTTTTATAAGCGATTTTTAGCGGGATTGCAACTTCTTCAAATTGACGTCTCTTAATATAAAGAGTGTCGCAAGTTGAAGTCGATATTATTGCCGACGGGTTTTGACGGCCTCTCGCTTTGCGTCCAACGTCGCACGGCCGTCCGGGCGATGTCTTCGATCACTTTTTCACGCGTCCGCACATCGGCCGGCGAATCGGAAACGAAAACAGCGAGAAGGATATGACGGCCATCGGGCAGGGTCACGATTCCGATGTCATTCGTCGCACCGGTGACTCCTTTCTCGGTTCCGCCGGTGCCCGTCTTGTGCGGCAAGTAGTGCTCCCTCCGGCAAGCCGAGCTTTATTCGTCTCGCACCCGTTTCGGTTTCGGTCATTACCTTCAGCAAAAGGTTTGTCGTCTGTTCCGAAAGGCCGGCCCGTCGATCATGCAAAACTCGAAGCATTTGAATCGACGCCTCAGGTGTCGACCAGTTTCGATACTGCGTCTCCCAATCTTTGCCGATCGACTTCTCACTATCGGCTACGATCAGATCGTTGACGCCGATGCCGTTCAAATACGACACCACCGCCGCAGGCCCTCCGGCGAGATCCAGCAGCACGTCACTCGCCGTGCCATCGCTTTCCGACACCGAGAATCGAAGGATCTCACCGAGCGACAGGACGACCCCTTGCGGATTCGCATCGCGGATCGGACTATGAAAACCCTGTCGAACAAAATCGTCGGGCGTGATATTGACTTCCTGATCGATCCGGAGCTTTCCTTCGTCGACCATCTTCAGGACCGCCATTGCGATCGGCAACTTGTAAACCGACTGCATCGGGTAATGTCCGGTGCGGTCTAAGTATGCGGATTCTCCGGTTTCAAGGAGAACGGCTCCGACACCGACACGACCCTTTGCCGCTTCAGCGATCTTTTGTAGATCCGCTTCCAATTGCAGATCGATCTTTTCCGGTGCAGGCGTTCCAGTCGGAGTCAGCATCGGGCGCGGCGAAGCAGATTGATCGGCGGATACATCCGCAGGTTTCTCAACGAATCCGGTTTGGCTACACGAGCAGGCGGTCACGAGTGTAAGGATTAAGAGCAGATTTTTCATCGCGATGTTTACGGCATTCGAATTTGGGATTTGGGATTTCGGATTTGGGATTTCAATCTCAAATCTCAAATCTCAAATCTCAAATTTCAAATCTCAAATCTCAAATCCCAAATCCCAAATCCCAAATCCCAATTCCCAAATCCCAAATCCCAATCAAAGTAGTGTTCCAAAGATCCCTACGTTGAGCGAATACACCGCATCATTCGTCGCGACTATCATTTCGCCATTGCGGGTAAAGCAAAGACCGACAACGCTATTTCCGGCGACGACGAGTTCCGCCGATTCACCGCCTGCAGCAATTCGAACGATCCCGTGCTTCCCGCGATAACAAGCGGCGACGAAGAGATTTCCTTCCGCATCGAAAGCCAAACCCTGCGGGCGTCCGAGCCCACGGAAATACCGGGTCACGCTGCCGCTCGCGTCGATGGCATAAACCGCTTCATGACTCGCCAGACCGGGAGCCGTAACAAACAGCCGGCCATCCGGCCCGAACGCCATATGATACGCCGCGACCGATGGTTCGAGCGTCGCGAACTTTTCAGGCATTGCGGGTTCCGGAATTCGATAGATCGTACCAGAGCGGTCGCCGACATACATGACCCCATCACTATCAAACGCGATCCCAGTCGCGATCCCGAGGCCCGTGGCATAAACAACCGCTTCCTCGGTGCGCTCGATAGAACACACATGTCCATCGGCCCGGTTGGTGACAAACATCTCGCCTGCAGGGCTAAACGCAATACCGGTCGGGTTCATTATCTCGACTGGCATCTCATCAAGATAACCGTCGGTCTCAAGGCGAAAAATAGTTGGTGAAAGCTGTTGCCCCCGGGAACCTGAGCGAGTAAACACCAGCGATTCATCATTCGGATCGATCGCCGGATTCGCAACGATGTGCATTTCATCGGCGAGCAATCGGCCGACGGTCAGACGCTCGGGTTCAGTTTCAACACCGCTGGTTTCGAGTTTGATATAGGACTTGCCGTTGACGTCGACCGCAGGGAGCGTCGCCAGCACGCGGCGCGAAGACAACGCAATTATCCGACAGGGTTCACCATCAAGGAGCACCGAATTAGTGGCCCCTGATTCGGTCCGGAAACCCTCGCATTCGATGGAGATCTCGCCCCCGGGAATCGCGTATGGCGGGACGATACGAGTGATCTTTGCGGCATTATCCATTCGGATGATTGTACCTTAGACCCAGGTCCCAGGTCCCAAGTCCCAAGTCCCAAGTCTCTTGTCTCTTGTCTCTTGTCTCTTGTCTCCCGTCTCTTGTCTCCCGTCTCTTGTCTCTTGTCCTCGTCTACTCATCCGGCGCAACCGGGTCTGGCTGATCCGCAGTCAGGTTTTCGGCTGAGATTGCCGCGTGGATAAAGTTTTCCGAGCGAACCGGCTCGCCGTGCAGGCGGCGGAGCATCGCGAGTTGTCCGGCGTGCGTCATCGCATCGGAAAATTGTCCCTGTAGCAACTGCTCTTCGGACAAACCTCGGAGTGCTGTCCCGGCGTCGAGATGGCTGCTCAGATCTTCCAGCATTTCGTGGAATCGATCGATCTCCTCTCGAAACGTCGGCAGCGGTTCGGGCCAAAATTCCCCACCGATAAAAAACGTCCGTGCATATCCGAGAACGCTGGTCATATGCCGAACTAATTCTTTCGGCGTCCGCACGTCATTGCCCGCTTTGAACTCTTCAAAATCCTCGGGCGCTCCTCGAAGGGCCTTTTGCGTGCGGTATGCAAGTGCGGCTAGAAAATGCTGCAGCATGTGACGTTTGTCGTCCATTCGCCAAACATACTACCTCAAAATGGGGATTTGGGATTTGGGATCTCGAATTATCTCGGATTCTAGATTTCGAGAACGTGAAAATTCAACTTTCACACGTGGAGTCTCCAAATCCGCAATCCGAAATCCGAGATTCGCAATCGAACTCGGTCATTCTGACCGGAGCAAGCAGTCAAAATAAAAAATAAATTGACGCTGTGCGCGGCGAACCGCTAAACTTGTTCATGACGGCTTGGCATTCTTCTTCGCCAAATTCTTTTCACTAGCCATCAGACATTTCCTTACACGGCC
This sequence comes from uncultured Acidobacteriota bacterium, assembly GCA_963772405.1. Classification (GTDB taxonomy): domain Bacteria; phylum Acidobacteriota; class Blastocatellia; order Pyrinomonadales; family Pyrinomonadaceae; genus OLB17. The sequence continues at coordinate 214,912 of CAVYWT010000001.1, read as the reverse complement.
ACTCTGCCTTTCCCTAATATGCTTACCAGAATTGACGACCTTTTGCGCATGGCCATGAGTTTCGACTCAAGTGACCTGCATTTGCGTGCCGGATCAACCCCGGTCATCCGTGTCAACGGAGAACTGAAACCAATGTCCGGGTCTCCGAAACTCACTCAGGACGAAACACTGGAAATGGCGTTTTCGATGATGTCGAATCGCCAAAAGCAACATTTCAAAGAGGTATATGAGGTCGATATCGGGTATGGGGTATCGGGTCTCGGACGTTTCCGTGTAAATATTTTCCAGCAGCGTAATTCGATCGGCATAGTTGCCCGCGTCATCTCGGATGAGATCCGCAACTTCAGCGAACTCGGGCTGCCACCTGTCTTAAGCACGATCGCCGAGGAAAGCCGGGGGCTGATCCTTGTAACCGGGACAACAGGCTCGGGTAAATCGACCACGCTGGCTGCTTTTGTAGATCACATCAACGAGCAGAGAAACTGCCATATTGTTACGATCGAAGACCCGATCGAATTTCTTCACAAAGACAAGGAATCGTTTATCACGCAGCGTGAGGTCGACGTCGATACGCGTTCGTTTGCCGAGGCTCTGCGAGGCAGCTTGCGACAGGATCCGGATGTCATTCTTCTCGGTGAAATGCGTGACCTCGAAACAATTGAAACCGCTTTGGTCGCAGCTGAAACGGGACACCTGGTCCTATCGACGCTGCATACGCTTGATGCGCAAGAAACACTGACTCGAATAATTTCTGCATTCCCGCCCTATCAGCAAAAATCGATAAGGATCCAGCTTTCCGGACTGTTAAAGGCGGTTGTCTCCCAGAGGCTTATGAAGTCCGTCAAGAACGGCAGCCGGGTGCCCGCGGTAGAGGTCCTCATTTCGACGCCGCTTATCCGTGATTACATTCTGCACGAAGACAAAACCGCCTCGATCCGGGACGTGATCGCCTCCGGGACATCCCAGTACGGCATGCAGACGTTTGATCAGTCGCTGTTCTATCTGTATCAATCAGGAATGGTTACGCTTGAGGAAGCACTACGCGGAGCGACAAATCCGGATGAATTCCGTCTCCGGCTCGCAGGTATCCAAAACACGTCATCAATGGCGAAGGAAGAAATGGAAAAACTCGGTGGAGTCGGCGATATCCACAGTCTGATATCGCGGATCTGAGTTTTCTCGCAATTAACTACTTGGGACAGCTCGAAGCGGCTGTCCCTTTTTTTTCGCTCCGCGCCGTTAAATGTTGATTGTTTAAGGATTTTCGGCTCGGAAACCTTGACCTCAATCAATGAGACGTGTAGATTTTAGTTTTATACGGCCAAGGAAACTGGGTCTCGGAAGAACGTGCAACGCACAGTGTTTTCCAAACGCTCCCGCACCGCCTGGACGGGAGAACCAGGACAACTTGATTCGGAAAAAAAAGAGGTCCGATAATGTTTCGGACGAGATTTATTTTAAGGAAGTTCACACACGGTAAATGCAAAACGACGTTAACAACGAGACTGAAGTTTCGACAACCGGCGAAACTCCAGTCGTGGAAACAAACAAACAAGAGCAGCCCGCGGAGGCGGCAGGCTCCGGTAGAGGATCAGCCCGCAGACGTGCAGGCAGCGGACGCAACAACAGACGAGACGGCTGAAGTGAAGCAGGATGCTTCGCCGCCTGAAGAGATCCCGGCTCCTCCGCGAACCGAGCCGAGGCGCGTGGCGAAACCGCCCGCACCGCCGGTTGAAGAGGAAAAAAGCGGCGAGATCGATTTCGGAGCCATTCTCGAGCAGTTCGAGCAGGAGCAGACGGTTTATCATGCCGGCGATCTGGTCGAAGGCAAGGTGGTCGGCGTCTCCGAGCGGGGCATCCTCGTCGATTTTGGATACAAGTCCGAAGGCATCATTGCTGTTGAAGAGGATATCGAAGGTGAAAGTCCCCTGGCGGTCGGCGATACGGTCGAAGTAGTCATAAAAAGTATCCACTCTGGCGACTCACCGCCGCAGCTTTCGCGGATCGATGCAAAAGCGCGGAAGATCTGGAACGACATTGAAGAGGCTTACAAGAACGACGTTCCGGTTGTCGGAAAGATCGTCGACAAGACCAAGGGCGGCCTGACGGTCGATATCAACGGCGTTGAGGCGTTTCTTCCGGGTTCTCAGATTGACTCGCGTCCAATTCGTGGGCTGGACAGCTATATTGGCCAGGACATCGAAGCGAAGATCATTAAGTTCAGCCGCCGCCGTAACAACATTGTGCTGTCGCGCAAGGTCATTACCGATGTCGCTGTGAACGAACTAAAGGCTGCGACCCTGAATAAGATCGACATTGGATACGTGGTTGAAGGCACGATCAAGAACCTGACCGAATATGGCGCCTTTGTCGACATTGGTGGGATCGACGGTTTGCTCCACGTGACCGACATGTCATGGGGAAGGCTGCAAAATCCGGCAGACAATTTCAAGGTTGGAGAACATCTGCAGGTAAAGGTGCTAAAGCTCGACCGCGAGAAAGAGAAAGTTTCTCTCGGGTTCAAGCAGCTCCAACCCGATCCTTGGTCCACGGTCGTCGAAGTTTATCCGGTCGACTCGCGAGTTACCGGGAAAGTTTCGTCAGTGACCGAATATGGGATTTTCGTTGAGCTGGAACCCGGCGTCGAGGGCCTGGTCCACGTTTCCGAGATCTCCTGGTCCAAGCGCGGCGGAAATCCGAAGCGGCAGTTCCATAAAGGCGACGAAGTCGAGGTGCAGGTGCTGGGCGTCGACACCAACGAAAAACGGATCAGCCTCGGCATGAAGCAGCTGCAAGACAATCCGTGGGACACGGTGGCGATTCGCTACCCGGTTGGCACCAAGATACACGGCAAGGTTCGAAACCTGACTGACTTTGGAGCGTTTGTCGAACTTGAAGAAGGAATCGACGGATTGGTTCACGTTTCGGACATTACCTGGGCCAAGAAGCTCAAGCATCCGAAAGAATTGCTGAAGAAGGATCAGGAAGTCGATGCGATCGTCACGAATATCGATCCGCGCGGCCAACGACTGTCGCTTTCGATGAAGGACCTCACGCCGAGTGCGTGGGAGGGTTTCGTCGCGACACACCGCCCGGGCGATGTGGTCCGCGGCAAAGTGACGCGGTTTACGAGCTTCGGTGTTTTTGTCGAGCTCGGCGAAGGTCTCGAAGGGCTTTGCCATATCTCTGAGCTTGCTGATGAACGGGTTGAAAAGCCCGAAGACGTTGTTCAACTGGAACAGGAGATGGATTTCAAGATCCTGCGAATCGAGAACGACGATCAGAAGATCGGACTTTCGGCTCGGGCGGTCGGCAAATCCGACGAACCGGCTGTTGATTCGCGTCAGTTTTCCACTGAAGCTAAAGGCGGCATGGCCAGCCTTGGCGAGCTTGCAAAACACATGAAGGGCGGCCAGGAAGAAGAACCGAAGGCCGAACTTTCCAAGGAAGAGAAGGAAGCAGCTAAACGCGAAAAGAAGGAAAGGGCCCGCCGCGAATACGAAGAGGCTGCTGCCCGTGACGCGGCCGCAGCTGAAGCCGGTGAAACGCCGGCGGACGGTGAGGCGGCGGACGAGGTTGCTACGCCGGCGGAGAGTGAGGCAGCGAAAGGCGACCCAGTCGCCGAAGTTGGCGACGGAGAGTCGACCGAGACGGTAGAGGCGTTGGAACCGGAAGAAGTAAAGCCCGAGGCTGAGCCGGAATCAGCAGCGCACGAGGCGACGGCTGAAGAAGCTGTTGCCGCAGAGACGGGCGACGGCGAGTCGACCGCAGCCGTCGAAGCAGCGGATGCTCCCAAAGTGAATACCGAAGCAGAGTCGGAAGCGGCGGCGAATGATCCGGAAACGGTATCGGCCAACGCTCAGACCGAAGCTGAGAGTGAAGCTGAAACAGCCCCCACGACCGAAGGTGCGACTCCGCCCGTACAGGCGGCTGAAGCTCCTGCGGAAGAAGAAAAGGAAGAATCGGAACAACAGCAGTCTGCTTAGCTTTATTGCGCTGGGCCTCCGGAGTATTTGGTGGAAGTGCCGGCCTTCTCTTTGAAGTTTTTTTAAAATTGCGGTGCGAGGATAAGTGAATGACAAAAGCGGATTTGGTAGAAAAGGTCGCGCGTGAGGCAGACATGACCAAGAAGGATGCCGAACAGCTGGTGGAAATAATTTTCGACAGTATCATCCAGACCTTGAATAACGGAGAAAAAATTGAATTGAGAGGTTTCGGAAGCTTTCGCGTGCGCGAGCGAAACTCCCGGAAAGGAAGAAACCCGAAAACCGGAGCGGCAGTGGATATCCCTGCTAAACGCGTCGCCTACTTCAAGCCTGGAAAAGAGCTTAAGGAATTAATTAATACGAACGGACTGTAGAATTACTTGTGGTTCTAAAAAGATCGGCCGCCGAGAACCTTCTCGCCGGCCTTTTAATTTTCCACACTGAGAGGCCAGCGAGCAGGCTCAAACATTCTTTACCTTTGCTCGATCCGGCTCATGCAAATGATCGATCGCCTCGTCCTCGATCTCACCGCCGGGAGAGACAGGAATGTCGGCCGGGTTTTTGTATTTGGTCCCGCGATCTTCCTTTAGGATCTCTTCCGGGATCAAGATCCGCGACTGCGAAGTTGGAGGAACGTAACCCGGATAATCGACTCGCGAATGATAGATCGCGATCAGCGAACGGATCATCGACTCGCGGATCTGGGTCAGCTCGCGGAGCGTGAGATCGCACTCGTCAAGTTGGTCGTCGGCAACGATAGCGTCGATGATCTTTGTGACGATAAACCTAATATTATCCGGCGTGGGCTCGGCCAAACTTCTCGCTGCGGCTTCGCACGAGTCGGCGATCATCATAATAGCCGCTTCCCTGAACTGTGGCTTCGGGCCCGGATACCGAAAATCGTTTTCCGATATCTCATCTTCGCTTCGGGCCTCTGCCTGAGCCTTCTTCAGAAAATAGTGCAGGGTCCGCGTTCCATGATGCTGGGGTATAAAATCGACAATTCGCTGCGGCAGTCCCATTTCCTTCGCGAGCTTGGTGCCATAGGTCACGTGGCTGATGATGATCTTGGCGCTCTGTGCCGGCTTGAGTCGGTCGTGAGGATTCTTCCCCATCTGGTTTTCGACAAAGTGATCCGGAGCGGCAGTCTTGCCGATATCGTGATATAAGGCTCCAATCCGCGTAAGAAGAGCATTGGCACCGACAACGCGGCACGCCTCCTCGGCGAGCTGGCCGACGGCGTGCGAATGCTGATTCGTACCTGGTGCACGCATCGCAAGCTGGCCCAGCACAGGCAGATCGGCGTTCGAAAGCTCAAGCAACTTAACATCGGTCAAAATGCCGAACAATGATTCGCACAGCGGGAGGAACATCGCGGTCAATGCCGCCGTAATTATTCCGCTCGCCAAACCGCACGCCACTGCGAGAAGCACCGTGTTCAAAATAAAAGGTTGCTGCGTATAGGCAATGATCGCGACCGCCACAAATGCTCCGCTAACGCCAACGAAAGCACCCGCGATCGTCACGGTCTGGCGGCTGCGGTAGCGACCGATACCATAGACCGCGACTGACGACGAAATGATCGCGTAGACCGCAAATTCCAATCCGCGTGGAGCAAGAAAGCCGGCCAGTATAGCCGTAAAAATTCCCGTGAAGAGAGCCGTTCGCCTGTCGGCGAGCAGCGTCATGAGCAGGCTACCCATAGCGAACGGAATGGCGAACGCCCAAAGGCTGGGATCGCTCATCGGTGCTCGTACATTCTGTAACGCCGTGAATTCGGCGACGCGAAAGAACATCGCCATCAACCCCGTCTGCACGACGACGATGAATCCGAAGAGCGCGAACGTCTTTCGCTCGGACAAAGCTAATCGCGCGACGATACCGCGATGCTCGATGAATTTCCATGCACCCCAAAATAGCGCCGAGATAAGGATCAATAATCCGATGAAGCGATTGATCTGCCGGTTCGACGTGCTGTAGCTTCGGATCGCCGCGATCTGTGAAAGGACGGTGCTCGTGATTATGTCGCCTTCGTCGGCGATCTTCTGACTTCGCTTGAGCGAGATCGTGACCGGCTGAACGCTGTCTGCAACCTCCTTTCTTGCGTTCTCGGTAGCTGCCGCGTCGAAGATAATGCTCGGTTGGATCATCGGCGACAAAGCCGCGGCAAAGGCATCAGACTCCTTGTCGGAAAGGCTCTGAAGCTGTCGAAGTCCATTCCGAAGCCCTTCGCGAGCCGCGGAAAGCTTCGTCATGGTGTTGAGTGGATTCTGGGATGCTCGAAGCTCGGTCGGGCGTTGGCGATCGACGATCGATATCTCTCCGTGAATGTATTGTTCGTCCTGATCGGCGTAAACATCGCCGCCGGCATTCTCACGCAGGACGCGGGCGACAGCCTCAAGTTCGTTTCCGCTGAATTTTCTAAGGGCGTATACACGAGCAAGGTCCGAACTCCCCGCCGACGGAGCATCATTCCGATTGGACGAATTTGCTCTATTCGCCGCAATTGCCGAGCTCTTGCGCTCGATGCTCTCCCACGCTGCTCGAAAAGACTGAACGGCCTCGTCCGCTCGCTTGGGAACTGAGGAAAAAATTGGCTGGATACTTTCCTTGGCGGTATCGCGTATCCGGGTCGTCTCTTCCTCGTCGACGAAATAAATGTCAGCCGGCGATATAATAGTTTCCCGAGCTATATCACCTTCCTTATACGAGATCTCACCGGACGCTCGCCAAATGGGATTGTTTATGAGGAGTGTGGTGCCGAGGCACAGAAATCCAAAGCCAAACCAAAATTTTTGTCCGATAGAAAGTGCTTCGAAGGGCCGTGAGACAAAGCCCCAGATGGCTTTACGCCAACGTGTCTGCGGAGGTGTCAGATCCTGTATGCGTTTGCTCATTTATAGGGTGGCCGAAATCGCAAAAACCGAATCAAGCTATGTTTCCAACCGCATTTTCACGACCGTTCGTGGAGAAAGTTCCTATGCGAGCGGCGATTTGCTCGACCAACGGTTTGAGCATTTCGCGTTTGTTAGCTGAAATTGCCACGCATTGCTCGCTATTGTCAAGACAGATGTGCCTGGTCAGCGTTTCAATCTCTTCTGCGGAAACGAGGTCTGCTTTGTTCAGAACGATTATCTGCGGAATCGACTGGTAATTGAGATCCGCCAGGATCTTGTCGACAGATTCGATCTGATGAAGTACACGGGGATTAGATGCATCGACGATATGCACAAGCAGATCACTGTCGGCGATCTCCTCGAGAGTCGCGCGGAACGCCGCAACGAGCGCCTCCGGCAGATCACGGATAAACCCGACCGTGTCGTTAATTATGACCTCCTGTTCGTACGGGAGACGCAGACGCCGCGATGTCGGATCTAGCGTTGCGAACATCTTTTTCTCAGCATACACGTCCGACTGCGTAAGAGAATTTAGCAGGGTCGACTTTCCCGCATTTGTGTAGCCGACCAATGAAATTACGGGAAGATTTTTCTGCGAACGGTTCTTCCGTCTCTCCTGTCGCTGGCGGCCAAGGCTGTCAACCTGACGTTCAAGCTGTGCGATCCGATCACGGACGCGCCGTCGATCGGTCTCGAGCTTTGTTTCGCCGGGCCCTCGTCCACCGATGCCGCCGGCAAGCCGCGAGAACGCGGAGTTTTGTCCGATCACGAGACGCGGTAAAAGATATTTCAATTGCGCGAGTTCAACCTGGAGCTTGCCTTCGCGCGACTGCGCACGTTGGGCAAAGATATCGAGGATCAGTTGCGGACGATCGATCACTTTTAGATCGGTCGCCTCGGACAGAGAGCGGACCTGTCCCGGGGAAAGCTCAGTGTCGAAGACGATCATGTCCGCCCCGAGTCGCATCGAGCGAATCAAAAGCTCTTCGAGCTTGCCCTTCCCAAGCACGGTTTTCGGATCGATCTGTGGACGCCTTTGAATGATCTTGTCGAGAACGAAGACATCGGCCGACAGAGCGAGTTCTTCAAGTTCAGTGATCGATTCTTCGGCGTCATCAACGTATCCCGTCGTGACGCCGACAAGGATCACACGATCGCCTTTCGAATCCCGAGCACGAGCCGTCTGGCGGACACGTGCCATTTCGCTTTCGAGCGACGTGATGAGCGACGTGAAATCCGTGTCGAGCTGTGACGGTATATTCGGTTCTAGAAACTCGTAAGCCCTTGAATCCCCATTTTCGTTGAGCGACGCGGCACTTGTTGGCAAAAGATGTGCGGAGTAAACCATTCCCGCCAACCCGGTCGGCTTCTCGACTTGAATTATCGACATCAGGTCCAGACGGAGCAGAGCGAGGTCGGTCAGATCGTCTTGCGTCAGCTTTTCATTCTGGAGATGTGTATGAACGCATCGCAATCCCCTAAAACGCTCTGTCGCAACACGCGAGCGTCCAAAGTCCGGCATTTGGATCTGCTTGGCGTTTCCGACCATGACGTATTCGACCTGGCCCTTTCTGTTGATTAGTACGCCTATCTGTCGGCCCGTCTCGAGTGAGATCTCCGACATCTGGCGGGCGAGCTCTTGCGAGACGATCTGTGTGGGCGGAACCCGCCGCGTGGCGAGACGTTCGATGCGGCGAAGCTGATTATGTTTGAGGCCTTGTGTAAACCCTGTAACGCTGCTGATAAAACTGAGATCCTCCGGGAGATGATTATATCAGATGGATCGTCGATGGTTGATCGTTGATCGTTGTTCGTTGATGGTTGATCGTTGATCGTTGATCGTTGTTCGTTGTTCGTTGTTCGTTGTTCGTTGTTCGTTGATCGTTGTTCGTTGTTCGTTGTTCGTTGTTCGTTGTTCGTTGTTCGTTGGGCCTACGCAACCAGTAACCACGAACCACAAGCAACTATCAGCGATCAACGATCAACGATCAACGATCGACGATCAACCATCAACGATCAACGAACAACCAGCTACTGACAACTCTTCCATTTTGATTTACAATCTTTCCCACAGTGCCAACCCGAACGCGCCGCCAGAGAGAAGTCCTCGACTTCATCATTCGATACATTGACGGACACGGCTACGAGCCGTCGTACCAACTTATTGCACGAGAACTCGGTGTTTCGTCCAAAGCCGGAATCGCAAAACACATCAAGGCTCTCGAGGAGCAAGGACTTTTGAAACGCCGTCGCGAGAACGGAAGCTTCAAGCTTGATGTCGGGCGTTCGGAAATTATTTCGCCGTCTTCGTTCGAGATCACATGGCTCGACGCTCCGACTAACGGGTATGAACCGGCTTCATTCGAAGCAAACTCGTTCGCGTTGCCGCTGTTTCTTCTCGGTGAGCTGTCGCCACAATCCGTTCGGGCGTATCGCATCACGGACAATTCCATGACTGGAAAGAACATCTGCGAAGGTGACATTGCCGTGATCGAGACCAGGTCGTATCTGCGTGACGGCGATTGTGCGGTCGTGACCGTCAAACGCAAAGACACGATCTTGCGCCAGTACTATCGCGAAGGATCCCGGATCGAGATGCGCCCGGCAAACGACAAGTACGATGTGCTCCGCCTCGCAGGCGAACACGTCAAAATTCACGGTGTTTTTCGGTGCTTGCTTCGACCTGCATCTTGAATTCCATATTCGGGCACTCATTTGCCTCGAAAAAAATTTTTCGTCATACTTTTTGTAATTGTGACGAATACACCGACACCAAACGCGAGTTACAGCCTTACACTTCGCGTAAAAATACATAACAAACCTGGAAAGCTTGGCGAAATTACAACGGCGATCGGCCGCGCCGGTGGTGACATCGAGGGAATCGACATTGTCAGCGTCGGAAAAGACTTCTTGATACGCGATATCACCGTGAATGCGGCGAGCGAATCTCATGATAAAGAGATCGTTGCGTCGCTCGATGATGTTGACGGCATCGAAGTCGTCAACGTATCAGACCGAACATTTTTGATGCACCTCGGCGGCAAGATCGAGGTGGTCTCGAAGATGCAGTTGAAGACGCGATCGGACCTGTCGATGGCTTATACCCCTGGTGTTGCTCGTGTGTGCGAGGCGATTCACAAGGATCCGGAAAAGCGATTCAATCTTACTATTAAGAAGAATACGGTCGCGGTCGTGTCTGACGGAACGGCGGTGCTCGGTCTCGGTGATATCGGTCCCGCCGCCGCGATGCCGGTAATGGAAGGCAAGTGCCAGCTCTTTAAAGAATTCGGCGGCGTGGATGCTTTTCCGATCTGCCTCAATACAAAAGATCCGCACGAGATCGTTCAGACGATCAAGAATATTTCGGTCGCGTTTGGCGGAATAAACCTTGAAGACATTTCGGCTCCGAGATGTTTTGAGATCGAGGACAGATTAAAGGAAGAGCTCGATATCCCGGTCTTCCACGACGATCAACATGGTACGGCGGTCGTCGTTCTCGCCGCCCTCATCAACGCTTTAAAGATCGTCGGTAAGCGTATGGAAGACATAAAGGTGGTCGTGAACGGCGTCGGAGCAGCCGGTGTCGCGTGTTCAAAGATCGTGATGGCTGCCGGGGTGGAAAATATTGTCGGTTGTGATCAAAGTGGGGCTCTTTACGAGGGTCGGGCTCAGAACATGAACTGGGTAAAAGATTGGTACGCGCGAAACACGAACCGAGCGAAAGAGACCGGAAGCGTTCACGACGTCATAAAAGGCGCCGATGTATTCTTCGGTTTGAGCGGGCCGGGCGTTATCGATCAAAGCGATCTGAAGAACATGGCCGCCGATCCGATAGTCTTTGCAATGGCCAATCCTGTCCCCGAGATCATGCCCGAAGATGCCGAAGGTCTCGTCGCCGTAATGGCCACCGGTCGCTCGGATTACCCGAACCAGATCAACAACGTTCTCTGCTTCCCGGGCATCTTCCGCGGAGCGTTGAACTGTCGTGCGTCACGGATCAACGAGCCGATGAAGCTAGCGGCAGCGCATGCCATCGCTGAGATCATCGGCGCCGACGAGCTCCATCCGGACTACATTATTCCCTCGGTTTTTGATCGCCGCGTCGGCGAAGCGGTCGCCGTAAAGGTTGAGGACGCGGCCTACGCGTCGGGTGTCGCCCGGCGTGAGCGCTCGACAAGCGACACGGTGTTTTAGATTCGCTCAACAAATCTTGATTTTGCTCCCCTTCAGCGCTTAGAATCTGTCCCAACGCGATACAGTCAATTATTCCTCTCGCTGGCTTATTTCTTACCGACAGCGAGCGGCCCTTTCGCTTCGGCGATATCACAAAGGAACTGAGGAGGAAACCGAGATGATCAGATTTGCTGCAACTTGTTGCATAGCGCTCGTTTTATTATTTTCCGCACATTCGGCCCAGGCAGCTACATTCACCGTCACAAAGACCGCCGACTCTAACGATGGAACATGCGATGCCGATTGCTCTCTGCGCGAGGCCGTAACGGCGGCGAATAACGCGACAGGCGATGATATTGTGAATTTTGACGCCACGGTTTTCGGCTCTCCGCAAACCGTCAGCATAACGCTCGGCGAGATCATTATCGGCGCAAGCGGCACACTGACGATCAACGGTACGGGCGCGAACATGCTGACGATTGACGGCAATCTGACGAGCCGCATTTTCAAAACCATCGCTGGCGTAGTCGCTACGATAAACGACCTGAAATTGGCACGCGGCAACGGTGTCGGCTCGGGAACTAACAATACCGGCGGAGCTATCTATAATGATCTGGGGACGCTCACACTCAATAATTTGATCATCGCGGAGAGCACCGCCACTAACGCCGGCGGAATCCGCAATTCGGGAACGGGCAGTGTTTTAAATATCAACAACTGCATCGTCAGTAATAATACCGCCACGACTTCATCAGGCGGCGGAATTCAGAATTTTTCGACCAGCACGGTCAACATCAATAATTCGACCTTTATGGGAAATACCAGCGGCGGCACGACCGGTGGCGGCGGCGGACAATTTAACGGTACAGTTCGAATAGTTAATTCGACGTTTGCGAATAACACCGCGCCGAACGGAACCGGCGGGGGTATGCAGTCGAACGGAACGAATCAGATCATTACGAACTCTACCTTCTCGGGCAACAGTTCAGGAAATAACGGCGGTGGCATTCACCGCGGGACAACGAATGTTAATTTTTTCATCCGCAACACCATCGTCGCCGGGAACAACGGGACAGCGGCCTCGCCCGATATAACAAACTCGACGGGCGGGATCACTTCGGAAGGCAACAATATCATCGGCAATGTGGGAACGAGCACCGGATGGTTGATGTCGGATCTGCAGAACACAAACCCAATGCTCAATCCGTTGGCCGCCAACGGTGGATTCGGGATGACGTTTCTGCCGATGATCGGCTCGCCGGCGATCAATGCGGGGCAAAACTGCGTCGTCGATCTTACGTGCGCGACCAGTAATCCGCCGAGTGCCGTGACAACGGACCAACGCGGCGTGACGCGCCCACAGGGAATGACGGTGGACATCGGTGCGGTCGAAGTCTTGCAAATGGCGGCGAACGCGACCGTACGCGGTCGACTGATTACTACCTCGGGTCAGGGGGTTTTCAATAGCGTGGTGACGATCAGCGACGCGATGGGTGTGGTTCAAACCGACCTGTCGAGCAGTTTTGGTTACTTTACGTTTACCGGTATCCCGACCGGACAAATGTACACCATCAACGTCTCGTCGAAACGATACAGTTTCGATCCTCGCCAGATCGCGGTCAATGGCGACATAACGGACCTTATGATCACGGCGAACGGCTCGGCTGATAAGCCGGTTCGGAAATAGCTGATGCGACCAGCGTGCGTTCGTCCATTATTTAGATCACGGTATAGTGGAGAGCGACGATCTTCGGCCGACTCGCGGCGTAACGCGGGCCGGCCGATTATTTTTTTCGGACGCCGAACAAACCCCGAATCGATCCCGGATTTCGATTGCCCGGAGGAAACCATTTGCCATAGTGCGTCGTGCGGAGTAAACTGCGAAAACAACCGGAGGAGAGACCCGATGAAAGCTGCTTTTTTCGCCTATTTCCGCATGTCCACAGAATATTGTCTCCTCTTTCTTTTCACCGCGCTCAGTTGCGTCGTTACGGCGGATGCCCAGTCAGCCCGCACGGTCGCCAACGCCGGCCGCAGGATTGACGAATTTAACCGGCAAACTGAAAAGGTCGCGCGCGACGAGCTTGGTCGTGAGATGCTCGGGCGCAAACCGACCGCGGAGGAACGCCGCCAGGCCGCCGCTAAATCCTCACAGATCAAGGAAGACCTCGAACATCTACAAGATGCTTATAACGAGCTGGTGGCAAAGCTACAGGCAGGTGGGCCGGTGGACAACGCCTACTTCGCAGGCATCGACGCTAAGATCGTGAAGAGCGTGTCGCGACTGCGACATAACATCGCATTTCCGGAGAAATCCGGAGACAGCATCGAAAAGGACGACCAAACTGAACCTGCCCCGTCCGTACGAGGTCTATGTTTCTATCTGCACGCCTTTCTCACGAGTTCGTTGTTCGAAAAGCCCGTTGTTGACGTGGTCGAAGCTGGAAAGGCCCTCGACCTGTTGGACAAGATCATTCGTTCGTCGGAACGCTTGCGACAGAATCGTGGGAACCATCTTTGAGAACTGTGAACTGTGAACTGTGGACTGTGAGCTGTGAGCTGTGAGCTGTGAACTGTGAACTGGGAACTGGGAACTGTGAACTGTGAACTGCGAACTGCGAGCTGTGAGCTGTGAACTGTGAACTGTGAACTGTGAGCTGTGAACTGTGAGCTGTGAACTGTGAGCTGTGAACTGTGAGCTGTGAGCTGTGAACTGTGAGCTATGAGCTGTGAGCTGTGAGCTGTGAACTGTGAACTGGGAGCTGTGAACTGTGAACTGTGAAGTTCACGACTCATAGTTCATAGTTCATAGTTCATAGTTCATAGCTCATAGCTCATAGCTCATAGCTCATAGCTCACAGTTATTCAATAAACTTGTATCCCATTCCGTGGACGGTCTGAATAAAGTGTGGGCGTTTCGGATTAGCTTCGAGCTTCTGGCGAAGCCACGCAATGTGGACGTCGACGGTCCGTGTCGAAGGCATCGCATCGTATCCCCAAACCGCGTCGAGCAATTGATCGCGGGAATGGACAACCCCGCGATTTTCGATCAAATGTTGAAGCAGTCTGAATTCCATGGCCGAGAGTTCGATAGGATCGCTGCCGCGTGACACTTCGGCTCTTTTGAAATCGATCGTGATATCCCCAAAACGTATGGAGTCATGCGAGCGGCCATTCGGCTCCGCCGGGGCTCTTCGCAAAAGTGCCTCGATCCGCGCGAGCAGCTCGATCACTTCGAAAGGCTTTGTCAGATAGTCGTCTGCCCCGAGCTTTAGTCCGAGAACTTTATCGATAGTCTCTCCTTTAGCCGTCAGCATCAGAACGGGTGTCGTAATTCCCTTCTGCCGGAGGTCGCGGCAGACGTCGTAACCGTTCTTCTCAGGCAGCATGCAATCGAGGAGGATGAGGTCGTAGTTTCCGTTTAGTCCCTTTTCGAGCCCGGATCTGCCATCGACTGCGACATCGACACAAAAACCCTCGCTCTGCAAGCGATCAGTCAGCGTGATTATCAGACCTTGTTCGTCTTCGACTAAAAGAACACGCATTTCGCTACTCCGGTGCTTGCGGCAACTCGATCGTAAATTTACTTCCGCTTCCCATGGTGCTTTCGACAGACACTTTGCCGCCGTGTGCTTCGACGATCTTCTTCACCAGATTCAGGCCTAGCCCGTTCCCGCTGATCTGCGCATCGACAACTTGTTTCGATCTGTAGAAGGGTTCGAATATCTCCCGCAGCTCACCTCGGGTGATTCCGATCCCTCGGTCTTCGACGACGATCCTTATACTGCCGGCTCCATTCGCCGTCGAAATCCTTATCCACGATGATCCATTACTGTATTTCACCGAGTTCGCGATCAAGTTTTGGATCGCCGTTGAAAGTGCGGCCGTGTCCCCGGAGATCGCCGGCAGATCTTTTTGGAGATCGGTATCGACGACAAACCCTCCGGATTCGATCAACGGCCGACAGGCGCTAAGTGCGTCACGCACGACGTCATCGATATCGACGGGAGCAAAACTATACTTCTGTTTGCCTGAGCCGGCTCCGGCAAACTCAAGGATCTGTTCGACCATATCGGCAAGCTTCTTGCCTTCGCCCTTTATCAGCGCGCCGTACTGAGCTATCTGTCCGCCTTCGTTGGCCACACCGTCAGCCAGGTTTTCTCCGGCCGAATAAATTACAGCGAGAGGCGTGCGGAACTCGTGCGACACACTCGAAACAAAATCGATTTGGCGTTGGGCAAACCGGCGCGAACGCATCGCCGAAAGAACGATCGCCATTATTCCGCCGACCAACAGAAAATAAAGGCCCAAACCGATCGCGAAACTCTTGTTTCGTTCGTTCGTCGAAAATGCTCCGATGGAACCGGCGTTGTGCTGAACACGCAGTGTCCAGTGATCGTCGCCCGTCCCGTCACTACGCGCGAACATCGCTGTTCGCGGTTTGCCCTTGTCGCCCGGCCCCTGCATTTCTATTTTGAACATGCCGGTCTTGTCTTTATTTGTTTGGGTGCTGAACGTGTGGCTTTCGACTCGCTCATTAACCACGATCGCCCGTCTGTTTGGTTCACCGCTTCGCGGCAGTGCGTCGCGGTTCGCAAAAAACAAAAGATTGTCGGGTGAAAGATCGAACATCGCCGCCGACGCGTCGCCCTCAGCCGTGATCTCGCCGGACGCAAATATCGGTTGGTTGATTTTGTCGAGGACCGCGATCCTATAATCGCCATCCGGAAAATATTTCGAGGCCAGTTCAGGTAGGATCCGCGTCTTGATAATCGATTCATCCAGCAGAACGACGAGCCACCCGAATTTTTCCGGCATTCGCATCATCGAATCGGGCCCCTGCTGCGTCCGCCTTAGAACGACACGCTCGATCCTGCCTTCGCTTTCATGGATAGGAACGACCATGGCATACGCATCTTTGTAGACGGGTTGAAACTTCTTGTCGTCGGTGAACCGGGGAATAAGGCTTTCGAGATCGGCGCTTATCGCAGAAGCCTCGAAGGATCGTTTCTCGGTATCGTATCTCAAGGGCTTGATCTCACTGCGCTTGTCGACAAAATAAATATCGCGGATCAATTCGGGATACTTAGTTCGCTCCTTCCAGAAATCGTACCGTTCGTTAAACTCGATCCAGTTCGAGGTCTTCCAAACATCGGCATCCGTTTGAAAATTGTAATAGGCGGCCTGCATCTCACGGTTAAAATCCTCTGCAAGCCTCGCAGTATCGGCCTCGACGCGTTTCTGCATCCGTTCACGCTCGGCTTCGGTCACCTCGGAAAGCCACTTATACTGCAGCCCCAGAAAGAGTGTGAGCAACACCATCACGCCGACGACGGCCAAGATTGAAAACCAGGAACGCTTCATCTAGTTAAACGATCGGAGAAAACTTAAGATCGATACGCGGGGCGAATCGATCCGAACTCATTGTCCGTTTTCAATTTTCGGTTGTCTATGGTTTTGGAGTACATTTTACATTCTTAACAAATTCTTTGCGTCAGCTTAACCATTTGTACTCTCGAGGCGCTGATAATCAACTTGCCGAACGAGAGATGTCTTTTTTCAAATGATCCTCCTAAAGATGTTTGATCTAACTAAACTCGTTCGGCAGAACCAAGATTTTTATTAGCCGGAGGCAAATAATGAAAAAATTTATCGTTTCAGTTTTGGGTGTGACCGTATTTTGTGTCGGTCTCGGCGGACTGGTGGAAAAAGCCGGAGCAACTTTTAAATCCGACGAAAAGGCCTTAGCACTTATAAGACAAGCACGCCTCGCGATCGGCGGCGAGCAATCGATCGCCGAAGTTCGCAGCATGATCATTAAGGGAAACACGACCGTGACGCTGAAGGTCAACGGAACGGCGCGAAACGAGCAGGGCGAAACCGAGATCGCGATGCAGCTTCCCGACAAGCTTTCGAAAATGGTGAAGATCGGCCGACACGACGGACCGGACGGCGAAGGACTCAAGACCGAGAAGCACGACGTGGTCATAATGCGAGGTGAAGGTAACGCCGAAGCTATCGGTGAGGGTCCGGGCGGAAAGAAAATCGTCGTCAGAAAAGTTGACGCCGGAAATGGGGAGATTGAAACGGTCGTGACTGAAGGCAAGGAACCCCAGTTCGCATCCGACGGAAAGAAAGTGATAGTACGCAAGGGCGATGGGAAAGAGATCGAAAAGATAATAGTCGGCCCGGAGAAAGGAGGCGAGCATGCCGCGTATCGACAGAATGAGCTTCTTCGGACGGCTCTGTCACTATTGCTGACTGCACCCGAAGGAATGGACGTGAGCTATACGTTCATCGGCGAACGCGATATCGACGGCACAACCTGCAATGTTGTGAATGCGGAATTCGCCGGATCAAGTATCAAGCTTTATCTATCAAAGGCCTCGAGTCTTCCCGTGATGGTCAGCTATCAGGGACATGCGATGCCGAACATTATGTTCGTGCGCACAAAGGAGCCCAATGGCGCGGCCTCGGACGCGATGAAAGAAAAAGTGAGGTTCAATCACAAGGGCGACGATCGCGAGGCAGCGGAAGTCCAGGTTAGATTCGCCGACTATCGAAGCGTGGGTGGCGTGCAGCTACCCTACAGGTGGACGACATCCGTGGCCGGCGAAATCAGCGAAGTGTTCGACGTCACGAACTATGACGTGAACCCGGTAAACATCGCGGAGAAATTCCAAAACCAGAAAGTGTTTGTAAGAACAAAGAAGGAAGGACAGTAAGCAGGCATCGCAGCATTTCGTACAAAAAAGAGGCTGTCTGAAAAGGCGGCCTCTTTTTGATTCTATCCACCCGCCACCGCTTCCGGTTCCGCCTTTTTGATTTTCAGCTTTTCCGCCAATTTTGGAACAAGGGTCTTAGATGCGTCGATCGCTCCCTTGATATGGCGCTGATTTGTGAAGTGGCCGGCAACATAAATGCCGGGAATGTTCGTTTCGAATGTGTTCTCGTCGTAGACCGGGACATCGCCGTACTTTCCGCCAGGAGTAGTGTCGACTCCGAGGCTCCTCAACATGGTCAGATCGGCATCGGCCCCGATCAATATGAAGACGACGTCGTTGGGCAGGACATCGCGGGCGCCATTCTCATTTTCTAGAATGACTGCATCCTCCGTGATCTCCAGAACCTTGCCAAGAAAGAACAACTTGAGGCAGTGCTTTTGCAACTCGTCCTCGAGCGGTTGTTTAACCCAATACTTGATACACCCCTGCTTCGGATCGTTGTTCTCCCAATCGCTTCGAAAGATCGCAAGCGTCGTGTCAGCTCCTTCCCCGGCGAGAAACAGAGCCGCTTCGCCGGCTGAATTGCCGCCACCAACGATCAGCGCACGCTTTTTAACCCACGGATAGGTTTCGCGAAAATGATCGTATACCTTTGGCAGATCTTCGCCGGGTACATTGAGCTTTCGCGGATAGTCCATCGCTCCCATCGCAAACAAAACATTCTTTGCCCGATATTCCGCTTTGTCAGTTGTCACTTCGAATGACGGCTCGGGCGTCGCATCTTCACTCCGCACTTCCCGAACCGTCTCTTCCGTCTGGACATTCAACTCATTATCCAGGACGAATCTGACGTAGTAAGACAAGAGCTCTTCGCGGGTCGGCTTTTCCCGAGCCGGGTCGAGACCGCCCGGCTCGATCTCGAGCTCATTCGTCGTTGAGAACACTGTCAGGCCGACCGGATAGCTGTAGATTGTGTTTCCTATCAGGCCCTTCTCAATGACAACGTAATTTAGGTTGTTTTTTTTTGCTTCGTAAGCGGCGGAGATACCCGCCGGCCCCGCGCCGATTATGATCAGATCAAGCATTTTCAAGTTTCTTTAAGGCCTCGGTGAATTTTTCGATCTGCGCCTTTGCGTTTTCAAGGTTCCGTTTCGACTCGAGATACTTTTCCCACTCGTTTGTCGCGGTAAGGGCTTTCAAAGTGTCTTCATCGAGTGCGTGCGACATCAAGACGAGCAGATCGGAGAGAGCTTCATGCCCGTCGAGCAGAGACTGAATGATGCTGTATGCAAGTTTTGCATTAGGCAGATCGATATCGGCGTCGTTCATATTTATTTGATCTGTATTCAAGCGAAAATGTTACCACAGCCAAAAAAGAAGAGCCGCGTGATATTCACGCGGCCCGCTCGAGTGTCAGCCTACTGTTTCTATTTTTCAGTTTCGCCCGGTTTCGATCTGTCATCCGTTTTGAGTTCCGGCATCGGGCCGCCCGGCGGGACCACCCACAATTCAATCTGCGGAACAGCACGGTATCCGCCAAAGACTACCTGCATCCGCTCGCCACCGAGGGCGGACATTTCGGCGATCCGGTCGCGGCCCTCTTCGACAAATCTCATCAGCCGCGCAACATCGTAATAATTTTCATCGACGTACAGCACAATGATCCCGGCATTTGCCGGATTCGTTTTTACCGCCTCACCAAAGGCTTTTCTCGCCCAGGAATATTTCAGCGTATCGAGCCGGGCCTCAGCAGGAAAAGAACCTTCGTCGTGTTCCGTCCCAGGTTGTCGCGTATCTTCTGTCTGTGCCTCGCCGGACGGTTCACCGGCGGGTTGATCGGAGGACGAGGTTCCGAGATCGATCGCCGAGGGATCGTAATCGCCATCGGCGTCGCCGACCGGTTCCTCATCAAGACGGGCCCGCACTTCAGGAAGCAAAAATTCATTCAAATAATTTGCACCCGCAGCATTCAGTGTGTGACGTGCGAATGGTCGCGCCGCGAGAGCACTACTAACCGTCAACGCGCCCGCGGATGAAGAAGGTTCAGGTGGTTTCGCGCACGAAGCTGAAAAAAGTGTCGAAAGAAAAATAAGTACTGCAAAGGCTCGATGTATCATCATCTTGTTCTCACGTCTGCCGTCATTCTTCTAAATAAATGGAAGCTGTGCCACTTTAACTGGCGCGCCGCCCGCCAACAACTCAGTCCCCTCCGAAAGGTGTTCGTAACGAATGTAAGCAAGCCCAATTGCCATCTGCAATTTCGGCGATATCGTGACGGACGTGAGGCGGCCGGCATTTTTGCCATCCTTAGATAATATTTCGACGCCCGGCTTGAGACTACCGTCCGCGATGTTCTGCTGCGAGGCGGTAATGCCCGTCAGGCGTTTCGCGACGTGTCCCCGAAAGTGGATCCGGGCAATGATCTCCTGACCGATATAACATCCTTTGGTGTACGAGATCATTTCTTCGAGACCGATCTCTGGGACGATCGTTTTCTCGTCCATGTCGACGCCAGAGAGAGGGATGCCGCTCTCGATTCGCAAAGTTTCGAATAGCCCGTCAGATATCTCCACCGCTTCGAGATACTTAAGCTCGCCTACGAAATCCGTCGCATCTTCGCGATGCACAAAGTACTCGGTACCGGATTTCGTGTCAAATTCGATGAACGGCGGAGTGATCGGAATGAATGACCGGTCAAATACTCGTATCAACCGATATTCGTCTGATAGATCTTCAACAAAAAAGTCGCCCGCCATCGTAAAGCGAAAAAGATTGTCGAAAACCGTCTTTCTCGTCGCGTCTTCGGTGTCGATCAAGAAACGCTCGCCATTGCGAGTAACGCGAACCAAAGCGAGCAGCCGGCCCTGAGCATTCGGGAACGCCGCCAGCATCTGAGCTCCGTCCTCAAGCGCCTTAACGTCATTCGTGATCAACCCGTCAAGAAACTGAATTGCTTCGCCGCCGCGAACAGAAATCAATCCACGAGGCTGGCGATAATACGCCGTTCCGCCTGAATGTATATGATGGTAATTAAGTTTTTCGGCTGAATTCATCGGTTAGGTGATCGAACGGCAAGGGTTATTTATGTCCCGGATAACGCCTCTCGCGGCGTATTTGCTACAATTCATCTTTCAACATAATACAGGAATACATGAGTCAAGTATCAGAAGAGACAGTTTTGAAGGCCCTCGGCCAGATCATCGACCCGGATCTGCGTAAGGATATCGTCACACTCGGATTTATTCACGACCTGAAGATCAGCGGGGGCGACGTCGCATTTCGCGTCGTGCTGACGACCCCCGCGTGTCCCGTCAAGGAGCAGATGGAATCGGAGGCAACTGAACTCGTCCGTGCACTCGAGGGTGTGACCAGCGTGAAAGTCACGATGGACGCCGAGGTGCCGCAGGGCCGCGGAATCGCCAACAACGTCGCGATACCCGGCGTTAAAAACATCATCGCCGTCTCGAGCGGCAAGGGCGGCGTTGGCAAATCGACCGTCGCCGTCAATCTTGCGGTCGCACTTGCGGCGGACGGAGCAAAGGTCGGTTTGATGGATGCCGACGTCTATGGACCGAATGTCCCGATGATGCTCGGGGCGGGCGGCGATCAGCCGGAGGTCGCCGATGGCAAGCTCATTCCCGCAATGGCGCACGGTATCAAGATGATCTCGATGGCCCTGCTCGTCCCGCCCGATAAACCGATGATCCTCCGCGGCCCGATGCTGCACGGAGTGGTACGGCAGTTTCTCTCCGATGTGAATTGGGGCGAACTCGATTATCTGATCGTCGACATGCCGCCCGGAACCGGTGATGTGCAATTAAGTTTGGCGCAGCTCGTGCCCGTCCAGGGCGCTGTGCTCGTCACTACGCCGCAGGAAGTTTCACTATCGGACGTCCGCCGGGCCGTGAAGATGTTCGAGCAGGTGAATGTACCGGTCCTCGGCGTCATCGAGAACATGTCGTACTTCATCGCACCCGATACAGGTAATCGCTACGAGATCTTCGGCCGCGGCGGCGGAAAGAAATTGTGCGCCGAATATAACCTTAATTTTCTTGGCGAGGTGCCGCTTGGAATGGAAGTTCGCGAAGGCGGCGACACCGGCGTTCCGGTCGTCGTTTCATTCCCCGATTCACCTCAATCCGCTGCGTTTCGACACGTCGCCGAAGAAGTCGCCCGCCAGGTCTCGATCGAGGCGATGAAACCCGAGCTCGTGATCATGTCGCGGGCGAAGTAACCAATGTACGAACGGATAAAGGAAGATGCAGGACGTGGTCTCTCGGATTTCACGGACCGCGATCACGCACGACGGACGTATTATCTAATAATCGTCATCGGACTTTCTGTAAACGTACTATCCTGGATCGTGGCGATAGTCACACCCGACGCGATCGCGGAATGGGTTGGATTGGCAGCCGACATCTCCGATCGGGTCAAGGCCTACCTTCTGGCGATTCCATTCTGGGCGATGTTCTTTGCGACGTACGGGGCGCTCCGAACCCGCTCCTACACGAACCCAACGGCCGTCGTCGCCGATGATGACGTTCTTGCCTCTTATCGCGACACCGAACGAAGCAACTACATCCGGAATCGCGTTCTGATCTCGCTCGCCGCTGCCGCAGTCAACGTGATCATCCTCGTCTTTGTCCTTTTCACCCTTCGGTGAGTCTCTGAGATGCAACCAGCGATCGCGAGTTAGATCTCAATCTAGGCAATAAAACCGGGGTCAGTCATTTTGTCGCGCGGTCGGTAAGGAGCAGGTGGCACGGCCGCGCCTAATTATTCAACGCTAACAACCATATATCTCCCGCAGTTCTTCGTTTTGAATAGATGAGTTTACGGCCGTTACTTGAGATTTGGGGATCTTCGAGAAAAAGGCCCGACTCCGGAAAGTCCGTAACCTTTTCAGGCTCTGCTTTTCGCCAGCTTTGGGCCGGGCCGGGTACCCGGTAAATGTTCTTATGATCCAACTGGAAATAAAGCCAATTTCCGGAAGGCGAAAACACGGGATGGAAATCCTGTCGCAAAGTCGCGACCACGCTTATCGATTCTCCACCATCTATAGGCACAGCCTTGATGTCTATGTTGCCGGTCGCGATGCTCATAAACGCGACCCACTTCCCATCTGGCGACGGGACGCCTTTCGCATAAACGCCTTTTTCATTCGTTAGCTGCTTCCCTGTTTTCGACGACAGGTCGTATGAATAAAGTTGACCGTCTTTCATCGAGTAATAAGTGAACGCACGGCCATCCGGCAGCCAGCCGACAAAACCGGCCTTCTCCAGCACGATGCGCGGGTTGCCTCCGTCAGCTTCCATAAACCACAGGTCGCCTGGTGCATCAGGCTGATCAGGCAGACTGCGATTGAACGCGATCGTCTTCCCGTCTGGGGAAACCTCGGGAAAGTTATCGTCGAATGCCGGATCCGACGTCAATTGCACGGACGGCGACGCCTCATCGACCTTCCAGATAAATGAACTCGCGCCGCGATGCGAATCGAATACCGCCGTTTCGGCGGTCGCCGCCGTGCTAAAAAAATAGATCAGGTCGCTGCCGCTCGTAAGGGGGCGAGGAGTGTCCCGTACCTTCGCGGTCTCGGCGTCGAATAGCATCGTTTCAAGATTGAATGAAACGTCGAGCGCAGAAAACGCGATCAGCTTGCCATCGCGCGAAACCGCAGGCTGAGTGTCGCGGCCGCGGCCAACGGTCAGCGGAGATGGTTCGCCGACAAGTTTTCCTTCTTGTATCGAGAAACGTGCCTGCCAAAGTGTGTAGTTCTTCCCGGCCTCGACGTTCGTGTAGTAGATCGAGCTGCCGTCCGAGCTCCAAACCGGATGCTTACCCTCAACGACAAGTCGCGCGTCGCCTCCATCTGAGCCTACAACGAAGATGTTATTTGCCGCTTCGAACAAGATGTGGCTGCCGTCCGGAGAGAAGCTTGGGTACGCGAAAAATGGCGCGGCTTTTTTCAAGGTGATCGGAATCTCGCGCGGCTCGCCGCCATTCGAAGGGACCTGAAAAATGCTTTGTCCGTACCACGGGCCTTTTGTAAAGATCAGCGAGCTGCCGTCCGGTGACCATGACGGAAACGTGCCCGTCTCAACGATCTTTCGCGGGCTGCCGCCGAAGACCGGCATCACCCAGATCGCTCCACCCATCAACGGCTGATCGGTGCCGTATATGAAGAAACAGAGGCAGTCGGATATGCCGCTTCTCGACGACACGAACGCGACTTGTTTGCCGTCGGGAGAGATCGACGGCTGCATATCGTCGGCCGGATTATTCGTAAGGTTTATATCCGGCCCGCCGGATATTTGCCGAAGGAATATTTCAAAGTTCCCAGTCCGGTCCGAAACGTACGCGATGGTCTGTCCATCGGGCGCAAATGTCGGCTCTCCCTCAAATCCAGGATCTACCGTCAAAGGAGACAGGGTCGTGTTAGCTAGGGCAGGTGTCCTGGCGGGCGACGTAGCCGAGGGGCCACGATTGAAATAAGCCCAGAAACCAATAACGCCCAACAGAACCGCCCCAGCCGCAAGCCACCAAACCGGCGAAATGCCGTTTTTACGATTGCTGCTTAACCGCAAACTTCGCACGCTCGGCAGTGAGCCGCTTTCCATGCCACGCTTAAAGCGCCGAAGATCCAGCTCAAAGTCGCCCGCGTGCTGGTAACGCTCGGTCAGATCTTTTGCAAGCGATTTCGCCAACAAGTCCTCGACTTCAACCGGCAACTGCACGTTAAGATCCCGTGCGGGCTGCGGCTCAGAATTGATGATCGAATGAAGAGTGTCGATGGCCGTTTTCCCATCAAAAGGTCGCTTCCCGGTGATCATTTCGTAAAACACGACGCCCAGTGAAAAGATATCCGTTCGCGAGTCGAGCGGGCGCCCTTCGGCTTGTTCGGGCGACATATAAGCGACGGTTCCGAGTATCGTTCCGGGCACGGTTAGGACACGTTCATTCGTTCGCGGCAAGCCCACCGTCGGCAAATTCGAATCCGCGAGATTTGGGCGCTGCTCAACCAGTTTGGCAAGACCGAAATCCAGGATCTTGAGCTGCGACGAACGCGTCACCATGAGGTTTTCGGGCTTGATATCACGGTGAATGATTCCTGCCTGATGCGCGGCGGCAATACCCGCTGCGGCCTGCGGCGCACAATTCGACAGCTCTCCGGGTTTCAATGCGTCCGCGCTCTAATAGATCACGAATGGTCTCACCCTCGACGTATTCCATCGCGATGAAATCGTATCCGTTGTGCGATGCGATCTCGTAGATGGTTATGATATTCGGATGATTCAGGGCCGAGGCGGCCTTTGCTTCCTGCGTAAACCTCTGCCTTGTTTGATGGTTTGAAGTAAGTGAATCGGGAAGTAGCTTTATCGCCGCTTTACGGTCGAGGCGAGTGTCCCGGGCGAGATAAACTTCGCCCATTCCGCCCCCACCGAGCATCTCAATGACTTCGTAATTTCCAAGCGAACCTCCGACAAGATCGTGGTTGTTACCACTTACGACAGTCTCAGCCATCAGCTCGATCGCGGGAGATTCAAGGCTGCCGCCGGCTTCCTTGTGAGCGGCGATCAGGGATTCGATTTCCTTTCGGAGCTCGACATCGTCTCCGCACCGCTCGTCAAGAAACGACACGCGTTTCTCCGGCTCCATTTCGAGAGCCGAATAGAGAATGCCTTTCACCTCTTCCCAGCGTTCAGGATTTTTAATCGACACTAGCGCTCATCTCCCGGTACAACCAGGCTTTGGCCGTACTCCATTCTCGCTTGACCATATCGACCGAGATTCCCATTGCCTCGGCCGTCTCCTTGATCGTCAGCCCGCCAAAAAATCTCAGCTCCACAACACGACCTTGTTGTGGATCGATCGATTCTAATTTCGTTAATGCTTCATCGAGGGCCGCCACTTCCGCTGTCGGTTCATTCGAAACCAGCCCCGCATGATCGAGCGAGACATGGACCGCGCCACCGCCGCGCTTTGCGTACAGATGGCTGCGCGCATAGTCGACGAGGATGCGCCGCATCATTTGCGCGGCGATCGCGAAAAAGTGTGCACGGTTACTCCACTTAACGTTTCTTTGATCAACCAGACGCAAAAATGCTTCGTTGACGAGGGCGGAAGTTTGCAAGGTGTGGCCAGGTCGCTCGCGATTCATATAGTGATGTGCCAGTCGATGCAGTTCACCGTAGACCAACGGCGTCACCCGCTCGAGAGCGGCTTCGTTACCATCGCTCCAATCCAGAAGCATCTGGGTAATGTGCAACTGTCCGTGCTCGTCCATTTAGAAGTTTTGCGCTGAAGATCGCCTGATCGTATTGCGCACACGTCGGAGCGTGAAGAAACGGCAGACCGCCGCCAACTATTTCTCTCCAGCGTCCGCCAATTCCCACCCAGTTCTCGCGTTTTACGGATAGGGTAGCACAGAAGCCGCCCGCGAAAATACAAAAATCGAAACGGAGGAATGAAGAATGTACAGCACAAAATACTTAACGAATATACGATCCGCGACTCTCGGATCGGCACGATTTCAGGCACTCATTGCAGTGGCGGCATTTCTGATCAGCGCGATCGCGATCCCGATCCCGGTCGCGGCGCAAAAGTATTCGGAATGGTCAGTGCCCGCTCACCTCGGGTCTACGATCAACACGTCCGGGTTTGACGGATGTCCGTTTCTCGCGAAGAACGGCCTCGACCTGCTCTTTATGTCGAACTTCGGTTCGAGCGACGCAGAATCTGTATGTCTCTCATCGCGACACCCTCGATTCGCCCTGGGGCACTCCTGAGTCGCTTGGAGATGATATTAATACCGCCGCATACATAGAGGGTTGTCCCGCGTTGAGCATCAGCGGGCGATACCTGTACTTCATTAGCAACAGGCCGGGCGGCTGCGGCGACATCGACATCTACATCTCACGACGACTGGATAAGAAGAACTTCACCGAATGGGGCGAGCCGCAGAATCTCGGCTGCCAGGTAAACGGTCCGGGGCCTGACCTGTCACCGTCACTGTTTGAGGACGAAGACGGCACGCTCTATCTCTACTACAGCAGCGGCCTCCGGCCGGGCGGGATGGGTTTCGGCGATATATATGTCGCCGAACAGCAATGGGACGGGACGTTCGCCCCATCCACTCCTGTTCTCGAGTTCAACACGACCTTCAACGAGATCCGCCCAAAGATCCGGGCGCGAGACGGTCTTGAAATATTTTTCGACTCAAACCGGCCCGGGGGGATGGGCGTGGATATCTATACATCGACACGCGAATGCACGTCGTGCCCCTGGTCAACTCCCGTCAATTTAGGAGCCGTGGTGAACAGCACAGCGATCGACGGAGGAGCCGCGCTTTCGTTTGACGCGACCGAGCTTTACTTTATGTCGAATCGAGCAGGAGGGTCAGGTGATCAGGATATATGGATGATTCGACGCCAAAATCTGACGGGGAAACCCGACTAGTAGCCGCGGATCGATTTCGGATCTTGGATCTTACGTGAAGCACGATTTTGCCGTACGCTGAAAGATCCGAGATCCGAGTTTAGCCGCATCCGCAGAGGAAACTTGCAAACAGATCTTCTGAAGACTCCGTCCATGAGACATTGATTAGTCCCACACTCGGAGGACAACTCGTTCTATGCTTTTCCTTTTGCTTAGTTGCGGCGGGCGCCGTGCCCGGGCGAAATGACCGTGGCAAACCCGGGAACCTTGTGCTTTCATCTGAATATGCGGTAATATCGAAATTAATGTAAGGATTCGCTGTAAAGGCGAATCCAAATTTTTGCAGGAGGCCTACAATACGATGTCAGCAGTTGCAACCCCAACCGTGGAATTGACGGTGACCGAGAACGCCGCCAAAGAGATCAAGACGTTTTTCGCCGGTGAGGAAGACCTACCGGAAACTTCCGGTCTTCGCGTACGCGTAGTGCCGGGCGGGTGTTCGGGCTTCCAGTACAGCCTTAATATCGAGGAAGAATCGAAGTCGGGCGATTTTATAGTTGAGAAACACGGCATTAAGCTGTTTGTCGATATGTTCTCCGCCCAGTACCTGAACGGGATAACGATCGATTACACATCGAACATGATGGGTTCGGGGTTCACGTTTGAAAATCCGAACGCAACCGGCGGTTGCGGATGCGGAACTTCGTTCTCAGCTTAAGCTAAAAAAACAATCATTTTTTTGCCCGGGATTTTTCCCGGGCATTTCTTTTTCTGGAGAAGATGTTTCATTGTGACTTTTTCTTCGCATACGAAAGACAACTGAGGGCAATAGGCAGGAAGGGAGCAGCGGGGCTTTTCTAAACTTAAATTAGAAAGCCCCGATGTTTGCTGGGGATCAGTCGCTCCGACATCCCTAATAGCAAATTGCATTTGCCAGCCGCCGCTCTCGAGTGTTACCCTCATTTTTAGCTGAAATCCGAACATGCGGCCCCGGCCGCAACTCGATTCGGATTTGGGAACTACAAAAAGTAGTTCGGGCAACAATAAGCAAAGAGCAATTCATATCGAGCAAGCGGGTCCGAAATTCGGCGAAACCGAATTTGCGTTTTCCTTTGCTCTTCACTCATACCGCTTAGATTGCCCCTTCCGGCCTCGCCCTGCTAAGAAAAAAATTCAGGAGTATATGTTTTGAAAAATTTGAAGAAGATTTTATATCTGTCGTTCTGTGCTTTAGTTACTAGTTTCGTTTTCACCTCGACCGGTGCCGCTCAAGAGCGGCCGCGTATCGCTAAGACAATTTCCAGCCGGCCTACGAACGAACCTCCCAGCCCTGCATTAACGACAGATAAAACTAAATCTTTAGCTTCTTCAATACCGTCAAACGCTCCGTCAAGTCGCCCGGCTCTAGTAAACACGCTTGTCGTCCCCCCGGCTGAGAACAAACAACCGTTGGTAAAAAAGACGGTATCGTCCCTCGCTATGAACGCCGCGGCTGCGTCGCTGGCGGCCGGACGTCATGTTTATAGCGGATCGATCTCGTCGGCGATCATGTACGGGATCGAATCCCGGCTTGGTATTCCCTATCGCTACGGTTCAAGCGGCCCGAATCGCTATGACTGTTCCGGGTTTGTATGGGCAGTTTTCAACGATGCAGGTATCAGTTTTACCCGACAGAGTGCTCGCGGCCTATGGTCGATGTCTGAGCCGGTCACAGGGGATGAGAGATTTAAGTTTGGAACGCTGGTTTTTCTGAATCGTCTTGGTCACATCGGGATCGTCGCCGATGAACATGGTTTCTATCATGCTTCGTCGAGCAAGGGGATTACTTATTCGAGGTTTGACGGATATTGGGGAAACCGAATCGTCGGCTTCCGACGCTTACCCAATAATTCAGATCAGGTCTCGCAATAATTGTCTCTCAAAAGACTCACGACTGAAGCTTAATCGAGAGCCCGGGACGCAATGTTCCGGGCCTTTCTGCGCATTGTCGCGGGAAAACGGGAAAACCTCTCAGCCTACGAAGCCGGGACGCCCGGAATTGTCTTTGCACTCGCAAACAGATGCGATCTTGTCGATAGTGAGGAACACTGCGCCGGCCTCTTCGTCGACGAGGAAAAGGACCCCGTCCTGCACTTTCTGCACCGTTCCCCTAAAAATTGCGGTCGCTCCGCACGAAACATCTATTTTTTTTCCCACGAACTGCTTTAGTAACTCTTCCATAACACTAAATTTAAACCGTAAAGCCATTTACTGCCACCTCTGTCCGGCAAAAAAAAGCCTTGACTTTTGATGGAATCCGGATAGGATTGGCGCTATTCACCGCACATAACGGTAAAAACTCCTGCAGGCACTGATCTCAAGTGTACGGGAGTTTTTTTATTTTTGAGGAGAGTAAGTAAACATATGTATCAATCGGCTGTTAAGAAATTCGCAGCGCACGCCTTAATCACAGCCGTGCTTTTTGGAAACGCAGCAACTGTGTCTTTCGCACAAAAAATCGAGCTACTCGATTCTTTCGATCCGGGTTCATCCACGATCGACGAAATAACGACACCTTGTCGTGACATTAAGATCCCGACAACCGGCAATTCCGGTACTAGCGGTTCAAGTGGAAATATCCGTGCGTACGCCCAGGGGGGAGTACAGCTAAAGGCGAGCGCGTTCAGCAAGGAGCTTTCCTCATGGCAGACTGCTTTTCTCGGTGCGTTTGGCTCGGGTCTGGGCGTCACCAACTCAAGCGAAGACGGGACAGGCAGCTCGCATCGTGTCGACAATGTTGGAACTCGAAGAGATTACGTACTTTTCGAGTTCGATCAAGACGTGGTCATCGATCAGATCTACTTAGACTCGGTAGATACCGATAGCGACATTACCGTCTGGATCGGGAGCGGAACTAATCCGTATATCAATCATCTGACGTTGAGCGACGCTCTGCTCACCAATTTCGGCCCGAGCGAAACTAACAGCGGCGGTAGTTCCGCGAGGTGGGCCAATATCAACAGCGCGGGTAAGGCTGGGAACGTTCTCGTTGTTGCGGCCGCCGTGGGTGGAACCAACGATGCATTCAAAATAGGTAATATCGCCCTGGACTGCGCAAGCACAAACCGCGCGAAGGTTACAATTATCAAGGAAGCGTTCGCGCTCGACGGAAGCACCTCTACGACTCAACAGTTTGGATTCAGCTCCACTGGTTTGGGAATGCCCAATTTCAATCTTGTTGATTTAAACACAATTGGCCCCGATCGGTTCATCAATGCAAACATCACCGCATTTGGTTCGGGCAATCCCATAACCGTGACTGAATTGTCATTGGGAAATTGGACATTATTAGACCTAACATGCGTCGAGACGGGAGGCATCCAGAATTCCACTATAGATTTCCCAAACCGAAAGGTAGTCATCATCGCCGAATCCGGTGAATCGATTGTCTGCACTTATCAGAACACCCAACTCGCCCCGAGCGCGGCGCACGCCACAATTTCCGGTCGCACGCTGACGGTCAACGGCCGAGGAATTTACGGTGCGACTTTAACCCTGACGGATGTTGTCTCGGGTGAATCCAAAACGACGCGGACCAATGGCTTTGGCTATTACAGATTCGAGGATATTGAAGTTGGTGTGTTTTACACAATGACGATCCGCGACAAAAGCTACACCTTCTCGATTGATACGAGATCCTTCACATTAATTGACGAACTCGCGTCTTTTGACTTCGTCGAAGCACTTTAAGCTACCGCTTGCGGTACATTTCTACTCCATTTCGTTTGAAAAGGATTCGTCCGATACAGGACGGATCCTTTTTTTGTTTTACGTCACTTCCATCCACCGCAGAGTGAGAGTCTAAACCCACGATTCCGAGTTGTCGCTACCGTCTAAGCAGGTTGTGAACATTGGTTGTTTCTAGCTGAGATCGGCGCAAAACCGACCGCCTTTTCAGTTTTTTCGTCATTCTCGGTCAGCATGACCGAAATGTCGTTCATTCTGAAAAAATAATGTTGACACTAGATAGGCATTGTTTTATCTTGTTTAACGGACGTCCTCGTCCACCTCACGTTTCCACTCCGATACAGGCACCTCGGCCTTCCGAATTTCAATCCGCACTGGAGTTACTTACATGAAAAAACTTATCGTCCTCTCCCTTGCTTTCGCTGTCGCCCTCATGGCTGCGGGCATGTTTCTTCCCCTCAAAACTTCAGGCCATCAATCCAAGTTTCACCGAACCAGTCAACCGATTCCCAATCAGTATATCGTGATTCTTAACGAAGATTTCGTCGGGCGTAACGCCGTCGGCGTTGAGGTCGAAGCAGAGGCGCAGTTCCTTTCGTCGCTATACGGTGGCAAGATCCGCGACATCTATTCAAACGCGGTCAAGGGTTATTCCACAACAATGTCGGCACCCGAGGCCGAAGAGCTAAGTCGAAGTGAGCGCGTACAGTTTGTTGAGGAAGATTCCGTGATTTCGGTCGCCCAAACACAGACAAATGCGGTTTGGAACCTCGATCGCATCGACCAGCGAAATCTGCCGATGGATTCGTCTTACAGTTATCTTCAAACCGGAGCAGGAGCTCACGTATATGTTATCGACACGGGAATCCGTGTCAGTCACCAGGAATTTGGCGGTCGTGCGAGCGTCGCTTTTGACGCGTTGAATGACGGCCAGAACGGAATTGACTGTAACGGTCACGGAACTCACGTCGCAGGGATCGTGGGTGGCGCAACCTATGGCGTAGCAAAGAATGTCTCTCTGCACTCGGTTCGGGTCTTGCCGTGCGGCGGCAACGGTACGATTTCGGATCTTATGACGGGAATCGATTGGGTAACGGCGAACCGCATCAATCCTGCCGTGGCCAATATCAGTATTACCGCAGCAGGTTCGTCCTCTGCTTTGGAGACCATGATCACCAACTCCATAGCGTCGGGAATCGTCTACACGATCGCGGCTGGCAACAGTGCCTATGATGCCTGCTCATTCACGCCTGCTCGTACACCGAACGCCCTTACGGTCGGTGCGACCGCCCAAGGCGATGATCGAGCTCTGTTTTCTAATTTTGGTTCCTGCGTTGATGTTTTTGCTCCCGGCTACGAAATCATATCGGCCGGTATATCGAGCGACTCAGCCACACGCCAGCTAAACGGTACATCGATGTCCGCTCCGATGGTAGCGGGAGTCGTCGCGATCTATCGCGGGGCTAACCCAACGGCTAGTTCGACGACTGCCAGACAGGCCGTGATGAATGCAACAACGAACGGCGGTTTGACAAACACCGGTGCGGGATCGCCCAACAAACTTCTTTATTCATGGGTTACCGGTGCGCCGGCGCCAACTCCAACCCCGACGCCAACTGTGACACCCACACCCACACCAACCGTTACGCCCACGCCTTCTCCAGCGCCTATCAACGGCCGAATCACGATCAAGAAGCGTGCTCAGAGTTCGAGCGGCGGCACATCTTCAACAACCTCCTTCCCTTACGCGGCCGTCAACATTCCGACGCCAAGCTTTTCATTGCTCAACAATCAGGAATTCACTGATCCTCAGGTACCCGAGAGTGGACAGATGATAGTAGTAACTGAAAACGAGGTCCAGGGATGGCGACTCATGTCAGTCGAGTGTGTCGAGGTAGCCGGCGACTCCCCGAATATTCCGAACACCACCGTAGACCTCGCAAATCGTCGGGCAAACATAATGGTCGAGAGTGGAGAATCGGTAACCTGCACGTTTACCAGCGAACAGCTGGCACCAACGGCGGGTGAAGCCACAGTAGAAGGTCGAGTCGCCGATGGGCGAGGCAGGGCCGTCCGGGGCGTTATGCTTTCCCTCCACGACGCGACAACGGGTGAAACGATTTATACTAAGACAAACAACTTTGGCTATTACTCGTTCACGCGATTAGAAGTCCCGCACTATTACGTGCTCACTGCCTTCGACACATCACGTTATACTATTACCAACAACGTCCGATCGTTTGCTCTCCACGACAACCTTGCTAACGTAAACTTCGTCGCGGAGTTGATCGCTCGTTAAAGGAACCTTCCACGATCGCGGTACTGTTTGGCGGGCTTGAATTTGACCTTCAGCCCGCCATTTTTGCGCCTGAAAATGGTATCTCTAGAGATGGCAAGTTTCCGAAACCACTGACGTCTCTACGGTTAAAGGTAGTAGATTTTCGATTGTGGGCCGGAGGCCATGGACCTACTTTTCTGGAATTGCCACTAATTCGTGCTATACTAGTACCATACGTTTTTATTTTCGTAGGAGACTGCCTCCATTCTGGTCATAGTTAGTCGGTGGCGTCGCGGCCATTAATTGGACGCTCTGTGGAGTCGTCGCCATCGCCGGAAAGGAGCGTTTCTTTTGAAATCATGTTTCGGAGCCGGTAGGTCTGTGGAAAAAAGTCTTGACATTCATGTATTACTTTTGTTAAACAGTCAGACACGGTTTTAATTCGATTTTTTCGCCCGAGCTCAAAGGCAGGGATAAGTTTTGTTCACGATTGTGGAATCACTCGTCAATTCGATGTTTCTGCGAACCAACGAGCTAATCTTCAGCCCACGAAAAGGGCCTTTACGAGAGAGGAGTAAAATTTATGAGGTTTCCCTTATTTAGTTTAATGAATAAATCTTTGGCAGGTCGCTTTGTGATTTTTTTCGCGTGTGTCGTCGTTATGGCAATTTCGACTTCCGCGCAGAAAATGCTGGCGCCCGAAGCAATCGGCGTGGATATTGAACAATGCGCAAACGGACCGCTAGCCGCACCGATCAAATGTAATGTCTCTGCGGGCAACAACGGCTATACAAGAGGTAACGTAAACGAAAGTAAATCCCACTACTTCGAAGGCGATTCAGTGCCCATCAGACTGGTGGTCGACGGCTTAACTATCGGTGCTGTTTATACCGTCACCCTCGGTTACGATTACACCAAAGGCGGCAAATACGCGACCGATTACATAACAAGCTACGATCGGACAGAGTCGGTGATGAATGATCCGTGTGTAGGTGTATCGGGTTGTACGTCGCCTCCGACCACCTTCCCAATTCCGATTGATCCTGAGGTAACGGACGGTTTTGACCAGACACCGGCGACCGCAGATGACATTACGCAGATCCCTGGCAACTTTTCATGCTTCGGTTGCACGATCAGCGGAGTTAGTGGATACACCCGGTCGGGTTCGCAGGCGGGAGACAGTTCGAAAGCCTTTACGATTACCTTTACTGCCGACAAAGTGGCCATCGTGATCGCGTATGGTGCACACATTTCAACGAGATCTGACTGGGGCGTAGCGAACTCAGCGGTCAATATCAGCGGTTCGCCGTATCACAACTTTGTCGTTGACTTCCCTGGTGCCAATTCCGGTAGCCGTGATCTTCAGCTGTCAGCTTCAGCGGTGATCTTCCCGGCATTCATCACGATCGAAAAGACGGTGGTTACTCCAGATCTGCAAACGACATCGACTTTTCAATTCGGATTTACATCCTCCCAGGCTCTGTTCCCTGGCACTACATTTAGTTTAGTTGACAATGTCGCGGAACCATTCCCCGATCCGCGAGCGGGCGCAACGATAGATAGCCTGGGTATAACGAGTTTTGGCTCGGGCAATACGGTAACAGTCACCGAGAACAACTACTCACCGACATGGACGTTGGCGGGGATCACGTGTAGTTCGGTCGGTGGTACAAACAACAACACGATTACCGTTGGCTTGCGAAATGTTGTAATTCAACTAGAGGAGGGCGAATATGTTCACTGTAGGTTTGACAACACACAGCTTCAGCCTTCGGCTGCTCCGGCGACAATCAGCGGTCGAGCGGTCGATTCGTTCGGGAATGGAATCGGAAGGGCCAAGATAGTCGTTATGGACGCCCATAATGGTGAATTGTACAATGCGATCACGAACCCGTTCGGGTACTACACTGTTCAGGGAACTCAGACGGGAAGCTTCTACATCATGACCATTTCGCACAAGGAGTTCGTCTTTGCGGATGACACAAGGAGTTTTACGTTGCACGACAATCTGTCTGGCGTCGACTTTATTGCCAACCCGTAAATCACATAGAAAAAGAGCGGCCAAGAGATTGGCCGCTCACAAAAAAAAAGCCTTTAAGAGTGAACAGCAATGTTCGCTCTTTTTTTATTACCGATCGTGGAGAGCGGCTCGTCCGTACAACACCCAACGGGAAGTCCCGTTCGACGGCTCCTGAGAAAGATTCTCGTTCCTCTTCTTCGCACTGCTGAGGGCGGCAGCGATGATCGCCATATCAGTGGTTTCCTCTCCAGGCGACGTACTCTTCACCTTCCTGCGTTCCATAAACCTGGAGATAAAACCGGTGTCTAACTCCCCGCTCCGGAATTCCTCGTCATTCATTACCTCACGGAAAAACGGCAGCGTCGTTTTTATCCCAGTAATCTCGTACTCGAAAAGAGCTCGCCGCATTCGTTCGAGAGCTTCGTCCCGGCTGCGTCCAAACACCGCAAACTTCGAGATCATGGGGTCGTAATGGACCGAGACCTCAGCCCCTTCGTAGACACCGCCGTCGTCCCGTACGCCGGGGCCGTGCGGGATCCTGAGCCTCGAGATCGTTCCGGGCGACGGTAGAAAGTTGTTATCCGGATCTTCGGCGTATACACGGCATTCGATCGCATGGCCGACTAATTTAATATCGTCCTGAGTGAATGAAAGCGGCTCACCAGCCGCGACGGATATCTGCTCCCGTACCAGGTCGATACCCGTCACGAGTTCTGTTACCGGATGCTCTACCTGAAGCCGGGTGTTCATCTCCAAAAAGTAAAATGACCTGTCGAGATCGGAAACCAGGAATTCAACGGTACCTGCCCCTACATAATCGACCGCCTTTGCGACGAGCACGGCGCACTCGCCCATCGCAGAACGCAACTCAAGCGAATTTATCGGCGAAGGAGCCTCTTCGATAACCTTCTGATGACGTCTCTGGATCGAGCATTCGCGTTCGCCGAGATGTACATGATTTCCTGTGGTGTCGGAGAAGATCTGGATCTCGATGTGTCGCGGACGCAGGATCGCCTTTTCGATATAAACTGCGTCATCCCCAAAACTTGCCAAGGCCTCCGACTGTGCGGCCACGATCGCGGCCTTCAGGCCATTCTCGTCATCGACGAGACGCATTCCCTTTCCACCGCCGCCGGCTGACGCCTTCAACATTACCGGATAGCCGAATGAACTGGCGATTTCCGCAGCCTCCTCGTAGGAGCTGATGGGCTCCGTAGTGCCGGGAACGACCGGAACGCCGGCCGCAATCGCGATCTTTCTAGCCGATATCTTGCCGCCCATCGATTCCATAGCCTGAGGAGATGGGCCGATAAACACGATTCCCGCCTCAGCGACCTGTCTAACGAATTCGGCGTTTTCAGAAAGGAAACCGTATCCGGGATGGATCGCATCCGCTCCGGCCGCCAGTGCCACCTCGATGATCTTTTCACCACGCAAATAGCTCTCGTTCGAAGGTGGTGGGCCGATGTTATAAGCCTCGTCGGACATTCGGACATGGAGGGCATCGGCGTCAGCATCGGAAAAGACGGCGATCGACTTGATCTGCATTTCTCGACATGTCCGGATGATGCGGCAGGCGATCTCTCCGCGGTTGGCTATGAGGATTTTCTTGAACATCTTAGAGTGATCGTTGATTGTTGATCGTTGATCGTTGATCGTGGTTCACAGTTCGTGGTTCATTTGATAGTTGGCCGCACATCAACAACGATCCACGATCGACGATCAACGATCAACGAACCACGATCAACGATCAACGAACAACGATCAACCATCAACGATCCCCAAACTACACAAGCATCGAGTTTCCCTGGTTCTTTGGGTCATAACGAACCCCGACTTTCGCACCCGGCACATACCGGAGAGGATCTCGTTTCTGTTCCTCATCCAGTATCTCAGAAGATTCAAAATCGACACCGTTCAATGTGTAAAGGTAGAACACGATCTCGTCGCCGCGCCCGTTCGTCTCGGTGTCGATGATCCGGCCGTCGCAGATCCTGCCGTGGGCCGAGAGGTGGGCACGGCGCTCCGCGAAGACGTCGCGTACCCTTTTACGTTTGAATAATCTGAGAATCCCCATGGGCTAGTCGATAACAAGCGGCGGCTTGTTGTATTTTGCGCGAAAACGATTTACTGCTGCAAGAATTACAGGCCTTTTGATCAAACGAGCCTCGAGCGGGCGTTTGCCCGGTATGTCCATTAGAATCAGGCCGATCAGAATCGTGAGAATACCCTGCCCGGGGCCTATCAACATCACAATTCCGGCGATCACCAACACCAGGCCTGCGATATTCTTGGCGACCACGGCACCCCAGCGCGTGAGCCATGGACTGTTTGGCAAAAAGTCATGTTGATAATGTGAGCTGAAATAATTTTCCGGAATTCGCACTATTACCACGCCGACGATCAGAAGACTGACGATCATGGAAACAACAAACAGGGCGGTTCCATAGAATATATTCGTCATCGTGAGCGACGCCCACAATCCGTCAAGCCATTGCCACATACGTTATGCCGTTTCGATCCTTCGAAACTCTTTCCAGATAAAATACATTCGGTGGAGCAGCGTCCAGACCGATCCTATCGCCAACACCCACAATACCTGCGGCATCCGGTTAAAGAAAAAGTTATTCGAGTTCCAGTCCCACGTCGAGAGCGCTCCGATGATCAAGAGAACTATGCGCTCGGGCCGCTGCAAAAATCCGACGTTCGCCTTCACCCCCAGCGCTTCCGAACGCGCTGTCGTGTAACTGACCATAACCGAGGCGATCATCCCGACACCGGCAAGGAAAACATTCAGCAGCGAATGTTGCGGCGAATTCCCGGCGTAGAACATCATGATGCCGAGGAACACCACCATATCCGAGAGGCGATCGAGCGACGAATCCAGAAAGCCCCCGAACTTCGTAACGTTCCCAGTCTGTCGGGCGACGTTGCCGTCAAGCATGTCAAAGACGTTGGCAATTATTAGCACGACCCCGGCCAGGAAAAATTCTCCGATCCCGAACAGGACGGCGCACGCGATGTTAATTGAAACACCGATAGCCGTGAGGATGTTCGGGGGAACTCCGGCGGCAGCAAGAGCCCGAACCATCGCGTTGATGATACGCATCGCACCTCGGCCTATACTTGCTCCTAGCATAGTGGTCAGTGGTCGGAGGTCGGTGATCAGTGTCGGTGGTTCGGTGGCCAGTGTCGGTGGTCGCTGGATTTGCTTCATAAGCAAACTGATTACTCGATCACTGACCACTGACCACTGACCACTGAACCTAACTCTTCTGGTCGTGAATGGTCGTCAAGCGGCTGATCTCAAAGTTGCGGACGCCGTTAGGTGTTATCACCCTTACCTCATCACCCTCTTCCTTGCCCATCAGCGCCTGGCCGATCGGTGAGACGGTCGAGATCAAGCCATTCTCCGGATCGCTTTCCTCAGACGTCACAAGACGGTATTTAATCTTTTCTTCCTTTTCGAGGTCGAATAAAACGACGCTCGATCCGTAAGCCACGCGATCGGTCGGGATCTTCGACAAGTCTATTGACTCGACTTCCCCGAGCCTCTGTCTCACCTGCATAATGCGGGTCCGAACGATCGACTGCCGTTCCATCGCCGCCTTATATTCGGCATTCTCCCGAAGATCGCCGAATTCTCTAGCCTTCTGTATTTCCTTCGGGAGCTTGAAGTGAAGTTCTTCCTCAAGTCCGTCTAACTCTTCCTGAAGTTTTTTCCTTACTGCTTCCATAACAAAATTCTATACTACTGCCTTTGCCTCCGCCGCTGCGGCAAATGAGATGCCGATGTCCCGGGCCGTTCGGACGAGTTGTCCGTCCGTCGGGACAGTCTTGATATTTGCACATGCCTCTGACAGCGGCACTGTCACGATAGTGCCGGCCTGTAGCGCGACCATCTTTCCTATTTCACCTCCGACCAACGCCCGGACCGCACACGCACCGAAGTTGGTCCCAAGCATCCGATCGAACGCATTCGGGCTTCCTCCGCGTTGCAAATGCCCGAGTACGACACACCGCGACTCTTTCCCCGTCATAGCCTCGATCCGGTGTCGCACATGATCGCCCATTCCGCCAAGCCGCAGCTCTTTCTCGTCCGAATAGATCTCACTCTTACCCGCTTCCATGGCACCTTCGGCGACGACGATGTTTGTAAATCGCGAACCGCTCTTCTCGCGTGCGTAAACTTTTTGTGCGACCGAGTCGAACGAGAACGGTATTTCCGGGATAAGAATGATGTCAGCGCTTCCGGCAAGTCCGGCGTGAAGCGCTGATCCAGCCAGTGTTCCTTCCCATAACTTCAAGGATCATTACGCGATCATGCGAAGCAGCCGTCGTATGCAGTCGGTCAAGGGCTTCGGTCGCAATGTCGATCGCCGTCATAAAGCCGAATGTTAGCTCGGTCGCAGCAAGATCGTTGTCTATCGTTTTTGGAATCCCAATGACGGGAAATCCGCGTTTGTGAAACTGTTCCGCAATCGCAAGCGTCCCTTCTCCGCCGAGAACCAGAAGAGCCTCGATACCAAGAATGTCGAGGTTCGCGAGCGCCTCGCCGATCGGCAACTCGGGATAGAAGGGCTTCCCATCAACCATCTGGACAAAGCTCCCACGGTTTCGCGTTCCGAGAATCGTGCCGCCGCGCGGAAGGATCCCGCTGACGCTCTTCTGTGTCAGCGTCATTGTATGCGGTTCGCCAAGGATCCCCTCGAAGCTATCTTCGATCCCGACGCATTTCATGCCGAACTCACCGATCGCCGTACGAACGATCGACCTGATCACAGCATTCAGCCCGGGAGCATCTCCACCGCCTGTTAAAATTCCGATCTGCTTGTACATACCACTAGAAATATTTTATGTGAAAACTGTTAGAACTAAAAAGACGAACCCGAATTCGAGTTCGTCTCTTTTTCTTGAAATACAAAAAATGCCTGCCTACTTTGAAGCAACGTTTCGCTCTAACATCCGCCGAGCCTCAGGGATAGATTCCATAGCCTTCAATATCTGCGGATCGACTTCGAGCAGAACCTGAATGCCGGCTTCGTTTGAATAATTCGCCGTCGCCAGTTCTTCACGCAGTCTTGTTCTCGCAAAATCTCCCTGAGCGTCGATATTTTCGACGCTAAGACCGCTCTTCTTTTCCGCGACTGTAAAAGCACGAAATGCTTCGAATAGTTTGTCGCTTATCTGCAAACGCGCCCGGAGCTAGCGTCAAACTATAGCTCTGGCGGTCGACCTTATAATTCTCAAAACCGGCAATCTTTCCTGCCACAAGCTGACGAGTAAAGTAGAACGCGGCATCATTGATCCGAAATCGAAGTGCGTTGTACTCAACCGCTGCGACCTTGACGTCCGGTTCAATTCCACGCCCGCCGTACAACACGCGGCCGTTAGCCGTGGTCACCGGACTGCCAACCGGTTTCGGCTTTGCATCCTCTGAGGCCGGGGCCGGGTCATCCTGATGCGAGTAATAATCGTAGATCGACCCACTCGAGTAATCACGCTGCAGAGAACGTCCATAAGGCGTGTAGTAACGCGCGGTCGTCAGCGTCAACCCCGTGTCGTATGGAAGTTGGAAGACACGCTGGACCAGACCTTTGCCGAAACTTTCCGTTCCGACAACAACGCCCCGACCGTAATCCTGGATCGCTCCGGCCACAATTTCCGAAGCCGACGCCGAACCACCATTGATCATTACGACAAGTGGAAAGTTCTCGATCTGGCCGCCTTTGGATCGCAGTTCCTGAGTTTTCGCGTACGCCGCACGTCCCTTTACTGAAACGACGGTCTGGCCGCTCGGAACAAATTTTCCGACGACCTCAATCGCTTGCGGCAGCAATCCACCCGGA
The DNA here is from genome assembly GCA_963772405.1 of uncultured Acidobacteriota bacterium. Lineage (GTDB taxonomy): Bacteria > Acidobacteriota > Blastocatellia > Pyrinomonadales > Pyrinomonadaceae > OLB17. Next base: position 173,823 of record CAVYWT010000001.1, on the reverse strand, counting down.
TTTCCCCTCAGATCGAGAACCAGGCTCTTCATTCCCTGCTTCTGCAGATCTTTGATAGCAGCCGTCAATTCGGCGGAGGTCGTTTCCTGAAATCCACCTGTCAGTCCGACATATCCGACGCCGTTTGGCAACATGAAATAACTGCGAATCGAAGGAAGCGGAACACCCCCGCGAATGATCTCGAAATCAAGAGGCGTCGCGGACGACGCACGTTCGATCTTCACCTTCACCGGAGTTCCGCCCTTCCCGCGCACGTTCTTGGAAACTTCGGCACTTGACCAACCCGTTGCATCCTTACCATCGACCTGCAGGAACCGGTCCCCGTAGCGAAGCCCCGCCTTGTCGGCCGGTGTATTCGGAATCACGGATTGAACATAAACTCCGTCCCGGTGCTGAAGGATCGAAACACCGACGCCGTAAAACTGAGAACCCTGTTCTTCGTAAAGCTTCCTGAATTCGTCGCGTGTAAAAAAAGAGGAGTGGGGATCAAGAGTCCAGAGCATGCTCTGGATCGATGTGTCAGCAACTTTCTCGTGATCGACCTTACCGCCGTAATTCTTATCGATGACCTCGATCGCTTCGGTATAGTCGGCAACTATCCTGCCCGCGGTCACGTTTGAGTCGGCCGAGGTCGGGGATGACAGTCGGCCAAACAAACCGCCGACAACAGCTCCGACAGCTACTAAAATGAGAGCACCGAACGCAAAGTTTCTATTCATTAAAAGCTCCAAATTCCCTGCAAGTATAGCATAAATTAGTTGTCGGAAATTGAGGGCCGGTTGTCGCCGAAATCGTCCGACGACGTTTATACGAAGAGTTCGGGTGTATTGTTTGTGCCCTATTCGACACTGTGGCCTTTATGACCGAATCACGTACGATTGGATCGAATTTACATTTATGCGACAACGCTTTACCATTTACATTTTGTTTCGATGACACCAGAGATCTCCATTGTTATTCCGGCTTTTGAAGAAGCGACCCGTGTCGGTGAGTCGATCAAGCAGATCCTCTCATTCATACGCGGGTCCTCAATGCGGGCTGAGTTGATCCTAGTGGACGATGGCTCAAAGGACCGGACGGCGGCAGTCGCCGAGGCCGCGTTTGAGACGGCTGGCGAGATCCCCGCAAAGGTCGTGCGGTACGAAGAAAACCGAGGAAAGGGCTTCGCTGTGAAGACTGGCTTACTTGCGGCTTCGGCGAACATCGCATTGTTTTCTGACGCCGATCTGTCGACCCCGATCGAAGAACTGCCCAAACTCGTGGATCCGATCCGCCGCGGCGAATTCGATGTAACCTTTGGGTCTCGAGCCCTGGATCGAACCCTGATCGGAACGCATCAGCCGTGGCGCCGTGAGCAAGGCGGAAAAGTGATGAATCTCGTTATCCGTACCATGTCCGGACTTAGATTTGCGGATACTCAGTGCGGCTTCAAGGCGTTCAATATGGCAAAGTTCCGACCGCTGCTCGATGTCATGACCGTCGATCGATTTGGCTTTGACGTCGAATTCTTATTCGTCGCGAAGTATCACGAACTGCGACTGAAAGAAATACCCGTCCGATGGAACAATGTCGAGGGTTCAAAAGTCAGCGTTGTCCGCGATACGGGAAGAATGTTCAGCGAATTGGCTCAGATCCGGCGAAACGCGCGAAACGGCGTATATAATTTAGACAAATGACCGCGAAACTTAACGTCAATATCGATCACGTCGCGACCATTCGCGAAGCTCGCAAAACGATCGAGCCGAGTATCGTCACGGCCGCCGTCATCTGCGAGCAGGCCGGGGCGAACGGCATCACCGTACATCTTCGTCAGGACCGACGGCATATCCAGGATCGTGATATCGAAGTGCTCCGCGATGTAGTCACGACCTATCTCAACGTCGAGATGGCCGCGACCGATGAGATGCTCGCGATCGCATTACGGACAAAACCCGATGCGGTCTCGCTCGTCCCCGAAAGTCCGAATGAGATTACGACCGAAGGCGGTCTCGATGTCGTCGGCAATTTCGAAAACATTAAGCAGCGTGACCGAAAAATTGAAAGAAGCCGGGATCTTCGTGAGCATCTTTCTCGATCCCGACCTCGAACAGATCGAAGCCGCAAGCGGTGTCGGAGCACAGCAGGTCGAGCTATGTACCGCCGAATACGCTGAGATGACGCTCAGCTCGCGTGCCGCACACGGTGAAGGTGCTCAGAAAGCCGCATCCGAGATCAGTCGGATCGCCCAGGCCGCCGCCCGTGCAAAGGAACTCGGTCTCATCGTCGCCGCCGGTCACGGACTTACTTACCGAAACATCGGTGCCCTTGCGGCGATCCCCGATATCTCCGAATTCAACATCGGCCACAACATCATCTCGCGCTCTGTCTTTGTCGGATTGAATCAAGCCGTGCGCGAGATGATCGAGTCTATTCGCAGCGGCATAAGACGGACTGTCAGCCCGTCCACCTTACTACTTAACCGTAAACTTGAGGTCATCCGCAGACTGCGCCAGCTTCCGGTCGTTGGCATTGTACGCTTCGATCTTCGGATTATAGGCGCCGGGCTTTAGCGGCTTGTCTAGAATTACCGAAACATCTTCCACGCGGCGGCCGATGAAATCGTATGGTGCTTCCGCACCGGTCGTGGCGTCGGCAAAAAGGCTCAGCTTGTAATAAGCGGCATCCGGATATGCTTCCCATTTAACCTCAAGTCCGTCAGCCGCAACCTTCGATCCAGATTTCGGCGCGACCAGCTTGAGGTCATTTTTAAAGAGGTTTGTGTCCGGAGCGAAATAGGTCTTGCCGGCTTCTATATTGTACTTCGCTGCTGCGATAACGCCGGAGGTCGCGAAAACGTAATAGGGCGTATTAAAAACTTTGACCGTAAGACCTTCGTAAATGCCGGGCGGAACGTTCTTGATCAAATACTCGCCATTGTCATCGGTCTTGGCCGTGAAAGTGTCTCCGCCGCAACCGCCGAAGAATCGATTGAACGTCTTACAAAGTTTGACGTCGACACCCGCGGCAGGCTTCTCGTTGAAAAATGCTTTGCCTTGGACGTTGCCTTTGCCGTCGGCCGGCTTCTCCCGTTCGACACCCGTGCCCGACGGTATTGTTCCATCCTCATTCGGAGGAGCCACTGCAGTATCAGGCGTAGATGTCTCAGCAGGAGCGTTCGAGTTTGACGATGTTTCGCTGACAGCCTTTTCAAAAGCTTTACAGCCCAACAGAAGCGCGACCGCAAAGACTAAGGTTAGTAGAGTTCCGGGTCTCAATCGCATTGAATTAATCTCCTGGTTTATTGTCTGGATATGTGAGTATTCGAAGCTCAGTGAGCTTCATTGGAACGAATAGGATTGTAAATGCAAGTGCGAAAATTTGCGAGTTGAGCGGCCCAGGACTGCGGAATGCAGGAAAAACAAAGGGTCTAGAGTACTGTCTTCAACGCTTGCCCCGTATATGACTTTCTCACGCGAACAACTTCCTCGGGTGTTCCGGTCGCGACAACCTTGCCTCCGCCGGCGCCACCTTCAGGCCCAAGATCGATGATGTAGTCCGCAGATTTAATAACATCGAGATGATGCTCGATAACGATCACCGTATTGCCCGTGTCGACGAGTTTTTGCAGCACTTCGAGCAACTTGTGGACGTCTGCGAAATGCAGACCGGTCGTCGGCTCGTCGAGGATGTAGATCGTCTTGCCGGTCGCACGTTTCGATAGTTCCTTTGCTAATTTGATCCGCTGTGCTTCGCCGCCACTCAATGTCGTCGATGACTGGCCGATCTTTATGTATCCGAGTCCGACATCGAGGAGCGTCTCGAGTTTCTGTTTGATCTGCGGAATGTTTTCCAATATCGGCAGTGCGTCTTCGATCGTCGTGTCGAGAAGATCGGCGATCGACAATCCCTTGTACTTCACCGCCAGCGTTTCTCGGTTGTAGCGTTTGCCGCGGCAAACGTCGCACATTACGTAAACGTCGGGCAGGAAATTCATCTCGATCCGTTTCATGCCGTCGCCTTCGCAGCCTTCGCAACGTCCGCCTTTGACGTTAAACGAGAACCGTCCGGCCTTATAGCCGCGCGTTCGTGATTCCGGAAGCATCGCGTAAAGCTCGCGGATCGGCGTGAACAAACCTGTATACGTCGCGGGATTCGAACGCGGTGTGCGGCCGATCGGCGTCTGGTCGATCTCGATGATCTTGTCCACGAGCTCGAGGCCTTCGACCTCGTCGTGCTCGAGAGGATCGATCGCCGATTTATACACATGCCGATAGAGCGCCGGATAAAGGATCTCTTCAACAAGCGTCGATTTGCCCGAGCCCGATACGCCCGTCACGACGGTGAGCAGCCCCAGGGGAAACTCGACGTCGATGTTCTTCAAGTTGTGCGCCCGCGCGCCTTTGACACGAATTCGGTTACCGTTCGGCAGACGGCGAACGTCCGGAATGTCGATCTTCAACTCGCCGGAAAGGTATCGGCCGGTCAGAGAATTTGGATCACCGGCGATCTGTTTCGGATCACCTGTCGCAACAATCTCACCGCCGTGCGTTCCGGCGAGCGGTCCAAGATCGACAACGTAATCGGCATGCTCGATCGTTTCCTCATCATGCTCGACGACGAGTACGGTGTTTCCGAGATCGCGAAGCTGATGCAGCGTCTCAAGCAATTTCTGATTGTCACGCGGGTGGAGCCCGATGCTTGGCTCGTCCAGCACATAGAGCACTCCGCGGAGCCTTGAGCCGATCTGCGTTGCTAATCTGATTCGCTGGCCCTCACCACCCGACAAGCTTGCCGATGTACGATCGAGTGTCAGATAGCCGAGGCCGACCGCTTCCAGAAACCTAAGCCGATCCTGAATTTCCTTCAGCACGAGTCCCGCGATCTTCTCTTCACGAGCATTCAATTTGACCTCGCCGATCCTTTTTACCGATTCGTCGATCGGCAGCATTGTATAGTCTGCGATCCCAAGTCCGTTGACCCTCACGGCAAGACTCTCCTGCTGAAGGCGAGCTCCGTTACAGACCGGACAAGAAACCGGAGCGATCAGCTCTTCGAGCGCAAGTTTAGTTTTCTCGGACGGTGGATTTTCCATCCGGTCGCGCATCACACGCAGAGCGCCTTTCCAGTCGCTCTCGTACCGGTAAGTTCCCTGCCGGAACGTCATTCGGCGTTTCGTGCCGTTGAAAAAGATGTCGCGGATCTCCGTTGGAAGCTCGGCAAAGCGCGTGGCGAGAAGGTCTTTGGCTTGCGGCTTCTGGTCCTTGGACAAAAGTGATCTGAGTTTTCTCTTCACCGCGTTTCCGCGTCCCCGCTTCTCCGCGTCCGCATCACCTGGGACGCCGAGTTCATCCCCATCCGTAACTTTCTCGATGATCGCATTCAGAGCAGACTGTAGATAGTTCCCACTCGCCTTATCTACACCGCCGAGAAACTTCATCTTCCCAGCTTTCTGCGATTGATCGGGGACGATCTTGTTGGCATCGATCTCCATCACAGTTCCGAGTCCCTGGCAACGCTTGCACGCACCGTATGCCGAGTTGAACGAGAACGAACGCGGCTCGAGCGTCGCGATGTTGATACCGCAATTGATGCACGCCATCCGCTCGTTGTATAGCTTTTCTTCGCCGTCGATTATCGAAACAAGCACCGCGCCTCCGGTCAGACGCAAAGCCGTCTTGACTGACTCGGCGAGGCGATCTTTCACGCCCTCTTTCATCAACAGTCGGTCGACGACGACCTCGATCGTGTGATTGCGACGTTTGTCTAGCTCGATCTCCTCATCGAGCTGGCGCATCTCGCCGTCGATCCGAGCTCTGACAAAATCCTTCCTTGTGGAGCTTTTCTAGTTCCTTTTTGAATTCTCCCTTGCGGCCGCGGACGATCGGGGCAAGGATCATGACCCGCTCGCCCTCAGGCAAACTCAGTATCCCGAAAACGATCTGCTCGACGGACTGCCGCGTGATCGGCTCGCCGCACTGGTGACAGTGTGGCTGGCCGACGGACGAGAACAGCAGGCGGAGATAATCGTAGATCTCGGTGACGGTGCCAACTGTTGAACGCGGAGATCGCGACACGGTCTTCTGTTCAATGGAAATCGCCGGACTCAGTCCTTCGATCGAATCGACATCGGGTTTTTCGAGCTGATCAAGAAACTGCCGTGCGTATGCAGACAGCGATTCGACATATCGACGCTGCCCTTCGGCATAGATGGTGTCGAACGCAAGCGACGATTTTCCCGACCCCGACAGACCGGTGATGACCGTGAACTTGTTCCGGGGAATCTCGACGTCTATGTTCTTGAGGTTGTGCTGGCGTGCCCCACGAACCGTTATCTGGTTAATGCTCATTACGGTGAAGAATCCGGCTGCCTACCGAAACGAGTATTTTAGCAAACAGGGTCGAAAGGCAGAAACCCGACCGGTAGGGAGGGGGGATTTGGGATTTGGGATTTGGGATTTGGGATTTGGGATTTGGGATTTGGGATTTGGGATTTGGGATTTGGGATTTGGGATTTGGGATTTGGGATTTGGGATTTGGGATTTGGGATTTGGGATTTGGGATTTGGGATTTGGGATTTGGGATTTGGGATTTGGGATTTGGGATTTGGGATTGGACTTTCCCATTTGAAATTTGAAATTTGAAATTTGAAATTGAAATTCGGGACTTAGGACTTGAGTCTGTACTTTCAAATTTGAAATTTGAAATTTGAAATTTGGAGCTCGGGACTTGGGACTTCCCCGGGCACAGCTGTTGCCACTGACCCGTTAGCGCGGCCAACTGTTCTGACTTCGTACAAGATGAAAGGCGCGCCAAAGGAAAATATGACAACAATCATAAGAAATCCATGGTTTGCACAACAAAATCCGGATAACCCGGCACCTCAACCGATCGAGCCGATCACTCCTGTGCCGGTCAATCCGTCTGATCCGTATCCGGTGTCCGATCCGGTCGTAGAACCGGGGGGCCCTGAGCCCGCTCCGTTTCCGACTCCACCGGAGCCTATTCCACAGTTTCCGCCCGACGTGACTTTTTAGATTAACCAGAGGACCGCAACGAGCGAGATCACCGAGACGACGATCCAAAGAATGGCGCCTTGAAACAGAGGGCGCCAGCGGGTCGTCTTGACGCTCTCAAGCGTGAGACTCGTTCCGATCAGAAATAAGGTCACCGTCATTCCAGCCTTTGCCAAATTAACAAGCGACTCAAAAAAGCTAGGCTGGATCCATAGCGGCGCGTAGGTTCGCGCGACGACGGCCAGAAGAAACAAGAGAATGAACCAGGGGATGGCGATCTTCGCCTTTGCGTTCGGATATCGCCGCCGATAGAGATACATCAACATCAATGCCACTGGTGCGATCCAAAGCGCCCGCGCGAGCTTTACCGTCGTCGCGGTTGCCAACGCTTCGCCTCCGTAAGCCGCTGCGGCTCCCACAACAGAGCTTGTATCGTGTATCGCGATCGCCGCCCAGATCCCGAATTGATGCTGCGTTAGTTCGAGATTGTGACCGATGGTCGGAAATAGAAAGAGCGCGACGGCGTTGAGCACGAACACGGTCCCGAGTGAGATCGAGATCTGTTCCGGCTCAGCTTCAATGCCGGGCGCCGCGGCGGCGATCGCGCTGCCGCCGCATATAGCCGTACCGGTCGAGATCAGCGCTGATACGCGCCCGCGCACCTTCAAAAGTTTTCCGATTGCGTAACCCAATGCCAGGGTTCCGAAGATCGTTGCGATAGTTAGAAGTATGCCGTCCTTTCCCGCAGCGTAGATCGATTTCAGATTCATTCCGAAACCGAGGAGCACGACCGAGGCTTGCAGCAGCAAGGTCGTCGGCTTTCCATTGAGATCCGGAAACGGACTTCCAAAAGTAAGTGCGACGACCAAACCGAGTGCAAGCGCCAACGGCGGCGAACCGAATGGCGTCAGAATGAAGATGATGAGAACGAAAAATAGAGCTTTCTTCACGAAGTGAAAAAGTTTAAAGGTGAAAAAGTGAAAAAGGAAATCGAGTGCTCCCATTTTCACCTTTTCACCTTTTCACCTTTTCACTTTTTCACATTATTTCGCCTTCCCCTGGTTCGCGACGGCTTCCTGCGCCTTCTTAATCGCGTCCTGGTCGCCGAGATAATAGCTCCTGATCGGCTTGAGATTCTCATCCAGTTCATAGACAAGGGGAATTCCCGTCGGGATGTTTAGGTTCACGATATCCGCGTCTGAAACCCCGTCGAGGTATTTCACCAGCGCACGGAGCGAGTTTCCATGAGCGGCGATGAGGATGCGTTTTCCCTCCCTGATCTTCGGCAGGATCTCGGTCTCGAAGTATGGAACGACGCGGGCGACGGTGTCTTTCAGACATTCAGATTGTGGAAATTTGCCGGCTTCGATCGATCCGTACCTTGGATCTTTTCCAAGCCATCGCTCGTCGGTTTCCTCTAGAGCCGACGGCGGGATGTCGAAACTTCGCCGCCAGATGAGAACTTGTTCTTCGCCAAATTCAGCGGCCGTCTCGGCCTTGTTTAATCCTTGGAGAGCTCCGTAGTGACGCTCGTTCAGCAGCCACGATTTCGTTTCCGGGATCCACATCAGATCCATCTCATCGAGGACAATCCATAGCGTGCGGATCGCTCGTTTGAGGACCGACGTATAAGCCTCGTCGAATGTGTAGCCCTCGGCCTTGAGCAGTCTGCCAGCGGCCCGGGCCTCTTCCCTGCCCTTGTCCGAAAGATCAACGTCCTTCCAGCCCGTGAACCGGTTCTCTTTGTTCCACTCGCTCTCGCCGTGGCGGATTAAAACTAATTTGTGCATTTCAGTATTGTAGATTTGAAATCTCAAATCTCAAATTTCAGACTTCACCAGCCGCCGAATCTCACCAACAAGGTAAAGCGACCCGGTGACCAGGATGATGCTCTGTTCGCCTGATACCTCGAGGGCCTTTTCGATCGCAACAGTCGCGTTTGGGGTAGCGAACACGAGGTCTCGATCGAAAGCGTCAGACACGAACTGAACAAGATCCTCGGCCCGCATGGCCCTCGAATTATCCGGCGCGGTTAAGACCAGTCGATCGGCCATCGGAAAAAGGATCCCGGCGATCGCTGCGACGTCCTTATCATCCATCGAGCCGAAGATCATGGTGATCGGATGATCCACATATTCGTCGAGATACTCTCTCAAAGCCCGAGCACCACCGACGTTGTGCGCACCGTCGAGTAAATATTGCCCGATCCATTCGAGACGACCGGGATGGCGAGCGGTTTTCAAACCGATGCTGATGTCGTCATCGGAAATAGAGAAACATCCCTCGAGAAGATGGGCGAGTGTGATAGCGATCTTCGCGTTTTCGACCTGATGTCGGCCGACGAGGCCAAGAAGCGGAAACCCGACCGGTAGGGAGGGCGTTCGTCTATTCGCATCTGCGGCACCCTCCCTACCGGTCGGGTTTCTGCCTGAAGTTGTCAGGTATGGCTCGACACCAACCTGCCGACAGCGTTCCAGAACGACCCCCATCGCTGCCGCATCCTGTTCGCCCACGACAACCCGTGACCAGGGCTGAATGATCGCCGCTTTCTCGCCAGCGATCTCCTCGATCGTCTCGCCGAGATATTTCTGATGATCGATGTCGATCCTCGTGATCGCGGCGATCTCTGAATTTGCCGCGGTAGTCGCATCCAGACGTCCGCCGAGCCCGGTTTCGAGGATCGCGAGTTCGACATTCGCCTCTGCGAAAGCCAGAAGTGCAATGGCCGTAACCTGCTCAAAGAACGTCGGAATGTTTTCGATTGCCCCGGACGCGAAAAGCCTTTCCGAGTTTTCGCGGACAGTGGTAGCGAATCTCGCGAAGTCCGCCTCACTGATATCCACGCCGCTGATCTGCACGCGCTCAGTGATCGAAACAAGATGCGGCGACGTGTACACTCCCGTTTTTACTCCGGCGTGCACACAAATCGCATTTAAGAATGCGCACACCGATCCCTTACCATTCGTGCCTGCCACCTGCACCTTTAAATATTTTTTCTGCGGATCACCGAGCTCAGCGAGAAGCTTCCGAATATTCTCCAACCCGAGCTTCATCGCCGACACTTCGTTGCCGAGCGATAGCAGATAATTCTCTGTTTCTCTGAGATTCACTGAACATATTTTTAAGAACGGCCGCCCGGTTAGCAAACGCGCTATTTGAATTTCCGTCGATCGGGGGTAAATTTGAAATACGAAATGGCAGAAACCCGATCAATAATTACCGGTACCGGCAGCGTGATTCCCGACTTGCTGGTACCGAATTCGCAATTCGAAGCGAGCGAATTTTACGACCGCGGTGGAAACCGCATGGGGAAGACCGGAGCCGAGATCGTCGCGAAACTCGAATCCATAACGGGGATCCGCGAGCGTCGTTATATCCCGTACGAGCAGGATTCGATCCAGCTAATGACCGACGCGTCGCGTCTCGCGGTCGAGGATGCAGGACTCGAAGTCAACGATCTTTCGGGTATCATCGTGGCCCACAATGCCGGCAACATGGTCCCCGATACAGGAGCGTTCCACACTGTGCCGAACCTCGCCGCGGCATTGAAACACGAGCTTAACTCTACGAATCACAATTGCTTTGCGTACGACACTCTGTTCGGTTGTCCGGGGTGGCTGCAGGCGATCATCCAGGCTCATCACGCAATACAGTGCGACGGAGCGGAACACGTTTTGGTCACGGGGCTGGAGGTCGCATCGCGTCTCCTTGACCCGCACGACCCCGATTCGATGATCCTTGCCGACGGTTGTGGAGCGTGTGTCGTTTCGCGATCGCACGGTGACGAGCGCGGCCTGATCTCGTATTCGACTTTCTCGCACGCAATGGAAGACGTCCGGATTATCTATCTCGGCCCGTCGAACAAACCTGGCGTCGATGGCAGCTGCTATTTTCACATGAACGGCCGAGCGGTTTACAAGTATGCGACCGAGTGGGTGCCGAAGGTCATAAAGAACGCGCTAGAAAAGGCAAAGCTAGACGTCACGGACATCGATCTCTTTCTCTTCCATCAGGCGAACGCGAAAATGCTCGAAGCAGTTGCCACAAACCTGGCGACTCTTTGCGACGTTCCGCCCGAAAGCTTTGCCGGCAAGATTCCGACAACGATAGATTTTCTGGGAAATACTTCCGTTGCGACTATTCCGACGATGCTCGACTTGATTCGAAAGCGGAAGTTGGAAGGTTACGAAATTAAAAGCGGCGATGTCGTCATGATGGCGTCTGTCGGCGCGGGTATGCACTGCAATGCGATCGTCTATCGATTTTAGATTTTGGATTTCGGATTGAGATTTCAAATCTCAAATTTCAAATCTCAAATCTCAAATCTCCAATCTCAAATCGTGGATCCATGTCAGGCCGGCGCACTTGTAGCTAACAATCGTCGGTGATAGTTGATCTGTCCCAGATGATAATTGAAATGCGTCGTGAGATGTGTGAGAAAGTATCCGGTCGACATTGGATGGCCGAAGACCTCGAGCGGATATGTCTTCGCGAAATCCTCGTCGGTCAACTTCGCTAGCGTGTTCTTGACGCAAGCTTCAGCGGCGTCAATGTCCACCAGAAGATCCGCCTTCGTCGTTCCTTTCGCCGCAAACTCAGCATCTCGATCGCGGACGTAACTGGAATCGCCCAGAACAGCTCCAAAAAAATGCTGCAAATTTCCGGAAAGGTGCTGGCATAGATTGCCGGCCGAGTTTGTAATCCCTTCCGCCGTTTTCCAGAGATCCGCTTCGTCAGCGAACTGCCCGATCTCATCACGGAGCTTGTTCAAATCGCGTTCGTAAAGTTCGATCAGTATCTTCGCCAGCATAAAGGCTCCCTCAGGCGGCAATTTCCTTATTCATCATGAAATTCAGCGATCTGATGATCGCATCGCGCAGTTCGCGGCGGTCGACGACCATGTCGATCATGCCGTGCTCAAGCAAAAATTCGCTTCGCTGAAATCCCTTCGGCAATTTTTGCCGAATCGTCTGTTCGATCACCCGTGGACCGGCAAACCCGATCAAAGCTTTCGGTTCAGCTATGATCACATCGCCGAGCATCGCAAAACTTGCCGTCACACCACCGGTCGTTGGATCGGTGAGTACAGAGATAAACGGCAGCCGAGCTGTGTGTAGCATGGAAAGAGCGGCCGAGATCTTCGCCATCTGCATCAGGCTCAGGGTGCCTTCCTGCATCCGAGCACCACCAGATGCCGAAAATATAATTACCGCACCGCGATTTTCGAGCCCGCGTTCAATAAGCAATGTGATCTTTTCACCGACAGCAGATCCCATCGAGCCGCCAATGAACGACATGTCCATCGCACCCGCGTAGACAAGATGCCCGCCGACCTTGCCCGTTCCCGAGACGATCGCTTCGGGTAAGCCGGAACTCTCCCGTGCCTGAACAAGTCGGTCTTTGTAAGGCTTTGTGTCGAAGAATTCGAGCGGATCGCCCGAGATTATATCTTCATCCAGCTGTTCATACTTTCCGTCATCGAATAGAGATTCGAGTCTTTCGCGCGCGGCGAATCGAAAGTGATAGTCGCAATGTGAACAGACCTGAAACGATTCGATCAGCTCTCGTTTATAAAGCGAGTTGTCACACTCGGGACATTTCACGAAGATGCCCTCGGTTTTCACCTTACGCTCTTCGTCAAGATCCTGATCTTCTATCTTCGGCTTGTCTCGTCGGAACCACGACATAATTGATTGAGGGATTTAAGTCCTAAAGGTTAGCACACGCCTTTTCGCAAGGAAAAGCGAGGCGATAGATAGAAAGCCGGAAAACCATTGGCGCCGAAATCCCCCTGTGATACATTCTTCAAAAAAACGCCTCACTCCACGATTTATGAAAAAACTTCTAATCCTCGCCCTTACTCTCACGGCCCTCTCATTGAATGCGTCTGCGGCCGTTCGCACATGGGACGGAGGCGGGGCCGACACAAATTGGCAGACCGCTGCTAATTGGGACGGTGACGTCGCTCCGGTGGCGAACGACGATCTCGTCTTCCCCGCCGTGGCGGCGCAGTTCACGGCCAACAACAACTTCCCTCTGTTTTCGACCTTCAGCTCGATAACGATCGAAGGTGGGACCTATACACTCAGCGGAAACCTCATGCGTCTCGCGAACGGCCTGACAGCCGCTGCAGGCACCCAAACGATCAACATCGGCATTACGCTAACGGCCGCGCAAACCTTTTCCGCTACTGGGGCGGTGGCAACGGTTACTATCTTGAGCGTTTCGACGGGCTCATTCGCACTGACTATCGACGGAGCGGGAACCGTCGGCATTGGATTGATCTCGGGCTCGGGCTCGATAACAAAGAACGGAGCGGGTATCGGTGCTCTGATTAGTTCGCTGGGATTCTCGGGCCCGATAACCGTCAACAACGGGATCTTTGTCATCGACGCCAACATACCGAACAGCGCCGTCACGGTGAACAGCATGTCGAGCGGCGGAACACTCGGATTGAGCGGCGTCGGCGGAACGGGCACCGTCGGTGCTGTAAACGTCACACAGGGCGGGATAAGCGCAGGAACGCTTACATCACCGACCGGGATCTTTAACATTTCAAACGGGCTCACATTTACAGCGAATGGTGTCTACCTTTGCAAGATCGGTGGGACGGCACCGGGGGCGAGTGGGCACGATCAACTGAATGTCACGGGTTCGGTGAATCTCGGCAACGCCCAACTCGCTCCGCTGCCCTGGAATGCGTTCAGGCCCGCGGTCGGGGATTCGTTTGCGATCTTGAGAAACGACGGCACGGACGCAATCGCCGGAACATTTCTCAATGCTCCCGAGGGTTCAGTTTTCGCCGGTCCTCTGAACACGGCCTTTCGAATCACATATCTTGGCGGAGACGGGAACGATATCGTTCTCACCAGGGTCGCACGAGCAATGTTCGACTTTGAAGGCGATGGCCGCAGTGACGTGGCGACATTTCGACCGGCGGACGGAAGTTGGAATATTGTGCCCAGCTCCGGCGGTCCGAATACTACGACCAACTGGGGACTTGCCTCGGACATCATCGCTCCGGCGGATTTCGACGGCGATAATCGGTCGGACGTTTCTGTTTTCCGACCGTCGACGGGCGTTTGGTACATCCTCAATTCGCTTACATCGACGGTGACGATCACACAGTTTGGCTCGCCTAATGATATTCCTCGGCCCAATGATTTCGATGGCGACGGGCGAGCGGACATCACCGTGTTCCGGCCGTCCGACGGCACGTGGTACGAGCTTCGAAGTCTCGGAAACCAGTTCTTCGCGCAGCAGTTCGGCCTCAACGGAGATCTGCCCCAGATCGTCGATTTCGATGGTGACGGCGTCGGAGACCTGTCGGTTTTCCGTCCCTCTGACGGTACGTGGCACTTCTTCCAAAGCGACAGCAGCACATATGTCGCATTTCCGTTCGGGACTTCGACGGACCAACCGGTACCCGCCGACTATGACGGTGACGGCAAAACCGACGCCGCTATCTTCCGTGGAACCGCGGATGCGAACCAGCCCGATTTTTTTATCCTGCTTACGGGAACCCAGTCATTTCAAGGTGCTTCCTGGGGAACTGTTGGCGATGTGCCGGTCGTAGCCGACTACGATGGTGATGGAAAAGCGGATATCGGCGTCTTCAGACCGTCGACAAATGTCTGGTATCTGCTTAGATCGACTGCGGGATTTTCTTCCATACCTTTTGGGCAAACGGGTGATCAGCCTGTCGAAGCGGCATATCTTCCCTAAGCTGGGAGAAAGGAAGAAAGGGAGAAAAGGGAGAAAGGGAGAAAGGGAGAAAGGGAGACGGGAAGACCGACTTTTTCACTTTTTCACCTTTTCACTTTTTCACCCTTTCACCTTTTCACTTTTTCACTTTTTCACTTTTAAACTTTTTCACGCTAGGACTTCAAGCATTTGACTGTGGATCGCGCCGTTGCTCGCAACGATCGGCGGCTGGTAGATGCTGAAGTTCGAGCCGTCGTAGTAGCTCACAACGCCGCCGGCTTCCTCGATCAACAACTTCCCGGCTGCGACGTCCCACGGATTCAAACCCTCTTCCCAGAATCCGTCGAATCGTCCGCAAGCAACGTATGCCATGTCTATCGCTGCCGATCCGTCACGACGCACACCCCGCGAGCTGAGTAGAAAGTCGGTCAGATGGCGGGAAAAATCCTGTCGATGTTTAAAGTCGTAAGGAAAGCCTGTGACGATCAGAGAGTCACCCAGTTTGTCGGCTGAAGAAACGCGGATCGGCTTGCCGTTAAGCGCGGCTCCGTGCCCCCGCTCCGCTGAGAACAACTCGTCGCGTGTCGGATCGAATGTCACGCCGATAACGATCTCACCTTCGTGTTCCAGCGCGAGCGTCACACAAAAGCACGGATAGCCATGCGCGTAGTTCGTCGTTCCATCCAGCGGATCGATGATCCATTTCCAGTTCGTGTCGCCCCCGATGACAACCGCTTCTCCCGATTCTTCGGCGAGGATCGAGTGTTTCGGGTAGTGCGATTTGATCCGCTCGATGATGTGGTGTTCGGACGCGAGATCGGCCTCGGTCACGAGATTGATGTCGCCCTTTTTCGTAACGGTCGTGATCCGCCCGAACTTCTCGAGTAGGATCTGTCCGGCCTGACGGGCGGTTTCAATGGCGAAATTGAGCATAGGACGAGTTTAACGCAGAGACGGTGAAGTTCGAGAACCCCACAAGAGTTAACCGCAGATGACGCTGATCGCGCAGATAAGATTTTTTAGGCATTATCTGCGTCATCCGCGTTATCTGCGGTTGGGTAGCTTTACGCACGAGCGATCCGGCCTACTTCATGATTGCGAGAATCTCCGTCTGATGCGGGGCCGTGATGATCGCATCATTCTCCGAAACGTACACGTCGATCTCCGATCGCACACCGAACTTTCCCGCGAGATAGATTCCCGGCTCGATCGAGAATGCGGTCCGCGGGATCAGCCGACGCGAATCGCGAGTTTCAAGATTGTCGATGTTCGCACCGTTGCCGTGACCTTCTTCACCGATCGAATGACCAGTTCGGTGGAGAAACTGATCGGCGTATCCGGCCTTGCGTATTACACCGCGAGAAACGTCATCGACGTCGGCTCCGCGAATTATTTTGCCAGTTTGGAATGATGTCTTTACAAAATTGAACGCCGCCTGCTGTGCCTCATAGACTATGTTCCAGATCTTCACATACTCCGCAGGAACCGATTCACCGACGTATCCCATCCACGTCAGATCGACCGCCGGTGCTTTCGGTTTGCTCGAGCCTAGATACCGAATCGATCAGGACGAGGTCACCGACGCTTTATCGGTGAGTTGCGATCCTTTGTCGGAAAATAGTGGGGCGAAGCGGCATTCGCATTTACCGCGACGATCATCGGCGATGGTTGCATCCCCTCTTCCGAGAATCGTTTCATCATGAACATGCTGAATATCGATCTCGGTCGTCGGCTCGTTCGCCAGCATGCGGCGCTTGATCTCACCGAATGCTTCAATGATCACCTTTTGCAATATAACAACTGCCTCTTTGTGCATCGCGAGCTGCTCGTCGGTCCAGACGGCTTCGAACTGCTGGACGAGATCTGCGCTCGTGACAATCGTTACACCCAGGCCGCGGACCATCTCGATCGTCCCGGCATCGACGCGGGAGATATACGGAATGTCGTTGTTCGGCGAATACTGCATCGCGATACGCTTTGCTGGCCCCATCGCCGCCTTCACTTGCGATTTCAGCAGCGACCATTCGCGGTATATGAGTTTCTTTCCGGGGAGAACATCGAGCTGTCCGGGCTCGATCGCGTGAACCACCTTTACCGGTTCGCCCTTCGCGGGGATGAAATAGAGCCAGCGTCGTGATCCACCGAGGCGCTCAGTTTTCAGGATCCGAGGCGTCAGAATATCGCTTCCGCGGAAGTCGTAGAAGAGCCAGCCGTCGAGCTTTTCCTTTTGGAGTGCCGATTGAATCTCGGCGATGCGGGTGGACTGGACGGTTTGGGGGACGACGTCGAGGGCAAACGCAAAAAGGACCATCAGTGCAAGCTTTAGAAGTTTCATAAAATCAACTCGGACTGGAGCGCAGGCATCCTTGCCTGCATGAGGGCGAAGCCCGAAAAAACTCCGGCGACCTGAGACCGCGATGGTTCGACGCCGCTTCGCGACGTTGCAGGCAAAGATGCCTGCGCTCCAGTCAGCGAAAATAAATATCAACGTAATCGGTTACCGGATCGCACGGATTGTCCATCTGCTGGAGACGCCAATAACGGCGCTTCCCGGTTATCTTGAATGTGAATTCGCCGTCGCGCGTGCACGGCTCTCCGCCATTGATGTGGCTGACTTGCGTGATTATCGTTCCGCTGAAAATAAAATCCTTTGCATCGATGGCGGTGATGGTGCCGTCGATCCTCACGAAGTCCGAATTATTGCCCCGGGTTTTCTGCTCGCCTTTGATCGAATAAACTCCGCGGCGGTTTATCACGGTGGCGACGCCGAAGTGATCCCAGCTTACCCACTGGAGCGAGAGCTTGTGACGACCGAGGAGCATGCGGGCCGCGGTAGCGTTGTTGATGTCAGTACGCTCTTGGCCGACTGCCATCAGACCGAGGAAGAGAATCACGATGGCTGAACTTACAATTGCTTTCATTTCTTTAAGACCCGGTCGCTACCGCTCGCTGAAACGTTTCGCGGCTAACTCCAAAAATTCTTCGACCTGCTCATCCCAGTATTTCCAATTGTGCCCACCGGGAAGTTGGCGGTATTCGTGTGGGATCTTTTTCTCGAGAAGCAGTGCGGCAAAATCCTGATTGATCTTAAACAGAAAGTCCTCGGTCCCGCAGTCGATGTACAAGAACGGAAGTGTCTTGATCTGTCTCCGGCGTGCTTCCGCGGACAAGAACGACTAGATCGTTGGCTGCCCGCGTCTCGCTTCCCGTCGCACCAAAGATCGCATCGATCGATCGACCAATCGCACCAGGAATTTGTTTTTCCGTTATCGAAGCCGCGCCTAACGCACCGCTAAAGGATCCGGCGAGGACGAACAACCCGGGATACTTAACTCCAAACTTTATCGCTCCATATCCGCCCATTGAAAGTCCGGCGATCGCTCGATGCTCGCGGTCGGAGAAGGTTCTAAACTTTTTGTCGATCTCGGGAATCAATTCTTTAATTATGTAGCTCTCATATTTGTCGTTCGGCTTTGTCGCACTGTCGGTGTACCAACCGTCGTCGCCCTCCGGCGTGACAATGATCGCCCCGTACGTGTGGACGTAGTTCTTTAAGTCGGTCTTGTCGTACCAGTTACTGTAGTGGCCTGTCAGGCCGTGCAGAAGATAAACAACCGGGAACTTCTGACGGTCGTTCGCCAAGTACGCGAGCGGGAATGTCACGCGATAAGGCATCTGACGGCCCATCAACTTGCTTTCCAGCTTGTAATCGACGCCGTTCGCAGGCAAGCCTCCGGCTTGCTGCGATAACGCTGAAGCCGCGTAAACAACCACAAGGACAATCGCGCCCCAACTCATGCGAGCCTTGCATTTCATAACGTTAATCAAACAACTTGCTGAACCACCCGCCTTGTTTGTCCTTATCGATCACTTGCGCAAGTTCACCGGCGTCGAACCAGACACCGTGGCATTTGCTGCAGACATCCACTTTGATGTGCTGGTAATCTGCCTCAAGCAGCTTGCCATCGCATCGCGGGCATTCCATTTCCGTGCTCTGAGCGTTCTCGATGGCCAGATGGCCTCTCAGCTTCTCGATAAGCTCTTGCTCTTTGCGGCGAAAGTACTCGTTCTCGAGCGCTCGTCCGCGATCTTCCAATTCAATCGGCATAGAAATTCAAGTCTCCCTTTTCGTTTCCAGAATCGTTAGGAAAAAAATAACAAACAAAAGTTGAAAGTGAAAAAGTTTAAAAGTGAAAAGGTGAAAAAGTTTTCGGGCGTCTGCCTCTTTCACTCTTTCACCCTTTCACTCTTTCACTTTTAAACTTTTTCACTTTTAAACTTTTTAAGCTTCGGTTTTATGGATCGACCGCATACGGTTGCGGGCTTTTTTCGATCGGCGAATTGTATTCCTACGTTTGAGACTGCTTTCCGCCCATTCTGAAACCTGTCTGAGCGGATGCCATTCGAAGCTTTCGAGCGGGAGCACTTCACTCGAAGCGTCGCGGAGCTTTAGCGTGCTGAACGCGACAAAAAAGATGGCGAAATTGAAGACCAGACCGACGGTCATCACGAACCATCCCGGAGCCAAACCGACGGTCGCACGTCTTTCGAACACATCCCAAAAGACTCTCCGATCTTCGGCGGTGATCGTCGGTATCGGCGAAGGATGGATGTAGATCTTCAGCGTCCACGAGACGGCAAGGAGAACAAAGATCCAGAGATAGTTCGCACGCAGACGACGGCCCAGAGCTTCCCAAACACTGATCGTAAAATGCGGTGCTATGAGGTCGGCCGAAATGTGCTCCGCCCATTCCTTGTCGGGCGCGATCGTTCGGTGCGAGAGCATCGGCGCGAAATAACCTGTCTCGAGAACACGGACGCGATTGGCCCAAACCTCGTAGTATCGATAACGGCGTGCTTCCATAAACAGGAAGATCGAGACGAGTATCGAGTTGATCGGGATCGCAAAGTGCGGGTTGTCGGGTGAGCTGAATACGAACGAAAGCGTCGCACCGCCGGTGATCACCGCCCAGTTCGTCGTCGCGTCAAGCCGATTTCGCCAAACGTTTGAACGCTGGATCTCACCTCGATAAAAATGCACCATCGCCGTGTTAAACTCGGCAGGCGCCAATTTTTGCGGAATGGTCAGCGGGGTGGTACTCGGTTTTTGATTACGCTTGTGGACTTCTTCGGCGAAAGCTCGAAAAGACTCGGGGACGTTTGTGATGTGAATGTCATCTTCGGCCGCGCGGGCCGCGGTCCGAACATTGTCTTTCATATTACGCTCGAGGGTTTTGAGGAGCGAGGCGGCAGCGGGCCGTCACCCAACAAAATTCTACACTAATACGTATCTGTTGCAAAGAATTTGCGTAAGGACATCGTGGTGGTATCTGAACAGGACGAGAAGTGGATGCGAGGAGCGCTCAAGGCCGCGCGCGGAGCGGCAGAGATGGGTGAAGTTCCCATCGGGGCGTGCCTCGTCGATGAAGGCGGACAACTTGTTTCATCTGCGTCGAACAGGACGATAACGGACAGCGATCCGACAGCTCACGCCGAGATACTCGTCTTGCGGGATGCCGCACGCAAAGCTGCAAACTATCGCCTGACCGGCATGACGCTCTATACGACTGTTGAGCCGTGCGTGATGTGCGCCGGAGCCATTGTGAACGCCCGCATCAAACGTCTGGTCTTCGGCGCTCATGACGAGCGGTACGGTGCCGTCGAAACACGTTTCCAGCTTTGCGACAATGATTCGCTTAATCATCGAATCGAGATCACATCGGGCGTGCTTGCCGAAGACTGCCGCACACTTATGCAGGAATTTTTCAAGGCGAGGCGGTAAGAGTTTTGAGTCCCGCCTTCACGCGGCTGAACCGTTGATCTTCCGTAGAGCGTGGTGCATTTGGGCGGAAGGCCGTCCGAATGCAGGACTTCAAAACCCCCGCTTGATATTTTCCGACCCCAGCCCTTATCATTAACAATTCGCGGAGAGGTGCGAGAGTGGTTGAATCGGGCAGTCTCGAAAATTGCTGTACCTTAACGGGTACCGTGGGTTCGAATCCCACCCTCTCCGCCACTTAGTAAGCTTGAAAGGATAAAGGCGAAAGGATAAAGATGGAAGACTCCCACGTCGACCTGAAGGATCGCACAAAGGCTTTTGCGGTTCGCATCATCAAACTTTTCTCGTCATTGCCGAAGACGACCGAGGCCCAAGTGCTTGGCAAACAAATACTGCGGAGCGGTACTTCAGTAGGCGCTCAGTATCACGAGTCACAGCACGCCAAATCGGATGCGGACTTGATCAGTAAGATCGAAGGCTCGTTACAGGAACTGGAAGAGACGACGTACTGGTTAGAGCTATTGGACAAAATGAACTTGTTTTCTCCTCGAAAGCTTCAGCCGATACGTCAGGAAACCAAAGAACTGACGGCGATTTTTGTCACAATTGTTAAAAAAGTAAAAGCGCGCAAGGGCTGATGTCTTTGACTTTATCCTTTCGCCTTTATCCTTTATCCTTTTCAAAAGTTGGAGGAAGTTTGCTTATGCCTTTGAGTAAGAGGTTGACGGCAGAGTTTATAGGAACGCTTTGGCTGGTGTTGGGCGGCTGCGGCAGCGCGGTACTTGCCATGGCCTATCCCACAAGGGGAATAGGATTTCTGGGTGTCTCGCTGGCTTTTGGTCTAACCGTATTGACCGGAGCATATGCGCTCGGACATATTTCAGGTGCGCATTTTAACCCGGCCGTGTCTCTTGGACTTTGGGCGGGAAAACGTTTTCCGTCGCGGGACTTGATACCATACATCATCGCCCAGGTTCTAGGTGCGATCGCGGCAGCGGGGATCATATACCTGATCGCAAGTGGGAAAACAGGGTTTTCGGTAACAGGTGGCTTTGCGGCGAATGGTTTTGGTGACACTCCGGGCTCGCCAGGCCAATATTCGCCGCTCGCCGCTTTTATTGCAGAAGTGGTGATGACGTTCTTTTTCCTGATCGTCATTCTCGGCGCGACACACGGACGGGCACCAAAAGGCTTTGCTCCGATTGCGATCGGACTCTCCCTGACCCTGATTCACCTCGTGACGATTCCCGTCACGAATACGTCGGTGAATCCGGCCCGAAGCACCGGTCCCGCATTGTTTGCAGGGCCTTGGGCGATCGGCCAGCTTTGGATGTTCTGGGTGGCTCCGATACTCGGGGCGATGATCGCGGGATACTTTTATTCGTGGCTTGCGGGTGACGATCAAGTTCCGCCACCGGAGGACGTCGTCGGAGAAGACCCGTCGACTAGGGTCATCGAGATCGTCGAGAGTTAGTCAGAACCGCCTGCGGTAGCGGGCGGTTGTAGGTATTGTCCGTGGCTGGTATTTTTGCTCAACAGATCTTTGACGTTAACCGCCCGCTACCGCAGGCGGTTCTGACTTAATAAGTTTCGCGGAAAGGTGCAGGAGTGGTTGAACTGGCAGCACTGGAAATGCTGTGAGCCTCAAAAGGGTTCCGTGGGTTCGAATCCCACCCTTTCCGCCATCTCAATTTCGGATTTGGGAATTGGGATTTCGGATTTTGAGCAATCCCAATTCCGAAATCCCACATCCCAAATCGATATGGCTTCAGGCTCCGCACAAGGTTTGAGTTGTGAACTCCGCTAGGCGAGGAATCGAGCAACGGTAGCAATTTCAGCCTGTGTTGCGGTTAAGCCTGGAGCCACCAACTTCAAGGAGAAAGGCGAAAGGACAAAGGAGGAAGTAAAATTCTCGCTCCAGACTTTATCCTTTTACCTTTCTCCTTTATCCTTTCGTTAAATGTCCTACCAGGTAATCGCCCGAAAATGGAGACCGCAGACTTTTGAAGAAGTCACCGGCCAGGAGCACATTACGCAGACGTTGCGCAACGCTCTGGCTAATGATCGGCTTCACCACGCATACCTTTTTTCCGGCGCACGTGGTGTCGGAAAGACGACGACCGCGAGACTTCTTGCCAAGGCTCTGAACTGCCACAAAACCGACAAGCCGAATCTGGACCCGTGCCGAGTCGACGATCCGACAGCTTGCCCATCTTGCACGGAGATCGCGGAAAGCCGTTCGATGGACGTCCTTGAGATCGATGCCGCCTCGCATACGGGGATCGACGACGTTCGCGAAACGATCCTCGAGAGCATAAACATTAATCCCGCTCGAGATCGCTACAAGGTCTTCATCATTGATGAGGTCCATCAGCTTTCAAAGCCTGCTTTCAACGCTCTTCTTAAGACCTTGGAGGAGCCTCCGGAGAATGTCTTGTTCGTCATGGCGACGACAGAGCTGCACAAGGTGCCTGAGACGATCCGATCGAGATGCCAGGAATTCGATTTTCGAACTATTTCCCTGAAAAAGATACTTGACCGCCTAAAGACGATCGCTGCGGCGGAAAAGATAAATGTGGATGAAGCCTCGCTTCGTGAAATAGCGCGTTCCGGGATGGGCTCGATGCGTGACGCCCAATCCAATTTCGATCAGGTCATCAGCTTTTCTGGTGAGAAGATCACGATCGTCGATGTTTCGAATGCACTCGGCATAGCGAGTACAGAGATGCTGCTGAAGGTGTTAAAGGCGATTTCGGATCCCTCACCTAAGCTTGTACTGGATGTGGTTGCCGAGCTCGTTTCACGGGGCCAGGATGCCCGCAACTTTTGCCGCGACCTGTTGGCGGTTTTCCGTGATCTGATGGTATTTAAGGTGTCCGGGGGCGATACCAGCCTCGTCGAAACCTCAGCATTGAGCCCGGATGAATTGGGCGAATACGCGAATCGTTTCACTGAATCGGATTTCGTTCGGTTTTTTAATTCGTTGTGTGAGACCGAATCGAAACTTAAAGAGGCGGTCCAGCCACGGTACGTACTCGAAACCGGTTTGGTAAAACTGACCGAGATGAGACGCGTCGTAGCTCTCGAGCAGCTTCTTGAACGACTCGCTCAACTCGAGCAGACGATCGCAGGCGGAGGCATTTCGTCAACTCCACAAGAAAACTCCTTAGCGGCAACCGCGGAAAAAAAAACTCTAATTTCTGAATCTGACGAACCCACAGACGCACCACCAACCGTCCCGCCCGAATCTGAAGAAGAAACGATCGTCGAGAAAGTTGCTCCCTCGACCGAACCAGAGCGCGAGAACGCTGTAATCGATGTCATCGACCTGGGTTTTCTCGATTCGCTTCCAGTTAAGCTTGCGCCAATCGACGCCGAAGCGCTGGAACATGTCGCGGATACGTGGCTCGATGCCGCCTACGATCGCAAACTCGAACGCAGCGGCGACGACCTCTTGCCGATCGCTGGCGCCGAGACCCTCATCGAATCCCTTTTAGGTAAAGCTGCCTTGGAAACCGGCCTGCGCACCTCTTCGGGCGGTTCGACCGCTTCGGCAGCCGCCCCGGCTTTAAGTCCTATGTTTATTCCGCCAGATTTTAGTGCTTCGGAAGACGATTCTGAGCCGGAAAGCCTGCCTGAAAACGCGACCGAAGAGGAATTGATGGCGTACGCAGCAAATCACCCGCTGGCGAAAAAGGCGATGCGAATATTTCGCGCCAAGATCGTCGAAGTAAAGCGAGCCTGATCCGTCTGATTCCGGAACAATTTTTGCGAGCTTTCGTATTTTTTCCCGATTTGGCACAATCTCGTCAAACGAATGTTTAGAAACCATGTGTCGCGAAATCTTGGAAGCGTTGTATTTGGCCTGATCGTATATCTGGCCGCTATCGGCGCGTTCGCACAGAATAATGGCACCTGGAACCAAAGTGTATCGCCTTTGCCGAAACCGACCGCACCGGTTAATGACTATGCGGGTGTACTCGATGAGGCGACGAAAGCCACTTTGAACAAGCGGCTCATCGATTTTCAGCGTTCCTCCGGTGTTGAGCTTGCAGTTGCAGTGATCCGAACCACAGGCGAGCGCCCTATATTCGATTATTCCCTCGCTGTCGCTCGTGGTTGGGGAGTCGGTGCAAAAGAGGGAGATAATCCGGGCGCGTTGCTTGTCGTCGCAGTTGACGATCGGAAATATTTTACCCAGGTAAGCGCAGATCTTGAGGATGAACTGCCGGACGGGCTGGTCGGAAGTCTGCAGCGTCAATACCTCGTTCCGGAATTCAAGAAAGGAAATTACGCGAAAGGAATTTCCGACACGCTTGAGGCCTACATTCGGACAATTGAACAACGAAGCAGCGGTACCGCGGCTTCGCCGACTCCGGTCGACGCGGGGACTTCCGAATCGGACGTTCCTTTCTCGAACCTTTTCTGTCTTGTTACAATCGTGATCATACTTCTGGTAATTTTCGCGAATCGGGGTGGAAGATCGGGCGGCGGCCACAGCGGTTGGGGTGGTGGATTTGGCGGCGGCGGAAGCGCGTTGCCGTGGATCATCGGCTCGGTAATTAGCAACGCTGCGAGTTCGTCATCCGATTGGGGAAGCAGTAGCGGGAGTAGTGATTGGGGCGGCGGCGGAAGCGATTGGGGCGGTTTTGGCGGAGGTGGGGATTTTGGAGGCGGCGGTGCCGGAGGAGATTGGTAATCGTCGATGGTTGATGGTTGATGGTTGATGGTTGTTCGTTGATGGTTGATGGTTGATCGTTGTTCGTTGATGGTTGATGGTTGATGGTTGATGGTTGATGGTTGATGGTTGATGGTTGATGGTTGATGGTTGATGGTTGATGGTTGATCGTTGATCGTTGTTCGTTGATCGTTGATGGTTGACATTTGAGAAAACCGACGGCAGAAAAGTACAAACGAACAACGAACAACGAACAACGAACAACGAACAACGATCAACGAACAACGATCAACGATCAACGATCAACGAACAACGATCAACGATCAACGATCCACGATCAACGATCCACGATCAGGAAATAAAAAGATGCAACATCAATTCGCTGCATTCATCGACGATCTGATAGCGACGCACGGTCGGAACCTCGCGTCTGTCATTCTCTACGGCTCGGCCGCGACAGGGGATTTTGTGCCGCATAGTTCGGATTACAACATCCTGATCGCGCTGCATAAGATCGGTCCGAAGGACCTGAGAAATGCTCACGCGTCGATTCGCGAGTGGCACAAGCTGGGGCATCCGGTTCCGGTGTACTTCACAGTTTCGGAATTGCAGAATGCGGCCGATGTCTTTCCGATCGAGTTTCATCAGATGGAAGCCGCGCGAAAGGTCTTGTATGGCAGGGACGTACTCGCGAACCTGAAGATCTCGGATACTTTTCTCCGCCACCAGGTTGAGTACGAACTTCGAAGCAAGCTTATCCTTCTGAGGCGGCAGTACATTCCCGCGTCTGAGTCAGTCGAAGGTTTGAAGGATCTGATGGCTGAAAGCCTCTCCAGTTTTGCGGCCGTATTTCGCGCTGTGTTGCTTCTATCTGGCATCGATCCCCCGGTGAAAAAACACGAGGCCGTAGCACTAGTCGTTCGGCAGCACGCCCTTGACGGTATCCCGTTTGAAAAGATATTTAATCTCAGGGAGAGAAATTTTGCGGAAAAGTTGGACGAAGTTGCGGCGAACCGTCTCTTCGCGGATTATATGGAACAGATCGAGCGTGTCATCGACGCGGTGGACAAGGTAGGACGGGCTGATAGCTCGTCGTAATTGTACGATGGGAAGATAAACGGACTCGACGGTCCGTTCTACAAAGGAGAATGAAATGAAACGAGCAATTCTATTTAGTGTCGCGATCTTTGCGGCGTTCGGTCTGAGCGGATGCAGTTATAACGAGCTGACCGCTAAACAACAGGGCGTAAAGGGTGAGTGGTCAAAGGTCGAAAGCGCAATGCAGCGGCGTGCCGATCTCGTCCCGAACCTGGTAAAGGCGGCGCAGATGGCAGGCGTGCAGGAACAGGAAGTATTTGGTCAGATCGCCGACGCGAGATCGCGGCTGTTGAACGCGCAGCAGGTTGCGCCCGCGGGAACCGACGGTGACAAGAGCCCCGAGCAAAAGCAGGCTATCATCGAAGCGAACAACAGTTTCGGCGGAACGATCGGTAGGCTCTTGAGCTTGCAGGAAAGTTATCCGGCACTGAGATCGGTGGAAGCATTCATGAACGTTCAAACGGAGTTGGCCGGCACCGAAAACCGGATCAACGTCGCGCGGAACGATTACACCGCGGCCGTGACCGACTACAACACGACGCGGAATCAGTTTCCGACCGTTTTGACAGCGAGTCTTTTTGGATTTAAGGAAGAGCCGTTCTTTAAGGCGGACGAGGGTGCGACAAAAGCCCCCGACGTCGGAGATCCGAATGCGATGCGGCGGAATAACAATCAAACCGCCCCGGCTCCAGCCAATAAGTAATTTAGAATCCGCGCGAGCTGCACATCGCGCAATGATCGCAAGGCTTGCCGTTCGGTTCGAACGTGCAGGCCTTTTCTTTTTGAAGGCCCGCGAATATTTCGTCGGCGACTGCTTCGGCGACGGAAAACTTCTCAACGCTCGGATGTGGGGATTGCGGATTGTGGATTGCGGACCGCGGATTTAATGAAAACTCCAGCTTCTCGAGGCGATGGTTCAGCTTCTCGATGCTTGCGAAGAGTAAGGCTACATCATTCGTTTGCGGCTCGGACTCGAGAAGTCGAGCGATCTTTTCGGCAACAGATTCGTTCTTACTCATTTTCGTGTGAGGTCTTTGCGATCGATGAGGTCAATCTTATCATCTCGACGCAGTCATCGTGCAGCGACCGGTGCTGTTCATCGCTTATGAACCCGGCTTCTTCTAGCAGCAACAGCCACAACTCCGTTTCGAGTCCTTTCTGTAACGCAACGTACATCTCGGACGAGAAACCCTGCCTGGACCTCGCGTGGAGCGCAGCCTTCACGTGCTTGGCGATGAAGGTCCCGGAAAGCAAGACCTGCTTTGACAGTACAAACTCTCGCCTTTCCTCGGTCAGGTATTTGTAGAGTCTAATATTTCGGAGGGCGAACTTGATTGCCTTCGCGAGCACAATACTTTCAGCCATGGGAGTTCTCCTTTATGGGAATTTATTCAGTGAAAGTTACTAGTTACAAATGGATAATTTTCTTAACTATGCATTGTTCACTATCAACTAGCCACTGAAGATTTCTCTCCCCGACTAAAGCAAATCAATTTTCTTCAGTGGATAGTGATTAGTTGGAAGTGGATAGTCTTCCACTAACCACTTCCAACTAATCACTATCCACTGAAGAAATCCGTTCGCGTTGGTGCAAATCGATATAATCGACAACGCCGACGATCGCCGAATCGATCGCGGCACCCGGGCGGCCCGTCGCCGCCGTCGACGCAGACCAGCCTTCCTGAGCTATTAGAACTACGTCCCCTTCACCTGCATTCACTGAGTCGAGTGCGAGGCATGTGTAGTCCATATCGTCGCCCTCCGGCGTGATCTGCCGGCACAGCATGATCCGCGTACCTTCGTACCGCTGATTCTTCTGCGAGGCGACGACATTTCCAAGGACCCGGGCAATTAGCATCTATTTCTAATTATAAACTGATGAATGAGAGAAGCCCGTAACCCGCGGCCCTCATTCACCGTTCACCGTTTATCATTCACCGTTAAAGACGTGTCCGTCCGAATCGATGATTCCGACGATCGTACAATCAGTAGGAGTCTCATCACGCTTGAACGGAAATGACGCTTCTTTTCCACGGCACCAAAAAACGAGCTCGCCGACGCCCGCCCCGATCGCGTCCAGCGCGACCATGGGCCTACCTTTTTCCTTCAAGTCCGCATCAAGCGTCTGAACCAGAAGAAACTTTCGCCCCTCGAGCGATACGTTCTTTGCCGTCGAAACGACTGTTCCGATGACGCGGGCAATTTGCATCAGATTTGCTTTTTCAAGTCTGCGATCGCGGTCTTTATGCGGTCGGCATTCGGAGCTTTTGGCAGAAGCTCGAGATACATTTCAAGTTCCTTGATCGCTGCAGCGTTCTTCTTTTTCTGGGCGTAGATCTGGCCGAGATAGAGATGAGCAAGGGCAAGTTTTTCACCGCCCCTTGCGGTCACCGCTTTCTTGAGCCCGGCCTCGGCGGCTTCAATATCCTTTAGGTTGTACAGCGAAATGCCGAGGTACATGCTCGCCTCCGGCATGTTCGCGTCCTGCTTGAGGACGTCTTCGAAAACGGCCGCCGCAACCACGTAATTCTTTTTCAGGTAGTGTGTATAACCAAACGAATACTTCGCTTCAATATAGTCCGGCTTGATCGAGATCGCTTTTACAAAAGCTTCAAGCGCCTTATCCAGGTCATTCTCTTTCAAATAGGCTGTCCCTTTCTGATGATAAGCAACAGCGAAGTCCGGATACGCCTTGATAGCTTCATCGAACAGCAACACGGCCCCCTTCGCGTCCTTTTCTTCCATCCTTTCGACGCCCTTCTTGAACTTGTCGAGCGCGGGTTTCGGGACGTTCTTGAAAAGCGGATTATTGGAATAGAAGTCCCCTTTTTTCTGACCTTCTGCACGAAGAAAAAGCGAAACGTTAAAGGTCCGACCGGCGGAGGCAGAGCGGTCTATGGTCAGGAATTCTCTTTCAGGCGGCAAGCCATCCGCGGTCGCCGTTATCGTAAAGTTACCGGCCCGGACGCTGCCGGTTTGAAAAATGCCATCGAGGTTTGTGTAGTACGACTGCGAAGGTTGGTCCGGGTTCTCGATATTGACCCTCACATTTTGCGCCGGCCGCCCATCTGGCAACATCACCCGGCCCTGTATCGTATACCGCCCTTCACTGTCGCCCGCGCGATTACGGTCGCCCATTCCCTGCCCGTGAGCGCTAAGCGCGCAAAGGCACATGAAAATAAACATCAACTGCAGTTTGCTTCTCATACTGATACCTCTATTTTGTGATATCGATCGTGTCGATAACGCCGATGATCGCCGAATCTACCGGGCAATCCTTATTGCCTTCGGCCATCCGTGCGCTCGATCCGCCAACAACGATCACTTGTTCATGAAACCCAGCCCCCACGGTATCGACCGCGACGACATAGCCGCTCTGGTCCGACCCGTCGAGGTTAATCGGTTTTACGATGAGGAGTTTCTTGCCGTGCAGGCGCTCGTCTTTTTGCGACGAGACGACAGTACCTAAGATGCGCCCAATTATCATTGCGGTGGTCGGTGGTCAGTTGTCAGTGACCAGTGGCAGAAAATCTGACAACTGACCACCGACCACTGACAACTACTTCATTACTACAGGCAGAGTTTCATCGACCGCCGAATGCGGACGCGGAATGACATGGACGCTGACGAGCTCGCCGACTCGTCGTGCCGCCGCAGCTCCGGCGTCGGTCGCCGCTTTGACTGCGGCTACGTCGCCGCGGACAATGGCCGTGACAAATCCGGCACCGATCTTTTCATAGCCGACAAGCTGAACATTCGCCGCTTTTACCATTGCGTCAGCCGCTTCGATCATCGCAACGAGGCCTTTGCACTCGACCATTCCTAATGCTTCCTGCATTTAATTTTGCTCCTGAAACTTTTAGAGATTCGAAAGTGTTGCTAGTTTAACCCAACTTTGCCGCCTGGCTCAAAAGGTCTATCAGTTCTTCGCGGGTAAACGAAACCTTCCCACCATTCAGTCCGCCGGCCGCAGATTTATCTAGCGAGCAACTCACCTCGGTTTCGTGCAGATAGCCGCACGCCTGACACCGCGCCGATTCAGTCAGATAGCCGGCTTTCTCGCGAATGTTGATGAGCTTTTCGATGGCGTCCTTTGGCAGATCGACGGCGCCGCCGAGGGTCTTAGCGAGGATCGCGATCTTTGCTGTGTGCTCGAGCGTTTCGAGTCTGTCGAATGCCTGCCAAAGATCGGCGCCGTACGCAACGGCCCCGTGATTCGCCATCAGGAGCGCGTTGTGATGTTTTACGAATGGCTCCATGGCCTCGGTCAATTCGTCGGTCGAAGGCGTACCGTAATCCGTCAGCGGAACGCAACCCAAGGTAAGAATGACCTCGGAGAGGATGGGTTTGTCGATCGCCAGTCCGGCTACCGCGAATGCAGTGCCATGCGGCGGATGAGCATGACAGACGGCTTTGATGTCAGGCCGCTCGCGATAGATCAAAAGGTGCATCGCGAGTTCGGACGAAGCTCGCTTGTCGCCGAGCGGCTTCCCTTCCATATCCGTCAACGCGAGGGAATCCTCGGTCATTCGGCCCTTACAGGTCATCGTGGGGGTCGCAAGAACCGTGTTCTCGTCGAGTCGGATCGAGACATTGCCATCCGACGAAACGACATAACTTCGTTCGTAAAGCAGCTCGCCGATCTGGCAGATAAGTTTTCGGGCTTGGGATTCGTCCATAAACGAAGAAACCACAGATTAACACACAACACGCCGTGTATTAATCTGTGGTCAACTTTGATCTAATTTCAACTATTGCACAATCTCAGTGCGAGGCTGTTTCGGTTTCCGCGGCGGTGGCGGGGGATGGTGCATCTCATGCGAGACCGGCGGTGCGACCTCCGGAATCACGAAATCCGTATTATTAATACTTCTGAGAGCTTCATTGTCGATCCTCGCCTGACGAAGCTTTTCGCGAAGCTCATCATTCTCCACGCGGAGCCGCTGGATCTCGTGAAACCTGTGGATTCGTCGCCCGTTTCGCCAACTCGGGTTTGGAAACGCGATCGAGACAAAAAAGCTCGCGACGAACAGCCCCACGGTAAACGTCAATGCAAAAGGAATTATCCGCTTAATGAGTCCGGTGTAACACATATCCTTCACCTCTTGAAAACTTCCTACTATCAAGTACGGCGACTTTCCAAATTTGGTTTCACTTGTCACCGCAATTTCATCTTAACTCTTTTGCAGTCGCTCGAAAAGTTTTCCGCCAAACAATTTTTCCACCTAAAGCTCCCTCAGGAACGTACCGAGTCTGTTTGAATAAGTTTCGCGTTTTCCTCGCGCTTGAACGGCTTCGCGTAGCCACGCCGTTTACGGCGTGGGCAGAGAGCGACGGATACCGAGCCCGTTTCTAACGGGCTTACCTGTGCCAGGGCGTCTTAAACGCCCTGAGTGATTTTGGCCGATCGTTCCACGGGCCGAAGCGGGTGGTTACGCTCAAACATAAAAGCGCGCCGAATTTTCATGATGACCCACTACCCTCAGAAACGATTCCTTTTCCACCCAAGTTTATTCACGCGAGACCCGACTCGTGCATTTTGCCTTTTGATCGAAGTCTCCCTATACTCGTTTCACGTGTGAAACGATGATCGGTTTTTTGTCCGGCAAAATTCTTGAGAAAGAGGCGAACACCGTAATTATAGACGTTGGCGGCGTCGGGTATGAGGTGACGATACCTCTCTCGACCTTTTATGAACTCGGTGACGTAGGGTCCGACATCAGCCTGCGGATCTTCACCCACGTCCGCGAAGACGCTCTCCAGCTTTTCGGATTTAAGACCGCACGTGAGCGAGAACTTTATCTAAAGTTGATATCGGTGCAGGGCATTGGAGCAAAATCGGGGATCACAATGCTTTCGGGCATGAGCGCCGACGAGATCGTCACGGCTATCAGAACAAATAACCTGGTGCGTCTGACCTCGATCCCGGGCGTCGGCAAGAAAACGGCCGAGCGAATGGTCATCGAGCTTCGCGACAAGATCGGAGAGCTATCGGCGAGTGCGGCGGCGGGAATCTCATCAGCAGCCGGATCGGAAGGCAGCCCTGAGTCCATATTTGATGACGCCTTGTCGGCTCTCGTAAATCTCGGTTACCAGCGAAACTCTGCGGAGAAAGCGTTGCAGGACGCCGCTAAAGAAGGCGCCGAAACGAGTGTGCAGAAACTTCTGCGTGCGGCGTTGCAGCGACTCGCCAAGTAACACTCGGCCCCGGAACTGCTGAAGACACTTAACCGACGCGGATGACGCAGATCGCCCGGATTTACACGGGCCACGCCGCGTTAAGTGTTCAGGCTAGTTCAAATTATCCGCGTAATCTGCGTAATCTGCGGTTAACGCCGCTCACAAATCGGAATTGACCATGCGCGACCTCATCAACCGGATCACAACTGATTTCTCGCTGCTCGACCGTAAGGCGATATTCGCACTCGTTTACACGGCCGCCGGATTGACCGGCATTTTTTATTTGAAGGATCAGGAGAATGTGGCCGTGTTCCTCCGCGGAACGCATCTCGAGAGCTTCGGAGATTTCATCGCGCATTCCTCGGCGAATAATCTTCCGGCCCTAAGTTGGTGGGTCGGCGTCGTGACGATTTTTTATTTCGTAATTCCCGCCTTTTGCATCAAGTACTTTTATCGCGAAAGGCTGTCGGATTATGGTTTGAACTTCCGTATCGAATCCGGCTTCGCCAAGCTGTTTATGACATCCATGGCGATCATGCTGCCGCTGGTCTACCTGATGTCTCTCACCGGGAGCTTCGCAGCGAAGTACCCGTTCTTGAAGATCTATAACGGCGAGCCGTACATCGGCCAGACGCTTCTTGTCTGGGAACTAATTTACTTTGTGCAGTTCTTCGGCCTCGAATTTTTCTTTCGCGGATTTCTCGTGCATAGCCTGAAGCCGGCGCTCGGGATTTATTCGATCTTCGCAATGACTGTGCCGTACACGATGATCCATTTTGGAAAGCCGCCGGCCGAGACCATCGCGGCCATCGGCGGCAGGCGTCTTTTTAGGCTGGATCAGCTATCGAAACGGAAATATCTGGTTGGGACTGCTCCTTCATTGCACGGTCGCGTTTTCGATGGACGTCCTCGCCTTGTACAATAAAAGCCTGTTGTTTTAGATCAGTTGGCTGATCATATTTTGGGTCTTTGCGGGAGAAACCCTTAGTTCCCGCAAAGTCGCAAAGACGCAAAGAGAACCAAAAAGTGAAAGAAGCCACAGCCCTTAATATCACGAACGAAGAGTTGAACGAGGAAGAGTCGCGCCTTGAAATGACCTTGCGTCCAACCGCGCTCGCCGAGTACATCGGTCAGAAAAAGATCAAGGACAATCTGCGCGTCTTTATGACCGCGGCTCTTCGGCGACGTGAGGCACTCGATCACATCCTTCTCACTGGACCGCCGGGCGTCGGGAAGACTACGCTTTCGACGATCGTCGCGAACGAGATGGGCTCGACGCTCAAATCGACCGCCGGCCCGATCATCGAAAAGGCTGGCGACCTCGCCGCGATCCTGACCAACCTCGAAGAAGGCGACGTACTATTTATCGACGAGATCCATCGGCTGAATCCCGCGATCGAAGAGATCCTCTATCCGGCGATGGAAGATTACAGCCTCGACCTCATGATCGGTCAAGGCACAGCGGCGCGTTCGATAAAACTCGACTTGCCAAAGTTCACTCTCATCGGAGCAACCACGCGGCCGGGTCTTATCACCGCACCGCTTCGTGGACGGTTCGGAATAATCTTCCACCTCAACTTTTACGGTTTCGATGAGCTGCAGCAGATCGTCGAACGCTCGGCCGGCATACTGAAGGTTGAGATCGACAAAACTGGTTCGAGCGAGATCGCCCGGCGCTCCCGAGGAACGCCGCGTATTGCCAACAGACTTCTCCGGCGCGTTCGGGACTACGCCGAAGTCGATCACGATGGTCGCATTACCGCCGAGGTGGCCGCTGACGCTCTCAACCGTATGGAGGTCGACACCTACGGCCTTGACGAAATGGATCGTAAGTTTCTGATGACGATCATCGAGAAATTCGACGGTGGACCCGTGGGATTGGGAACACTTGCCGCCTCGCTGCACGAAGAAAAAGATTCGATCGAAGAGATGATCGAGCCTTATTTACTGCAGATCGGATTTCTTAACCGCACACCCCGCGGACGACTCGCGACGAGACTCGCGTACGAGCACTTCGGACTTACACCGCCCGCAAGATCACTTGAGGCTCCGACGCTCTTTAAGTAGATTCGCGGCCAGTTCACGCAAACGATTCCTTTGCCGCCCTCCGCCGTTTACGCAATAATAGAGTCCATATGAGAAATTTTCTGGTTTTGTCTCTTGTTTTTGCTGCGTTCGCGTTGACGGGTTCTGGTCAGAATAGGTTCGAGGGCCACAATATTATTCTGGATGTGCCGACGACCCAGCGTTCGACGGCGTGTGCGATTCGCTATGCGCCGCCCAGTGCGACCGTCACCATCACCGATCTCGATCGAGCGACGCCGCTAAAAATATCGAGCTGTAGTGGAAGTTCAACGCTGGTACAAAGCGCGAGCACCACCGCAACTATGCGGGCGAACTCGGCGGACTACAAATGGTGCTTTCAGGGCGAAGATAAACGGTACCGAATAACGTTTTCCGGCGATCAATATTCCGGGCCAGTAACATATGACTGGATCGCGGAGCCGCCAACAGCCCAGGCCGGCTATTACAACGTTCGCGATTTCGGCGCAGTCGGCGATGGACAGACTGACGACACTATCGCGGTCCGCAGCGCGTTTGCGTATATCGCATCGAAGAACGGCGGCACAATGTCATTTCCCGAAGGCGATTACAAGGTCACGTCTACGATAGCTATCCCCTCCGGCATCGTCATTCAGGGAACGGGTTCTATCATGTCTGGCGCTCCGACCAGCGCTCTCCCCCGAAAGAGCCCTTCGCGAATAAAACTGGCAGGCACAAATCGCGCCCTCTTCCGAATCGGTGAGTGCAGCACGCAGATGACTATCCGCGACATCGAGCTTTACTCCGATAGTGCGGATCGAACCTACGGGATCGAGGGGGTCGGTGCTTACAATTCCTCGGGCGGTATTTTTATCGATCGTGTGATCTTCAATAATTTCTCGCGTGGAATATATTTCTACGGTCTTCCTCAGACAAATCTCGAGTGGCAGATAGACTACGTAAAAGTGAAAAACT
Source organism: uncultured Acidobacteriota bacterium (assembly GCA_963772405.1). Lineage (GTDB taxonomy): Bacteria > Acidobacteriota > Blastocatellia > Pyrinomonadales > Pyrinomonadaceae > OLB17. Next base: position 138,374 of record CAVYWT010000001.1, on the reverse strand, counting down.
CGGTGTTCCAGTTCAACACCGATGCTGGTATCTACACAAACTCGCGAAACACAGACTGGAAGATCGAGGGAAGTCTATTTATCAATCCGGCTCGCCGGCCGGGGCAGAATGCAGACTCGATGAAGTTCGAGCGTGCCGGGGCTGTCTATATAGAAGATACGTTTGGTGGCGGTTTTGCGACGGCGAAGGGCGGGACATGGCTGGACGTGCTGGACAACAGCCTTTTGACGATAATCGGATCATCGACCGAGCAGACAACCAACTCGATCGTCATCAACTCCGAGAAGAATCCGCTAGCTGGAAATTATTCGGGGCCAATGACGCTGATCAACAATGCGTTCGGCGATCCGATCATTTTTAACGCTCGACGCACCGTCGTCTCGACCGGAAACTCTTACAATACCGGTAACATGTGGAAGGCGAACGCGGACGTTCGGATATATTCTACCGGTGACCGATGGTGCGTCGACGGTTATATACTCGGCTGTCGCGGGGGTGTCCCGAAGACGCTGTTCGACCAGGCGACCGTGATATTCATGACTGGCCAGCCGACCGACGGCACGGTGACCGGCCATCCGACGTTCTTTGGAACGGATGTTGAGTTTGGCGCTCCGGCGAAAATGGTGACATTCGCTGCCGCGGCATTACCACCTAGAGCACAGAACGGTTCACTTGTTTACTGTTCGAACTGCCGCCGCTCGACAACACCGTGTCAGGCGGGCGGCTCGGGAGCACCCGCGATGATGGTCGCCGGTCAGTGGAGTTGTTTGTAAGAAGTGGGGGAGTGACGAGGGATGAGTGATGAGTGACGAGTGACGAGTGGCGAGTGATGGGCAAGATTCCCCTCACCTATCACCTATCACCTATCACTTATCACTTATCACTTATTCCGGAGATCCATGCAGTGGAAAGTCGAATTAGATGAAAGCGGTAGGTTTGTTCGAGCCTGGGAGTGGGACGAGTTCTCGCTCGATGACCAGGCTCAATTCCTCTCCGACATTTTTACCGGACCGCACTGGCGAACGGGTCTAGGCGTGCTGATAGATTATCGCGGCTTAAAGGTTACCGTTCTCGAAGAAGCCGATCTGAACGCGATCAGGGTGATCTTTCAGTCAGCGCGGCGGCGGCTGAGTGATAGCAGGCTCGCCCTGCTCTGCGACACGGACGAGTTGTTTGAACTCGGAAAGCATTTCGGAGAGATGCTTGCCGCCAAGATCGAAAATCAAGTCGTTGTATTCCGAGATGAGAACGCCGCGATCGAATGGCTGAAAGCCGTTTCATGAAACCGGCGAAACGCGTCCACCCCTCTTATCCGTGAGAGAACTTCCGACTCTGAATTCTGAATTCTGACTTCTGAATTCTCAATTCTGACTTCTGACTTCTGACTTCTGACTTCTGACTTCTGACTTCTGGATTCTGACTTCTTTTCCCCCACCTGGTGTATCCTGATAGCTCTAAGACAAACCCTCAAATGGATCGCCCCAATACAAAGTTACGCGACGAGATCACCGTCCTTTGGATAACGGCGGGGCTTGGGTGCGACGGCGAATCGGTTGCGATCACGGCTGCGACTCAGCCGAGCCTCGAGGACATCGTCATGGGCGGGCTTCCGGGCCTTCCAAAGGTCACGTTTCTTAATCCCTTCTACTCCTTCGAGAACGGCGACGAGTACATCGACTATCTCGAACGAGCATGCAGAAACGAGCTCGGAGAGTTTATTTTGGTAATCGAGGGCTCGATCCCCGACGAGACGAATAAGAAGGAAGGTTACTGGGCAGCACTGGGCATAGATCGTGAGACCGGACAGCCAAAGTTGTCGGTCGATTGGATCGACAGTCTTGCACCCAATGCCTGGGCAGTCATGGCAGTCGGCACATGCGCGACATATGGCGGTATTCACGCGATGGAAGGAAACCCTACTGGGGCGATGGGGTTGCCGGACTATCTCGGTTGGGATTGGCGTTCGAAAAATGACATCCCGATCGTCTGCGTTCCGGGCTGCCCGACCCAGCCGGACAATTTGACCGAGGTACTACTTTATCTCGTTTATCAGTGGGCAGGCCGCTCGCCGATGATCGATCTGGATGAGCAGCTGCGCCCGCGATGGCTGTTTTCGGAGACGTTGCATGAGGGATGCGACCGCGGCGGTTATTACGAGCAGGGACAGTTTGCCGAATCATACGGCTCGAAGGAATGCATCGTAAAGCTCGGATGCTGGGGGCCCGTCGTTCAGTGCAATGTTGGAAAGCGAGGTTGGATCAACGGCCTCGGCGGATGTGCCAATGTCGGCGGCATCTGCATCGGCTGCACAATGCCGGGCTTTCCGGACAAGTTCATGCCGTTTATGAATCAGCCACCGGGATCGCTGCTTTCGTCGCAGGCCGTGATGACATACGGCCGGGCCGTCCACGCCCTGCGACGTTACACGCAGGCATCGCTTAACCGCGAACCCGTCTGGCGTCAAGGTGCAAACGGAAAGTCGAAGATGGCGAAAACCGCTAGGAAGAAAAAGGTTTGAGTAAGCAGAATCTTGCGAGAAAAACGGTGTTCAGCAAGGATCGAGGGTTTCCGTCGATGGATGAAATTCTTCCGGCCGAGCTCCTGAAAGATAAAAACACTCTCTCTGAACTCGCGAGTGTCTTTTTCCTGAAGACCGAAGCAGGCATGAGCGACGGATCGACGGCTGAAGCACCGGGCCTTGCCGATGTCTATCGGATCCTCGTCGAGCAGATCCCTGCCATCGTCTTTATCGCATTTCTCGACAAGAGTTTTGGCGAAGCCTATGTCAGCCCGCAGATCGAGCAGGCTCTCGGGTTCACACAGGAAGAATGGCTTAACGATCCGATACGTTGGTACGAACAGATCCATCCCGACGACAAGGAACGGTGGAGCACAGAAGTAGCCCAAATGTTGTTGACGGGCGAACCGCTTCATTCTGATTACCGGGTGATCGCTCGAAACGGCCACACGGTAAGCTTTCAATGCGACGTTAAGATCGTTCGCCACGCTGACGGCCATCCGTGGTTCATACACGGGACCGCATTCGACACGACGAAGCAGCAGCGAGACGAAGAAGCGTTGCGCGAATATGCCGAACGGATGAAGGTCCTTTCCAGAAGTCTGCTCGACATCCAGGAATCCGAACGACGGCGCATCGCGCTTGAGCTACATGATCAGATCGGACAAATACTCACCGGCCTCAAGCTAAAGCTCGAGATGCTCGTCCGAACTGAGTCACGAAATTCGAATAGCGGGTTCGACGAAGTGCAGGCCCTCGTCAACGAGCTGATCACGAGGACGCGCGAGCTTTCGCTTGATCTTCGGCCTGCGACGCTTGACCACCTCGGCCTGCGCGCGGCGCTGCATCGGCTCTTTCGTCATTACACGTCACAGACGAACATACGGGTCAACTTCACACACGAAGGGCTCGATAACAGAAGATTCAAGCCCGAGCTCGAGACCGCCGCGTTCCGGATCGTGCAGGAAGGACTTACCAATATCGCCAGACACGCGGGATCGGATGAGGCCGGGGTTAGTATCTACGCACTTCCAGACCGATTGACCATAGAGATCGAAGATCACGGCGTCGGTTTTGACCCGAGTGACATCTTTGCTGTCGGTCAGTCGAGCGGGCTCACAGGGATGCGCGAACGAGCTTTACTGCTCGGTGGTTCATTTCATGTCGAGTCGAGGTCCGGCCACACCCGTTTGACAGCCGAATGGGAACTGCCTACGCTTGCGTAATCCCGATGGACGGTTTCTTGTATGCCTGAGAGCCGAACGATCTCTATAGTTTTGGCGGACGATCATCTGATTGTTCGACAGGGTCTCCGCGCCCTGCTCGAGGCCGAGCGGGATCTCCGGGTCATAGGCGAAACAGGTGACGGATTGAAGGCTGTCGATCTGATCTGTAAAACGAATCCGGATGTCGCCGTCCTCGATCTCATGATGCCGGGCCTGAACGGCATCGAAGTCGCCCGCCAGCTTTCAAAACAAAAGCCGCGCACAAAAATAGTCATCCTTTCGATGTATGACGACGAAGGTTTTGTTCTCGAGGCCCTCTCCAACGGTGTCTCAGGCTATGTCCTGAAAGACACCGGATCATCGGACCTTATCATGGCGGTCCGCGAGGTTCATCGCGGCCATCGCTACCTGAGCCCGTCGTTGTCCGACCGGGCGATCGAGATCTACGAGCAGATCAACCGCGCACGTGCGACGGGTAAATACGAAACCCTCACGACCCGCGAACGCGAGGTCCTCCACCTTTCCGCCGAGGGCCTTACAAACCACGATATCGCCGAACGCCTCGGCATAAGCGTCCGCACGGCTGAGACACATCGATCGAAGCTGATGCATAAGCTCGGCGTGCATTCCCAGGCGGAGCTGACTCGGTACGCAATTCGCCGCGGCATCATCGCCGTCGAGTAATCCAAATTCCCCTTAAATCTCTACATTGGTGAACTTAGACTACGAAAATACGTAGCGATTCGGCGCAAAATACGTAGTTTTCCGTATAGACTCGGTCACCTCGAATACCGATACTAGATAACGTTCCAGTGTGTAATTCAAAAATAACTTAAGCCCCATCTTTCCAGGAGGTATGGTATGGCATTAGATGTTCCGTACGGCCGTTCAACGCAAAAGGCGCCGGCCATCAGCGAAATACACATCCTGTGGGTGATTGCCGGATTAGGTTGCGATGGCGACACGATCTCAATAACCGCAGCGACACAGCCCAGCATCGAGGACGTTGTAATGGGAGCGATCCCCGGACTTCCGAAGGTGCATCTCCATAACCCGGATCTTGCATACGAGGTCGGTGACGATTTCCTCAAATTCTACTATCAAGCCGAACAGGGGATGCTCGATCCATACGTGCTTGTCATCGAGGGCTCGATCCCAAACGAAAAAATAAAGGCGGAGGGCTATTGGGCGGCGGTCGGCGCCGATCCGATGACGGGCCAGCCGATCACGACCTGTGAATGGATCGATCGTTTGGCTCCGAAAGCGGCGGCGGTGATCGCGATCGGAACGTGCGCGACCTATGGCGGCATCCATGCGATGGAAGGAAACCCTACCGGTGCGATGGGGCTCGCCGATTATCTCGGCTGGGATTTCAAGTCGACGCTCGGGCTCCCGATCGTCAACGTCCCGGGTTGTCCCGTGCAGCCGGATAATTTCATGGAGACGGTCTTGTATCTTCTGTACCAGGTTGCGGGGCTTGCTCCGGTCATTCCCCTGGATGATCAGCTGCGCCCGACATGGCTTTTTGGTAAGACGGTTCACGAGGGCTGCGATCGCGCCGGGTATTACGAACAGGGCGATTTCGCAACGGAGTACGGTTCACCAAAATGCATTGTGAAGCTCGGGTGCTGGGGTCCCGTCGTCAACTGCAACGTCCCGAAACGAGGATGGATGATGGGGATCGGTGGCTGCCCGAACGTCGGAGGCATCTGTATCGGCTGTACCATGCCGGGCTTTCCCGACAAATTCATGCCGTTCATGGATGAACCACCTGGTGCACATGTTTCATCTTCCCTCATCGGGTCAACATACGGACCCGTGATACGAAAGTTGCGAAGCATCACTAATACAACCGTGAACAAAGAGCCGAAATGGCGGCATCCGGGTGCTCGTTTGACCACCGGATACGAGCCGAAGACCTACTAGCGAGTAATCGAGAAAGGAGAAAAAAGATTATGTCAGTCGTTACTGAATCCCCTGCCAAACCGAGAACTCTCGTCGACATGAACTGGGATCCGATCACTCGCATTGTCGGCAGCCTTGGGATCTACACAAAGATCGATTTTCAAAACCGAGAGGTCGCAGAATGCTGGAGCACATCGTCGATCTTCCGGGGCTACAGTATTTTCATGAAGGGCAAGGACCCGCGAGACGCTCATTTCATCACCAGTCGAATTTGCGGGATCTGCGGCGATAACCATGCTACCTGCGCGTGTTATGCACAGAACATGGCATTCGGCATCCGCCCGCCGGCGATCGCCGAATGGATCGTCAACCTCGGCGAAGCCGCCGAGTACATGTTCGACCACAACATATTCCAGGACAATTTGCTGATGGTCGATTTCTGCGAGCAGATGGTTAAGGAGACAAATCCGAGTGTCTGGGCAAAGGCCCAGCAGACGGACGCTCCGCACGCCGAGCAGCACGGTTACAAGAAGATCTCGGACATCATGACGGCGCTCAATCCGTTTACGGGCGAATTCTATCGCGAGACGCTTCACGTCAGCCGCTATACGCGCGAGATGTTCTGCCTGATGGAAGGCCGCCATGTTCATCCATCGACTCTGTATCCGGGCGGTGTCGGCACCGTTCCGACGATCCAGTTGTTTACGGATTACATTGTTCGGCTCATGCGGTACTGCGAATTCCTCAAGAAGGTCGTGCCGCTTCACGACGATATTTTCGATTTCTTCTACGAAGCTCTTCCCGGTTACGAAAAAGTCGGAGAGCGACGAATACTGCTCGGCTGTTGGGGCTCCTTCAACGATCCCGATCACTGCGATTACAAATACAAGAACATGGATGCGTGGGGGAACAAAATGTTCGTCACGCCCGGAGTCGTTGTCGACGGCAAGCTCGTCACGACCGATCTGGTGAACATCAATAAGAACATTCGCATCCTTCTCGGCAGCTCGTACTACGACAGCTGGGAAAATGAGGAAATGTTCGTCAAGGAAGATCCGCTTGGAAATCCGATCCACCGCGATCATCCGTGGAACCAGACGACGATCCCACGGCCACAAAAAAGAAATTTCGACGACAAGTACACATGGGTCATGTCGCCCCGCTGGTATCACGAAGGAGAACAGGGCGGCGGATCGAAGTACCTTGCTCTCGACACGGGCGGCGGTGCGTTTGCTCGGTTATTCGCGACGGCACTCGCCGGCAAGGTCGACATCGGCTACGTTAAGGCGACTGGTAACAGCGTGAAGATGTATATTCCGCAGACGGCGATGAAACCGGAAGTGGAATTTGAGTGGCACGTTCCGAAATGGTCGAACGCGATCGAGCGCGATCGTGCACGCACTTATTTCCAGGCATATGCCGCGGCCTGCGCGCTTCATTTTGCCGAGAAGGCGCTTGCTGAATTGCATGCCGGACGGACCAAGACCTGGACCGAGTTCAAGGTGCCGGACGACGCGATCGGATGCGGTTTTCACGAAGCTGTGCGCGGCGTACTGTCACACCACGTCGTGATCCGCGATGGTAAGATCGCCAATTATCATCCTTATCCGCCGACGCCGTGGAACGCCAACCCGCGCGACATCCACGGGACTCCGGGTCCGTACGAGGATGCCGTCATGAACACGCCGATCTTCGAAGAGAACGGACCTGAAAACTTCAAGGGAATCGACATCATGCGTGCGGTTCGCAGTTTCGATCCGTGTCTGCCGTGCGGGGTCCACATGTATCTCGGCAACGGTAAGGTTCTCGAGACACACCACTCGCCGATGTTTGGTGTTCATGGATAAGAACGATACGACTCTTATTATGCCGGAAGGAAAAACATTCGAAGAGAAAATGCAGCGGGTTGAGGAGCTGATAAGTTCGATCGAAAGCTGTCCCGATCCTGTAATTCGCGAGACCGCGGTCGAGTTGGTCCAGACACTGATGGACTTTCACGGAGCCGGTATCGAACGAATGATGGATATCACCGCTAACGCCGGAGCGGCGGGTTACGCGATCTTTGATGACTTCGCCAAAGACGACCTGACCGGAAATCTTCTTTTGCTTTACGGACTTCATCCGCTGGATATTTCTGAGCGGATCTTGAAAGCGATCGAAAAGGTCAGGCCGTCGTTAAGTCTGCATGAAGGAGACGTCGAACTGCTCGGCGTCGACGAAGGCGTCGTACGGTTACGGCTAAAAGGCAGCTGCGACGGCTGTCCGTCGTCGGCACTGACGCTCAAACACACGATCGAAGAGGCTATCTACGCCGCCGCGCCTGATGTCACTTCGATCGAGGTTGAAAATCTGACGGCGGAGAAATCGGATCCGTTCGTGCAGATCAAACACAGCCCGGCGAAGTACACGGAATGTGAATTTGTTGCGGCGGTGTGAACACACTTGGACAAGGGAGAACTAAAATGTCACAGGGAACATACGAAGGATCCGACACAACGTCTCACGACCCGGGCACCGGCAAGGGCGAGGAGTTAGTGAACGAGGAGGGGAAGGAAGCAGGACGTTACGACAAAGAGGAAACAGGGGCGGACAGGCCCGCCGGCGGCTCAACCGCCAGAGATTCTACCTCAATCAATCCCGAGGATCGCGAACCGATCGATCCCGATAGTAACAATATGCCCCCGGCTTAACCGAGCCGGGCCATCCGAGATATGGAAAAGGACTTTTCTGCATTACGCCGTTTTATCCGCCCGCGAACGGCGGTGGAGAGGTGCGATCTTTGCGCGATCGAACTGATTCCCGGTCATCCGCATCTTATTGAGCCATCCGAGCGTAAGATCGTTTGCTCTTGCGATGCGTGCGGATTTCTCTTCTCGAGCCAGGAAGGCCGTCGATTCAAGCGAATTCCAAGAGACGCAACCCACCTTGATAATTTCAAGCTGACAGATCTTCAGTGGGAATCCCTGATGCTCCCGATCCAGCTTGCGTTTTTCTTTAATAGCACACCCGACGACCGGCTGGTTGCGATGTATCCCAGTCCCGCCGGCCCAACCGAGTCAACCCTGGCCCTCGATTCGTGGGATGAGATAGTCAATGACAATCCCGTCCTCTCCGAGCTGGAACCTGATGTCGAAGCTCTTCTGGTTAATCGTGTCGGCGAAAAGCGTGAGTACTTCGTCGCACCGATCGACAAGTGTTACGAATTGGTCGGACTGATTCGAATGAAATGGACCGGGTTATCGGGGGGCACCGAAGCATGGAAAGCGATCGACGGATTTTTTGCGGACCTTAAAAGGTACGCCCGACCGGCGAAAAAGGAGGTTGCCCGTGCCTGATCTGAATTTTTCGATCGAAGGAGCCGAGCCCGTCACCTTTGCCGTCTCACCGCTTTTGAACTTGAAGGTCCGGATAGTAAATTCCGAACCCTCGGAAGCGATACAGAACATTCTGCTTCGCTGCCAGATCCAGATCGAAACCGTAAGACGCCAGTACAACCCCGACGAGAAGGCGAAGCTTTTTGAGCTGTACGGCGAGCCTGAGCGGTGGGGACAGACACTGAAGACAATGCTGTGGACCCACACAAACGTCACCGTACCGAAATTTTCGGGCGAAACGACCATTGATCTGCCGGTCCCATGCACCTTCGATTTCAATATTGCCGCAACAAAATATTTCGACGGGCTCGAGGACGGTGAGATTCCGCTCTGCCTTCTATTCAGCGGCACGCTTTTTTACTACGACAGCGAAAACGCGTTGCAGATCGATCAGATCTCCTGGGAAAAAGAGGCGAGCTACCGGCTGCCTTTGAGCGTGTGGAAGAAGATGATGTCGCATTACTACCCCAATAGTGCGTGGCTCAATCTTCGTAAGGATGTTTTCGACAAACTTCAGCATTATAAGGTGAGACGTGCGTTCTCGAGCTGGGAGCAGGCGTTTGAAAGTTTACTTCCCGCGGAAACTGATTCGCTAGCGACAAATGGCAAAGGGAATACCGTAGGAGAAACAAGTTAAGCAGGTATGGATCTGACGTTAGTAGAAACAATTGCGAATGCCGTTCTGTACGAGGGCTACATGCTATATCCGTATCGGGCGTCCTCGGTAAAGAACAAGCAGCGTTTCAATTGGGGAGCTCTGGCTCCGAAGAAATATAGCGATGCCCAAAACGGCACCGAAGCATGGGAGATGCAGACACAGTGTTTGATCGACGGTGGAAACGACGCAGAGATTCGTGTACGCGCCCGTTTCCTTCATCTGACGAATCGTGAGCTCGGCAAGATCGCCGAACCGTGCGACGCCATCCCGGACACATTCGAAACTGTAGAGTCGCTCGATATAAATGGCGAGCTTTATCAGGCGTGGCAGGAGGCGATGGAAAGATCCGTCGAGTTTCCGGCGCTCAAAATTGACGATCAGGCGACGACGTTGCCGTTTTCTATTCCCGAAAGCCGCGAGATCGAGCCGATCAGGGATCAAAACGGCAAGATCGCTGGTTTGATCATTCGGACCCAGGCGGAACTAAACGGGGAGATCGAGGCGAGCATCGATCCGGCAGCAAATGGCCTTTCGAGGGTCACTGTGAGGATAAGGAACACGACGCCATTCGAAGACGCCGAAGAGCATTCGCGGGAGACAGCGTTGCTGCGTTCGTTCGTTTCGACGCACGCGATATTGAGCGTCGACGGCGCGGAGTTCGTTTCCCTGCTCGAGCCGCCTGATGAGTTCGCTGAGACGGCCGCGTCCTGCAAGAACAAAGGGGCCTTTCCGATACTCGTCGGATCCGCTGGAGATCGCAGTTGTATGCTCGCGTCGCCTATCATTCTGTACGACTATCCCGAGATCGCCCCCGAAAGCCCCGGAGATCTTTTCGACAGCACCGAGATCGACGAGATCCTGACGCTGCGAATCATGACGATGACCGATCAGGAAAAACGTGAGATGCGGGCCGTCGACGAGCGGGCTCGCAAGATACTGGAACGCACCGAGTTGATGTCCGACGACGAGCTTTTGAAAATGCATGGAACGCTTAGGGGCATGGAAAGGAGCAGGCACGCACGTAATGGATGAACTTCAATGGCAATTGCTGGAAGAGCACGAGCCGATAACGGAGTGCACAGTTGACGGGGTCAGTGTCCGAACCGGCGATCGAGTTCGCCTGCGGCCGCGGGCAGGCGGTGATATTTTCGATCTCGCACTAAAGGACCAGATCGCAATCATCGAATCGATCGAACAGGACTATGAGAACAACGTCCATCTCGCGGTCGTGCTTGAAGACGATCCGGGCCGCGATCTCGGAATGATGCGGCAACCGGGACACCGGTTCTTTTTTACTCCGGGCGAGGTCGAACCTCTCCTGCCCGGCGAATTTTCGGAGGCCGAACAGTGAATAAAGAGCGGATTCTCATCGCCTGTATCGGCAATATTTTTCTGGGCGACGACGCGTTCGGGTGCGAGGTCGCAAAGCTTCTAATGCAGCGTCGTATGCGACCGGAAGTGAAGATCGTGGATTTCGGCATCAGAAGCTTCGATCTTGCATACGCGCTGATGGACGGATATGAAACAACCGTTTTTGTCGATGCCGCTCCTCGTGGCGGCGATCCGGGGACGATTTACCTGATCGAACCTGATCGATCCGAGATCGACGCAATTGACGGTCAGCAGGCGACCTTCGAGGCCCATGGAATGGATCCGGTGAAGGTATTGATGATGGTGAAATCCCTCGGCGGCGAATTCGGAAAAATATTTGTGGTCGGATGCGAACCGCAGTTTACCGGCGAGGAAGGTGAAGGATTTATGGGGCTGAGCGAACCGGTGGCCGCCTCGCTCGAGAAAGCAGTCGAGGTTGTCGAATCGGTGATCGAGAAGGAGCTAGGGATAACGCTACAACAGGCATTGGTGTGATGTGAATAAAGGAGGTTATTAAAGTGGAAAATATCGAACCGAGGGTAAGAAGGGATGAAAGATCGAACCTGGAGCGGCGACGCGACACGTTATCGAAACTTTCGCTTTGGCATGTTATTGGCGGGGCGGCTCTCATTGGCTTGGCGGCAGTTGTGATCGCAACGCTCCCGGACGTGAAACGCTACATAAAGATCAGCTCGATGTAGCCGCGGATCTTGAAAAGGAGAATGTATGAATAAATCAATGTCGGCGCGACATAGCGAGGATGGTATAGGCATGTATAGTGCGCTGCTGTTTCTTGTGTTGATTGCCTTGATCGTCGCGGTCTTTATGAAAGCCCTGACTGTTTGGCTGGCGATCGGCCTGTTCGTCCTGGCTATTATTGTCATCGGACTACTGGCGAGTTTGCCGGATATACAACGGTATATAAAGATCAGCAACATGTGATCGCTGGACAATGCACGAACTTTCCATAGCGATGGGCATCGTTGACGGTGCATGTGAAGAAGCCGCTCGTCTGGGCGCCGGGCGTATCGAGTCTGTCCACCTACGACTCGGACAATTGTCGGGCGTTGTGAAAGAGGCCCTGCTCTTCTCATACGGCCTCGCGGCCGCCGATACCGCCCTGGAAGGATCGAGTCTGGAGATCGAAGATGTTACGGCGGCGATATTTTGTGACGACTGTCAGACTGAGCGAGAGCTGCCGTCTATCCAGGACTTTTCATGCTTTGTCTGCGGGAAACCGTCATCGAATGTCGTTCGTGGACGTGAGCTGACGATTGTGGGGTTGGAATTGGGGAGTGACTATGCAGCCGCGGTTGGTTGAAGTAAGAAGAAATGTTCTAAAGCACAACGACGTGCTCGCGGCGGAGTTGCGGCGGCGTTTTGCAGATGCCGGTGTTTTCGTTACCAGCCTCGTCTCGAGCCCCGGTACGGGGAAGACGGAATTTCTGGAAAAAACATTGACTCGATTGCAACCGGACTTTCGGGTTGCGGCTCTGGTCGGCGATCTCGCAACTGCGAACGATGCCCTGCGGCTCGAGCGTTCGGGAGCTCCGGTGCAGCAGATAATAACGGGCACGATCTGTCACCTCGAAGCGCAGATGGTGGGCGACGCACTCGTAGATTGGGACCTTGCAGATCTTGATCACCTTTTCATCGAAAACGTCGGAAATCTTGTCTGCCCCTCAAGCTACGATCTTGGCGAGACATTGCGTGTTGTGCTTATGTCGGTCACCGAAGGTGAGGACAAGCCGCTCAAGTATCCGACGATCTTTAACACTGCCGACATCGCCGTCATCACAAAGATGGATCTCGCCGAAGCTGTCGAGTTTGACCGCAACGCGGCTCATGCAAATATTCAAGCCGTTCGGCCCGGCATCGAGATCCTGGAAGTCTCAGCCAAAACCGGTCTCGGGATGGAAGACTGGATCGGGTATTTGAATTTGCAAACTCAAGCATCCGCTGTCGCGGCCGCTTGAGTCGATTTCTTTATGACCACGCGAACTAAAATTTTGGTGCGCGGAACCGTTCAAGGGGTAGGATTTCGCCCGTACGTGTATTCCCTTGCAAAGAGGGGTGGCCTGCGCGGGCAGGTTCTGAATAACGAATCGGGTGTTGTGATCGACCTCGAGGGCGAGCACGAAGCGATCGATCATTTTGTAACCGAACTAAGAAAAACACCCCCGGCGCTTTCGAATATCGAATCCGTACTCCGGCAGGACGGGATAGTCGATGTTCCGTTCAAGGATTTTCACATTCTCCCGAGCCGATCTAATGGGTCAGCCCGACTTCCGATCGCACCAGACACCGCCGTCTGCGACGAATGCCTTGTCGAGATGTTCGATCCCGGCGATCGTCGATATCGATATCCTTTCATCAACTGCACGAACTGCGGCCCGCGATTCACGATCGTCGAGAGTGTTCCTTACGATCGTGAACGCACGACGATGAGCGATTTCTCGATGTGCGCGGCGTGCCGTGCCGAGTACGAAGATCCGCTTGATCGCCGCTATCACGCCGAACCGATCGCCTGCGACAGTTGCGGGCCGCATCTCTTCTTGTTCAGGGCTGCGGTAGCGGGTGGTTTTCCCGAGTCTGGAAACGAACCCCATCATTCTTATCGACAGCTTCAACCGCCAGCTGACGGCGGGAGTTGTGCCCTCATAAGGGCCGTACGCCGGTTGATCGACGACGGCAGGATCGTCGCCGTTAAAAGTCTCGGCGGATATCACTTGGTTTGTGACGCGACGAATGCGGACGCGGTGATGCGTCTGAGACAGAGGAAAGTTCGAGAGGAGAAGCCCTTCGCCTTGATGGCCGGCTCGGTCGAGGTCATTGAGAAATATTGCGAAGTTTCGGACACCGAGAACGAAATACTGAAATCGCGCGAGCGTCCGATCGTACTCTTATCGAAAAAGGCCGCTTCCCTTCCCGACGAGGTCGCACCCGGCGTTTCAACATTCGGCTTCATGCTGCCCTACACGCCGCTTCATTATCTGCTGTTGGAAGATCGAGACACGCCCCTTGTCATGACGAGCGGAAACATTTCCGATGAACCGATCGCATACAACGACGCGGATGCCGCAGAAAGGCTAAACCACATCGCGGACTTCTTCCTGACGAATGATCGCCGGATAAACATACGCATCGACGATTCGATCGTCCGCGTCAACAAATCCAAAATCCAAAATCCAAAATCCAAAATAGTCATTCGTCGTTCCCGTGGATACGCACCAGCCCCGATTCACACGTCGTTCGACTTCGGTCGCCAGATCCTTGCCTGCGGTGCTGAGCTAAAGAACACGTTCTGTATTGGCCGCGGGAACCATGCTTTTGTCAGCCACCACATCGGAGACCTCGAAAATCTGGAAACTTTGAGGTCGTTTACCGATGGCATCGAACATTTTAAGAAGCTTTTCGATCTCGAACCCGAGTGTGATCGCGTACGATCTCCACCCGGAATATCTTTCGACTAAATACGCGGAAGCGTGCGAGCACGATCAAGTACGAAGATCGGTGTTCAGCATCATCACGCACACATCGCTAGTTGTCTCGTCGACAACGATGCCGAAGGCGAGGTGATCGGTGTAGCGATGGACGGCCTCGGCTTTGGGACGGACGGAAAACTGTGGGGCGGCGAGTTCTTCGTTGCCGACTTTGCACGTGCAGAACGCATCGCTCATCTCGATTATGTCCCGATGCCGGGTGGTGCCAAAGCGATTCGCGAGCCATGGCGTATGGCGGCCGTCTATCTGCAAAAGGCATTCGGTGACGAGTTCGTGGATCTGGATCTGGATTTTAATAATGGTCTCGACAAGCCGGCGTGGAAGACTCTGCGTAGCATGATCGCCGCGAACGCGAACTGTCCCGAAACTTCGAGTATGGGGCGCGTGTTTGACGCCGTCTCCGCCATTTTATGCCTGCGAACGACCGTTAACTACGAGGGCCAGGCGGCGATCGCTCTTGAGAATGTCGCAGCGAATGGTTCTACGGGAAGTTATCGCTTCGAAATTGACGAAGAGGGTACAATAAAGACCGAACCCGTTATTCGAAGTGTGGTCGAAGATCTTTTAAGCGGAGCAAAACCGGCGGAGATCTCATCGCGTTTCCATCTCGCAGTCGCGGAACTGATTGCAACAATAGCGGTCGACATCCGCGATAAACGGAAACTGAATCGCGTCGCACTTTCGGGCGGTGTCTTTCAAAATATGTTTCTTCTCGAAGCTGCGTCTTCGAGATTGGCCGAGCACGGATTCGATGTGCTCACTCACAAACGCGTTCCGACAAACGACGGCGGAATTTCTTTAGGGCAAGCTGCGGTGGCCAATGCCCAAACTCGATCTGGGAGAACTTAAATTATGTGTCTCGCAATACCCGGCAAGATCGTTGAGATCATCGACGAGGAAAATCGTATCGCAAAGGTCGAGATCGGCGGCGTTCGACGCGGCGTCAATATCGGCATGCTCGACGACGTCGTGATCGGCGACTATGTGCTTGTCCACGTCGGTTTTGCGATGAGCAAGATCGACGAGAAACAAGCCGAGGAGACACTGCAGCTGCTCCAGGAGTTGGGCTCGTATCAGGAAGAGTTCGAGCAGTTTACGACGGCAATTAATTGAAGTAGTGGTCGGTGGTCGGGGGGCAGTGGTCAGTGGTCGAGTGGTCGGTGGTCAGAGTCAGAGAACCAAATGAGGGGACCATTTAGCACTGAACCACTCGACACTGAACACTGACCACTGACCACTGACCACTGAACACTGACCACTGAACACTGACCACCGACCACTGAAAAGATGACAAAAGCAATCGAAGATTTTTCCGAGTCCTTTTATCCGTTCCTGCACGACAGCGCGAAGGACCCGGTGGAGTTGACGGAACAACTCGGATTCTCGCTGCTCGAAAAGGCGAGGGAAAGTATCGAGGTCAAGAAAAAGTTTTTTGATGAGAACAAGACCGAGATCCTAAGCGCTTCGCTTGCACTCGCCCGTGCGTTCCACCGCGGGAGAAAATTACTTGTGTGCGGAAACGGTGGATCGGCGACCGATGCACAGCACATCGCCGTCGAGTTCATGCACCCGATAACCGTCGGACGCAAGGCGCTCCCGGCGATCTGCCTGAACAATGACATGGCGATGGTCACCGCGGTCGCGAACGATGTAAATTTCGCCGATGTCTTTGTCCGGCAGTTGATCGCCCTCGGAAAAGCAGGCGATGTCCTGATCGCGATCTCAACAAGCGGTAACTCCGAGAATCTGCTTCACGCATTTCAAGACGGCACAGCGAATGGGGCTGACAACTATCGGCTTTGCCGGCGACGAAGGCGGCAAGATGGAGGAGATGCGAGAGCAGAAGCTGATCGACTATTGCTTTACCGTTCCGACGTCGAGCATCCATCGGATCCAGGAATCGCACGTCACGCTTTATCACATTATCTGGGACATGGTTCACGAATTTTTGCAGCACAAGACTTTGCTTTCCGGCGATTGACCGTAGTTGTCAGGTTATTTAACCGCGGATGACGACCGATAACGCGGATGAAAACGGATCTGAAAAACCATATAGCAATTTGATCCGCGTTATCTGCGTCATCCGCGGTAAAAAATGGTGAATACGAGGTTACTATGAAATTCATAGACGAATACCGACAAAGCGACATCGCCTAAAACCTTGCCGAAAAGATCGCGACGATGACCGATCGCTCGCTAAAGCTTATGGAAGTCTGCGGCGGACATACTCACACAATTTTTAAATACGGCATCGAGGATCTTCTGCCGCCGAATATCGAGATGATCCACGGGCCGGGCTGTCCCGGTCTGCGTGATCCCGCTCGGACGCACCGACGACTGCTATCTCGCTCGCGCTCGAGCCCGATGTGATTTTCACGACCTTCGGCGACATGATGCGCGTGCCCGGTTCGAACACGAATCTTTTCGACGCGAAGGCGCAGGGCGCGGATGTCCGGATGGTCTATTCGCCGCTCGACGCGCTAAAGATCGCAAAGCAGAATCCGGATCGTCAGGTCATCTTTCTCGGTCTCGGATTTGAGACGACATCCCCGTCGACCGCGATGACGATCCTCCAGGCGGCGAAAGACAACGTCACAAACTTCAGCGTCTTTTGTAATCACATAATGATCGTTCCGGCGTTGAAGGCGATGCTCGATTCGCCCGATCTGCAGCTTGACGGATTTGTCGGACCCGGGCACGTCAGCACTGTTATCGGCACGCGCTGTTACGATTTCGTCCCCGCCGGAATACGGAAAGCCGCTTGTCGTTACGGGTTTTGAACCGCTCGATATTTTGCAGTCGGTCTACATGATCGTGAAACAGATCATCGAGGGCCGCGCCGAGATCGAGAATCAATACGGCCGTGCAGTCGAGCGCGAACGGCAATCGCCGGGCATTGGAAGTTTTATCCGACGTCTTCGAGCCGCGCGAGTTTTTTGAATGGCGCGGCCTTGGCTCGATCGCGCACAGCGGTATGAAACTGAAGGAAAAATACGCGAACTTTGACGCGGAACTAAAGTGGAATGTTCCCGGCCTTCGCGTTGCAGATCCGAAAGCATGTCAATGCGGCGAGATCTTAAAGGGCGTCAAGAAACCCTGGGAATGCAAAGTCTTCGGAACGGCCTGTACGCCCGAAACGCCGATCGGCTCGTGCATGGTGTCGAGCGAAGGTGCGTGCGCGGCCTATTACAATTTCGGACGGCTATCAAAGATCGCCCAGCGATCAGCGCAGGTCTAAAAATGACGGACAAAAACCCGAACGGAAAAAGAGACTGGTACCGGCGAGGAAAGCTGCCCTTGAGTTGTGGCTTGGCAATAATCTTTCGGTTGTCATCCATCTATTCCTGTCCCTGCTCGCCGTGCTCCTGCTCGTCGCTTCGGCGATCGCCACGTACGATACCGTGGTCCGCGACTTTCCGTTGCTGATGCAAGCTCCGCAAGACGAATACGTCGTACTTCTCCGGGTCATCGAACATCTCCTGCTGATCGCGATCGCAGTCGAGTTCGCCCTGCTTCTGCTATTCAGACGCATGAGCGCAGTAGTCGAAGTCGTAGTCTTTGTTCTCGCGCGAAAAACTGTCAATCCGGAAATTGGGGCCCTCGATCTTGTCCTTTGCGCCGCGGCGATTGCGGGCCTTATAGTCGTGCGATTTTACTTTCTGCCGGGAAAGACGGATTGAACCGGCACCAGACGTGGTGAATTCGAATCACACGAGCTGTGGGACAAGATAAAATCGTCGAACGAATTTACATGACAGAATCATCATTTGCCACAAGCCCTCTGTTCGAACGCGTCGAGCGCGCTCGCCGTCGAAAGCACAAGATCCGCGAAACTCACATCACTCTCGCACACGGGAGCGGCGGGCGTGCGATGCACGACCTTGTCGAAGGCCTCATACTCGAGTACTTTCAAAACCCTATGCTCGACAAGCTCGAGGACCAGGCTGTGTTCGAAACCAATGGGGCTAAGCGAATGGCGTTCACGACCGATTCGTTTGTCGTTGATCCGATCTTTTTTCCGGGCGGCGACATCGGCGCGCTTGCCGTCCACGGTACGGTCAACGATCTGGTGATGAGCGGTGCGCGACCTCTGTATCTTTCGGTCGGTCTGATCATGGAAGAGGGTTTACCGATCGCCGATCTCAGACGAATTCTTGCGTCCATGAAAACCGCCGCCGAAGAAGCGGGTGTTCAGATCGTCACCGGCGATACTAAAGTTGTTCAGAAAGGCGGAGCGGACAAGATCTTTATCAATACCGCCGGCATCGGTGTGATCGAGACCGATGCGGATATTTCATCGTCGCGTGCGCAGGTCGGCGACAAGGTGATCGTCAGCGGCTCGATAGGCGATCACGGGACGACCGTCATGATCGCCCGCGGCGAGCTCGATCTCGAAACCGATATCGAAAGCGATACCGCGTCGATGCATTCGCTGGTCGCGGACATGCTCGACGAAGCTAGGAAACTAAATGCGCTCGATGCTATCCACACGCTTCGCGATCCGACGCGCGGCGGTGTAGCGACGACGCTAAACGAGATCGCGATGAGCTCGGAGGTTTGCATCGAGATCAGCGAAGCGCTGATTCCCGTTCGCGAAGAGGTTAAAGGTGCGTGCGAAATCCTCGGTCTCGATCCGCTGTATGTCGCAAATGAAGGAAAGCTGATCGCACTCGTATCTTCCGAACATGCCGACGCGATCCTCGCCCGCATGAGACAAAATCCGCACGGCTCGGCCGCATGCATCATCGGTGAGGTCAAGGACGAACCGAAAGGCATCGTGTCGATGACCACCGGTTTCGGCGGGACGCGTATCGTCGATATGCTCGCCGGCGAACAACTTCCGCGCATATGCTGATCTAAACGGGCTGCGTGTCGGCTTATTTTGCATCGAAAGGATCTGGGATCCGACGTACTAGGAGAACGCAGGGTACGGTAAGGAAAAAACTTGGCATCACGCTTTACAGCAGTTTTTTTATTCTTCGGAACAGCTGAAAGCGTTAAGAGAATGTCGAGCATGGATTGAAGTAATAAAGACCGCTGCAGAGCACTCGTCTCGCGTCAAAAAATCATGAAAGCCGTCAAAAGCGTTAGCTTGACGGCTTTCATTCGGACGAGGCGTCGATGGAGTTTTGAAGCAAATTGATCGCGTCGGTTATTACTCTTTTACCTTCAATGGAATTTGCATCAATTAGTTCCGATGTTTCAGCATTGCTGATCAAAACTTCCCCACCAAACCGATCGACGCATTGATCGCTTGAGTCGCCACCAATTAGGGTTAAGCGATGACTAAAGGCCGTAATCTCGATTCGTCGATGACTTTTCATTTTTCCTCGCCACTATCTGTGAGCTATTCTCATGTACAGTTCAGATTCGGATTTCCGTCGCCAAACATTCCGTTTGGATTTGGGGCCCAAACCCAGGTGTGAAGGAAATAAAGCCAGCGGCCAAAGAAGATCGGTCCATGAGATTGCTGGCCGAAAAGCGAAAAAGGACCGGACACTTCTTCAAGGTAAGGAGGAATTGAAGGCTGCTGCCATGGAAAAACTCCTGGTCGATAACCCGGTGTGTCGGACGGGCGGGTGTCCCTGAACAATGCCCGGGTTGCATATTCCACCGCTACCAGACGAAGGTTCCCGTCACCCGTCGGAATATACACAAGCAGATCGGGTTCTTCAGGTATTCGATCCGGCGAGACGAATCGTGAGGCTTTTGAGTAGTGAATTCCCCCCGCTCCGTTAGGTCCTTCTTCGCAAGGGGAAAGGAATGTATATCCGTCAACGAGAGCGTTGTTCAGATCGTGATACTTAGCGGTCGCGGCCCGCACGCTCGCGAGCTGTTGGTTTACCTCCGATGGGCCCTGCGCCAAAGCGGAAGCTTGCGTTCCGATCATTAACAGTCCGAAAAGGGAATACGAAAGAACTTTGTACATTAGTCTGCGGTAATTTGCGTACATAATTTTCTGCTCCTTGTGTTTTTCTGATACTACTTGCTATCGAGTCTCACATTACCTTCCAGACTTCCGGGTGTAACGAAAGAACTGGGAAACTTTCGGGAACAATTGACGAAATTTGCGGTGAAGCGTATTATGCGACCATCGGACGCAAACCAAGGGGTCGCAATCGTTTGCGGTTGGACTTATCGGTACAGGACGTAATCCGAACACCCTGCCTTTTTCCAGCTGCTGAGTTTTCTATCCATTTCGATCATGGAGAAAACAGCGCACCAAACATATTCCTTTGGCGAATTCACTCTGGATCTGACTCGGGGCTGTCTGCTTCGGGATTCGGTTGAGATCAAGCTGCGCCCGAAATCCTTCGATGTCCTTAAATTTCTCGTGGAAAACGGAGGGCGGCTCATCAGCAAGGACGAGCTGATCAGATTCTGTGTGGCAAGGCATGGCCGTCACCGACGATTCACTCGTCCAATGCCTGAAGGACATTCGCAACGCCCTCGACGACAGATCACAAGCTTACATAAAAACTATTCCGCGGCGCGGTTACATCTTCGAAAAGGAAGTTAAGGAGACCGGCGCCGTGGTTTATGTAGAAGAAACCTCGGGCGTTCATCTTGTTATTGAAGAATCAGAAGAAACGAATGGACACGGTGAGGCCAGGAAATCGGTTGGCAGTCGGCAGTTGGCAGTTGGCGGAAAATTGGCGTCTCTTAGAGGAGCAGTCTCGCGGCACATGTTAGCGTCTGCACTCGCTCTATCGGGACTTCTCCTGATCGGAAGCGGTATAGCGTTCGGGGTGTTCGTGTTTTTCAACAAGTCTGTGCGGTCGCCCTTTAAGTCCATTAGCATCAAGCGGCTCACGACCGACGGTAAAGCCGTTGCCGCAGCGATCTCGCCCGACGGGAAGTATTTTGCATACGTCCACCAGGACGGCGACGGTAAGGAGAGCCTTTGGGTCAGGCAGACTACCGCCGTCAACGATGTAAAGATCGCAGGGTCTGCGAATGACGGATATAGCGGATTGACGTTCTCGCCGGACAGCAATTCCTTGTTTTACATTCAGGACAGCTCCCTTTATCAGTCGGCAACGCTTGGTGGCTCGACCCGCAAGATATGGGAAAACGTCGGTACCCGAATCACATTCTCACCTGACGGCAAGCGGATCGCTTTTGTACGCCCCGGACAAGGCGACGGCCGGGGCACACGACTGGTATTGGCAAACGCTGACGGTACCGGCGAAGAGCAGATACTCGCCTACCGCAAAGTGCCCGAAACCTTCGCTCTAAACGGCTGCGCATGGTCACATGATGGCGAAATGATCGTCTGTCCGGCAGGTGATAATCCGCTTTTCGGACAGCAGTTTCCGCTCGTCGTGCGTGTCGCCGACGGCAGCCAAACTCCGCTAACTTCGAAACGCTGGAATCTCGTCAGACCTTCCGCGTGGCTCCCGGATGGCAGCGGTTTCGTTATGAGCGGCATGGGATAATCTTGACACCGGCGGTCAACTTTGGCACGTGGCGTATCCGGACGGCGCGGCAACAAAGATCTACAGCGACCTTAACGACTATAGCGCGGCCAGTCTTACCGCGGATTCCAAAACGCTGCTTGCCGTTCAACGTCAAGACCAGTTGAACGTGCACGCAATGAGCTTGTTCGGTGAACGGGTGTCCAGGCAATTGACATTCGGAACCAGCGGCAGAGCCGGCGTCGAGGGCATTACGACCACGCCCTATGGCAGCATCATTTATTCGTCAGAGGACGGCACTACGCGTGACCTCTGGATAATGAACACGGACGGCACCGGCCAACGGCGTCTTACTTTTGACGAGCCGATGGAAGCGAACGCGACAATCTCACCTGATGGCCGCAGCATTGTTTATGGGGTTGCGAGTCTGGGAATCTGGCGGATCGATCTTGACGGCGGGAATCGCCGTCAGTTGACTAAGTACGGGATGTTTCCCGTCTATTCGACCGACGGAGAATGGGTTTTCTATACACTGCCACGCGACGGATGGAAGATGTGGAAGGTCGCGGCGACAGGCGGGGAGCCGATCCCCGTTACCGATCACCCCGGCATACAGCCCGCAGTTTCGCCGGACGGAAAACTGATCGCATATATGTCTATAAAATCGATGGTCGAACCGAGACAGTACCAACTGCAGGTTATGCCGGTGCAGGGCGGCGAGCCGATCATGATCTTTCAGGCGCTTCCTCTTAGTCTGTTTGACGTTCAATGGCTGCAAGATGGAAAGGCAATCGCTTACAAGGCGAATGAGAACGGCGTTGAGAAAATAGTCAGCCAACCGCTTGACGGCGGTCCGCCACAGGTTTTGTTCGCGACCAAATCGGAATCCGAAGGCATTGCGGGGTGGGGATTCTCGCGCGATGGTAGGGAACTTTATTATTCCACCGGGCCGCTCAACCACAATGTCGTGATGTTCAGCCTGGAAAGGTAAAACGATATGCGCGGTATGATCGCAAGCTTCGCGTTTCTGCTGTTGGCGTCGATAGCCTTTTCTCAAACACAGACCACCGGCGGCATTTCGGGCACGGTCAGGGACCAGGCGGACGCACTAATTCAGGGCGTGGTCGTTAGAGCGAGAAGCGTGGCGACCGGCGAGGAAAGAACCACCACGACAGATTCATCGGGCAATTACACCGTGGCATTGCTATCGCCCGGCATTTATCGCGTCCGCATCGAAGCCAACGGCTTTCGCAATTTCAACGTAGAAACCGTCACAGTCAGCGTCACCGAAACAACAACAATCAATGCAACGCTCTTCGTTCCCGGAGTTGTGGTCGACCCGGTAGAAATCGAAACCACTGCGCCGCTTGTTAAGACAGATAGTCCAACCCTCGGACAAGTAATCGATACACGCACTATCTCCGAACTTCCGTTGCCGACACGCAATTTTACCCAACTACTCGGACTGACGGCCGGGACGACAACTTATCTCGTGGACAATACGGTTGTCGGGCGCAACACTTCGAACGTTTCGGTAAACGGAGCTCGCGTGTCGCAGAATAATTTTCAGATCAACGGGATCGATGCTAACGCCGGAATATCCAACAATCTTTCGTTTGCCAGTCCGGCTCCCGAATCGATCGCCGAGTTTAAGATCCAGACGTCGCTTTACGATGCGACGTTCGGACGCGCCGCGGGCGGCAACGTTCAAATTGTTACTAAAAGCGGCACAAACGATTTCCGCGGCACAGTCTACGACTACCTTCGCGATACATCGCTGACAGCGAATAATCCTTTTCTGAAGGCAGCGGGTCAGCGGCGTCCCGTGCTGGAACGAAATGTCTTTGGCGGCGGATTCGGCGGAGCCATCAAAAAAGACCGCGCATTCTTTTTCGTCTCGTATCAAACCACGCGTGAACGCAACGGAGCATCGCGTCTGAACAGCCTTTCGGTGAACGTATTGATCGACCAGCGCCTGACCGATGATCGATCCGAAACAACGCTCCGCACCACTTTTAATTTGCCTGAAATAAATCAGACGTCAATGCGTTTGTTGAATGCTCGATTGCAAAACGGACAATTTGTAGTTCCCACACCGCAAGCAAACGGGCGTTACACTGGCTCTGCCATCTCACTCTTTCGCGAGGAACAGTTCAACGCCAACTTTGACTACCGCCTCGCGCCGGAAAATTTGTTGAATGTAAAATTCTTTTTCTCGAATGCGCCGCAAACACTGGCACGTCTTGGCGGCTCTAATGTTCCCGGCTTTCCCGTCGATCAAGATTTCGAAAATCGCCTTCTTTCGGTTCAAGACATACATATTTTCAATCCCAGCTTCATTAATGAAGCTCGTTTTGGTTACAGCGTGAATCGCAGCGACAGTGTTCCAAGTCAGCCTTTGAACGACGCCGAACTTGGCATCGAGCGGTCTACAGCGAACGACTTTCCTGGCCTGCCGCTTATTAGTATCAACATGGGCGCTGGCGGGAATCTTCAACTCGGGACCGGATTCACGCAGGACAACCGGCGGACCGCTCCGACAACCAGCATTGCCGATACCATCTCAATCATCCACGCAAAACATAGCATTCGGTTCGGCGGGGAATTTCGATATTACGAATTCAATTTAGACAATAATAGTCTCACGCGAGGTGCGATCAGTTTCGCTACGTTCAGGGATTTTCTGATCGGCACCTCGACACAATCGGTTGGACTTGCCAATGGCATTACTGAACGCGATCTGCGAACCTCCGACTATAACTTTTTTGCGCAGGACGATTGGAAATTATCATCAAAACTGACCCTGAATCTCGGTCTGCGTTATGAACTGGATCTGCCGCCCTACGATACGCAAGGACGCATTGCTACTTTCGACCGGTCGCTTTATCGTCCGCGCATGACTATTGGTAGTAATGGCCTGCCTCAAGGTCCGCCCGCAAGCGGCATCGTTCAGGCAGGAAATCCCGCGGCCGGAAATGATCTGTTCGAAATTCCAAATGTTGGTAAGCGTGTGGTAAACAGCATTGACCCGAACAATTTCGCGCCGCGTTTCGGCTTTGCCTATTCACCTCATAAATCGAATCGCATAGTAGTAAGAGGCGGCTACGGCATCTATTATTCGCGCCTTTCGTTTCAATATCTGGTCGGCAATACTTTTTCGCCGCCTTTCTACTTCGCGAGATTTGGAGCATTTACGCCTTTCTCGAACCCGTTCGGCAGCGTGCCTGTCGCGGACCAGTTTCCGACGATCGTGCCTGGCCCGCTGCTATTCGGAATCTCGTTTGACCGCAATAACCGAACGCCGTATCTGCAGCAATACAACATAGGTGCGCAATTCGAGTTATCAAAAAGTACGCTCCTCGAGATAACTTACGTCGGCACGCTAGGCACAAATCTGATTCGTCGGGCAGGCATCAATCAAGCTCGTCTTGCCAGTCCGCAGGACCCGATCGTGAATGAAGTTACAGGCGCGGTCATTACGACAAACACTCCCAACAATGCGCAACTCCGTGCTCCGTATCAAGGTGTAAGCGTAGCCGTCGGGCCGGCAGGTTTCAATCAGGACCAAACGACAGCACAATCAAGTTACAATTCGATGCAAATGAGTTTGACGCGCCGGTTTTCGCATAGCCTGCAATTTCTCGCTTCTTACACTCTTGCCAGATCTATCGACAATTCTTCCGGCGGCGGCGGCGGTGCGGGAGTAAACGGATTGATTGACGCCGTGGCGAACAACGATTCGAGTGCCTTTGACGGCGACCAACGCGACAGGAACTCGAATCGCGGCCTTTCAGACTTTGACCGCACACACCGTTTTGTTCTGAGTTTTATATGGGAATTGCCGAAACTCGCTCGTGCAGATCGCTCTAAAGCCGCGCGATTACTGTTCTCGAATTGGCAGGTGTCAGGCATCATAACGGCAATGTCAGGCTTGCCGATCAACATCAGAGACAACGGCGGAGGGACATTCTTTCTCGGCCCAAACGGCGGCGGCGACCGGCCGAATTGGGCGCCAGGCGTATCGCCGACCAGCGGCATCCCCTCCGGTTATTTCTTTAATCCGTTTGCCTTTGCTCGAGCTACCGTTTTGGCCGGTCAAATAATTCCGAGTTCGAACGGCACGGCAATCGCGGGCGGAACAGGAACCGACTTCGGCAACGTCGGCCGCAATCCGCTCCGCGGACCTCGGCAATTCAATCTGGACGTATCGATTCTTAAACGTTTTCGCTTAACCGAATCGAATAATGTCGAGCTTCGCGCCGAGGCTTTTAATCTCCTCAACAACGTCAATTTTGCCAATCCGATCAGCAATCTCGGTGCCGTTACATCATCCGGCGGAACGATCGACCCCAATACAGGACGCGTAATCGGTCCGGGCGACTTTGGGAAGATTATCTCCACCAGTAACAACCCGCGCCTTGTTCAACTGGCTCTTAAATTTAGTTTTTGAATGCAGAAAAAGAAAGTAACTTGAACCCATCCGCAAATCTCGACCTCGCAGATCGATCAAATAATTCGGAACGCAGTGCTTGCACTCACGACCTCTGAGAAGAGACCGCCGTCGCGGAGAATTTCGCGGTTCGCAGATATTTTCCACGCGATCGCCGGCAGATTCTTATTTGCGAAACATTAAAATCCCAGTGAATTACGGGCGGGCGTCGTTGTCTGGCCGCGGTACATCTATTGCGACATCTTTTAATGGAAGCGGGAAACTCCCGCGGAGTTTTCTGTACCGGAGTCTCTTTTAGAAATGTATGATCAGCACATTCAACACAATCATTCTGGGCCTGGCTATGGTGATTATCTTTGGGCCATTCGCGATGCAAGCGCACGGCGCGGTCGAAGGACACCGGAAGCAACGCGCCGACACGGTCGAGGCGGAGAGCCTTCTGTCTAAGCTCGGCTACTGGATCATAAAGATCGATGATCACGCGGATACATCGACCCGTCATTCGATCATCGCGTTCCAGAAGGTGGAGGGCAGAAAGCGAACCGGCGTTCTGAGCGCCGCCGATCTCGAAATACTTCGCATAGCTGAGACTCCAAAAGCTCGATTTCAAACCGCCGCCCCTCACATCGAGATCGACCTTACCCGCCAGGTTCTTTTTCTAACCGACCGCAGCGGAATCGTTGTGCGGATCCTTCCGGTATCGTCGGGCAATGAAAAGAGATATTTCGATCAGGGAAAGTGGCAGGTCGCGCATACACCCCGAGGGCAGTTCCGAATCCAGCGCAAGATAAACGGTGTCCGTCGAGCGCCGTTGGGAACACTTTATTATCCGAACTATTTTTCCGGTGGCTTTGCGATACACGGCAGCAACTCGGTCCCCTCTTATCCCGCAAGTCACGGGTGTATTCGCATTCCCCGCTTTGCCGACCGCGCGTTCAGCGGCATGGTGAGCGTCGGGACCGAGGTCTTTGTTTATGATTGAGGGGCCGAAAATCTCTGTTCCGTCCCGGGGTGTTTCGACATCTCGGATCAGTGCCGTGCTATCGCCTTGCTAATCTCGACGACCCCAAGTGTCGATACAGCAGCCAAACCGATCACCAGCCAGTCACGTACATTTGGCATCTCGAGCCCGAGCAGGTTTGCAAGAAAAGGGTTGAAGATCGCCAGCAGCTGAAGGCCCACAACTATCGCCATAGAGATAAAAATAAACGGATTGCTGAAGAATCCGCTAAATGCCGATTGGGTCTGCGAGCGGCAATTAAGCAGATGTCCGAGTTGAACCCCGACGAGCGTTAGAAGCGCAACGGTGCGGGCATGCATGCCTTCGCCATATGAGTTTAAGGCCCAGACATACGCGGCGAGTGTGATCGCCGCGAGAAGAGCTCCTTGCCATGCGATCAAGTACATGAGTCGTCGAGACAATAGCGGTTCGGCCGGCGACCGTGGGCGGAGCAGCATCGTCTCTCTTGTCGTCGGTTCGACCGCCAAAGCAAACGCCGGGAAGATGTCGGTAACTAGGTTGATCCAGAGAATCTGTAGCGGAAGCAACGGAAGAGGCAAGCCCGATATTATTGCGACGAATATTACGAGGATCTCACCGAGGTTGTGCGAGAACATTAAATGGACAAACTTGATAATGTTCGCGTAGATCGTCCGGCCGCGTTCAACTGCGTGCACGATCGTCGAGAAATTGTCGTCGGTCAGCACGATATCGGCGGATTCCTTGGCGACCTCAGTTCCCCGCAGTCCCATTGCGATCCCGATATCGGCTTGCTTTAGCGCGGGTGCATCGTTGACGCCGTCGCCTGTCACTGCGACGACCTCACCCGCTTGCTGCAGCGCCCGCACGATCCGCAGTTTGTCTTCGGGTGTGACGCGGGCAAACACGTGAGCCTGTCGGGCAAACTGCGCGAGACGCTCGCTGTCGACGTCGATCAGATCGCGGGAATGGAGTGCTGAAATATCATGATCCCCGCTAAGGTTAAGCTCACGAGCGATCGTCCGGGCCGTCAGCAACTGGTCACCCGTAAGCATGACAACCCGGATACCCGCCGCGTTCGCACCGCGAATCGCTGCTGGAACTTCAGGGCGAGGCGGATCGGTCATCCCGACGAAACCTAGGAATGTATAGCCGCCTTCAGTCTCGTCCCCAATTGCACCGCGGTCATTTGTCTTCTCGGCGAACGCAAGGACGCGCAAACCGGTCTCGGCCAGACCTTCATTTACCCGATAGAAGCGATCCCGCGATCGCGTATCCAGCTTTGCATCAGTTTTGGCCGCGCCTGCCCAATAGCGTTCGCACGCCTGCAATACCACGGACGGTGCGCCTTTCATTGTCGACCGAAGTTCTCCGTTTCCAGCCGCAAACACCGCGATCATTCGTTTGGTAGCAGCTTCGAAGGGAACATCGGAGATCTTCTGATTGATCTTCCGAGCTTCTAGAACGTCGACGCCAAGCTTATCGGCCATGGCGAGAAGGGCCGTTTCGGTCGGATCGCCGAAAGACTCGTTTTCGATAGGATCGAAGGTCGCCTCATTACAAAGAACGGCAACGCGTATCAATCGTTCCAGAACGGGATCGGTGCGATCGATTTTGCTCTCAAACGGAAGTTCTATCGAACGCCCGTCTGAGAGAAAAATCTGCCTGACCGTCATGCGGTTCTCCGTCAACGTTCCGGTTTTGTCTGTGCAGATCACCGTTGTGCTGCCGAGCGTTTCGACTGCAGCAAGGTTTCGCACGATAGCTGAAGCCTTTGCCATCCTGAGAACTCCCAAGGCAAGGATCAATGTCGTGACCGCCGGAAGTCCCTCGGGAACCGCAGCAACTGCAAGGCTGATCGAAACCTTAGCCACGAGCCACGGATCGTCACCCCGAATGAATCCTGCGACAAGCACGACAAGAGAGATCCCGAGAACCAGATAAACCAGCCGCTTTCCGAGATCGCCGAGTCGCTTTTCAAGAGGCGTCGGCTGTCGCGTTGTCAGCTCAAGGAGTACGCCCACCCGTCCAAGCTCGGTGTCTTTGCCCGTACCTGTTACGACGGCAACGGCGTGTCCGGCGACTACATTTGTACCGAGAAAGACCATTGACGTGCGCTCAGCTAAAGGCGTCGACTCCGTGACCGCCGCGGCTGACTTTTCAACAGGGACACTTTCGCCAGTCAACGTTGATTCGTCGGCGCGCAAATTCACGGCCTCGATCAAACGCGAGTCCGCGGGCACATGATCGCCGGCCGTTAGCAGGACGATATCTCCCCGTACCAGATTTGCAGCGTCGATCGTATGCTCGCGCCCGTCGCGTCGTACTCGAGCAATAGAACGGGACGTGCGTCGCAGAGATTCGAGCGCGCGGCCAGATCGCCATTCGAGTGCAAAGCCGATCACTGCGTTGAGTACGAGCACGATGACAATGGCAATCGCCTCAAGCGGTGAGCCGGTTACCGCCGATACTAGAGCCGCCGCCGCGAGCAGCCAGATAACGACACTCGAAAACTGGGCGGCGAACAAGAGCCAGGCGGGCCGGGTGAGCGGACTTTCAAGAGCGTTAAGACCGTAAGCCGCAAGACGCTTTTCCGCTTCCTCTGTGGTTAGCCCGCAGAGAGAATCCACACCAAGCTGAAGCAGGACGGAGTCCGTCGCCTCTGAGTGGAAACTATTTACAGATTCCCCGATGTTCGGTGTTCGGCTCATAAACTGTCAGCCCATTGAACCATAAATCTCCATAACCGGCCGAAGAACCGCGAGTTTTTTCACGCAGCCTCGTCCTTTTTCACGCGGTCTGAAGAATTGTATCTGAGCTGCTGTTCGAATCCGGAACGATAAGGCCCTAAAATACTGGGTCTGACGCGAATCAAATCCGTCGCATGGTCCGGAACAAACCTTGCAATGCGATTAGAGGGTAGGAATAAGCAACGACGACGCGGAGCGCCGTCTACATCAAAAGATTCCCGCGAAGCAGGAGAAGAAGAGGGAGATAATGAGTAATAACGAATACAACAACAGCAAAACAGAATGCGTGAGTATCTCACGGAACGTCGGCCAGAAACTTACGTTCCTTGTGATCGGCGGTGGGATAGGAGCCGCCCTCGCACTGCTTTTTGCACCAAAGAGCGGAAGTGAGTTGCGAAGCGACATCGCCGCCATGGCCGAAGACCGGTACAGAGAAACCCTGACCGCTGCGAATCAACTAAAGGAAACTAGCTCAAAATATTTGAGTGCCGTGAAAGAAACCGGAAGCGAGGTCGGGGATATCGTGGCCGCTGGAGCCGCTGCACTTAAGTCCGAGGTCAAAACCGACGTCGATAGGATCGGCGCGATCGTCGAGGACACGGCAAGGCGTACGGTGAGTTCGGCGAAGTCGATGAATATTGGATAGTACTTCAACGGAGGACAAAATGGGTTTTGAAATCAAAAAACAAGATTGGGCGGGATTTTTCGATGCACTCGGACGGCGCCGATACGAGTGGATCACAAAGGTCGAGGTTATGAGCAGCGAGATGGGCGATCAGGTGCTGAACGAAGGTTTGCCTCTGAGCGGCATTACGGTCGAGAGGGATGGCGATAGCGCTTCGATCGACATATCTGTCGGCGAGAACACGAAGTCTCATCAAACGCACAACATCCAAAACCCGAATAGGGTAGCGTTTTTAAAGGCTGACGAGAGTCACGGCGATGTAATAAATATCGAAGAAGAGGACGGCACAAAGACCCTTATCACTTTTATCGAACCGATGGGGATCCTTGTCGGATACCAACAAGCCGAGATGGTCGGCGCGATGAGCTGAACCTGGAAGAGCAAAAGCAGTGGCAAAACTTTGATTTTACGAAGGACTTGTAATAGGTTGAATAGCGCAGCCGTTGTGAAAGCGTAGCATGTTCGATCAAACCGTCGAAGGGCACACATGGCAGCTTCTTTTCCCCGTCATCTTGCGGGAAACGTCAACTACCGGCGACCGACATATCTCGGAATCCTGGCTTCCGGGCTACTGACCGTTTTGGTCATAGTTGGCTCGCGCAATCTTGAACACTTCGACTCAGCACTCTTCGGCTACACCATAGCAAGCATTGTCGCTCGGTGCGATCGTCTTTCGGTACGCGGTATGGCTGCAACGGCCGGCAACGCGAACTTATTGGCTTCGCGGCTGGCGGCTCTTTCGCGAACGCAAAAAACTATTTAAAAACACCACAAATGCCGCTGAAACGATCGGCAAGAATTTGATCGCCCAACACTTTATTTTTAAGCGCGGCTTTACCCGTTGGCTAGCCCATTTCTTAATAATGTGGGGCTGCGTTCTCGCGGCGGCGATCACATTCCCGCTTTCGTTTGGATGGGTGCATTTCAAACTTGAGGGCGACCGCGATTACCGGGCATGTGGCCGGCTGTTCGGACCATATCCACAAGACGCTTTTGACTTGTTGTTACCAGTAGACGGTGGAATTCCCAGTTTGAGCGAACAAAACACAACTAGAGTCCTTGACCATTGTCGGAACGAGATCGATTCTTTGCTCGGTTTAGGTCGGACCGGGCTACTGACGCGGCGGCGAGCGGACATCGCTTTCGGCAACTCAGATTATTAGTAGAACACAAGACTTATGTTGTTCGAGGGTATGGAGACGAAATGAAGAGTAGAGGGCTATTGTTATTAATTCTATTTGCGGTCTGTTTTGTCATGGCATCAATGGGGCAAGATAAAGCTAGGCTAAGTGGCAGGGTCTTGGATAAAAAAGGAAACCCTGTTCCAAAAGTACAGGTATCTCTGATATATGAACCTTGTGACACTTGTATTGATCAGGTTATCCCCGCAGTTTCTACAAATGAAGACGGCGTATTCTTCTTTCTACAGGATTATGGACTTGAGAGGGCAACAGTATTCGTGGAAGGCGTTGTTCCGAAGGACTCCTGGAATCCCATCAACGCCTCCAATTTAGCGTTTTCTAAGCATGGGCGTTTCAGTGGTACCCCAGTTAATTTCCTGCAAAGTAACTCCATACACCTCGGTGATATTCTCCCAGCGGTCTTTTATGAAAAGACAGCGATTAATCTGCGAGAACTTTTCGCGATTGATCTTCAACAACACGACTATTCAATGAAGGGATTGACTCTGGAGATCAAGGACGACCGAGGTAACCTAGTTGTCGAGAAAAGTATTCCCCAAGAATTTGTGGACAAGGAATTTTCATTGAGCCTCGTCCTCCCGCAAGGGAGGTGGTATCTCTTCTTTTCCGTATGCCTCCAAAATCGAATGATCAAGAAAAGAGTTCTTGTAAATGCTGGGGCTATCGTGTTCAACCAAAAAGGGAACGGAAAGTCGAGTATATAGCGAGATGCTTCGACAAACTGTCGAGTGTTCCAAACCGAGTCTTCCGTCTCGAATACAGGTACACGATCGGCGGCCAGTTAAAGTCGCTCAAGGACCCGTACGGTGACACGATCTATTATGCTCAAGACAAGGTCGGAAGATTGTCGGCCGTGACCGGAAGCTCTTTCGCCGGTGTGACGAGCTATGCAAGCAGTCCGCACTATCGTGCCTGGGGCGGACTGCAGAGCCTGAGCTACAGCAACAGCGCGGTGACGTCGATGACATTCGACAATCGTCTTAGAGCAAATCACTCGCAGCTAGTGAAGAACGGCACGACGACGCTGATGTCGAAGGACTACACCTTTTACGCCGACGGAAGTCTTCGATCTTGTCGATGATAGGTTCGACCGCTTGACCAGTTATGACAACGTCGGGCGTCCTAAAACCGCTAAGAGCGGTCTCGTGGCTAGAGGCGGCACTCCTGACTGGGAACAGTGGTACAACGTGCCGTACGTCCAGAGCTATTCATTTAACGCATTTGGTAATCAAACCGGAACTGAAGCTAGACACTGGAGTTCCAATAATGACAGTATCCTGCAGGAATACACCAACAATCGCTTGACGACCGGCATGTTTAACCTCTACGACGCTGACGGCAGGCAGACCCGAGTACAGGCACTGGACGGGGGCGGAGGAATGTTGGAAACAAAGTATGATGCAGCCGGCCAAGCGACCTTTTTTCACAGGTCCTTCGCTCCGACGGGCGAAGATGAGATCACTCGACACTATAACGGTAATGGCCGCGAAGAAAAGCGAGAGAAGAGAAGTTATGTAGAGACGGAGCCCGACGAATGGGAATGGCACGACGACTTAGACAGTTATTTTATACGGTCGACGATACTCGGCGGCGAGGTTGTTAGCGAAGTAGCTCACGATGGCTCCAAGGGCCGCACGTATGTTCGGGCCGCCGGTGCCGAGATCGCATGGCAGAACAAGAGCGGGTCGAACGAAGAGGTCGTGTTCCAGAACTGGGACGCGGCGGGGATGAGCTACCGGACAGCGAACTCTTCCGGGACATCGTACTCAAACTTCGGCAGCGAAGGAGCTCCGGCCGAGCTCGATGCGATGGGTGGAAATGTGGGGACGGAGAACGGTATCACCCAAGTCCCGGGTGAGGGTTGCGTCGGTTGTGGTGTTTTAGGCTGGGAAGAGCCAATGCGCGTTAACGGACTGCCATTAAGATTTAACCTCGACGGCATGGATATCCCACTGTCTATGGGCCTCGCATTCTTTGCCGGCACGGACTTCGCGCTTATTCAGTGGCAAGCCAACGCATCAGTTCGCGAGATAGGCAGATGGATGACGACGGTTTCTTGGAACGAATCATTCGGTGTTGAAACTGAAACCGGGGTCCACACCTACACGACCCGATTGTCATATTCGTTTACGACGAGCATCGTTTATGACACGAGTTGGACCGTTTTGGGCTCCATAAGCCGCTTTGCGGACCTGTTTAATCGAGTACCTACTGATGTAAAAGGCATTGAAGGTCTACGTATCAAAAGTAATTCAGCAGGTAGAACATTGCTCGAACGTCATCTTACTGGAAAATGCGCGGACGCGATGCAAAAGTTAATCGATGCTATTAGCAAGATCAAGGGCACGACGGCGTCGAGTATCTTGGGGCTGTTCGATGACCTAAATTTGAAACAGAAGTACGGCGGTATTCGATTCGATTCCCCGGGAGCAGGAGCAGCCGAATATAGGAGCATGACAGGTGGCGAGCAGCAGGCTGGCCGGGGTGGGGCCGCGTGGCGAATGCATCCAAGAGGAACATATAATATTAACGGAAGTCCAATGACAGGACTGTCCGACGCATTCGTCTGGGTAATGCCATTCACTATTACTACCGGGTTATTTCGATCGCCTACGGCTGACGCTGCTTTTGTACAATCCCAGATAACCGCTCGCGCTAATCGGATGTTTGAAATCTTAGTTCATGAACTTTTTCATGTTGCCGCCAAAGAGGGAATGTTCAGTCACAAAGATATGGATGCCGCAGCTGAAAGCCTCGATAAAACGCTCAGATTTGAGGGGTATGAGCCGAGAAATCAAGACGCGCGCTTGTTTGACGCGTATGTTAGAAAGAATTGCACGAGCAATTAGGTACGGAGGTTCTGCGATGTACAAACTAGTTTTAACATCAACGCTGATAATGGCGGCTCTTAATAGCAATTCTCGCTCGCAGAGCCGAGATCTCTACTCAGAGTGGATTCGACCCCTCCTAACGACTAGATCGGAAGTCGACGCTAGGCTTGGTGTAGGAAAAGGCGAGTGTCGCTGTGTCTACGAGACGTCGGATAACACTCTCACTATTCGTTATTCTGAAACGAGATGTGACGGAGGCTGGAATGTCGACAAAGAGACCGTTCTTCGTTTCGAAATAAAACCGAAGTCTGGTGTTGCGAAATTTTCCTTGAACGGAGATCTGAGCAGTTTCGTTAAAGTTACGGACGACGCAAAATACTCGTCATATGTAGACGTCAAAAACGGCTTGATCGTTAGTGTCTCGCCATATGACGAAGTCGAGTTAATAGAGCATGTTCCAAACGAATCACAGGCGACGCAGACCGGTTTGAGATGTGCTGGCTCTAAGCCGTATGGTCTTACTAACCGCCTATATCCAATTTCATTCAGCTATGACATGAAGGGCTGGCCTGCTGACATGTCGGAAATCGACAATATTGCCTTTCACTACCGGAATAGTCATGACATGAAGCTTTATGTGATGGTTTACTTCAAGCAGGGAACCAGTAATGTCAATAAGACGAGATATCTAAATAGTGTGAACTCTCGAATTCGTCGGATTCTCGGGAAGAGTGCCGCTACCGTTGTAATTACGGACGGGGGAACAAGAAAGAGGTCGCAAGTCGAGGTGTATATTCTTAAGGAGGAACTCCCGGCCCCAGTCCCGAGCGCCGCTCCTAGCAAGTAGGCGTCTTTTCACAAGGCCGCGTCCCAAACCTTGCGCATTGGGAGCAGCGAATGGATTCTGGCCGTTGGACAATAGTCACCGGGTAACAAACCTGCTACTCGAACCGCCTCCACCCGTTGCACTCCCAAAGACGGTCAGTTCTGTCAGGAAAAACATGGAGCCTGCCACCACCTAATCTCTGCGGTGGTGTCGCGATGCCTGACGGCACAAATCTTCCGCCGCGGCGGAAAACTTCGGTGACCGTTGTGACTGTTTTGCGATCTTTGATGGACCCGAAGGTTAGCGATCAATTTCTATGCGCCTGTCTTTTCGCAAGGTCTAAGCTTTAGCTGGTCGGTATTCCAAACAGCGAATCCAAAGTCGCTTTTCGATGTGCCAACTATTCGTCACCCTGACGCAGCCGGCCTAAAGCACGAGTCGACAATCGATTGAACACAAAGAATGGCGACAAGAGCTGTAAGGAAGCGCTCGATGGTCTACTAAACTAGATGGGTAAAGATTCATTCAACTCGTACGCGACGGACTTTTATGACGGCAGCAACGGTAAAAGCTTTTACAAACGAGAGCTGAAGTTCCGCTCGTTGATCTCGTTGTTAGTGATACGAGTTTTGTCGTTGGCGGGAAGAAAACGTATGCATGAAAACCTGCACATATCGACCGGACTAAAAGATGTCACTCTTGCCAAAGCAATAGGTTTGAAGGACGAACAGGGGAAAGACTATACCGATTACCATCCTCTTCACGGTCGTCTGCGTTCACGCACAGAGATCGGGCGGACGCTTGTCCGGGAATGTTACGGACAAGGACGGCAAACCCGTAGCCGGCGTGGCGATTTTCGTAACAAATCAGACGAGTTCGGAATTGTGGTCGCGTGTCACCGCAGCCGATGGAAGTTATGCGTTTCGACTGAGTGCAGGCGCCTATCGAATCGGCGTTCGTCCGCCGTATGAGGCTCGATTCGAGCGTGGCAAGACCGAAGAGTACCGGAGTTTACTCAAACGTCATCTGCGATGAGTCGAAAAAGAATTGCACGCTTTTGGAGAATATAATCGTCGGCGGCGACGTGACGCGGAAGATCGATTTCAGCGGACGGTGGACAACACCTATCTGGAGTCGAGTCGCTACATTTCTCGCTACATCGATAATATAAGTAGCTTACAAAACTCGACGAAAAGCCAATAGATACTGGAGCCGGTGATAGGACTTGAACCTACGACCTGATGATTACAAATCAACTGCTCTACCAACTGAGCTACACCGGCAAATCTCTATCGAACCTTGTAACGCGTTCAACGCGGTACGTTAAGAATGTGCGATCCAAAGGGGATTGTTAGCTAGGCCAATCACCGCATCTGAAAGTAAATTTCAAACCCTTTTTTGTCCTCAGCACACTTCAATGACCCAAAGTCCCATCGGTTCGATACTCCGAAATCGAACGGACATTATCTCGAACGCATGGCAAAAGTTCAACCCGAATCAACGTTTGAACCGACGCTCCCCAAAAGCCATACGATAAATCGAGAAGGGCATGTTGAATCCCGTGGTGCGGTTCCCCGTCCGATTTTCCTCGAACCCCAAAATTTGATCTGTTTCGGTGACGAGCTGCCCGCTCAACTTGTATGATAACAATATCGCACCGTTCATCTGGCTTTGGTCTGGCCTCACTCAGAACCCTGGAACGGCGGTGTGGCCGGTGGGTCGCGAGCCCTGGAACGCAGAGTCTTAAGTTTACGAATTCCATCAAACCACTTGATCAGACGCGTTCCCACTTCGGCAGACAGAACGGCTATCTGATTCGCAAGAGGTTTGGCTAAGGCCAGGATTCTATCGCATCGGTCCTCGCAAATAAGAGTGGACCGGATCTCAACGGTATGACAGGATCAGAAAAAGTAAATAACGATGTCTTCTTTTAAGAGTTACTCCTTCGGTCATTACAAGGTAATCGATAAGCTGGGCGCGGGTGGCATGGGTGAAGTGTTCCTAGCCGAAGACACGCGCCTCGAGCGGAAGGTCGCGCTCAAGCTGTTGCCGGAGAGATTTTCGGACGAGTCGGAAGCTCTCCGGCGCTTCAAACAGGAGGCAAAGGCTGCATCGGCACTCAATCATCCCAACATTATTACTGTTTACGAGATCGGAGGACATGAAGGCTCGAATTTTATTGCGACGGAATTCATCGATGGGCGGACTCTCCGAGAACGCATGCGAGAGCGCCTTTCGTTCGACGAAGCTCTTTCGATCATCGTCCAGACTGCCGAAGCTCTGTCGGCGGCGCATCAGGCAGGGATCGTACACCGGGACGTCAAGCCGGAAAACATCATGGTCCGCAAGGACGGGTATGTGAAGGTCTTGGATTTCGGTCTGGCGAAGCTTACCGAGGGAGACGGCGGTAATGCAAAAGCGGAAGACGCGACCCGGAAACTCGTTATGACAAATCCGGGGGTCGTCATGGGAACGGCCGCCTATATGTCGCCCGAACAAGCCCGTGGCCTGCCGGTCGACGCCGGATCGGACATCTTCAGCTTCGGCGCAGTGATGCATGAGATGCTTGCCGGGCAACCGCCTTTTGCCGGCGAGACGATGATGGACGTCATTCAAGCAGTGATAAGTACAGAACCCACACCGCTCAAAAGTCTCGCGGAGCATCTGCCGCAAGAACTGATCAGGATCGTCGGTAAAACTCTTAAGAAGAAACGCGAGCACCGATATCATTCGACAAAAGACCTATTGAACGATCTAAAAGATCTGCGTGAGGAGTTGTTGCTTGAAGCAAAACTCGAACAGACGGCCGTGCCGGAGCGCGAGGTAACCGCGAAGACAACAACTGGGGGATCGCACTCGACGAACGCGAGCGGCAGTAATGTCAAAGATTCGCTTTTGTTGACCGAGATTGAAAACTCGACGGATGAGGCGATCTTTGACCACACTCTAAAGACGGCTCTTGCCTTCGCGCTCGCTCAATCACCATTTCTCGATATTTTCCCCGAGCAGAAGGTCAGCCAGGCGTTGCGATTGATGGGACGCGAGCCGACCGAGCGGGTGACAAAAGAACTGGGTTACGAGATCTGTCTGAGGCAGGGATTAAAGGCTTTTATCACGGGTTCGATCTCGAGCTTTGGGTCGATCTACGTCCTAACGCTCGAAGCGGTCAACGCAAGGACGGGCGCCAGTCTCGGGCGCGAGTTTGAGCAAGTTGCCTCGCGCGAAGAGGTCTTGAACGCTTTGAGCCGAGGCGCGAGCGGTCTGCGCGAAAAACTGGGCGAGAGTTTGAGCTCGATCGAGCAGTTTGGAGTACCAGTCGAATACATCACGACATCTTCGCTCGAAGCATTGAAGTTTTTCACGCTCGGACACGAGCAGGTCAATTCCGGCAAAACATTCGAGGCGATCCCGTTTTATAAGAAAGCGCTCGAAATAGATTCCGCCTTTTCCTCGGTTTACATGGCGCTGGGCGTTCTTTATGCCAACACCGGTCAGTGGAATCTGGCGACGGAAATGGTTGTAAAAGCATACGGCCTGCGTGATAACGCGAGTGAAAACGAAAAGCTTCGCGTCACGTATTTTTATTACAACTTTGTGACCGGCGAGATCGACAAGGCGATCAATACGCTCGAGGTGTGGCGAAAGACATATCCTTCGCATTCGCCCGCATTCGTTAACCTTTCAGATAATTTAGAAAGAATCGGGCAATCCGAAAAGGCGATCGGAATCGTTCGCGAATGTCTGCGGTTCGACGGCAATAACGCAATTCTGTATATGAATATGGCGGAATCGCTGCTATCGCTCGACCGCTATGCCGAAGTAAAGGAAACCTGCCAGCGGGCGTTTGAGAAAACCTTCGACGGCGATCATTTTCATATGCTGCTATATATCGTTGCCTTCATCGAAAACGATACGGCGGCAATGACCGAACATTTGGACTGGTTCTCCGGACGTGCGGACGAATACATCGCCCTCGACCTGCAGACGCGGACGTCTGGCTTTCGCGGCGAGTGGCGTCGAGCTCAGGACGGTTCCCGCCGGGCCATTGATCTTGCGAACCGCTCAGGTGCAGCCGAAGTCGCCGGGCAGTATGCCGCGGACCAGGCCGTCCGGATCGCTTTCTGGAGCAACGGAACGGGTATACCGAAGGGCAACGAACCTCAGCTTAAATCGGTTTTGAAAACTCAGACGAATAACGCTCTGAAGCACGAGCGCGCCGTGCATTCCTTGACGCGTTCGGCCCTCGCCTTAGCCGTTGCAGGGGAGGCGGCAGAGGCTGAATCGCTCGTAGCAGAACTAAAGGAAAAGCGACCGAAGGACACATTGGTACACACACTTTGGCTGCCATTGGTCCACGCTGCGTTTGAGCTGCAGAACGGTCGTGCAAAAGAGGCGATCGAAGAATTGGAAATTGCTAAACGCTATGAGAAAGTTGGCGAATTTTTCCCGCAATACTTGCGCGGCCTGGCATATGCAAAGCTGAACAAAACTAAACAGGCGACACGCGAATTCGACAAGATCGTGAATAATCGAGGGGAAGGTGCATTATCTTCAATCTATCCACTCGCTCAACTCGGTAAAGCCAGATCTCTGAAAGATAAAGCCGAATACGAAAAGTTTTTCGAGCTGTGGAAGGACGCCGATAAAGATATGCCTGCCCTGGTCGAAGCAAAGAAAGAGTATGCCGAGCTTTAGTGACCGGCCCGGAAAGTTGCTTGACGGCGCTGCACAAACGCTCCCGGCCCAGTAAAAACGCACACCGAAACCAATTCCTCGCTGTTTAACAAAGAAAATAGTTGTTGACGCCTTTTTACGTGAAAGGTTACGATACTAATGGCCTGAGAAACTGGCCGAACCGCCATTTTAGTCCTCCGCTTCTTCATCCGGAGTTCTTCAAGTCCGACCAATTCACCGAAGTAAAAAGGAGAAAATCGTGAGATCTCAAATCGTTTGCAAGAAAGTTGCTGCGGGCATATTCGCAGCCTTCGCCATTTTTGCCGCCGCCGTGTCGGCACAAGAGCGCCCACTATCCGTTGCGACTCCAGTAGACCGCAATATGCGCGTTGCCGAAAGGAACAATGTGTATTGCGCAGGCTATGTCCAGCAGTCTCCGATCGACACCAGTCGCCGCATCGTTGGTGCGGTCGAAGAGCAGGAACAATTCATGTACGCGGCAGAATAATTTCGTCTACATCAACGCCGGTGCGAACAAGGGCGTACAGGTGGGAGACATGTTGAGCGTTGTCAGGCCCCGCGGACAGGTCAAAACGCGCTGGACGCGCAAAGGCAGTCTTGGATTTTACACGCAGGAAGTTGGAGCCGTCGAAGTGGTCCGCGTTAAGCCGGAAGTTTCGG
The DNA here is from genome assembly GCA_963772405.1 of uncultured Acidobacteriota bacterium. GTDB lineage: Bacteria > Acidobacteriota > Blastocatellia > Pyrinomonadales > Pyrinomonadaceae > OLB17. The sequence continues at coordinate 97,323 of CAVYWT010000001.1, read as the reverse complement.
TAGCGAGAATAAAAACTTCTTGCGACGCTTTCCTGCTAGGAGATCTTGTGCAGCCGATGCAGGTTCGCATCGCGCCCGAATATACGCAGCGACCGGCGATGGATCTGTTTGCCGATCCGTCCGGAAAAGCCGTCGGCCGTCTGTTCATGGCGCGCGATAATGCCGAAGCGCTCACCCGCGACTATATCGTGTACATCGATCTCGGTGCCGAAGATAATGTTCAAGTCGGCGATTATCTGACGATCTTCCGGCCTTTAGGCGACGGCAATCCGTATTTCGGAGACTGGGGCGAATCAGTAAGTGCACGTGACGAAGGATTCCAGAGCTTCGAATACAGAGGCGGCCGTTTTTCGAATCAAGCCGCGAGGAAATCCGGCGACACGGCAAAAGGCAAGGTCGTGACGACCAAAGCCGCAAAAAATGACCGGCCGAAGATCCGAAAGATCGTCGGCGAAATGGTTATCCTTAATGTAAAGGAAAGGACCGCGACGGCGGTCATAACCAGGACCGCCCAGGAGATCCACACCGGAGATTGGGTCGAAGTTCAGTAACTCGCGAACTATGATCGCGCAGAATCAGATGAGGCTGTCCGAAAGGACGGCCTCTTTTTATTTTTGGCGCTGCTTCAAAAGAACAGAGTTGTTCGGATTCACTTGAGATAGTTTATCGAGCGTCTTTTGCAGAGTATCGGTATCGTTCTTCTCGATCTGCGCGAGTGCGAGATTTTGAAGTGCGTTCTCGTTGTCGGGACGAATCGCGAGAGCGGCATTGAACTCCTTGATCGCCCGATCTATATCACGCGGAGTTCGCAGAAAGAAAGTAAGCCCAAGATCCGTGCGCACGTTCACGTCGTTCGGAGTTTTTTTCAGCACCTCGGAATACCATCGTTCGGCCTCACCGTACTGCTCGGCGTCGAAAAGAGCGTTGCCGAGTTTTACTGATGGCTCAAGTTCACCCGGGTCGCAAGCGATTCGCTTTCTCGTAAAACTCGACTGCTTTGTCGAACCGCTGGATCTGATAGTAGAGATCTCCAGCCGTCATCTGTGCTTCGAAATTGTCCGGATCAAGTTTTGCTCTCTCGATCGCGGCGGTGACTTCGGGCAGAGCTCCACTCTGTGTCGCATTGTTGCCCTGAGATATCGGCGGATGGTTCGGCGGCAATCCCGAATTTGAGATTACCGAGGTGTCTGACGCGGAGATCGTGCTGTCACCGACGGACGCAGACCGGTTCACACTGTTGGCAAACAAAAAGCCGATGGCGAATCCGACAATGAGCCCGCCTACTCCGAAAAATATTTTCTGGGTATTCATACTATGTGAGCGTTATCCCTATCGACTTCAGAAAACGGTCGGGCCGTTCACCGCCGATCAGTGCGAAGACGAAATCGTTTTGTATGGTCTCGACTTCCCTGCCTGTCCGTACGTCTTCCAGAACCAGTTCATTTTCGCGCATTTCCTTGATCGCGATCCCGAATCGCAGATCGAGGATCCCATCGTCGGCGCACTGATACATCTGGAATTTGTTTCCGAATTTTACCGTCGGGGCAAGAAACGTCCGAACCAGCAGCGTGACCTGATTCATCTCATTCGCCGGTCGCGGCTCGATCGATGAACCGATCCGATTTGCGACCAGATCGACCGCCGCCTCGACCGCGACGTTCCCGCCTCCGACCACGACAATACGCCGTCCTCGAAAATCCGATGGATTACTCAGACTGTACAAAACCTTTTGTTCGTCGCGGCCATCGATGCGGAATTTCATGTCTTCATTCGGCAGCCGAAGCCGATTCGGCGCACCGCGCAGCCCGATCGAAATAACGACCCGCCGCACCCGGTAGGTTTGTTTTGATTTGTCCTCGCTCCGTTCAGTTTCGACGACAAAATAGTCGCCGTCATCCGCACGTCTCACCGCCTTACAGCTTTCGAACTCGTTCACCGTAACGCCGCCTTCGTCGAGTGAGCTAAGCCATACCTGCAGAATATTCTCGCGCTGATCGCCGGGAACACGTCCGACGATCTGCCCGGCAATATCGAGACGAAGCTGATCCAGTATGTCGTCCTTACGCGGAAGAAAATCTTTCTGATATGTGTCTACCAGTTCGCTGCCATTTTTCTCACTTAGCTTGGTAATGATCCCCGATCGTAAAGCCGCCTTGATCTTTTCGCGAAGCAGTGGGGAAAGTTCAGCCCGCAGCGCTGACCGGGATCTTCGACGCAACGTCTTGTTCGATCTTCGCGGATTCATCGGTGATAAGCAGCTCGAATGCCTTACCCAGTTCTTCGGTGACCGCCGCGAAGTTTTCGTCATCACTCGCGGGTGCGTATTTCGATTTTGAGAGTCCCAAACCGGCCGCCGGAAGACCGCCAGACCATTCCTTTGTGTCGGGCTTGAAAAAAATATACTTTCCCTTCGGATAAGCCTCGATCGTCGACAGTACCTTTTCCTGCTCGATCGCAACATATCTGAGGCCCAGTTCTTGTGCGGATGCCGCCGCCGACGCTCCCGCCGGACCGATACCGATCACCGCGACATCGTATTCGGCCTTAGTCTCCCCGCTCGCCTTTTCCAGGTCGGCTGCGATATGCGATATCACCTCAAAGCCTTCCTTAACAGCATTCTTGATCAGCGGCACACCCGATACGTCGCCGATTATGTAACATCCCGGCACGTTCGTTTGATAGTTTGCTCCGTCGCGTGTCGGAGCGGGCCGCGAAACGACCGGCTTTGTCGTATTGATGACGATGCACGCCTTCGGATTGACGGGACATTCCGCCTGACATGATGTGTCTTCCATGCAAAGATCCGGAGCCACGGCCGCGGCGCTTCCGTCGACGATCGCGAGAACGTCATGTGGACAAGCGTCGACGCACGCCTGGCAGCCGATGCACCGGTCGCGAAAGATCACGGGATGCGGGTAGCTCGGGCCCGTATATTTTGAAATGCCGAGTTCCGCGAGCTCCGAAACGGTGAGCGTGCGAATGTTCAATTTCGTAACAGCTTTCTCGTCCCTCGAGGCGAAAAATCCGAACGCGCGTGCAGAGTCGTTGAGCACTACTGTCAACCCGACAAAGATCAATGCCAGCAGCACGCTTGTCCATCCTGCCCACGACAGACCGCCAAACACCGGCCCGTCGCCGGCGATCAGGTTCATCCAGATCAGCAAGCTGACGAACAGCAAACATGCTAGCGCTTGAACAAGTCTCATTTTTCGTTCAGTCGTTTGATCTGGTCCGTGACGACGCTTCGGCGATGGGCCACGGCCGCCTCGCCCAAAAATTCGCTCCAGCGGTTTACGTCGAACGGGTGCGCGACATGACAGGAGACGCAGTTTGCTGCCGGTGCTGCCTCGGCACTGTGACACGCCGCACAAGTCTGACGCGGCGTTTCCAGATCGACCGGGGTAAAACTCGTATGACAGCTCGAACACGAAACTCGTCCGTTCGTGTCGGCGGTCATTCCGTCGGGTGCGTTTAGACGACCCACATGGACTGTGTGAAATTCGCGGCTGCGACGCTCTTGCTCCGATTCACCCTTTGTGGCCGATGCGTGTGCGGCAGGTATCGTTTCGGCGATCTCGCGAAACATTCCCTTCCAGATCCATTGGCCGTTAAGGACGGGATATCCGAACGATCCGCCATGCGGCGTTCGCACTTTCTTACCGTTATACGCAACGGCATTCTTGTCGTTGTGACATTCGGCGCAAGACTGCAGTTGCCGCCGCCTTCATCTCAAATTCCATCCCCAGATGCTGAACGTGACAGACGACACAAGTGATCCCGGCCTCCTCGTGAGCGTTAGTATTCGACGCGTGAAACTGCTCGGCCTGATGACACCGGATGCACGCGTTCTCGATCGGTTCGTTTGGCGTGTGACAAGTTGTGCAGGAATTTGCGTTCGATGTTACGGCGATCGAGGTGCGTTCGATCTCAACCGCATGCGGGATCGCGAGGGGTTTTTCGGCATAAGCTTGCGGATATCGGATGAACGCTAACAGCCCGATCGCACCGACCGCGACAAACGCCCACAAAAAAAGACCGACACGCCACGGACGCCGCAGATCGCCGGTGGGTTTCCAATTGACTGCGGCTTTCCCCGGTTGCGGTTTCTCGGTCGGGCGAAGCAAGCTTCCCCACTCTTCTTTTTCACGAGTGCGTTTTTCCCAAAAAACCTTTAGCACACTCGCCTTTTCCTGTCCGATCTCGTCAGGCGAAGGTTGATCATCCGGGACAAACCGGGGTTTGTGCTCGCTTAAACTTTGACGGTTGACGATCAGCCTCAGCTCTTCTGACCGAATTTCCACGCCGATCAAAAACGGGCCGATCTGAATTAGATCGCCGTCGGAAAGGACGTCAGTCTTCCGCGGCCCAAGCATGCGGCCGTTCAGGCTCATAACGTTCGCGGTTGAGAGATTGATGACAAAGTATTCCGATTCGAGAAAGTTGATGCCCGCGTGAATTCGCGAAACCGATGAATGATCCAGACGAATATCGCAAGACCGCAGCCTTCCGAGAAAGATGGCTTCCCTTTCGATCGTTACGAAGCTCTCGCTCCCCGCAAGCTTCACCGCGAATTTTCCGGATTCCTGCTCCATCGATTATCGAACGTTGAAATAGACGACCTGCACAATATGGATGACCATAAAAACCAGCATCAGAGACGTAAAAAGTACGTGCGGCGCAACCCATGCTCTGAGCAAACTGTGGAGATAACAGAGAGCGTCGATACGTCGCAGCGTCGCCGCACTTTCTACCGCTTCCATCAAGCGGGCTTCCTCGATCCGCGACAATGTGTCGGCCTCTGCACGAAATTCCTGTCTCGCGTCGGCGAGCATCGAATTCAGATCTTCGCGTCGAAGATACTGACGAAAAAGGAAGGCCGGGCCGAGGAATTTGCGACGGACGCGAATCTGGATGAGATCTTTGAGAGTCGCGTTCTCAGCCTGCGCTCCGATGTCGCACGAGCTGTGCACGAAGCTCTTCGCGACGCGCCACGAGATCTTCGAGCAGCAAAGGTTCACGTTCTATCCTGGTCATTAGTCGCGGCACGACTATGTAGCAGACGGCCCCGAATATGCCCGACGCGATCACGAGATCGAAACAGATCATGAGCAACGACGTCAGCAGCCCGCCAGAGTTCGTACCACCGTGCACGAGCAGCAACACTCCCGCAAGCACGCCGAGATATACGTGCGACAGCATCCAGTATCGAAGTGCTCCCGCCCGACGCCGATAGATCTGCTTTCGTACCGGATATGCCATCACCCAAACGATCGCCCCGAGCCCCGTAAGACCGGTAAGCCATCGCATCGTGACCCACGATCCCGGTGTGAGCGCAATATCCTGCGAGAATCGGTTTGTCGCCCAGACCGCAAGTCCCCCGACGGCAAGGACCATTATCGTTCCAACGACATGCCAGATCACCGATAGCGGATCAAACTTGTGAATGTTCACACCGATCGCATGCGTTTTGGTTCGTTCGATAAAGCCGAGCGTCGTGTTGATCTCGTCAAAATACTCATGCGGATTCACGCGCACAAGAGCCCCGGTCGGACAATTCTCTTCGCACGAATAGGCCGCGCGTTTCGCGCCCGGCGGATTCATCGGAGTGTCGCGGCAAAGATTGCACTTTACGGCAAGAAGATTCTCGGTCTGCGTGACCGGAGCCGGAAGCTCGCGCGGGCGGAGCGAAACATATTCGAGAGCTTTCGCGATAAATGTTTTCGACGATTTGCTCTCCGGTTCGGGATCGAGTGGGATCAGCGAGATCGCGTTGTACGGACATTGCGTAGCACAATCACCGCAGCCGATGCAGGTCGAAGGCTCGATGTCGATCTCGCCATCCGGAAAGCGGGCGATCGCACCCGTCGGACAACCCGTCATGCACTCCGGATCCTGACAATGCATGCAGACCGAAGGTGCGAGAATACTTTGCTCGCGTCGGCTCTTAACTTTGACCGGCCGCTCGATATGAATTCCCCGCCGGACCAGACGCGAATGGCCGTGAACCTTGTGACAGGCGAGTGAGCAATTTCCGCAGCGGATGCACTTCGCCATGTCCATAACGAGCAGATTTACGCCATCGACGATACCGGTTTCGATCTCTTTACGGGAAGCGGCGGTGATGCGCCGATCGGCGGGAGGCTCCGGAACCTCTGGATCGTCCGCGAGTGAAGCGTGCCGCAAGAGCGGCATGACGGCGGCATTCAATTCCTCGTCCTCACGCAGACGCGAGACGGCGATCTCAACTACCTCGGCACGTCCGCGGACCGTAGCGGTATATTTCCAGTCACCGGGTTTGGCGACTGCTTCCAGACCCAAACATGTGCCCGCACCAAGAAAATCTAAACCGATCGCGCGTTCGGCATCCATCAACAGCTCGGCCGCGTTCGGGCTGATTCCGGCTCCGCTCACACGCTGGATCCATCCGTTTCGAACAAAGACCAAACGGTTGACCGGATCGCCTTCGCGAAAAAGTACGTGTCCTTTCTCGTAAACGGCAAAGCGTGCCGCGTCGTTCAAGCGTTGAAAGACGTCGTCGGAAATTTCATCCTCGGCAAAGTCCTTCAATTCATTTAAGGAAAGCGATAGCCCGTACGATCGATAGTCGCGGTTTATCGCCTGGCCAAACTTTGGAAGTTTGCGAAAAAGACGAAGTGCGGGGCGCGTAAATTCGAGGACCGTCGCAGGCCCGGCGGAAGCCGGTACCCTTACCGTCGCTGTTCTCGGTGTCCCGGAAAGAAGGGCCATTTCGCCGAACGAATTGCCCTCGGGGATTTCACCGATGACTTCCATCGCGGTCGCTCGGCTCGGCAACCGAAGCTTCGAGAATTCCCTTCACGAGGATGTAGAAGATGCTGCTTTCCCACGTGTGTTCCTGGACTATTATTTCGCCGGGCTGGAATTCGAGCAGGCGGCGCGTACGGACCGATCTTGTTGTCGCGATAGGCGCGGCCAAACAAGATGATGTCCATATCGAGTTCGTTTCGAAATTCGCCGTTCGGTAACTGCTCGACAAGCTCCGAAATGCTCTCGACACTTCGAAAGGCCTCGACAACATCCTCGTGCCTTTTGATCTCACGCGGCATTTTCTTTTTTTGAACGGAAGCGGACAGGGCTAATGAATCTTAGCGCAAAATCAAGAACAGGATAACTACGATCATAGCGAGGAGAAGAAGCACGCCGAGCGTCCCTCCCCATTTCACGACATTTTCAGGTGCGGAGCGGTCGGGCCCTGACTCTGGTCTGACCGGAGGATCGGGTGTCTCGGAAATGTTTAGCTCCATGTCCGATAGGACTTCGTTAAAAAAACTCTTCGTGAAGTTATCTGTGTTGCGGGTCAATTCGAATTCCGAAGCGGCTGCCCTCGCGTTCAACGTCAAACGAATGACTGCAGTATGGACAAAAGGCTTTTGCCTCATCCACAGTCTGGCCGCATTTCACACACTTCTTGTCACTCATCGCCTAGTTGGGTTTGTGACAGATCGTGCAGTCCTTTGTCGTCGCAAATCCGGTTTTCTTTATCAGATCGGGACGAAGTTTGGCGGATGCGTCATGACATGTATTGCAGTTGATATGGTAAGCCAGCTCGTTATTAAGTTCCTTGGTCGTCGTCTTTCCGCCCTCTGCATAAGATGCGGTCGGTATCGTTTTACCGTCCGGAACGCTGTCGGTTTGAAAATGGCAGCTCCGACATTCGTTTACTTTCTGATCGGACGCCTTCCACGCGGCGAGTGTCAGCGCGACGTCACGAGTCGAGGTTACAAGAGGTGGTTTGAGCGCCGACTTTGGCTGATCCGTGTGATGACATTCCGCACAGCTGACGACCGACTTCCCGTCGGGACTGTACGGTTTGCTGGAGTGGTTATCGTGGTTGAATTCGACAACGCCGTATTCGGACAGACTGTCTTTCCCAAGCGTAAATTCTTTTGGGATCGTCTTATCGCTTGCGGCAGGTTTCGCTGTATTTGAATTTGTCACCGCATTCGACGCGGGCGGCGTCGCCTGTGGCGCCGTCTGCGCATGTGCGACGACCGGATCGATCTTGGCGATCGGACCGGTGGATAAAAACAAGCTTGTGGACGTTAAGGCGAATATAGAGATGACAACTACTTTGGCGGGGTTTCGCATAGTTGCCCCTATTAAAGCCCCGTTCGAGGTCGGTGTCAATATTTTGGAATGGAACCTAAGGCAGCATGTCGAAGCCTGAACCGGTATGGCATCGACGACAATTCGCAAAATCGGCTTCCCCGAACGCGCGTCGGTCGTTGTGACAGGTTCGACAAGTGACGGCTCCTGCCCTCGAAGAAAAATGTTCGACGGCGACCGGAACGCTCACCTGTTTCGATTGAACGGTGGAAACACCGACGGTATGACATTCTGCACAGCTCACGCCCTGCCGCAGCGTGTGATCCGAATGTCGGAAGACCGCCCGTATCACAGCAGTCGTAGATGGGGTTCGCGAATACGGAGCAGTCGTGTGACAAACATTGCACGATCCGATCGGACTATCGGGGACGTGGCATGTAAAGCACGTGGCATGTGCGGCGATCGTGGACGGGATCGTTTGCGACGCTCCGGCGGGTGCGTGACACGAGACGCAGCCTTGCTCCGGCAGACCCTCGCCGCGGGTGTGTGCGGCGTGGTCGAACTTCATATTAAAGCCTTCGTTGAAATGCGCGGGAAACGCTTTCATCGGGGCCGGGACTGTCTGCGTGTCGCTGTGACAGACGGCGCAGATGTTCGACTTCGTGTTCGTGAACTCGCTCATGTGACACCCGATGCATGAATCGTGGCCGGAGTATTCCAGTTCGAGCGATCCGGCCTCGCGCTGATGACATGAATCGCAGTTGACCTGATTGTGCGCTTCGACGGTGTGTAAGAACGTTCCGAAGTTCTTCTCGGGGTCGACGATTCGCGTGGCCGCAGGCGGCTCGGCATTAACACCCGTGATCGTCACATCCACGCGACGCGATTCGTTCAGACAGCTCGCAGCGAAAATAATAAGCGCGAGTATCGTGATCGGGAATTTTATCGCTGCGGATGAACTCATCTTGGTTGATGACTCGAAGGGATCTGAAATCTGCCAACCGCCGGAGCGTGACAATATGTGCACTGAAAGGCCGGCTGGCGGGCCGCGATACTTTCTTCACGCTTCGCGATCTCAGCTTTTATTTCGCCGCCATGACACGAGGTGGTGCTGCATGTGAGTATCGGGACGTCCGCGTCACGCAAAGATCTCAGATCCGCGTTCTGCGTTATGCGAACGTGGCATGTCGTACAGTCCTTGTTCACATGGTCCTTGTCCTGGTGATTGAATTTCAGCGAATAACGCGCGGTCGTATTCGTCTCAAAAAATGGCGAAGTCAAGTCGATGGCAGCTCGCACAATCGGTGCGGGTTGGCTCGACGTTTTGATAATGGCAAGTGAAACACGAGGCGTGATTGCCTGGCTCGTTCTTAAAGAATTCGGCCTGCGGTGTGAAATTTTCACCAACCGGTTCACCCAACTCGTTGAGCGTGCCCGACGGAGCACGGTTCGTAAATTTTGGCAGTTCGGGCGTCGTCTGATGACATATCGCACAGTTGTTGAACTGCGGTTTGTCGTCTGCCGCAGTCATCCTGAAATTCGCCGGCACAAAATGAGCGACCGCGACATCGCGACGGTTCGTATTGCGATGCGATCAGATCCTGATGTACGTCGTGCGGAAAGACGGTCGAGAATTCTTTTGAACGCGAATGCACCGGAAACGGAAAACGCTCAGCGGCACGCGGGCCGGAACTAACATGACATGTCGAGCAGATCGCCGGGCGGTTTCCGCGAAAAAAATCGCTGCGGTGGCAACTGACGCAGGATGCGTGGCCCGGATAATCCGCAACATCCGGATACCCTCGCGCCGCGATCCAGTTCGCCGTCGGGACCTTGTGACACGTGGCGCAGTCGATGCGTTTATGCTCACGGGTCCGGTGAGAGAACTCCGCTCCGCGTCTCTGGGCCGTCGATACGAACAGAAAACTCGCCGCGACAAATATCGCGAACGAGAAAACGGCGAGTGATCTGATCCCGATCTTCACTTAGTGTCACACGGCCCGGTATTGCAAACCGGAAGTTCTTTCACCCAAACCTGGCAGTTCTTTACAGGCTTGTCGCCTTCAGGAACGAGGAGCCGCATGCTTGCCGGTTTCGCACTTCCGATCTCGACTTCGCACGCCCAGAGATAGCTTTTGCCGCCGAACTCGATCGGCAAAATATTCGTCACCACAAATTTTTCAGTAACGGTTCCCGTCGTCAAAGGGATGTCGATAAAGATCGCTTTGACGGTCACCGTGTCGGTCATCGACGATTGCAGCGGTTTGACATCACCAAGTAACGTTTCTGTGATGTGGCGACGTTGAAGATAGAAACCGCTGGCAAGATGCGCGGGAAGATTTGTTGTCAGCCAATCCGCCGCGATCGTCCGTCGCCCGCGAAATTGCTTCGTGCCTTTTTCGAACGCGGTGCGAAACTCCGGAACACGTGCGATGTCCTCTTCGGTGATGTCGCGGCAGTATGGAGACTGGCAGTCCTCGGCTTTCAGCCAGCAGATAAATTCCGGACTTGCATTCACTCGAGAATAAAAACAATCGCGTGGCTCGATCACAGCATTTGCGAGCCTGTCGATAAGCGCTTTGTGTTCGGCCAGGCCGCCGCGAATCAGATAAAAGCGCTTTCTCGTAAGCTTCTCCTGCTTTCCGTCAATCCTGACGCGGCCCGACACTTCGAGCGAGCCGAGCGAGGTCTGCGAACTTATGGCCGTGGAAAAAATAACCGCAGAGACGCAGAGACGCAGAGACAGGAAAAGGACGCGGAGACACGGAGATGAGGAGAAAGGGAGAAGGGGAGAAAGGGAGAAGGGGAGACGCGGTGACGCTGTGACGCGGGGACGCCGAGAAGGGGAAACGCGGAGATGCGGAGACAGGACAAGGAGAGATCTCAATCGTTGTGAATAATTTATTAGGCTCGATGCGGACATAACGAAATAGATGTCATTCCTTCCCTGCACCTCCGTGTCCCCCCTTCTCCCCTTCTCCCCTTCTCCCCTTCTCCCCTTCTCCCCTTCTCCCCCTCTCCCCGTCTCCCCGTCTCCGTGTCTCCGTGTCTCCGCGTCTCCGCGGTAAACTGCGTGCTAGGGCAAAGTGGGGCGGGCCGGAAACTTCAGAAAAGGCAAACGGACTCCGCGGACAAAAACGCGGTCCGAACGCAGCTCCGCTGGCGGGGCGAACGAGTTGGCACCGGCCGCGGCGACAAAATCATCCTGATCGATCCCGTCACCGCTGACGCCGATCGCACCGATGAATGTCGAGCCGCGATACACGGGCAGGCTTCCCGCAAAGATCTGTATTCCGTTTCGAATTTCGGGGATCGAAGTGCACGGACACGGCGGCATCATCGTTCGTTTCGACCTCGCATATGCCCGACAAGGCATCGGCGGCGGCACGGTCAGTGCAGTGGAAACAAGGTCGAGCTGCAGGCCGACATTGAACGGGCTCCAATCGGCCAGGAACGTGCTGAAGGGGCCAGCATCCGTGCCGTTTATTCCGTCCGGAAAAAGCGGTCGATGAAGAAAGCCGATCGCGCGATCGCTAAACGCCGTCCCGCCGCTCAAACCGATTCCATCCGCCGACGCACCTGAGACATACGATCCGAAACCCGCGGCAGTCAGTTTTGATCCAGCGTCCGCACGAGTAAAAAATGCCGCCGTCCGCGCTTTCTGGACCGCGACATCCAGACCGAATACAGGGGCATCAAGTTGTCGAAAAATTCCAAGGACGGCTCCGTTCACGTCGACCACTGCGATCGTCACACGGGCGTTGCTCCCTATCGGCTGACGGATCGCTCCGCGCGTTATGTTTGCCATCGACGCCGCATCGTTGAGGATCTGATTCACCTCGGCGACCGTCATCGTCGCACCTGCGGTGACCGGAAATCGGCTGCTCATCTGTCCGGCGACCCCGCCCATCGTCGCCGGCATAAAATCGCTTGCGGGTGCCGCGATCACCGTCGAGGTCACTGTGCCGGGTAAGCTGCCGAACGGGATCTGTGTAACGATCGGAGTGTTGGCGACGTTCGCAAACGGAAGGCGGATGCCTTCGACCAAAATATTATCGGCACGGATCGCGGCCGGGGCTTCGTATCCGCGAGATGCGGCTACGGCGATCACTTCCTCAAACGGCTGATCGTTGTCGTTCGGATCGCGATCGACCGAATACAGACCGTCGCCTTCTACACCAACGCCACCGACAGCCACGCCGTTCTTATAGATCGGAATGCCGCCGGCATCGCCCGACAGACCGAGCGGAAGCCCTGCGATCGCGATGTCGGAGCACGGAAGCGTAGAGAACTGTACGCCGTAGAGCGGACCGCCCGGACGGTTATCGACGCCCGGCGGAAAATGTTCCTGGATTATGAACGAAGCGGTCCGCGTCGTGAACGCATTGCCACCGGACGAAAAGATCCCGGCCGTTCCCGCTTTCGAATTCGATGCGGCGGACGATGCGACCAACAAATCCTCGAGACCCTGACCCGCGCGCCCGACGCTGCGGATCCGAGTCATCGCCGGAGCTCCCGTCATCGTAAAAGTTCCCAGTAGATTTCCTTCGTTGTCGGTGACCGAAACCGTGACGCGCTTGTCGAGCACGACAGCGGTCGAGACGGCCTGCGAGATGATCGTCTGAACATCCGAAACCGTCAGGCTATTTTGCGATTGGACCGGTGATGCGAGAAGTAGCAAGATCACAACGCCGGCGAAAGATCCGAATGTGATGCACCTCATGACCGTTTGAATTCTATACGATATCGGATTTGAATCAAACTTCTCTTCTGCTCCGCCTACCGTTCGCGAAAAAAATCCTTGACATGGAATTCGCTCCGTTGTAATTTTCCTTTACTTCAAGTTTGGCGTTTCTTTTTGTTTGTTGATTGGTATTTCCAGCGTCTTGTTCTGATCAAGACCGCTCTTCAGGAGTATCCCATGTCGAAAAGCTCATTCCCTCGTCGCAAGCCCATTGCGGGTTTTGGTGCGCGCATTTTTCGCGGCACTCGCTTGTTTCTCGACATCACGGTCGCCGCCTTTCTGATCGCGATACTTGCTGTTCCGGCATTGGTCGTCACTCCAAACAGGGCCGCGGCATCGCCGACGAATCCGATGCCGGTGCCGTATTCCGAACCGCGCGAACCTTTCGTCGTTCACGACGGGCCGAGGCTCTCGGGTTTCGCCGCGAGTATTTTGAACGCCGCATCCAATGCGATATCCATTGCGATCGGGGCACTGGCGCCTACAACCGTGCCTGCCGTATCGGTGAACGCATAATCTTGAAGGTCGGCTTAGAAAGCTTCTTTCTCGACGAAATCCGCAAGTCCCCTCCTTGTCTGAGGAGGGGTGGCCGCAGGCCGGGGTGGCACTCCGCACTCCGCGATTGAGCCCCCTCAGCCATCGAGTGTCGTCGATTTCGACTTCGACAACGACGGTAAGACGGACATCGGCAGATGGCACTCGACGAATACGGAGTTCAAGGTAAAGAACAGCAACGGCGGATCATACTCGACTCTTCACGATCGGTCCGGTTCCTCGTCGGCGATTCTTGCCCCCGGCGATTTCAATGGTGACGGGAAGACGGACGCGGCGACCTTTAGTGCGGGGACGTGGACATATAAGACAAGTCCCACGGCGACGGCACAAACTATCTCGTGGGGAACATCGGGTGACATTCCGGTTGCCGGCGACTATGACGGAGACGGGACAACCGACGCGGCGATCTATCGGCCATCGACGAACACATGGTGGATTTCGAAGAGTAGTGGTGGTTACACTTCGACCAGTTTCGGGTCGTCCGGTGACATCCCGACTCCTGGCGACTACGACGGAGATGGAAAAAACGATCTTGCTCTGTACCGTCCGTCGACGGGCGACTGGCACATCACGGGTAGCACCTCTGGTTACTATTACACTCACTGGGGCATCGCGATCGATACTCCCGTTCCTGCGGATTATGACGGCGACGGCAAGACTGGACCCGGCAGTTTTCCGTCCGTCGACCGGTACGTGGTACGCGTATCGAAGCCAGCCCAACGACGGGTCTTATTACATGCAGGTTTGGGGCAACTGGGGAGATCAGCCGGTACCGGGTGATTATGACGGCGACAACAAGGCGGATTATGCGGTCTGGCGGCCGACGACCGGTGTCTGGTACACGCTCAATTCCAGCGATTCGTCATACACGATCCAGACGCTCGGCGTTCCGGGTGACACCGCCGTTCCATCAGCATATCTGAAACAGGTCGGGGGTCAGGTGTCGGGCGATGCTCTCGCAGCCGCACGTCTTCAACCTCGCAATTCGACCGGCGGCACGAATCTCTATTCACAGAACTTCTCGTGGGGAACATCGCTTGTCGGTCTGCCGGGCGCGCTCAGGCCTCGATGCGGGTTTCGGAATCGGCTACAACTCTCTGGTCTGGACAAAGGTCGGGAATGCGATGGTCTTCGATGCCGATCACTCGAATGCGTCGCCGGGCTTCCGCTTCGGATTCCCGACCATCGAGCCGATCTACTACGACGACGAGAAAGACCTCTGGGCTTACATGATGATCACGCCGTCGGGCGGTCGCGTTCAGTTTCGTCAGACAGTGGTCAGCAACACCTACGAGACAGCCGATTCGAGCTACACGCAGCTTGTCGTCAGTGGTGCGACGAACCCGAACGATCCGGTCGAGAACCTCACTATCATAGTCACGACTACCGACGGCACCCAGATGAGCTACGCATGGAGTCAGGGAGGGTATCGCTGCACACAGATCAAAGACCGCAACGGCAACTATGTCTCGATCGCCTACGACGGCGAGGGCCGCTTATCAACTGTCACCGACACGCTTGGACGTGTCGTCACGGTGAACTACGACAGCTCGACAGGCTTGCCGGGAACGATCACGCAGACGTGGAAAGACGGTAACGGGTCGGGCTCGGATGTCACGCACACATGGGCGACGCTGACGTATGCGACAAAGACTGTCGCTACTGACTTCGATAGTTCCTTGACTGTTGTCGGACCGCCTGACGATACCGTCGTCAACGTACTCGACAAGATCACATATCCGGATGGCAGTTCGACAAAGTTCGAGTACAACGGCTACTTGCAGGTCAAGAAGGTCAACAGTATTGCCGCAGATTCAACTTCGCATGTTCTCAACTACGTTTCTACAAACCTATCAAGTCCCGGAACAGGCCTAACCGATTGCCCGCGGTTTACCGAGACGAAGAGTTTCATCGAGAACTTCAACGGCGGCGTGCGAGGTAACGATCAACAACACGGCACCAGCGACGGCAACTTACTCGCTGCCGGGCAGCATCACGGGCAGTGCTAAGGTGATCGATGTCTGGATAACCGGCCATCCCGACAATCTGAGGACGAAGACTTACGTCGGGGTCGTCTGGATGGAACGAAGGCCTGACGATAGCAACGGAAGATTGCATTACCACAAGCTCGACCTGCTCGGACAGAAAACGATGGACGTGGACGGACTGGACACAGGACAATTCGCATCCCACCGATCCGTCAACTCTTCCTTACATACGCAATCCGCGGGTCATCGAATCGCGGGTAGGAGACGGCACGAACACAAAGAGATCGACGATCGAATACTGGGTCAACACAGGAACAAACGTCGCGATCTACGGTCTTGTCAAAGGTGCGTTTGTTTATGACAGCGATCTCTCAACGATCCTTAAGAAGAGCTTCACGACCTACAATCTCGATACGGCTTACACCTCGCATCGGATCATCGGCCTGCCGTCGACGAACGAATCTTACGGCCTCGAATCGACCGGATTCAACCTCGTCTCGAAGATGACCTATGCCTATGACGAAGGAAGCTTCAACGACTCGGGCCTGCAGCAGAACATTTCACCGGCACAGCATGACGGCACGAACTACAGTTCGTCATTCATTACAGGCCGCGGAAACCTTACATCGACAACACGCTGGGACGTTAACTATCCGACGAATTCGAGCTACGCCGTAAGCTCGAGCGTGAAGTACAACACTTCCGGTTCTCCCGTGGCGAGGATCTCGCCATGGGACGGTACGAATACTCGGACAATACGAATCGGATACGGGGACAACTTCAATTCGACGGTCGGCGTGTCGACTTATGCATATCCGACAGTTGTTACGGATCCCGCCGGCTCTTCGCTGGGCGATACGAATCATTCCTCGACGGTCATATATCGCTACGACATCGGAGCAAATGTCGAGGCGAACAGCCCGGCACCCGCGGGGAACACCTATGGCAAGAAAACCAAACGGATCTATGACGACAAGGGCCGGCTCGAACGTAATTCGATCTACATAAACACCACGGAAAATGCTTACACGCGTTACGAATATCCGACAACTGGCATCCAATCCAAGGTGTATTCGACCATAGTTGACACGAACAATAACGGAGCAGACTCCGCCGATGAGGTACTGAGCGAAACCTTTGTGGACGGTGCGGGAAGAGCGGCGATTGTCGCGCACGCCTCATACCTTCAATACAAATGGAACGACCGCGACCTGGGCGGGAATCGTCGTCGAGTACGATATCCTCGGCCGAGTAAAGCGCCAGTCCGTACCGACCGAGGTGAATTCGAGCTTCGAGGAGACCGGCGACGACGCCACGCGAGGTTTCCTGTGAACCTATCAGGAATATGACTGGATGAACCGTGTCACGCGAAAGATCAACACTGATGGCGATCCGCAGCAATCGAATGCTTCCGATCTGATAATCGGCTACAGCACGTGCGGATGCGCGGGTGGCCTCGTCACAACCATTCGGGGCGAAGAGATCATCGAAAAGGATTGGAGTGGGAATAATCCGACATCGATGGGCCGAAGGACGCAAAAGATCTATCAGGACATTCTCGGGCGGACGTTCAAGTCGGAGGTAATGAAGTGGAACGGGACAGATGTCTATCTCAGGACCGAGACCGACTTCAACGGCCGCGATCACGCGATCGAAGTCGACCAGATGGTTCTTAATGACGCGCAGAATCCGATCGTTCAAACGACGACAATGGGCTACGACGGACATGGGCGAATGATCTCTCGTCACATCCCGCAGCAGGACACACAAACCGAAACGGCCTATTCCTACAATCCGGATGACAGCGTCGCTACGATCGTCGACGCACGAGGGGCTTCGACGATCTACGACTACAACTCGAGGGGACTCGTCGAGGAGTTGAGCTGGAGCGTGCCCTCGGGCGAGCCGCAGATCGATGACACGACGACGGTTTACTTTCAGTCCGACAACCTCGGCAACCGGACGCTGATGACCGACGGACTCGGGACGGTCGCATACGAATACGACTCGCTTTCGCGGATGACGGCCGAGACGCGTGACTTCACCGACACGCTGTCGAGTGCTCCGAACGGTGTGTTCCGACTCGAATATACATACACGCTTCTAGGGCAGTTGAAATCGCTGGAAGATCCGTACGGTGACACGATCAACTACGCACACGACAAGGTCGGAAGATTGTCGACCGTCACGGGCAGCTCATTCGCGGGCGTGACGAGTTACGCAAGCAATACTCATTATCGTGCGTGGGGCGGCTTGCAGAGTCTGAGCTATTCGAACGGAACGACGATGTCGATGACGTTCAATAACCGATTGCAGGCTGACAGCTTCAGCGTCGTGAAGAGTGGACAGCAGACGCCGATCCTATCCAAGACCCACTCCTTCTACGCCGACGGTTCCCTTCGCAAAGTGGACGATCTGGTCGACGACAAGTTCGATCAGCTCAACACGTTCGACAATGGCGGACGCCCGAAGAGTTCTGTATCGAGTTTCACGGCGCGGGGCGAGACGCCCGGCCAGCAGCAGATCTACGACACTCCTTATGAGCAGACGTACTCATACAACGCATTCGATAACTTAACGTTGCGCGATCACCGCCACTGGAATACTCAGGATCAGGACGTCTCGTCAACCTATCTGAACAATCGCGTGACGAATACGGGATTTGAGCACGACGCCGATGGTCGCGAGACAAGAACACAGCGCGATCAGGTGTACGAATCGACATACGACGCGGCCGGCCGACTGATCGTCTACAATCGCAACGACGAGTTTGAAGCAGAGCGGCTTCTATAACGGCGACGGACGCGAAGAAAAGCGTGCCGAGAAAAACTACGCCGAGACCTCGCCCGGCACGTGGCAGTGGGTGAATGAACCGCTGAAGTACTTCATCAGATCGACGGTGCTCGGTGGTGAGGTCCTGAGCGATGTCAAGGCCGACGGCAGCAAGGGTCGGACGTACGTTCGCGCGGCCGGTTCAGAGATCGCGTGGCAGAACAGTTCTGGCTCGAGTGCGGAGGTAGTGTTCCAGCACAACGACGCGGCAGGAACGAGCTATCGAACGACCAGTACAAGCGGCAATGCCTTCACCGACGAAACCGTCGAAGGCGGCCCTGCAGAACTCGATCCGCTGGGCGGGAATGTCGGCAAAGAGAACCCGTACCTCCAACAAGTGCCGGGCAACGGCTGTGAGGGCTGTCAGATCATCACCGACGAGATGCCGAACTACGTTCTGGGACAACCACTGACCTACAACCGCGATGGCATGAACGTACCCGCCTCAATTTTCTTGATGCTTACCGAGGGACGAACTTTTGATCAACTGCGGTTCCAAATGTGGAAGTCTGTGGAGGTGATTCGGTGGGAGCGGTCATGGTGGGATCCGCGTACGCCGACAAGTAGCCACACCAGGATAATGGGCGAGTGGTTCACCGAACAGTGGCATTTTTCGTTGTACCAAGTTGCGTCGTGGCGCCAAATACTTTAATACAGTTAACGCTAGTTCACCTGATGTAAAAGCGCTTCACTTCAAAGATGCCAAGAGTGTAGGAGGTTTTCTAAAGAGTGTCTTGGACGGCGGAAACTGCAGGGGGAAGCTGGCGGAGCTGATTAGCGAGTTTTCTAAAGCGTCGGGCGTAGAGGCGATGACAACAGATCTAGAGACACTATTCAACCAGATCATCGACCAGGAAAAAGGAGGCGTCACGGTCAATATATCGCAACAACTTTATTTAGATGATGTGATAGTTGAACAGCTGAATGCTGACTGGGGAGAAGGAATGTTTAAATCCCGTCGAGCACCCCGGAATGCAATGGGGCTCGCCATGCGCGTTCGTAACCAGCGATGGCGCCGACCGGGAGGTGACATCGATTTCAGTAATGAAGCATACGTGTTGATCCAGGAGGGCGTTTTCAACCCTTCTTACGCAGGAAGCGACTACATAGCTGCCAACAAGCTTGCGCATCTTCTCATTCACGAACTGCTACACGTTGCCGCGAGAACTGGTACATATGGACACGACGATGACGAAACTGGTCTGCAAACGGCAGTCAAAAGATTGGGTTCACCTACACTCGCTGATTTCTTGATTAAGCACTGCAACGTTCCGAAAGAATCTGGGATCGGACGTACTAGCAGAAGGAGGGTACGGTAATGAAAAAACTTACCATCACGCTTATAGCAGTTCTTGTATTCATTGGAACGGCTGAAAGCGTCAAGAGAATGTCGAGCGAGGATTGGAAGGGAATAAGACCTCTTAAGAGCACTCGGGTAGAGGTGGAAAAGATGCTGGGTTTCCCTTTAGAGCAGGATTGCTACGATTGTACTTACAAATCTGAAACAGAGCGTGTTACGGTCTCTTATAGTCGAGGTCCATGCAAGGAGGGAGGACGAGGATGGGATGTTCCGAAAGATACCGTCATAAGTTTTACTCTGTATCCGGAACTTGAGGAAAATGTTGACAGGACGGCGTTTGATTCGGAACAAATTTTTGACATATCACGGGAAACGTTTGTGTTGCAAAACAGGGGCATCGCGTACACGCTTGACGAAATAACCCAGGCAGTAAAGCGAATATCTTATCTTCCGAAAGAAAGCGATAACGACTTAAGGTGCTCCGGGTTTCCTCGCTATAATCCCGCCGGATCAATGTATTCACCGTCTACTGCTTTTAGGCGAGAAGATGCTCTTAGTAATCTAGACGTTCTGGTAACGGAATCCTTGATAAGGCCAGCGGAGTTTGTGAGCTATGTCATAGTATATGCCGGCAGACAAATGTCGAAGTTCGAATATGACAAATTATTTAAGACGTATGAACGGCACCTTTATGAGAAACGCGGAGCCTCGCGTCAAAAAATTAAGTTGATAAAAGGGGGGCGACGTGAGACTTTTACGGCCAACGTGTTCTATCTACGAAAGGATAATCCCGCGCCTGTACCGTCGCCCTACTATCCGTAGGATGAGCCTTTACCCAGAGTCAATAGAATGCTCTATTTTCGTAGACGAACTTGGGCAAAACAGATCAGGAAAGTTATCAAAATGCGTGTCTCAAAGGGGGTCAAAAATAAACGCTTGCTAGGGGGTCATTTTTTCACGCTTGTTAACATTCCGGGTATGTAGACTATTCTCTACATGCAATCAGCTAACAGCGGGCTGGCTCTGTTTGCTGTGGCGGGGAAGGAAAGTTTGAAAGTCGTGCTCGATCCAGTTTCTCTTTTACCTCGATAGTCCCGGCGTGTTCCTGAACGATGCCGTCGGCTGAGATTTTCTTCCTAGATGCCTTCCCCAGTATCCGCGATTCGATATTGACCTCGCCGTCGTTTACGTTTTCCGTCACGAGGATGATGCTCCCGCTGTTCATCACCGCATCGCGAGCGTTGAGGATAAGATTTTTAAATACCTACTGAAACTTGCCGCCGTTGCCAAAGATGAGACGTGGCGATGACGTGTAATTCTTCGCCACCTCGACATGCGAGTTGCGAAGCCCGCCTTGCCCAAAAATCGAAACAGAAGCACAATCGGTTTAGCTGCTACAGCGGTCGCGCTCGGCGCGATCGCTGCACTCGGAAATAAAATCTTAAATGCGATGTCGACGAGTTGGGCCAAATTTCTTGGAAGTTCGCTCGGTATGATCCTCTTCGCGGTCGTCTGCGTTCACGCACAGAGATCGGGCGGACGCTTGTCCGGGAATGTTACAGACAAGGACGGCAAGCCCGTGGCCGGTGTGACGGTCGTCGCGACCAATCAGACGAGTTCGGAATCGTCGTCCCGTGTCACCGCAGCCGATGGAAGTTATGCGTTCCGACTGAGTGCGGGTGCCTATCGGATCGGCGTTCGCTCGCCGTATGAGGCGCGATTTGAACGTGGCAAGACCGAGGAGTACGGAGTTTACTCGAACGTCATCTGCGATGAGTCGAAAAAGAATTGCGCGCTTTTGGAGAACATAATCGTCGGAGGCGACGTGACGCGGAAGATCGATTTCCAGGTCGAACGGACAGTGGACGACACCACGGATGTGTCGGGCGTCGCGGAGAACGCGAAGCCAGGTGCTCGGGAATTCCGCGATCGTTGGCGGATCGAGTTTCCCGAATACGATCGCTACGGCGCCGAAGGAGCTCGCGGCCGCGATATTCCCTTCCGGCGTGGACGTTGGTACAACCCGTATGAAAAGAACGTCCTGAAGGGCGATCTGCCGATCTTCGGCGACGACTATTTTCTGATCTTGTCGGGCGTCAGCACAAGCGGGATCGAGATCCGGCGCACGCCGTCCGGAAACAACGTCAGCTCGAACGAACCCGACAGCAACAATTTTTTCGGTCGCCCCGAGAGCCTTTCGTTCAATCAGACGATCCAGCTTTCATTTGAGTTCTTCAAGGGCCAGACAGTTTTCCGCCCGCGGCAATGGGCGATAAAGATCTCGCCGACGTTCAGCGTGCCGAACTATCTCAACGCCCGCGAGCGCGGCATTGTCAATATCGATGTCCGCCGCGGGACCAATCGCGTCGACATGCACGCGTCGCTTGAGGAAGCGTTCGCCGAGGTGAAGTTGTTCGATGTCAACGACAACTACGATGCGGTCTCGGTGCGTGCCGGTATCCAGCCGTTCAATGCGGACTTTCGCGGATTTTTGTACTCGGACAATAACCTCGGCGCACGCGTGTTCGGAGCGTTCTCAAATAACAAATCGCAATTCAACATCGCATATTTTCGTCAGCTCGAAAAAGATACGAACAGCAATCTGAACTCGCTCACGGAAAAGCCGCGGAACCAGAACGTCTATGTCGCGAATTTCTTTCCGTCAGGATTTTCTGGTAAAGGGTTACACGATCCAGGGTGTCGCTGCATTCAACGACGATCGAGCGAGTACGCATTACGACAGCAACGGTTTTATCGTCAGGCCAGCGCTTGTCGGCAGCGCGCGGCCGCACTCGATCAAGGCTGGCTACATCGGCGTCAACGGTGACGGGCATATCGGCTTGCTGAATCTTTCGAACTCGTATTACTTCGCGTTTGGCGAGGACGACTTCAATCCGATCGCCGGACGCCGCACGAATATACGCGCGCACATGGCCGCGGCCGAAGCTGTCGATCGATCGCGACTGGCTCCGTTATCGGGCATCGGTCTTTTACGCGTCGGGCGACAAGGATCCGACCGATGACCGTGCGACCGGTTTTGACGCGATCTTTGACGATCCGAATTTTGCCGGCGGGCAATTCTCGTATTGGAGCCGTAACGGGATCAGGCTGGTCTCAACCGAGATCGGTCTTGTCCAGCCGAACAGTTTGCTGCCGAGTCTTCGTTCGAGCAAAACCGAGGGCCAGGCAAATTTCGTGAATCCCGGTATCATGATCTTCAATCTCGGTGTCGATGCGGAGGTCACGCAGACGGTGAAGGCCGTGGCGAACGCAAACTATTTGCGTTTCGACCGGACCGAATCGCTCGAGTATGTTTTGTTTCAGCCGCGTGTCCGTCACGAGATCGGCACCGATCTGAGCCTCGGCGTGGTCTATCGGCCGCTTCTGATAAATAATGTGACGTTTACATTCGGCGGAAACATCTTTTTGCCGGGCCGCGGTTTTCGCGATGTGTACACCGACCGGTCGCAGAACTGCCCGATCCCGAGTTTCTGCGGCCCGACGGTTCCGAATCCGACGAAGACTCAGTACACGTTGTTCAGTCAGATGAAGTTGATATTTTAGGTGGTGGATCGCTGATCGTTGATCGTTGTTCGTTGATCGTTGTTCGTTGTTCGTGGATCGTTGATCGTTGATCGTTGATCGTTGATCGTGGTTCGTTGTTCGTGGATCGTTGTTCGTGGTTGGTGGTTCGGATCTTTTTCGTGTGCCTTCGTGTGATTTCGTGGTTTCAGTTCTTGAAGCCGAACCACGAAATTCACGAAATACACGAAGTAGAACACGAAAAAGAACACGAAAACCGAACTCACTAAGCACACGAAACGCGCGAAAAAGAAAGTACATGAAATGAGAGCTAAGTCGAAACTAAAACTCATTATCGTTGTCGCTTTCGCTGTTGTTGCGACGGCGGTGTCGTGGTCAAACGAACCGGTCGCCATAGGCGCCGCAACGTCTTCACACGCACCGGTCGTCGACTCGCCGGCATCGCCAAAACAAACTGCGCCGGCCGAAGGCTGTCTCAAGTGCCATAACAATATCGAGCCGATGCATCGATACAACGCGAGCGGTGATGTTTTCGACGAACTGAAAGAAGGCAAAGATGCGCAGGGTCTGTCGTGCACGGCATGTCACGGCGGAAATCCGGCGGCAGAGACGCAGAAAGACGCGCACGTCCAGCCGCGGTTTCCGAAAGAGTGGAATTGCAAGGACGGCAACTGCTCAAGCCGAAATCCCGAACGGACTAGTACGCTGCTTACAAAAGAAACTCGCGAGTTCGTGCGGTTCATCAACCCCGGAGACTTTCGCGTAGTCGCACAGTCGTGCGGTGAATGTCACACGGACGAGAATCACAAAGTTTCGCGAAGCATGATGGCCCACGGCGCGATGCTCTGGGGTGCGGCGCTCTATAACAATGGTGCGTTCCCGATCAAAGACTCACGCTTCGGCGAAAGCTACGCGGCGGATGGAAGTCCGCAGGTCCTGTTTCAACTTCCGGAACCGACCCGCGAAGAGCAGGCATTCAAAGGTTTCGTTCCGTCGCTCCATCCGCTATCGCGATGGGAGATTTCACAACCAGGTAATATTCTTCGCGTCTTTGAACGCGGCGGAAGACGCCGTCTCGAGGTCGGACTTGCCGATAAGGAAGAAGAAGGCGGTAAACCGGACAAAGGCCTCAGCCCACGCGGGCTCGGGACGAACAACCGCACCGATCCGGTCTATCTGGGAATACAAAAAACGCGTCTGATGGATCCGACGTTGAACTTTCTCGGAACGAACGATCACGCGGGCGATTATCGTTCGTCGGGCTGTACATCGTGTCACGTCATCTACGCGAACGATACGAGTGTCGCCGCCGCTGGTCCGTACGCGTTGGCGGGAAATAAGGGGATGTCCCAGTCGGCGGATACGAGCATTCCAAAAAACCAATCCGGTCATCCGATAAAACATCAGTTCACTTCCCAGATTCCGACACAGCAGTGCATGACATGCCATATGCATCCGGGGACGAATATGGTCGCGACGTATCTCGGCCAGACATGGTGGGACAACGAATCGGACGGAAAATTTATGTACCCGTCAGATCGACAGATCAATCCCACACAGGCTGAAGAAGCACGCAAGCTCGACAAGAATCCGGAAGGCGCAAGCCTCCGCGGGCTTTGGTCGGACTCGATCTTTCTCGAGCAGACCGGCACCGATCTTTTCAACAGTAAATTAAAGTCCGTGCAATTTGCCGACACGCATGGCCACGGCTGGATGTTCAAGAAAGTTTACAAAAAAGATAGAAAAGGAAATCTGCTCGATGCCGAGGATCGTGTTGTCGCGCCCGACGATCCGGAAAAGTTTAAGAAGGCTGTCCATCTCGCGGACATACATCTTGAAAAAGGAATGCACTGTGCCGACTGTCACTTCCGTCAGGACAGTCATGGCACAGGAATTCTCTACAACGAACCGCGTGCGGCGATCGAGATCGGATGCGTCGATTGCCACGGTTCGATGCGCGATCGCGCGAGTGGCATCACGAGCGGCTCCGCGGCCCTCGCACCGGAGAATAAAAACGAGATCGCACTGCGTGAGCGGACGAACAAATCTCTCATCGGTCGCGATCTGACAAGGCTGAGGTTTCGATCGCCCGATGGCCGGCGCCTCGCGGTGATGGAGATCCTCACGCGGGACACGAAACGAACGGACGCGAATGGGAACGAGATCGATCTGAAGAAAGGCGACGTCATCCAGAACTCAATTGTCGAGCCGGGGCGTTGGTGGCGTGTGACGCAGACCGCCGACACGGTCACGCCGGGAAACGCGGACTACAACGAAAAGAGCGCCTATGCGAAGACGATGCAGAAGGACAATGAGACGTGGGGCGATACGAGTGTCGGCAACGAAAAACTCGCGCACCGCGAGAACTCGATGACGTGCTATGCATGCCACACATCATGGGTCACAAGCTGTTTCGGCTGCCATCTGAGCATGGAGGCGAATCGTAAGATGCCGAACCGTCATAACGAAGGCGGCGACTCGCGAAATTTCACGTCCTACAATTATCAGGTCATCCGCGACGACATTTTTATGCTCGGCAAGGACGGGACGGTGACCGGTCACAAGGTCGCACCGGTGCGTTCGAGTTCGGCCGTGCTTGTAAGCTCTCGAAATCAAAACCGCGAGTGGATCTATCATCAGCAACAGACGGTTTCCGCCGAGGGCTTCTCGGGCCAGGCCTTCAACACGCACGTACCGCACACCGTTCGCGGTCGTGAAACGCAATCGTGCTCGGATTGTCACGTTTCGAAAGAGAAAGACAACAATGCGTGGCTCGCACAGGTCATGCTGCAGGGAACGAATTTCGTGAATTTCATGGGCCGATATGTTTTTGTCGCGGCCGAGGACGCACTCGAAGCCGTCGCGGTCACCGAGCACACCGAGCCGCAGGCTGTCTATGGCAGCAACCTGCATCGCCTTGCATACAAGAACAATTTCGAAAAGTTTGTCGCGGGCGGACGCGAGCTTCACGAGTACTACGAGAACAAAGGCCGGCCCGAAGCTTTGCAAGTGCAGGTCCGCGGCGAGTATGCATATGTCGCGGCGGGAAAGGGCGGGCTTCGTGTATACGATATCGCGCAGATCGATCACAAGGGATTCTCTGAGCGGATAGTCACGGCTCCGGTCTCTCCGCTCGGTCAGCGGTTTTATGTCGGAACGAAATACGCGACGGCGGTCGCCGCACCGTCGACGCTCGCGGTGGATCCGGCTCGGTGGAGAACGGTTCGAAATGACGACGGCAGCTACACGCAGATTCCGCCCGATGAAGCGGTGAAGATACACGAAGCCGCTGTCCAAAGCGGCAAGCCGAGTCCGGTGATAAATGAAGAGCAGCCGATCCATCCGATCTACGCGTACATATACGTCGCGGACAAGTACGAAGGTCTCATACTCGTGAATGCGGCCACGCTGCTCGACGGCGACCCGCGTAATAATTTCTTGAGCCGAGCGCTTACATTCAATCCGAACGGCGCTCTGACCGGTGCGACAAACTTAACCATCGCCGGAAATTTTGCATACGTCACGACGGATCGAGAGCTGGTCATCGTCGATCTTTCTACGCCGCTTCAGCCGAAGATCACATCGCGGATGGCGTTCGATAATCCGAAAGCCGTTGCCGTTCAGTTCCTGTACGCTTTCGTTGTCGATGCGGATGGAATGCACGTCGATCGACATCCGGGAATCTGCAATCGAAGGGTGCGGTGCGTCGTGTGGAATCGGCGGACGTCCCGCTTCGGGATGCACGCGACATCTATCTTGCTCGAACGTACGCGTACATCGCCAATGGCATCGACGGTGTCGCAATTGTCGACATCGAACGGCCCGAATCCCCGAGACTAGATCAGATGTTCGGCGACGGCGGAAAAATCAACGACACACATTCGGTAAAGGTCGCGATGACGAACGCGAGCCTGTATGCATACGTTGCGGATGGAAAGAACGGCCTGAAGATACTCCAATTGACCGATCCTGAAACAATGCCGGAATATGCGGGATTTAGTCCGCGTCCCGCGCCGCGGGTTATCGCGACGCTCAAGACAAAAGGCAAGGCACTTGCAATTTCAAAAGGGCTCGACCGAGATCGCGCGGTTGATGAAAGTGGAAATCAGATCGCGGTCTTTGGCCGTCGTGGAGCTCGTCCATTCACATTCGATGAAATGACGCGAATGCTGCGGACGTACGACGGAACGGGTGATTTCTTTTTTGTGTCGGATGAGCCGAGATAGGAACTTGCCCCTTGTCCCTTGTCCCTTGTCCCTTGTCCCGTGTCCGTGTCCCTTGCCCCTCATCATCTACCAGTTATCAATTATCAACTATAAATTCTCACCTACCACTGGTTTCTGTTTTTCCTTGAAAAAGTATGCGAAGTAATCGTACATCGACCAGCATGCCAGAATGACGGAGACCCATAGTGCTCCGCGACCGACAAGATAACCGAATACTTTCCAGTCATTGGCCGTCAAAGCCAAAGTAGTCAGGTTCGAAAAAGCCGTTCGAACTTCGGCTACTTCCCAAAAGCGAATCGCAGGATAATCCAGTCCAAAGTTAGATACGGGCGGTGTCCCAGTGGCGGCTGCCACCAGGAGGGCCACGATCGCAACGCATTGGGCCCACATCTTCAGCTTTCCGATGCTCTCCGCCTGGATGACTATCCCTTCGGCGGCGGCAACCGACCGCAATCCCGTGACGATGAATTCGCGACTCAGGATAATCACGACGGCCCATGACGGTGCGAGATGTTTTTCGACAAGCACGATGAGGGCCGCCGATACCAAAAGCTTGTCCGCGATCGGATCCAGAAATTTACCAAGTGTGGAAACCTGATTTCGTCGTCTCGCAAGATGGCCGTCGAGAATATCCGTGAGCGAGGCGATCAGAAAAATAAAGATCGCAAGCGCGTATCCACTAACACCGAACCACTGATCGGCCACCGGCGTCAGCAGAACGACGACCAGCAGCGGCACGATTATGATCCTTGCAAAAGTTAGGTAGTTCGGTAGATTCACGGCGTTACTTCGATTCTAGGTTCGCGGCCGTCAAAGTTCAAGAACGATGAAAAAAGGCAGAACGCATTGTAGCGTCCTGCCTTGGCGGAGAAAGAGTAGCGAGCTCAAATCTAAGCAGCCGGCGGCTGCATAAATCCGAGGTTGGTGTTCGCAAAATTGCCGATCTTCGGAAAGACATTGACGAGATTTGCGTCCGGTAAACCAAACCAGCGAGCGAGCGTCGCCGCGTATTGCTCAACCGACGTCGCCGGGATCCAGCGTCCGCGAGCCCCGGTTCCGTTGTCGGCATCGTCGCCCGTGTTAAATGCAAGATGGGGATAAGGCGTACCATTCACACCGTTCATCCCGTAAAAGTCAGCGGCGGTTATGCCGCCGCCGACGACGAACAAATGGCTTCCCCAAGCATGATCGCTGCCGACTGTCCCGCCGGTTCCCGCCGGATTCATCGTTCGTGAAAAGTCACTCATGGTGAACTGAGTAACTTTGTCCTCCAGTCCCTGTGTAATCATCTCGTTATAGAAGGCCCGCATCGCCTGACTGAGTTGCACGAGCAAGTTGTTCTGACCCACCACCTGATTGTTGTGCGTATCGAACCCGCCGAGCTGCACAAAGAACACCTGGCGATTGATGCTGAGGTCCGTACGCTTTTTGATCACACGTGCGACCTGGCGCAATTGGTTTCCGATACCCGTCGCGGGGAATCCCGTTGGATCATACGGATTCGTCTGAAAAACCGCATTCGCAGACATCGCGGAATCGGTGATGTGGCTGGCGGCCGCCTGTAAGTCGTGGTCGAGATCGACCGCACGGAGTCCGTTGAAGGCCGTCCTCATCGCCGTGCCCGTGTTGTTCGGGCTGAGCGGGTTAAGGACCGTTCCCAGTGTCCCGGTCCCGATCGCCAGCGGCAGTGTCGTCTGACCTGCTGTGAACAACTGAGCACCCGAGATAGAGGTGACCATCGGGATCAGACCTGTCGGATTGTCCGGCGATGTTCGCATATCGGAAAGCCGACCGCCCCATCCCGTATACGAGTCGGTGTCGCTTCGGCCGCCCTGATATTGTGAGACCTGGTCGGAGTGAGAGAAAAGCTGGAACGGCTTCGGGCCAGCCCGCCGACAGAAATTCCGCCCGTGTCGTGGGCTGAACCAGAGTTCCGACGTTACAGACGATGGCCATCTTGCCCATTCCCCATAGCTCGTGAATACCGTTATTTACAATATTATTGGCCGGAAGCTGAACGCCCAGACCGGGATGCAAACCATACGCCAGGTTGCCCATCCGCGGAACTGTGATCGATGTGCCAGCCAGGCCTGCCTGCCGCAATTGCCAAACCCTGTCCCGAGCGCGCATTTGAATAGGCCGTGTAGTTGCTTATCGTCCCGTCGTTGTGATTCGGGATTACCGTATTGTTCGCGTCGTTGCCGCCGGACAGAAAGATGCACACGAGAGCTCGGTAATCACTCGGAACAAGTGCTTCGGCTTTATCCTTTGTCTCTTGTGCGATCGCACTCATCAAGCCGAAATGGCCCATCTGGGTAGCGAGCGCCGTCATTGTCAGGGTACAGCCCGTCTTTTTCAGGAATTCACGTCTATCTTGTTTCATAGTTTTCACCTCTGCACCTGGTATTGCGACGAGGTCGCGATCAAGTAAATGGCCGTTTGCGAACGAAGCGTGGGGTTGCTTGATGCGACGGCCGTGACCGCAGGCAGGATCGCACTTCGCATCTGCGCCGACATGGTGCCATGCATCATCTTTGTATTTAAGTAATCCATCAACTGATTTCCGGTCGCATCACCCGCCGAGACGGCCTGGATTTCCGCGAGGTTGATCCGCGTTCCGTTCGGTCTGTCAGGAAGTGCTGCGGTGAGCCCGTTGAATGCGTACGTCGCGAAAAGGTTCGCGCGTCCGATCGACGTGGACGTGGTGTAAATACCATACTCCGGACCGAGTATCGTCGTTCCCGGGACTACGTAGTTCGGCTGATAGTAGTTAAATACCGTCGGCGCCAGAAAGACGCTCTGGCCCAACGCTGCAACGGAATTGTTGACAACGCCGTCGCTCTGTCCGGCAAGATCGGCCGAGCTGACACCAAAGTTTCGAAGTACATTCGTCAGCAACTGTACTGGCTCGCGGAGCTTTCCGTAACGCGGATCCGTCTTCACATCGCCACGCGCCTCAGGATCCAGAAGGATCGTCTTTACGACTTCCTGCATCTGTGTCGGGCTGGTACGGTTGGCATTAAAAACTGCGGCAACACGTCCGACGTAGCCCGGCGTCGGGTCGCTGGTGACGAGGTGCTGGATCAGGAGTTTGCTGACAAACGGAGCCACATTCGGGTGATTGTAGATGTTGTCGAGCGCCTGGTTGAGAGATGCGTAAGCGTATGTGTAGATCTCCGCCGACGTGCAGCCGGTGCAGGCCGCGATGTTCTGAGTCGTTACGCCTGGATAGCTCAAGAGCGTCTTGGTCGTCAGATCATGCTGTCCCGTGTTTAATGACATGGGATCTTTATAATCCTGTGTCCCAGTGACGCCATCCGGGCAGCTCGCATTGAGGTCTGCCGGACGGCAATCTCGCCAGCCTGTGAAGACCTTCGTAAAATTATTGACCGTGTTTTGATCGTAGGTCGGGATCGGATTTCCCAGGCCGTCAACCTGAAGCGTCCCATCGGGGTTCATCATGAAAAGCCCAATATTGAATAGCTGAAGGATCTCCCGCGGGTAATTCTCGTTCGGGCTTGTCCGTGTCGAGCGCATCATGTCGAGATAGTTCCCCATACCCGGGTTCAACGTCATGTCATACATCAGCGTTCGCCAGTTGCCGAAAGCATTCTTGCTCAGCTGTTGGTGATATTCGACCATGTGCGACGACTGCTGTGTATCCGGAAAGGCGATCACCCATATCTGGGCCAACGACCAGGTTACTCGGTGGCGAAGCTGCGGGGTGCCATAGAAAGCCTCTTTGAAAAACCACTTCTGCACCTGGTACATCTGGTAATGGTCACGGATACATGCCTGGTATGTCGGCGTGTTGGGGACCGGCTGCGGCCCGCATCCGAGCGGCGGAGCCGTCTCCGTGTTAACGCTCATCAGAGGAATGTTCGGATATGGATTCGCTGATGAAGGATAGGGCTGTGAAAACTGATCTGCGAGCCACGAGCGCAGACCTATTCGTCGCACTCGATAGTCTTCTATTGGTGAGGCCCCGAATGTCGCCTGCTCGAGAAAACGCGCTCTGTCGCCCGACCAACGGTAGCCGACTACTTCGTTCGTCGGACCCTCGTCTTCCTTAGATTGTGTCGAGGCGCTGACGGCCGACAATGGCGTCGGCTTTGCATCCGGATCGTCTTTGATCGATCCGCCGGTTGCGCCCAGAGCTAACCGGACCCGGTTGCTCGACAACCCGCGCCATGTAAGACGCACTAACACATCCCCTTCGGTTGGAGGTTCAGACCAGTAGCGAAGATCGTCGGTCAACGCGACGACAATTTCGAAGACATTCTTTTGCAGATCGGAGGGACGGATATCGACGACCGGAAAGCGGTACTCGCGTCCTTTGGCATCTTGAATGTAAACGCGGAACGAGTTCGCGCCCTCGTCATCGAGCAGATCGATATTCGTCACAAACATCTGGATTTTCTGGTTCGGCCAGAAAACTCGTGAGGACGTTCGCGATGACCTCCTGCTCTTTCCTACCGGCGACGCGAGAGCCCGCGTCGAATCGTTCTCGCTAAGCAAGATCGGCGTCGGTGAATTCGGATCCGGATCGTCCTGCGCCGGTACTACCACCAGCGAAAGGACAATAAAAACCGACACGCTTATCATTCGCATCAGCGCATGCGATCTCAAGCTGAACATACCCTTTCCTCCTCTAGGCAACTGATTCAATTTTTTTCTATCTGTGAAGGATTTCTCGAAAACGGCAGGATGGGTCGGTGGCCGTTAAATTATGTTTTACAGATAGCAATCTAGACTAATCCTTCAAGAAACACAAGCTTTATTTGCTTAGGGAACTTCTGTTTGTAGCCCTTTTTCCGATGATAAGACGATGAAATAAGGGCGTTGGTCTAAAAATCTGCAAAGATTTGTAAGACCGCGGCTTTTCACCCTAAAATTCGTTAATGCGAACAAAACTCTTTCTCGAAACACCGGCCAATTTTAGCTTCCGTCACACGGTCTATAGTCATGGCTGGAGTGATCTCCTGCCCCTGCAGCTCGATGACAATGACTGGCGGTTAGAGTGTGTGCTGGACTCAGGTTTCGCAAGGCCGATCTCGGCTGTCATCTACGAGTCAGATCGCGGGCTAAGTATCGACGTTTCCGGAAAGAAATTCAATGAACAAAAACTCTTTAACGCGGTTCGACACATCTTGCGGCTCGACGATCCGCTTGAGGACTTTTACGGATTGACGGACAACGAAGAACGGCTCAGGTGGGTCTCCACTTCAAAGGCCGGTCGATTGATCCGCTCGTCGACTGTCTTTGAGGACATGATAAAAACAATGTGCACAACAAACTGTTCCTGGGGTTTGACCAAGAGCATGGTGCGAAATCTTGTCCTCAATCTCGGCGAGCCCGCAACCGGAGGCGGTCGCACTTTTCCGACGCCGAAAGCTCTCGCGTCCGTTTCCGAGAAATTTTACCGCGACGAGATCCGGGCCGGCTATCGCTCGCCCTATTTCGTGGAACTGGCTGAGGCGGTCGCTTCGGGTAAGCTTGATCCCGAAGCGTGGTTGATCTCCGATCTGCCAACGGCCGAATTGAAAAAGGAAATAAAGAACGTCAAAGGTTTTGGGGATTATGCGGCCGACAATCTGCTAAAACTTCTGGGAAGATACGATGGCCTTGCCCTCGATTCGTGGCTCCGGGCCCAATTTTATAAAAAGCATAATCGGGAAAAAACCTGCCCCGACAAAAAGATCGAACGGCACTACACCAAGTTCGGTGAATGGAAGGGACTCGCGATATGGTGTGACATGACTGAACGATGGTTCGACGAAAAGCTTCTGAATTAAGAATGGCTTTCTTAGAAGGGGGGCCTGGATATTCCCGATGGGCTCTTAAAAACTAAAAAGACCGGATCCTGATCGGATCCAGCCTGTCGATCGTCATCGCGCGTTTCTCACATTTGCTCGACCACAACGCCCGAGTTCATCAGCTCCTTGACCGGAAATGTGGCGTTCACAAATCGTAAATGAATCCGCGTTCGGTTATCCGCGCTCGGCTGTGCATTGCAAACTATAGCGAGTCCCGAAAAGTCGTACTCTTCGCTGATAAACTTGACGCGGTCGCCGATCCCGACCTCCATAGTCGTCAATACCGCCGCACCGCTTCGACTCACATTCTCGGCCACAGTCCGCTCGCCGCCGGTCGATCCGTCTTTTGTGTCGATCAACGCAAGGTAGAGATCCACCGGTTTCCAAAATCTTAAATCCGCGCGTTTTTTGAACGGCGTCTTTGCTTCGGAAACGCTCCACATTCCGTCGTCGCCGATGCCTGCGATCCGGTAGTGCTGCAGTGGATCAGCCTTATAACTGTCGGGACAGGTCTTTCCGATAAATGCGACGCCGATGTGAAAGTTCGACGGGTCATCCGTCGTCATCGCTTCGCAGTGTTGGACCAATCCCCAGACGCGATAGAATTCCCGATCGAAATCGTAGCAGCGCAGGTGTGCGGGGAGGGGGACCATTAAAGAGATAAGGTGTCCCGGTTCGCAATTGCGAGCAAGATTAAAGCTTGCACCCGTGGCCGAAACACTTATCAGATCGGCCACCTCCTTCCATTGGACGTCGCCCACATCTTTTCCTTTTACCACGGCATGCAACGACATTGACATGGGGTCTGCCTCTTGTTTGGGCGTTTCAGTTTGGACTGACATTAAGGACTCTCTCCGGTCGAATTATTGATGACATCATTACTTTATGAGGGAGAAAAACCACTGAGTTACTCGATTCCCTCAAGTGGAAACATGTGGTCAATAAATTCCAGGTGCAAGCGGATAATGCCGTCGTCGCCGACGCGCTTTCCGCGGACAATAGAAATGATGCTGACGTCGTGACGCTCGCTCTTCACGCGGATGAAGGCTCCAAGCTCTACGTTGAAGGACGTAAAAACTGCGGCACCGCCGAGACTAATGTTTTCAGTTACGCTGATCTCACTGGCTGCGACGTCGCCGTTCTCGTCAAGCATTTCGAGCAGAAGCGATTCCGGAATCGCAAAGCGCGTGTGTCGGCGTAAATAACCCGGTAGATCGCTTTCATCCGGGTCCGTCTGAGCCTCGACCAACTGCCAAAGACCACCGTCCTCTCGGTTCGCGAGATCGTAAAGCTTCGAAGGATTCTCGAGATATGTTCCCGGCGGGTTTTTTCCGACAAATGCGACTCCGATCGCATAAGCCTCCGCAACATTCCCGCTTCCGAGCGGAATGCATCGTCTGACGAGGCCCCATATCCGGTACTGGGGCTCAAGGTAATCGTAGCAGCGCAACTGGCGAGGCATCGGAACACTCATCATCACCAGCCTGCCCCTCTTGACCGGTCGCTTCAGTTTGAAACCAGCGCCGAAGGCTGAGATGTCTTCAAGGCGTGTGATCTCATTCCAAGCCAATTTGCTGTCGACTTTTACTTCGATCCGGGCTGGCAACGCAAGGGGATATCTCTGAATTCGGCGATTTTCCTGGTCTGTGACGATGGTTGACATTTCTGCTTGGGGCGAACGTTACCGTCGGAGAGTTCGTCTTACGAAAAGAGTGTGTTTTGAAGAATTTAGCGGGCCCTGGTGGTGGGTTAGGAGGTTGCTAAACAGGCCTTCCGCCTGTAAAATAGAGGATAACATCAAACGGAGCTTTTACTCAACATTTTTTTAGAACCCGCCTGTAGCAACGCTCCGGCGTAAAGTATACGAGTTTAAGAAGAAAAACGATTCAAAATGGATTCACTTTTAGAACGTAATCAAGTCAACATCGAAGACGAGATGCGGCGGTCGTATCTCGATTACGCCATGTCCGTGATCATCGGGCGTGCATTGCCTGACGTGCGCGACGGACTCAAACCGGTGCATCGGCGCGTGCTGTGGGCGATGCACGAGCTTGGCAACACTTACAACAAACCGTACAAGAAATCGGCCCGCGTCGTTGGCGACACGATCGGTAAATATCACCCCCACGGTGACACGGCCGTCTACGACACGGTCGTCCGGCTCGCCCAGGATTTTTCGCTGCGGTATCCGTTGGTAGACGGTCAGGGGAATTTCGGCTCGATCGACGGCGACAATCCGGCGGCGATGCGTTATACCGAAGTTCGTTTGGAAAAGCTGGCGAATGAAATACTGGCGGACATCGAAAAGGAAACCGTCGATTTCCAGGCGAACTACGACGATTCACTATCCGAGCCCAAGGTTATGCCGGCCCGTTTTCCGAACCTTCTTGTGAACGGCTCCGAAGGGATCGCGGTCGGAATGGCGACAAAAATACCGCCTCACAATCTGACCGAGATAATAAATGCGGTCATCGCTCTCATTAAAAAACCGGAAATATCGGTTGACGAGCTGATAAAGATCGTTCCCGGCCCCGACTTCCCGACCGCCGGATTTATCTACGGCCGCGAAGAGATCCACCGGGCGTATCGCGAAGGCCGCGGCATTATTCAGATGCGAGCCAAGGCAGCGATCGACCGCATCGGACGGGCCGACCGCGAACGCGACGCAGTAGTCATCACCGAGATCCCCTACCAGGTGAATAAGGCGCGACTGATCGAAAAGATCGCCGAACTGGTACACGAGAAACGTCTCGACGGAATTTCCGAGCTTCGCGACGAATCGAGCCGTGAGGGAATGCGGATCGTGGTCGAGCTCAAGCGCGACGCCGTTCCACAGGTCGTTCTCAACAAACTTTACAAACTGACGCCGCTGCAGTCGTCGTTTGGCATCATCAACATCGCGATCGTGGATGGGCAGCCTCGGCTGCTGACCTTGAAGGAAATGCTCGAGTATTTCTTCGAGTTTCGCCGCGAGGTCGTCAGGCGCCGAACCGAGTTCGAGATGCGAAAGGCGCAGGCCCGGGCTCACATTTTAGAAGGCCTCAATAAGGCTATCGACGCACTCGATTATATTATTCCGCTGATCCGCAACTCGCGTTCGGTCGACGAGGCAAAGTCGTGGCTGACCGCAAAGTTCGATGCGATCGCCGAGATCAAGAAATGGCGCGGCGTCACCGGAGACAAATCTACGGACGCCTTCGTCAAAGATCTTCGCAAGGTCATTTCGAGCCTTGGGTTCTCGGACATCCAGGCCCAGGCGATACTCGATCTGCAGCTTCGCCGTCTGTCGGCGCTCGAGCGGCAGAAAATTCTGGACGAGTACGAAGCTCTCATCAAACATATCGCTGAGCTTGAAAACATCCTGCAGAACGAAAGCGTTTTGCGTCAGGTGATCGTCGACGAGCTTGAAGAGATCAAGAAGAATTTTGGCGATGCTCGTCGGACGGTGATCGTCGATGCGGGTGCCGAGTTCAATATCGAAGACCTGATCAAGGACGAGGATGTCGCGATCACGGTCACAAAGGCGGGCTACATCAAACGCACGCCTGTCTCGACGTATTCGCGTCAGGGCCGCGGCGGCAAAGGCCGGCTCGGTGCAACGGCGAAGAATGAAGATTTTGTCGAGCACTTGTTCATTGCGTCGACGCACGCGTATCTGATGATCTTCACCGACGACGGCCAGGTTTACAAGATGAAGGTCCACGAGATCCCCGAAGCAGCCGCGGCCGCACGCGGCAAGGCGGTTGTGAATCTCGTCCAGCTTTCGAGTGAAAGAAAGCTCGTCGCGGTAATGCCGGTTCGTGATTTCGAAGAAGAGACATATCTGACTTTCGTCACGAAACACGGTGTGATCAAAAAATCCGCTCTCGCCGATTTTCAGAACATTCGCGTCAACGGAATCAACGCCATCAACATCGACGAAGGCGACGAGTTGCTCGAAGTGATTCGCACCGACGGCAAATGCCAGATATTTATCGCGACGCACGACGGCATGGCGGTCCGCTTCAATGAGAAGGACGTCCGCCCGATGGGCCGAGCGGCTCGCGGCGTTCGCGGTGTAAATCTTCGCAAGGGAGATGAGGTCGTTTCAGTGTGTGCGGTTTCGCAGGAAGGGACTGAAAAAATACTTTCCATCTCCGAAAACGGATTCGGAAAGCAGACCATAGTCTCGAGCTATCGCCTGACGAAACGCGGCGGCAAAGGCGTCATCAACATGAAGACGACGGCGAAGACCGGCAAGGTGGTCGCCTCGTTCCCGATCGAAGAGGACAGCGAGATCATGATCATCACGCAACAGGCGAAACTCATCCGCCTCGGCGTGGACAAGATCCGCGAAACCGGCCGCAGCGCACAGGGCGTGACGCTCATCAAGACCGGCGACGACGACCGCGTCACCAGCGCATCGCTTCTTGCAGTCGCGGAAGACGAGGACGACGATTAGTCAGCGTTCGCAGTCCCTGCTTTAGCAGGCTTTTTGCCGGGCCATCTGCGAATGCGGGTGGCCCAACCTAATCTATCTACGGCGGCCCCTTTCACCTCGAACGAGGCCTTTTTTGCGCGAAGGTTATCGTTGTAACGAACAAGGTAAGGGAATACAATTTATACACCATTATTTTGGGTTGTTTGCGGGTCATGTCTTTTCTTACCGTGTCGGGAGACTGTAGGGGCATGGACCAAACTGCTAGTAATTGGGGGGATTTATGCAATCAGTCATTAAGGGGCGCCAGGGCTTTCGAGCCATAAACTCCGCGATCGGCCTTCTATTCTTTTTCATGGCATCCGTCAATGCGCAAGATTCTACGAGTTTCTTTCACGCTCCGTGGCGTGGATTCGATACCGGAACATTCGGAAGTGGTTTCGGTCCGGCATCGTTCGCTTTCGGCGATCTGGATGGCGATGGCGACGCCGATATTTTGGTCGGCGACAGCTTTTTCGGTTCGACAGGCGTTTCTGTCTTAAAGAACAACGGCAATAAAACTTTTACCGCTCCTATTTATTATCCACTCGCTCAGAATCAAACCGTCGGTGAAGTGGCGTTGTCGGACTTCGATATGGATGGCGACCTCGACGCATTTGCGACGGTTCGTGGCAATGTCAATGAATTGCAAAAGATAATGGTCTGGCGTAACAGCGGTAATGGAAGTTTTATTTCTCCGATTGAATTCCCGACCGGACAAGGCCCGGCCGGCATTGTGATCGGCGATTTTACGGGTGACGGCAAACCGGACGTTGTGACGGCAAATTACGGAGCGTCGTCAATCTCGATTCTAAAACACAACGGCCTAAGCGGAGGCTCGGCCGGATTTCTCGCTCCCGTAAGTTTCAACACGATAAATCAGGCCGAAAAAATCGCCGCTGCGGACATTAACGGCGACAACAAATTGGATATCGTTGCCGGTTGTAAGATAGGTACCAGTTTTTTTGCGAGTCTTGCCGTATTGATCAACAACGGCACCGGTGATTTCTCCGCGGCGGTCACGTACGACCCGGCTCCCGGCGGAAGGTTTGGTTCGACGGCCGTCGCTCTGGCCGATCTCGATAATGACGGCGACATCGATTTGATCGGAGGCGGACTGTACGATTCAGGTTCGGTCAGCCGCGGTGCGGCGACGATCAGGCGCAATAGCGGAAGCGGTACATTTGGAGCGCCCGAGATAGTACTGTTTGCCAACTTTGTTTCCAATCCAAAGGAGCTGACCACCGGCTTTGTCAACGGCGACGGTTTTGTCGATATTGTCGCCGCGGTTCCGTCTGGTCGTTCAAACGAGGGTTTTGTCACGATCACGAGCAATGGTTCGGGCGGCTTGAATACACCGGTCTATTACGAGGCGTCGCAGCAGACATTCGATGTCGCGGTCTTTGACCTTGACGCCGATGGCGACCGCGACATTATTACGGTCGCAAACTCCTCGGCTGCGATAACCGTTCATGAAAATCCAGGCACAGGTCTGTTTCCGGTGCTGCCTCGTTATGAAGCGGCATTGCTTTCGGACGCTGTCGAAAGCGCTGATATAGACAATGACGGCGACATCGATATCGTGGTCAATGGCGAGTCCGATATTGCTTCGGCGGCACCTCTCTTAAAGATTCTGAAGAATAACGGTAATGGCACGTTTGCCCCAGGGATCAATTACACTCCGGCTAGAAATTTTGGCGACATGAAGCTGCGAGATATGAACGGAGACGGCTTTGTCGATCTCGTTTTCGCATCGGACGCGGGATATCCCCCTTATCATTTTGGTACGGCGTTGAATCTTGGCAATGGAACATTCGCCCCGACAGTTGTGACCGACGTTTACGCCTGCCAAGACGGAACTATTGAGGCCGCCGATCTGGACGGTGACGGCGACCGCGACATCGTGCTGACGGAAGAAGGGAACTGCCTCGGCAGCGTGACGGCTCGCATCTTTGTTTTTCGAAATGATGGCAACCAAAACTTTGTTCAGATGACGGATATCCTGCTTCCCGGTTTTCTGCCTTCCGGCCTAAGCCTCGCGGATGTAACGGGCGATGGCAGAATCGATATTATCACTGTCCTGTCAACGGGCATGGGCGTGTTTCCGGGGAACGGAAACCTTACGTTCGGCGCCCCGATTAACAGCCCAACCCGGCCGTACAAATTCAAAATGGCCGATTTTGATCGGGACGGCAAGCTCGACCTTGGGATGATAATGAACCAGGATTCCTTCGGCACGGACACGATCGCCACCTCAATAGGTAACGGCGACGGGACCTTTCAGGCGATGAGAGAGCAGACCGGATCAAGTGTTTTAGAGACTCTCCGGATCAGCGCCGACCTCGAAGCAGGAGACTTTAACGGCGACGGAATACCGGACATCGTGACGTTTAACTATGCGTCGAATGACGTTTCGATGTTTCTCGGAAACGCCGACGGCAGCCTGCGTTCGCACGTTCGATACGGCATAGGCAATACGCCACGACTTGGAACATTGGCTGATTTCGACGGTGATGGGCGGATCGATGTCGCTGCCGCGATCGGTATGCCGCCGAGCGGCCTGCGCAACTCGATAGTGATGCTTCGCAATACTTCGGAGGTTACACGCCGGACTCCGTTCGATTTCGATGGCGATGGCAAGACCGACATCGGGATCTTCAGGCCGCTCGCCATTTCTGAATGGTGGATCAATAGAAGCTCGACTGGCCAGACGTTCGCTCTTCAGTTCGGTGCTTCGACGGACCAGATCGTGCCCGCCGATTACACCGGCGACGGAAAAGCCGACATCGCGTTTTTCCGTCCAAGCTCAGGTGAATGGTACGTGTTACGAAGCGAGGACTTCTCATTCTTCGCTCTTCCGTTCGGAACAAATAGCGATATCGCTGTTCCCGCGGATTACGATGCCGATGGAAAGGCCGACTTCGCCGTCTTCCGTCCGTCGACCTCGACGTGGTTCATCTCGCAATCGTCGGGAGCACCGACACGAATATTTCAGTTTGGAATCGCGGGCGATCATCCCGTCGTCTCCGATTACGACGGGGACGGAAAAGCAGACGTCGGAATCTTTCGGCCCGGACCACGTGAGTGGTGGATACAGCGAAGCACTGCGGGATTACTTGCAATGCAATTCGGGAACGCGGCAGACAAAGCTGTGCAAGGCGATTACACCGGTGACGGAAAATCCGATGTCGCGATCTGGCGCCCGTCGACGGGTGAATGGTTCATCGTCCGAAGTGAAGACTTTTCATTCTATAGATTCCCGTTTGGCTCCAACGGTGATGTTCCGTCTCCTGGCGATTACGACGGCGACGGAAAGTTCGACGCGACCGTATTCCGTCCCTCGAGTGCGACGTGGTTCATCGGCCGCACGACTGCGGGAACGCAGATCGTACAATTCGGTGCGACGGGAGACCGCCCGCTTCCGAACGCGTTTGTTCCTTAGGTCAGAACTCCCCTCCTTGTTTAGGAGGGGTGGCGGCCGCTTCGGCTGACGGGGTGGTAGTTAAGAGAGATCCAGATTTTGCTTGAACGATCCCAAACAAGAGGCCGTGGATTGTCGGTACCACCTGCGGTAGCGGGTGGTTGGAGACAACAACGTGCTCAGATGCCCTTAACTCAAACCGCCCGCTACCGCAGGCGGTTCTGACCGCGGCCAAGACGCCGTTCCCTTGACCATACGACAAATTCGATGCTATAAATCACGCGTCTAAATAGTTCCCGTCTCAAGCACAAAATTTGATTTTGGCGCTTCTCAGTAAGCAGACTCGCGGCTCCCTTATCGAAATGTGATTCATCGGTTCATTCAGAATTGAGACCACACGAACACACTCGAGAAAATAATTTCTGACGAGAATCGAAAATAATATGAGCAGTCTACTCGGATTAGATAATGAGGAAAGCAACCGCGGCGAACGCCCTTCGGAAGTGGATCAGGAACAGCTTGCAGCGACCGCGAAGAGCGGTGCCCACTGGTTCTATTGGATCGCCGGACTCTCGGCGATCAACTCGATCGCCTACATGAGCGGGTCGAATGTGTCGTTTCTCGCCGGCCTTGGTTTTACACAGCTTGCGGCGGCGCTCGTCGATGTCGCGATCGAAAACGGAGCAGCCGAAGCACTGAAGATCGTCGCTATCGTTTTCAACTTTTTCCTCGTCGCACTCTTTGCATTTCTTGGTTATTACGCCAGCAAGCAGTTCTTGGTCGCCTTTGTTATCGGCATCGTGATTTATCTTCTCGATGCGTTGTTGCTGCTGCTGCTCGGCGAATTGTTCGGCACCGCATTTCACGCGTTCGCACTCTTCTTCATCATCCGTGGATTCCTGGCTTGCCGGACCTTCAACTCACAGCCTCATGCGACCCCCGTTATCAGCACACCGCCGCCGCCGGTGATCTAAGTCTTGCGAGTCTGTCGAGTCTGTCGAGTCTTACGAGTCTGCCGAGTCTTAACCATCAAAGCTCGACGCACTCGCTGGACTCGCTAGCGACCACGCGAGCAGTATTGCCGAGCCCGATGCCTTCGCCGAATTCTGGCGGCGGAATGAATTGTGGATCGACAGCCGGGACTTCTTTTTTGGATTTACGTCAACGAACTGAATGAGCGGAACATTCGCGACCGTCACATCGGGGTTAATAGACTTCCGTCATCACACCTTGTGCGAGCGTCAACCAGGCTTTGCCGTCCGTATTCGCCGCCGATCCGAGTCATCGTAAGCGAAGGGATCAAAAAACTTCGTAATAGAATTCAGTATTCGCGATCAGCGGGCATCCAGTATCACGGTCATAGCCGCAGTTTCATTACAACTTGAGCTTCATACCGATATGCGAACTCGTAAAACCTAAATTCCGGTAAAAACGCTGTGCGTCGTCGCGTTCAGAGTTTGTCGTTAACTGCATAGAGATGCAGCCCGCGCCCCGCGCTCGTTCGATCGTCCAGAGCATCATCTCACGGCCGATTCCCTGCCCGCGATATCTCTCATCTACCCTGACCGATTCGACTGTCGCGCGCTTTCCGCCCTGGAAACTGATCGATGGCGTATAGGTCAGCTGCAGCATCCCGATGACTTCGCCGTTCTTCTCGGCGACGATCAGTTCATTGTTCGGATCGGCCTCGATCTCCTCGAATGCTCTCACGTAACTTTCCGGGAGCGGCTCCTCGTAACGTTCTCGCTGCTGCCCGAGAAAATCGTCGGCCAGCATTCGGACAAGCTCGGCAAGATCGTCGTGGGTTGCGGTACGGAATGTTGTGTTCGCCCCTGTCATGTTAGATCGATGGTCTTTCTAGGAAACATGGTTCCAGTCGGATCAGGCACCGCATTAACTCGTCTCCTCGTCCATAGGGCGGTGCCCGTGTGGATGGATGGAGGAAAAAAGATCAGATCTGGTTGGTCGGTCTATCGGCTCGCCACATCCTCTCACAGTCCACAAGTTCATTGTTGGTTTCGCCCATAGAGTTCGGTCAGCTCACGCAACCGTCCGGCGATCTCATCCGTCACTGCATCCTCAGAAAATCTCCAATCCCAATTGCCGGACGTGGAAGCCGGCAAATTCATCCGTGCTTCCGTTCCCAGTCCGAGCAGATCCTGTAGCGGAACGATCGCGGTATCGGCGACCGAGGACCACGCGGCGCGAATAAGATCCCAGTGGATCTCATCGCCCGCAGTGTCGAGATACTTCAGGCAGAAGTCGCGAACGCGGCTGATCTCGCTCACATCACTCGTTGACGCGTCGCCGGCGAGCGACTGCCACCAGCCGAGGGTTGTGTCGTTATCGTGCGTCCCTGTATAAGCAACGCAATTATTGATGTGGTTGTGCGGCAGGTCGCGATTTCGCGGATCGCCGCCGAATGCGAACTGGAGTATCCGCATTCCGGGAAAACCGAACTCGTCGCGCAGATCTTCGGCCTCCGGGGTGATCGCACCGAGGTCCTCGGCCCAGAACGGAAGTTTGTCGAAAGCTTCACTTAGCGCTGCGAATAAATCTTTTCCCGGGACGCTAACCCACTGTCCGTTCTGGGCGGTCGAGTCGCCGCCGGGGACTTCCCACGCAGCCGCGAAACCCAGGAAATGGTCGATCCGCACCTCATCTACCGTCTTCAACGTCAACGCGACCCGGTCGATCCACCATTGAAATCCGTCGCGGCGCATGGCATCCCAGTCGTAGATGGGATTTCCCCAGAGCTGGCCCGTTTCGGAAAAGTAATCCGGCGGAACGCCGGCGACGACCTTTGCCGAGCCATCAGAATTAAGTTTGAATAGATCCTGGTTACACCACACATCCGCTGAGTCCAGAGCAACAAAGATAGGCACGTCGCCGACCATGCGGATCCCATGACGGTTCGCATATTCCTTGACGGCATGCCACTGACGGAAAAACAAAAACTGATAGAACTTTTCGGCGAGAATTTCTGAAGACAATTTGTCGGATGCTTCCTGAAGACGCTCGTTGGTCTCTTAGCCTCAACGTCTCGTCCCACTCGTACCATGCCTTTTGTCCCTGCGACCCTTTGATAGCGCGATAAAGCGCATAATCGTCAAGCCACGCCTCGTTCCCCCGGACAAAATTTTCAAACTTCCCCTGAAGATCCCCTCTCGCAATGTGATTAAGGCCAGCGAAAGCGATCGGTAAAATTCGATTCTTCCACTCGTGCACGGCTCCATAGTCGACCCTTTGTGAGGGAAATTGCGGCCGATCGGCTATCTGATCAATCGTCAGAAAACCGTCTTCGACAAGATGCTCTGGAGAGATCAGAAGCGTGTTGCCCGCGAAAGCGGAGAAACACTGATAAGGCGAATCGCCATAACCGGTCGGGCCGAGCGGCAGGATCTGCCAGTACGTTTGTTTTGTTCGAGCAAGAAGATCGACGAACGCAAAGGCGTGCTTCCCGAGATCG
This sequence comes from uncultured Acidobacteriota bacterium, assembly GCA_963772405.1. Lineage (GTDB taxonomy): Bacteria > Acidobacteriota > Blastocatellia > Pyrinomonadales > Pyrinomonadaceae > OLB17. The sequence continues at coordinate 52,888 of CAVYWT010000001.1, read as the reverse complement.
CCAATACCAAATTCGCCCGGCAGAGATGTTGGATGGAGGAGTATTCCCGACGCTCGCAGACGTTTCATAATTTGATGTATCGGAAAGCAGCGGATTGGGGGGCCGCGAGAAAATCAGACCTAAACCAATTATGCCCACGCTCCGCAAAAGAACAAAATCGGTTGTACTCAATGGTAGAAGGCATCAGACGCGTGCCCCGAAGGCTCGTCAATGAGAGTCTGAAACCGCGGGTGACCAGCGGCGTGGCGTCGGTTTGCCCGCAGCCGGACAATTCCTTAAGATAAACCGACGATACAGTTACCCCGCTCTGATGGCCATCGAAACCGAAAAAAAATACCACCTGGGCGCAAAACGCGTCGAAGAGGTCACACAGAAGCTTGTCGAACTGGGTGCGGCATTCGATAAGGAAGTTTTCGAAGTGAACTATCAGCATCGCGGCGGTGAGATGGACGAACGCGGAGCGACGCTGCGCTTAAGGAAGATCGGCGACTTTACCCTGCTCACCTATAAAGAAAGAGTCAAGACGGAAAATGGTGCGAAGAAAAAGATCGAGTTCGAGACGAATGTCTCGGACGTCGATGCCGCGGAAAAGATCATCGAGCATCTCGGCTACCGGCTGACCGCGGTTTACGAAAAGCGTCGAAAGTATTGGCGACTCGGTGATGTAGAAGTTGTTCTGGACGAGCTCCCGTTCGGGCTTTATATGGAGATCGAAGGTACCGACGACGCGATCGCGAAAGCTGAAAAGAAACTCGGGCTAAAAGAGATCGAACATGAACCCCGCGGTTACCCGCGCTTAACGATCAAGTATGGAAAGATGAACGGCGACGTCGCGGAAGCGAAGTTTGAGCGGAGCGGGGGATGAAGGTGAGAGACGGGAGACGTCTCCTGTCTCCTGTCTTCTGCCTTCAGACAATATCCCGAGCGACAAAAAACATTTGGGCGTCGAAAGGTTTTGGCGCGGCGATCTTTCGATATGTCCCGTCAGGGCGAAGCTCGCGGGCATTTTCGTTGTCGCGCAGGTATGCGTCGAGGTAGACGTCCTTTAGAAATGCTTTGATCTCCGGTGCCAGTATAGGCACTAAAACTTCGACCCGCCGATCGAGATTGCGCTGCATCCAGTCGGCGCTCCCCATGTACATTTCCTCGTCTGCCGCTTCGCCACCGTTCGCAAAGTACATGACACGACTGTGCTCGAGGAACCGCCCAACGATCGACCGCACACGGATATTGGACGACAGTCCCTTTACTCCCGGCCGCAAACTGCATATGCCGCGAATGATCAGATCGATCTCGACACCCGCCTGCGACGCCTTGTAAAGCTCCTCGATCAGTTCCGTATCGGTGAGGCTGTTCACCTTCACAATGATCCGTGCTTCTTTTCCTGCCAGCCGGTTTCGCTTCTCACGGCGGATCAATTCGGTTAATCTCTCTCGCATGTTCAGCGGCGCGACCAACAGCCGATGATACGTCGTCTGCTGCGAATATCCGGTCAGAAAATTGAAAAGGCTGGTTGCATCGGCTCCTATCTCTTCGTCGGCCGTCAGCAAACCGAGATCGGTGTAAAGCCGGGATGTGATGGGGTTGTAATTCCCGGTCGCGATATGCACATAACGGCACAGTTTTCCCTTCTCGCGGCGCACGACAAGCATTAGCTTGGAATGCGTCTTCAGAGTGTTGATACCGTAGACGACATGAACGCCTTCGTTCTCCAGACGACGGGCCCACTCGATGTTCATCTCTTCGTCGAATCGGGCTTTCAGTTCGACGAGCGCCGTCACCTGTTTGCCACACTGGCTTGCTCGGATCAGCGAATTCACCACCGGCGAATCCTTCCCCGTTCGGTAAAGACAGATCTTGATGGCCTGCACCTGATCGTCTTCAGCCGCCTCGGCGACGAAATCCGAGAGCGCGGAATACGCCATGTACGGATGATGCAGCAGCACGTCACGTTTCTTGAGCACCTCGAAAATATTCTTCTTTTCGGCTAATACCGACGGATGAACAAGCGGTATCGGTTTGTCTTTCAGATCCGGGCGGTCGAGTGCGTAGAGCTGCATCAGATCGGGAATGTCGACAAAGCCGTCGATCCGGTAAATGTCGGCTTCGTCGAGCCCAATACCGTTAGCCAGGACCTTGAGCATCTTGTCGGGCATCTCCGCATCCACTTCGAGCCTGACGGGAAATCGAAATCGGCGACGCTGCAGCTCGCGTTCGAGCGTTCGCATTAAGTCACCGGCCTCATCTTCGCGAAGCTCGATGTCCGCGTCGCGTGTCACGCGAAACAGAAACCCATGGCTGGTTTTCATGTTCGGGAAGAGAGCTTTCGCATTTGCGACGATGACTTCTTCGAGCAACACATAGCGCCCACGCCCCTTCTTCTCGTCGATCGGGATCAGCCGCGGCACCGTCGGCGGGATCTTTATCCGCGTAAATCGTTTTTCTTTGAAAAGATGTTTGAGATTTTCCTGCGTGTACGTACGGTTCGGTTCAATGATCAGGCCGATATTAAGGCTCAAATTCGAGATGTACGGAAACGGGTGCGACGAATCGACCGACTGCGGTGTCAGGATCGGAAACAAATTATCTCGAAAATACTTATCAAGCTTCTTCTTGTCCTTTGGGTCGAGCGACTTGTACGGCTCGATCGTGATCCCCGCGTCGGCGAGTTCAGAAAATACCTTTCCCTGCAGATAGCCGACTTGTTTTTTCAACAGCGGCCCCAGGCGTTTCCCGATCTCTTTTAACTGCTCGGCGGCGCTCAAGCCGTCCAGCGATCGTTCTTCGACGTGCTCTTCGATCTGTTCCTTCAGACCCGAAACACGGATCATGAAAAACTCGTCAAGGTTCGTCGAGAAGATCGAAAGAAACTTTAGACGCTCAAGCACCGGCAGATGCTCATCCATCGCTTCATCGAGAACGCGCCGGTTGAATTCGAGCCAGCTCACCTCACGATTGAACAAAGTGGCACCGTCGAACTCGGCGGCAATATGTTCGGGCGCTCCGGAGCTTTTCTGGGATTTGGTCTCGCCGTGACTCATAACCTGTAAGATTGATTATAGACGAACGCTCACGACGAAGCATCGTTAAATAAATGGTATGGGAACGCTGCAGACAGGAGGCAAGTCTTTGAGTTAGGGCGTGATCGTGACTTTTGTGCCGACTGGCATCGCCGCAAATAATTCTTCGATCTCTTCGTTCTTGAGCGCGACGCAGCCCCATGTCCAATCTCGCTCGGTACCGCCGCCGTGGATGTAGATCTCGCCGCCGAGTGCCGTTTTCTGCGGTGGCATTTGTCTTGTTGTCGATGGCTGAGAATGATCTGGTCGTGCTCGAGTTTAGAGATCAGCCTTTGGCAAATCCGCGTTCGGCATCTTCCTTTGAGGGATAGCTGAGACCGAGGCTGAGGTGAAATTTACTTTTTGCGTTTTTCGTAAAGACGTAGAATTCGCCCTCGGGAGTCTTCCCGTCACCTTCGACTTCCTTGTCGCCGACCGGTTGGAATCCAAGAACAATTGTGAACGATTTGATCAGTTTGCCGCTGTCGTAAACTTCCAGAACACGCTGCTTTTTCCGGATGACTATTTCGGGCCTTTGTAATTCGCTGAGCATACGTACTTCGCCTCGCGATGTGTCCGAAGTTTGCGACAACGCAACTGCGCACATCCCCGCCATAAAGAGGATCATGATAACCCGCGTCACGGAACTACGGAGCATGTTCGATATCGCGTCTCTTTTCTTCAACATTCACTTATCCGTATGGTTGACCAAAGCCTTGTTCGGGTACGGCCGCTTTACACATTCGGCCGTCCGGTTACTCGAATTAGACGTTTGCCGCGGGGGTTTGTTCCATTCGCTTGACCGTGATATGCCGCGGCTCCTCACCATCGCCTGTCAGGTCTACCCGATAGACGATCGATCTAAAAACGAAGTTCGCGAGTCTCTCAGCCCATTCGATGATGACGATTCCCTTTTCGTCCTCGAGTATCTCTCCCAGGCCTACGGAAAAGGCCGGGTCCTTGCTATCAGAACGCCAGAGATCGATGTGGTAAATATTGAACTTCTCTGTCTTGTAAAGATTCACCAGCGTAAAGCTCGGACTCGTGACCTCATCGACGTCGAAGTCCAGGGAGCTGAGGATTCCCTTGGTCAAGAGCGTTTTCCCGGCACCGAGCCCTCCGGTGAGCAATATCACTTCGCCGCCGCGCAGCTCTGCTCCAATCGACGCTCCAAGCTCAAAAGTTTCGTCGGGCGAATTGGAGATGAACTTCCGGTCAGTCATTGAATAGTTGGAAACAGTCAGCCAACGCCTCGGCCGTGTCCGAAGCCGTCATGACCCGCTTCCCGAATTTCTTCTCCGCGATATCACCCGCCAGCCCGGCGACGTATACCGACGCGATGACCGCGTCTAGGATGTCCGTGCGTGTCTGGACTGCCTGAGCTGCAAAGCCCGTGATGATCCCAGTCAACGTGTCTCCATTTCCGGCTTTGCCCAAACCGGAATTCCCGGTGGGGTTGATAAAGACCTGTCCTCCCGGTTCCGCAATGATGACCCGTTCGCCTTTCAAAACAAGAATGACGTGATGCGTTTGAGCAAACCTACGAACGGAACCGATGCGATCTCTGAGGTCATCTTTTTTCGAAGATCCCAATAGTCTCTGAAACTCGCCGGCGTGCGGCGTGAGGATCAAGGGCAATTCGTCCGAGCCCTTAAGATCCAAAGGTGCGAGCGCATTTAGTCCATCGGCGTCGATTACGACCGGTGTCGTTCTTTCTTCGACGACACGGCGGACGAGATTTCTTGTCGATTCGTCACTCGAGCTCAGTCCGCTGCCGATCGATATGACATCCACGTTTGCAGCGAACTCTCTGATCTCCTCGAACGCGTTCTCGGAAATTGCTCCGCCGCCGGTTTCCGCAACACCGCGGACCATCACTTCCGGAGCAACGCGTCCAGCTACTGAATCGCGTGACGATTCGGGCGTCGCGATGGTTACAAGGCCAACGCCCGAACGTATCGCCGCGTTGCCGCAGAGAACCGCGGCCCCGCTGTAGTTTGCCGCTCCTGCGACAAACGAGCGCATGGCCCCGTCTGTTCTTGTAAGAATCGCTTGTAAATTCTGTTTGGGCCAGCCATCGCGCCGCATTATCGCTCTGCACAAAAAATGTTTGCGACTCCGCCGCACTTACCAGCTCGCACGGAGAACCGATATTTACGACATACAGCTCTCCGTTGCAGTTCGATGCCGGAGGAAGGACATTTGCGAGTTTCGGTGCCGTGAACGTAACGGTCACGTGCGCACGAGGGTTGACGCCGATCGGCTCGGCGTCGTCGGCACTCAATCCAGATGGAATATCGAGCGCGACTACAAGCGTCCCGGAGTCGCTGTCCGGATCCGCAAACGCGTCGATAAAAGCCGCAACCTGTTCGAACACACCGTCCAGCGGACGCGTAAGCCCCGTTCCAAAAAGAGCGTCGACGAGTACGTCTGGATCGTCGCTATGAAAATTCAGGCTGTCGTAATCCAGCCATTCTTCAAGGCCCGTGATCTCTTCAAACGCCAGATCCGATTGTGACAGCTCAAACCCTTCGTCTTCAGTGATTTTCCTGAGTATGTCGAAGTTGATCCGAGCTTCGTCCTTAGTATCTTCCGCCAACCCGAACAAACATACCTCGACATCGGCACCCTGCTGCCAGAGAATGCGTCCAAGTGCAGCACCATCGCCGCCGTTATTTCCCCTGCCGCAAAGAATCAGCACGGACTTACCCTCAACCGAACCGCCAAGTTTCTCGACGATAACTCGGCTTGCGGCATTCGCAGCGTTCTCCATCAGCAGCAGTCGGGGAATTCCGTATCGCTCGGTGGTGAGATGGTCGATCTCGCGCATCTCTTCGGCGGTTACGATCTTTTGCATGTTTTTAACTTGCCACACTCGGCGGAAAATTTGAAGACACGACGGTGATCAACCGAGGGACCTGCTCGCCCAAAACCACAAAAACCGCATTCAGTTGAAAATGCGGTTTCCGTGCAAAACATTGGAGTTGTGAATAGAATTCGACGGCCGTTAGCGGACCTATAAATGTCTGCCACTGTACTTGATCATCGATTTCTTCCGTTCATTTAATAGAAAGGTTCATTCGACAAACGTTTCCATAAATTTAGGAGAATTTTGAGGTTAGCGGACCAATATTCTTTAAAACCTGCTCCCGGCGTGATTCGAACACGCGACCTTCCACTTAGGAGGCGGACGCTCTATCCAGCTGAGCTACGGGAGCATATCGATTGTGGATTGTGGATTTCGAATTGCGGATTGTCAAGGCGATTGCGGATCTGGGATCTGGGATTTCGGATTGGGATTTGGGATTGCGGATTTGGAAGATGCACGAGGGTGTGAACGGAACCCAGATCCCAGATCCCAGATCCCAAATCCCAATCCCAAATCCCAAATCCCAAATCCCACCAAATCCCAAATCCCAAATCCCAAATCCCAAATCCCAAATCCCAAATTCCAAATCTCAAGTCAGCTACGAGTCGTAATCTATCAGCGACTTCACGTTGTAGCCGTTGAACTTCTCGCGGCCTTTCAGGAAGTTGAGCTCAACGACGAAAAGCAGACCCTCGACCTTTCCACCAAGACCTTCGACGAGATCGACGACGGCCTTTGCGGTACCGCCGGTCGCCAGCAGATCGTCTACGATCAGCACACGGTGACCTTCACCGACCGCATCCTTGTGCATCTCGAGCGTGTCCTGTCCGTACTCGAGATCATACGAGACCGAAACACATTCGGCGGGCAGCTTTTTCGGCTTACGAACCGGAACAAATCCCGCACCAAGTTGATATGCGAGCGGCGTCGCAAAAATAAAACCCCGGGACTCGACTCCGATCACGGTATCGATGTCCAGACCGCGACACTGTTCGGTGAGTGCGTCTATCGTCTCCTCAAGACCGTTCGGGTCCTTAAGCAACGTGGTGATGTCGTAAAAATTGATGCCCGGTTTGGGAAAGTCGGGCACCTCGCGAATTAATTTTTTTAAATTTTCCATCTGTGAGTCAGTGGTCAGTGGTCAGTGGTCAGTGATCAGTTGTCAGTTGTCAGTTGTCAGTTATCAGTTACCGGCACTTACCGTTCGATTCGAAAAGCTGAGAAGGTCCGGTCGGGTTCGAGGACGATCTCTTCAACGTCTTCGACGCTCGAGTACGTGGGACCGGCGGCTAGATCATGCTTGAAAGCCTCGACCGCTCGTTCGGCTCCCTGCGCGAGAGCTTCGACACGACCGTCCTCCAGGTTTTTGACATATCCGCGAACCTGGTGGCGTGCGGCCGAACGCTGAGCAAAATACCTGAAGCCGACGCCTTGAACCTGTCCACGAATAAAAAACTTTCTTGCAACAACCATCGTGACTAGCCCAGTGCGTCGAGACATTCCATCAACGGACGCTGCCGGCATGTATAGACCGGCATCCCACGAAGGGTCAACTTACTCGCCGGTGTTTGACGCAATTCCTCGGCCAGCGCAAGAAAGTCGTTCGGCTCATCCGTCTCGAACGAGATCACGTATTCCTGCTCGCTGAAACCGAAGGCATGCGTCATATGGATCTTAATGTTTTGAAATTTCATCCCCACCATAAAGTTCTGTTCGATCAGAGCGTCGCGTTCCTCGCCAGTCTTTTCGTGCCATTCCCTATGCTTGGCACACGGGTAGACGAAGTGATACTTCTTTTCACCCGCCGGAACGTGGAAACGGTCATCGGAACCGTCAGCAACAAACATCATCCGCTTGGTCACGGCCAAATAATTGTCGACCACCTCGAAATAACTGCCAAGGCTCGTCCGATAAAGTTTTGCGGTCATCTCCTGGATCAGATCGAGCGAGTTGCCGATTCTCCAAAACATGATGTCAGCCTTTGAATCAAACCCGACGAGCGAATATGTGTAGAGCAGGAAATTATCACGAAACTTATCAAAGACGCTCTGGAATTCAGATTTGAAGATGCTTTTCGTATCGGGATCCAGCTTTCGCCAATCCGGATTCACGCGGAAAAACATGAAATTTACAAACTGTTTTTCGAGCATGGGACCCACGTCCGAACCTGTCGTGCCACTGATGAGGCGCAGCCCGCCCTGGTCTCCGGTGTCCTTTCTTAAATTTTGAGGCTCCATTCGTGCGACCTAGCAATCATCGACTTCAGCACATTCTTGGGCTAAAAATCATTCTGCCAGATTTCCGTTGAGAGTCCAAAAGTGTGAAGAAAACGCGTCTGCGCACAAAAATCGTTGACTTGAATGCGGGGTCAGACTACTATTCGTTAAAAGCTTTAAGTTTTTACATGTCTTACTGATGCAGGAACTGATACCGGCTGTCTTTTTAGAAAATTCATGAAGCAAAGCCGTTCCAGCATTGGCACGAGAATAGGAAATCAAACGGATCGGAGGGAAAATGAGAAACAGGTTTTTGTCTTTTTTAGTTGCGACGTTTTTTGTCTTTACTCTGTCTTCGGCAACGAAGGCAGAGATATTTACGGCCTATCTGACGGGAGCCCAGGAGGTTCCCCCGGCCGCCACCAGCGCGACCGGATACGCCCGCATAAATGTTAATGAGTCGACCATGATGCTCACTTTTACGGTCGTCTTTAATGGCCTCTCCTCGAACCAAACAGCGTCACACATACATGCTCCTGCGGCCATAGGGACGAACGCGGGTGTCGCCATCAATCTTGGAACGGTGGGCGGAACATCCGGAACGATCACCGGCTCGATGAGCATCACGCCGACCCAACTGAGCCAGATCAGACAGCATCTCGGCTATGTGAACGTCCACTCGGTGAATTTTAGTGGGGGTGAGCTCCGAGGTCAGCTCGGGATCCCCAGGCCGGTCGACTATGATGGTGACGGCCGCCAGGACTTTAGCGTCTTGAGATTTCCTAATGTAGCTCCGCCCGGAGTCGCCCCGATCACGTATTGGAATCGGAACTCAACCTCCGGTGACCAAACGAACTTATGGGGCGACGCAAATCGGGATTTTCCCGTACCTGGTGACTATGACGGCGATGGCCGGGGAGATCTTGCTCTCTACCGCGCGGGCGCTGCCTCTGGGGACCTCAGCGTATTCTGGATACTTCGTTCCAGTGACAATACGGCGTTGGCAATTCAGTATGGCCAGTTCGGTGATCAAGCCCATTGCCGTGATTTCGACGGCGACGGCAAGACCGACCCAACGATCGTCCGGCCGGGAGCGACCGCTACCGCTCAATTGGTCTGGTGGATAAACCAAAGTGCGACGAGCACGGACCGAGTGGTTGCCTTTGGACTGACCGGTAATACAGGCGCTTTTGACAGTCCCGTGTCGGGCGATTACGACGGGGATGGAAAATTCGATCTTGCCGTTTATCGGTTCGTACTTGCACCGACCAACACTTTCATAATTCAGCGTAGCTCGGACAGTGTCGTAACGTTCGATCAATTTGGCAACTTTAATTCTGACTGGATTGTGCCCGGCGACTACGACGGCGACGGAAAATATGATTTTGCGACTGCCAAGACCGGCGCTACCGGAGCCAGTCCTATGCGTTGGTGGATTAAGGACAGCAGTACTGGCCAGATTCGCGTGATCCCCTTCGGCATCAGCTCGGACACTCCGGTGCAGGGCGATTATGACGGCGATGCTCGAACTGACATCGCGATATATAGACATGGGGCAACCACGGCGGCACAAAGCTTTTTCTGGGTCCACCGAAGCTTTGACAATACGCCGCAACAGGTAGGATGGGGTCTCGGCGGGGACTTTCCTACGGCTTCATTTGACGCTCGGTAATTCAACCCGCTTTTGCTAACATGGTTCCGGCCGGGAATTCTTCCAGGCCGGAATTTTTTTATCAATGAATCGATTTCTTCTTTTGATGTTTGTGTCATTTCTCTACGCTGCCGGCGTGTCGGCTCAGCAGCGGCCGCTGATCACCGATGACATTGACATTACTCCCGCAGGAGCGATCGAGATCTCAGCCGGCGTCGATTTTTTTCAGAACGTTAAATTCCCGTTGTCCGGTTTGCGGGGCGATCTAACACGCGTCGGCGATGTACGGATCCGAAACGGCTTTGCATCGAATGTCGAACTGCAGGTCGAAGGTGTCGTCCAAAATTTTCTCGCCATCAATTCTCAGACACTTCCAGGGCCGATCCCCCTCAATATCACCGGTAATTCGACAAGTGATTTTGACGACATCGTCGTTTCCGCAAAAGTCCTGTTGCTGCGCGAAACGCGAAACACCCCGGCACTCGGTATCAAGTTCGGTTTCCAACTGCCGAATACCGATCAGGCACGTGGTATCGGGACCAATCAGATCAACGTTTTTAGCAAAGTCATCATCCAGAAAAAGTTTGGTAAGCGGGCGGGGCGGGCTCCGCGTGCAAATATTTACGGAAACATCGGCCTCGGTATCATGAACGCACCGCTGGCGAACTTTACTCAAAACGACGTGCTCCTCTATGGCCTGGCTGGAATTTTTGAACTGACCGATCGTATCAACCTTGTCAGCGAAGTAAACGGACGTTACAGCACTCGATCCGGTGTAGCCCCGTTGGGCACAGAAAGTGTAGGGCAGTTTCGCGTTGGAACACAGATCCGGGCATCGGGTCTTCGTTTCGATACGGCTGCCGTTTTCGGCGTGACAAAATTCAGCCCGCGCTCCGGCGTAACCTTCGGGGTGACCTATCTTTCACCTGTCTTCGTCCCGATCGCCAAATAAAACTTGAGAAATATTGATCGGCGAGTGTCCATGCCCGAGCATTGGAGCAGTACGTATTGCGTCGGATACAAAATTCTTGGCGATTGCGACGGCGTCGACCAGATCCCTCCCAAGAGCCCGATTGGCTGTGATCGCTGCCGCCAGCGTGCATCCGGTTCCATGCGTTGCAGTGGTCTCTATATACTCTGCCTCGAACGTATGAATGGCGTCGCCGATAAATAGATGATCGACTGCTTTTCGCCCGGACTGTGTTTCATGATCTAGATGGCCGCCTTTGATAAGCACATTCCGGGCACCCATTCTCTGCATTTCTTTAGCGGCCGCATGAACATCTGCTTGAGTGTCTATCCGTAGCCCCGTGATCCGCTCGGCCTCGGCCCGGTTCGGCGTAACAAGCTCGGACAGTGGAAACAAGCACCTTTATCAGCGATCGAAGAGCATCGTCATCGATCAGATCAAACCCGGACGTAGAACGAACGACCGGATCTACGATCAATTTCGCTGCCCCCATTCTACCGATCAGATGACCCGTTACTTCGATCACTTCGCGGGTCGGAAGCATCCCCGTCTTCAGCGCCGCGATCTCGTAGTCCTCGATGATCGGCTCGATCTGACGGCGGACTGATTCGGCGGTCTGATGCTCGGCGCCAAATACCCCGACCGTGTTTTGAAAAGTTATCGACGAAACCGCCGCCGCGCCAAAGCATCCGAATGACGAGAACGTTTTAATATCGGCGATGATCCCCGCCCCACCCGAAGGATCGAGACCGGCGATGGTTAAACAAACGGGTTTGGGCATAACAAAAATCTCTACAGTTGTACCGGACAAATTATAGCCGTTTGCAAATCGCTCGGCGGCTTTCATGGTCGTTCAGCGAGCGGATCGCGGCGATCCCGGCCGCTCCAGCGGATAGCACGTTCTCGAAATTGTTTTGATCCACGCCACCTAGTGCGATGACCGGAAAAGTCTTCAGCTCGCGGCAGACTGCCCTCAATGAATCGATACCAATAGGCGGGCCCTTTCCGGGCGTCTCGAAAATCGGGCCGAAAAAGATGTAGTCGGCACCCGCGTCTGCTGCCGCTAGTGCCTGCTCAATAGAATGCGTCGAAACACCGATCACAAGATCGCTCGCAATAACTCGGCGAACGATGTTCGGCGGAAGTGAAGTTTCCGGGAGATGCACCCCATCCGCCTTGGCTGCGATGGCCACATCCACACGATCGTTAACCAGAACGAGAGCCTCCGTCGATCTCAAAATCCGGACGGCATCGCTCACGAGGTCAAACAATAACCGGGCAGGCAAAGCCTTTTCCCGTATCTGAATCAGATTCACGCCATCTGCAACAGCGTCGCGAATCGTTTCCAACATCCCATGTTTTATTATTTCAAAATTCGAAGGGTCGGCTTCGCCAGCGGTGATCAGGCAGGTGTAGGGACCATCGAGGAGAGGTTTCACTGTTGTCCGGTTTTCTCACCCCGGAGCATGGCGACACTCTGCTCGAAGTGCGCGGCTTCCCAGAACGCGATCACGATATTTAGAACACCGAGACCTGTAACTGCGCCACGGAACCAATTCGAAGCAACGGTCTTTTGCAGGATCGCGAACCCTGCTCGGTCCGTTACAAAGACAAGAAGGTAATTCTCGCCCCAGTTCCCAAAAAGCATGTCCCAGGGCGAAAGAACCAGATAGAACCCAAGCAACAGGCAGAGAACTATGAAAAAAATGACGGTCAGTTTCTCAACCATACCGTCAAATTATAGCTTCTTTCTTTTTTTAGCGACAGTGAGCCTATCGACCGACCGCGATGTTCTTTACCCGTTCGCTTACATCGCGGAAATCGATATTTTCAGCGTAAACCTGCTCGAAAAAACGACTGGCATTATCCAGATCGCCTTCTGCTTCGTACGCAAGGGCCAACTCGTACCAAATTCCCTGTTTTTCTTCGTCGGAAAGATCCGGTGTCTCAAGTGCTCGCTGGTACCAGGTCAGTGCGTGTTTGGGCATCGATTTCTGAAGGAAGCAATGGCCAAGCAGATTAGAGCACTGAAAAAAACGGCGGGTCGGATCGTTTGGCTGTACAAGCCCGATCGCATCCTGAAATTCTCTTATCGCCTCGTCGAGCAATCCCATCTCCTGATACGCGACCGCCGTATGATAGTGAGTGTCGTAGTCCGCATCAGTTGCCGAATCGACATCGTCGATACCAAGCTCGCTCCGCAGATCGTCTATGCCAAATCCCGAGGCAGTGACCGGTTGGTTACCGTTGGTCGAAACTTCCATTGACGGCACGGCGGACTGATCCGGTTCGCCTTCTTCCGTAGCTTCCCTAAGTTTGAGATGCGTCTCCAATTCGCAAATCTCGAGCGCGATCACCGAACTCGCTCCGAAGTTCGCCGATCGCCTTGTCCGCCAGCTCGAGATAGCCGCTGTCAATATAGAACTTGATGCTGTCGATCTCGCGTAACAGTCGGTCTTCGTCAGTATCTTCGCCGACTTCCGCAAACTTTGTCCCTGTACCATTGACTGATTCATCGACGATCGCGAAATCGGCTACTTGAATATCTTCTGAAACGGCCGCCTCGGGTCTCGGTTGCTGCGGGTGGGGCATTTCCGCTGCGAAAGTTTCTAACTCGGGTTCAGGCGGATTCGGCGGCTTTCAAAAACTGATCATCGAACAAATTCACTGTCGCGTATGTATCGTCAAAGCCGAACTGCTCGTTGATCTGCTTTAGTCGATCGGCATAATCGACCTCGTAAGGGGCGATCATTACGAGTTGCGACAGAGCGAATCGCTCATCATCCACCGATTCCTTTTGCCTGGCGATCGTAGCGAGTTGGGCGAGCGACTCCTGCATGCCCGCCTCATCTTTCTGCCACGCCGACAGGCGAGCTCTCAGGCGGAATCCTTCGAGTCGTTCCGGATCAAGGAGCATCAGCTCGTTGAGTAACGATTGGAACTCCTCGGCTTCCCCGGCTAGAAGCAGGTGCTCGGAGGCGATGGCCATTACTCGGCAGGCCGAGTCAGCATCAGTATTTTTCAGATAGGTCCGGGCAAGAGCGACGAGCTTAGGATAGGTCGCCGGCTCTTTCTCGATAAGTCCGATGACGGTCTTCTCGGCCTCAGCAGTGTTTCCGGCCTCGAGATAACAATCGATCAGTAGATGCAGAACATCGCGATCATTGGGTTCAGCAGTATGTATTTCTTCGAGTCGCCCAGCCGCATTCGCCGCGGTGCCAAGGGCAAAATGGGATTGGGCGAAGCCGGCGAGTATCTGCGGGTTAGTCGGCGTTAGTTCAAGGGCTTTCTCGAACGCCTCGGTCGCCTCCGCATGTTTGGATTTCTTCGCCAGGCGAACGCCGGCCTCGTTAAACGCCTCCGACGCCTGTTCCGGCTGATCTTCGTCGAGATACGCGGATGCGAGCTTTAGCTGAATTGATGTGTCGGTCGGATCGAGCGAAGCGATCTGCTTTCGAACTTCGAGGGCGTCGATCTTTCGGCCTTCGCTTTCGTAAAATTCGGCAACGACCGTGTAGTGGGAACGCGCCTCATTTATCGACCCCTTGAGTTTATATAGTTCGGCGAGCTTTTCAGTGATCTCGATCGAACCTGGCTGGATTTTCGCGATCTTGTTGTAAAGGGCGATGGCTTTCTGGGCGAATCCCTGCTTGCTGTAATGTTCCGCGACTTTTATATAGCAACTAACTGCCTGCTTTTTCTCGGCGTTCTTGGTGTAAAGATCGCCCAGCATATTCAGGGTCCCAAAATCTTTCGGATCGTTGGCGACAACCTGCTTATACTCCCCGATAGCAGACTGAATCTTCCCCTGTGCGAGATACCGTTCGGCATTTCGCATCGCCTTTGTTTTATCGAAAACCATGGTGGACTTTAAACGGTCTGGAACCCAGCGGATCAAAAGGAGGAAAAGGCCTTGTTAGCTAATGGTCTGTCGGAGCGTACAGGCGTGTAAATGGTCATACCTGCAAAGAATAAACTAGCACAGGCCGGAAAAAAGTGTCAACAACATTTGTCCGGGTTTAACGCGATGGCCCGTGAGTTTGTTGAACTAATCTTTGATTTTTGGCTTTGTTTTTTCTAGGCTTAAGCTTCTGACTCAGAAGAACTTCTTATGCAAGCACTTATCCTCGCCGGCGGAAAAGGCACCAGGCTTCGTCCCCTAACGGTCTACACTCCAAAGCCAATAGTGCCAATACTAAATCGTCCGTTACTTCAATATCAACTCGAAATTCTCGCACGCGCCGGCATCACGAAAATTACCCTTTCACTGAACTATCAGCCGAATAAGATCGAAGATGTCCTCGGCGACGGATCCGACTTCGGTGTAAAACTGCGGTTCATAACAGAACCCAGTCCGCTGGGAACGGCTGGAGCGTACAAGTTCGCGGCCCGGTCCACCCGTGAGACAACCGTGGTCTTTAACGGTGACATAATCACGGACATCGACGTGGCTGGCGTCATCGAAACGCATCGAGCGAATTCAGCAGAAGCCACGATATTGCTGGCGCCGGTTGAGGATCCATCGAAGTTCGGTCTCGTCGAGTCGGGGGAAAAGGGTGAGGTCATTCGATTTCTCGAGAAACCGTCCCCGCAGACGGTAGCGGATCTTAAAACAAAGAACATCAATGCCGGCCTCTACGTTCTCGAACCGAGTGTTCTCGATCTGGTGCCGTCGGGGAAGAATTGCTCGTTTGAATACGACGTCTTCCCGTCCCTTATCAAAGAACGACGCCCATTTTTTGCTCACATAATTCAAGAAGAATATTGGCGCGACGTGGGCACGCCGGCCAGCTATCTGTCGGCACACCATGATCTTCTTAGCGGAAGGGTCAAAAACTTTTTCAGCGCCGGCGAGTCTGTGAGAGACATCGCCACGACCGCCGAGATCGATAAGGTTTCGGTGATCGGCGAAGGGAGCGTGGTAAAACCGCACGCAAGGATCATAAACTCGGTTCTGGGCCCGGGTGTCCAGGTCGAGGAAAAGGCGTCGATAGCGAATTCGGTTATCTGGGCCCACACGCGAATCTCCAGCTCGGCCGAGATCGACGGCGCCGTTATAGGGAAGAGTTGCTATATCGGCAGGAATTGCGACATTCGTCCGGGGGCCGTTCTGGGCGACAAAACTTCCCTTCCGGACTATTCAAGAACTTAAACGCTCGTTTGCGAGTTAGAGGATCCTTAATGTATGCCTGAACTCCCGGAAGTCGAGATAGTCGCCAGGTCGCTCAACAAGCTTGTCGTGAAGCGGCGGATCGTTTCGTCCGAATTGCTGCGTCCGCGACTGGCACCCGATACAGATCCCGACACCTTCTCGGCCGATCTCAATGGAGCGAGCGTTAACTTCGTCCATCGTCGCGGCAAGCACGTCCTGTTTGATCTCGACAATGGCCGGACGCTGATCGCACATCTTCGAATGAGCGGCAAATTCATGTTGCTTGGCGGCGATACGCCCGATCCGAAATTCACGCACGCCGTGTTTCATTTCGAAGACCGGACGCGTCTGATCTTTCAGGACCAGCGCCATTTCGGATTAATGAAAATAGTTCCGACCCCCGAACTAAACGAAGCGAGGGAAATAAAAAAACTCGCACCCGAGCCGTTGAGCGAGGGCTTCTCATATGAGTATCTGCTCGCGACATTACGGACCTCGAAACGAAGCTTAAAAGAGTTCCTTCTGGATCAAACAAAGGTTTGCGGGCTGGGCAATATTTACGCCGCCGAGGCGATGTTCCTTTCTCGAGCAAACCCGCGCGTCATTGCGCAGAAACTTTCAAAACCGAAGACCGCGGCGCTCTTTGAAAACATCCGCCTCGTGCTGTCTGACGCTATCGCATTTGGGTTATCTATGCCTGTCGTGCCACACGACATCGGAGGCAGCATCTACGGACAGAGCAGCGACTGGAAGTGGCGCGTTTACGATCGTGAAGATGAGCCGTGCGCACATTGCAGATCGCCGATCGCAAGGATCGTACAGGCGGGACGCTCGACCTACCTTTGCCGCACATGTCAGCGAAGATGATCCGGAGCGTCAAAGCACAACTCGCCGGTATCCACGCGGCCATCTGAAAATCGGAGACATAATTCTAATGTGAGCGACGAAATGCAAACCCGTCTTGCTAGTGCTTGACACTGCTTCGATAAAAACGCATCATGGCGTCTAATAATTCGTGGTGAGTTAATGCGACTTGCGACCACGTTAAATAAACCGCTAAACAGCCTAACTTGATTCAGATTTGAAAAGTCTCGCTGTTTTGGCGAGACTTTTTCGATTTTGGATTTTAGATTTTGGATTTTGGATTTGCGATCGCAAATCGAAAATCAAAAATCGCAAATTCTTATGAAAGACTTTCGAGAGATTCTCGGCGACGATCGCGTTTACGTTTTTGACGGTGCGGTCGGTACGCGCCTGTACGACAAGGGCGTCTATATCAATCGTAGCTACGACGAGCTTAATCTCGTTGCCCCCGACCTTGTCCGCGAGGTCCACGAGGAGTACATCAAGGCCGGGGCGGACATGATCGAAACAAACTCGTTCGGAGCGACGCGTCATAAGCTGCAGCCCTACGGACTAGAGAGCGAAACTCCGCGAGATCAATATTGCCGCCGCACGGATCGCGCGCGAGGCCGCCGGTGATAAGGTTTTTGTCGCCGGTGCGATCGGCCCGCTCGGGCTGCGGATCGAACCGTTTGGTCCAACATCCTTCGACGAAGCAAAGGAAATGTTTCGATGAGCAGGTCGAGGCTTTGCTCGAAGGCGGCGTCGATCTATTCGTTCTTGAGACGTTTTCCGAGCTTCCGGTTCATCGAACAAGCGATCCTTGCCGTGCGCGAGCTTTCCGATCTGCCGATCGTCGCGCAGATGACGATCCAGATGGACGGAAAGACGACCTTCGGCACCACGCCGGAGGTCTTCACCGCCAGACTCGACGAACTCGACATCGATGTCATCGGCCTCAATTGCGGAATGGGGCCGAACCACGTGCTCAACGCTCTCGAAAAAATGCGCGCCGCTGACCGACGAAAAAGCTTTCCGCACAGCCAAATGCCGGCTTGCCGCGTGATGTTCAGGGACGGCAGTTCTATATGGGCTCGCCTGAGTACATGGCTGAATTTTCGCGCCGTTTCGTCCAGTCGGGTGCGAAATTCGTGGGCGGCTGCTGTGGGACAACTCCGACGCATATCAAGCTCATCTCCGAGGCGATCCGCTCGGTAAGCCCGCGGCAATCGATCAGCGAGGCAAGAAAGCAAAGCGTTCACATCGCAGAGTTGACGCCGGTCGATATACAGGTCGTCCCGGCCGAGGACCGCTCGAAATGGGGAAGGAAGATCGCCCGCGGTGAATTTGTCACATCGGTCGAAGTCCTCCCGCCGAAGGGGTGCGATGCGGAAAAGACGCTCGACTCGATTCGTTTACTGAAGGACGCCGGTGTCGACGGCGTGAATATTCCCGACGGCCCGCGTGCTCAGACGCGAATGTCAGCGCAGGCGACCGCCGTGCTCGTCGAACGCGAGATCGGCATCGAGGCCGTTCTGCACTATTGCTGCCGCGATCGCAATCTCCTCGGCATGATGTCCGACCTGCTTGGAGCCGCAGCTCTAGGCCTTCACAACCTGCTGATCATCACCGGCGATCCGCCAAAGATGGGACCCTATCCGGACGCGACCGCGGTTTTCGATATCGACGCGATCGGTCTCACGAACATGGTCAACAAGCTCAACCACGGCCTCGATCTCGGCAACAATCCGATCGGTAAGCCAACTGCGTTTTCGATCGGTGTCGGCGTAAATCCGGGAGCGGTAAATATGGAGGAAGAGCTCCGCCGCTTCGAATGGAAGGTCGAGGCTGGTGCCGAATATGCGATCACACAACCGGTGTTCGATACCGAACAGCTTCGGTCTTTTCTAAAGAAGATCGAGCACGTAAAGATCCCCATCGTCGCCGGAATCTGGCCGCTTGTCAGCTTTCGTAACGCAGAGTTTCTTCACAACGAGGTTCCGGGTGTTAATGTCACGCCCGAGATTCTGGAACGAATGCGTGTCGCGTCGGACAAGAGCAAGGAAGACGCCCGCGAAGAAGGTATTGCGATCGCCCGCGAATCGTTACTGAAGTTCGAGATGTGATCCAGGGCGTCCAGGTCTCTGCTCCGTTTGGAAATGTGAAATATGCGCTTCAGGTGTTTGACGTGTTGCCGGAGTTTGGTGCTCAGCAACTCGGCACCGTCGAAGTTGTTTGATCGAGATCGTCCCAAGGTCTTTGAGTCCCGCCTTCGGGCGGCCGATGCCACAAAGTGATATCAGCCGCCTCAAAGGAGATCCCGTCGCTCTATTTCCCGCTGGCTGCTTTGCTTGATTTCTCAAAACTCTTCTTTTCTTTTTCCATCTCCTGACCTAGTTCCTGGAGCACGGATTCCTCAAAATGCTCCTCGACCATCGGGAACATCTTTCCCTCTTCCTCCTGTACGTGGTGCGAAATGTCTTCCATCAACACCTTCAGTTTGGGGTCGAACTTCTCACTGTCGTCTGTAAGGGCAGCGAGTTCTTTGAGGAACATTTTTGCCTGACGATGTTCTTCGATTCCCTCAAGCACGATGTCTTTGATTTCCTCGTTGCCATCTTCCTTCAGCTTCGGATAAAAAATTGTCTCTTCGATGTGCGTGTGCACATCTAGCTCGGCCTTGATCTTTTCGAACAAGTCTTTGTGGTCACCGTCGGGTGTCGCCTTTACTTTCTGAAAGAGCTTATCCACACGGTCATGGTCTTCTTTTAATAGTTCGATCGCATTCATCGTAGTTCCCCCCTGATCAAAATAAAATTTTGGATTCAATATCGAAGACAACGAGTGCAATGGACGTGCCACCAAACTTGTACGTTTTTAAGACGGCGGAGCCAGAGGACAAATTACTGCAGGACGGGACGCAAAAAGTGCGTCGGAACTTGCTCCGACGCACTTTCATTCGCATACAAACCGATCTGACGGCTAGTTCTAATGCCGCTTGTTACCTACGCTCGCCATAAAAATCGACATTATTGGCGTTACCGATAACAACGATATTCCGTTGATCGAAGTCGTACTTCTTGTGCTCCGCCGTTAGAGAATACTGTCTCGCCGTAGGCAAATTGTCGAACTGGTAGTTGCCGGCTGGATCCGTATAAACCTGACGCATCGTTCCGACCGAGTCAACGATCTTTACCAACGCCTTGTTTATCCCTTTTCCGTCCGGTGTCAGCACGCGGCCCGAAACGCTCGCCGTCGGGACGATCGGACCGGTTCCGGACTGTGTGATCGTATAGATGCGTCCGGCAACCAGCAGAGTCGCGGTTCGCGGATTCAGATCATAGTTGGGCAATACGGTGTACTGAACGCCCCCATTCCCCGCTCCGGGATCGGAGGTCACCACAACCCAGGTTTGATCCGAGTACCCGCTGAAGCCACAGTTCGTCGGTGAACCGACATCGAACGATCCGCTTCCACCCTGGAACGGAAACGCGATAGCGTTCGCTGACAGTGAATAGCTGCAAACAGTCGGCGAGGCGATGGCATTAGCAACGTTGATACGGCCGCCGGTAATCGTAAGGCCGCTCCACTGCGGCAGCACATCAACACTGTTCATTAGTGTTGCTTTGAGTGACGCTGCGGAAAGGGACGGATGAGCTGCCGCAATAAGCGCAGCAGCACCCGCAGTATGCGGGGTCGACATCGATGTCCCGCTGAAATTGGCGTATCCATTATTCGCCACAGTGCTGCGGATACCGACACCGGGTGCCGCGACATCCACGGTCGTCGCTCCGTAATGGGAGAACGACGCCACGAGGTCGTTCCGATCCGACGCCGCTACAGCAAGAATGCTGGGACTGTTATAGCTACCCGGATATGTGGGGAGCAGGTCGTTGTCTTTCTCCTGGCTAACTGTAAGCTGGTTCCCGGCCGCGAAGACGTTCAGGACGCCCGCCCTTCCCGCTGCGTCGATCGCGTCCTTCAACGCCTGGTCGTACGTTCCGGCCTCAGGTGGTCCACCGTAGCTGTTGCTTGTTGCCCGGATATTTATTCCCCGGTTCTTCATCATCTCGACGTATTGAAATGTCTGGATGACCGCAACTGATGTTGATCCGCCGACGATGTCGTCGTGCGTCTTTAGTGCCATGATCTTTACATTCCAATTGACGCCGGCGACGCCGATCCCATTGTTACCTACCGCACCGATGGTGCCGGAGCAATGCGTTCCGTGGTCGTGACCATCAGCCGGGTCATTGTCCATGTTGAGAAAGTCCCAGCCATAGGTGTCGTCAACGTAACCATTCGCGTCATCGTCGATCCCGTTCCCCGCGATCTCTCCGGGGTTTTGCCAAACGTTAGCTGCAAGGTCCGGGTGCAACTTGTCAATTCCGGTGTCGACCACCGCTACCACCACTGACGGATCGCCCGTCGTCGTGTCCCATGCTGCTGGAGCGGCGATCTTTACCATTCCATAAAGCTGGCTCCACTGCTCATCGTTCGGCGTCACGTTGAGGTAGTAGATAAAATTTGGCTGGGCCAACTCGACGTTGGGATCCTGCTTGAACAGGTCGACAGCTTCCGAAACGCCAAATCCGTCGGGAAGTTTTACATGCGACCACCGAAGGCCGGAGAATTCCCTTTCGACCGATCCGCCTAGTCGGTCCGTCAACGATTCGACGGCTTGCTTACCATTTTCCCTGAATTTTACTAGCAATTCGCCGGGAACGTAGTTACCCGCCGCCTTTGATGCGGTTTTGTTTGCACCACTACCCGACGGAGTGATCCCCGGCATCTGAGTCGCAGCGACAAACAGGCCCGTCAATACGAAAACCAACAGTTTCTTCATAGTGTCCTCCCTTGACCAGCATCGAGGGCAAGATAATAAACCGGTCTGTGATCTTATATTGCGAAACCGCGCTTGAGTTTTTCTTGAACGGAAAAGGCTCAAGAACGACAAGTTCCGAGCCTTACCCAAGATCTGATGGTGTGATGTCAGGGGATCAAGACCATCTGGCCGTGGGCCTTGGCCTCGATGATCTCGCGATGAGCCGCCGCGGCATCGGCAAGCGGAAACCGGCGGGATACCGGCGGAGCGAGAAATCCCCGCGAGAGCCCATCAAAGATCGCACGCGTGAATCTCTTCAAGGGCGGTGGAAGGTGCATTAAAGAGCGACATGCCGTATATCGTTGCGTCCTTTCCCATCACGAGGCGCGGGTTGAATTCCAGGCTTCCGCGGTTTCCGACGACGGTAATACGGCCGAACATCGCGAGAGCCTCGAAGTCTTTCGCAAGATTTACATTCGCGAGCATTTCTATGATCACGTCGACACCTTTATCGTTTGTCATCGAACGGACCTCAGCAAGGTGCTCGTCATCACTGTGATCGACCACATGATCCGCACCGTGTTTGGCCGCAAGTGCTTTGCCGGCATCCGAACTCGCCGAACCGATCACCATGAGACCGGCGTTCTTTGCCCACTGTAGCGCGGCAACACCGACACCACCCGACGCACCGTGGATCAAAACCGTCTCGCCTTTCTTCGCGCCGGCTCTCTGAAACAGCGCTCGGTATGCCGTAGCGTACGGCGTCCAGATACCGGCACCCTGTTCGAAGCTAACGTTGTCGGGAAGATGTCCAAGATGCTTTTCTTCGCACAGCGATAATTCTGCATACGTGCCCGAGATCGAACCGGCCGTGTAAACCCTTTCGCCTGGTTTGAATTTCGTAACCCCGTTGCCCACTTTCTCGACGACCCCGGCAGCATCTTTTCCCGGTGTGTAAGGAAGCTTCGGTGCGTGCGCGTGGTTCCCGGATCGAAGATATGTATCGACAGGATTCACGCCGGCGGCTTCGATCCTGACTAGAACCTGTCCGTCGCCCGCGACAGGCGTCGGCAGATCCTCGAGCTTCATCACATCGGGCTCGCCGTATTCATGGACGATAATTGCTTTCATAAGTTAGTGAATGGTGAATGGTGGTGAATGGTGAATGGTGATTGGTGAATGGTGATTGGTGAATGGTGAATGGTTATTGGAGGTGGTAAGAGTTCTCGTGATCTTCAGCGAACGCCCACTATTCACTATTCACTATTCACTATTCACTATTCACTATTCACTATTCACTATTCACTATTCACTATTCACTATTCACCATTCACCATTCACCATTCACTAATGCCTACTCCACCGTCACCGACTTCGCGAGATTTCTCGGCTGGTCGACATCGCAGCCGCGGCGAACCGCTATGTGATACGACAAAAGCTGAAGCGGAACGACCGATAGTATCGGGCCGAGCAGATCGGAAGTTTCCGGAACTTCGATAACGTGATTCGAAACCTTTGAGCTCATCTGATCGCCCTCGGTCAAAACGCTGATCACGATACCGTCGCGGGCTTTCACCTCGACGATGTTCGAATGTGTTTTCTCGTAGCGCAATTCGCTCGATTCATTTCCCGGCTCGCGAGTGTTGACGACAACGACCGGCAGTTTCTCGTCGATCAGAGCGTTCGGTCCGTGTTTCATCTCGCCCGCCGGATAACCTTCGGCGTGAATGTAGCTGATCTCTTTTAATTTCAGACGCTCCTTCCAGCGCGACCGGAAAATTGATCCCGCGGCCGAGATACAGAAAATCCTGTACGCGGAAAAACTCCTTCGACAGTTCTTCGATCGAATCCGCATCGTTCAAAAGCTGCTCGATCTTCAGCGGAAGCTCCGCCAGATCCTGAATCAAGCTTTTTGCCTTCGTCGGGCGAGATCGTACCGCGAAGCTCTCCGAGATAAAGCGCAAACAGATACAGGGCGACCATCTGCGAAGTGAACGCCTTGGTCGACGCAACGCCGATCTCCGGCCCGGCGTGCGTCAGAATCGTGCCGTCCGCTTCGCGATGGATCATCGATCCCTGCACATTGCAGATCGCGAGAACCTTGCAGCCAGCTTGTTTCGCCTCACGCATCGCCGCGATGGTGTCGGCCGTTTCGCCCGATTGCGAAATAACGATGAGCAGATCGGTCTCCGTCAAGACCGGATCGCGATAACGAAACTCGGACGCATAATCGACCTCGACCGGGACACACGCGCGAGTTTTTCGAGCATGTACTTACCGGCGAGTCCGGCATGCCAGACTGGTTCCGCACGCGGCGATCTTGATCGACGTCAACGATCTGAAGATCCTCTTCGGAGATGTTCATCTCATCGAGATAGACCTTTCCGGTATCGAGCGAGACGCGTCCCTGGACAGTGTCGCGAACCGCACGCGGCTGCTCGTAGATCTCCTTGAGCATGAAATGCTTGAAGCCGCCCTTCTCCGCCATGATCGGGTCCCACGTGATCCGCTGCTGCTCTGGCTCGATGACGTTTCCGTCAAAGTCAGTGACGCGGACCGAATCCTTTGTCAGCACGGCGATCTCGCGATCACCGAGAAAAAAGACGTCGCGCGTGTGCTGAAGGATCGGCGGGATGTCCGACGCGACAAAAAATTCGCCGTCGCCGAGACCGATGACGACGGGCGGACCCTCGCGTACCGCGATGACCGTATCGGGCTCGTCGACCGAGATGATCGACAGGGCAAAAATTCCGCGCAGTTCCTTGACCGCTTTACGGACCGCTACTTCGAGCGAAAGATTCTCTGTGTCTTTGTAATGCCCGATCAGATGAGCGACGACCTCGGTATCCGTCTCGGTCTTGAAATCACTGCCGTCGGCGGCGAGGCGCTCTTTGAGCGTCAAATAATTCTCGATGATGCCGTTGTGAACGACGACAACCTTGCCCGACTGATCTCGATGCGGATGAGCATTCTCCTCGGTCGGCCGACCGTGCGTCGCCCAACGCGTGTGGCCGATCCCGTAATTTCCGTCGAGCGGATTCAAACGAATGCATTCCTCGAGATTGCGCAGCTTTCCTTCCGCCCGACGCAGCTCAAGATGATGATCGCCATCGACCACCGCGATCCCCGCCGAGTCATATCCGCGATACTCGAGCTTCCTGAGACCGTCGATGATCAACGGCACGACCTGTTTATTTCCAACGTATCCGACAATTCCACACATATTTCAACTAACCTTCAAAACAAACGCGAGAACTATGAAAACTACGACCGATATCAAAGTTCCGAACGGCAGATACCATAGCGTCAGTAACGACAAGATCAATCCAAGGTTCCGAGCCCAGGACGTGTCGAGCCACAACGAGCCGACGAAGATCAGCCAGGCGATACCAAATGCAATGAACAACGGGCCAAGCTTAAAAACATCGACTCCCGTCAGACCGATCAGCGATGCCCAAGGCCCGGGCCGCTCCGGGCCTATGTACTTACCGTTCAGACTGACATAGATACCGTCAGCGAGCATCCACAAGCCGTTGCCGAGCGATAAGACAATGATCAGGTATTTCATCGATCGACTGCTAACGCGAATCTTTCTGTTCTACGGTCTTTACCGCTCGGGCCGGAGCTCCGACGACGAGGGTATCGGCATCCACATCCTTCGTCACAACACTTCCCGCACCCGTCACCGCACCATCGCCAACCGTTACCGGTGCGACGAGCATCGTGTCGGACCCGATGCGTACGTTGTCTCCGATCCGCGTTTCGTTTTTGTTCTTGCCGTCGTAGTTGCACGTCACCGTTCCTGCACCGATGTTCGTATTCTCTCCGATCGTCGCATCACCGAGATAGGTCAGATGGCTCGCCTTCGATCCCGCACCGAGGACGGTTTTCTTCAACTCAACAAAATTTCCGACCTTCGAATCCGTCCAGCATCACCGCATGTGCCGCGGAGATGCGCCATTGGCCCCACCGTACATGTGTTGCCGATCTCGGAATCCTGGATCAGGCAATTGTCGCGGATCTCGACGCCGTGCCCGATCCGTGAATTGGTGATACGCGTTCCCGAGTGGACGGTACATCCGTCGCCGATCTCGGTCGAGCCTTCGATCGTTACGTTCGGATAGATGACCGTGTCGCGCCCGACCCGAGCCTGTTCGCTGACGTACGCGCTCTTCGGATCGATGAACGTCACTCCATGGTCGAGCATCAGGCGTGAGATGGTTCGGCGATTGAGCAGGCGCTCGAGATCGGCGAGTTGAGCCCGGTTGTTTACCCCTTCGACCTCGTACGCGTCGCCGTGTTGAAAGATGGATACATCCTCTCCGTCGCCGCGCAGCAATGCCGGTACATCCGTCAGATAATATTCACCCTGAGAATTATGATTTTGAACTTTCGCTAACGCGGCGAACAACTTGATCGTGTCGAAGGCATAAATGCCGGCGTTGATCTCAGTGATCTGACGCTCGTTATCGTCGGCGTCCTTTTGCTCGACTATCTTTTCAAACAAGCCTTCCGCGTCACGGACAATACGTCCGTATCCGGTCGGATCCTTTAGTCTGACGGTGAGTATCGTGCACGCGGCACCTTTCCCGCGATGTCCGTGGTGATGCTGTACCAATCCAGCAAGGGTTTCCGGCCGGATCAGGGGGACGTCTCCGGATAGAACCAGCAGTGTCGAGTCGCGATTCGCCAGCAGATCGCGGGCTGCGTTTACGGCATCGCCCGTCCCGAGCTGCTGCCGCTGTTCGACAAAAACCGCGTGCTCCGGATCGAACTCACCAAGCACGGCCGATCTCACATCGTCACCCTGGTGGCCTATCACGACATAGATCTTTTCCGGCGCGAGAGCGGAGGCGGTCCTGGAAACGTGATTGATCAAGGGACGCCCGTCGAGGCGGTGGAGGACTTTGGCGAGATCCGAGCGGCATACGGGTGCCGAGACCCGCAGCGAGTATCAAAACATCGAGCATTTTATGCTCTTCCTGAACATCTGCCATAAACGGAGATAGCGACAACAAATGCCAATCGCAATGATAAGCTTTTTGAATCGGCAGGCAAAACTGAGGCTGCGCCCTTCATGCTCAGTGCAGTCAGACATCAACTAATTCAATCCCAATACGCATCGAGCCAGCCTGTCCGGGTCGTGTCTTACCAACTCACCTTCATCGAGCAGATTTGTCGAGATGACCTTCGCCCCCTCGATCGTTTCCGAATCGATCGAGCCATGCACACCGATCTGCTCAGCCCCGTCGCGTGTATAAAGACGCGCCTGAAGCTCCGATATCGAACGGTTATTCACGACGATGTAATCGAAGTCTAGTCCGGGAGCGTACTCGCGAACGAGCTCCAAATGCCGCCGTGCCGTCAGACCGTCGGTCTCACCGGGCTGAGTCATGAGATTACAAACAAATACTTTTGTCGCGGGTGATGCCACCAGGGCATTGACAACGCCGTTTACGAGCAACGGTGGGAGAAGGCTGGTGTAAAGCGATCCGGGCCCGATGGTGACGAGATCTGCATTATTAATGGCCGCGATCGCGTCCGGATGCGGGGTGCAGTTCTCCGGTTCGAGATAAAGACGCACGATCCTTCCGCCGGTCTTCGAAATATTGGTTTCCCCCCTAACGACCGAACCATCCGCAAGACGGGCGGCGATTCGTACATCTGAGAGGGTCGCCGGAAAAATATGGCCCTTGCTCGCGAGGATCTCGGAAGACAACCGGACGGCCTCAGCGAAATCACCAGTCACCTCGGAAAGAGCCGCGAGAAACAGATTTCCAAAGTTGTGTCCCGACAGGTCGCCGTCGCCCGAAAACCGGTGCTGGAAAAGCCGGGCCAGCAGATGCGAGTCCTCGGAAAGCGCGACCATGCAATTGCGAATATCACCAGGCGGCGGCATCTGCAGTTCATCACGGAGTCGGCCGGAACTTCCTCCATCATCCGAGACGGCGACGATCGCTGACAGTCGTTTTATAGAAAGGCCGTCCCCTTAGTGGCCCACGTATTTTTTTAAGCCTGAAAGCAGGGTCGCCAGGCCGGTGCCGCCGCCGATCGCGACCAGATCGAGTCCATTAGTTTGCACTTTCTGCATTTCCATATCGGAATCTAGCTAAATTCAGCTCCCGGTGCAACTCGTTTTCGTGTGGGAATTTACCTGCGGCCCTCGATAAGAAAAGACTTGAAGGGCTTTCGTTGCGTATGCTAGATTGGATAGTGCGGTTTGATCGCAAACCCGCCTTACCCGTTTACCGAATTCAATCGCCGATAACCACACCGAGCTAATCTTTTCAGCTGCGAGACATCACCAAATGGCACAATCGCCTTTTATTATTCACGAACATCAGTTTCAGCGGATGAAAACCGTTCTGGCGCGGCTTTGCGTCGAGTGTGCCGCTCGAGTCGTCTTTCTGGTCGACCGCGACGGCCAGACCATCGCTTTTCACGGCGACATCGGCGACATGGATACGACAAGCTTTTCCTCGCTCGCTGCCGGAAACGTCGCGGCGACGAGTAGTATGGCAAATCTCATCGGCGAGGAGGCGTTCCCCGCCGTGGTTCACGAAGGCGAGCGCGAGAGTATTTTTATCAGCATCATTGGCCGGAGCCTGCTTGTTGTAGTGTTCGACAAGCAATCGACGGTTGGGCTGGTCAAGATCCGAGCGAAACGGGCGAGCCACGAAGTCGCTTCTATTCTCGATGACGCGGTCCGCGAATCGGTGTTTACGATGAATAACAAGCCGGCGTTCTCGGAGATCACGGATGAGGACATCGACAGTTTGTTTAGTTAGTTTTAGATGTAGGATTTGGAATTTAGATCGCGAGAACAAGCTCTGCATAGATCCGAAATCCAAGATCCGCAATCCAGAATCGTTATGACCTTTATCAATTACGCATCACGTGAGATCAACTGCAAGATCGTTTATTACGGTCCCGGTTTGTGCGGCAAGACGACCAACCTGCAGTACATCTACGATTCGACCGCTCCGCAAGCGAAAGGCAAGCTTATCAGTCTGGCGACAGAAACTGACCGCACACTATTTTTCGATTTTATGCCGCTTGAGCTCGGAACGGTGCGCGGATTCAAAACGCGTTTTCACCTTTACACGGTTCCCGGACAGGTTTACTACGATGCGTCGCGAAAGTTAATTTTAAAGGGTGTCGACGGTGTCGTCTTCGTCGCCGACAGCCAGGAAGAGCGTATGGACGCCAATATCGAATCTCTCTATAACCTTGAAGAAAATCTGCAGGCCCAGGGTTACGAGCTCTCGAACATACCTTACGTGCTGCAGTTGAATAAACGGGACCTTCCGAACGTAACTCCGACTCAGGATCTCGTCGTCGAGCTTCAAAGAAAGGGCGAACCCGTCTTCGAGGCGGTCGCGATGGACGGCACAGGGGTTTTCGATACGCTAAAAGCTGTCGCTAAGCAGGTCCTCACGGAGCTCAGAAAAAGCTAGACCGAATAACGATCTCGGAAGAAAGCCGTCCTCATTTGGGGCGGCTTTTATTGATTTCTGAGCCGTCGTTATTGCCGACCGTTTCCTGCTGGAACCGCTGCCAGCCAATCCGCATAGTCATAAAGTCGCTCCGCGGCAAGCCGAAGATACGCGAAACTCTCGCCGGGGCAGAAAGGTTGCCTCCGCTTTCCGGTTCCGCTTGCGTTCGCAATCGTAATCGTCTTAAAATCAAGCAGATATTTAGTGACACTGCGGCAAAATATGGGCGGGTTCCTTGTCCGGCAACCGCCTTCTCGTAAAATCTTTACATCTGGTTCTAAATCCTGGAGGGGGATAATTTCATGAAAAAGGCTAAGAATCTTTTTACGTCGCTTGCTCTTATCACAGCAATTGCGGCAATGGGCTATTTGAGTTTCGCGAAGTTTACTTCGGCTCAAACAGAAGACGGCACAAGCTCCTTAAAGGCTTCGCAAACTAAATCCGGCATTGATGATCCTCGCGAACTTAGGTCGGAAGTTCAGGTGCTTGAGGTAAACGCGGCTGACATCCCCCGAAATAAGAATCATTCGGGGATTCAGGCGATAGTACCGACCGTCGGTACCGATCTTGGCGAAGAATCGGAGCCGAACAACACCTTCGATACCGCTGATCCGTTGACCGGCAGCGAGGTCAAGATCAGAGGCTCCGTTTTTGGAAACGGCGATCTGGATTGGTATTCGTTCACCGCCAACGCGGGCGACCGGGTTTACGCGGCGGTTACGACGAATTATTCGGGGAGCGCCAGCACCGACAGTCAGTTGCGGATATTCGCCGCGGACGGCACGACCTTGATCGAATTTGACGAGGACGACGGTTCGCTCGGCAGTCTTTCTTCGAGCATTGCGGGTGCTGTTCTAGCTGCCGGCGGAACATACTACGTTCGCGTCAACCATTTTTCGGCAACCAACACACTGCCGCCCTTATGAGCTATATCTCAAGGTGCAAAGCGGCTCGCCCACCGCTGAGTCCGAACCTAATGATACGTCGGGAACGGCGGACCCGCTTCCTCCGAGCGGCTGGGTCAGCGGCGTGAGGGATCCGGCGTTGGCCACGGAACAGGACTGGTATTCGATGACGCTGAATGCCGGCGATACCGTTTTTCTCAGTCTTGACCTCGATCCCGAACGCGATGTCACAACCTGGAACGGAAGGCTCGGCATTGCGCTTTTCGGCGATGCGAACAATCAGATTCTGGTCGTAGATGACGGCGGAGCCGTAGATACGATAGATTCGGAAGCGCTCGTTATGACGGTCAAAACCGGCGGCACATATTACGCCTTCGTTGATTCGGCGACCGCTGCGACCGGCGGACCGACGGCGACTTACAACCTGAGCGTGTCAATCATTCCGAAAACAAATGTCGGAGTGAATTGCACGACCTACACCAGCACAAATGTTCCGCAAGTTATCGGTCCGGGAGCCGGTCTGGTTTCTTCAACCATCACCGTTCCCCCCACAACGGCGAGGATCGCCAGCACAAAAGTTTCCATCACCGCTGATCACGCATTGATGGCGGATATGGATGTCAATCTGCGTTCACCCGCGGGCAACAATAACGGTCTGTTTAACGACATCGGTTCGACGGCGACCGGCGGACAAACGATGATGGATCTGACCCTGGATCAGTATTCTTCGGGTGTCCCGTTTGTTTTCACAGCAGTTAGACCAGTGGTTCTTAAGCCCGAACTCAACTACCGGCTCGATTGGTTCGACGGTGAAAATCCATCGGGTGTCTGGACGCTCGACATCCGCGATGATTTGACCAATACGAGCGGTGGAAATCTTACCGCCTGGAGTCTGGAAATTTGCTCTCAGCCCGAACCGACGGGTACGGTGGTTTACACCCAAGACTTCGAAGCGAACAATGGCAGCTATACCCATTCGGGTGCGGCTGACGAGTGGGAATACGGCACGCCTAATACAGCGGCTACGACGACGACCAATCCGGTTGCCGATATCATTGGCTGCAACAGCGGTACAATGTGCTGGAAGACCGATCTCGACGGTACTTATGAGATAAGTTCCAACCAGGAGCTGGTTTCGCCAAATATTATCCTGCCTGCCGGTTCGCTGAACCTTTCGTGGGCCATGCGGTACCAGTTCGAAAGTGCGACATTCGATCACGCCTTCGTAGAGGTCCGTGAAGTCGGCGGGATGGGAGCGATCGAGAGGGTCTGGGAATGGACAGGCGCGACGATGACTGTCGCCCCCGGCAGTCCGGTGACCAACATCGGGGAGTCAGCAGGGTGGGGAAACTACAAAGCTGACATCTCCGCTTTTGCAAACAAGACAGTCCAGATCGTATTCCACCTTGACACGGACACGAGCATCAATTTCGCGGGATTGGCGATAGACGATGTTCAGATCCGAAGTGTTCCCACAGTTGCCGTTGACGCTCCGGTCGATCTTAACGGCGACGGCAAGACCGATTATGTTGTGGCCAGGAACATCGGAATTGGTACCAGTGGCGCGACGAATCAGTTGCGTTGGTTCTATAACTTGAATGGCGGCGGGCCCACTGTCGGAGTAGATTGGGGAGTTGCGACAGACACGCTTATCCCTGAGGACTTTGACGGCGACGGCAAGGACGATATCGCTGTTTGGCGGCCGGGTGCTGCAACCGTAGCGGCGTTCTATATTTTGCAGAGCGGAACCAACACGCTCCGCACAGAACTGTTCGGCCAAACGGGTGATAATCCAACTGTAGTCGACGACTACGACGGCGATGGGAAAGCCGATCCGGCCGTCTATCGTGCCGGAGCACAAAGCACGTGGTTCTATCGCGGCTCACTCGCAAATCCCGGCGGAAATGTCACCTTTGTTCCTTGGGGAACGACGGGAGATTTTGTTGCTCCGGGTGATTATGACGGCGATGGTAAGAACGATTTTGTGATCCAGCGCAACAATGGAGGGGGAACGGCCGCATTCTGGATGCTCAAGTCAGGCGGTGGAACCTCGGTTACTTTATTCGGAACATCGATCGACCCTGTAGTGCCCGGCGACTATGACGGCGATGGCAAGACCGATATTGCGACGGTGATAGGTACGGGAGGAGCCATCCAGTGGAGATGGCTGCCAAGCAGCGGCGGAGCGATCCAATTCCGGACATTTGGCGTAAGCGCGACGGACCTTACCGTGCAAGGCGACTATGACGGCGATGGACGCACCGACATCGCTATCTGGAGGCCCGCCAGCGGACAGTTCTGGTCGCAGGCTTCCGCGGGTGGAGCGATAACCGTCTTTGCACTCGGGTCCAGCGGCGATCGGCCTGCGGCGTTCTACAACACACACTGATCTCGTTGTGTGTGAACTTTGGCCGTCCGGATTGCCGGACGGTCGTCTTAACCAAACTGTGGCAGAGTGATACGAACTCTGCCACAGTTTTCTTGTTTGAGGCTCCGACGCGAGGCGTCGGAAAACTCACACGCAGTATGAACACAACCCGGCGATGCGCAGTGATCTGTGTGAACTCTAATTTTTGGTTGAATAATCTACGAGAATTGCAGCTGTAGGCTTACAGTGACTTCGGTATGTCAGAAAAGAGGAATGAACTCGACGCGGATGACCGGTCGCTGGGCGCTCCCGGTCTGGAAAACATGTGGCGGGGCCGACGGGACTCGAACCCGCGACCTCCAACGTGACAGGCTGGCGTTCTAACCAACTGAACTACGACCCCGCATTTTGATTTCGGATTTGGGATTTGGGATTGCGGATTTAGCTTCAATCCCAAATCCGCATTCCAAAATCCCAAATCGAACTGGTGGGCACGAAGGGACTCGAACCCCTAACTTCCTCCTTGTAAGGGAGGCTGTCTACCAATTGACGTACGTGCCCAAAACTTTGTTAATTCTACACCGCTGTCGCACGCCGCGCCCACTTTGATTATCAAAAAAACACGCCTCTTTCGGCAAAAGAAGCGAATTGCAATGCTACGAAACCACGCTTGTCCTGTCAAGGCAAGCTAGTTTCTGGTTCCAAGTTTCTCGTTTCTAGTTCCTAGTTTCTGGTTCAAGAACTCCCATCCCCGTCCGAGGACTTGGAACTAGAAACCCGAAACCAGGAACTAGAAACCAGAAACCAGGAACTAGAAACTTCCCCTGGTGTCTAACACAACATTCCTTGCAAGTAACGCCGCAGGACGACGTTCTTCGACAGCAGATACTAAACTTCTAAGGAGACTGGCCATGGACAAACGATATCTTTTCGCATTCGGTATGGGAGCCGCATCGCTTGCTCTCGGAATTTTGGTTGTGCGGATGATCGGACTCGGCCCTGCGTTACCGCCGCTGCCGCCCGAGCCTTTTGATCCGCCACAGCAGCGTTCGCAAAATCTATCCGGCCCTTATTCGCATAAAAATCTGACACTTTATCTCGTGCATGGAGACACACAAACGAGCGGACGAACCCCGCTCACCCTCGAAGAAGCGATGGATCGAAAGCTGGTGATCGTCCACGAAACCAGTTCGGTAAATGAACTTCAGATCGAGAACGTTTCAAAAACGGAGGAAGTGTATGTTCAGGCTGGCGACATCGTGAAAGGAGGCAAGCAGGACCGCGTTCTCGCCGTCGATCTGATCGTGCCCGCGAACTCAGGGCGAATGCCTATAGGTGCATTTTGTGTCGAACACGGAAGATGGACGGCACGCGGTGACGAATCGACCGCGGAGTTCAGATCATCGACCGAGACAGTCCCATCCAAACAATTAAAGCTCGCCGCGAAGCACTCCAGATCGCAAGCCGAGGTGTGGGACAGCGTCGCAGATGCTCAGAGCGGTCTCAGTACGGCCGCGAACACGAATGTCGCTTCCGCAGTCTCACGTTCCAGTCTGCAGTTGTCGCTGGAGAATATGGAGGTGCGTTCGGATTCCCGCGAATACATCGACAGGCTTCGCTCCATCATCGACGGCAAGGACGATGTCATCGGATTTGTATTCGCGATCAACGGCGAGATCAATAGCGCCGACACCTACGGCTCTCAAGAACTGTTCGAAAAACTCTGGCCGAAGCTGTTAAAGGCCGCCGCGATCGAGGCGGTTTCTGAATCTTACCTTAAGGCATCGAACGTACCGGTCACGCTCAATGACGTTCAGAGTTTCATGACCGCCGCGGAAACGGCACGGGCGGTGGACGAACGCACCGTCACCGACCGCATCAAGATGGTCACGCGGGAATCAAAGAGCGTCGTCTTGATCGAAAGCCGGGATAGCGAACGTGGCAACAAGTGGATCCACCGCAACTACATCACGAGATAGAAGAAAGCACCGCAGGCGGAGAGGCGGAGCTTTTCCTCCATTATTGCGTGCCTTAACGGCCTCAGTCCAAAGCGCAAGAAAAGGCTCCGGATATCCTGAGCCTTTCCTGCTTACTGCTTACTGCTTACTGCTTACTGCCTACTGCTTACCGCTTCCTGCTTACCGTTCACCGATCGGCACATACTCCTGATCGCGTTTGCCGATATACTCGGCACGCGGGCGAATGAGTTTGTTGTTCGCGTATTGCTCAAGGATATGGCCTGTCCAGCCGGATATTCGGCTGACGGCAAAGATCGGTGTGTAAAGATCTAGCGGGATTCCCATCAGATAATACGTAGACGCCGAATAGAAATCGACGTTGGGGTACATTCCCTTTGTCTCCTGCATGATCTGCTCGATCCGCTGCGACATCTCGAACCATTTAGTCTCGCCTTTCTTGTCGGCCATCTGTTTGGAAAATTTTCGCAGCCACGTCGCACGCGGGTCCTCGGTTTTGTACACCGCATGCCCGATACCCATGATCTTCTGCTTGTTCTCAAGAGCAGTCTCGACCCACGCGTCGACTTTGTCCACCTCGCCGATCTCGAGCAGGGATTTCATCACCGCGGTATTCGCACCGCCGTGAAGCGGTCCAGCGAGTGCCGCGATACCGGCTGTTACTGCGCCGTACATGTCGGCCAGCGTTCCCGCAACAACACGCGTCGTGAATGTAGAAGCATTAAGTTCGTGGTCGGCGTGAAGGATAAGAGCGATGTCGAACATCCGGGCTTCTTCAGCGTCCGCCTTCTCGCCACGAAGCATGTATAGAAAATTGTCGGCGATGCCCATGCTCGGGTCCGGAGCTACAACGTCCTTGTTGTTTCGGATCCGGTCCCATGCGGCCGCCAAAGTTCCGATCTGGGCCGTGATCTTAACTGCCGCCCTTACGGCTCTGTCACGGTCGGTTCCGTGCCCGTTTTTGTCATAAAAGTCGAGTGCCGAAACCGCCGTCCGGAGAACGTCCATCGGATCAGCATCCTTCGGAAACCTCTTCATCATCTCGATGACTTCGGACGGCGCCGCGTAATTTTCGCGAATCTCCGAACTTAATTCGTCGAGTTCCGACTTAGTCGGCAGACGTTCGTTCCAAAGTAAAAAAACGACCTCTTCGAAGGTCGAATTTTTCGCCAGGTCATGGATATCGTATCCCTGATAAATTAATATTCCCTTCTCACCGTCGACATCGCCTATCGCGCTTTGCGCAGCAACGACTCCGCGAAGTCCCGCTGCGGCCGTACTTTCTGTTCCTGTACTCATTATTATCTCGTTTCCGTCCGTGATTTACGTCTAATGTCGTATTTTAACCAAGACGAAAACGAGAAACAAGCGATGTAATCGGAAAGGCGTGTCTTTGTTGCCCGTTAGATAAGTCGATTGATGACCGCCTCGTAACAGAGATCGGAACTTTTCCTGCTTTCGCGGACCGGAGACATCAACGCATGGAAATCGCCCAGCTTGGGGTGAGCGACGTAGTACACATCCTGGTTAACCTCCTGCCATTCTTGACCCTTGAACACGAGCGAAAAGCCCTGGGTACGCTCACCATTGCGTTTGGTCGGCTCGCGAACACCGATAAGCGTAGCGCTCCGGTGCCCGTAAGTCTGCGATAACAAAGTGAACTCGGTCCCGACCTGACCTTCGAAATCGGCTTTGTTGAAATTAGCAATAGCATTGAAGGGATCCCATCCGCCGAGGTGGCCTGAGGTGTCAATGGTAGAACCCTTTTCCACGGTCTGCCCAGTTGCGAATCGGGGCAAAAAAAGCGCTCCCGCTCCGAGGGCCGCAGCTGACGAGCTGGTTTTCAAGAACTTTCGTCGTGTGATCTTCATTCTTTGTGTACCTCGGTTTATCGTTACAATAAATTGGAGGGCAAGCCGGAAACGTCGTAAGTTTAGCCTTCATTCCCGATCGTTGCAATATCTTTGTTATGAAAGTCGTACTTCGCGAATATGTTGATTCTGACGCTGAATTTTTGCTCGAGCTCTATCGCGAAACTCGCAAGGACGAGATGTCAGGCTGGGGTTGGAGCAAAGAGCAAGAAGATGCGTTTGTTCGACTGCAACACAACGCAAGGTCGCTAGGTTTCGCGGCAAAATACCCGGGCGCACAGGACTCTATGATCTTGCTCGATGATGGACTGATCGGTCGTATGCTTGTTGCGGAGTTACCCGAAGAGTTCCGGCTGGTCGATATAGCAGTCGTGCGGCGATCGCAAGGTAAAGGAATTGGAACGATGATCATCAGACGATTGCTCGAATCAGCCCGAGCGTCCGAAAAGCCCGTCCGTCTTAATGTTAGAGTCCTCAATCCCGCGAGAGAGCTCTATGAGCGGCTTGGCTTTCAGGCGGTGCAAGAAAATGGGTCGGATCTCCTAATGGAGTGGGTCTATGGGTCGCTCGCTCCAGCGTCAAAAGATTAATATGAGGTGCAAAGGTTATGGATAATATTTCTGAAAGCACTTTTCGGGACAATCTAAATACCCGGTTCAGCATTCAACATGACGACGGAGATGCGGTTGAACTTGAATTGATCGAATGCAACGACCTCGGCTCAACGCCGCGACAGGAGCAGTTCTCTATCCTTTTCCGGGGCCCGCTCCATCCGTTTCTTCCGCAAATGACATACGAAACCAAGCACAAGGTGCTTGGCGATCTCGCGATCTTTCTGGTACCGGTACGAAAGGATGCCGAATTCATGTATTACGAAGCGGTCTTCAATCGTTTTATCGAATAAGGATAGATGGCCAACCTGTCTTTGCGCTCCATAACCGATCAACAATCCCTATATGCCAGCATTCGAGCGGCGTGGATTTGTTAACAAAGAGACGGTTGACGGATTTTACGTGCTAATGGAATGCCTCGCCGCAAATTAAAGAATATTGCGGGATGTCGGGCTGCAAAATAAGCAAAACAATTTTGAAGCTTGCGTCTTAGCCGCAATTGGGTTTCGGCCCAAGCCGGCGTATATATATCCGTAGACTGAAAACTCCTTGACGGTAAATCGTCAAAAGCTTAATATCGCAAACGTCATAAAATAAAGAATATTTGGCAAGGACGGACCATTCCGACCGTTGCCGACATCTTGATTCATCCAGCACACATTAAGTAACAAGCAGGTTTCAAATAGATCGTAGATTCGGAGGGTCCCAAATGGCCGAACCATTTCTGTCCGAGATAAGGATTTTCAGTTTCGGATTTGCTCCTCGCAGCTGGGCATTGTGTAACGGACAGCTGCTGCCGATCAATCAAAACCAGGCGCTATTTTCGCTCCTTGGCACGACCTATGGCGGCAACGGAACGACAAACTTTGCGCTACCGGATCTGCGAGCTCGGACGCCGATCCATACTGGCAGTGGTCACACACTCGGAGAGCGAGCCGGCGAACAGGCCCATACACTCACCCAAGCCGAGATGCCGACACACGGGCACGTTCTAAACGGCACTTCAACTCCTGCCGATACAAATGTAGCAACGGGCGGCTATCTGGCGACGGTTAGTAACGCATACGGTCCGCCCCGAAACCTGGTTGCGATGGGTCCGACCGCTTTGACGAATACCGGCGGCAGTCAAGCTCACCAGAATATGCAGCCGTTCCTGACTTTGAATTTTTGCATCGCGCTTCAGGGAATTTTCCCGAGCCAGAATTAAGGAGCAGATAATGGCACAACCCTACATCGGCGAGATACGGATGTTCGGCGGGAACTTTGCTCCCGCAGGCTGGGCATTTTGCAGTGGACAGTTGTTGCCGATCAGCGAGAACGACGCTTTGTTTGCCCTGATAGGTACGACCTACGGCGGCGACGGTAAAACTACCTTCCGATTGCCTGACCTCCGGGGCCGCCTACCGATCCACTTTGGCAGCGGCGTCGTTTTGGGAGAAACCGGCGGAGCTGAGCGGGTCACCCTGACGGTTACTCAACTGCCTTCGCACAGCCATACGATGATGGCAACCAATGACATCCCGACCCAACAGAGTCCCGCCGATAACTTGACCGGACAGGCGGCAGCCAAATTCTACCGGGCAGGAATTCCAACGGTTTCGCTGAATGCGGGCTCGGTCGGCGTGCTACGGGCGGAACTCAGCCGCACGAAAATCTTCAACCTTACCTTTGTGTTAGTTTCATAATTTCGCTGTTCGGGATCTTCCCATCCCCGAGTTGAGAGTAAGGCTGGCGAGACTTCATATGTTTCTTACAGGCGGGGCATCAAGGAGATAAACATGGCAGATCCATTTGTCGCAGAAATAAGAATCTTTCCGTTCAACTTTGCGCCGAGCGGGTGGGCGTTCTGTAATGGTCAGCTCCTCCCGATCTCACAAAACACAGCATTGTTTTCGTTGCTTGGGACCATTTACGGCGGGAATGGACAGACCACATTTGGGCTTCCCAATCTGCAGGGGAATGCTCCTATGTTTTGGGGACAGGGGCCCGGGCTTTCCCAACATTTCATTGGAGAAGCAGGCGGATCCGAGACCGTCACGCTGCTTCAGAGTGAGATCGCATCGCACAACCATTCGGTCGGCGCCCAAACTACGCCATTGGGAGGTGTCGTAACACCGGAGGGCAATGTGTTCAATCGCCCGGCCAGTGGCAATCTTTACGGCACGATGAGCCCAGTGCCGGTGCCTATGTCGACTCAGGGTATTTCACTGAGCGGCGGAGGGCTTCCGCACAATAACATGATGCCGTACCTGACCCTTAACTTCTGTATAGCATTGACGGGAGTGTTTCCGCCTCGCAGTTGATAGAGAAGATGTTCCCCTTGCGAGATTGAATTCGTTAGCGAACCCTTATAGACCGAGGTTAAAACTATGTCGAGCCCATCACGCCGCAGGACCATTCGTTACATATTGACGCTGACGATTTCCATCGTTGTTTCTGTTGGAATCCTTTGGGGAACCTTGATCTCAAGGGCCGATGAAAATGGTGAGCCTGCTGCTGCGCTTGCGCCTGTCATCTCAGCGACGAAGGTCGATGCTTTGTTTACTGATTTGGATAGCGATGGGCGCGCGGATCCCGGCGACACGCTTCAGTACACGGTGACGATCAATAACACGGGACCCGATCCCGCGACGAGCACTGTCTTCACGGATACGCTGCCGAATACACTGACGCTGGTTGGCGGTTCGGTCAACGCTTCGCCGATCGCTTTTGACGATTCTTACAGCGCAACCGGGAACGTCCGAATCACCATCGCCGCAGGCAGCGGCGTTCTCGTCAACGACATCGATCCAAATACCGGAAACAACACCGGGCTGACCGCGAGTGCAGGCGCAACCAGTACCAATGGCGGAAACGTGACGATGAACCCGGATGGCAGTTTTGTCTTTAATCCGGCGCCGGGTTTCGAGGGAACGGATACTTTTACATACACCGTAACCGATCCGGGCGGCGCGACTGGTAACGGAACCGTGACCTTCAATGTCAGCGGTATGATCTGGTTTGTAAACTCTGCCGCTCCTGGCGGAGGCGATGGTCGCCTGTCCTCGCCTTTCAACTGTCTGGTCGGGACGGGTTGTTTCGATCCGGTCGCCGCGGACGGGGCCGGGGACAATATCTTTCTCTTTACCGGCAGCTACACAGGCGGCCTTACACTCCTCGCGAATCAAAGATTGATCGGCCAGGGTGCATCAGCGTCGCTTTCCACAATTACAGGATTGACTCCACCGACGGGGAGTGATGCTCTACCGGCGACAGGTGGAACAAGCCCGACGGTAACGACCGTGTCTGCAAGCACAAACGGTGTAAACGTTGGCTCGGGAAACACCTTGCGCGGGTTCAATATCGGCAACACGACGGCTGTCGATATTTCAGGCACGGGTATCGGAACGCTGTCGATCTCCGATATGGATCTGACCGGCACCGGACGGCTTCTAAACCTGAGCACCGGGACACTCGCGGCGACGTTCGGCAGTTTTTCGGCGACGAGCGCTCCCGGCGGGGCGGGGGTCAGCTTGACGTCGATCGGTGGCAATCTAAGCGTTTCAGGTTCGACTTCTATTTCCGGAGCCGGTTCCCAGGGAATTTCCATTTCGGCCTCAAGCCTGGCAGCAAGTTTCGGGTCTACGACCATCAGTTCCACAACGCAAGGCATCCTGGTCGGCACCACCACTGGCAATATCAGTTTTGGCAATACTGCTATCACTGCGGGTACCGACGGTGTATCCCTTCAAAATAATTCGGCCGGCACACGAAGCTTCGGCACCCTTTCAACGACCAACGTTTCAGGTGTTGGATTCCTTCACGGTGTCGGCGGAGGGCGCGGCGACGATCAGCGGGCAATCTACCTTTACTAATCCGGGTGGACGCTGCATTGATATTCAAAACGAGCGCGACGGCTGTTACGTTTGCTAATGTCAACGCGACACAGTGCGGCGGCACGGGCGTTTTTCTGAACGCCAATTCGGGCGCCGTTTCATTTGCCGACCTCGATATATCTCCAGACGCCGGCCAACGGTCCCTTCATGCGACAAGCAACACCGGTATTATTACCACGACGAGCGGAACCATTCCCGCATCCGGAACAGCGGTTTCGGTTGAAATCGTCGGTACAAGCGTGGCCGTAACAACTCCACTCAATATGACTTTGACGAGCGTCTCGGCGAGTGGCGGAGCCAATGGGATCATTTTGCGAAATACGTCTGGAACGGGTTTTTCTATTATCGGCGACAACGCGAACACCACGGTCGGCGGCAACGGAACCGGCGGATCCTTTGCAGGTATGTTGGGTGCGGATGGTGCAATCGCGGGAAATGCTGTCTACCTGGAAAACGCGCAGAATGTTTCTCTTAGACGCGTGTCCATCACCGGAATTAATCAAAACCACGGCATTCGTGGCTTCTCGGTGAATAACTTCACATTGGCGTATTCGACTGTTGGCTCGCCAACGCCGACCGTCGCCGGCAGCATCAACGCCAACTTACAAGGAACCAGCGCAAGCGGTATCGGCGAAGGTGCGATCTATTTTGGAAATCAGACCGACGGCACGCTTGGCCTGACGGGGACGGGGACATTCACAAACAACAACATCAGCGCGGGCCGGGTGGACAACATGCAGCTCAGCAACGGCGGCGGTACGTTGAACCGGTTGAATATTACGGGATCAACATATGGTCTCAACCATCTCAATGGCAATGCGGCCCTGACTGTTGTAGCGAGACGAGCATCGAGCGGAAGTACGATCCTAAACTCGACGGTCACCGGCAATACCTTTACCGGATCGCCGGGCAATGCTGCCAATTTTACCGGCCAGGAACCGACCCTGTCGCTCGCCATCTCGATGGATACGATCTTTCAAAACAACACGATCACAAACAATCATGCGGGGAACATAATCGGCGGCAGTAATCTGACCATCGCTGGATTTAGCAACAATACCTTTAACGTATCCAACAACACGATGAGCGGGGCACACGGCAGACGCAATTACACTGCAGCTTGGCACGCCTGGCTTAGGTTCTGCGGTGGCTACTTCCCTGAGCGGTACGCTTAACAACAATGTCATCGGGGTTGCGGCCACAGCTAATTCGGGCTCCGCGACAGGCAATGGAATTTTCTTCTCCTTCGCCGACAACAGCACCGGTCCCAAAGGACAAGTTACTGTCGCACTCATAAACAATCAGATCCACCGCTACAGCGGTAATGCCGCCATCTACGCCGACAACACGGGTGGAAGCTACAATGTCGATCTTACAGTTACGGGCAACCTCAGTAACCTTCCGGGTCCCGGAGCTTTTACCGGATTTGCGTTAACCGCCGGAGGGCCCAGCACCAGCGACGATATAGACGTCTGCGCCCAACTAGGCGGAGCGGGCCCTTTGGCTAACGATTTCAGCACAGGGGATCCATTTAACGCCAACGACATAATTCTCGGAGTGAGCACCGGAGCATCGAGCATGAGACTGGTTGGTGCCCCCAACGGACCGTTTGCCAGCCTTGTTGCTGTCGAGAATTATGTCTTGTCTCAGAATAATATTGCGGGAACAGTTGTGGACGCCTACGTGGACGCACCCGCTACGGCGGGAAACTATACCGGCGGTGCGACGCCGTGCCTTCAGCCTTCGACTTTTACCGAACGTGTCGAAAATCGTGATACGGCTTGGGTTCAGAATGACTACAAGGTGAGTGTGTTTGATTCATCTTATCGTGAGCCGTTGGCGTTCCTCAGCACCCTTCCATCGGTAGGAGATCAGGTTGCCGGAGCAAACATTCCGGAAGAACAGCGTTCTCATCCAAAACTCAAAGCGTCGATCGGATCTTCTCTACCTGATCCTATGCCCGAGCCCGCGATGAAAGGCGAAAGCGTCGTGGATGAACCAACCTTCGCTGCCACGGTGATTGCGAGACTCGCGGATATGATCTCGCCTACGGTCTATTCGCAGGAGACTGGTGGCGATGAGTCAGAAGACAACATCCCGGCGACGAAACCCGAATCGGGCGAGACGATAACGGTCAACGGCAGCGGAACCGGCTTCGTAATTCCCGCGGGCAAGTCGACGACGATCACGTTCCGTGCGGTGATCGGCAACGCATTGCCGGCGGCCACAACGGTCTCGAACCAAGGGTCCGTCTCAGGCAACTTCACCACCGTCTTGACAGATGATCCGGATGTCGCCGGCTCGGCAAACCCCACCGTGACGAATATCGATCACACGACGGTGGCGGTTGCGTCCAACTTTAATCCATCGGTGTTCGGCCAGAACGTTACGTTCACGGCAACAATGACCGGCGTACCTTCGCGTGTAAGTGACCCGCCGGGAACGGTCCAGTTCAAGGCCGACGGCGTTAACATCGGCGCGGCCGTCCCGGTCGTCGTTGGCACTCTCAACGACAACGTCAGCACGGCTCAGACGAGTATCTCAACCCTGGCGGTTGGCACCCGGGTGATCACCGCCGAATACTCAGGCGGCGGAAGCGGAGCAACCGGCTACAACGCAAACATCGGAACACTTTCCGGCGGGCAGGGTGTCGGAATGTCGAATACAACCACGGGTCTTACCTCGTCGCAGAACCCGGCTCCACAGGGTACGACGATCACGTTCACAGCAACGATCAGCATCACAGCTCCGGGTGGGGGCACGCCATCGGGCACCGTCGAGTTTCGCGATGGAATGACACCGATCACCGGATGCTCTGCGGTGGCGGTCTCCGCGAGTTCAGCAGCGTGCATGACGAATGGCCTGACGGTAGGCAATCACACGATCTCC
Source organism: uncultured Acidobacteriota bacterium (assembly GCA_963772405.1). Taxonomy (GTDB): domain Bacteria; phylum Acidobacteriota; class Blastocatellia; order Pyrinomonadales; family Pyrinomonadaceae; genus OLB17. The sequence goes on along the minus strand of CAVYWT010000001.1, from coordinate 9,312 downwards.
GCTGTCTATAGCGGCGACGCCAGTTTCAACACGTCGACGGGTAATTTGACCGGCAATCCGCAGGTAATTACCGGGCCTCCCATCCTGACCCCGACGGCCGGGCTGACACGCATCCAGGGCAACCCGGCAAGCAACTCTGTGATCGCAACGGTGTCTGATGATGTGTCGACACCTGGTGCCGTCAACGTGGTCGCACAGACCGTTCCGACCGGAATGCAGGTCACAAATATCGTAAACACCAACGGTTCCATCTCGGCCGACGTCCGAGCCCTTTGCAACGCAGCGACGGGCGACAACACGATCGTACTGAGAGCGACCGATGGCAAGGGTTTGACGCAAGATGCGAATCTCGTGATCAACGTCACGGCGAATCCGTCGCCGACAGTTGGCAACTACGCCAACCAGACGGTCGTGACGAGCTGCAAGCTCGTCATCAAACCGGACGCTGTTCCGTCTGACAATCAAGCACTGGCAACCGTCACCGCGACATCGCCAACATTCACCGGAACGCTTTCTGTCGATCCCGTAACGGGCATCGTCACGGCGTCGAACTCGGGACCGATCGCGGGCTCGCCGCATACCGTTACGGTGACTGCGACTGACAGTTGCGGCCTGACCGCTGTAAAAAACTTTACGATAACGGTTACAGCCGCACCGACGTCAGCCGCCGATTTCGATTTCGACGGCGACCGAAAAGCCGATCTTGCCGTCTATCGTGCCGGTGCGACTTCATCCGATCAAAGCTTCTGGTTCGTTCTTCGCAGCTCGGATCTGACAGTCCAGGCGCCGCAATTTGGCGTCGGGGGCGATCGCGTCGTGACAGCCGATTACGATGGCGACGGAACGGCGAACTTCGCGGTGTACCGTCCAGCCACGGGCGTTTGGTATACCAGTCTCAATGCCGGGACAAACTACGATGCGTTTGCGTGGGGTGCAACCGGAGACATCCCCGTACCCGGCCGCTATGACGCCGACAACAAGGCCGACCACGCCGTGTACCGGCCATCGACCGGACAATGGTGGATCTTCCGAAGCACCGGCGGAAGCCTGGTTCGAAACTGGGGAGTTTCGACCGATCTTCCGGTTCCCGCTGACTACGACGGCGACGGCATTACCGATCTCGCGGTTTACCGACCGTCTACGCTGTCGTTCCATATTTCACGGAGCACGGGCGGAGTTCTCATCCAGCCGTTCGGAGCTGCCGGTGATAAACTCGTGCCCGCCGACTACGACGGTGACGGTAAGGATGATATTGCCGTCTGGAGGCCTTCGACAGGATTCTGGTTTGTCATCCAAAGCAGCAATAATCAGATACGGCAGGAGCAGTGGGGCGTGAACGGTGACGTGCCCGTCCCGGCGTTGGAACAGTACTGGTATGCCGTCACGGAAGGCACGGAGGAAGCGTATCAAAGTGTCGCCAAGTTCCATCCGCCCGACACGAATCATCCTCTCAACCAATACTACATCCGTCGCGCCCAATACCAATTGGCTCTGTACTATCTCAATCTGCAGCGTTACGGCGACGCCCAGAAACCCAAGACTGGCCGAACTTCCCCCCTCCGAGCGTGAATTCCGCGGTCGGACTCGCCGGACAAGTCATCGTGTTCGATCGCTTGAGAGATGAGAAAAGCATGGGCGATTTGCTGCCCGAAGCGATGGGACTGCGGCAGAATCTGCAAGATTCCGAATTAAGCGAACTGCTCGACACGATCGCCAACCGCGTGCAACAACGCAAGAATCTGGACCCGTGACGCGGCAACAGCGCACTGCGACTCGCAGGTCAGTCGGACTTCAAGAGTACTATTCACGCGGATCGCGATCCGTGGGGTGACCCCGTGATCGGTTGGTCCTCGGGCAAGGGCCGAGCTGCCGACGCAAATCCGCGTTGATATAGCCATTTTTTGAGGTCGCGGAACTGGCGATAGCTGTCCGGGTAAGTCCACACGGTAATCACCGTCGCCGGACGAAGTGTTTCTAGTAGCTGACCAAATTGCGAGTTATCGTCCAGTGCTTCGTTCAGCGGTTCACCAATCTCTTCGGACAAGGGCACGATGAACTGATCCAGTTCGGCCAATTGCCGCACCACGGTGCCCGCCGGAGTCGTGGCTGCGACATCGCGTCGCATCATCGTGTACCGCGAGTGAATCCCCTGCACCGGCCCGATGGTTTCCGTGAACTGCGGCACTTCCTTGAGCCGCCAGACCTTTTGCGGCAACTCGTCTTTGAGCATCAACGTCAGCTCATTCAAGGGCACGTAAACCAATCGCCCACCCTTGAGCCGAAAATGCTCTTCGTGCCCAAAGACTGTTTTCGCCAGCGGCGTCGGTAGATGCTCTAACTCAATCGGCCGATCGCCGTCCGCTTCCAACGTGCGGCGCTGCGTTCGAGTCGCGTTAATTCGGCCTCGATTTCCGCGACTCGGCTGTCGCCACCACTTCACTCTGGCCGTCACTACCTGACGCCCGACGTTCGTCCAATTCGCGCCGGGCCGCGTTCAACAACACTTGCAATTGTTGACGTTCCACTTGACGCGACTTCACAATCGCCTGCAACTGCTCAACCTGCTGCTGAAATTCGTGCGCATTCGTTTCAAGTCGCTTGCTCTCGTCGCGCAATCGATCGCGGGCCAGCATGGGTTCGTTCGGCGTCGCAACGACTTCTGCCGGATTCGATTCGACGTCAGCATCTGTCCAGTTCGCCGATCCACCATGACCAGGATGACGAGAATGCCCACGAGGTTGGCAACGACGTCTAGAAATGCGTCACCGCCACCCGCTTGATCCTCTTCGCCTTCGACGACGGCGTCTCATTCACTATTTCCTTTTGACCACGATGCCACTGTCAGCAAGCAGCGGCAAGTTCGGCATAGCGTTCCTCCGCACCCGCTTCGACCTGGACTTGCAGCACCGGCTTCCAATACATGCGCACGCCGGCGATGCCCCAGTTTTCCATTCGCTTCCAAATGCGCACCACAAGCTCGTCCATTTCGTCTTGCATCGGTCCCTCAACCGACAATTCGAAGGGACGACCGCGGACCGGATTTTCCGGAAACATGATCAGCCGATCGGGATAACAGGCCACACTGATCGGTCGAGTGATACCGGTCGCGTCGCCGGCCCGTTCGGGCAACCCCCAGTCGCTCCCTCGCGTCGGCCATGGACGGAGGTGCTCCGGCCGCTGCGAACGGATTGCCACTTCCGGCGCCACTCGCGCCGCCGCTTCCCGCCGGCCCGCCCGCGCCGCTTGCATTGCCACCACTCGCCCCACGTGGACCGGAACTGCCACCCGCAACTCGCGTTGCACCGCCCGCATTCCCGTCGTTACGCGCGTCGCTGCCGCCCGCGTCGCTGTCACTGGAGCCGCTGTCACTGGAGCCGGTGTTACTGGAGCCGCCTGATGCTGCCAGTGAGTCGGCGTTGGCGGGCCGTGCTGCGGACCCTGTTCGCGCACCACCAGCAGCACGTTCACCGGCCACACGTTCACCGGCCACACGTTCACCGGATGCAGGTTCGCCGGCCGAATCGCCCCGGGTGGCGGAATTCGCGGAGCCAGATCCCGTCGAGTCGCTTCCTGTCGCGTGAGGACCGACCGCCGTGTCGGCGCGATCACTGCCGCGCATGCCGCGTGTTCCATTCGCTCTCCCGCTGCCGCTCGGCGATCCTCCGGCAACACGAAGATCGTCCAGCACGCCAACGCCCGCCGTGCCGGCGTCGGCCGCCGTTCCGCCGCCAGTGCCGTCATCCGAACTCAACTGGCCGTTACCTTGCGCATTGACTGGGGTCGCAGCGGCGACACGTCCTGACCGGCGGCCGGATCCTTGTCAAGGCGTACCCAACCGCCGCTTGCACCACCGCTGGGCCGACTACTTCCGGTCGGGCGAGGCCGCTCGCCGCCTTCGGCAACGAACCCACCCGATTTCGACGCGGTCAAGCGGGCAGGCGTCGCCCGGCCAAATCGCACGGCGCGATCGACTGCAGCAGTTCGCACATACGCACCTCGGCAATCGCCTCATTCACAATCTTCTTCGCGCGGATCCGCTGCCGGATAAGACAACTTCATGTCAGCATCAATCAGTTCGTAACCGAACTCCGTGTCCCAACTCTGCATTGCCGCACACACCGCCGCATAGGATTGCACCATCAGGCCGCACAATAATTAACGGGTAGGCTGTCTCGCCTTTTCCTGCAGCGGCATCCTGCAAATACTCGCGTTGGGCACGCAGCGATGCTGCCGACGGATTGTCCATAGGGTCAAGGGTTCCTCGAAATCCTCGGCGGCCAGCTCAATGCCTTCCGGCTGCAGAACGATCCGATCGGCCAAGCATTCGATAAAAATGGGTCGGCGGCGCGTGCCGTTCGTTCCTAGATAGGGGACGACCGAATAAGCGGGCTCCTTGCGTTCATGGTCCATGCGGGCCTGCGCAAGTGCTCGCGCATAATCTAGCTGTTCGCAGGCGCTAACTTGTTACGGTTTGCATCTTGAGACTGCTGGTCCTTTGACTGAGCCAGCTGTTCGATGTGGATCTGCCTCCTCGGCGGCCCGCAGCAGCCGCTAGCGGCAATTGACGAATCTCGTCCTCGAGATAGCTGAGTTCGCACCTTTTGCCGCTCGTGTTCCAGTAGCAGATTGTTCGCGCGATGAATTGATGACCTGAATGCACCGTCTGATTCTTCCAGCTCGCTGGCCAGCTCACCCGCAGCAACATCAGCCGCAGCGACTTGCTGGGATTGTTGCTTCGCGACGTCATCCGCCGTGGCCTTGGCTTGCTGGACAACGACGACCAACAGCACGATCAACGACCCCATCGTGCAGATCAGCACCGCCAGGAAGGGAAACAGCGTTACTTCATCACCCGAACTGCGGATGTGCGTTCATACCGCACTCCTGCAGGCTCGCGTCCAGCTTGACCTGCGACTCACGCGGCACCGGTCGGCCAAGGCGTGAGCTGAGCAGGTGAATGGCCGCCGACAAACTCATCACCGTATCTTCGAAGTTCTTGGCACCCGAAGAAGCGCACAGATTCTGGTTCAGGGCGTCCTCCAGCTTGATGACATTCCCCGTCGCCTGCAACACTTGATTCAGGATCTCGCTTTGTTGCCGTACTTGAGCTTGGTGGGCGTTCAGCTGCTGCAGAGTCTCGAGGGAAACTTCGCACCATTGCTGCCAATTCTCTTGAGCGACGACGCTGGCCGATTGTTCGATTTGAGCCAAGTTCTTTGTATGTGTCTCAAGTCCCTGCTGCACGGCTCGCGCCCGCGACGGCCGCCTGCACCGCACTGCCCGCGGATTGCATGAGCGTTGCCCATTGACGATGAGCTTGATCGAGGGCCGTCTTCCAGAGCTCGGCTTGCCGGCGACTGTTCGCGTCCGTCGACTCCAACATGGTCGACGCCAGCTGCCGCAATGTTACCACCTGCGGATCATCGATTGCTTGCGGCGAACGAAAGAACGGTGACAAGTCCTCGGAAACCCGACGATCAACCAGTGACGTCAATTGCGACTCAATCTGCTGAGTCACAAATTGAGTAAACATGAGAAAGATTGACAGCGTTCGCGCGAGCACCATCATATCGAAGGCGATACTGAATCCCGACAACAAACCTTCCATCGCTTCTTTCGGCGAGTTAACCAAGGCTTCTGGCGAAAGGTCGCCTGGCGCCAACGTGATGCCGATTACCGTTCCCAAAAAACCCAGCATCGGCGTTGCCCAGATGATCATCCGTACCAGCGAATAGCCTTCGTGCGTCCGTTCTGCTTCGACGTCAGCCAGGTACTTGAGCTCGTCTTCCAGCTGCGCAGCCGAGGAATGACGCTGCACGTGCGACAAGGCGGACTGGAGTCGCCGCACATACGCTCCCTCTTGCTGGGACTCGGGCAGTGATGTCAGATAGTTGTCGTACGTGGCCAACTGAGAAGCGAGTTGTTCTGATTCCAGCGGCGGGAGCTGCGCAGCATCACACCGCCAGGAGCTGCGAGAACGCCAACCGCCCGCGGCGTGCCACGGCTGCAATGCCGACAAAGAACATGCCCACTTCGCATATTCTACCCAGTGCCCCGCCGTGTATCGGGCCAATAGCGGACTCGCAAGAATTCCGCGGTGCACCGCAAAATAGTAGGCAAACGTAAGGATCATGCCCCACAGCAGTGGGATAGCAACCATCTCCAGCACGACGCCAGGCGAACCGCTTGGAATTCAGTGACTTGGCCACAACACACCTCAAGACTAAGGGGGGATTGCCCGCTGGGACCGGTATCCGTCAACGTTAAATTCGGCCCAATCGTTAAAGTCGATCCAGTGGTTTTTTGTTTTTCAGCGAAAACCGCCCAGCCCACGCCTCGGGGCAGAGCTAGGCGGCGAACTGATACACGATTTTCAACGACCAGAAAAGCCCGAACCCGCCCGCCTACTCGCCAGAACTCGCCAGCTCACCGGGTGCGCAGCGAACACAGCCGAGGGAACACAGCTCAGTTCCCAACGCCACGCGTAAACAGCGACAGCAAGCAGCGACAGCAAGCAGCGACAGCAAGCAGCGTGGGCAAGCAGCGTGGATAAACAGCGTGGGTGGGTAAAGACAGGCAGATACGAAGAGGCCGGGACAAGTGGAAAAACGGAGCAGGGGAAAGCAAGTGGGTGGCACGGTGACCCCGAGTCCGGCAGACCGAGAACCGGCGATAAAGTGCGGCGCTAGCAAAAGCGCCGAAGAAGAGCGCGAGAGTTCACAGGGGCGATTGACGAGTAGGGAGTGGAATTGTTAACTTCATGGCGATGCGGAGCCGATGGTTACCCGCATGACCAACCACGCCCCCTTCGTCTAGTGGCCTAGGACATCGGGTTCTCAGTCCGGGAACAGGGGTTCGACTCCCCTAGGGGGTACTAGGTCGCTTTGCTAGGGTACGTTCGCAAGAACGAGCGCACGACCCGGAAAATCCCCAGCAGAGTTGACGGGGTTTCTCTTGAGCTTGTCCATTTGCCATCCGTTGCAGCTGTCGCGTGCGGTTGCTGTGCCGGATTCTGTGCCACGGAATCGTCGGAACGGGGCCAGAGTGTGCCGCTTTCTGTGCCGCAGTGGATCGCTGGCATTTCCCAAAGCTGCCGCGAAATGATCGTCCGTGACTTGCAAATAGTGCTGGTTTGCCACCGCGGCGGAATTGCCTGGCCGGCGAAAACGACGTGCAAGGAAATTCACCCGACAGTTCGGTCTGTCGACTAGCTCCGCATGTTATGAAACAGACGCGGCCAAGGTCGCACGCCGGGCTCGTTTCAGATGCGCAAGAAATTAACTCGCATATTTGTGTTCGCCTGACGGTACTGTGTGATCACATGTTTTCCGTCGTCGGCGATCTCGAACGCGTCCTCGAGGAAGGGCTGTGGGAAGAGACTGGGATGCTTCGTGTTTCGCCTCCTATGATATGCTCGGTTTTTGGGCTGTGCACAGTAATTCGCTGGCGGTCCCAATCCACATCGGCCCAGGTGAGCGATAGATGCTCAGAGGGACACCGGAGGCCGCCCAGCGGCTCGCGCGACGATTAGTCGCCACTCCGCGCTGGGACACGAATCCAGCACAGCCCTAACCTCCAATGGGGTGACGAAGTACTCACGACTCGCGTTGACTTGTGCAGGTGTCGGCACGCCCGCAAACGGGTTTTCGGCGATGATTCGACTGCGGACCGCTGCTCGCATGAATTGACGCGCACGCTTCCAGCCTCTCGACTCACAGTCGCGGCTGACATTTTTTTTCGCAGTGCCTCGCGCCCACGAGTCCGCATCGCCAGCCGATATTTGGCTCAATTTTCGTTCGCGCCGAATTGCTCCAGGAGCAATTTCTTCGTCGTCGCATAGTTCCGAATAGTGTTGGGCTTGAGCTTCGCTCGGGTCCCGAAGTAGTGTTCAAGGAAAGGACCAAGAGTTTGCGGAAGTTCGGAGTCTGCTGAGACGGGCAGCAGCCCTACCGCGACGAGCTTGTGCCTCAATTGAGCAGGAGGCTGAACCCATCTTGCCGTCTCACTGTCCATCCGCACCCTGAGACGACGGCAGCTAAGAGAAGTTCAACCTTACTTTAATGGCCTCGGCGGCTCGTTGAGGCACCTTACCCAACCGAATTGTTCGCCGTTTGCCATCAGCGGCAACGAAGAGGATCCTCCGTTGTCCGCCTTGATCACGCCCAATGCTCACCATTCTGATGCCTTTCCTCGCGAATGAAATACCGGCGATCCTAATAATTTGCGGCGTAGTCGGCCGAGTTGGCCATCACTTCGCCGTGGGGAATTTTCGCAATAGCTGGCGGTACTCCGGTAGGCTCAATGTCGTTTGGACGAGTAGCAAATCGGTGGTAACGTCGAGTGTTGTTAGGTGGCCGTGATGAGCCCAAAGTACCGCGCGGCAGCACATGAAGGTCTACGAGCTGGCCGACATCATTGTAAACGCAAACGAATGAATTAGTCACGAATTGCTCCTGCGAAGCGAGTGGAAAGCGATAATGGACTCCGGAGTTAGACAGTCGATTCGCGGCGAGCGGTGGGTCGCACCGCGCGCATCGCCAAGTCTTGGCAAGCGACTGCCAGGCGGTAAGCGAGCCGCAGATGGGACACGGCGGCACTTCGTCCGGGTTGATTGTGCCGTTGATCCAGCCGTCAGCGGTGAACACTTGCTCGTCGGGATGCGATTCTGGGGCGGGCGCAATGCGCGATTGGCGAGCGTGGCGCCAGCGCAAGCACCACGTGCCAGTATCCGCACTGCCGCATCTAGGGCACGGTGGCTCAGGTGATACGTCCGTCGTCTGCAATGCAAGCAGCACGTCGGCCTTTCGCGACATAATCTCCAGCACCAGTGGTCTCAACTCGTGGCGTCCTGTGATCTCAAGTTGGTCTCCTTTGGCAACGAAAGTCAGCCTCATCGCCCCCACGATCAATCAGCGTCAACACGTCCATTGCGATTCCTCCGAGCCGGGAAGTTTCGTTTCGACGAACGATCTAGAATCCGCTGTTCCGCTGGTTTCCGCTGGTCCCGCTGATGGTTTGCAATTTGCGCACACTGTCTCTCCAATCCTGCCTTCTGTCCTCCGTTGCGTCATTTCAGAATCATCAGCGGGACTAGCGGAAACCCGAGGATTATCAGCGGGCTCGACCAGCGGGACATCAGCGGGCCCATCAGCGGAGAAAACATAATCCTTGGCGGGCCGTCCAGCTTCATCCGTCGTGATTCGCCGCTCTACTCGCCACCCATCAACAACGATTTTCGCATCCGTGTCTTGCCGCAACGCCGCGCAGAACAACAAGCCGAGCTTGCGACCAATATGCTGTACCGCTTGATTC